>NZ_JAFMSY010000007.1 GCF_017916455.1 Nocardioides xinjiangensis | reverse complement strand
ACCCCTGCCGGGTATCACACAACCGCGGTTTAGCCTCATCCGATTTCGCTCGCCACTACTCTCGGAATCACTGTTGTTTTCTCTTCCTGACGGTACTGAGATGTTTCACTTCCCGACGTTCCCTCCACACACCCTATGTGTTCAGGTGCGGGTAACACGACATGACTCGTGCTGGGTTTCCCCATTCGGACACCCCCGGATCACAGCTTGGTTGCCAACTCCCCAGGGCTTATCGCAGGCTCCAACGTCCTTCATCGGCTCTTGATGCCAAGGCATCCACCATGTGCCCTTCATAGCTTGTCTCAACAACGTCAAAACAACACACACCAACCCACCCGACAATCAACGGGCGAGCCGGCCGACACGACCAGCCAGGAAAAGCCGGCCATGCCATACGCAACTTGTCACGACCCGCCACCCAGACAACCCGAAGGCCACCTCGTGCAGGTCAGACGAGCTACAAAGATGCTCGCGTCCACTATGCAGATCTCAAACAACAACCCCACCAACCCCAACGACACGCACGCGCCGCAGGCGAAGGGAGGACCAGAAACCCCAAGCCAGCCAGGACCAACGTCCCGACCGCCTGATGCTTCAGGACCCAACAGTGTGCTCAACCACGCCCCACCCCCGACACCCGACCGGGCACCAGGAACAGACATGACCAGAAACCCCACCCCCCACAAGGAAGGAGCAGAAGATCCTGACGTCGACGATTCCACTAGAAAGACACCACCATGCGCACCCAGTCTCCCCACGCGAACGTGGAGCGGCCCCCAATGGACCAGCTGGATGTCGGGGTGTGTGCTCCTTAGAAAGGAGGTGATCCAGCCGCACCTTCCGGTACGGCTACCT
>NZ_JAFMSY010000006.1:1489-4291 GCF_017916455.1 Nocardioides xinjiangensis | reverse complement strand
TGTGGTGGGAAACCTCATCTTGAAACGTGCTTCCCGCTTAGATGCATTCAGCGGTTATCACTTCCGAACGTAGCCAACCAGCCGTGCTCTTGGCAGAACAACTGGCACACCAGAGGTTCGTCCATCCCGGTCCTCTCGTACTAGGGACAGCCTTTCTCAAGTTTCCTGCGCGCGCGGCGGATAGGGACCGAACTGTCTCACGACGTTCTAAACCCAGCTCGCGTGCCGCTTTAATGGGCGAACAGCCCAACCCTTGGGACCTACTCCAGCCCCAGGATGCGACGAGCCGACATCGAGGTGCCAAACCATCCCGTCGATATGGACTCTTGGGGAAGATCAGCCTGTTATCCCCGGGGTACCTTTTATCCGTTGAGTGACCACGCTTCCACGTGCCGTGGCCAGATCACTAGTTCCGACTTTCGTCCCTGCTCGACATGTCTGTCTCACAGTCAAGCTCCCTTGTGCACTTACACTCGCCACCTGATTGCCAACCAGGCTGAGGGAACCTTTGAGCGCCTCCGTTACATTTTAGGAGGCAACCGCCCCAGTTAAACTACCCATCAGGCACTGTCCCTGATCCGGATAACGGACCTAGGTTAGACATCTAGTACGACCAGAGTGGTATTTCAACGTTGACTCCACCTCAACTGGCGTCGAGGTTTCACAGTCTCCCACCTATCCTACACAAGCCGTACCAAACACCAATACCAAACTATAGTAAAGGTCCCGGGGTCTTTCCGTCCTGCCGCGCGTAACGAGCATCTTTACTCGTAGTGCAATTTCGCCGAGTCCATGGTTGAGACAGTGGGAAAGTCGTTACTCCATTCGTGCAGGTCGGAACTTACCCGACAAGGAATTTCGCTACCTTAGGATGGTTATAGTTACCACCGCCGTTTACTGGGGCTTAAATTCTCAGCTTCGACACAAGTGTCTAACCGGTCCTCTTAACCTTCCAGCACCGGGCAGGAGTCAGTCCGTATACATCGTCTTACAACTTCGCACGGACCTGTGTTTTTAGTAAACAGTCGCTTTCCCCTGGTCTCTGCGGCCATCACCGCTTCCCCCAGCAAGTGGGTTCACGGATCCGGCCCCCCTTCTCCCGAAGTTACGGGGGCATTTTGCCGAGTTCCTTAACCATGGTTGTCTCGATCGCCTTAGTATTCTCTACTTGATCACCTGAGTCGGTTTGGGGTACGGGCGGCTCGTTGCTCGCTAGAGGTTTTTCTCGACAGCATAGGATCACCCACTTCGCCAGATTGGCTCCGCGTCACGTCTCAGACACGTGTCTGGCGGATTTGCCTACCAGACGTCCTACACGCTTGCCCACAGACAACCATCGCTGTGGCTGGGCTACCTTCCTGCGTCACCCCATCGCTTGACTACTACCAGCTCGGGTCCCACGCTCCACACCACGGCCTCGCCCCGAAGGGTCCGGTCCATGATGCTTCGGGTGGTTAGCATCACCGGGTTCGTCATGGGCGCAACTTCGCCGGTACGGGAATATCAACCCGTTGTCCATCGACTACGCCTGTCGGCCTCGCCTTAGGTCCCGACTTACCCAGGGCAGATTAGCTTGACCCTGGAACCCTTGATCATTCGGCGCACGGGTTTCTCACCCGTGATTCGCTACTCATGCCTGCATTCTCACTCGTGTGGCCTCCACGCCTGGATCACTCCGGCGCTTCACTGCCCACACGACGCTCCCCTACCCATCCAACGCACTGAACACGGATCGAGTCCGTGCTGATGTATTCGTTGAATGCCATAGCTTCGGCGGATGACTTGAGCCCCGCTACATTGTCGGCGCGGAATCACTTGACCAGTGAGCTATTACGCACTCTTTCAAGGGTGGCTGCTTCCAAGCCAACCTCCTGGTTGTCAATGCGACTCCACATCCTTTTCCACTTAGTCACCGCTTAGGGGCCTTAGCTGATGGTCTGGGCTGTTTCCCTCTCGACTACGGAGCTTATCCCCCGCAGTCTCACTGCTGCGCTCTCACTTACCGGCATTCGGAGTTTGGCTAACGTCAGTAACCTTGTAGGGCCCATCGGCTATCCAGTGCTCTACCTCCGGCAAGAAACACGCAACGCTGCACCTAAATGCATTTCGGGGAGAACCAGCTATCACGAAGTTTGATTGGCCTTTCACCCCTATCCACAGGTCATCCCCTCAGTTTTCAACCTAAGTGGGTTCGGTCCTCCACGTCGTCTTACCGACGCTTCAACCTGCCCATGGATAGATCACTTCGCTTCGGGTCTTGAGCGCGCTACTGAATCGCCCTGTTCGGACTCGCTTTCGCTACGGCTTCCCCACACGGGTTAACCTCGCAACACACCGCAAACTCGCAGGCTCATTCTTCAAAAGGCACGCCGTCACCCCGCACAAGGCGAAGCTCCGACGGATTGTAGGCACACGGTTTCAGGTACTATTTCACTCCCCGCCAGGGGTACTTTTCACCTTTCCCTCACGGTACTTGTCCGCTATCGGTCATCAAGGAGTATTTAGGCTTAACGGGTGGTCCCGCCAGATTCACACGGAATTTCAGGGGTTCCGTGTTACTTGGGAACACGCTCCAGAGCCAGCGCTTTACGTCTACGGGCCTATCACCCTCTACGGTACGGCTTTCCAACCGGCTTCGACTTCCACACTGGTTTCTCACTCTGCACCGGACCGGCAGATCCGATTGAGCGGTCCCACGACCCCGCGACTGCAACCCCTGCCGGGTATCACACAACCGCGGTTTAGCCTCATCCGATTTCGCTCGCCACTACTCTCGGAATCACTGTTGTTTTCTCTTCCTGT
>NZ_JAFMSY010000005.1 GCF_017916455.1 Nocardioides xinjiangensis | reverse complement strand
AGCCGGTCCGCATACCCCGCCGCCACCACGTCCAGGTCGCGGGAGACCCGCGCCGCCTCCCGCGCCAGCCGCACCGGCACCCCCAGCCCCCGGGTCAGCGCCCACAGCCGCGGCAGCCGGTGCGCCAGGTCGAGCACGTCACCCACCAGCGCCAACGCCGCCTCGTGCGACACCCCCAGCACCGCCGCCAGCTCCACCACGGCGAACTCCGCGACCAGCGGTGTGCCCGCCCCCGCGACCGGCAAGGCCCGCTCCCCGAACAACGCCGCAGCGCTCCCCACCGCCGGGACCGTGCCCGAGCGCCACCCGGCCACCACGTCGTCATCAGTGCCGGCCGGCACCACGTGGGCGTGCGCCCACGCCAACGCCGCCTCCAGCACCTCCACCTCGGCGCGCCGCCGCGCCTCGACCGCAGCGACCGCACGATCCAGCACCGCACGGCTCGAGGGCCGATCAACAGCAGCCGGGGTGGTGGTGGACATGCGTCCAGTCTCCCAGACCCCACCGACATCCTGGCCTGCCCGAACACATCTGTGGAGAACTCTTTTCGAACAGCAGCACGTGTCTGTCAGCGTGTTCGGTCCGTGCGCGGCACGCCGGGCGTCGTGGCCGCGACGGGTACCCACACCCTCCCTCACTGAACCGGCGGGTGACGGCGACGGCAGGCACTGCCGCGACGCGCGCCTACTCGGCCACCGGACGCTCGTCCCCCAGCGAGGCCAACCACGCCTCGAGCTCGCGCGGACGACGGAACAGCAGCACCTCGGGCCCGTCCGCCGAGGCCGCCCACGCCCGCATCCGGGTGCGCTTGCGCGCGAAGGACTGGAAGTGCCACCGGATGATGGATCGCCGGCCGAGCATGTTGCGCCAGGACTCGACGTTGCCGTTGCAGCGTGGCTCGCGGGTGACGGCGCCCGTGACGGTTCGGCGGACCAACCTGCCCAGCGAGAGCCAGCGGGGGTAATCGAGGCCGACCACCAGCTGCACCCGCGGTAGCACGACGTCCACCCACGCGCCGTACGCCGAGTCGAGCACCCACCGCTCCCCTGCCACGATCTCGGTGAACACCTCGCGCTGCACCGGTTGCTCGACCGGCACCCAGCCCGGCAGCCAGGTCAGCTCGTCGACGAGGGTCACCGGCAGACCGGTGCGGGCACCGATGGCGAGCGCCGCGGTGCTCTTGCCGCTCCCCGTCACGCCGTAGACGAGGATCCGGTCGGGCACGTCAGCCGCCGAGCGGCCGGCCGGCGAGGGACAGCAGCCGCTCGTACTGCTCGGGGTCCGTCGTGTTCACTCCGAGGTCGTGGCCGACCTTGCCGAGGCCGTGGTGGTCGCTGCTCCCCGTCACGACGAGGTCGAGGTCCGTGGCGATGGACCGCAGGCGCGCGCGGAACGCAGGGCTGTGGTCCTGGTGGTCCACCTCGATCCCGGCGAGCCCGAGCTCCTTCAACGAGGCGAGGGCGGCCTCGTCGAGCACGCTGCCGCCGCTGCGGCCCCACGGATGGGCGATGACGGCGACGCCCCCGGCGGCGGCGAGGATCGGGATCATCTCCTCCAGCGGCACCGCGTAGCGGTCGACGTAGCCGGGGCGGCCCGGGTTCAGCAGCACGTGGAACGCCTCGGTGCGGTCGGCGACGATCCCCATGCGCACCAGCGCGTCGGCGACGTGCGGGCGACCGGCCGCGACGGAGCCACCCGCCTCCCGGCGTACGTCGTCCTCGGTGATCGCGATGCCGCGTGCCTGCAGCGCGGCCACCATCGCGGGCGTGCGTGCGGTGCGGCCCGCGAGGATGCGGTCGAGGACGGCGACGAGCGGAGGGTACGCCGGATCCGGCAGGTAGCCGAGGAGGTGGACCCCCCGGTGGCGGAACGTCGTGCTGATCTCGAGGCCCGGGACGAGCGTGATGCCGGCCTCGTCCGCCGCCCGCTGCGCCTCGGCCCACCCGGACATGGCGTCGTGGTCGGTGAGCGCGACGACGTCGAGCCCGGCGGCAGCCGCCTCGCGCACCAGGTCGCCCGGGGTGTCGGTGCCGTCGCTGGCGGAGGAGTGCGTGTGGAGGTCGATGCGCACGTCAGCTGTTCCACCGCAGCAGCGCCGGGTGCTCGCGCTCGTAGCCGAGGACCGAGATCGTCGAGGTGTCGAGCTTGAAGAACCGGCCCTCCTCGGCGGGCTGCTCCAGCCACCGCGCCGTCAGCACCCGCAGCGAGTGGCCATGGGCGAACACCAGCGTCCGGTCGTGCTTGCGCGCCCGGGCCACCACGCGGTCGAGCCGTGCGGACACCTGCTCGGCCGTCTCGCCACCGGGCGACGGGTGGCTCCACACCGTCCAGCCGGGCACCTGCTCGCGGATCTCGGCCGTCGTGACGCCCTCGTAGTCGCCGTAGGCCCACTCGACGAGGTCCTCGTCGAGCTGCGCGTCGGCGAAGCCGGCGAGCTCGGCGGTACGTCGGGCGCGCTGGCGCGGGCTGGTCAGGACGAGGTCGAACGCCACCTCGGCCAGCCGCGGCGCGAGCGAGGTGGCGGCCTGCTCACCGGCCTCGGTCAGCGGCAGGTCGGTGGTCGAGGTGTGCCGTCCGTCGCGGCTCCACTCCGTCTCGCCGTGACGGACGATCCAGAGCTCGGGACCAGAGGAGTCGGGGCCGCCGGAGGACATGCCGCGAGTCTGCCACGCACGACCGGCCGGCCCGCCACGCCGCTCACCATGACGTCCCTCACGCGGCCCGCCGTCACGGGTGGGACGTGTCGACCGACAGCGTCAGACGCCGCCCCCGCCGGACTTGCGGCGGTGCATCGGCTTGGCGACGTTGCGGTCGCCGACCTCCGAGCCGTGGGCCTTCTCGCGCGCCGCTGCGCTGTCGTCGGGATGGTGGTGGCCCTTCTTGCGATCGAGGGCCTCGCGCATCTTCGCCTTGAGGTCGGCGTTGGCGTCCTTGTCGGCCATGGGCTCCTCCTTGGTGAGGGTCGGAGCCACCACCCTGCCAAAGCGGTCGGGCCGGGTCGAGGGGATTACCCGCGCGGCCATGGCTTGCGCAGCACGTCGACGCGGTCGGCCAGGCCGCCCGTCATCCGGTGCACCTCCCAGCGAGACGCCCCCAGCATCGCGTCGTACGCCGCGTCGCCGAGCTCGGACCGGTAGCGGTCGGGCTCGCGCAGCAGACGGGCCAGGCGGAGGAGCGCACGACCCGCGACGCCGTCCTGCTCCTGCGACCACTCGGCCCACTCGCTCGCGAGGTCGAACGTCTCGACCACCTCGAGGCCCGAGTCGGCGATCGCCGCGTCGAGGACGCCCGGGTCGGCCGACGACGGCACCACGCCCCTCACCTCGAGCAGCCGCTCCGCGTCCTCGGGGGCGAGGAGGTCGGTGACCACCGGCTGGTACGCCACGACGTGGCCGCCCGGTCTCAGCACGCGGGCGAACTCCGCGTAGGCCTGGTCGGGGCGCTCGACGTGGGTCATCACGTCGCGGCACCAGACGAGGTCCACCGATGAGTCGGGGACCGGGACGTCCGTGGCCGCGGCGCGCTCGAACGACAGGCGCGAGGCGATGTCGGGGACCAGGTCGCGCCGCGCGGCCCGGGCGGCGTCCAGGTGGCGCTGGACCGGGTCGATCCCGAGCACCCGGAGGCCGAAGTGCATGGCCAGGCGCACGGCGTACGTGCCCACCCCGCACCCGACGTCCACGGCACGGCTGTCGGGAGGAAGGTCGAGCTCACGGACCACCTGGAGCAGCAGCGACGGGTCACGGGGGCCGAGGCTCTCGTCGAGCCGGGCCTCGAACGCCGCCTGCACGCGGGGGGACACGTCGTAGGAGAGTTCGCGATCCCAGGCCACGGGAGGAGTCTGCCGCCCCGGCGTGGGCGCCGGCGATAGGGTCGCCGCATGGCCCGACGCGTGTTCCTCCACGTCGGCACCGCGAAGTCGGGCACGACGTACCTGCACGACCTGTGGTGGCAGCACCACGAGACCCTGCGCCACCGAGGGCTGCTGCTGCCGGGCGCGGTCATGCGCGAGCACTTCCTCGCCGCAGCGGTCGTCAAGGGCATGGACGCCCTCGTCGGCAGGCTCTCGACGGAGGAGCGGGGCGCGTGGCAGCGGATGCTCGAGCAGGCGGGCAAGTGGCACGACGACGTGCTCATCAGCCACGAGCACTTCTCCGACTCCCCACCCGAGGCGGCCCGGCGCGCGCTGGCCGAGGTGTCGGGTGCGGCCGACGAGGTCCACCTCGTGCTCACCGTGCGCGACCTCGCGCGGGTCCTGCCCTCGGCGTGGCAGCAACGCGTCAAGCAGGGCGCCCGCCAGCCCTACGGCGCGTTCCTCGACGCCGTCCGCGACGGCGCCGCGGACCGGAAGTTCTGGCGCTACCAGGACGTCCCCGCGATCCTCGACCGCTGGACGGTCGGACTGCCCCCCGAGCGCGTCCACGTCGTGACGGTGCCGCCCCCGGGCGCCCCGCGCGACGAGCTCTGGCGACGAGCCGCCCACGTGCTCGACGTCGACGTCGACGACCTCTCGACCGACCCGCGACTGCCCAACGACTCGCTCGGCATCGTCGAGGCCGAGCTGCTGCGCCGGGTCAACGCGCGGATCCCCCGCCAGCGCCGGACGCTCGAGCTCACCCGCTACGCCAAGGGTCGCTTCGCCCGCGACGTGCTGGCCGGCAGCGCCCGGCCGGAGCCGTTCGTGCTCCCCGGCGAGCACGCCGCCTGGGTGCGCGCACGCGCCGACGGGATCGTGGCCGACCTGCGCAGGCGCTCCTACGACGTGGTCGGCGACCTCGACGACCTGCTGCCCGCCGCCCCCCGGGAGGGACGGACGCCGGACGAGGTGGACGACGACGAGGTGCGCTCGGCCGCCACCGCCGTCCTGGCGCGGCTCGACAGGCCCGCGCCGGACTCGCTCGACGACGCGCTCGACGCCATCGCGGCCGACCTAGAGACGCGCACGTCGCCGCGCCGGCCCCCGGCGGTGACCCGCGCCGACCCGGCGCAGGAGTCCGCCCCGCGGTCCGCCGTGCGGCGCGCCGTCCGACGACTGACCGGGCGGAGCTGACGGGCGGAGCCGACCGGCGGGCCTCAGCGGGGCACGAGCGCCCAGTAGTCGAGGTCGAGCAGCACCCCGTCGACGTACGCCCCCTCCTCGCGCAGCGTCATGGACTCGTCGCGGCCCCGCGTCGCCACCAGCCGGAGCCGCAGCGCACCGACCCCCGGCGCGTCGAGAGCGGCCGCGTCGAGGACCTCCGACCACGCGTGGACGGTGTCGCCGGCGAACGCCGGGGCGACGTGGGCGCCGGCGTTGATGGCGGCAACCAGCTGCGCGTTCGCGAGCCCGTTGAAGGACAGCGCCCGGGCGAGGGAGATGACGTGGCCGCCGTAGACGAGCCGGCGGCCGTCGGGGCGGGCCCCGGTGTCGAAGTGCACCTTGGCGGTGTTCTGCCACAGCCGGGTGGCCATCATGTGCTCGGCGTCGGTGAGCGTCACGCCGTCGACGTGGTCGATCCGCTCCCCCACCTCGTAGTCGCCCAGGCGGTGCGGCGCGCCGGCGGCCGCGACGTCGTACGCCGTGAAGTCGAGGCCGGACGGCACGACGAGGTCCTCGGCCGCGACGACCGGCGCGAGCTCGGGCACGACCGTCTCCGGCGCCGGCGAGTCCGCGGAGCGCTTGTGCACCATGACCCAGCGGGCCCAGTCGACGACGACCTCGCCGCGCTGGTTGGTCGCGGTGGACCGCACCCAGACCACGCCGGTCCTGCCGTTGGAGTTCTGCTTGAGCCCGATGACCTCCGACCGGGTGCGGAGGGTGTCGCCGGGGACCACCGGCACGTGGAAGCGGCACTCGGCGTAGCCGAGGTTGGCGACCGCGTTCAGCGACACGTCCGGGACGGTCTTGCCGAACGCGACGTGGAAGCCCACTAGCTCCTCGACCGGGTGCGGCGCGAGACCGACCGACGCGGCGAACTCAGCCGACGACCCGACCGCGAACCGGGTGGGGTAGAGCGCGCCGTAGAGCGCGCGGTCCCCCTCTGTCACGGTGCGCGGGGTGGCGTGGTCGATGACCTGCCCGACGGCGAAGTCCTCGAAGAAGTTGCCGGCGTTCGTCTTGGCAGCACTCATGGCGCTCATCGTGCCGCAGCCAGGCCCTCCGGAGCGGTCCGCCCCAGGTGGGATCCGTCACCTGTCGTAGGGCCGGCGGCGCAGAATCTCTCCCGCCGGGGTCGTGCTGAGGTGGCCCGACTCGTCGAGCTCGTTGCCGACGTGGATGGCGATCTCGGCCGGCTCCGCTCCGCGCCGGGTCAGCAGCGCGTGCGTGAAGCGCCCGCGCTCCACCCCCAGGGCGCGCCTGGCGATGGCGATGTTGTCGACCAGCCGGTGTGCGTCGACGGCGCCGACGTCGACGCGCAGGCGGGCCGGGTCGGCCTCGACCGCGTCCGCGTCCTGGCTCCACACACCGTCCCAGGTCCAGCGCTCGGACAGCGCCCGGTCGCCCGCCACTGGAACCTGGACGGTGACGCGCCGGGGGAAGAACGCGACGGCGTAGGCCTCCCGCGTGCCGAACTGCTCCTCGTAGGCGGCGACGAGCTCACGCAGGTGACGCGGCGTCATCGAGAAGCCGGGCGCGTGCTCGACCGCCTCGACCTGCTGCCACGGCACGCCCGCGTGGTCCGTGCCCCACTCGACGGCCGGGTCCGTGCCCCACTCCCGCTGGGCGTCGTGCATCGAGGAGACGGCGCCGACGAACACGAGCCCGGCGACCACCGACACGGCGACCCCGATGAGCTTGCCGGCACCGCTGTCGCCGGACGCCGGTGGGCGCGGACGGGCCGCAGCCGGGGCGCGAGCCGGCCGGACGAGGAGGGGGTCGGGTCGGTTCTGCAGGTCGCGGGTCAGCGCGTCGAGCTCTGCGAGCGTCTCGGCGGTCAGCGCGCGGGCGACCCGCAGGTCGCGGTCCTCCGAGCCGAGCTGACCGTCGACGAAAGCGGTCTCGATGACCTCGACGTACCGGTCCCGGTCCGCGTCCCTCGCCCGGAAGCCGCTCATGGCCCGCGAGTCTAGGGCGACCTGTCACCTGTCGTAGGGGAAGCGCGCCACGACCCGGTCGCCGGCCAGGGTCGTGCGCAGGTAGCCGCCCTCGCCGAACGTGTTGCCCACGTGGATGTTCAGCGTCGGGCCCACCTCGTCGTGGCGCCACAGGACCGCGTGGCTGAACGTCCCGCGCTGGACGCCGAGGGTGCGCTCGGCGGTGCGGACGTTGGCGACCAGGCGGTCCGGCCCGATGCGGCCCAGGTCGACGACGCCGGTGTGGCTCGGGCGGATCGCCTGCGCCTCGGACGTGCGCTCCCAGCTGCCGTCCCACGTCCAGGCCTCGAAGCGCGGGCGCGATCCCCGCACCGGGACGTCGGCGCCGACCCGGTCGGGGTAGAAGGCCACGTCCCAGGCGTCGAGCGTCCCGAACTGCTGCTCGTAGGCCCGGAGGAAGCGGCGCACCCCTGCTGCGGTCATCTCGAACTCGGCAGGATCCCCTGCCACGGCGGGGTCCGGCACCGGGACCGCCTCACCGCTGACCTCGACCGCCGGCTGCCCTCCCGTGTCGTCGGTGGTGGACAGCACCGCCAGGCCAACCGCTCCCGCGGCGACGACCACGACGGCGGCGCCGAGCGCCGCCAGCACGGCGACCGGGCGTCGGGGCCGGACGGGCCCCGACGGGGCCGGGGCGCGGACCGGCTCGGCGGGCCCCGGGGGCGGCTGCAGGTCGCGCGTGAGCGTCTCGAGCTCGTCGAGCGTCTCTGCCGACAGCGCGCGCGAGGTGCGCAGCTCGCGGTCGGCGTCGCCGATCTGGCCGTCGGCGTACGCCGCCTCGATGACCTCGACGCAGCGGTCGCGGTCCGCGTCCCGGGCGCGGAATCCCCTCATGCGGGGAGTGTAGGCCCGCTCAGCCCTCCGACTGCTTGCTGAAGGCGGCGTCGAACGACTGCGCCGGCGGGTCGAAGTCGAGCCCGCGCAGGCGTGCCAGCGCCTCGGGGGCGCCACGCAGCCGGTCCATCCCGGCGTCCTCCCACTCGACCGAGATGGGGCCGTCGTAGCCGATCGCGGTGAGTGTGCGGAAGCAGTCCTCCCACGGGATGTCGCCGTGCCCGGTGGACACGAAGGTCCAGCCGCGCCGCGGGTCGTCCCAGGGCAGGTGCGAGGACAGGATGCCGTTGCGGCCGCCGCCCATCCGCATCCGGGTGTCCTTGCAGTCCACGTGGTAGATCCGGTCCGCGAAGTCGGTGATGAACGCGACGGGGTCGATGCCCTGCCACATCATGTGGCTGGGGTCCCAGTTGATGCCGAACGCCGGCCGGTTGTCCACCGCGTCGAGCGCCCTGCGGGTCGTCCAGTAGTCGTAGGCGATCTCGGAGGGGTGCACCTCGTGCGCGAAGCGCACGCCGCACTCGTCGAAGACGTCGAGGATCGGGTTCCAGCGGTCGGCGAAGTCCTGGTAGCCCGCCTCGATCCGCTCGGCGGGCACCGGCGGGAACATCGCGACGTACTGCCAGATGGAGGAGCCGGTGAAGCCCACGACCGTCTTGACGCCGAGCTTCTGCGCGAGGCGGGCGGTCAGCTTCATCTCCTCGGCGGCCCGCTGCCGCACGCCCTCCGGGTCGCCGTCGCCCCACACGCGCTCGCGGACGATCGCCTGGTGCCGGAAGTCGATCGGGTCGTCGCAGATGGCCTGGCCGGTGAGGTGGTTGGAGATCGCGTGCAGCTGGAGGCCGTGCTTCTCCAGGATGCCGAGCCGCTCCGCGACGTAGTCGTCGTCCTCCCAGCGCCACGCGTCGAGGTGCTCGCCGGAGACGGCGACCTCGAGCCCGTCGTAGCCCCACTCGGCGGCGAGCCGGGCGACCTCCTCCAGCGGCAGGTCGACCCACTGGCCGGTGAACAGGGTGAACGGTCGACCCATCAGATGTGCTCCAGTCCCTCGTCGACGCGCGTGCAGCTGCCACCCCGCGTCGCGCTGGTCTCGATCGCGGCGAGCACCCGCTGGACCGCCAGCCCGTCCTCGAACGACGGTGTCGGCTCCTGCCCCGCGGCGAGGGCCGCGAGGAAGTCGGCCGCCTGGTTGGTGAAGGTGGCGTCCCACCCGAGCACGTGCCCCGGCGGCCACCAGCCGTCGATGTACGGGTCGCCCGGGTCGGTGACGAGCTGCCGGCAGAAGGTGCCGGAGCCGTCGAGGCTCACGTCGAGGTGGTTGAGCGACTCGAGGTCGAAGCGCAGCGCGCCCGTGCTGCCGTAGACCTCGATGCCCAGCGCGTTCTTGCGGCCGGTCGCCATGCGGGTCACCTCGAGGCTGACGATGGCGCCGCCGGACGTGCGCATCGTGCTCCAGGCGGCGTCGTCGACCGTGACGTCCTCGAGCCCGGAGGCGCCGGTGCGCCGCGGGACGAACGTCTGGGTGAGCGCGTTGACCTCGGTCACCTCCTGGCCGAGCAGGAAGCGGACCTGGTCGATGGCGTGCGAGGCGAGGTCGCCCAGCGCACCGGAGCCGGCGAGCTCGCGGCGCAGCCGCCACGTCATCGGCGCCTCCGCGTCGGCCAGCCAGTCCTGGAGGTAGGCGATGCGGACCTGGCGCACGTCGCCGAGGCGGCCCTCGGCGATGTGCCGCCGGGCCAGCGCGAGCGCCGGCACCCGGCGGTAGTTGAAGCCCACCATCGAGTGGACGCCGCGCTCGCGGGCGGCGCGCGCGGTGGCGACCATCTTCTCGGCCTCGGCCAGGGTGTTGGCGAGCGGCTTCTCCGCGACCACGTGCTTGCCCGCCTCGAGAGCCGCGATCGCCACCTCGGCGTGCAGGTGCCCCGGCACGCAGACGTCGACGATGTCGATGTCGTCGCGCTCGAGGACCGCGCGCCAGTCGGTGGCTGACTCCGCCCAGCCGAACTGGCCGGCGGCAGCGGCGACGGCGTCCTCGTCACGCCCGACCAGCACCTGCCGGCGTACGCCGGGTGCGCCGGGGTGGAGGGCGGCGACGTTGCGCCACGCGTGGGAGTGCGCCTTGCCCATGAAGGCGTATCCGATGACGGCGACTCCCGGGGACCCGGCGGCGCCCGAGGCGCTGGGTGTGCTGGTCACGTGCTTCTCCTGACTTGCGGTGAGGGTCGCTCAGGCGAGGGACCGGAGGAAGGTCAAGCCGTCTCGGGCGAGCTCGTCCTGGGTGGGTGCCAGCGGCCGCCAGATGGAGGCGGCCGTGGCGATGGATGCGTTGTCCGCGGTGAAGCTCTCGATGACCAGGGGGCCGTCGTAGCCGACCTCGTCGAGGGCGGCCACGAGCTGCCGCCAGTCGGTCTGGTCGCCGCCGGGGGCGCCGCGGTCGCTGCCGCAGACCTGGACGTGCGCCAGGTGTGCGCCCGCGGCGCGGATCGCGTCGGCGCTGGAGCGCTCCTCGATGTTGAGGTGGTAGCTGTCGAGGGCCAGGCCGAGCCCCTCGCCGAGCAGCGGCTCGAGCGCGGTGAGGGCCTGGTCCACGGTGTTGATGAGCGACGTCTCGTAGCGGTTGAGCGGCTCGACGCCGAGGCGCACCCCCTGCGCCGCCGCGTGGTCGACGACGGGGGCGAGGTTCGCCCGCAGGTCGTCGTACGCCGCCGCGCGCTGGTCGGCGTCCATCCGCCACACCCGACCGGTCGAGGCGTAGAAGGGGCCGCACACGGAGCGTGCGCCGATGCCGGCGGCGAAGTCGGTGCAGGCCCGGAGGTAGTCCTGGGTGTCCGCGACGCACGAGGCGTCCACGAGGTCGCGGCCCGGCGCCATCGCACCGACGACGCACGGCGTCAGGCCGGTCTCGGCGAGCGCGTCGGCGACGACCGGGACGCTCAGGTCACCGGCGTTCTCGAGCGGGATCTCGACGGCGTCGAAGCCCATGTCGGCGATCCGCCGCAGCACGTCGGCCACGTCCGCGTCGGTCAGCGGCGAGGTCCAGACCCACGTGTTGACGCCGATCTCTCGCATGCGGGGGCCGTCCTTCCGGTGACGGGTCGAGGTGGTGGAGCTGACGGGGTGGGGATGCAGGTGCTGCCGGTGGGCCGGGTCTCGGGACCCGGCCCACCGACGCGTCTCAGGTGCTGCTGGTGGAGCTGGTGCCGCTGCTGGTGATCAGACCCGTCAGGGGATCTGACGCTCCTGCCACACCTCGGGGTAGCCGGGGAGGTTCTCGCCACCGAACTTGGCGTAGTGGCCGTCGGGCATGCCGTCGTTGGCCTCGAGGTAGTCGGCACGCTCGTCCTCGGTGATCGGCGTCTGCGGCAGGACCCACTCCTTCGGGACCTCCTCGCCGGCGAAGATCTTCTGCAGCGCGAGGAGCGGGGTGCGCCACTGGAAGTTCGAGTAGACGGGCGCGAGGCCGGTCAGGCCGGTCTCCTCCCACTTGCGCAGGAAGCTCATCTCGTCCTCACCGGTCATGACCGGGTAGTCCGCACCGAAGTCCTCGAATGCCTCGATCGCGGCGACGGCGCCGTCACCGGCGTCCATCCACACGCCCTGGACCTCGCCCTTGCCGAGCTCGTCGGTGATGATCTTCTTGATCTCGGTCGGGTCGGCGCCGGTGAAGTAGTCGACCGCCTCGATGCCGTTCTCCTCGAAGAGCTTCTCGGCCGCGGCCCAGCGCTGCTCGAGCACGTCGACGCCGGGCAGGATGCGCAGCGCGACGACCTTGTCACCCTCCTCCAGGTTGTCGATGAGGAACTCGGCGGTGTCGATGCCCCACGCGAAGCCACCGATCGGGTGGATGAAGGTGGTGGCGCAGTCGGTCTGCACGCCGCGGTCGAAGACCACGACGGGCTTGCCGGTCTCGCAGGCGCGCTCGACCGCGTCGGTCATGGCGGCCGTGGAGTTCGGCGAGATGATGAAGGCGTCGCAGTTGCCCTCGGAGATGAAGTAGTCGATGTCGGCGATCTGGGTGTTGTCGTCGTCACCGGCGTCGCGGGTCTCCATCTCGGAGATGACGCCCTGGTCCTGCAGGTCCTTGAGCTGCTGGTTCATGGTGATCCAGCCGGTCTGGCGCCACGGGTTCGAGATCGAGGCGTTGGCGAAGCACGCCTTCATCGGACCGTTGGCCTTGTACTCCGCGGTGTCGGTCATCTCACCGTCGATGTACTGCAGGTACGGCTCCTCGGGGTCGCCCTCGAAGGTGGCCGAGCGCTGCTCGAACTGGGTGTCGTACAGCTCCTGGTCGAACCATTCCTGCTCCTCGGCCGGGCTCTCCGAGGCGTCCGGGGACTCCGAGGTCTCCGAGCTCTCGTCGGTCCCCGTCGTGGAGCCCGTCGGGTCCTCGGTGCTGCAGGAGGTGGCGAACACCCCGAGCAGCAGGGCCGAGGCCACGGCCATCGGCGCGCGGTGGATCTTGTGGCGCATCAATTATCTCCTGTTTCAGTGCCCGGTCGGGCAGGGGTGGATGGTGGTGCAGGTGGAGCTGGCCGAGAAGACGGACGCCGACCGAGCGACCAGGCGCGGGCCGCGACGGCGACGGCGAGGATGATGATGAGTCCCTGGACGGAGTTCCTCCAGGTGGACTCGACCTCCTGGAAGTTCAGGAACGAGAAGAGCAGCTCGAGGGCGAGGGCACCCGCTGCGGCGGACAGCACCCAGCCGCGGCCTCCGCCGAGGACGACGCCGCCGAGGACGACGGCGGTGATCGCCTGGAACTCGTAGCCCGCGCCGACCGACGGGTGGACACCGGCGTAGCCCACCAGCAGGATGCCGGCAACCGTGGCGGACAGCGAGGACAGGATGAACGCCCGCGTCTTGATCCACCACACGTGCGCCCCGGCCAGGGTGGCGGCGTCAGGGTTGTCGCCCGCGGCGATCAGGGTGCGGCCGAACGGCGAGCGCATCAGCCACACGGAGCCGGCGGCGACGGCCACCAGGATGATCACCGAGTACGGCAGCACCTCGAGGACCGGGACGTCCTGGATGCCCCCGCGGCCGATCTCGCGGAAGGTGTCGACGGGGTTGCCGGTCGCCGCGCCGCCGGTGAGGAAGCGCACCAGTCCGCCGAGCGCGAGCATCGTGCCGAGCGTGACGATGAAGCTGGGCACCTTGAGCAACGTCGTGCCCAGGCCGTTGACCAGGCCCACGACCACGCCGATGAGGAGCATCAGCCCGATGGCGGGGAGCACGCGGCTCTCGTCCTCGCCGATGTAGTTGCCCGCGATGACCACCTGCGTGGCGATGACCGCGCCCATCGACAGGTCGAACTCGCCGGAGACGATGACGTAGTACTGCCCCATGGCGGCGATGACGATCGGCGCGGTGCGGCCGATGAAGCGGATGAGCTGCGGCGGCTCGCCGAAGCTGGGGTTCACCGCCACGACCGCGACGAAGAGGACCGCCAGGAGGATGAACACCGCCCCGCCGGGGGTCACGGCGCCGCGGACCACGCGCTGGAGGAAGGAGCCCTCCGTCAGCGGGAGGGGGCGGGTCGTGGGGCTGGAGGTCGCGGTGCTCATGCGCCCTCTCCCTTCTGGGTCGAGCCGGCGATCGCGCCGGGCAGGACGGGTCGGGTGCCGCCGAAGCGGGGTGGGCGGCGGACCACGCTGCGGCGGGCGTAGACCGCGACCGCGAGCACGATGACCAGGCCCCGGACGAAGTCCTTGAGGAACGGGTTGACCTGCATGACGCCCATGACGTTGTCGAGCACCGCGAAGATCGCGACACCGCCCATCGTGCCGATCACGCTGCCCTTGCCGCCGGCGAGCAGGGTGCCGCCGAGGACCACGGCCGCGATGGACAGCAGGTCGTAGCGGCCCTGCGAGCCGATCGTCGGCGAGCCGACGCCGGTGCGCGAGAGCAGGAGCAGACCGGCGATCGCGACCAGCACCGAGCACATGACGTGTGCCGAGATCACCGGCAGCGCGGTGCGCACGCCGGACATGCGGGCGACGTCGCGGTTGCCGCCGATGGCGTACAGGTGGTGGCCCAGCCGCGTGTAGCGCAGCACGAGGGTGACCAGTGCCGCGGCGACGAGCAGGAGCAGGAACGCCGTGGGGATGATCGAGGCGATGCCGCTGCGGCCCATGAGGCGCAGGTCAGGGGCGGCGGCGCCGTGGCTGCCCTGGTAGTTGGTGGCGAGGTAGCCGCTGACGATCAGTCCGACGCCGAGGCTGGCGATGAACCCGTGGACGTCGAAGACGCTCACCAGCACGCCCATCGCCAGGCCGATCACCGCCGCGACGACCAGGGTGTTGAAGACGGCGGCGGGCACGTTGGCGTCCAGGCCCTTCATCCCGCCGGCGGCGATCAGGGTCGACAGGCTCACGACGTAGGGCACCGACAGGTCGAGGCTGCCGACGAGGATGACCAGCGTCTGCCCGATCGCGATCAGGCCCAGCACGCTCATCGCGGTGAGGATCGCCCAGATGTTGCCCTGGCTGAAGAAGTTGCGGCCCTCGATGCCGGTCAGCACCACCGAGACCACCACGACGCCCACCAGCACGAGGTAGATCAGGGCGGTGGAGTCCAGGCGCCGGGCGCCCTTGGGCCGCGCCGCGCGGCGGCGGCGGGCGGACTCCTTCGGCTCGGTGGCCCCGGGACCGTCCGGGGTGCTCGGGGTGCGCGGGGACTCGGGGGTCCCCGGGGTACGGGCAGCGGTGGCGCTCATGCCGCCTCCTCCTCGTTCGTCGCTCCGGTGGCCATCGCCAGCACGGCCTCCTCGCTCGCGCCCGCCGGCAGCTCGCCGGCGAGCGTGCCGTCCTTCATCACGAGGATCCGGTCGGACATGCCGATGACCTCGGGGAGCTCGCTGGAGACCATCAGCACGGCGACGCCCTTGCGGGTCAGCTCGCGCATCAGCTCGTAGACGCGGTGCTTGGCGCCCACGTCGATGCCGCGGGTGGGCTCGTCCATCAGCACGACGAGCGGGTCGATGCTCAGCCAGCGGGCCAGGACGACCTTCTGCTGGTTGCCGCCGGAGAGGAACTGCACCTCCTGCCCGAGGCTGTGTGCCGAGACCTCGAGCCCGGAGAGCACGCCGGGCATCTCCCGGCGGGCGACGGACGTGCGCCGCGGGAAGACCGAGCGCACGACGCCCAGGGCGTTGTCGAGGATCGACTGGTTGAGGGCGAGGCCCTTGGCCTTGCGGTCCTCGGTGATGAACGCGAGGCGGGAGCGTACGCCCTGGCGGGGGCTGCTGACCTTGAGCGGGGCGCCGTCGAGGGTGATGCTCCCCCGCGCGACGGGGTGCACGCCGAACACCGTCTCGAGGAGCTCGGTGCGACCCGAGCCCTGGAGCCCGGCGATGCCGACGATCTCACCGGCGCGGACCTCGAGGGAGACGTCGTCGACGTAGCCGTTGCCGACACCGGACAGCGCGAGCCGCACGTCGCCGACGACCACGTCGGCCGGCTTCTCCGGGAAGTACGTCGTCAGCGGTCGCCCGACCATCAGCCGCACGAGCTCGGCCTCGCTGAGCTCGCCCGCGGGGCGGGTGGCGACGTGCTGGCCGTCCTTGAGGATCGTGATCGTCTGGCAGAGGTCGAAGATCTCCTTGAGCCGGTGGGAGACGTAGACGATCGCGACGCCGCGGTCGGTGAGCCGGCGGATGATGGAGTAGAGCAGCTCGACCTCGTGGTCGGCGAGCGCCGCGGTGGGCTCGTCCATCTGGATCACCTTGGCGTCGAAGCTGACGGCCTTGGCGATCTCGACGATCTGCTGCTCGGCGACGGAGAGGCTGCGGACCAGGGTGCCGGCCTTGAGCCCGGAGACCCCGAGGCCGTCGAGCAGCTCCTCGGTGTCGCGGCGCATCCGGGCGGTGTCGACGGGACCGGCCTTGCCGAAGCGCCGCGGCTCGCGGCCCAGCCAGATGTTCTCGGCGATGGTGCGCTCGAGCAGGAGGTTGAACTCCTGGAACACCGTCGACACGCCGGCGCGCTGCGCCTGGACGGGGTGGCTGAAGGAGACCTGCTCGCCGCCGACGACGATCGTCCCGCTGTCGGGGGTGTAGACGCCGGCGAGCATCTTCATCAGGGTGGACTTGCCGGCGCCGTTCTCGCCGACCAGGCCGTGCACCTGACCCGGCTCGAGGGTCAGGTCGAGGCCGGAGAGGACGGTGTTGCCGAAGAAGCTCTTGGTCATCCCGGTCGCGACGAGGGCAGGAGTGCTCACAGGCACACTGTGGCATGCGTCACCGGCTTTTGTCGAGCACCTGCCAAAAGTCTCAGGTCTAGCGTGCAAAGTCGTGCATGTGCTTGACTCCAACTGTGCGCACCGGTGAGCTTTTCGATCTCCTCCGTGACGGAAGGCCCTGGACCCGCGCCCAGCTGGCCGAGGCGACAGGGCTGGCCCGGTCGACGATCACGGCCCGGATCGACACCCTGATGCGCCTGGGCCTGGTGGCGCCGTTCGGCGGTGCGCGGTCCACCGGCGGGCGGCCCCCGGCCCTGTTCGCGCTCAACCCGACGGCCAAGGTGGTCGTCGGCGTCGACGTCGGCGCCACCCACGCCAGCGCCGCACTGACCGACCTCAACGGCTCGATCCTCGGCGAGGTCGAGACGCGCATCTCGGTGGCCGACGGCCCGGAGGCGGTGCTCAACTGGGTCGTGGAGTCCGTCCGCGACCTCGTCGCCGCCAACGACCGCCCGATCGAGGACCTCGCCGCCATCGGCATCGGCCTCCCCGGCCCGGTGGAGTACTCGACCGGCCGGCCGATCAACCCGCCGATCATGCCGGGGTGGGACCGCTTCGACGTGCCCGGCTACCTCCAGGGCAGCTACCCCGTCCCGGTGCTCGTCGACAACGACGTCAACATCATGGCGCTGGGCGAGCGGCGCCGGCACCTGCGCGACGTCGACGACCTGGTGCTCATCAAGGTCGCCACCGGCATCGGCGCCGGCATCGTGACCGGCGGCATCCTGCAGCGCGGCGCCCAGGGCACGGCCGGCGACCTCGGCCACGTCCGCGTGCCCGGTGCCGACGTCGTGCCGTGCCGCTGCGGCAACTTCGGCTGCCTCGAGGCCGTCGCGGCCGGGCCGGCGCTCGCCGCCGCCGTGCGGGCCCAGGGCGAGCACGCCGAGACCGGCGGCGACGTGGTGGAGCTGGTGCGCTCCGGGAGCCAGGTCGCGATGGCCGTCGTCCGGCAGGCCGGCCGCGACATCGGCGAGGTCGTCGCCACGATGGTCAACCTCATCAACCCGTCGGTCGTCGTGATCGGCGGCCAGGTGGCCGGCGCCGGGGAGCACCTGCTCGCCGGCATCCGGGAGTCCGTCTACCAGCGCTCCCTGCCGCTCGCCACGGAGCACCTGCGCATCGTCACCTCGCGCGCGGGCCGCGAGGCCGCCGTGCTCGGGGCGTCGGCGCTCGCGATCGAGCACGTCCTCTCCCCCGACGTGGTGGAGGCGGCCAGCGAGGCGCTCGCGGCCGCGGACGCCGCCGCGGAGGTCGCGGCCGCGAACTGATCGGCCCGAGGCGCCGGACCGGCGGCGCTCAGCGCAGCTCGTACTCGCTGAGCAGGCTCCGGCCGATGATCATCTTCTGGATGTCGGAGGTGCCCTCGCCGATGAGCATGAACTTCACCTCGCGCATGAGGCGCTCGATCTCGTACTCCTTGGAGTAGCCGTAGCCGCCGTGGATGCGGAAGGAGTCCTCCACGACCTCGTTGGCGTACTCGCTGGCGACCATCTTCGCCATGCCGGCCTCGACGTCCATGCGCTGGCCGGTGTCCTTGAGGCGGGCGGCCTTCACCATCATCGTGTGGGCGACCTCGACCTTGGTCGCCATCTCCGCGAGGCGGAACAGCACGGCCTGGTGCTGGGCGATGGGCTTGCCGAAGGTCCTGCGCTGCTGGGCGTAGGCGATCCCGAGCTCGAAGCCCCGCCAGGCCAGGCCGCAGGCGCGGGCGGCGACGTTGACGCGGCCGACCTCGACGCCGTCCATCATCTGCGCGAAGCCCCGGCCGGGCTCACCGCCGAGGACCTGGTCCGCGGCGATCCGGTGGTCCTCGAGGATGAGCTCGGTCGTCTCGACGCCCTTGTAGCCCATCTTCTCGATCTTGCCCGGCACCGTGACGCCCTGGGCGGTCTCGCCGAAGCCGGCCTCCTTCTCCACCAGGAAGGTCGTCATGTTCTTGTAGACCGAGTCGGCACCCTCGTCGGTCTTGGTGAGCACCGCGACGAGGGTGGAGGTGGCGCCGTTGGTGAGCCACATCTTCTGCCCGGTGATGGAGTACTCGAGGGCGGTCCCGTCGTCGTCCGCCTTCGACACGGTGGCCTTGGTGGACACCGCCGAGACGTCGGAGCCCAGGCCGGGCTCCGACATCGAGAACGCTCCGCGGACCTCGCCGGTCGCCATCCGCGGGAGGTACTTCTCCTTCTGCGCCTGCGTGCCGTGCCGGACGAGCATGTAGGCCACGATGAAGTGGGTGTTGATCACGCCGGACACGCTCATCCAGCCGCGCGCGATCTCCTCGACCACCAGCGCGTACGTCAGCAGCGACTCGCCGAGCCCGCCGAACTCCTCGGGGATGGTCAGGCCGAAGACGCCGAGCTCCTTGAGGCCGTCGATGATCTCCTGCGGGTACTCGTCGGCGTGCTCGAGCTCCTGCGCGACCGGGATGATCCGCTCGTCCACGAACTGCCGCACCGCCTTGAGGATCTCGGACTGGTCCTCGGTGAGGCCGTCGGTCTGGCAGAGGCGGGGCATGTGGTGGCTCCTGTGCTCTCGCGGCTGGATCGCTCGGAGTCTAGTTAACGGGCGTTCACCGTCGGCAGGGTCGCCGGGAGAGACAGTCGTCACACGGACCCGCCCTCGTCGCAGCGTGAGAGACTGGAGCGCATGCGAACCACCCGTGCGATCGGACCGGCCCTCGGCGTCTCCCTCGTCCTGCTCGCCGGTGCGTGCGGCGACGACCCGAGCAACGCCTCCGACACGGCGGCCGACGCCTCGTCCGACACCTCCGGCGACGCCTCGCCGAGCCAGTCGCCGACCTCGACGCCGGTGGACCCGGTCGACTTCGGCGAGGAGCCGGCGGTCCGGAAGCCCTACAAGCGCGCCGCGCTGCGCGCCGTCGACGACGAGCTGGTCACCATGGTGCCCACGATGCTGCCCGAGGGCTGGACCACGGTCGGCGGCGGCTACCGGGCCGACCCGCAGTGGTGGCGGATGGAGTTCACCGCGCCGGCCGGCGACGTGGTGCTCGACCAGCTTCCCGGCTCGAGCGACGACGTCCTCGCCGACCGGCCCGGACTCACGCCGGGCGACGACGTGGACCTCTCCGACTGGGGCACGGGCCGGTGGTCGGCGTGGGACCACGACGGCGCGACGGTGCTCGCCTACGACCTCGAGACGAGCACCGTGGTGCTCCAGGGCCCCGACCTCGAGACCGTGCGAGGCCTCGCCGAGTCCCTCCTGCCGGCCGAGGACGCCGGCGAGCAGGAGGGCTGACGCCGGTCAGTCGCCGGTCAGTCGTTCTCCCAGGTGGGTCCGGCACCCCTGAGCCGGTCGGGCTCGACCGTGACCATGGGGCCGACGCCCACCCGGCGGCCGTTGACCATCCGCCACGACGAGTACGTCGTGGTGTAGGCGTCGCGGCTGAAGGGCTTCTTCCACATCAGGTTGAAGTTGGCCATGTAGTCGCGGACGACCCCGCGGCCGTGGATGCTGAACAGGATCTCGTCCTGCGGCGTGCCGAGGCTCGACCAGTTCGTCGAGCCCGTCCACACGATGTGCGAGTCGACGTTGCCCTTGTAGGAGCCGCGCAGCACGAAGTACTTGTGGTGCGTGTAGCGCTCGATGTTCTCGGGCATGTTGTCGATCTCGGGGTCACCGGTCGGGACGTCGTCGCGGAGGTTGAAGCCGGTCGAGCGCAGCGGCACGCGGCCCCTCGGCGTCGGCGCTCCGATGTGCTTCTTGGTGTAGAAGCCCATCAGCCCGTAGTTGACCCGAAGGTTGCAGCCCTGCGCGTAGAGGGAGCGCAGCCTGTCGGCGATGTAGTTGCCCCGGTTGCCGCGCATGGTGTGCATCGAGAGCGCCAGCTGGGTGCGCCTCTGCACCCCCGCCGCGTCGGTGTAGACGCACTGGACGTTGTTGAGGATGTCGAGCACGACGTCCTTCTTGGGCGTCGTGTGCCGCGGGAAGACGATGTTGTAGTACTTCTGCTGGTCACCTGCGGGGCAGTCCCGGCCGTTCTCGCAGAACGCGTAGGACGCACGGCGCTTGTCCCAGTCGGGCCGCATGTCGTTGAACAGGGAGACGAACTGGTCGTAGAGCGTCTTCTTGCCGACCGTCGTCCAGAGGTCGTTCCACTGCCAGCGAACCGCGTTGAGCGTCATGTTGTAGGAGCCGAGCATCACGACGTTGCGGTTCCGGCCGGTGCGGCTGAACAGGTAGAACTTGCTGTGCAGGTTGTTGTACTCGTTCTTGTCGGCACGGCAGCCCGACACGCAGCGGCGCAGGAAGCTGGACTTCTTGGTCTTGTTGCCCAGGACGCGCTGGATCCGGACCTGGGCGTTGGGCACCAGGTGGTCGTTGAGCAGCACCTTCACCTTGACGCCGCGCCGCTTGGCGCGGATCAGCTCGTCGGCGAACACCTGCCGGTCGAGGGAGTACGCGGAGATGGTGATCTTCTCGCCCTTGGGCGTGTTGCGGATCGCCCGGAGGACGTGGCGCTCGATGACGAAGCGGTCCTTGGGGATCATCGGGTTGTTGAACTTCGGGCCCGTGGGCACCTTCCACCGCTTGTTGGGCTTGCCGGGGCGCGCCAGCGTGGTGGGGGCGGCCGGGGCCGACGCGGCGACGCCGCGCGCGACGGTCGCCGGTGCAGGCGGGGCGGCGGCCGAGGCCGGGACCAGCAGCGCGGTCAGCAAGCCGCAGGCGGCGGACAGGGCGATGAACGTGGAACGCAACACAAACTCCCTCGGGGTGCCCTCCGGCACCCGGGTCAGAGACTCCCCCGGGACCGCGGCACCACGTCGTGGGTGCTCGCGCGGACGTCGGCCACGATATCAGCGACGAGGCGCCCCGCCGATTCGAGGAGCTCCTCCGGTGTCACGGTGCCGGGCAGGCGGCCGGCACCGGCGACGCGGCGGCCGGTGAGGGCGGCGAGGTCGCCGAGCACGTGGAACCCACGCTCCGCCACGAGGCGGGCGGCCGCTCGGTCCATGGCGTCGAACCGGTCGCGGTAGGCCTCGGGCAGCCCGCCGCGCTCGCTCGGCTGCCGGGCCAGCAGGTCCTCGGCGAGGTAGCCGCGGATCCACACGCCGCGCTCCTGGGCGGAGTACGGCGGCAGGTGCTTGTTGACCAGCCGGAGGGTCTCGATCTGCACGATCCCGAGCGCGGGGTTGACCGCCTCGGCCGGCGCCTCGAAGTCGTCGGGGTCGACGCCGAGCACCTCGGCGAAGTGGCGCCAGTGCAGGTCCCGCGGCTCGCCGGCGCCGGGCATCACGAGGAGGTGCACCCGCTCGGCGGGCAGGTCGCGGGTCCAGCGCTCCAGCACCGCGGCGAGGTCCCAGGTGCGCATGCTGAACTCCGGGCCGCCGGCGGCCTTGCCGGCCAGGACCGAGTCGAGGTCGACGGTGCCGCCGTTCTTCACCGACTCCTGCCAGCCGGCCGAGACCACGCTCGCCGCGTCGCGGGCCGTGACCACCAGGTGCACCTCGGCTCCGGGGAAGCTGGCGACGGCACGCGAGGCCTGCGCGGCGCTGGCCCCGCACAGGAACTCGTGGGTGATGAGGACGTCGGCCGACTGCCCCGCGCCCTCGTCGACGAGCCGCTGCCAGGCCCCCGGCGCGTCCGGGTGGCGCCTGGCCAGCCGCGGGCGCTCCTGGAGGTCGAGCGCCGCCCAGAGGTGCTCGCGGTGCCCGAAGCCGGGCAGGACGAGGCCCGCGGCGCGGAGCCGGTCGCGGTTGCCCCACACCACCTGCTGCAGGTACGTCGTCCCCGTCTTCGGCAGGCCGATGTGGAGGAACACCCGGCGGGGCCCGCCACGGCTGTCCGGGCCTGGGCTCAAGAGAAGTCCCCGCGGTACTTCTCGAGCAGCTCCTCCAGCTTCTCCTCGTCGCGCGCGGCGACCGGCAGGAGCAGCTCGGTCACGACGTCGGTGAGCTCGGCGAGGCGCACGTTGAGGGCGCGGTTCTCCTGGAGGGCCTCCTCCAGGGCGGCGACCCGCTTCTCCAGGTCCCCGCTCGCCGGCGCGTGCCTCCTGCGTCCGAACATGTCTGCTCCCACCTCACCCGTTCCAGTCGATGATCAAGCGGCACACCTGCGAGCTCGCGGGGTCGGCCGAGACGCGCGTGCGCCGGTCCTCGAGGACGCGGCCGCCGGACTCGGCCACCTCGGCCAGCACGACCGCCGGGTCGAGGGCCTTGCGGGCGCCGGTGCGGCGAGCGTAGCCGTCACGGCCCTTCTCGCTGAGGAACTGCAGGTGCAGCGTGCCGGTGGTGCCGGCGAGGACCATGCGCGAGGCCCGCAGCATGTTGAGCCGCCCGCGCCGGCCGAGCCGCTCGACGACGTGGACGCAGCCCACGGCGCGGGGGCCCGGCAGCCGGGCGAGCCAGGCCGGGACGGCGAGCACGTGGCGCAGCTCGAGCAGGTTGAACAGCTGGAAGGTCACGCGCGGGTCGTCCGCGCGGCGCTGCGCCTCGACCTCGTAGGCATAGGGCTGGAAGTCGAGGCCGACCGCGGCGACGCCCCGGTCGGCGAAGAAGCCGACGTCGGCCCCGCGGCCGCAGCCGATGTCGACGTACGTCGCCAGGTCGGGGTGGCGCTCGGCCACCTCGCGCGCGACGTCGGACACCGTCGGCTCCTGGTGGATCGTGCGCTTGTGGTAGCCGTGCCAGCCGGCCCGGCCCGTGCGCATCCCGCGGAACCAGCCGTTGAACAGCTCGATGGTGCTGGCCGGCGTGGTGAACTTGTAGGCCGGGTCGGGCACGCGCCAGTGGGGGCCGTAGGTGGCGGTGAGGAACTTGTCGGCATCGGCCGGCACGGGGAACTCGCGGCCCTCCAGCGAGGCCGTGCCGAGCGGGTGGATCCACTCGCGCCGGAACGGCACCGCGATCTCGCCCATCAGGTACAGCACGCCGTTGCGCATGAAGCCGCCGAAGACGTCGAGGCCGCGGTCGAGCCCGTCGCTCTCCAGCACGTGGACCTTGAGCGCGATCGCGGAGTACCGCGTGACCCGGTAGCCCATGTCGGTCAGCGCGCGCTGCACGCGGAAGGACTCGCGGATCACGTCGACCGGGTGGTCGTAGGTGCTGACGTAGCCGAGGTCGGCGTCGCTGTCGTGGCCGATGAGCCCGCCGTCACGCACGGCGCCCAGCGCGGTCCCGTAGGCCAGGAACGCGTCGAGCCCGGCCTTGCGCAGCGCGCCGAGGACCTCGTCGATCGCGTCGAGCAGCGGCTCCACCTGGGCGGCGTCGCGCGTGTCGAAGGTCTCGACGAGCTTGAGCGACTTGTCGAGGCTGAGCGGTCGGCCCGCCGCGTTCACCACCTCGATCCGGTCGCGACGGTCGCCGAGCCGGACCGTCCGGGAGTACAGCACCGTGCCGGTGCCCGGGTCGGTCATCGTGACCTCGGTGACGCCGTCGAGGAAGGGGCGCAGCGGCTTGGGCCAGGACAGGTGGATCCCGTCGTCGCGCGCCTGGCCGTCACGCAGCAGCCAGAACGACCAGATGCGCCGGCCGTCGAAGGCGACGTCGACGAGCCGCTCGCGGGACGGCGAGACGACGATCTCCTGCGCGTCGATCCGGAGGACCTCCAGCGCGCCGGGACGCCGCAGCTGGCTCAGTGACCTCACTCCCGGAGTATATCGAGCGCCGTCGCCGGCGCTGCGCCTACTCCGACGCGGTCAGCGTGGCGGTGGCGTGCACCAGGCTGTGGTCGGACGCCTTGCCGGTGCCGGTCACGGCGTAGTCGGCGAAGGCGACGCCGGTGGAGCCGAAGATCCAGTCCACCTGCATGCTCGGGGGCGGCGAGCACCCGCCTGCCGAGCTGCCGCCGTTGGCGGCGCTGAAGACGCCCCCGGCGGTGAAGCGGCAGAAGATCTCCGCGCGCTCGTTGTAGTCGCCCGTGGCGATCACCGGGTAGTCGCCCGACCGGCGCAGCTCGGTGAGGTGGGCGATCTCGAGGCCGGCGGCCTCGGCCCGCCAGCGGGCGTTGTTGCCGAGGCGGGGGGTGTCCGCGGGGTTGTGGAAGTTCGCGAACCACGCCCGGCGACCGGTGCTCGTGGACTCCAGCAGCACGACCGGCATCGCGATCCGGCTGCCGCCGGCGTAGGGGATGGTGAGGGTATGCGCCTCGACCATCCGGAACATGTCGGAGCGCCAGGCGATGTTGAAGCGGACGGACTTGTCGCCGAGGGACAACCCCGGGTAGAGCGAGTACTCCCCCGCCCGGGCGACGAACATGTTGTGCTGGCTGGCCTCGAACTCCTGGAAGCCGACCACGTCGATGCCGTTGCCGCGCAGCGCGGCGATCGCCATGTCCATGCGGGGACCCGCGTCGGGGAACCCGGGCTTGTTGCCGCCGGGACCGGTGTGGGAGTCGCCGAGCACGTTGTAGGTCGCGACCTGGAACTCCACCGCCGGCTGGGTGCGGCGCTCGAGCTGCTGGGCGACCCGGGCCGCCAGCCGCCGCTGGGCGGCGCGGAAGCGACGTACGGACGCCTCGAGCTCCTCGGGCTCGGTGACGTCCGGCTCGGCACTGCCGCCCTCCCCGGAGGTGGCCTCGTCGTCCGGCGTCGCCGACCCCTGCTCCTCCGTCCCGGTGGGCCCGTCCGGCTCCGTGACTTCGCCGGTCTCCTGGGAGGCGCCGACGCGGTCGTCCGCGGAGCCCGTGCCGGCGGGCCCGGACCAGAAGGACGCCCACACGACGCCCGCGATGACCGCCAGCACCAGGAGGGGTGCCCACACCTCCGCGCGCGAGCGGCGCGGGCCGCTCACGGTCGGATCCTTGTGCATCACGGCCACCTCCGGGAGGCGAGCCGCCTGCCGCGCGGGCGGGTCGGGCGGACGGCTCGGAGGCGGCCAGCCTAGCCGGGCCTCCGGGCCGCGTCCCAACCTCCGGTCAGGCGCCGGGCACCAGGAGCGGGTCGAAGACCTGGAAGCGCTGCTCGGGGTCCATCGACGAGCCGGGCACCGGGGGGAGCCCGAGCGTGCGGGTGACGAGGTTGGTCAGGTCACCGACGCGGATCGGCTGGACGCCCGAGTAGCCCATCTGCTGCTTGCCCGGCGAGGCGAACGACGGGTTGAGGTCGTACAGGTCGCTGTCGGCGGGGACGCCGGGACCGGTCACCCACATGGGGACGCGGTAGCTCTGGGCCCAGTCGCGCGAGGACCCTCGCGCCTTCTGGGCGCCGCCGGTGCCGGTGACCACCAGCAGGGTGGTGCCCTGCATCTCCGGCGACGCGGCGATGCTGCGGCGCACCGCTGCCACGCGACGGAACGCCTTGCGGACCGCCTTCTGGTACGCCGGACCGGTGAAGCCGTCGTCGAGACCTGCGTCCAGCACCCCGGAGAGCTCGAGGACGCTGAGCTCGGCCGGTGCCTTGGCGATCTTGTCGCGCCACCACCCGACGACCGCGGCGTCGTCGCGCATCACCTTGGCGGCGTCGAGCTTGGCCTTCCCGTCGTCGACGCCGTAGGGGTCACCGCCGCCGGACTTGCGGTTCCAGCTGCGGTGGACCAGGTGCGTCTCGGGGCGGCTGGCGCCGAACATCGTGCGGTTCGAGAGGTTGTGGGCGAGGTCGAAGACGCCCGAGACGTACTGCCCGGCCGAGGCGTGCACCGTGGCGGGCAGTCGCTTGGTGGAGCCGACGCCGTGGCCGCCGGCCTTGGCGAACACCCGGCGGCCGGTGAGCAGCGACATGAGGTTCGCGTCGGCCTGCGTGCTCTCCCGGACGGTGCGGGCGTTGGTCGTCGAGGCGCCGTTGGCACGCAGGCGGGCGATCTCGCCGGCGTCGCCGACCTTGCCACGCACGACGGTCGACGTCAGGCCGGGGACGGCGACGACCACGACGTGGTCGACGCCGACGGGCGCCGAGGCCGGGACCACCGCGTTGGCGAAGTAGAGCGGGTGGTCGCTCGTGCGGCGGACGAACGCGTTGTCGAGGCGGGTGTACCCGTTGAAGAACACGTCCTTCGTGCCCATGATCCAGTCGATCGCCCCGCCGGCCGGCGGGCGGCACGTGGTGCCGTCGACGTAGCCGCCGCTCGCCGACCACAGGTCGGCGCCGGGGGCCACGGCGCAGTAGTACTCGCCGCGCTCGTTCTTGTCACCGAGCGAGATGAACGGGGCGTCGGGGTAGGCGGCGCGCAGCTCGTTGGCCAGGGCGACCTCCATCGCGAAGCCCGTGTCGCGCCACTGCTGGGCCGGCCCCCGGGTGTCGGCCGGGTTGTGCGTGTTGAAGAACCACACGCGGCGCCCGGTCTCGATGTTCTGGAGCAGGACCGCGGGCATCCGGCTGGGGACGCCGTCGAAGTAGGGGATCGGGATGGTGCGCGCCTCGAGCAGCCGCCAGACCGCGGTGCTCCACCCGATCGAGTTGACCGACGGTCCCGCGGGGTTGTTCAGGCCGGGGTAGGTCTGCCAGGTGGTCCCCATCAGCTCCGCGAAGCGCGTGGCCTGCGGCGGCTGGAACTCCTGGAAGCCGACGACGTCGAGCGCGTTCTCCTTCACCAGGGTCACCACGCGGTCCATGCGCACCACGCCGGAGTCCCAGCCCTTGCGGTTGCCGCCCGGCGCGGTGTGGTCGGCGCCGAGGACGTTGAAGTTGGCCACCCGGAACGACGTGGCGGGCGTCGTCTGGGGGGTGTCGGCGACCCGTGCGGCCACCGGTGCCGCCGCGGCTGCCGGAGCCAGGGCGTCGGGCGTGGCCGGGGCGATCAGCAGCGCGGTCGCGAGGGCGAGCGAGGTGGCGCACAGGCGTCGCAGCCCGGTGACGGGCGGACGCGTGGAGCGCGAGGACGTGGTCGTGCCGGACATGCGTGGGGCCTCACAGTCGTCGGGGAAGTGGCGTCGTCGAGGTGGCCCGACCGTGGCCGCCCGGCGCGTGGGACGCGCTGCGAGGACACGGTCGATGTGACGGGTGTGATGTGACGGAAGTGACTCGTGCGGCCTCAGGGTACACGACGGCCTCGCCCGCACGACGGCTTCGAGCGCGGTCCCGGCACGCTAACGTTGCCGCCGTGAGCACCTCCCCGACCCGCGTCTTCGTGGCCCGGCTCGTCGGGCTGCCGATCTTCGACCCGCAGGGCGACCAGGTGGCCAAGGTGCGCGACCTCGTCGTCGCCATCCGCACCGAGACCAGCCAGCCGCGGGTCCTCGGCATGGTGGCCGAGGTGTTCGGGCGGCGACGGATCTTCGTGCCGATGACCCGCATCACCAACATCGACAGCGGCCAGGTGCACACCACCGGGCTGCTCAACATGCGGCGGTTCGAGCAGCGCTCGACCGAGACCCTGGTGATGGGGCAGATGCTCGACCGCACGGTCACCATCAGGGAGTCCGGCGTCACCGGGGTCGTCTACGACGTCGCGATGGAGCAGGCACGCAACCGCGACTGGGTGCTCTCGCGCGTCGCCGTGCAGGAGCCCAGCAAGGGGTTCCGGCGGCGCGGGCAGACGTACGTCGTGGAGTGGCGCGACGTCACCGGGCTGACCCGGCCCGAGCCCACGCAGGGGGCCACCCACCTCATCTCCGCGCTCAACGACATGCGCCCCGCCGACGCGGCGAACATGATCCACGACCTCCCCCGGGAGCGGCGGACGGCGGTGGTGGCGGCCCTCGACGACGAGCGGCTCGCCGACGTCCTCGAGGAGCTGCCCGAGGAGGACCAGGTCGAGATCCTGGAGCAGCTGGACTCCGAGCGCGCCGCCGACGTCCTCGAGGAGATGTCGGCCGACGACGCCGCGGACCTGATCGCCGACCTCAACCCCGAGACGGCCGCGACCCTGCTGGGCCTGATGCAGCCCGACGAGGCCGAGGACGTCCGCCGCCTGATGTCCTACGAGGACAACACCGCCGGCGCGATGATGACGCCGGAGCCGGTCATCCTCTCCCCCGACGCGACCATCGCCGACGCGCTGGCGCAGGTGCGCAACCCCGAGCTCACGCCGGCGCTGGCGGCGCTGGTCTACGTCTGCCGCCAGCCGCTCGAGACGCCGACCGGCAGGCTGCTCGGCGCCGCGCACATCCAGCGGCTGCTGCGCGAGCCGCCGTCGACCCTGGTGGCGGCGGCCCTCGACGAGTCGATGGACCCGCTGCGCCCCGACGCCTCGATGGACGAGGTGGCCGCGCACCTCGCCACCTACAACCTCGTCGCCGCGCCGGTGGTCGACGACGAGGGCCGGCTGCTCGGCGCCGTCACCGTGGACGACCTGCTCGACCACATGCTGCCCGAGGGCTGGCGCGACCGCGCGCCCCGGCCCGGTCCCATCGCCGGCGACGCCGGCGCGCGGGCACGCGGCGGGGGCGTCCGATGACGGTGGACCGCCGTTCCCGCCTCGACACCCCGCGCGACGCCCGCCGCCACCTCGTGCGACGCCCCAGCGTGGACGCCGACGCGTTCGGCGTGTTCGCCGAGTCGTTCGCCCGCTACATGGGCACCGCGAAGTTCCTGCTCTGGATGACGATGTTCGTCGCCGCCTGGATCCTCTGGAACACGCTGAGCCCGCGCGAGCTGCGCTTCGACCCGTTCCCGTTCATCTTCCTCACGCTGATGCTCAGCCTGCAGGCGTCGTACGCCGCGCCGCTGATCCTGCTCGCGCAGAACCGGCAGGAGCAGCGGGACAAGGTCGTCGCGGAGCAGGACCGGCAGGCCAACGCCCGGGCGCACGCCGACATGGAGTTCCTGGCGCGCGAGGTGGCCTCGCTGCGGATGGCCGTGGGCGAGGTCGCCACCCGCGACTTCCTCCGCTCCGAGCTGCGCGGGCTGCTCGGCGACATCGAGGACCTCTCGCGCCAGCAGGCGGACGACGAGCCCGAACCGTGAGCCCTCGGGTCGGCTCGTAGACTGGGGCATCATGAGCACCCCCACGCAGCAGCAGGTGATGGACGCGCTGGCGACCGTCAACGACCCGGAGATCAAGCGCCCGATCACGGAGCTGGGGATGGTGGACTCCGTCGAGGTGGCCGCCGACGGCTCCGTCGCCGTGCACGTGCTGCTCACGGTGGCCGGGTGCCCGCTCAAGGACACCATCAACCGCGACGTCACGGCGGCCGTCACCACGGTCCCGGGCGTCGCCTCCGTCGACCTCACCCTCGGCGTGATGACCCCCGAGCAGCGCGCCGGCCTCAAGGAGGTCCTCAGCGACGGCCGCGCCCAGCGCGAGATCCCGTTCGCGCAGCCCGGGTCGCTGACGAAGGTGTACGCGATCGCCAGCGGCAAGGGCGGCGTCGGCAAGTCGTCGGTCACCGTCAACCTCGCGCTCGCGATGGCGGCCCAGGGCCTCCGGGTCGGCATCGTGGACGCCGACATCTACGGCCACTCCGTGCCCGCCATGCTCGGCGTCGCCGACACCCGCCCCACGCAGGTCGACGACCTCATCATGCCGGTCCCGACCCCGAGCGGCGTGTCGGTGATCTCGATCGGCATGCTCAAGCCGCGCCGCGACCAGGTCGTCGCCTGGCGTGGCCCGATGCTCGACCGCGCACTCGTGCAGATGCTCGCCGACGTCTACTGGGGCGACCTCGACGCACTTCTGCTCGACCTCCCGCCGGGCACCGGTGACGTGGCGATCTCGCTCGGCCAGCACCTGCCCAGCGCCGAGGTCGTCGTGGTGACCACCCCCCAGGAGGCAGCGGCGGAGGTGGCCGAGCGCGCCGGGACGATGGCCTCGATGATGCACCAGCGGGTGGTGGGCGTCGTCGAGAACATGAGCTACCTCCCGTGCCCCCACTGCCCCGCCGAGGACGACCACCGGCTGGAGGTCTTCGGCAGCGGCGGCGGTGCCCGCGTCGCGCAGACCCTGTCGGAGCGCTTCGGCTACGACGTCCCGCTGCTCGCCCAGGTCCCCCTCGACATCTCGCTGAGGGAGGGCGGCGACGTCGGCAAGCCCATCGTGGAGGCCGATCCCGGCGCACCTGCGGCCCGCGAGCTGACCGACGTCGCCCGGACCCTCTCCGGCCGTGGCCGCGGGCTCGCCGGCATGCAGCTCGGGCTGACCCCGTCCAGCAGGTTCTGACCGGCGCCGGACCAGGAGGTTCTGAGGCATGTTCGACGTCGGGCTCCTCGAGCTGGCCGTGATCGCCCTGGTCGCCGTCGTGGTCCTCGGGCCCGACCGGCTGCCCGACCTCGCCCGTCAGGCGGCCCAGCTGCTCCACCGCGCCCGCAACATGGCCCACAACGCGCGTGACGAGCTGCGCAGCGAGCTCGGTCCGGAGTACGCCGACCTCCAGCTGCGCGACCTCGACCCCCGCGCGATCGTGCGCAAGCACATCACCGAGGCGATGGCCGAGGTCGACCGGGAGCAGGCCCGGGCGACCCAGCGGTCGGCGCTGCCGGAGGGCGCGGTCCCGCCCTACGACGTGGAAGCCACCTGAGCCGAGCGGTCAGCCGTCGCGGCTCTGCACCGCGACGAGGGCCGTGTAGGGCACCAGCACCTCGCTCCCGGATACGTCCCGCGCCTGGAGGAAGTCGGCGCCGACGCGCTCGACGTACGTCTCGTGGCGCGCGCCGCCGGCGACGTGCAGCACGCACCGGGCCTCCGCGTCGGCGAGCCGTCGCAGGGCCGCACGCAGCCCCAGCCGGTCGACCGGCGACCACGCGACCTCGGCCACCGACCGCGCGCTGGCCCCGTGCACGCCCGACACCGCCGCGAGCGGCACGACCCACTCCTGCCCGCGGCCCCGGAGCAGGCACCACTCCTCCCCCACACGGGACAGCCTGCCCTCCAGGCGACCGAGGTGCGGCAGGTCGAGCGCGACGTCGCGACCCCGTGAGGCCATCAGCCGGCTCGCCAGCGTGACCGTGCCGTACTCGGCACGAGCGCGGTCCGCCAGCTCGGCCGCGCGGTCGGCCTCCCACGCCGCGGCGGCCTGACCCTCGAGGTCGTCGAACAGGGCGAACAGGTCGTGCTCCCAGGACATGGCACCGAGCCTAGGCCGCGTCCCGGCTGTGGAGGACGCCTTGACCCGCGTCCTCAACCTTCGTTGAATGAAGCAAACGGACGCAAACGAAAGGTTTGGCAGGTGTCTCGGGACTCCTCACCGGTCTGGCGACCGCTCGCCGTGTGGCTGGCAGCGACCGCCGTCGCCGCCACGGCCGCGGCAGCCGCACCGCGGGCGTGGGAGCGCGCCGGCTCGGCACCGGCTCCCGACCGGCTCACCGACCTCGTGGTCGCCGGGTGCGCGAGCGCACTGGCGGTCGCGCTCGGCTGGCTGTGGCTCCTCACGACGACCACCGTGCTCGACGTGCTCGGCGGCGGCGTGCCGACGGCGACGGGGGCCACCCGGCGGCTGGTGCTGCTGGCCTGTGGCGTGGCCGCGGCGGCCTCGACGACGGTCCCGGCGCACGCGGTCGACGGCGAGGGCGCCGAGCTCCTGGTGGGGCTGGGCATCCCGGACCGGGCCGTCGCGCAGGTGCAGCCGCAGCGTGACCGACCCGCCGGCGCACCCGAGGCCCCTGCCACGCCCGGCACCCACGTCGTGCGCCCCGGCGACTCGCTGTGGTCCATCGCGCGCGACCACCCCGGCAGCGGCGACGTCCACACCCGCTGGCGCGCGATCTGGGCAGCGAACCGCGAGGTGGTGGGGCGCGACCCCGACCTGATCCACCCCGGCCAGGTGCTCCGCCTGCCGGGGACGCGGCGCACCGACGGCGTTCCCACCGACACCGACGGCACCGACACGAACAGCAACCACACGAACACCGACAGGGACATGCACATGGACGAGCAGCCGGACCCGCCCGCCCGGGACCACACCGGGGACCACACCGACGAGGACGGGAAGCGATGATGGCCACCCCGTCGGGCAGCGACGCCGAGGTGATCCTCCTCCGGTCGGATCCCGGACCCGGCCCGGGCGTGGCCAGCGTCCAGGGAGCCCTCGCGCTCGACCTCACCCAGCGCACCGCTCCCCCGCGCCCGCGACCGCGGCTGGCCCGTTCCACCGACCTGGTCGCCGCCCCGGAGGCCGCTCGCGAGCAGGTCGACGCGGTCGTCGCCCGCTACCTGGCTGCGGCCGTCGAGATCGCCGCCGGGGACCGCCCGGTGAGCCAGCTGCTGCGCCACACGGTGCCGGAGGTCTACGACGACCTCGCGCGGCGGGCGCGCACCGTCGGCGCGGCCGCCGGCTCCGCCCCCGGCCGGTTGCGCGGCCCGAACCCGGCCCGCCCGGTGGTCGTGGGCGTGCGCACGGCCCTGGTCCGGTCCGACGCGGTCGAGGCGAGCGCGCACGTCAGGTACGGCCGCCGCTCCCGGGCGGTCGCGGCACGGTTCGAGATCGTGCGCGACCGCTGGCAGTGCGTGGCGCTGGCCTGGGGCTGAGCAGCCCGCGGACCGCGGTGCTGCTCAGCCGCCCACGGTGGCGCGGCCGGAGGCGCCGCCCGGCGCCCCGTGGCAGCGCTTGAACTTCTGCCCGGACCCGCAGGGGCACAGCGCGTTGCGGCCCACCCCGGCGAACGGGTCGTCCTCGGCGGCCGGCTCGGCGTGGACCTCGGCCTCGCCGTCCTCCGACGGGGCGCTGTAGGCGAGGTTGCGCGGCCGGCTCGGCTTCTCGAGGCCCTTGGCGCGGATGGTCGGCGCCTGCTGCGTGGCCGTCTGGGCCCCGGGTGCGTGCGCCGCCGCCTGGGCGAAGTCGATCTGCGGCGTGGACGCGGAGACCTGCGGCGCGGCCGGCTGGACGGGTGCGCCGCCCTCGTCGAGGCCGTCGGCGTCCTGGGCGTCGTCCTCGACCTCCACCTGGAGGTTGAAGAGGAACCCGACCGACTCCTCCTTGATGCCGTCCATCATCGCGGTGAACATGTCGAAGCCCTCGCGCTGGTACTCCACGAGCGGGTCGCGCTGGGAGTACGCGCGGAGGTAGATGCCCTCGCGGAGGTAGTCCATCTCGTAGAGGTGCTCGCGCCACTTGCGGTCGAGCACGGAGAGGACGACGCGACGCTCGAGCTCGCGCTGGACCTCCTCGCCGATCTCGTCCTCGCGGCGGTCGTAGGCCTCCTGGACGTCCTTCTGGAGCTCCTCGATGAGGGTCTCGCGGTTGAGCCCCTCGACCCCGCCGGCCGCCTTGACGACGCCCTCCTTGGTGAGCCCCACCGGGTAGAGCTGGTTGAGCGCGGTGAACAGGCCGTCGAGGTCCCAGTCCTCCGCGTAGCCCTCGGTCGCGCCGCGGACGTAGCCGGCGATGACGTCGTCGAGGAAGCCCCGGATCTGCTCGCCGAGGTCCGCGCCCTCGAGGACGCGGCGGCGCTCGGCGTAGATGACCTCGCGCTGGCGGCTCATCACGTCGTCGTACTTGAGGACGTTCTTGCGCGACTCGAAGTTCTGCGACTCGATGTTGGCCTGGGCGCCGGCGATGGCGTTGCTGACGCGCTTCGCGTCGATCGGCACGTCGTCGGGGACCTTGAGCACGGTGAGGATCCGGTCGACCCACTCGGACTTGAACAGGCGCATCATCTCGTCCTGCAGCGACAGGTAGAACCGGGACTCACCCGGGTCGCCCTGACGGCCGGAACGACCGCGCAGCTGGTTGTCGATGCGTCGCGACTCGTGGCGCTCGGTGCCGATCACGTAGAGGCCGCCGAGCTCCTTGACCTCGTCGTGCTCGGCCGCGACCTGGGCCTTGATCCGCTCCACCATCGCCGGCCACGCGGCGTCGTACTCCTCCGGCGACTCCACCGGGTCGAGGCCCTGCTTGCGCAGCTCCTGGTCGGCGAGGAAGTCGACCGAGCCGCCGAGCATGATGTCGGTGCCGCGACCCGCCATGTTGGTGGCGACGGTGACCGCGCCCTTGTGACCGGCGAGCGCGACGACCTTCGCCTCGTCGGCGTGCTGCTTGGCGTTGAGGACGGTGTGCGGGATGCCGCGCTTCCTCAGCAGGTTGGAGAGGTACTCCGACTTCTCCACCGAGACGGTGCCGACGAGGATCGGCTGTCCCTTCTCGTGGCGCTCGGCGATGTCGTCGGCGACGGCGGCGTACTTCGCCTCCTCGGTCCGGTAGACCAGGTCGACGTTGTCGATGCGCTGCATCGGGCGGTTCGTCGGGATCGGGACCACGCCGAGCTTGTAGATCTTGTCGAACTCCGACGCCTCGGTCATCGCCGTGCCGGTCATGCCGGAGAGCTTGGTGTAGAGGCGGAAGTAGTTCTGCAGGGTGATCGTGGCGAGGGTCTGGTACTCCTCGCGGACGGTCACGCCCTCCTTGGCCTCGATGGCCTGGTGCAGGCCGTCGTTGTAGCGGCGGCCGGCCAGGATGCGGCCGGTGTGCTCGTCGACGATGAGCACCTCGCCGTCCATGACGACGTACTCCTTGTCGTTGCGGAACAGCTCCTTGGCCTTGATCGAGTTGTTGAGGAACGAGATGAGCGGCGTGTTGACCGAGTCGTAGAGGTTCTCGATGCCGAGGTGGTCCTCGACCTTGGTGATGCCGGGCTCGAGCACCGAGATGGTGCGCTTCTTCTCGTCGACCTCGTAGTCGGTGTCGCGGACCATCGTGCGCGCGATCCGGGCGAACTCGGCGTACCACTTGACCTCGTCCTGGGTCGGGCCGCTGATGATGAGCGGGGTCCGCGCCTCGTCGATGAGGATCGAGTCGACCTCGTCGACGATGGCGAAGTTGTGGCCGCGCTGCACGCAGTCCTCGACCGAGTCGGCCATGTTGTCGCGCAGGTAGTCGAAGCCGAGCTCGTTGTTGGTGCCGTAGGTGATGTCGCAGGCGTAGGCCTCGCGGCGCTCGGCGGGGCGCATGGAGGGCAGGATGACCCCGACGGTCAGGCCGAGGAAGTGGTGCACGCGGCCCATCTGCTCGGACTGGAACTTGGCGAGGTAGTCGTTGACGGTGACGACGTGGACGCCCTTGCCCTCCAGGGCGTTGAGGTAGGACGGCAGCACCGCCACGAGGGTCTTGCCCTCACCGGTCTTCATCTCGGCGATGTTGCCCAGGTGCAGCGCCGCCGCACCCATCACCTGCACGTCGAACGGACGCATGCCCAGCACGCGCTTGGAGGCCTCGCGCACCGTGGCGAACGCCTCGGGCATGATGTCGTCGAGCGTCTCGCCGTTGCTCAGCCGCTCGCGGAACTCTGCGGTCATCCCGCGGAGCTCGTCGTCGCTCATCTTGACGAAGTCGTCCTCGATGGCGTTGACCGCCTTGCAGACGGCTTCGAGCTCGCGGAGGATCTTGCCCTCGCCGATGCGGAGCAGCTTGTCGATGATGGCAGGCACGAGTGGTAACTGTACCTACCGTGCCAACGGGGATCCCAATGCGTGTGAGAGGCCTGCGGAGAGGTCACCGCGGTCGCCGACCACCACGTCGTCGAGGCCCAGCCAGCCGGAGAGCCGCCGGAGCTCCTCGGCGAGCTCCTCGGCGGTCCCCGGAGGGGCGCCCGCCTCGGCGAACGCGGCCGGGACGAGCAGCGACCGCGAGGCCCGGTCCGCCTTGAGGTCGACCCGCGCCACCAGCCGGTCGCCGAGCAGGAACGGGAGCACGTAGTAGCCGTGCCGCCGCTTCGGCGCCGGGACGTAGATCTCGATCCGGTAGTGGAAGCCGAACAGCGCCTCGGTCCGCGCCCGCTCCCACACCAGGGGGTCGAACGGGCTGAGCAGCGTCCGGGCGCTCACGCGCCGGGGCAGCCGGGCGTCGCGGTGGAGGTACGCCTGGCGCCTCCACCCGTCGACGGCGACCGGGACGAGCTCGCCCGACTCGACGAGCTGGTCGATCGCCACCTTCGCGCTCGGCCGGCCGGGGGCGGGCTGGAGCCGCAGCCGGTAGTAGTCGGCGAGGTCCGGGGCGCTGGCCACGCCGTGCGAGCGGGCGGCGCGGCGTACGAGCTCGGTCACCGCGTCCTGCGGCGTGGGCGTGGGCGCGTCGAGCACGGCCGTCGGCAGCACCCGCTCGGGCAGGTCGTAGACCACCTCGAACTGGCTGGTGCGCCCGGCGACCGCGACGTCGCCGACGAGGAACAGGTAGTCGAGCACCTTGCGGGCCTCGGACCAGTTCCAGCCCCAGTGCTCCCGGCTGCGGGGTCCGGTGCTGAACTCGTCCTCGAGGTCGCGCGCGGTGACGGGGCCGCGGTCGCGGACCGCGTCGAGCACGCGCGGCTCCAGGGTCGGGTCGGCGACGAAGCCCCACTTGCCGCGCTCGGCGCGGTACTGGTCCATCCGGTGACGCATGAGCGGCCAGAGGCCGACCGGCATCAGCGCCTGCACGTGCGCCCAGTACTCCACGACCCGGCGCGGCCGGCGCTCGGCCGCGCGGCGCAGCAGGTCGGTGTCGTAGGGACCCATCCGGGAGTACAGCGGCATGTAGTGGGCGCGCTGCAGCACGTTGACGGAGTCGACCTGCAGCACGCCCGTGCGGGCGAGCGTGCGGTCGAAGGTCCTGGTGGACGGGGTCGCGTGCGGCCGGTCGGTGAAGCCCTGGGCGGCCAGCGCGATGCGGCGGGCCTGGAGCGCGGTGAGCCGGTCCACCGTCAGGGCAGGTCGAGCAGCTTCTCGCGCATGGCGTACATGACGGCCTCCATGCGCGAGTGCAGCTGCAGCTTCTCCAGGATGTTGCGGACGTGGTTCTTCACCGTGTTCTCGGAGATGAAGAGCTCCTTGGCGACCTCGCGGTTGTTGAGGCCTTTGGCCACCAGGCGCAGCACCTCGAGCTCGCGCTCGGTCAGGCGGAGCGCCGGGCCCTGCTCGCGCTCGGGCTTCGACATCTGCTTGAACTCGTCGATGAGCTTCACCGCCATGGACGGGCTGATCAGCGACTGCCCCTCGTTGACGACGCGGACGGCCTGGGCGACCTCCTCGATGGAGGAGTCCTTGAGCAGGTAGCCCGAGGCGCCGTTCTTCACCGACTCGTAGAGGTCGGCCTCCTCGTCGGAGACGGTGAGCATGATGATCTTGGTGGCCGGGACGGCCTCCTTGATCGCGCGGCAGGCCTCGACGCCGGTGCGGCGGGGCATGCGGACGTCGAGCAGCACGACGTCGGGCGCGGTCGTGACGGCGAGCTCGGTGGCGGTGACGCCGTCGGCCGCCTCGCCGACCACCTCGATGTCGGTGTCGCCGCCGAGCAGCATGATCAGGCCGCGGCGGAACAGCTCCTGGTCGTCGACCACGAGGACGCGGACGGGTTCGGAGCCTGCAGGAGCGGCGTCGGTGCCTGTTGCCTCGGTCACGCGCGCATCATGTCATGCGCGCGTGACCGAAGCACCGCCGCGGCGCTCAGCCGACGTCGAGGGAGATCACGCCGTAGTCGTAGCCGCGCCGGCGGTAGACCACCGAGGGACGCTCGCTCTCCTTGTCGACGAACAGGTAGAAGTCGTGGCCCACGAGCTCCATCTCGTAGAGCGCCTGGTCGAGGGTCATCGGGACCGCGCTGTGGGACTTCTCCCGCACGACCAGCGGACCGTCACCCGTCACGGTGATGGGGCCGACCTTGCGCTCCACGACGCCGTCGTCCTCCACCGGGTCCTCGAGCTGCGGCATGCCGGCCAGCGCCTCGCCGACGGACACGTGCGCGTTGCGTCCCTTGTGCACCCGCCGCCGGTCGGCGGCGCGGCGCATCTGGGCCTGCATCTTGTCGAGCGCGAGGTCGAGGGCGCCCATCTTGTCCTCGGCGGCGGCCTCGGCGCGGATCACCGGCCCCTTGGAGAAGGCGGTGAGCTCGACCTTGGTCGACCGGTCGTGCTGGCGGGGGTTCTTCTCGAGCTCCACCTCGACCTGGACCCGCATGATGCGGTGGTCGTGCTTCTCCAGACGGGTGAGCTTGTCGGACACGTGCTCGCGGAACCGGTCGGACACCTCGCAGTGCCGTCCCGTGACCACAACCTCCATGTGAACCTCCTCAACTAGCGAACGGGCCGCACCCCTCCATTCGCCGCGGCGGCACACCCGCCGGGGCAGGGTGGGATGGAGCCCGCCCGGCCGACCTGGTCTTCGACCCCACAACCGCCTGCTGAAGCGTTCGCAACTTCTCCGTCACTACTGGCCTTCTCCCGGCATCCGGCACATCTGGTGCCGGCGACGGGGCAGGACTTACTTCTAAGCCGCACCGTGATCGTCCCGCGGCCGCTGGGCTGCTGGGCAGCCCGGCGCCCGGGGACTTACGTGGACCGTTTCGCCTGCGACTGGCATCGGCTAGCCACGGGTGGGACTCGTCGCCGCACCTGACGGTGCCGCGCACAGCCCTCTCCGTGACGCAACCACGGACCCGGGCGGACTCCATGAAGAGACGCTAGCCCCTCCACCGCCCCGAACCAACCGCGGGCCCACCCCTCGGGCCGACCCGCCTGGGGGTCGCCGCCACGGCGGCGACGGCGACCGGCCGGAGCCCCACCGCCTCGAGCGCCCGCTGCGCCTCGCGGGCCGTGGCGCCCGTCGTCAGCACGTCGTCGCACACCACGACGTACGCCTCCCGGTGGCGGCGGCCGACCCGGGCGAGCACCGGCGCGGGACAGTGCATGGACCCGGTCACGTTGGCGGCCCGGCCGGCGGCGTCGAGCCCCGCCTGGTCCGCCGCTCCGCGCGAGACGAGCAGCGGCGCCACCGCCGCGGCGCGCTCGACCCGCAGGAGTGCCGCCGCGTGCCGCACCAGCGCTGCGGTGGCCTCGTAGCCGCGCTGGCGTCCTGCGCCGGGGCGCGACGGGACGGGCACCAGCAGGAGCGGCACGGTCGGGTCCAGCTCCCCCACGGCGCCGCGGACCGCCTCGGCCAGCAGCCCGCCCAGCACCCGCCGGTGGCTCCACTGCCCGCGGTCCTTGTGTCCCACCACGAGCGCGCGGACCGCGCCGTCGTAGGTGTGCGCGACCCACGGCGTCACCAGTCCCGGTGGCACGGGGGTGGGCCAGGCGACCCGCGCGGTCGGCGCCAGGGCGGCCCGGCAGGGACGGCACAGCATCCGGCCCGGGTGCTCGCACCCCACGCAGCGGCTACCGAGGAAGAGGTCGAGCGCCGCGTCGAGCACCCACCCATGCCAGCAGCCGTCGGCTGCCGCGGCAACCGCCCGCCGCGCGGCTGGGGAGGACCGCCGGCTCAGCCGACGTAGGTGAGCGACGTGAGGCCGTCGGGCAGGTCCGACACCGTCCGCTCGGGACGGGTCAGGCTGGTCACCGAACGCCCGGCGAGGGCGTAGGACTCCGCGTCGGCGGGGGTGGACACCAGCACCCGGTTGGAGCCGCGGAGCCGGACGGTGCCGTCGGTGGAGACCTCGCCCGGGGCGCCGTCCACGGACAGCGTCCGGACCAGGGAGAGCTCCTCGTTGATGTCGCTCAGCACCGAGACGGTCGTCGGCGAGCGCCAGCCGACGTCGCGAATGCGCCCGTTGCCCTCGACCGGGAGCGGCAGCCTGCGGACCGGCGTGAACCCCACGACCACCCCGGCCTCGTCCTGGCGCACGCGGACGGAGACGACCTGGTCGGCCTTCCGCCCCCGACGCACCCCGAGCAGCCGGGTGCCGTCGCGGGACACCAGCAGCTGGGTGACCCGGCGGCCGCTGAGGCCGGGGACGTCGACCTCGGCCGCGGACCCGTCGACCACCAGGACGACCCGGGCCCGGCCCGCGTTGCGGTCGAGGACCCAGATGCGGTCACGGTGGTCCCACCTCGGCGCGGCCAGGTCGGCCGCGCCGACGACGACGGGCGTGACCTCTCCCGTGGGCGCCTCGGCGGGAGCCACAACGAGGCGCGTCCCGTCGGCGGACACCCCCGCGACGCGGGAGCCCGCGAGGTCGACGCCGATGGAGCGCAGGCCGTAGTCGTCCTGCCCGAGGGGCCCGAGCGTCTCCTCGAAGCCGGCCATCGAACCGGCGACGACGAGCCCGTCAGCCAAGGCGTACAGCTCGGTGCTCGTGGCCTCGCCGTTGGGGTCGTACGCGCTACCGACGCCGCCGAGGTCGACCTGCGTGGACCCGCCCTGGAAGCTGATCACCCGCCCGCCGATCGTGAGCTGCACGGCGTTGATGCGCGGCTCCTGCCGCAGCGTCCACACCAGCTGGGCGAGCATGCGCTGGGCGGTCACCTCGTCGACCGCGTCCGGGTCGCCCGACAGCGAGACCTCCGCGATGCCGGAGGTGATCGGCACGGAGAGCCCGTGGGTGGTGCCGGGCGGGAAGTAGCTGCGCGCGACGTCCTGCAGGTCCTCGGGCAGCGTGGCGAGCAGGCCCCGCACGAGCGAGGAGGCGAACTGGTCGCCGCGCGGCGCGAACACCGGCTCGGGGACCAGCACCTCGGTGGCCGGGTCGAAGTAGTAGAGCGAGGCCGGCTCGTACCAGTCGTCGAACCACGAGTCCGGCACGATCAGGGCGTCCGGCACCTCGTCGATGCGCCACTCGCCGTCCTCCTCGACCAGGCGCAGCGACAGGTCGGCGCTCGGCTGGGTGCGCTGCCACGCCCCGCGGGCGTCGTAGCGCTTGACGTCGCTGAGCCGGACCCGCACCGACGTGCCGGTCGTGGGCTCGGCGGACTCGGCGTAGGTGATGATCTGCCGCTCGGGCACCCACGCCTCGGCGGCCTCGCGGGAGAGGAACTGGCGCGCCACGCTGGTGCGGACCGGCGTGGCCCTCATCGCGTCGAAGAACCCCTTGACGATGTCTGCCGCGGCCTGCCCCTCCTGCGGTGGACGGGGGTTGAACGAGATGCCGGGCACGTCGTCAGCGCCGGTGGTCACCTCGGACTCCACCACCGGGCCCGACGTCGGCATCTGCACGCAGCCGGCCAGCAGCACGGAGGCGGCCGCGGCCGTCAGCACCCGCGTCGCCCGGGCTCGGGCTCGGGATCGGACTCGTCTCATGCGGTCTCCCGGGCGTCGTGGGGCACCAGCGGCAGCGGTGAGTGGCGCAGCTGGGAGCCGAGCTGGCGGGGCAGCGTGAGCCGGAACTGGGCGCCCTCGCCGGGGCGTCCCCACGCCTGCAGCCAGCCTCCGTGCAGGTGCGTGTCCTCGAGGGAGATCGACAGGCCGAGCCCGGTGCCGCCGCTGGTGCGCGCGCGGGCGGGGTCGGCGCGCCAGAACCTGTTGAACACCATGGCCGACTCCCCCGGGCCGAGCCCGATGCCGTGGTCGCGCACCGCGATCGCGGCCGACTGCCGGTCGGAGCCGACGAAGATCTCGACGTCGCGGCTCTCCGCGTGGTCGATCGCGTTGGTGACCAGGTTGCGCACGATGCGCTCGACGCGGCGTACGTCGGCCTCGGCCACGCACGGCCTGCCGGGATCGTGCAGGACGACGCGGGTCTCGCGCTGCGCGGCGAGCACCGACGTCATGTCGACCACGCGCCGGGCGACGTCGACGAGGTCGACGTCCTCGGCCTCGAGCACGGCAGCGCCGGCGTCGAACCGGCTGATCTCGAGCAGGTCGGCGAGCAGCGTCTCGAAGCGGTCGAGCTCCTTCTGCAGCAGCTCGGCGGCACGTCCGGTCACCGGGTCGAGGAACGGCTTGGCGTCGTGGATGACGTCGCTCGCCATCCGCACGGTGGTGATCGGTGTCCGCAGCTCGTGGGAGACGTCGGAGACGAACCGCCGCTGGAGCCGGCTGAGCTCCTCGAGCTGACGGATCTGCCGCTGCAGGTTGGAGGCCATCTGGTTGAACGACGTCGCGAGGCGGGCGAGGTCGTCCTCCCCGCGCACGCGCAGCCGCTCGTGCAGCTGCCCGGCGGCGAGCCGCTCGGCGACCCGCCGCGCCATCCGGATCGGCGTCACGACCTGCCGGGTGACCAGCCAGGTCAGGCAGGCGACGAGCAGCAGGAGCGGGACCCCGGCGACGAGCATGGCGCGGGACACGAGCGCGAGGGTCTCCTGCTGCTCGGCCAGCGGGTAGAGGTAGTAGAGGGTGTAGGTGTTGTCGTCGGCCGGGAGCCGCACCTGGCTGCCGACGACGATGCCCGGTCCCTCGGGCAGCCCCGGCACCTCCTGGGTGGTGCGGATGTCGGTGTAGGTCCAGGCCGTGGACGAGGCCGAGTCGAAGCGCTCCTCGAGCGTCTCGGGGACGCTCGCGAGGTCGAGGCCCTCGGTGAACTTCGCGCCGCCCTCGGCCAGGCGGAGGCCCTCGCCGACCGGCGGGGACAGGACGACGGCGAAGCCGCGGGTGGCCCCGCGCGCCTGGATCGGCTCCACCAGGGCCTCCTGCTGCGCCGACTCGTCGACGTCGATGCCCGGTGTGGCGGCGAGCGCCTCACGTGCCGCGGCGGTCTCCCCCTCGGCCTCGGCCACGACGGCGTCCACGCGGTTGGCGAGCAGGCCGTCGCGCGTCTGCTGGATCAGGAACCAGCCGACGACACCGACGACCGCGGCCGAGAGCAGCAGCGTGCTCACCACGACGCGCGCCTGCACCGAGCGCCGCCAGAAGGCGGGGCCGTGGCGCAGCACCGCCGGCAGCCGGTCGAGCATGCTCACCGCTCGCTCCTAGGACTTGCCGGCCTTGTAGCCCACGCCGCGCACCGTCACGACGACCTCGGGGTTCTCCGGGTCGTGCTCGACCTTGGACCGCAGCCGCTGCACGTGCACGTTGACCAGGCGCGTGTCGGCGCTGTGGCGGTAGCCCCACACCTGCTCGAGCAGCACCTCGCGGGTGAACACCTGCCACGGCTTGCGGGCCAGGCACACCAGCAGGTCGAACTCGAGGGGCGTGAGGTTGATCGGGCGGCCGTCGCGGGTCACCGAGTGCCCCGCCACGTCGATGGACACGTCGCCGATCGTCAGGCCCTCGTCGGGGGTGACGTCGTTGCGCCGCACGCGGGCGCGGATGCGGGCGATGAGCTCCTTGGGCTTGAAGGGCTTGACGATGTAGTCGTCGGCCCCCGACTCCAGCCCGACGACCACGTCGACGGTGTCGCCCTTGGCGGTGAGCATCACGATCGGCACGCCCGACTCGGCGCGGATCTCCTTGCACACGTCGATGCCGTCCTTGCCGGGGAGCATCAGGTCGAGCAGCACGAGGTCGGGCTTGTAGTCGCGGAAGGCGTGGAGCGCGACGTCACCGCGGCCCACGATGCGGCTGTCGAAACCCTCCTGGCGCAGGACGATCGACAGCATCTCCGCCAGGGAGGCGTCGTCGTCGACGACGAGCACGCTGCCACGCGCGGGCTCGGCAAGGTCGGTCATGGCGCCAGTCTAGGGTGGCGCCACGACCGACCTGCCCGTGACGGGGAGGCCCGTCCCGGCTCAGTAGCGGTAGTGCTCCGGCTTGTACGGGCCCTCGACGGAGACGCCGATGTACTCGGCCTGCTCCTTGGTGAGCTCGGTCAGCTCCACGCCCAGGGCGTCGAGGTGCAGCCGGGCGACCTCCTCGTCGAGGTGCTTGGGCAGCACGTGCACGCCCATCTCGTAGGCGTCGCGGTTGGTGAAGAGGTCGACCTGTGCCAGCACCTGGTTGGTGAAGGAGTTCGACATGACGAACGACGGGTGACCGGTGGCGTTGCCCAGGTTGAGCAGGCGGCCCTCGGACAGCACGATGATCTTCTTGCCGGGTGCGCCGTCCTCGCCGGGGAAGATCCACTGGTGGACCTGCGGCTTGATCTCGTCCTTGACGATGCCGGGGATCCTCGCCAGGCCGGCCATGTCGATCTCGTTGTCGAAGTGGCCGATGTTGCCGACGATGGCCTGGTTCTTCATCCGCTGGAAGTGCTCGACCTTGATGATGTCGAAGTTGCCCGTGGTGGTGATGAAGATGTCGGCGGTGTCGACCACGGACTCCAGGCGGCGCACCTCGTAGCCGTCCATCGCCGCCTGCAGCGCGCAGATCGGGTCGATCTCGGTGACGATGACGCGAGCACCCTGGCCGCGCAGCGACTCCGCGGACCCCTTGCCGACGTCGCCGTAGCCGCACACCACCGCGACCTTGCCGCCGATCATGACGTCGGTGGCGCGGTTGATGCCGTCGACGAGGGAGTGGCGGCAGCCGTACTTGTTGTCGAACTTGGACTTGGTGACCGAGTCGTTGACGTTGATCGCCGGGAAGAGCAGCGAGCCGTCCTTGAACCGCTCGTAGAGGCGGTGGACGCCGGTGGTGGTCTCCTCGGTGACGCCCTTGATGTCGGCGGCGATGCGGGTCCAGCGCTGCGGGTCGGCGGCGAAGGAGCGCGCGAGGACCCGGAGGACCTCCTTGTACTCCTCGTTGTCGGTGGAGTCCTGCGGCGGGACCACGCCCGCCTTCTCGAACTCGACCCCCTTGTGGACGAGGAGGGTGATGTCACCGCCGTCGTCGAGGAGCATGTTCGGACCGACCGGGTTGCCGTCGGCGTCGGTGAAGGCGAACACCTTCTCGGCCTCGTCCCAGTACTCGGCGAGGGTCTCGCCCTTCCAGGCGAAGACCGGCGTGCCGGCGGGCGCGTCGACGGTGCCGCCGTTGGCGGGCGGGCCGACGACGACGGCCGCGGCGGCGTGGTCCTGGGTGGAGAAGATGTTGCAGGTGGCCCAGCGCACGTCGGCGCCGAGCGCGACCAGCGTCTCGATGAGGACGGCGGTCTGGATCGTCATGTGCAGCGAGCCGGCGACGCGGGCGCCGCGGAGCGGCTGCTCCGCGCCGTAGCGCTCGCGCATGGCCATCAGTCCGGGCATCTCGTGCTCGGCGAGCTCGATCTCCTTGCGGCCGTACTCGGCCAGGCTCAGGTCGGCGACCTTGAAGTCCATGGGTGTCTCCTGGTGTCGAGGAGGAGCGTCTGCGCCGCACATCTGTGCATCGTCGGGATCTCCCGCGCGGACCAGAAGAGAGTAGGACCGTTCTCAGCGATTCGGGGAATCCTCGGCAGCCTCTCCGGGAGGTCCTCCCGCGTGCCCCTCCGACGACTCCGGCGAGCCCCCGTCAGCGTCCCCGGCGACGTGCCCCGCGGCGTGCTGCTCGGCGTGGTGCTTCCCGTGCTCGTCCCCGGGCTCGGACCCGTGCTCGGACCCGTGGCCGGACCCGTGCTCGGACCCGTGGCCGCCGCCGATGCCGAAGGTTCGCAGGACGGCCAGGACGATGGCGCCGACGACGAGCCCGACGAGCCCGGAGACCACGGTGTTGAGCAGCCAGCCGAGCAGGGAGCCGAGCGCCCCGCCGACGGCGTGGTGCACGTCCTCCTCCCAGTGGTGCAGGAGGTCGTACGGCGCGTGCAGGACGTCGCCGATGCCCGTCCCCTCGAGGAGGCCGTCGTGGCCGCCGATCTCGTAGGAGCTGACGAGGAAGATGTGCCCGCCCACCCACAGCATGGCCAGCGTGCCGATGAACGAGATCGCGGCCAGCAGTCGCGGCATCGCCGTCACGAGGGCGAGTCCCAGGCGCTGCGAGCCCCGGGACGGCTTCTCGGCGAGGTGCAGGCCGACGTCGTCCATCTTCACGATGAGCGCGACCACGCCGTAGACGAGCACCGTGATGAGGACCGCGACGACGGCCAGGATGAGCGCGCGCATCCAGATGGTCGCGTCGGGATCCGAGCCCACGACCTCCTTGAGCGCGATGACCATGATCTCGGCGCTGAGGATGAAGTCGGTGCGGACGGCCTGGGCGATGGTGCGCGCCTCGTGCTCGGGCGTGAACTCGCCCTCCGGCGACACCTCCTCCTCGGCCTCGGTGGTGTGGTGGAAGAGCTTCTCGTGGACCTTGTGGGCGCCCTCGTAGGCGAGGAAGGCGCCTCCGAAGATCAGGATCACCGGCAGCAGCTCGGGCAGGAACTGCCCGAGCAGCACCGCCGCGGGCAGGATGAAGAGCAGCTTGTTGCGCAGCGAGCCGATGGCGATCTTCTTGATGATCGGCAGCTCGCGCGCCGCGGCCGACCCGTGGAGGTACTGCGGGGTGACGGCGGTGTCGTCCACGACGACGCCCGCAGCCTTGGCGCTCGCCCGCGCGGCGGCCGCGCCCACGTCGTCCACGCCGGCTGCGGCGATGCGTGCGAGCGCGGCGACGTCGTCGAGGAGGGCGAACAGTCCGCCAGCCATGGTCGGTCCTTCGGGTCGTCGGTCGGGTCGATCCGCAGCCTATCGGCGACAGCCCCACCCCAGGCCCGTGCCCATGCCGACGACGATGCGCCCGGCCGCGCACCGACGGCGGCGACCTCGGCGCCGACCACCGCGGCTGGGGTGATCACGTGCGGGCAGTCCGCGTACGACAGCGTGCCAGCCGACCCCCAGGCGCTCCTGGCGTTTCCGCGGTGGAACTCGTAGGCCGGCAACCGTCCACAGCCCTACCCGACTGTCGGTGCGCCCGCGTAGAATCGAACACATGATCGAGTCGTTGGAGCGGACCACCGCGACCGGCGCAGACGGCCCCTCAGCCGCCGGCCTGCTCGCCTCGATCCGCCACGCCCGCGACGTCGAGAACGCCGCCACCGCCCGGCAGCTCGACCTCGCGGCGCAGTGGGCGGACCTCCACCCGCCCGAGTCGATCCACCACGCGGCGACGTTCTCCGACGACGGTCGGTGGGGCTGCGAGGTCGAGATCCCGATCGCCGGCGAGGGCTGCCCGATGGTCGCCGAGTTCAGCATCGCCGAGCTCGGCGCAGCCCTCGGCACGTCCACGATGGCGGCGAAGCGGCTCGTCGGCCACGCCCTCGAGCTGCGCCACCGCCTTCCCCGGCTGTGGGCTCAGGTGCAGTCCGGCCGCGTTCCGGCCTGGCGGGCGCGCGCGGTCGCCGAGGCGACGATCCACACCACGCCGGCTCTGACTCCCGAGGCCGCCGCCTACGTCGACTCCCAGGTCGCTGCCGTCGCCGGCAGGATCGGGCCGGCGCAGCTCGACCGGCTTGTCGCCGAGACCATCGAGCGCTACGATGCCGCCGCGGTCGACCCCTCGACCGACCCCGAGGACGGGTACCTGCACGTCGACCACCGCCACGCCACGCTCCATGCCGACGACGTGCACTACGCGGGGACGATGCGTTTCGAGGCCGAGCTCGACATCGCCGACGCCCTCGACCTGGACCGCGCCCTCGCCCACGGCGCCGAGACGCTCAAGGTCCTCGGGTCCGAGGCGCCGCTCGACGCCCGCCGCTCCGCAGCGCTCGGTGACCTCGCCCGCACCCAGACGGCGCTGGACCTATTCGCCCACGGCGCCGCGGTCGCCGGCACGACGAAGACCGCCGACGGGCTACCCGTGGCGCGTGAGGTGGTGCTGCACGCCCACTTCGACGCCACCACCGTCGGCACCGAGACCGTGTTCGAGACCACCGGCCGACTTGAGGAACGCCAGCGACTCGTGCTGCTGGCGCAGGTGCAGGACTGGTGCGCCGACACCCGCACCAAGGTCACCATCGCCCCGGTCGTCGACGTCAATGCCCACCTGTCCGCGCCCGGCTACGACATCCCCGCGCGACTGCGCGAACAGGTGATCCTGCGCGACCGGACGTGCGTGTTCCCGCACTGCAGCCGGCCCGCTCGGAGCTGCGACATCGACCACGTCATCGCGTACGACCACGACGCGGAGGCCGAGGGCCGACCCCAGCCCGGGCCGACGCAGACCGACAACCTCGCCGCCCTCTGCCGCAGCCACCACCGGCTCAAGACCCACTCCGCCTGGCGCTACGACATGACCGGCAACGGTGTCTACGAGTGGACCAGCCCCCACGGCCACCGGTACCTGCGCGACCACACCGGCACCGGGCCACACGTCCCAAGCACCGACGCCGAGCCGCAGCCGCCCGACCGACCATGACCCCGCCCCACACCCCGGCGACCTGACATCGGCGGGGCCACCGGCATGTCCGCGCGGCGCGACCGGGCCTCGTGACACGCGCCGTAGCACCTCCACCGGCCACCGATCGCGGCCGCCCCTCCCCGATCGGCCCCTGGCCGACGCTCACTCACTCGTCCGCCGGCGGAGCACCTCGCCCAGCGACCCGCCGCACGGCCGAGCCCGCGTCAGCCCACACCCTTCGCCGCCAGCAGCGCCTCCATCCGCTCGGGGGCATCGTCGTCAGCCAGCCAGGTCCGGACCTCGAAGTCGCCGATACGAAGGGTGGGCGCCCAGCCGTGCTGGAGCGGAAGCAGGTCGGCGAGGGCGTCGCGGAACGCGCGCTGCAGGTGCCTGCCACCCGCGGCCGGGAGGAGCGGCGGGCACGGCCGAGCGAAACCGCCACCCGGGAGCCGAGCGGTGGCCGCTGCACGCTCCGTCCACACGACCCGGTCGAAGGCGAGGGCCGTGCCTGGCGGGTACAGCGCAAAGGCCTTGGCGCGCGGCGGCGTGAAGTGCTGCACCTCGTCGACTTCGACGATGCGCTCGACGCCGTCTGGCGACGACAGCACCGCGTCGATGCTCCGGCGCTCACGCGGCGGCATGGTGTCGGGGAGGGTGCCGCCCGTCAGCTCGCGATAGATGGCCTGCACCGTGGGCCACGCCTGTCGCCACTCCACGGCGCCGGGCCGCCTCAGCCAGTCGGGAGCGACCTCCCGGCGGACCGTCGTGCTCAGCACGTCGTCCACCAGGTCCAGGACCCGGTTCTGCAGCTGCCGTGCCACGGAGCATCCCTCCTGTCCAGCGGCTCCGACACCTCCGCCGACAATGAGACCGGAGCCGGCCCGTACGCCTGTGCCGAGAATAGGGGCCGACGACCCGCCCGCCGCCCTGCGAGGCTGCCACCGTGAGTGCAGGCACCTACGCCGGGGACGACTTCTACTGCGACGTGGCGATCCCGCGGGCCGTGCCGCTGGAGGTCGTGCACGAGGACGAGCTGGTGCTCGCCTACCACCACACCCGGCCGTTCTGGCGGGTCCACGTCGTGGTGGTGCCGCGGCGGCACATCGCGTCGTTCACCACCGTCGGCGCGGCGGACGAGCCCGACGTGCGCGCGCTGCTCGAGGTCGTGCAGCGGGTGGCCCGACGGGTCGAGGAGGAGCAGGGCGCGGCGGCCGTGCTGACCAACCTCGGCCGCTACCAGGACTCCAAGCACCTGCACGTGCACGTGCACTCGGGACCGCAGCGCGACTGAGCGTCCGTGCCGGGCGTGACACTCGCTCCGTGGACATGGCCGCACCCGGCCGCCGCCCTGGGGCCGGGTCCGCCGCGGGCTGCTCGCGGCGCCCCGGGCAGTCAGTCCTCGACCAGCCCGATGCGCAGGTACTCCGCGGCATAGGTCCCGGTCAGCAGCAGCGACGCGTAGCGCGCCACCTCGGCGTCGGCCTCGGTCTCGAGCGTCTCCACGCGTACGCCGTGCCGCGCCGCCGCCGCCCGCAGCTGGCCCGCCTGCTCCCGCACGACAGGGTCGTCGGAGCGGTCGTCGAGGACCAGGAGGAGCGGTCGCAGGTCGCCGGGCTCGTCGGCGAACGGGTCGGCGAAGAGGTCGTGCGGCTTGGTCGCCTCGATGACGGGCAGGAGGTGCTCGGCGTCGCCGGCGATCGCGGACCGGCCGCTCGTGCGTCGCAGCGACTCGGCCAGGCGGCGGGCCGCACGGGCCGCGAGCACCGACCCGCCCCACACCAGCGGGTTCGTGTCGGCCATCGCGATCGCGAGCATCTTGGCCGGGTTGACCGAGAGGTCCCGGTGCGGTGAGCAGCTGGTGGCGACGTCGTCGAGGGAGGCGGCGACCGACTCGGCGTCGGCGCGGGGACCGAGGTGCACGTGGGCGAGGTAGTCCAGCATCACCACGGCGGTCGCGAGCTGGTCGCCGGTCACCGTCGGCAGCACCGTCACGTGCCGGCCCGCCGCGTGCTCGCCGACCAAGGAGCGCTCGGGGCACGCCACGACGACCTGCGCGCCGCGGCGCACGGCCTCGGCGACGGCCGACGCCGAGCCGTGGTCGTTGCCCTCGGGCGCCAGCATCACGACCAGGTCGAGCGACCCGGCCCAGCCGGGCAGGCCGGGGTTGGGCCAGGCGACGAACGGCACGGGACACCACGGCTCGAGCACCGCCCGCAGCAGCCGGGAGTCCGGGCCGGCGGCGATCACCGCACGCGGCCGCTCGCCGTCGCGGCCGGCCGCGATCAGCTGGGCCGTCGCGGTGGCCGCCTCGTGCGCCTCGCGCCGCACGCGCGCGCCGCTCTCGGCGAGCGTGCGCAGCCGGAGGTCCACCGTCTCCAGCACACCGGCGTCATCGAGCCGGGCCTCGTCGAACCACGTCGCCACGACCGTCCCCGTCTCAGTCGGGCTTGCGGGCCTCGTCGACGAGCAGCACCGGGATGTCGTCGCGGACCGGGTAGGCGTTGCCGCACCCCTGGCAGACGAGCTCCTCGACGCCCCCGGACGAGGACTCCGACAGCGTGCCGTGGCAGGCCGGGCAGACGATGATGCTCAGCAGCTGCTCGTCGATGTTCACGTGCCGAAGAGTACGTCAGTCGGTGGGCGTGAGGACCCGCAGGTGCCCGCGCTTGGCGCCCCGCGTCGGGTCGTCGGCGGAGTGCAGCGGCACGGGGGCCGGGGCCGGCCGCGCCGCCTCGCGCACCGCGTCGGCCAGCGCCAGCAGGTCGTCGCTGCTGGGTCCCTGCGCCTTCGGGTCCGGGGCGAGCCGGAGCACCTCCCAGCCACGGGGCGCGGACAGCCGCTCGCTGTGCGGCTCGCAGAGGTCGTAGGCGTGGGGCTCGGCGTACGTCGCGAGCGGACCGAGGACGGCGGTCTGGTCGGCGTAGACGTAGGTCAGCGTGTTGACCGCCGGACGGCCACACGCCGTCCGCGAACAACGACGGGCAAGGCTCACGGGCCCGACGCTACCTGCCGCACGCACGCGCGACGCTTAGGCTCGCGGCGTGAGCGACGGGGTGGACGACGTGAGGCCGCGGACCCGGGACCGGCGCGGCCGCGGCATGCGCGGGCCGGGAGTGCTGCCCGCCGTGCCGGGCACCCCGGCGCTGCGGACCGCGCGGCAGCGCTTCGACCAGCTCGTGCTCGACGTCGTGACCCCGCTGGACGAGCGCTGGCACCGCCACCTCGGTCTGGTCGAGTACGCCGTCGAGGACACGCCGATGCTGCCCGACGACTGGGGCGACGAGACCGTGCCGCTGTCGTCGCTGGTGCGCGGCAAGGGCCAGGCACCGACCCGGCTGGTGATCTTCCGCCGCCCCATCGAGCACCGGGCCAGCACGCGTGACGAGCTGGAGGCGATGGTGCACACGGTCGTCGTCGAGCAGCTCGCCGAGCTGCTCAACCTCGCGCCGGGGCAGGTCGACGAGAGGTACGGCGACGACGACTAGCGCTGGGCGGGTCGGACGTCCGGGACCTCGCTGGTCGTCTCGAGCTGCGACAGCGGCAGCACCGACAGCCCACGGTCGCTGACCTCCAGCGCCACCACGGCTCCGGTGCGCTGGAGGCGGACGCGGGCCAGCACGGCCTCGTCGGGCAGCCGCAGCCGTGAGGCGGTGGCCGGGTCGACCTCGACCCGCCGCTCGCGCACGACCGGACGGCCGTCCGCGTCCCACGCCTGCAGCGTCACCACGCCGGGCGCGCTGGCACCGGTCACGACGAGCCGCTTCGCGCCGCCGGGAAGGGCGACCGCCGTCTCCGTGCCGACCGTCGTCCCGGCGCTCGCCAGTGCGAGGTCCGCGGCGGTCCGGGTGCGCAGGGTCGCCGTCACCGGACCGGTGGCCTCGAGCCGCAGCGCCTGCACGCCTCGCAGCGTGCGACCGCGCAGCACGCCGCTGAGGTCGACCTCGGAGACCGACCCCGGTGGCAGCGGCACCTCCTCGACGCCTGAGGGAGTGAACTCGCTCTCCTCGCTCACGAGCTGGAGGGCGACCCGCACCTCGCTGTCACCGGGGTTCGCCAGGGTCAGCACGCGGTCGGCTGCCGTCGTGCCCACCCCGGCGACGTAAGACGTCGAGGCGGGGGCGGCCTGCCCCGGCAGCCACTCCCGCACCGGCCGGCCGGGGCCGACCGGGTCGATGACGTCGACGACGCTGGAGGCGAGACGCCCGCGCGAGACCGTCACCCGGACGGCGAGGGCGTCACGGTTGGGGGCGACGGCCGAGAGGTCGAAGGACGCCGTCCGGCTGCCCGGCACCCGGACGCCCCGCAGCGCCGGCACGTCGACGGGACCGCTGCCGTCCCACACGGTCACGTCGGCGACGGCAGGTCCCCGGTCGGGGTTCACGAGCGTCAGGGTCGAGGCATGCTCGGCCGATGCGCCGACCCCGGTGAACCAGCGCTCGGGCGCTGGCGGCTCGCAGACGACGGCGGACCCGGCGCCGGACCGCGACAGGACCAGCCCGGGGGCGAGGTCACCGGTGGCGCCGGCCACGACCGCCTCGCGCTCCCGGCGCGCCGCGGTGCCGTCGGTCATGGCCTGGGTGGCCTCCTGCGGCCCGACCCTCAAGGGGAGCTCGCCCGTGGCGAGGCTGGCGCTGCCGAACCGCACCTCGTCCGCACCCGGCAGCCGGGCGGGGCAGACCGCCGTCGACCGGTCGAGCGCCGCACCGGCGGGGGCGTAGGAGGCGGGCGGCTCGTCGGCAGGTCGGACCAGCGCGAGCGCGGCGACGGTGAGCAGCGGGATGACCAGGGCCAGCACCGTCAGCGGCGACGGGCGCCGGCTGGTCGCCACGGCGGCGCGCCGACGGCTGCCGGCAACGGGGGACGTCGCGGGCGGCGTGCTGCTGGGATCAGGCATCGCGGCGCACCTCCCTGCGCTGCCGCACGGTCGGCGCGGCGAGCACCAGGGCGACCACGAGTGCCGCAGCCTGGACCACCAGCAGGGCGGTGCGCCACCACGCCCCCGAGCCGTCGACGGCAGCCGGGTCGAGCGGCCGGTCGACGCGCCACGCCCGGGTGCTGCGGTCTTCGGCGCTCGCCTGCTCGAGACCGGCGGTGGCATCGAGGAGCGCGGAGACCCGTCCGTCCGCCGGTGAGCCGAGCACGACGTACTCCACGCCCCGGTCGCCCAGGGCGGCCACGACGGCGGGGGTCGGCGACGACACGAGCGCCCGAACGTCGTCGGTCAGCCCGGTGTCCTCGTCGGCGAGGGTGAGCACCTCGTCCTCCCCCACCGTCGTGCCGTCGTCGCGCCGGATGCGGTAGCCGATGCCGTCGTCGACGGATCCCTCGAGCACGAGCACGCCGTGCTCCTGGCCGAGCAGCGAGCTCTGCTGCATGTAGACCGGCACCGCCTGCTCGGCGTCGCGGGCCATGGCGTTGTCGGGGGTGGTCAGCCACCAGCCGAGGCCGCCGACCGGCACGGCCGCGGCGACGACGGCGAGGACGGTGGCGAACCCCCGCTGCCACCAGGGGTGGTGGTCGGCGAGGCGGCGCAGGTAGGCGTCGGCGCCGAGCACGACCGCGACGACCGCCGTGCCCTGGAGGATCACCACGAACAGGCCGAGGCTCGGCCGCGTGGAGACCGACGGCAGGTCCAGGCGCACGTGGGAGAGCACGCCGGACACGACGGCGGCCGCCAGGGCCACCAGCCAGCAGATCAGCACCGGCACGCGGGTACGTCGTGGGACCAGGGCCGCGAACGCCAGCAGGCCGAGCACCGCCCCGAGCCACCAGGGGGCGCCGAGGTCGTTGAGCCGGCCGGTCACCAGGCCGCCGAAGGTGACCTGGTCGACGGTCAGCCGGCCGGCCTCGAGGAGCAGCCCGGACGCCGAGCCGGTGGTCAGCAGCGGGAGCAGCCACGGCGCGAGCAGCACCGGCGTGGCCGCGACCGCGACCACCGGCGGTCCCCAGCTGTCGCGCTCGCGCAGCAGCCGCGGCGCGATCAGCGCGGCCGAGCCCAGCACCACGGCGGTCGCGAGCAGCGCGAAGAGCCAGAAGCCGGGCACGAAGGCGGCGCCGAGCGCGAGCAGGAGGGCTGTGCGCCAGGCGGCGCGCCAGCGCCGGTCGCTGTCGGGGTCGACGAAGCCCAGCGCCGCGTGCGCGGCCCACGGCAGCAGCGCGGCCACCGCCACCGTGCCGAACCGCCCCTCCGCCCAGGCGCCGGACGTGACCGGAACGAGGGCGTAGCTCAGCGCCCCCCACACCACGAGCCAGCGGGGCAGGCCGAGCGGGTCGACGAGCCGGCCCACGACCTTGAGCAGGCGCCACGCGCCCCATGCGGCGACCGGCACGGCCAGCAGCATCAGGCCGGAGACGACCGCGCCGGTGTGGCCGAGCAGGACCGACGCGGCCACCGCGAACGGCAGCACGTAGGCGGGCGCCGGCACGTCGGTGCCGGTCCCGAGCGGGTGCCACGTCGTGACGTGCAGCCGCCACCAGTCCCCCGCCGACTCCGGCACCGGGGAGAGCGCGCCACCGGTGATCGTGCCGAAGGCCTCCCGCCCCGCGACGAGGGCGAGCACCCCGAAGAGCACCAGCACCACCGCCACGGGGTTGGTGAAGAACCGCGCCACGAGGCCGGTGTCGGTGAGGTAGGCCTCCTCGTCGTCCTCACCCCGCGAGGCGGACGAGCCGCGCCGCTCCCCGGGCGGCACCCGTGCCGGCTCCGCGGCCCTCGCGAGCCGCCGCCGCTCGGCGACGTCGGCGGCCTGGTTCGTGGCGGCCGAGGCGAGGTCGGTGAGGAAGTCCAATCCGTGCCGGTAGGGCAGCCAGGCCGGCGCCAGCAGGCGGCGCGCGGCCTCCTGCTGCGGCTCGCCCGTCCGCCGCCGTGCGCGCTCGCGGCGGGCGGCGCGCAGCTGCCCGGGCCGGCCGTGCACCGACAGGGCGGCGGCCAGCTCGTCGAGCGCCTCCCCGACGGAGCGGACGGCGAGGAAGCCGACGACGCGCAGGAGCGAGCCGACGAACAGCCGGACGTACTGCCACGCGAAGCCGCGCGTGGACACGTTGGCGAGCGAGGTGAACAGCGCCGCCCGGCGCTCCTGGTAGTGCGTGTGGCGCCCCGTGAGGGGCGTGCGCCGCACGCCGCGGTGGGCCGCCTCGGCGTGGAAGACCACGGCCTGCGGGACGACCAGCGTGCGGTGGCCGGCCAACGCGGCACGCCAGCCGAAGTCGATGTCGTTGCCGAAGATCGGCAGCTCCTCCTCGAGGCCGCCCAGCGACTCCAGCACCCGGCGGCGCGCGAGCATGCCGGCGGTGTTCACGGCGAGCACCTCGCGGACCGCGTCGTGCTGGCCCTGGTCGTACTCGCCCCGCTCGAGCCCGGTCTCGCGCCGGCCGGTGCCGGTGATGGTGAGGCCGACCTCGAGCAGGCGGCGCAGCGAGGGCCACTCGCGCAGCTTGGGGCCGAGGATCGCGGCGTCCGGGTGCTCGGCGGCCGCGGCCAGCAGGGCGGCCAGCGCGGTGGGCTCGGGGTTGCTGTCGTCGTGGAGCAGCCAGATCCACTCGTCGGCGTCGGCTTCGGAGCCCGGGAGGCCGGCGGCGAGGTCCAGACCACGGCGCACGGCTGCCGGGTAGCTCGTGGAGCCCGGGACGACCTCGACCGCGGAGCGCGCCTCGAGCCCGGCGCGCCCGAGCGCGGCGCGGACGAGGTCGACGCTGTCGTCGCGGCTCGTGGTGTCGACGACCACGACACGGTCCACCGGGTGGGTCTGCCCGATCAGACCGGTCAGGACTGCTGGGAGCCATCGCGCCCCGTCGTGACTGACGAGAAGCGCTGTGACGGTCACCGGAGCACCTTAGCGAGGCGCTCCGCGCTCCTTGAAACCGCCGGAGAGCTGCCGGAAGGGCCTCAGACGGCGCGCTTCTTCAGCTTGCGGCGCTCACGCTCGGACAGGCCGCCCCAGATGCCGAAGCGCTCGTCGTTCATCAGTGCGTACTCCAGGCAGTCGTCGCGGACCTCGCACGTCAGGCAGACCTTCTTGGCCTCCCGGGTGGAGCCGCCCTTCTCGGGGAAGAACGCCTCGGGGTCCGTCTGCGCGCACAAGGCGCGGTCCTGCCAACCGAACTCCTCGCCCTCGGGCTCGAGAAGAAACAGTTCTGCTCTCATGGCTGACGCCCTTTCGACCCTGTCTTCAGAACTGAACGACACTGTGGGAATTACATGCCTGTCGTACACTGCAAGTCAAGCCCGGATCTGATATGGCCGTTCTGCGTCCGGCAGGCTGTTCCTATGCCATCATCCGCGACTCCGCTGCGCCGCCTGACCGTCCTCTCGGGCGGTGTCGGCGGCGCCAGGTTCATCCAGGGACTCCTCCACGGGCTGCGCACCGGGGTCGTGCCCGGCGGCTCGGCCGAGACCGAGGTGACCGTGGTGGCCAACACCGCCGACGACTGGTGGGTCCACGGCCTCAAGGTGTGCCCGGACCTCGACACCGTGATGTACACCCTCGGCGACGGCATCGACGTCGAGCGTGGCTGGGGCCGCCGCGACGAGACCTGGAGCGCGCGCACCGAGCTCGAGGCGTACGGCGTCGAGCCGACGTGGTTCGGCCTGGGGGACCGCGACATCGCCACCCACCTGGTCCGCACGCAGATGCTCGAGGCCGGCTACACGCTCTCGCAGGTCACGCAGGCGCTGTGCCGGCGCTGGCTCTCCGACGTCCACGGCGGACGGGTCCGGCTGCTGCCGATGACGGACGACCGGGTCGAGACGCACGTCGCCATCGCGGATCCCGACAGCGCGAGCGGTCGCCGAGTCGTGCACTTCCAGGAGTACTGGGTGCGCCTGCGCGCCGCCGTGCCCGCCGAGGCGGTGCTCGTCGTCGGGCAGGACACCGCTGCGCCCGCGCCGGGCGTGCTGGACGCGATCGCCGACACCGACCTCGTCGTGCTGCCGCCGTCGAACCCGGTGGTGTCCGTCGGCACGATCCTCGGCGTGCCCGGTGTCCGCGACGCGCTGCGCGCCACGGCCGCTCCGGTCGTCGGCCTCTCCCCCATCGTCGGCGCCTCACACGTGCACGGCATGGCGGCGCAGATGCTCACGAGCATCGGCGTGGAGGTCAGCGCCGCCGCGGTCGGCACCCACTTCGGTGCCCGCGCCGCCGGCGGCGTCCTCGACGGCTGGCTGGTCGACGAGCGCGACGCCGCCCAGCTGCCGCTGCTGGAGGAGGCCGGCGTGCGCGCGGCGGCCGTCCCGCTCATGATGCGTGACCGCGCCGCGACCGCCGCCATGGCCGCCGCGGCCGTCTCGCTCGTCTCCGGCGCGCCGGCGTGAGGCTCGAGGTGTGGGCGCCCGACGGGCTCCCCGAGGTCGCCGCCGGCGACGACCTGGCCGGACTGGTGCTGGCCGCGCTCGCGCACGGGTCCGCCGACGCGACGGCCCTCGCGGACGGCGACGTCCTGTGCGTGACGAGCAAGGTCGTCAGCAAGGCCGAGGGCCGCACCCGGGTGGGCAGCCGGGACGCGGCGATCGAGGAGGAGACGGTGCGCGTGGTGGCCCGGCGGGGGGCGACACGCATCGTCCGCACCCGCCTGGGGCTGACCGTGGCGGCGGCCGGCGTGGACGCCTCCAACGTGGAGGCGGGGTCGGTCGTGCTGCTCCCGCTCGACCCCGACGCGTCCGCGCGCAGCCTGCGCCGCGAGGTGCGGGCACGCACCGGGCGCAACGTCGGCGTGGTGGTGACCGACACCGCGGGCCGGGCGTGGCGCGAGGGCCAGACCGACATCGCGATCGGTGCCGCCGGCCTGCGCGTCGCCGAGGACCACGCCGGCCGCACCGACCCGCACGGCAACCTGCTCACCGTCACCCTGCCCGCCGTGGCCGACGAGATCGCGGGGGCGGCCGAGCTCGCCCAGGGCAAGCTGTCCGCCCGGCCCGTCGCGGTCGTGCGGGGACGCGGCGACCTCGTGCTGCCGCCCGGCGAGGACGGACCCGGCGCCACGTCGCTCGTGCGCCCCGAGGGCGGCGACCTCTTCGGCTGGGGCGCCCGCGAGGCCGTCGTACGCGCGCTGGCCGGGGACCCCGCGGACCGCGAGGCCTTCGGTGCGCGCGCACCCGCCGACGAGCTCGCTGCGGCCCTCGACCGGCTCCCGCGGGCTGCCGACCGGACCGCGCTGGCGGCCGTCTGCTTCGCCCACGGATGGAGCCTCGAGGACTGGGAGCGCGACGGATCGCCCCGCTGAACGCGACGTGGTGTGGGTCGGATCACCCGGGACTACGTAGACTCTGCCACCGCAGTCCCACCCAGCAGTCGACCGAGAGACACCGAGCACCGTGGCCAAGCAGGCAAAGACCGACCGTCAGGCGGTCATCGACTCCATCCGCTCCCAGCAGTCCCGCCGCGAGAACCGGCGCGGCATGGCCATCGTGGGCGTGTGCGTCCTCGTCGCCGTGCTCATCGTGGGAGCGGCCGCGTTCAAGCCGATCAAGGACTGGTACGACCTGCGTGCCTACGCCTCGGACTCGCTGTCCGACATCGGCGCCAAGGCCTCGGCCTGCGAGAAGGTGACCACCAAGCCCGCGGAGGGCAACCAGGACCACGTCGAGGTCGGCACGCCGATGGAGTACCCCGACGCCCCGCCCGCCTTCGGCACGCACTGGAACATGTGGGACACCATCGACCGCAAGCTCTACACGGCGTCCGACCGGCCCGACCTCGGCGAGCTCGTGCACAACCTCGAGCACGGCTACACGATCCTCTGGTACGACGAGACCGTCGCCGACGACCCCGAGCAGATGGACGACCTGCGCGGCATCGCCTCCAAGCTGGACAGCACCACCAACCTCCGCGACAAGTTCAAGGCCGTGCCGTGGACCTCCGAGGACGGCAAGGCGTTCCCCAAGGGCCAGCACGTGGCCTTCACCCACTGGTCCATCGGCGGTGTCGGCGAGACCGACCCGTCCAAGCAGGTCGGCGTGTGGCAGTACTGCTCCGAGGTCAGCGGCGCCGCGCTCGACACGTTCATGGAGGACTACCCCTACATGGACTCCTCGGAGCCCGCCGTCCTGTGAGCGACACCCTGACGTGACGACGTTCGCCGAGGTCCTCGCCGCCCAGCTGCGGCGCGACCCCGGACGACCGCTGGTCACCTTCTACGACCACGCCACCGACGAGCGGGTCGAGCTGTCGGTGACGACGTACGCCAACTGGGTGGCCAAGGCGTCCGGGCTGCTCACCGACGTGGCCGACCTCGAGCGCGGGATGTCGCTGCGGGTCGACCTGCCCCCGCACTGGCTCTCGCCGGTGTTCCTGGGAGCGGCCTGGACGATCGGGCTGCGGGTCACGTCCGGCGACGACCCGGACGCCGTGGTGTGCGGCCCGGAGGGGCTCGTGGGGTGGGCCGACCGCGCCGGCTCGGTGCCGGTGCTCGCGTGCAGCCTGCGTCCGCTGGGCGTGCGGTTCGCCGAGCCGCTCCCCGCGGCCGTGCACGACGTCGGGGTGGAGATCTGGTCCCAGCCCGACGGCTTCACGGCGTGGGACCCGCCCACCCCCGACGACCTCGCGACCGACGAGCTCACCCAGCGCCAGCTCTTCGCGCCGGCCGCGCCCCGGGGCGACGACCTGACGGCCGCCGTCGGGAGCGGTCTCACCGACGGCGGCCGTCTTCTCTCGGTGGCCGACCCGGCTTCCCCACCAGGAATGGCCACCTTCACCGAGCCCCTCGCACGAGGTGGCTCGCTGGTCCTCGTCCGCAACCCCGACCCGGCCCGCCTCGACGGCGTCTACGACGCCGAGCGGGCGACGGCGCGGGCCTGATCGCGGTCCCTGCTGCCCCGGTCCGCCGGTCACCCGGCCAGGTCGAAGGCCCCCAGACCCTCACCGAGCACGCGGGGGCTCGAGACGCCGGCCTTGCGGCCGCCGTACACGTAGGCCACGCCGCTCGCGCGGTCACGCACGATGTAGTCGCCCGGACCCTTGAGCGTCATCGCCTGCACCCCGAGCACCCAGTCGAAGGCGGACAGGTCGGAGGGCAGGCCGGCCGGGCGCGGGAGCCCGCCCTTGACCGGGACGCCGGCCCCGAACCCGCTGCCGGTGCCGGTCCAGACGGTCAGCCTGCCACCGGCCGGCGTACCGACCAGGTCGGGCTTGCCGTCGCCGGTGACGTCGCCGACCGCCGTGAGTCCCTCGACGGGGCCCCAGCCGCTGCCCAGCACCCGGCCGGCCGCCAGTGCGCCGGTGCCGTTGCCGGCGAAGAGCCAGAGCCGGCCGGAGACGTCCCGCGTGACCACGTCGCCGAACCCGTCCTGGGTGACGTCGCCGGCGTTGAGGATGCGGTCCATCCCCGCGAAGGAGACGCCCGTGTCGATCGGGGCGCCGAGCTCGAACGTGTCGCGGTTGGCGACGACGACGAGCTGCTTGCCCGCGGCGCCGATGAGGTCGGCACCGGGCCCGCCGACCAGGTTGACGCCGGTGATCCAGCGCATCGACTTCAGGTTCGTCGCCGGGCCCAGCGCCGCACCGTACGTGCCGTCGCCGCGACCGGGCAGGAGCATCATCTTGCCGCTGGAGGAGCGGGCGACGATGTCGGAGCGGCCGTCGCCGTTGAAGTCACCGGCCACCATGCGGTTGACGCCGCTCCACGACCCGGCGACCCGCACCGGCGGGGCGAACCTGCCGGTGCCGTAGCCGGTCTGCAGGAACAGCCGGTTCTTGGTGCGCAGCAGGAGGTCGGCCCGGCCGTCGCCGTTGACGTCGCCCGGCCCGATGATCTGCCGGTAGTTGCCGTAGCCCTTGCGGGTCACGTCACGGTCGAAGCCGCCCCTGCCCGTCGCCGTCAGCGTGGTGAGGCGACCCTTGAATCGCGCCACGAGGTCGTTGCGGCCGTCGCCGTCGATGTCGCCGACCGCCGTGATCAGCGAGTACCGGCGCAGCGACATCTTGCGGGTGGTCTTCCCGAACTTGCCGTTGCCCTTGCCGGCGCGGATCCGCGCGACGCCCGACCGGTCGAGCGTCACCAGGTCGGCCAGCTGGTCGCCGGTGAGGTCGGGTGACACCAGGACCTCGGCCGGCTTGTCCCAGCCGCGCTTGCCCACCACGATGCGCTTCTGGAACGACGTCAGGCCGCCCGTCGGGAGCACGAGGCCCCGACCGTCGGAGGCGCGGCGCACGACGAGGTCCGGGTAGGGCGACGCGTCGAGGTTGTTCTGGGGGTTCGGGGCGGACACCGCGACCGCTTGCACCGTCGGCGTGACCGGAGCGGCCTGGGTGGCGTACGTCCGGATGAGCGGCAGCTGCGCGTAGAGGTACCTGCCGGGGCAGGCCGTGGACCCCGCGTCGCGGTGGCCGTTGATCGCCGGGAAGGTGCCACGGCCGATCCTCTGGTTGGTCGAGGCCGGGTTCACCCCGTGCAGCGACAGCTTCCAGGCGAAGAGCTGGCCGTAGGCGCGGAGCATCACGTCCGGCGGCTGCACCACGTCGAAGTTGCCGATGGCCGACATCGCGAACGAGTAGTCGTTGTAGTTGAGCGTGTGCGCGCCGACGACCGGCTTGTCGATGCCGCCGTAGCGGCCCTCCCAGATTCGACCGAAGCGGTCGACGAGGAAGTTGTAGCCGATGTCGCTCCAGCCGCGGGACTTCACGTGGTAGGCGTAGATGCTGCGGATGAGGGCGGGGACCTGGGCCTCGGTGTAGTTGTTCGCGTTGACGGTGTGGTGGACGAAGCCGCCGCTGATCGTGCCGTAGCGCAGGGAGCCCTTGTTGCGGATGCTCTCGTCCGCGCCCCACTGGGCCCGCGAGAAGATCGTCGGCTGTGCGACCGTCCGCGCCCGAGCCGCCTGGAGCACGAGGTCGTCCGAGCCGTCGGCGCCGGCGTCGGCGCCGTACTCCGCGTCGTAGGACCCGTCGGTGTCCTCGCCGGAGGATCGGTCGGCCGGCGCCTCGGTCTCGCTCGCGCGGGCCTGGCCCGGGTCCACGATCGCCAGCGAGAGGTCGTCGGGCAGCGCGACGCCGTCGGTGGCCGCCTGGACCTGGACGTCGTCCACGTCGCCGACGAAGGTCGGCTCGGTGCCCGGCCGGGCGGAGGCCGCCTCGGCGCTGTCGGGGTCGGGACCGTGCTCGTCGTGGTACTCCAGGTCCTGCCAGGCGCTCCACTCCTCGCCGGTGCGGGTGCGCACGCGCAGCGAGATCTGGTCGTCCTCGAGCTGCGCGCCGCCGTCCCAGGTGACGCCGACGGCAGAGAGGTCGGTGACCGCCTGTGGGGTGCTCACCACGCGGGCCGCGGTGGCGCCGCCGGCGACCGTACGACCGCGCAGTCCGGCGAACCCGCCGGACGCACCGGTGAGCGGCACCTCGGTGACGGTCGGCTCGACCGCCGACGTCGGCACCGTGGCCGACACCAGCTCGGCGGGCGCAGACTGGCCCCCGGCCGTGCCGGAGGACCGGTCGACGGGGCGCTCACCGACGATGTCGAGGGACACCACGCCGGAGGCCGGGGTGAGCACGACGAGGACGACGCCCAGGGCCAGCACCTGCTGGCAGAGGGTGACGAGACGGGCCTGAAGAGGTCGCATGAAAATCTCTACTCCTGTGTGGGGGAAGGTCACACAAGGCAGGAGTTTCACACCAGTCACATCAGTCACGGAAGGGTTTCTGAGTAACTACAGACGTGTAATTTCCAGTCGACACGCCGCTACATCCGTGCAATTTATCCGATTTCCGCCCCGTCGGCGCCCGCGAATGCGCCTGAGTCCGCCCCCGCTGCCGCCCCTCGCCTCCCCCGGTCGCTGCCTTGTCGCTGCCTCCCCTCGCGTCACCGCCGCCCCGGGTAACGCCACCGAACCCGCACTCCCGCCCTCACCGGTGGGGGCGGGAGTGCGCGTCCGGTGGCGTTACCCGCCGGCGAGGGCCTCCGGGCGCGGCGGGGCGGGGCGGGGGCGCAGGGGCGACCGGGGGGCCAGCAGGCGGGGCTCAGATGTCGCTGGCGAGCGCGTCGTCGCGCTCGTCCTCCTCGACCTCTTCGCCGTCGGGCTCGTCGTCGTCGCCGTCGTAGTGGAGGAACTTGATCGCCTCGTCGACGTCGCCGTCGAAGCCGAGGCGGCCCTTCTCCAGGACGATCGCCCGGTCGCACATGCGCTTCACCGAGCCCGCGGAGTGGCTGACGTAGAACATCGTGATGCCGGACTCGCGGATCTGCTTCATGCGCTTGAGGCACTTGCGCTTGAACGGCCGGTCCCCCACCGCGAGGACCTCGTCGGCGATGAAGATGTCGCAGTCGACGTGCACGGCCACGGAGAACCCGAGCCGGGCGAACATGCCCGAGGAGTAGTTGCCGACCGGGGTGTCGAGGAAGCGGCCGACGTCGGCGAAGGCGGCGATGTCGTCGAACTTCGCGTCGGTCTCCTCCTTCGACATGCCGAGCATCGCGGCGTTCATGTAGATGTTGTCGCGGCCCGTGAGCTCGTTGTGGAACCCGGCGCCGGTCGCGATGAGGCCGGAGATCCGGCCCCGGGTGAGGACCTCGCCTTGGTCGGGGCGCATGACGCCGCTCACGAGCTTGAGCAGGGTGGACTTGCCGGAGCCGTTGAGACCCATCAGGCCGATGGACTCCCCCTGCTGCACCTGGAAGGAGACCCCGTCGAGGGCCTTGAACGTCTCGCTGGTCGACTGCCCGCGCAACTTGCCCTGCAGGACCTTCTTCAGCGTCGGGTGCGACTGGTAGCGGAACGTCTTCGAGACGTTGTCGACGACGATCGACGTCGTGGGCGAGAGCGTCATCACAGGCGCTCCGGGACGGTCTTCTCCAGCCGGGAGAAGACGAACTGCGACAGGGCGAGCAGCACCAGGCCGATGCCCAGCATCACGAAGCCGCGGGTGTAGAGGTCGGAGACGAACTCCGGCAGCTCGGCCCCGGTGGCGGGGTCGACGGCGCACCGGCCCTCGCACGTGGGGTACCAGAACCCCCGCTGGATGAGCATGACCGCCTCGGCGACGGGGTTGGCGACGTAGAGGTCGTGGTACTCCGCCGGGATCCGCTCGCCGTCGGCGATGAGGTGGTAGGGGTACATCATCGGCACCGTGAACGGCACGATGTTGATGAACGTCTGCACGATCCGCTGGAAGTCGCGGAAGATCACGTTCACGCAGGAGAACATCAGCCCCGCGGCCGTGCCGTAGACCATGATCAGCAGGAAGCCGAGGAACGCCGCCCCCATCCCGACGGCGTCCGGCACCCACATCGGGCCGTCGCCGAAGACGCCGGTGGCCAGGCACGCGGCGACGAGGATGATCAGCTGCGGCACGGCGTGCCACAGCGAGACGAGCATCGACGCCACCGGGAACATCTCCCGCGGCATCGCCATCTTGGCGATCACGCCCTTGTTGGCGAGCAGCGAGCGGGTGCCGGCGGTCACGGACTCGGTGAAGTAGTTGACCAGCACCATGCCCGCGAACAGGTGGATCGCGAAGTTCTCCAGCCCCATCCCCCGACCCAGCAGCAGGCCGAAGACGAAGTAGAAGGTGAGGAACCGGGTGAACGGGTTGATGTACGACCACGCCAGGCCGAACGCCGTACCGGCGTAGCGCGCCCGGATCTCCCGGCGCACCATGAGCCGCAGCAGGTAGCGACGCCGGAACACCTCGAGCACGCCCGACGTCCGCGACGGCGGCGACAGCGGCACGTGGGCCAGGTCGTGTCGGACCTCGACCGGGCGGGTGTCGCCGGGCTGGCTCACCCGTCCTTCCCGTCGGGGGCCGTCGCCGGCGCAGCGTCCGTCCACGGGGCGAACGTCTTCTCCCAGGCCTCGGGGGACGTGATCGCGCCGAGGGACTCGCGGTACTGCCGGGCGAGCTCGGGCCACTCGCGGTGGAAGCGACGGTGGATGTCGATCGTGCGCTTCATCAGGTCGCGGTAGCGAGCCGGGTCGCGGCGGTAGAACGCGACCGAGCTGCCGTCGTTCATCGACACGACCGCGGAGTCGTACTTGACGAGGTTGTACCAGCCGGCGTCCATCGCGCTCAGCTCGGTCTCCGGGAACTCCTGCGCCATCTCGCGCACCGGGCGGAGCTGGCGCAGGGGGGCCAGGCCGGCGGCGACGAGGGTGCTGAGCCGGCCGGGGATCTCGATGTCGGACTTGCCCTTCTTGGGCGGCTTCTTGCGGCGCACCGGGGGCAGCTCGTCACGGTCGGTGTGGAGCTGGGCGTCGGAGAACTGCTTGCGGAACGCGTTGACCTCCGCGAGCTTCGTCGCCAGCTCGCCATGCAGTGCGTGCGGGCCGCGCAGCACGTCCTCCATCGCCAGGTGGCGCAGCTCGGCGGTGGAGTACTGCAGCGAGGCCAGGTGCTTGACCTGGTGGTTGAAGCTCTCGCGCACCATCCGGCCGCCGCGCTCGTAGGGCGAGTGCAGCAGGGCGGCGATGATGCGGTTGCGGTGGTGGAAGTACGACTGCCAGTCCACCCCGTCGTTCTTGTCGGTCCACGGCACGTGCCACACGGCCGCGCCCGGGAAGGACACCGTCGGGTAGCCCGCCTCCTTGGCGCGCAGGCCGAACTCGGAGTCGTCCCACTTGATGAAGACCGGCAGCGAGAGACCGACCTCCTCGAGGACCACGCGCGGGATCAGGCACATGAACCAGCCGTTGAAGTCGACGTCGGCGCGCTTGTGCAGCCACCGCGAGGAGCGCAGGTTGCGCGCGCCGAGGTCCCACTGGCTGTAGCCGTCGAGGCGGGTCTGCCACCAGAAGCGCCACGGCTGGACGATCTCACCGAAGGAGTGCAGCTCGGAGCGGCTGTAGAGGTTGAACATGTGGCCACCGACGATCGTCGGCCGCTTGGCCAGGTCGCCGAAGGTGACCGCGCGGATGATGCCCTCGGGCTCGCAGACCACGTCGTCGTCCATCATCATGGCGTACGTCGCGGTGCCCTTGCGGACGCTCTCGAGCTGGCCGCGGGCGTAGCCTCCGGAGCCTCCGAGGTTGCCCTGCACGATGACCCGCAGCTTGTCGCCGAGGCCCTCCTGCGCGGCCGGGAAGAACTCGCTGCCGGTGACCTTGTCCTTGCCCTGGTCCATCACGAACACGGTGTCGAGGTAGGGCTGGAGCTCCTCGGCCGCGCCGAGCTGGCCGAGGAGCTGGGCGCTCATGTCGGGCAGCATCGTGGTGATGCAGACGTCGACCGTGCCGTGCTCGGCGCGGTCGGCCGGGACCTGCGCGGTCCACTCGGCGCCCTCGACCGTGGCGCCGTCGTCGCCGGCGACGACGTCGTACCAGTACCAGCCGCCGTCGACGAACGGCTTGAGCGGCAGGACGAACGTGAACGAGCCGGAGTCGCCCTCGACCGTCGCGGCGTCCACCCGCTGCGAGTGGCCGCGGGCCATCGACTTGTAGACCGTGACGACCGAGCCGGCACCGGTGACGGAGACCGTGAGCTCGACCTCGGTCACGACGGTGTGGCGGCGCCAGTAGGACGCCGGGAAAGCGTTGAAGTAGGTGCCGAAGGACAGCAGCTGCGACGGCTCGAGCCGCAGCGCGGTGCGCGAGCGGATCTGGTCGGGGTGCAGCTTGCGGCCGGTGGAGGTCGACTGGCGGATCGCCGCGTTGTTGAGGTCCTTGGCCGCCTTGTTGCCGCCCACCGCGTAGCGGTCGGTGTCGAGCTTGGCCTCCTCCGGGTCGACGTAGAGCGGGAAGACGTCGGTGTCGCGGTCCAGGGGCAGGATCTGCCGCTGGAGCAGCCGGGTCACGGTGCCGGCCGCGGCGGGCGCGGTCCCCGTGGCGGTGGTCTGGCTGGTGGTGGTCATGCGTCGATGCCTCCGCTCGTCAGCTCGGCACCCTCGGTGAAGTGCGGCTTGAGCTTGTTGTCGTACATCGACAGCGCCGAACCGATCGCCATGTGCATGTCGAGGTACTTGTAGGTGCCGAGGCGGCCGCCGAAGAGGACCATCGGCTCGGCCTTGGCGCGCTCGCGGTACTTCAGCAGCTTGGCGCGGTCCTCGGCGGTGTTCACCGGGTAGTAGGGCTCGTCGCCCTCCTCGGCGAAGCGGCTGTACTCGTGGACGATCACGCTCTTGCCCGGCAGGTGCGTCCGCTCGCGCTCGGGGTGAAAGTGCTTGAACTCGATGATGCGGGTGTACGGCACGTCCTGGTCGTTGTAGTTGACCACGCCGGTGCCCTGGAAGTCGCCGGTGTCGACGACGCTCTCCTCGAGGTCGACCGTGCGCCACGACAGGCGGCCCTCGGCGTTGCCGAAGTACTCGTCGACCGGGCCGGTGTAGACGATCGGGATCTTGCCCTTGTAGTCGTCGGCCACTGCGAAGAAGTCGGTCTCGAGGCGGACCTCGATGTTCGGGTGGTCGGCCATCTTCGTCAGCCAGGCGGTGTAGCCGTCGACCGGCAGGCCCTCGTAGGTGTCGCTGAACCAGCCGTTCTCGAAGGTGTAGCGCACCGGCAGCCGCGTGATGATGTCGGCGCTCAGCTCGGTCGGGTCGGTCTGCCACTGCTTGGCGGTGTAGCCCTTGATGAACGCCTCGTAGAGCGGGCGGCCGATGAGGCTGATCGCCTTCTCCTCGAGGTTCGAGGCGTCCTCGGTGGCGATCTCGCTGGACTGCTCCGCGATGAGGGCCCGGGCCTCGTCGGGGGTGTGCGACCTGCCGAAGAACTGGTTGATCAGGGCGAGGTTCATCGGCAGGGAGTAGACCTGCCCCTGGTACTTGCCGAAGACCCGGTGCCGGTAGTCGGTGAACGAGGTGAACCGGTTGGCGTACTCCCACACCCGCTCGTTGGAGGTGTGGAAGAGGTGCGCACCGTACTTGTGCACCTCGACGTTGGTCTCGGGGTCGCGCTCGGAGTACGCGTTGCCGCCGAGGTGGCTGCGGCGCTCGAGGATCAGCACGCGGAGGCCGAGCTCCTCGGCGCACCGCTCGGCGATCGTGAGGCCGAACAGGCCGGCGCCGACGACGACGAGGTCGGGCAGCTGGTCCGTGACGGTGGTGGGGCCCTGGGACAAGGGATGAACTCCTTGGGTGAGAAACGCGGACTGAAGTCTAACGAGGGGGTCGGGCCGAACCGGTGAGGCGGCGCATGCCCCGGGCCGACGCCATGGCCCGGATCACGTTGCGGGCCTCGGCCCGGCCGCCTCGCACCGGGCTGAGCAGGACGACGACGAGGGTGATCAGCCACGGCTTGAGGCGGACCAGCGCGTTCTCCCCGTGGCGCAGGTGCACCACGAAGAGGTTGCGATACATGTAGAAGCCCTTCCACCCGGCGAGGTCGTGCTGCTGGTCGAAGTCGAGCTGGCGCACCAGGACGGCGTCGCGCACCGCCCAGATGCGGTGGCCGGCGTGACGGGCCCGCACGGCGTAGTCCGCGTCGTCGTAGAAGATGAAGAAGGCGGGGTCCGGGAAGCCGATCTCCGCCACCACGCCACGGCGGGCCATGAAGCCCTCGAAGGCCACGTTGTGCACCTCGACCAGCTCGGGCATCGACGCGCGGTCGGCGTACACGGTGTCGACGGCGGCGCGCTTGGGACGGATCGCGAGCGGGTTGCGCAGGTCGAAGTCGGTGGCGGCCTTCTCCACCAGCGCGCCGGAGGTGTCCTCGCGCACCGCGATGAGGCAGTCCTCGTCGACGGCCAGCAGCCGCTCGAGGCAGTCGGGGGCGGGCACCACGTCGTCGTCCATGAGCCACACGCGGTCCCAGCCACCGTCGTACGCCGCCCGCACGCCGGCGTGGAAGCCGCCGGCCCCGCCGAGGTTGGTCTCGCTGGTGGTGACGACCAGCGGCAGGTCCGTGCGTGCGTCGAGGACCTCGCGGGTGTGGTCGGTGCTGGCGTTGTCGACCACGATCACCGCGTCGGGGCGGTGCGTCTGGGCGGCGAGCCCGTCGAGCATGCCGACGAGCAGGTCGGCGCGGTTGTAGGTCACCACGACGACCGCCACCGTCTCCCCTCCGGGCCGGGCGGTCGGGGCCGTCACGACAGGAACCTCCGGTGGCCGTCGAAGTCGCCGGCGATGCCGGCGCGCATCGCGCCCAAGCTCAGTCGCAGCCGGGAGAGGCTGGGCCGGGTGAAGGTGTAGAACCAGGCGGTCTTCACCACGAACGCGATCGCGTGCAGCGGTCCGCGGTAGTCGCGCAGGTTGACGAGGTTGTTGCGGGCCATGCAGTAGTGCTTGAGGTCGCTCGGCGAGTCGTTGTAGGTCGTGCGCCCGAACATCATGGGCGTGCCGAGGTTGCCGACGCTGGGGTGTCGCACCGTCGCGGTGACCACGGTGGCGACGCGCGCGCCGGCCTCCTCGGCGCGCAGCCGGTACTCGTGGTCGTCGCCCCAGATGAAGAACTCCTCGCGCGGGAGCCCGATGCGGTCCACGAGCTCCTTGGTCACCAGCACGCCGTTGAAGGGGATGACGATCCCCTCGATGCGCTCGCCCCGCGCCGCCCGCCGCACGTCGTCGACGGCGTGCACCACCCGGGTGGTGCGCGGCAGCCGGATCGGGAAGACCAGGCGCCCGGGGTCGGCCTCGTCCACGACGAGCGGGCCCCAGAAGTCGAGGTCGTCCTCGAGCAGGAGCCGGTCGAGGCAGTCGAGGTCGGGCAGCCCGTCGTCGTCCATCAGCCAGACGAGGTCGGCCTCGCGGTCGATCGCCCAGGCGAGGCCGTCGTGGAAGCCGCCCGCGCCGCCGCGGTTGGTGGGCAGGGTGCGCGCCCGCAACGGGATCTCACCGGTGGTGGGCCGGGCCGCGAGCCACTTCCCCGTGCCGTCGGTCGACGCGTTGTCCACGACCAGCACCTCCGCCAGCCCGTCGACCTCGCCGAGGCGCTCGACGAGCCGCTCGAGCAGGGGCAGCCGGTTGAAGGTGACCACCACCGCGACGACGCGGGGCAGGGGTCCGGTGGTCACGCGTACACCCTAGGGGCCGGGCGAGGACCGTCAGCAAACCGCGCCGAGGTCCTCCGACTGGTTCGCGGCGTAGCCGGTGGAGAGCGAGCCGAGGGAGCCCCCGGTGACGGCCGGGGGCGCGCTCGGTGTCGCCGGCGCGGCCGGCGTCGACGCGCCGCCGTCCTGCGGGGTCGTGGCGCCGCCCTGGGGCGCGCCGGGGTCGCCCCCGTCGGCCGCCTCGACGGTCTCCGCCGGCGGCTCGCCGGCGGGCGCGCGGCCCTCCGCCCTCGCGATCGCCGCCTCGACCTTGCGGTGGATGAGGGCGATGTCGGGCTCGGCGGTGTTGATCATCGGGGGCACCAGCGACAGCGTCGCGATCTTCTGGCTTCGCGCCTTGAGCGCGAGGTCGACGAACCGGTCGACCTCCCCGCGCGGGAGGTCGGTGGAGACCATCGCCGAGCTCGCGCCGGCGATCTGCTCGAAGTTGCGCAGCGCCACCTGCGGGCTCACCTGCTGCAGCATCGCGCTCATCACGCACTTCTGCCGGGCCATCCGGGAGTAGTCGTCGGATCCCTCGCGGGCGCGGGCGAACCACAGCGTGTCGTGCCCGTCGAGGACGCGGGTGCCCGGCTCGATGTAGTGGAAGGTCTTCTCGTGGGGCAGCCCGACGGGGATCGGCTGGCGCACCGTCAGCTCGACGCCACCGACCGCGTCCACGAGGTCCTTGAAGCCCTCGAGGTTCACCATCGCCCAGTAGTTGATGTCGAGGCCGGTGATGCCCTCGACGCCCTGGACGGTGGCGTCCACGCCGGGGTTCTTCGATCCCCTGAACAGCTCGGCGTGGTCGAGGGCCCACGTGGAGAGCCCGTTGAGGTACATCCCCTCGACGTCGAACCCGTCGGGGAACTGCTCGTCCATCACCGAGCCCTCCGCGAAGGGGAAGTTCTGCATGTTGCGCGGCAGCGAGATCAGCACGGTCTTGCCGGTCTCGGCGTCGATGCTCGCGACCGTCATCGAGTCGGGCCGCAGGCCCCAGCGGCCGGCTCCGGAGTCGCCACCCATCAGCAGCACGTTGTAGCGCCCGTCGGCGGCGTCGACGGCGTCCCCCTCGCCGAACATCGAGATCATGAAGTCGCGCTGCACGCCGACGACGTGGGCGCCGAAGAGGAGGGCGCCGGCGACGCTGAAGCACAGGAACCCGTTGACGCCGACCACGGCGAGGCGGTGCTGGCGCTGCAGGGTCAGCGGCTGGCCCAGCCGCCAGGCGTCGACGAAGAGGTAGGCCCAGCCGACGGCGAGCGCGACGAGGCCGAGGCGGAGCACCTGCAGGAGCGTGGTGCTCGTGCCGGCCCAGAACGCCAGGCCGTGCCAGAAGTACGACGTGACGACCGCCAGCACGCCCAGGACGAGCAGCGAGAGCCAGGTCCACGTCGCGACGCGCCCGACCCGACGGTTGCCGGACACGAGCTGCGCCGACCCGGGGAGGACGAGCGTCATGACCATGAGGGTCACCGCGCGGCGGAACCGCACCCGCTGGGCGCGATGGTGCGTCGTGCGCGGCTGGTGCGACCCGGAGGGCGGGACGGGCGGCATCGGGGGTACCTCTCTGCTGGGGGAAGTCAGCCCGCCCAGTATCACCAGTCACATCCGTCCCACAGCGCCGCGACGCGCCGGGACAGCCCCGTCAGCGGCTCAGGCCTCGCGACCCTCGTCGATCTCGGCCTTGCGGGCCAGCCGGTGGGCGCGGCGGATCTCGGCCTCGCGCTGCCGTCGTACGTCGCCGGGCGTCTCGGTCTCCAGGGGCGGCACGGCTCGCGGCTTCCCGTCGTCGTCGATGGCCACGAAGACGAAGTAGGCGCTCGCGACGTGCACCGGCTCGTCGGAGGCGTTGCCCCACGGCTGCGCCTCGACCCGCACGCCGATCTCCATCGAGGAGGTGCCGGCCCAATTGACTTGGGCGTAGGTCTTGATGATGTCGCCCACGTGCACCGGCGCGAGGAAGGTCATCTCGTCCATCGCGGCAGTGACGGCTGGCCCGCCGCTGTGCCGGTGCGCCACGGCCCCGGCGGTGGAGTCGGCCAGCTTCATGATCTCGCCGCCGTGCACGTTGCCGAGGAGGTTGGCCTCGCTGGAGTGCGCCATGATCCCGAGGCTCACCCGGCTGTACGACGTCGGTCGGGCTGCGCTCATGCTGCGCACGGTAGCGTCCCTCCCCATGGCTGATCGTCCGCAGGGCTCCGGGATGCCCGAGAAGGGAACACCCGAGTACGACTGGCTCTACGGGAGCCAGTCGCAGACGCCGCCGAGCGACGCCACGCAGCGCGTGCCGGCGCAGGCGGGCGACCGGGACGCCCGGCCCGACGAGACCCGGGTCATGCCGGTGGCCCGTCGCGAGGCGCGTGGCGGCGGCAGCGGGTCCGGCGGCCGGCCGCCGACGGGCCGCACGCCGGCGGCCGCCCCGCGGCCGAGGCGTCGGTGGCGCCCGCGCCTCCGGCTGGGCTTCGTCCCGCTGCTGCTCCTGCTGCTGCTCGTCTACCTCGTCGGCGTGCCGCTCTACCACTGGACGGCGATCGACAAGGTGGACGCGGCGCCGAGCGGCGACCGGCCGAGCGACCAGCCCGGCACCAACTACCTCATCGTCGGCTCCGACAAGGCCGACGACCTCAGCGACGAGCAGCGCGCGGCGCTGCGGACCGGGGAGCGGGGCGGCACCAACACCGACACGATCATCGTCCTGCACACCGGCTCCGGCGGCCGGACGATGATGTCGATCCCCCGCGACACCCTCACCGAGGTCCCCGGCCAGGGCACCGCGATGATCAACTCCGCGTTCTCGACCGGCGGGCCTCCCCTGCTCGTCGCCAGCGTGGAGCAGCTGACGGGGATCCACATCGACCACTACGTCGAGCTCGGCTTCGGCAGCGTGATCAACACGGTGGACGCCTTCGGCGGCGTGGAGATCTGCCCGAAGCAGGACATGAGGGACCCGATGGCGCGCCTCGACATCGAGAAGGGCTGCCAGGAGGTCGACGGCCTGACCGCGCTGGCGTACTCCCGCTCGCGCCACGTTACCGCGCTCAGCGACCTCGACCGCGTGGCCCGCCAGCGCGAGGTCATCAGCGCGCTCGGCGACGAGGCGCTGTCGCCGTGGACCTTCGTCAACCCGGTGCGCTACTGGCAGATCAACGCCGCCGCGTCGGGCGCCATCCGCGTCGACGAGGAGATGAACCCGCTCGACCTCGGCAGGTTCGCCCTCGCCATGACCGGCGACAGCCAGACCTGCACGATGCCCAACCTGCCTGCCCCGAGCGACCCCAACCGGCTCGTCGCCGACCCCGACCGGGCCCCGGCGCTGTTCGACGCGATCATCGAGGACTCGACGGTGCCGAAGCGCGCCTGCACCCCGACGGGGCGCGCCCGCTAGCCCCGGCGACCGACGAGCAGGTGCTGAAGCCGCACCTCGTGCCCGGGTGCGACGCCGTGCGCGCGGTCGAGCTCGAGCACGTCGTGCAGCGGCGTGACCGTGACGTCGACGAGTCCGCCGCGGACCATCGCGTCGCGCACCTCGTCGATGCTGCCGGCATCGGCCAGGGGGAGGTGCCCCTCGGGCCGCTCACCGTAGAGGTCCCCCAGGCCGTCGGTGAACCACGTGCTGTCCGCCATGGCCACCACGCCGGTCCTGCTCGACCCGGTCCCGGGTCGCTGGCGCAGCTCCCCGAGCTCGTGGATCGACGACGGGGTCTTGTCCCCACCGCCGGCCGGACGTACGCTCACGATATATCGCGATACGTCACCGATAGGTCTGGCCGCCCGGTCGACATCGGCCTCCGGTACGTCCGCCGACACCGACCTGCACTCCGACCGACACCCCCGACCGACACCCCCGACCGACACCCGAGGGAGCACCGACATGGGACACCACTGGCCCGGCGCCGACTGGCCCGAGAGCAACGACCGCGGCGACGACCACCGGCGCCCGAGCGCCAACGACTGGAGCAGCTGGGGACAGGCCTTCAGTGGCGGTCGTGGGCGCCGACCGAGCGGCCCACCGCCGTGGCTCGGCGAGATCTTCGGCTTCACGAGCGCCCCGCAGCGCCCGCAGCAGCGCGGCCCGCGGGTCCGCCGCGGCGACGTCCGCACGGCGATCGTCGACGTGCTGCACCGCGCCCGCAAGGCCGACGAGCCGATCAACGGCTACCAGGTCATCCAGGAGATCGCCGAGCTCAGCAACGGCGAGTGGCGCCCCTCCCCCGGCTCGGTCTACCCGACCATCCAGCAGCTGCAGGACGAGGGGCTGGTGGAGTCCGACGACGCGCGGGGGCGCCGCACGATCCGGCTCACCGACGCCGGCGCCGCCTGGGCCGAGGACAACGCCGCCGACCTCGCAGCGGTCTGGGCCCCGTTCGCCCGCACCGAGCAGGCGGTCGCGGACCAGCCGTCCGGGCACGCCGACATCAAGAGCGAGATCGGCCAGGTCGTCAGCGCGGTGTGGCAGCTGGTCACCCAGGGCTCGGAGCAGCAGCGCCGGGCCGCCCTCGACGTGCTCGTCGACACCCGGAGTCGTCTCTACGGCATCCTCGCGGACGGACGGGACGGCGAGCGATGACCGCCCCCGACCCGCGCCTGCGCATCGCCGACAGCGACCGCGAGCGGGCGATGGCGGACCTCGCGATGCACTACGCCGACGGCCGCCTCGACCACGAGGAGTACGACGAGCGGCTCGACGCCATCTGGACGGCGCGGACCCGGGCCGACCTGGCCGTGCTCTTCAGCGACCTCCCCCGGCTCGAGGCACCGCAGCCGGCGAGGACGGTGGCGCGGTCGCAGCACCCGGCGGGGAGCCGCTCCCGGGTCCCGCTCCTCCCGGTCCTGGCGCTGCTGTTGGCGCTGAGCATCCTGCTGGGCGCCCCGCTGTGGCTGCTGGTGTTCCCCCTCATGTTCTTCACCGGTCGCCGCCGGGGCATGGGCTGTGCTCCGCCCCACGGACACGCCGACTACCGGCGGCCACGCCGCTCGCACGGCTGGTAGACCCGGGCCCGGCTGGAGCGCGACGGGGCCGTGCGGCCCCGTCTGCGAGCATGTCCCTCGTGAGGTCGACGCGAGTGGTGAAGGCGCGTGCGCCGCACGCCCTCGCGCGGGCCGCGGCCGCCACCGCCGTGACCGTGACGAGCGCCGCCTCCGCCCACACCTGGGCCGGCGGCGACGTGCCGACCGGCCCGGGGCTCTCGCTGGTCGCGGCGGTCGTGCTCGCGAGCAGCCTCCTGGTGTTCTGCCGGGACGTGCCGGGGTGGGCGCTGCTGCCGGTCGTGGCGATCGCCCAGCTCGGCGTGCACGAGTCGTTCGGCCTGGTCGCCCACCACCACCCGCCGGCGCCGGCGGCTCCTCCCGGCGACGCCGGCTGGACCTGGCAGATGGGCCTGGCCCACCTCGTCGTCACGCTGGTCACCGCCGTCCTGTGGTGGGCGGGCCGGCGCGCCGCGTCGTACGCCGTCTCCCTGGGCGAGCACCCGACCCTGCTCGTGGCGAGCTGGCTGCCGCGACCGCCGGCCGGCGCGCCCGCACGCCCGTCCCTCGTCCACCTCCTCGTCTCCCCGCGGCGCGGGCCACCCCTAGCGGTCCCGTCCGCCTGAGCCCGCCACGGGCTCGGGTGGCTCCAGCGACCTCAGACCCGCACCACGCCCCAGGAGAGACATGTCCATCCGCACGATCGCGCGCCTCGGCGCGCTCCCGGCCGCCACCGCGGCCATCGCCCTCTCGCTCGCCGCGCCCGCCGGCGCGCACGTCAGCGCAACCGTCTCCGACGCCTCGGCCGGCGCTTACACGATCGCCACCTTCAGCGTCCCGCACGGCTGCGAGGGCTCGCCCACCACGAAGGTCGAGATCCAGGTCCCCGAGTCGGTGCTGTCGGTGACCCCGACCCGCAACCCGTTCTACGACGTCGAGACCACCACCGCGCAGCTCGACGAGCCGGTGGCCGACGGCCACGGCAACGAGGTCACGGAACGCACCGCGTCGGTCGTCTACACCGCCACGACCCCGCTCCCCGACGGCCAGCGCGACACCTTCGAGCTGTCCTTCCAGGTCCCCGACGCCGCGGGCGAGACGCTCGCCTGGCCGACGATCCAGACCTGCCGGGAGGGCGAGACCGGCTGGACGCAGGTCCCGGCCGACGGGCAGGACGAGGACGAGCTCGAGGCCCCGGCCCCGTCGTTCGAGGTGCTGCCGGCGGCCGAGGGGACCGGCCACGACGACGCCACGGCCGGGACCGCGGACGACACCACGGCCGAGGCCGACGACGCAGCCGAAGCCGCAGGTGCGGCCGGGAGCGCGGACGCGGCCGCCGACGACGAGGACGGCACCTCGGCCCTCGGGTGGGCCGGCCTGGTCGCGGGCCTGGCGGGGCTCGCCGCGGGCGGACTCGCCCTGGCCCGCACGCGCAGGTCGTGACCGCGGCGGCGCGCCCGGCGCGGCGGCACCGGAGCCCCTCCACCGGACGGGCCTCGGTCGCCGCCGCGCTGGTCGCGCTCGCGCTCGTGTTCCTCGGGGCGACGCCCGCCTCCGCGCACGCGGAGCTCATCGAGACCGACCCCGCCGAGGGCGCCGTCGTGCAGACGGCGCCCGAGACGGTCACGCTGACCTTCAACGAGCCGGTGCGGCTCACCGCCCAGGAGATCGCGGTCTACGACGCCGCGGGCGGCGCCGTGCCGTCGACCGCCACGGCCGGCGGCACGGAGGTCAGGGTCGGGCTCACGGGGGCGGCGGACCTGGCGGACGGCACGTACGTCGTGTCGTGGAACGTCCTCTCCGGCGACGGCCACCCGATCTCGGGGGCGCTGACCTTCTCCGTCGGCGCCCCGAGCGCGTCGGTCACCCCGCCGCCCGAGGCACAGGCCTCCCCCGGCAGCGTCACGGTGCTGCGTGACGCGCTCACCGTGACGTCCCTCGTCGGCCTGCTCCTCGCCGCTGGGCTCGCGCTCTTCACCGCGCTGGTCCTGCCACGCTCGTGGGCCGGTCCCGACGTCCGGACCCGGCTCCGCCTCTGGACGAGGTACGCCGCCCTGGCCGGGGTGACGGGCGCGGTCCTCCTGGTGCCGGTGGCGTCGGTCTACGCCCAGGGCCTCGACCTCCACAGCTCGCCGAGCGCCGTGGACCTGGGTCTCGTCGCGAACGACGTCCTGGCCGCGGCCCTCCTCGCGGCGGGGCTCGGCCTCGTCGCCTGGGCCGCCTCGGCCGCGCCGCCGGACCGCACCCGGGGGCGGCTCCTCGTCGCCGGGGCCGTCGTGGCTCTCGCAGGGCCGGCGCTGGTCGGCCACAGCCGGGCCTTCACCCCGTCGCCGCTGCTGGTCGCGGCCGACGTCCTGCACGTCGCCGCGGGGGCCGTCTGGCTCGGTGGCCTCGTCGGCCTGGTGCTGACGCTGCGTGCCCTGTCGGGCCGCGAGGTGCTCGCCGCGCAGACCCTGGCGCGCTTCTCCACGCTGGCCGGGGGCGTGCTCCTCGCGGTCGCCGCGACGGGCACGTTCCTCGGCTGGCGGATCCTGGGCTCGCTGACCGGACTCGTGGAGACGCGCTACGGCTGGCTGCTGCTCGCCAAGGTCGGGATCGCGCTGCTGGTCGCCGGCCTCGGCGGGTGGAACCGCTGGCGCACCCTCCCCGCGGTCCGCCGGGCGACGGGCTTCGGCGACCGCGAGGCCGCCGCCGCCGCGGTCACCCGGACGGTGCGCGTCGAGGCCGTGCTCCTCGTCGCCCTCCTCGGCGTGACGGGCGTCCTGGTCAACCAGTCCCCCCGTCCCGCTCCCGTGCAGGCGGAGTCCGGTGCCACCGGCGTGGGCACGGCCTCCCTGGGCGACCTGCGGGTGCTCGCGGTCATGGACCCGAGGCGCACCGGCAGCAACGCGCTGCTCGTGCAGGTGCAGGACGCGGCCGGGGAGCCGTACGACCCGCCCGCCACTCCGGTCGTCGAGCTGCGCACCGAGGGGCTCGACATCGGCGCTGTCGCGGTCACGCCCATCGCCGCGGGCACCTACCGGGGCGAGGTCGTGGTCCCGCGCGCCGGCGTGTGGGAGGTGCAGGTCGGGGTCGAGCTGAGCCGGTTCGAGAACCCCGTGACGACCGTCAGGCTGACCGTGCGACCGTGAGCTCCACCGGCACGGTGTGCAGGAAGCCGTCGACCCGCACCTGCGCGAAGAGGCGGTAGTCGCCGGGGTCGGGGATCTCGGCGTGGAAGGTCAGCTCGGAGCCGTCCTCGGTCACGTCCGGCGCGCCGAGCGGGTGCAGGTGCACCATCGCCCCTGTCTCGCGGTGGAAGCCGGTGACGTGCGCGTAGGCGCCCAGGTACGTGCCGAGCTCGACCGGCCGTCCCGCGGCGTCGCGCACGACGAGACCCAGCTCGCCGTCGAGCCCGGCGGTCGGCGCCTCGGAGACGGTCACCGACACGGCCCGGTCCTCGGCCGCGGTGTCGCCGGGATCGCCCGGGGGCATGGCGATCGGCCGGCCCAGGACGACGTGGTCGCCGTTGCCGCCCTCGTCCACCGCGACGAACTCGGTCACCACGCGGTAGGCGCCGGCGTCGGGGACGTCGAAGGGCGCGGACCACGTGCCGTCCGCGTCGCGGGTGGGGTGCAGGTGGCGGAACACGGTGAGCTCGTCGTTGACGAGGTAGAGGTGCAGCTCCTTGGTGAGCTCCTCGACGTAGTCGGTGACCGGCGCGCCCTCGGAGTCGTGGATGCGGAAGCGCACCTCGCCGGTGCCCTCGGGCTGTTGCCGGACCTGCAGGCCCGCGAGGGAGTAGCCGACCTCGCTGACGCGGGTCCCGTCGCCGACAGGCAGGGACGTGTGGCCCTGCCCCGGCGCGTGCGTGTGGCCGGCCTCGACCCGGCCGTCGTCGCCTCCGCTGCAACCGGCCAGCACGACGGCGCCCAGGGTCAGCGGGACGGCGTACCGGAGGAGGCGTGTCACGCGCCCAGTATGCCGACGCGGCGGTGGTGAGGATCGGCCGGTCGACCCGTCACCCGGCGGGCCCTTTCAGAGCTCGGACTGCACGCCCGCCAGCAGCTGGCGGGCCATCACGATGCGCTGGACCTGGTTGGTGCCCTCGTAGATCTGGGTGATCTTGGCGTCGCGCATCATCCGCTCCACGGGGTAGTCGCGGGTGTAGCCGTAGCCGCCGAGCACCTGCACGGCGTTGACGGTGACCTCCATCGCGACGTCGGAGGCGAAGCACTTGGCCGCGGCCCCGAAGAACGTGAGGTCGTCGTCGCCGCGCTCGGAGCGGCCGGCGGCGGCGTAGGTCATCTGCCGCGCGGCCTCCACCTTCATGCCCATGTCGGCGAGCATGAACTGCAGGCCCTGGAAGTCGGCGATCGGCCTGCCGAACTGCTGGCGCTCCCTGGCGTAGCCCAGCGCGTGGTCGAGCGCTCCCTGCGCGACACCGACGGCCTGGGCGGCGATCGTGACCCGGGTGTGGTCGAGGGTCCTCATGGCCGTGGCGAAGCCGGTCCCCTCCTCCCCGATCATCCGGTCCGCGGGGACGCGGACCCTGTCGAGGTAGACCTCGCGGGTCGGGGACCCCTTGATGCCGAGCTTCTTCTCCGGCGCGCCGAAGGAGACGCCCGGGTCCGACTTCTCCACGACGAAGGCGGAGATGCCGCCGCGGGTCTTCTTCTCGGCGTCGGTGACCGCCATGACGGTGTAGAACTCCGACTCGCCGGCGTTGGTGATCCAGCGCTTCACGCCGTCGATGACCCACTCGTCGCCGTCGCGCACGGCGCGGGTCCTCATCCCGCCGGCGTCGGAGCCGGCCTCGGGCTCGGAGAGGCAGTAGGAGAACCCGCCCTCGCCGCGAGCGAGCGCTCCCAGGTAGCGCTTCTTGAGCTCCTCGGAGCCCGCGATCTGCACCGGCAGCGAGCCGAGCTTGTTGACGGCGGGGATCAGCGAGGACGAGACGCACGCGCGCGCGACCTCCTCGATCACCAGCACCGTGGCGAGCGCGTCGGCACCGGCGCCGCCGTACTCCTCCGGCACGTGGGGTGCGTGGAAGTCGGAGGCCAGCAGCGCCTCGGCCGCCTCGTGCGGGTAGCGCGCCTCCTCGTCGACCGCCGCGGCGTACGGCGCGATCTTGGCGTCGGCGACCGCGCGGACGGCCTCCCGGATGGCCTGGTGCTCCTCGGAGAGGGCGTACAACGGGAACTCGCTCATGGCCGAATTGTAGGACGTCCATGCTTTCTGGAGCAGCCGTCTACGGTGTGGTCATGACCACGTCGAGCGCCGCGCGCCATCGCTGGCAGGATCCCGAGACCGTCGACCGGATGCTCGACGAGGCCGCCACCTGGGCGGTGGTCGGCCTGTCGGGCGACCCGTCGCGCACGGCGTACTCCATCGCCGCCCTGCTCCAGCAGCGCGGCAAGCGGATCGTCCCGGTGCACCCGCAGTTCGCCGACCCCGGTGCCGAGCCGGTGCTCGGGGAGCAGGGCTACGCCACCCTCGCCGACGTGCCGTTCCCCGTCGACGTCGTCGACGTCTTCCGGCGCTCCTCGGCTGCCGGCGAGTTCGCCGACGAGGCGGTCCGCATCGGCGCCGGCGGCGTGTGGTTCCAGCTCGGCGTGGTCGACGAGGCGGCGTTCGAGCGCACGGTGGCCGCCGGCGTCCCGATGGTGATGGACACCTGCCCCGCGATCGAGTGGCGCAGACGGGGCCGGTGACCGGGGGCGCCTCAGACGACGCCCATCGCGAGCATGGCGTCCGCGACCCGGAGGAAGCCGGACACGTTCGCGCCGAGCACGTAGTCACCGGGCCGTCCGTAGTCGTCGGCGGCCTCGGCGCACCGCGCGTGGATGCCGGCCATGATCTCGGCCAGCCGGGACTCGGCGTGCTCGTGGGTCCAGGAGTCGCGCGAGGCGTTCTGCTGCATCTCCAGCGCGCTGGTCGCGACGCCGCCGGCGTTGGCCGCCTTGCCCGGGGCGAAGAGCACCCCCGCGTCCACGAAGACCGCCACGCCGGCGGGCGTCGTCGGCATGTTGGCGCCCTCGGCCACCACCGTGCATCCCTGCTCCACGAGGGTCCGGGCCGCGGACTCGTCGAGCTCGTTCTCGGTGGCGCACGGCAGCGCCACGTCGCACGGCACGTCCCAGATCGAGCCGCCCGCGACGTACGACGCCGCGGGACGGCGCTCGGCGTACTCGCTGATCCGCGCGCGCTCGACCTCCTTGAGCTGCTTGAGGAGCTCGAGGTCGACACCCGTCTCGTCCACGACGTAGCCGGCCGAGTCCGAGACCGCCACGACGGTCCCGCCGAGGGCGTGCACCTTCTCCACCGCGTAGATCGCCACGTTGCCCGATCCCGAGACCACGACCCGCTTGCCGTCGAGCGACTCGCCACGCTCGCGCAGCATCTCCTGCACGAAGAACGCGGTGCCGTAGCCCGTGGCCTCCTTGCGCACCGCCGATCCGCCCCAGCCGGTCCCCTTGCCCGTGAGCACCCCGGACTCGTAGCGGTTCGTGATCCGCTTGTACTGCCCGAACAGGTAGCCGATCTCCCGGCCCCCGACGCCGATGTCACCGGCCGGGACGTCGGTGTACTCGCCGATGTGGCGGTAGAGCTCGGTCATGAAGGACTGGCAGAAGCGCATCACCTCGGCGTCGGAGCGGCCCTTGGGGTCGAAGTCCGAGCCGCCCTTGCCCCCGCCGATCGGCATGCCGGTGAGCGCGTTCTTGAAGACCTGCTCGAAGCCGAGGAACTTCACGATGCCGAGGTAGACGCTGGGGTGGAAGCGCAGGCCGCCCTTGTAGGGACCGAGCGCGGAGTTGAACTCCACGCGGAAGCCCCGGTTGATCTCCACCCGGCCGGAGTCGTCGACCCACGGGACGCGGAAGATGATCTGCCGCTCGGGCTCGCAGATGCGCTCGATCACCCGCGCGTCGGCGTACTCCGGGTGTCGCGCGACGACCGGGCCGAGGCTGTCGAGCACCTCGCGCACAGCCTGGTGGAACTCGTCCTCGCCCGGGTTGCGGCGCACGACGAGGTCGTAGATCGAGTGCAGTCGGGAGTCGTCAACGGTCACCAGCGAACCCTAGGCAGGCCGTCGCGGGCCCCGACACCCCCGTCCGAGCCTCGGGCTCGGCCGAGCACGGTTGAATGGACGGATGCGCGACCTCCACGTCCCGCCGGGCCCGGGGCTGCCCGAGGGCCTCGTCGTGCCGGCGGCCGAGCTGGTCGAGCGGTTCTCCCGCTCACCCGGCCCCGGCGGCCAGTCGGTCAACACCACCGACAGCCGCGTCGAGCTGGAGTACGACGTCCGGTCGGCGAGCAGCCTCACGCCGGCGCAGCGGGCGCGCGCCCTGCGCCGGTGGCCCGGCGGGGTGGTCGCGGTCGCCGCCTCGGAGCACCGCTCCCAGCACCGCAACCGCGTCGCGGCGCGGGAGCGGCTCGCCGGCCTGCTGCGCGACGCCCTCGCGCCGCCACCGCCGCCGCGGCGCCCCACCAGGCCGAGCCGGGGCGCGAAGGAGCGGCGGCTGCAGGAGAAGAAGCTGCGCAGCCGCACCAAGTCGCTGCGCGGCCGCGTCGCCGAGTGAGGGACGAGGCGGTCCACGACCGCCTCGCCCGCCGACCTCAGGCGGAGATGCCCGCCACGGCGCCCTCGACCGGCGCGACGCCGCCGAGCTGCGCCAGGGCCTCGTCCATCACCCGCTGCACGGCGAGCGTGTCGTCGAGGGGCACCACCGGGCTCTCGAGGAGCCCGTCGCGCAGGCACTCCTCGACGTGGCGGATCTCGTGGGCGTAGCCGCGTCCGGTGCGAGGGACGACCAGCTCCTCGGCGGCCTGACCGGCGCGGCGCACGACGAGCCGGTCGGGGTGGTGGAACGGCGGGCCGATCTCGATCGAGCCGCTCGTCCCGACCAGGACCGCGTGGCACCCCGTCTGCGCGGTGAGCGACGTGGCGAGCGTGGCACCGCGGCCGTCGTCGTAGGCCAGCGAGATCGAGGCGGTCGCGTCGGCGCCGTTGGGGAACAGCGTGCCGGTGGCCCGCACCCGGTCCGGGGCGCCGAGGAAGTGCTGGGCCAGCGAGATCACGTAGACGCCGAGGTCGAGCACCGCGCCGCCGCCGAGGGCGGGGTCGAAGAGCCGGTGGCCGGGCTCGTAGGGGCGGTGGGCGCCGAGGTCGGCGTGCACGGCGACGACCTCGCCGATCTCACCGGCGGCGACGAGCTCGCGGGCGCGGAGGACGGCCGGGAGCAGGCGGGTCCACATCGCCTCCATGCAGAAGACCGCCGACTCGCGGGCGGCCGCCACGACCTGCTCCGCGCCGGCCAGCGTCACGGTGAATGACTTCTCCACGAGCACCGGGATGCCGTTGCCGATCGCTGCCAGGGCGATGTCGCGGTGCTGCGCGTGCGGGGTGGCCACGTAGAGCACGTCGAGGTCGGCGGCGACGAGCTCACCGTTGGTCATGCCGGTGGCGCCCCAGCGGTCGGCGAGCTGCCCCGCCCGCGCCCGGCTGCGGCTGCCGATGGCGACCACCTCCGCGGAGGGGACGTGCTCGAAGTCGGCGAGGAAGGCCTCCGCCATGCCGCCGGTGCCCGCGATGCCCCATCGTGTCGTCACGCGCCGACCCTAGGCCCGCCGGGCCCCTCGCCGCCGGACCGCTCGCCGTCCGGGCGCCTCGCGACCGCCCGGCCGGCGGCGAGCCGGGAGACCGCCCCGACAGCGCCCTCCAGCGGTCCGCGGCGGCCCAGGCCGCTCACCACCAGGCCGAGACCGAGGAGGAGCAGCACGTGGAAGAGGTAGCTGTCGCGCAGGTCGTCGGGGAGCACGTCGGGCGCGCGGGCCGCGACGTGGACGGCGTAGAGGGTGAGGGTCATCGTCCCGGCACCGAAGAAGAGGGCCGCGCTGCGCCGGGCGAGCGGTCCGAGCGACTCCACGACCACCAAGGCGGTGCCGATGACGAGGAACGCCGCGCCGATGGTGTGCGCCAGGTCGAACGGGGTGGCGGAGTGCGGGGCCACGACCAGCAGCCACTCCCACGCCCCGCCTGCCGGCGTCGTGCCGTACAGGCCCTCGCCGATGCGGTCCAGGAGGGCTCCGGCGCCGTCGTCGCGTGCCGGCGGGTCCGTCATCAGCGCCTCCCGCACCGCCGGTCGCGCGGTGGACCACCGCGACGCCCCGGTGGCCAGCACGGCGAGGGCCGCGCCCCCGACGGCGAGCACGGCGACCAGCCGGCGCGAGGAGAGGTCCAGGCGGCCGATCGCCATGCCGGCCAGGACGTAGGCGAGCCACGGCACCGCCGGGTAGTAGCCGGTGAAGGTGAGCTCGGCGAGCAGCCCGGCCGGGTCGTCGACGACCTGCTCCGGTGAGGGGCTGTCGAACCCGCGCGCCGGCAGGTGCGGCCGCACGAGCTGGGACACCACCGGCGCGATGACCACCCAGCCGGCGGCGAGGGCCCCGAGGAGTGGGGCGCTGAGGCCGAGGAACGGCAGCGCCAGCACGAAGAGCACGCCGTAGTAGGTGAGGATCACGGCGATCCCCGAGTCGAGGCCGGCGAGCAGCAGCCCGACGCCGGCGACCAGCACGGCCCGCACCGCCAGCGCCACGGTGGCCTTGGCGCGCGCCTTCCCGCTGAGCGGCCGTCCCCGGCCCGTCACCAGGGCGATGCTGACGCCGGCGAGGACGGCGAAGAGGGCCGACGCGCGCCCGCCCGCCAGCCACTGCGCGACAGACAGGGAGCCGTCGGCGTCCCGGGGCTTCAGGACGTGCGTGGCCGCCATGCCCAGCAGGGCCAGGCACCGCGCCACGTCGATCCCGACGAGGCGGTCCGGCGCCGGCCCCTGGTTCAGAAGCCGAGCTTCCTGGGCCGCGCGGCCTCCCGGACGGCCTCGCCCTTGGCGTGCGCGGTCTCGGCCAGCGCCGCCTGGTGGTCGAGCAGCCGCTGCCGGAGCCCCGGATCGCTGGTGGCGAGGATCCGCGCGGCGAGCAGGCCGGCGTTCCGGGCGTTGCCGATGGCGACGGTCGCGACCGGGATGCCCGCGGGCATCTGCACGATGGAGAGCAGCGAGTCCATCCCGTCGAGGTACTTCAACGGCACCGGCACCCCGATGACCGGCAGGGGCGTGACCGCGGCAAGCATGCCGGGCAGGTGCGCCGCGCCCCCGGCACCGGCGATCACGACCGACAGGCCCCGCGTGTGCGCCTGCTGACCCCACTCGATCATCTCGGTGGGCATCCGGTGCGCGGAGACCACGTCGGCCTCCCAGGCGACGCCGAGCTCGGTGAGGGCCTCGCCGGCGGCCTGCATGACCGGCCAGTCGGAGTCCGAGCCCATCACGATCCCGACCTGCGCCCCGTCCTGCGCCCCGTCCTGGGCTCCGTCCGGCTGCTGCGTCTGGCTCATCGTGTCCCTCACTCGCTCTCGTCGCCGAGGTCGCCGCGGAACCACGCGGCGGCGTGCCGGGCGCGCTCGAGGCAGTCCTCGAGGTCGTCGCCGTAGGCGTTGACGTGGCCGACCTTGCGCCCGGGACGGAGGTCCTTGCCGTAGAAGTGCACCCGCAGCCGGGGGTCGCGCGCCATGGCGTGCGGCAGGCCGTCGTAGAGCCGGCCGGTGTCGGCCGGTCCGCCCAGGATGTTGACCATCACGGTCCAGCGAGCACGCGGAGCCGGCGACCCGAGCGGGAGGTCCATGACGGCGCGCAGGTGGTTCTCGAACTGCGACGTCACGGCACCGTCCTGGGACCAGTGGCCGGTGTTGTGCGGGCGCATGGCCAGCTCGTTGACCAGGATCCGGCCGTCGGTGGTCTCGAAGAGCTCGACGGCGAGGATGCCGGTGACGTCGAGCGCGCCGGCGATGCGGAGCGCGATCTCCTGCGCGTGCCCCGCCAGCGCGGGCGAGAGGTCCGGAGCGGGCGCGACGACCTCGTGGCAGATGCCGTCGAGCTGGGTCGAGGCGACGACCGGGTACGCCGCGGCCTGGCCGCTGGGGGCGCGGGCGACGAGGGCGGAGAGCTCGCGACGGAAGTCCACGAGCTCCTCGGCCAGCACCTCCACGCCGGCCGCCGCAGCGGCGTCGAAGGCCGCCTGCGCCTCGTCGAGGGCGCGCACGACCCACACCCCCTTGCCGTCGTAGCCGCCCCGCGTCGTCTTGAGCACGCACGGCAGCCCGAACGACTCGACGTCGGCCGACGAGGCGACCACCGCGTTGCGCGGGCACGGCACGCCGAGCTCGGCGAGGCGACGGCGCATCACGGCCTTGTCCTGCGCGTGGACGAGCGCGTCGGGCCCGGGGCGCACGGCCAGCCCGTCTGCGGCCAGGGCGTGCAGGTGCTCGGTCGGCACGTGCTCGTGGTCGAAGGTGACCACGCTGGCGCCCTCGGTCACCCGCCGCAGCGTCGCGAGGTCGGTGTGGTCGCCGACGACCTGGTCGGGGATCACCTGCGCGGCGGAGACGCCCTCGGCCTCGGCGAGCAGGCGCAGCGGGAGCCCGAGCGCGATCGCGGGCTGGGCCATCATCCGGGCCAGCTGGCCGCCCCCGATGACGGCGAGCGTGGGAGCACGGTGCACGGTCGAGGACACGACGGGGAGCCTATCGACCCGGGGTCGCCAGACCGGGCGAGGGCTCAGCCGGCGGCGGTGCCGGCGGTCTCGAAGCGCAGCCCGCGCCCACGGTGGGTGGTGATCAGCGTGGGCCGGCGGGGGTCGTCCCCGAGCTTGCGGCGCAACCAGCCCAGGTGCACGTCGATGGTCTTGGAGCTGGTGTAGAACGACGCCTCCCAGACGTCGGCCATGAGCTCGCCGCGCGTGACGATGTCGCCCGGGCGCGCCATCAGGGCGTGCAGGAGCTGGAACTCCTTGCGGGAGAGCCTGATCTCGCGGTCGCCGCGCCAGACCCGCCGCGCGGTCGGGTCCAGTCGCACGTCTTGCACAGCCAACACGCGCCGAAGGTAGGGACGACCGGCCCCACCGGTGGGCCTTTCGACGAGAAACGGCAAGTGGTCTGGTCCACTCGCCACCGTGCCTCGCTGTCGTGGCCCGCGCTCCCGTGCGTCGCCCGGGGGCGGGCCCTCAGCGCTCGCCCACGCCGAAGACCGGCCACCCGATCTCGGTGCGCCAGGCCGCCGGGTCGGCGGTGTCGCGCGGACCGACGAGGTAGGTCTCCCGCACCGGTCCGGCCACCGCCAGGGCGTTCGCGACCACCCAGGCACCGACCTCGCCGTAGGTGACGTCGATGTCGTCGTGGGGGCCGGTGTGGGTGGCGACGGCGAGCTCGACGGCCGGCAGCGTCACCGGGTGCACCCGGCCGCGGCGCGGCGGGCGCGCGGTCGGGCGGTGGACGAGCACGTGCCCGCGGCCCTCCTCGAACAGGGCGTTGTCGTACAGCCCCCCGGGCGCGCCGTCGCCGTCCTCGACGACCGCGTCGAGCTCGGCCATCGCGCCGGCGTACCACGCGAGGACGTCGTCGACGCCGACGTCACCCTCCACGGCGGCCACGGTGGTGGCCGGGACCGCGCGCACCTCCACGTGCACGGGCGCCGGGTCGGGGGCGAGGAGCCGGCGGAGCGAGGCGACGGCTCCCCGGGTCCGCTCCAGCTCGGCCTCCAGCCGGCGGAGGTGCTCGGCCACGAGGGCGCCGCGGGCGGCCGGGTCCGGCGCCTCGAGGATGCGTCGCACGTCCGCGAGCGGCACGTCGAGGTCGCGGAGGCGGTGGATCACCTGTGCGGTCGGGATCTGGTCCGCGCCGTAGGAGCGGTAGCCGGTCGCGGGGTCGACGGTCGCCGGGACCAGCAGGCCGGCCTCGTGGTAGCGACGCAGGGTCCGGATGCTCAGGTGGGTCAAGCGGGAGAACTCGCCGATCGCCAGCATGCCCCGCAGTGTGCACCCTCTCGCAGGGGGAGGGTCCAACGCTTGACCCTCGCCCGCACGGAACCGGCACGGTGGCCGACATGGACACGAACGCTCCCGACGCCGCCCTGCCTCCCACGATCCGGGCCTTCCTCGCCGCGCACGCCGCCAGGCAGGTGGACGCCGCGGCCCGCGCCTTCTCCTCCTCCCCCACCTCGCCACCGGTCGTCGTCGACGACGGGCACACCTACCGCGGGACCGAGGAGGTCCGTCACTTCCTGCGCGACGCCGGCGGGCAGTACACCTACACGACCGAGCTCGTCGGCGCGGAGCGCGTCGACGACACCCGCTGGGTGGCGGTCAACCGGATCGAGGGCGACTTCCCCGGTAAGGTCGCCGAGCTGCGCTTCCGGTTCACGCTCGTCGACGACCGCATCGCCGAGCTCGTCATCGCCCCCTGACGACCCACGCGGGTCCGCGCCCGGTCAGCGACGGCGTACGGCCACCGGCTCCACGAGCCCGAAGCCGCGGACCGGACGGGCGGGCAGGCGGCGGTTCTCCCACTCCTCGGCCGGCAGCAGGTCGGCGGTGTTCTGGTCGACGATGAGCCGGTTGCGGCGTGCGACCTGCGTCAGCCGGGCCGCCATGTTGACCGGCGGGCCGAAGATGTCGCCGAGGCGCTGGATGACCGGCCCGCTGGCCAGGCCGAGGCGCACGTCGGGCATCTTGGAGTCGCGCCCGATGACGTTGATGATGCCCTCGGCGACCCCGACCGCCTCCTCGGCGGTGGGGGTGACGAAGAGCACCGAGTCGCCGAGGCTCTTGATGATCCGCCCCCCGTAGCGGGCGACCACGTCCTGGCAGCGGCTCTCGAAGACCTCGACGAGGTCGCCGATCTCGTCCCGGTCGAGGGTGTTCGACAAGGCGGTGAACGAGACGAGGTCGGCGAACCCGACGGTCACGTCGATCGTGTGCAGGTCCTCGTCCTTGGCGCCCATCGCCTCGATCCGGCCGACGGCTGCGGCCAGGTGGCGACGCCAGGCGTAGACGAGCAGCCGCTCGAAGGGCGGGTTCACCTCCTCGATGAGGCGCAGCGCCGAGCCGATGCGCGAGCCGGTGGCCTCGTCGCCGGCCTCGAGCTCCTCCACCCGGCTGACGAGCGTGGAGACCTCCCAGTCGGCGAGCCGGGCCATCGTCTGGCCCACACCGCGGGTCAGGTTCACGGCCATGTCGAAGTCGACCGCGCCGGCGTCGACGAAGCCCATCAGCGTGGCGACGGCCTCGATGTCCGCCGCGGTGTAGGCCTTCTCACCGCTCAGCTCGGGGAAGCCGAGCGCGCGCCACAGCCGGCGGGTCTGCTCGATCGTCATGCCGGTCTCGGCCGCCACCTCGAAGGCGTCGAACGCCGGGGCGCTGCGCAGGATGGCCTGGTCGAGCTCCTCGCCCGCCGGCTGTCCCCCGTCCCGGTCGGGCGACCCGCCACGAGGAGTGCGGTCAGGCGCCATCGTCGCGGTGGTCGCCGCTCGAGAGGCGGTGCAGCTCGTCGGACACCTGGAGCTGGACCCGCTCCACGTCGGGGATGTCGTGCAGCTCGACCCGGCCCTCGGTGCTCGCGTCGGAGACCACCAGGGTGCCGCAGCCGAAGAGGCGGTCGATGACGCCGATCTCGAAGTCCACGCCGCTGATGCGGTTCAGCGGGATGGTGCGCCCCTCCTTCGCGACAAGGCCGGAGCGCTTGATGAAGCGGCGGTTGGTGAAGGTGTACGTCGTGGTCGACCACACCACCAGCGGGCGGACGACGAACCAGACGACCACCAGGACCGCGACGGCCCCCGCCACGAAGCCGACGACCGTGGAGTCGGTCACCGTGCTGAGCACGAGCACGGCGGCGACCACGAGGACGAGCACCAGCGCGGGACCGACCAGCGCCTTGGCGTGCGTCCGGGTGGAGACCACGACGTGTTCGCCCTCGTTGAGGAGCTTGGTCGGGAACGGCACGCGCCGATCATGTCACCCGGTGCACCCGACTGCTAGGCGGGCCGCACGTGCACCACGTCGCCCGCGGCGACGGTGAGCGTGCCGTCGTCGGTGCCCACCACGAGCGCCCCGGTCGCGTCGATGTCCAGCGCCTCGCCGCGGCGTACGTCGCCAACGGGCAGGTGCACGTCGACGGTCCGACCGAGCGTGACGCACACGTCGGCGTACGCGGCCCGCAGCGAGCCGACGTCGTCGAGCAGTCCCTGGAGGCCGTGCAGCGAGCCGAGCACCTGGCCGAGCAGGTCCGTGCGCTCCACCGGCTCGCCGGTCTCGAGCGACACCGACGTGGCCTGGGCGACGGGGAGCTCGTCGAGCGTCTGGTCGACGTTGATGCCCACGCCCACGACGGCCAGAGGGCCGGTCGCCGTCTCGACCCGCTCGACGAGGATCCCGCACACCTTGCGGCCGGGCCCGTCGTCGGCGTCGACGAGCACGTCGTTGGGCCACTTCAGCGCGATGTCGGGCAGGCGGTCGGCCAGCGCCGCCTGCACGGCGTACCCGGTGAGGAGCGGCAGCCACGGCCACGAGGTCGGCGGTGCGTCGGGCCGCAGCAGCAGCGAGAAGGTCAGCGCCGACCGCGCGGGCGTCGACCAGACCCGGTCGAGGCGCCCGCGCCCGGCCGTCTGGTGCTCGGTGACCAGCACCAGGCCGGGCGCCTCGCCCGCCCGGGCGCGCTCGGCGAGGACGGCGTTGGTCGACGGGGTGGCCGCGACGACCTCGACGCGCCACCCCGCGGGCGTGGCCAGCCGGTCGAGGTCGAGGGGTGGGCGCGAGGGGGTCGGGTCGCTCATGGGTCTAGATTGCCGCAGTGGGAGACAGCCACGTGCAAGCGACCGAGTCATGCCACAGGAGGCCACCGCGTGAGTGCACAGCCGGGTGAAGGCACCGAGGTCCCCGTCCCGGGGACCGAGCAGGGGACCGACATCGACATCCACACGACCGCCGGCAAGCTCGCCGACCTCGAGCGCCGCCTCGACGAGGCCGTGCACGCGGGCTCGGCGAAGGCGGTCGAGAAGCAGCACGCCAAGGGCCGGCGCACCGCCCGCGAGCGCATCGAGATGCTCTTCGACGAGGGCACCTTCGTCGAGCTCGACGAGCTGGCGCGGCACCGCTCCACGGCGTTCGGGCTGGAGAAGACCCGCCCGTACGGCGACGGCGTGGTGACCGGCTACGGCGAGGTCGACGGCCGGATGGTGTGCGTGTTCAGCCAGGACTTCACCGTCTTCGGCGGCTCCCTCGGCGAGGTCTACGGCGAGAAGATCACCAAGGTGATGGACCTCGCCATCAAGACCGGCTGCCCGATCATCGGCATCAACGAGGGCGCCGGCGCGCGCATCCAGGAGGGCGTGGTCTCCCTCGGCCTCTACGGCGAGATCTTCCGCCGCAACGTCCACGCCTCCGGCGTCATCCCGCAGATCAGCCTGATCATGGGCAACTGCGCCGGCGGGCACGTCTACTCCCCCGCCGTCACCGACTTCACCGTCATGGTCGACCAGACCTCGGCGATGTTCATCACCGGTCCCGACGTCATCAAGACCGTCACCGGCGAGGACGTCTCGATGGAGGACCTCGGCGGGGCGCGCACCCACAACACGAAGTCGGGCAACGCCCACTACATGGCCTCCGACGAGGAGGACGCCATCGCCTACGTCAAGGCGATGCTGTCCTACCTCCCGCAGAACAACCTGGATCCCGCACCCGAGTACGAGGCGCCAGCCGAGTACACAGGTGGGCTGTCCGTGACCGATCTCGACCGCACGCTCGACACGCTCATCCCCGACTCGCCGAACCAGCCCTACGACATGCACGACGTCATCACCGCCGTCGTGGACGACGAGGAGTTCCTCGAGGTCCAGGAGCTCTTCGCCCCGAACATCCTCGTGGGCTTCGGCCGCGTCGAGGGGCGCTCGGTCGGGGTGGTGGCCAACCAGCCCATGCAGCTCGCCGGCACGCTCGACATCGACGCCTCCGAGAAGGCCGCCCGGTTCGTCCGGTTCTGCGACGCCTTCAACATCCCGGTGCTGACGTTCGTCGACGTCCCGGGCTTCCTGCCCGGCACGAACCAGGAGTGGGACGGCATCATCCGCCGCGGCGCCAAGCTCATCTACGCCTACGCCGAGGCCACCGTCCCCCTGGTCACCATCATCACCCGCAAGGCCTACGGCGGCGCCTACGACGTGATGGGCTCCAAGCACCTCGGCGCCGACATCAACGTCGCCTGGCCCACCGCCCAGATCGCGGTGATGGGCGCGCAGGGGGCGGCCAACATCGTCCACCGCCGCACCCTCAAGGCGGTTGAGGAGGCCGGCGGCGACGTCGAGGCCAAGCGGGCCGAGCTGATCGACGAGTACGAGACCACGCTCGCCAACCCCTACATCGCCGCCGAGCGGGGCTACGTCGACGCCGTCATCGCGCCGCACGAGACCCGCGTCGAGGTCATCCGGTCGCTGCGGCTGCTGCGCTCCAAGCGGGAGACCCTCCCGCCGAAGAAGCACGGGAACATCCCGCTCTGATGGGGGCCGCGAGCGACGAGACCCCGCTGCTGCGGGTGGTCGACCCCGACGCGACGGCCGAGGAGGTCGCGGCCCTCGTGGCCGTCCTCACCGCCCTCGGCTCGGCGGGCGCCGAGCCGCCGCCGCGGCCGCGGCCGTCGTGGAACCACCCCGCCCGGGGGGTGCGCACCCCGCACCGGGCGGGTCCGGGCGCCTGGCGCGCCAGCGGCCTGCCGCGCTGACCCGACGGTGGAGCGCCGGGCCGGACCTAGCGGCCGCGGGCTCCACCGTCGCGGAGCGCCGTCCACAGGCGGGTGCCGGTGGCTCGCGCCGGTCCTCGACGGGCGGGATCGTCGGGGGATGCCGAAGCGCTCACCGAGCACGCTCGACCATGCCGGACTGGCACGCCTGCTGCGGGAGCAGGACGGGCTCGTGTCGAGGCCACAGCTGGTCGACCTCGGCGCCTCCCGTGCCGACGTACGCCGCCTGCTCGCGCGACGCGAGCTCGTCGAGGTCCACCCCGGGGTGTACGTCGACCACTCCGGTCGACCCACGCGCCGCCAGCGCGAGTGGGCGGCCGTGCTCGCCTGCGCGCCCGCCGCGCTGCACCGTGAGTCCGCCCTGGACGCCTCTGGGATGACCCGCGACCGCGGGACTTCCGGCGACCCGGCGGTCGTGCACCTCGTGGTGGACCGCGGGCGCCGACTCACCCCGCCCGAGGGCGTGCACGTCGAGCGCGTGCGCGACATGGACAGGTGGGTGCACGAGCACCGGCGGCCGCCCCGGGCGCGCTTCGACTACGCGCTCCTCAAGGCTGCGGCCGACCGGCCCGAGGCCGAGGCCGTCGCGTTGCTCTCCGACGGGGTGCAGCAGGGACTCACGACCGCCGAGCGGCTGGTCGACACCCTCGGCGAGCTGCCGCGCCTGCCGCAGCGGGCCCTGCTCCTGGCCATCGTCGAGGACGTCGCCGCCGGCACCCGGTCGGTGCTGGAGCGGCGCTACCTCTGCGACGTGGAGCGTGCCCACGGCCTCCCGCGCGGCGAGCGGCAGGTCCGCCAGCACACCGCGAGCGGCACGGTGCTGCGAGACGTCCGGTACGGCCCCGAGCGGACCCTCGTCGAGCTCGACGGCGCCTTCGGGCACCGCGACGCCGTGGACCGGTGGGCAGACCTGGGACGCGACGTCGACGCGGTCGTCGACGACCACGTCACGCTGCGGGCCGGGTGGGCGCAGGTCCTCGAGCCCTGCCGGCTCGCCGGGGCGGTGGCCACGGTGCTGCGGCGACGCGGCTGGGAGGGGACGGCTCGCCCCTGCGGGACCCGGTGCGGACTGTACGTCGACGATGGAGGCACCGGCCGGACCTACCGGCCGCCGGCTCCACTGTCGCGCCCCCGCGGCTAGGGTCACCGGCGTGACCGCAACCATCGACGGACTGTGCGACGCCCACGGCGACGACCGCCGCGGGCTCGACCCGCTGCGCACGGCGCTGGAGCGCCTGTGACGACGCTCGTCCTGGCCTCCGCCTCGCCCGCCCGGCTGGCGACGCTGCGCGCGGCCGGGCTCGACCCGACCGTCGTGGTCAGCGGCGTCGACGAGTCGCAGGTGACGGGGCTCCCGCCCGCGGAGCTCGCCCTCCGGCTGGCCGAGCTCAAGTGCGCGGCGGTCGCCGAGCGCGCGGACCTGCCCGCGGAGGCGCTCGTGCTCGGCTGCGACTCGGTGCTCGAGCTCGACGGCCAGCCGCTCGGCAAGCCCCACACCGCGGACGAGGCGGCCCGCCGCTGGCGCGCGATGCGCGGTCGGTCCGGGGTGCTGCACAGCGGGCACTGCCTGCGCGACGTCGCGACGGGACGGGTCGCCTCGGCGACGGGTTCCACGCTCGTCCACTTCGCCGACGTCAGCGACGCCGAGGTCGAGGCGTACGTCGCCACGGGCGAGCCACTGCACGTCGCGGGGGCGTTCACCATCGACGGGCTCGGCGGGGCGTTCGTCTCGCGGATCGAGGGCGACCACCACAACGTCGTCGGGGTCAGCCTCCCGCTGCTGCGCGAGCTCGTCCTCGGGGTCGGCCACGCGTGGACCGATCTGTGGCGCTGACCCGATAGCATCCCCGGCGTGGGGAGCGGGGCGCAGGGAGGACCGGCCGTGGTGGCCGACCCCGACGACCGCTACGGCGTCCGGCACGAGCGGCTGCTCACCGGCGCCACCGTGATCACCGCGGTGCGCACCGTCGCCAGCGTCGTCCTCGCCGCGACCGCCGCCCACCAGCAGAGCCTGACCCTGCTGGTCGTCGCGCTCGGCGTCTACTGGGTCGGCGACATGCTCGACGGGTTCTACGCGCGGGTTCGCGACTGCGAGACCCGCATCGGCGCGGTGCTCGACATCATGTGCGACCGGCTCAACGCCGCCGCCTTCTACATCGGCCTCGCCTGGCTGCAGCCCGACCTGTCGCCGGCCATCTTCGTCTACCTGGCCGAGTTCATGGTGGTCGACTGCTTCCTGTCCATCGCGTTCCTGGCGTGGCCGATCCGCAGTCCCAACTACTTCTTCGTCGTCGACCGGCAGATCTGGCTGTGGAACTGGTCCAAGCCCGCCAAGGCCGTCAACAGCGCGCTCTTCGCCGTCCTGCTGCTGGTGACGGGCTGGATGTGGGTCGGGCTCGCGATCGCCACCGCCCTGCTGGTGCTCAAGTGCGTCTCGCTGCGCCGCCTCACGCGGATCGGGCTGCCCGTGCCCGGGGCCGTCGGCTGATGCTCTTCTGGAGCGTCATGGGCGCCTCCATCGGGTCGGCCCTGCTCCCCCTCATCAACATCGAGGCCATCCTCGCCGTGTCCGTCAGCCGGGCCCCCGGCCACACGTGGGGCCTGCTCCTCGCCGCCACGCTCGGCCAGATGCTCGGCAAGATCCTCTGGTACTGGGGCGGCATGCACGTCGAGCGTGCGCCCTGGGTGCACCGCCACCTCCAGAAGCCGCGCGCCAAGGCCTCGCTGGACAAGTGGCACGAGCGCGCCGAGGGCCGGCCGTGGTTCACGGCCGGCCTGCTCTTCGTGTCCGCCGCCAGCGGCATCCCGCCGTACGCCGTCACCGCGGTGCTCGCCGGCGTCCTGCGGGTGCCGCTGTGGATCTTCCTCGTGACCGGCGTGCTGGGCCGCGGGCTGCGGTTCTGGGCCGTGGTGGCCGGGACGTCGTCCCTGCTCCACCTCTTCTGACCCGTGCGGACCGCGGCCCGCGACCGGTGCGAGGACGCCGGCGCCCGGTGCTACTCGGCGGCGGCCCACGCCTGGCGCAGGGTGACCCGCCCGCCGGTCTGCAGCAGGGCCCGGCGGTAGAGGCGCTCGCCCACCCACACGGTCACCGCGGCGAAGGCGGCCAGCAGGCCCAGCGCGAGCAGCGGCTCCCACCACGCCACGCCGCCGGCGAGGATCCGCTTGGGCATCACGACCGCGGACACGGGCGGAACGAAGGAGGCGATGACCTGGCCGCGGCCGTCGAGCGAGACGCCGCCGAAGAACATCACCAGCATGAGCATCGTCAGCGGGGTGGAGGTGGCCTGCAGGTCCTCGGTGCGCGAGGCGAGGGAGCCGGCCACGGCCCACAGGCAGGCCAGCGCGACGAAGCCGGCGAAGAAGAACCCGACGAACCACGCGGTGGGCCCCGACAGGTCGGGGACGAAGGACTTGTACGGCGTGAACGTCAGCCCGACCAGCCCGACGGCGAGGTAGACCAGCAGCTGGATCATCGCCAGTGCGGTGTTGCCGAGCACCTTGCCCGCGAGCAGGTGCCGCAGCGGGATCGCCGCGGCGATGATCTCCACGATGCGGCTCTGCTTCTCCTCGATCACCGACGAGGCCAGCTGCATGCCGAAGACCAGCGCCGCGAAGTAGAACAGGAAGACGAAGACGAAGCCGACCGCCTCGGCCACGCTCGCCTTCTCGGCGTCGCCGCGCAGGAAGTCCGTGCTCACCGTGCTGCCCGCCTCGAGCGCCTCGACCGTGCTCCCGACGTCGGCCGCGTTCTCGGCCAGCACCTGCTGGCGCACGACCGCGCGGGCGACGTCGGTCAGCGAGTCCTGCTCGCTCGACTCCGAGGTCAGCTGCCAGCCGCCGTCGGCGGGGTGGAGCCACGCGTCGGCCTCGTCCTCGCGCAGCGCGGCCTCGGCGGCGTCCCGGTCGTCGACCTCGAGGACCGTGACCTCGACCCTGTCGTCGACCTCGGGCGCCGACTCCTCGATCGCGGAGGCCATCTCGGCGGCGTCGGGCGTGGCTGCGAGGGTGGCCTCGTCGGTCCGGCCGTCCTGCCAGGCGGTGAAGCCGATGAAGCCGACGAGCATGGCCACCATCAGCACGGTGCCGACGAGGAACGACTTGTCGGTGATCCGCGAGACGACCTCGCGGCGGGTCACGAGCAGCCAGGCGGGCTCGGTGCTGCGGTCGGTGCCGCGGTCGGTGCTGCGGTCGGTGCTGCGGTCGGTGCTGTCGGCGTTCATGCGGTGGCCTCCCGGTAGATCTCGCTCAGCGCCGGGCGCACCCGGACGAACTCGTGGACGTCGCCGCGGCCGGTCGCCTCGGCGACGAGGTGCTGCTCGGCCCCGTCCTCGCGGACCTCGACCAGCGCGGTGGTGCCGTCGAGGTCGAGGACCTCGAGGCCGCGGAGGTCGCGGACCCAACCGGCGTCGCCGCCGAGGACGAGACGGAAGCGCGGCACCCCCGCGTCGCGCAGCTCCGTCACCGTCCCGGCGGCGACCCGGCGTCCGTGGGACAGCACGACTAGCCGGTCGCACAGGCGCTCGACGAGGTCGAGCTGGTGGCTGGAGAAGAGGACCGGCACGTCGTCGCGGGTGTACTCCCGCAGCAGGTCGACCATCGAGTCGACGGCCTTCGGGTCGAGCCCCGAGAACGGCTCGTCGAGGATGAGCGCGGCCGGCCGGGGCAGCACCGAGGCGATGATCTGCACCCGCTGCTGGTTGCCCAGCGACAGCTTCTCGAGGTGGTCGGTCGTACGCCCGCCGAGGCCGAAGCGCTCCAGCAGCTCCTGCACCTGCGCGCGGGCCTCGACCCGTGCCATGCCCTTGAGCTGGGCGATGTAGACCAGCTGGTCGAGGATCGGCTGCTTCGGGTAGAGCCCGCGCTCCTCGGGCATGTAGCCGAAGGACCGGCGGTCCAGGCGGGTGATCGGTCGGCCCTGCCACCGCACCTCCCCCTCGTCGATGCCGAGCACGCCCATCACCATCCGCATGGTCGTGGTCTTGCCGGCGCCGTTGCCGCCCACGAAGCCGGTCATCTGCCCGGCCGGCACCTCGAACGACACGTGGTCCACGGCGGTGTTGTCCCCGAACCGCCTGGTCAGCTCCCTGATCTCCAACATGACCACGACGCTAGGGCGGTGCCCACCTCCTCCGGATCCCCCGCCGGACGGAACCGCGCGACGGAGCCCGGGGTGGAGACACCTCGGACGCGGTCACTCCTCCGTCGGAAGGATGAGGCCGGCCTCGTAGGCGTAGACGACGGCCTGCACGCGGTCGCGCAGGTGCAGCTTCGCCAGGACGTTGGAGACGTGCGTCTTCACCGTCGCCTCCCCGAGCACGAGCTGCGCGGCGATCTCGCCGTTGGAGAGCCCGCGCCCGAGCAGCACGAGCACCTCCCGCTCCCGGCCGGTGAGGTGGGCGAGCGCCGGCGGCTCTGGGCGGTCGGGGACGGCGGCCGCACCGGACATCCTGCCGATCACGCGGCGCGTCACTTCCGGCGCGAGCAGGGCGTGGCCACGGCCGGCGGCGCGTACGGCGTCGAGCAGCTGCTCGGGACCGGCGTTCTTCAGCAGGAACCCGCTCGCCCCGGCGCGGAGCGCGTCGAAGAGGTAGTCGTCGCGGTCGAACGTCGTCACGATCACGACGTGGCCGAGGTCCTCGGCGACGAGGTGGCGGGTGGCCTCGATGCCGTCCATGCGCGGCATCTGCACGTCCATCAGCACCACGTCGGGCCGCGTCGCCCGGGCCCGCTCGAGCGCGTCCAGGCCGTCGGCCGCCTCGCCCACGACCTCGACGTCGTCCTCGACCGAGAGGACCATCGCGAAGCCCGACCGCACCATGGCGTGGTCGTCGACGAGGAGCACCCGCAACGGCCTGCCCGCGTCGGCGGGGCTCGCGAGGGGGCTCGCGCCGCTCACGGCCGCGCTCCCAGCGGATAGCGGACCCGGACGCGGTAGCCGCCCGTCACCCGCGGTCCGATGTCGACCTGGCCGCCGTGGGTGGCCGCGCGCTCCCGGATGCCGAGCTGGCCCAGGCCGCTGCCGGACGTCCCGTGCCGTGGCCGGCCGTCGTCGACGACCTCCACCTCGGCGTACGCCGCCGCCTCGTCGACCCGGACGACCACCGACGCGGTGTCGGCGGTGCTGTGCCGGCGCACGTTGGTCAGCGCCTCCTGGACCGTGCGGTAGATCGCCAGGCCGACGCCGCGCGGCAGGCGGTCGGCCGCGCCGTCCTGCGCCTCGACGACCTCCAGACGGACCCGGAGCCCGTGGTGCCCGGCCTCGGTGACGAGGTCCGGCAGGTCGCCGACCCCGGCCTCGGTCGTCCGGGCGTCCTGTGGGTCGTCGGCGCCCTCGCCGGCTCCCTCGCGCAGGGTGCCGAGCAGGCGGCGCATCTGCGTGACCGCGTCGCGCGAGGCCTCCTCCACGCGGGCGAGGGCCGTACGTGCGGCGTCGGGGTCACGGTCGAGCACCCGTCGCGCCGCTCCCGCCTGCACGCCCATCGCCGAGACGCCGTGGGCCACGACGTCGTGCAGGTCGCGGGCGATGCGCAGGCGCTCGTCGACGACGGCCTGCTCGCGCAGCCGGCCGGCCTGCGTCGCGATGGTGCTCGCCTGCTCCTGCAGGCGTGCCCGCTGGCGGGCGGCACGCCACGAGACGCCGCCGCCGACGATGGCGCCTCCGAAGTACAGGGCGTTGACGACCAGCGTCATCGCCACGGCCGCCGGGATGGGGGGCAGCACGCCGACCCGCTCGGAGGGCGCCTGGTCGTCGATCATGTCCTGCGCGGCCGAGCCGACCGCGAACTGCCAGGTGATCCACGCGAACATGAACAGCACGATGGTGCCGACGACGAGCACCATCGCCCTCCTGTCCCGCGCGTAGGCCACGCCGCTGAGCAGGGCGACGAAGTACACGATCTGCAGCGACACCTGGCCCATCACCTGCGGCATGGTCACCCCGGCCACGAACATGTGCGTCGCCGCGAGCAGCGCGACCACGAGCGGCCACCGCCGCCTGCCGAGCAGCAGCAGCGCGCCGCTCGAGACAGCCAGCCACTGCGTCCACACCGGCGCGTCGGTGTGCTCGAAGCCCCCGGCGCTGCGGACGAGCTCGAGGGCGAGCAGGCTGACCGCCTCGACGCCGGCCGCGAGGACGACGTCCTGGCGGCCGACCGGCGGCCGGGGGCGCTCCCACGTGTCGTCGACGCCGAACCACGTGAGGACGCGCTGGGTCGGGGTCGGCATGGAGCGAGGGTAGGGCGCGCCCGGCCCCCGCAGATCCGCCGGGAGGTGGAGATCGGCGTCCGGGGCTCGCACGCCGCCACGGACGCGGGCGGCAGCACGCGGCTGCCAGACTGCCGCCATGCGGATCGCCACGTCGCTCGCCCTCTTCGCGCTCGCCGCCCTGGCCGAGATCGGGGGCGCCTGGCTGGTCTGGCAGGGCGTGCGCGAGCACCGGGGCTGGCTGTGGGTGGGTGCCGGCGTCGTCGCGCTCGGTCTCTACGGACTCGTCGCCACCCTGCAGCCCGACGCGCACTTCGGACGGATCCTCGCCGCGTACGGCGGTGTGTTCGTGGCCGGCTCGCTCGCGTGGGCGATGGTCCTCGACGGGTTCCGTCCCGACCGGTACGACGTCGTGGGCGCGCTGGTGTGCCTCGTCGGCGTCGCGGTGATCATGTACGCGCCCCGGTCGGCCTGAGGCGCCGGGGTCACTCGACCGGCAGGCCGAGCCCGCGCGCGATCAGCATCCGCTGGACCTCCGAGGTGCCCTCGCCGATCTCGAGCACCTTGGCGTCGCGGTAGAACCGGACGACCGGGTACTCCTCCATGAAGCCGTAGCCCCCGAACACCTGGGTGGCGATCCGCGTCGCGGTGACCGCCGACTCGGTGGCGTAGAGCTTCGCCACGGCTGCGGCCTGCTTGAACGCCGCCATGGAGACCGACGACCAGCCGGCGTCCATCGCGTCCTTCATTGCGGCCGCCTTGTAGGTCAGCAGCCGGGACGCGTCGAGCATGACCTGGAGGTCGGAGACCTGGAACGCGAGGCCCTGCTTGCGCCCGATCGGGCCGCCGAACGTCTGGCGCTCCCCGGCGTACTGCACCGACATGTCCAGGCAGGCCTGGATGCAGCCCACCGCGAGGGCGGCGATCGCGACGCGGCCGTCGTCGAGCGTCGCGAGGAACTGCGCGTAGCCGCGGCCCCTCTCGCCGAGCAGGTTCGCCTCCGGCACGCGCGCGCCGTCGAAGGACAGCGGGTGGGTGTCCGAGGCGTGCCAGCCGAGCTTGTCGTAGGCCTTCTCCGCGGTGAAGCCGGGCGTGCCCGAGGGCACGATGATCGTGGAGATCTCGGGACGTCCGTCGGGCCGCTCGCCGGTGCGCGCGGTCACGGTCACCAGCGAGGTGATGGACGAGCCCGAGTTCGTGATGAACTGCTTGGCCCCGTCGACGACCCACTCGCCGTCCTCGAGGACCGCCTTCGTCCTCGTCGCGCCCGCGTCGGACCCGGCGCCCGGCTCGGTCAGCCCGAAGCCGGCCAGCCGCTCACCGGCGACGAGGTCGGGCAGCCAGGTCTTCTTCTGCTCGTCCGTGCCGAAGGTGAGGATCGGGTTGATGCCGAGGCCGACCGCGGCCTCGAGCGTGATGCCCATCGACTGGTCGACGCGGCCGATCTCCTCGATCGCCAGGCACAGCGAGGTGAACCCGCCGTCCTCACCGGCCATACCCGCACCACCGAACTCCTCCGGGGCGGTGAGCCCCATCAGGCCCAGGGCGCCCATCTTCTGCACGACGTCGGTCGGGAAGTGGTGCTCGCGGTCCCACCGCGCCGCGTGCGGGGCGATCTCGGCCTCGGCGAAGTCGCGGACGCTGCGCCGGAACTGCTCGTGCTCGGGGGACAGCTCGAAGGTCATGGGCGGCATGCTAGCCGGTGAGGGTTAACGATCGCTAACCCTCCGGCGCCGCGCCCGCCGGGCGCCCGACACGTTTCGCGGCGTGGCGCCGACGGGTCTAGGGTTAGGGCAGCCTAAGCAAACAAGGACGACTCCATGACGACTCACCGGCGCCGCACAGCCACCCGCATCGGCGTGACCCTGACCAGCACCCTCCTCACCGCCTCGACCCTCTCGGGTTGCAGCGTGTTCGGCTCGCCCGACCTGGTGATCTACAACGCCCAGCACGAGCAGCTGCTGGACGAGATCGTGCCGCTGTTCGAGGAGGAGTCCGGCCTCGACGTCGAGCTGCGCCACGGCAAGGACCTCGAGATGGCCAACCAGATCGTCGAGGAGGGCGAGGACTCCCCCGCCGACGTGTTCCTCACCGAGAACTCCCCTGCGATGAGCATCGTCGGCAACGCCGGGCTGTTCGCCGAGCTGCCGGAGTCGGCGTACGCCACGATCCCGGACGAGTACGTCCCCGCGGACCGCACGTGGACCGGCTTTCTGGCCCGCTCGACCGTCGCGATGTACAACACCGAGTCCATGACCGAGGCCGACATGCCCGCCTCGATCCTCGACTTCGCCGACCCCGAGTGGCAGGGCCGGGTGGCGTTCTCCCCCACCGGCGCCGACTTCCAGGCGATCGTCTCCGCCGTCCTCGAGCTCGAGGGCGAGGAGGCCACCGCCGAGTGGCTGGCCGGGCTGAAGGAGAACGGCGTGGTCGTGCAGAACAACCTCGTCGTCATGCAGTCCGTCGACTCCGGCGAGGTCGACGCGGGCATCGCGTACCACTACTACTGGTACCGCGACCGCGAGGAGAACGGCACCGACTCCGACGACTCCGCGCTGCACTTCTTCGGCGACCAGGACCCCGGTGCGTTCCTGAGCATCTCCGGCGCGGGCATCCTGGCCAGCAGCGAGCACCAGGACGCGGCCGAGGAGTTCGTCACCTGGCTGACCGGCACCGACGCGCAGCAGGCGATGGCCGAGTCCTACGCCCTGGAGTACCCGCTGAACCCCGAAGCCGCCCTCAACCCCGACGTGAAGCCGTTCGGCGAGCTCGAGCCGCCGGTCGTCGACGTGGCCGCCCTCAACGGGCCCCAGGTCACCGACCTGATGACCGAGGCAGGCCTGCTCTGACCGTCACCGGGCGTCGCACGCCACCCCTGCTGCTCGCAGCAGGGGTGGCGGTCGCAGTCCTGGCGCTGGTCCCGTTGGCCTACGTGGCCTCCTACGTCGCGATCATCGGTCCGGTCGACCTGTGGGGCCTCCTGGCGCGCCCGCGCATCGCCGAGCTGCTCCGCAACACCGTGACGCTCGCCGCCGCCTGCATGGCCGCGACCGCGGCACTCGGCGTCGCGCTCGCCGTCCTCGTCGAGCGCACCGACCTGCCGGGACGGCGGCTGTGGCACGGCCTGCTCGTCGCCCCGCTCGCCGTCCCGGCGTTCGTCAACGGCTATGCCTGGGTGTCCCTGGACCGCAGCGTCCACGGCTTCGCCGGGGCGTTCGCGGTCGTCACGCTGTCGTACTACCCGTTGGTCTACCTGCCGGTCGTGGCGATGCTGCGCCGCCTCGACCCGGCGCTGGAGGAGTCCGCCTGGTCGCTCGGCCACTCGCGCGCCCGCACCTTCGCGACCGTCGTCCTGCCCCAGCTGCGCCCCGCGGTCCTCGGCGGGGCGCTGCTGGTGGGCCTGCACCTGCTCGCCGAGTTCGGCGCGCTGTCGCTGCTCCGCTTCCCCACCTTCACCACCGCGATCTACGACCAGTACGGCTCCACCTTCAACGGCGGCGGCGCCACGGCGATGGCCGGCGTGCTGGTCCTGCTCTGCCTGTTCCTCCTGCTCGGCGAGCTCCGCCTCCGCGGTGAGCGGAGGTACGCCCGCCTCGGCCGCGGCGCAGCCCGCACGTCCGTGCCCCTCGCGCTGGGCCACTGGCGCTGGCCGCTGCTCGCGACGGTCGCCACGGTCGTGGCGCTCGCGGTCGGCGTGCCCGCCTTCGCCCTGGTCCGCTGGCTCGTCGTCGGCACGTCGACGGAGTTCCCGCTGGCCGACCTCACCGAGGCGCTGGTCGCCACGGTCCTCCTGGCGCTCGCCGGCGCGGTCGTCACGACGCTCGCCGCGGTGCCCGTCGTCTGGCTGGCCGTGCGGCACCGCGGGTGGGCGAGCACGCTGATCGAGCGGACGTCGTACGTCGCCAACGCGCTGCCCGGCATCGTCGTCGGCCTCGCGCTCGTGGTGGCCTCGCTCCGCCTGGTGCCGGTCGTCTACCAGACCGCCACCCTGCTCGTGGCGGCGTACGCCATCCTCTTCCTGCCGCGCGCCGTGGTGACCGTGCGCGCCGGGCTGGAGCAGGCGCCCGCCGTGCTCGACGACGTCGCCCACAGCCTCGGCGTGGGCCCGCTGGCCACCGCCCGCCGAGTGACACTCCCGCTCATCGCCCCCAGCCTGGGCGCCGGCGCCGCGCTCGTCTTCCTCGCCATCTCCACCGAGCTCACCGCCACCCTCATGCTCTCGCCGATCGGCACGCGGACCCTCGCCACCGAGTTCTGGTCGGCGTCGTCGGAGCTGCGCTACGGCGCGGCCGCCCCCTACGCGCTGCTGCTCGTGCTCGTGTCGATCCCCGCCACGGTCCTGCTGATGCGCGGCGACAGCCCCGCGACCCGGACGGAGACGGTGCCGGCATGAGCTCGCTGACCCTCACCGCCGTGACGAAGTCGTTCGGCTCCGGCGCCGCGGCGACGCGCGCCGTCGACGACGTCACGCTCGACGTCCCCCACGGGTCCTTCACCACCGTGCTCGGCCCGTCGGGTTGCGGCAAGACGACCCTCCTCCGGCTCATCGCGGGCTTCCTCGTCCCCGACTCGGGCAGCATCGCGTTCGGCGACACCGTCGTGGCGGGCCCCGACGTGCGGCCGCTCGCTCCGCAATCGCGCCACGTGGGCTACGTCCCGCAGGAGGGAGCGCTCTTCCCGCACCTCGACGTCGCCGCCAACATCGCCTTCGGCCTGCCCAGGAAGGCCCGCGACGGTGCGGTCCGCGACCGGGTGGCCGAGATGCTCGACCTCGTCGAGCTGCCCGCCGACTACCGCCACCGGCGGCCCGACGAGCTGTCGGGGGGCCAGCAGCAGCGGGTGGCGCTCGCCCGGTCGCTGGCCCCGCAGCCCGCCGTGGTGCTGCTCGACGAGCCGTTCTCCTCCCTCGACGCCAGCCTGCGCGGCGCCACGGCCCGCGCCGTGCTGCGGGCGCTCGAGGCGACGAACACCACGGCCCTCCTCGTCACCCACGACCAGGACGAGGCCCTCTCGCTCGCCGACCAGGTCGCCGTGATGCGCGCCGGCCGGCTGGTGCAGTCCGCGCCGCCGAGCGAGGTCTACCTGTCGCCCAGCGACCCGCAGGTCGCCGAGTTCGTGGGGCGGGCCGTCGTGCTCCCGGGCACCGCGAGGGACGCCCACGCCACCTGCGCGCTGGGCGACGTGGTGCTCTCCGAGCCCGCCGCCGGCCCGGTCTCGCTGATGATCCGGCCCGAGCAGGTATTCGTCGACCTCACCCACGCCGAGGGCGTCCGGGGAACCGTCGAGGAGGTCAGCTACTACGGGCACGCCTGCGCCGTGCAGGTGCGCCTCGTGGACGGCACGTCGGTGCTGTCCCGGATCTCCGGCGTGCGCCACCCGGCGCCGGGCGACACCGTGCACCTCCGGGTGACCGGACTGGTCCGCCCCTACCGGTCGGGGGGCTCCACGTGACCCTCACCGTCCCGCAGCCGGCGCTGCGCCGCACCGTCGCGACCCGTCCGGTCCTCGACCACGCCCACTACGGCGAGGCGCCGGCCGTCGTCACCGACGGCACGGTGCTGACCCACGCCGGGCTCGCCCGTCGGGTCGCGGACCGTGCGGCGTCCTGGGGTCCCGCGCGCCGGCTCGTGCTCGTCGAGGGGAGCAACGACCTCGACTCGCTCGTGGCCTACCTCGCCGCGCTCCAGCACGGCCACGTGGCCCTCGTCGTGCCCGACGGGCGCCCCGCGCAGCGCCGAGCGCTCGTCGAGGCCTACGACCCGGACATCGTCTGCAGCGCCGGCGCCGCCGACGACGTACGTCGCGGGGTGGGCGCGCACGACCTCCACCCCGACCTCGCCCTCCTGCTCAGCACGTCGGGCACGACCGGCTCCCCGAAGCTGGTGCGCCTCTCGCGCGACAACGTCGCGAGCAACGCCGCCGCCATCGCCGACTACCTCGCGCTCCGCCCGACCGACCGCGCCGCCACGACCCTGCCGCTGCACTACTGCTACGGCCTGTCGGTGCTGCACTCGCACCTCGTCGCCGGCGCGAGCGTCGTGCTCACCGGGCTGAGCGTCGTCGACGACTGCTTCTGGGACCTCGCCGCCCGCACGGGCGTCACCAGCTTCGCCGGCGTGCCGCACACCTTCGACCTGCTGGCCACCAGCGGCTTCGAGGACCGCGAGCTGCCCACCCTGCGACAGGTGACCCAGGCCGGCGGCCGGCTCGCGCCGGAGGACGTGCGCCGCTGGAGCCGGGCCGGCCGCGAGCGGGGCTGGGACCTCGTCGTGATGTACGGCGCCACCGAGGCGACCGCGCGCATGGCCTGGCTGCCGCCACACCTCGTCGAGGACCACGCCGGGGCGATCGGTGTCGCGATCCCCGGCGGACGCCTGCGCCTCGACGAGACGGTGGACACGCGACCGGGCACCGGCGAGCTCGTCTACTCCGGACCCAACGTGATGCTCGGCTACGCCGAGTCCCCCGCCGACCTCGCGCTCGGGCGCGAGACGACCGAGCTGCGCACCGGCGACCTCGCCCGGGAGCGCGACGGGGTGTTCGAGGTGGTCGGCCGGCTCAGCCGCTACGGCAAGGTCTTCGGCCTGCGCATCGACCTCGACGGGGTCGAGCGCCGCCTCCGTGCCGAGGTCGACCGCACGGCGCGTGTCGTGGCGACCGACCGCGCGGTCCACGTCTTCCTCGGCGCCGGCCGCGACAGCGCTGCCGCACGCGCCGTCGTCGTCAGCCAGTGCGGCGTACCTCCCCACGCCGTGCGCACCACCGTGCTGCCGCAGGCGCCGCTGACCGGGTCCGGCAAGCCGGACTACGCCGCCCTGGCCGAGCTGGCCGGGCTGGACGAGCAGGCCGAGCACGAGGCGCGCCACGCCGCCGACGGGACGGCGGGCACCAGCACCCCGGTCCGCACCGACTTCGTCCGCGTGCTGCGCCGGCCCGACGCCACCGAGGCCGACTCGTTCGTCGACCTCGGCGGCGACTCGCTGTCCTACGTCGAGCTGGCGACCCGGCTGGCCGACCGCTTCCCCGCCGGCCTGCCGTCCGGCTGGCACACCCGCGGCATCGGCGAGCTCGAGCGGCTGGCCGCCCACGGCGACGGGCACCCGGGGCGTGCGGACAGCCGCGACGGCCGTGCCGTCGGCGATGGCGACGGCAGTGCACCACGGCGCCCGGCCGCCCGCCGCACGCGGCTCGACACGACGGTCGCGCTGCGCGCGCTGGCGATCCTGTTCGTCGTCGCCTCCCACGTCGACCTCGTCGCGCTCGAGGGTGGCGCCCACCTGCTGCTGGCGCTCGCCGGCTTCAACTTCGCCCGGTTCCAGCTGTCCGCGAGCGGCGGCGCCCGTGCCCGGCTGCGGCACGGGCTCTCCGGCCTCGCCCAGCTCGTCGTGCCGGCCGTGCTCTGGGTGGGCGGCGCGGCCCTCCTGCTCGGCAGCTACGACCTCACCACGGTCCTCCTCGTCCGCGAGCTCGTCAACGGCTCGGAGTGGGACGACCAGTGGCAGCTGTGGTTCCTCGAGTCGCTCGTGTGGATCACGGCGGCCGCGCTCGCCACCACCACCCTGCCCGTGCTGCACCGCCTCGAGCGGCGCACGCCCTTCGGGTTCGCGCTCGGCGTGCTCGGCGTCGCCGCAGCGGCGCGCTTCGCGGAGGTCGGGCTCCGGGCCGGCCCCACCGAGCGCTACACGACCCTCGTGGTGGCGTTCTTCTTCACCCTCGGCTGGGCGGGTGCCCGCGCGACCACGCCCCGCCGCCGCGTCCTCGTCTCGGCGCTGGCCGTGGTCCTCACGGTCGGGTTCTTCGGCCAGCCGCACCGCGAGGCGATCGTGCTCGCCGGCTTCCTGCTCCTGCTGTGGGTGCCGCACGTCGTCGTCCCGCCGCTGCTGGCGCGCGCCGCCGGCGTGCTCGCCGGGGCCAGCCTGTTCATCTACCTCACGCACTGGCAGGTCTACCCGGCCCTCGAGGACGCCGGCCACCAGTGGCTCGCCCTTGTGGCGTCCCTCACAGTCGGCGTCGCCTACGCCCGCCTCGTGCGCCCTGTCGGCCACGCGGTCGGTCGCGCCGTGCTGGGGGCGCGGTAGCCTGCCGAGCGGTACGCCTCCGCACCTCGAACCAGGAGCCCCGCGTGAGCTTGAAGAAGGTCCTCATCGCCAACCGTGGCGAGATCGCCGTCCGCGTCGTCCGCGCCTGCAAGGACGCCGGCATCGGCTCCGTGGCGGTGTACGCCGACCCCGACCGCGACGCCCTCTTCGTCCGCCTGGCCGACGAGGCGCACTCCCTGGGCGGCGCGACGCCCGCCGAGTCCTACCTCGACATCGCCAAGATCATCGCCGTCGCGCAGCGGTCCGGCGCCGACTCCGTGCACCCCGGCTACGGCTTCCTGGCCGAGAACGCCGACTTCGCCCAGGCCGTCATCGACGCCGGGCTGATCTGGATCGGCCCGCCGCCGGCGGCCATCGAGGCTCTCGGCGACAAGGCGAAGGCCAAGCACATCGCCGACAAGGCGAACGCGCCCCTGGCGCCGGGCACCAAGGACCCGGTCGCCGACGCCGACGAGGTCGTCGAGTTCGCCAGGGCCAACGGCCTCCCCGTCGCCATCAAGGCCGTCTTCGGCGGCGGCGGGCGCGGCCTCAAGGTCGCCCGGACCCTGGAGGAGATCCCCGACGCCTACGAGTCCGCGGTGCGCGAGGCGGTCACCGCGTTCGGCCGCGGGGAGTGCCTGGTCGAGAAGTTCCTCGACAAGCCCCGCCACGTCGAGACCCAGTGCCTGGCCGACCAGCACGGCAACGTCGTCGTGGTCTCCACCCGCGACTGCTCGCTCCAGCGCCGCAACCAGAAGCTGGTCGAGGAGGCGCCCGCGCCGTTCCTCACCGACGCGCAGCTCACCGAGCTCTACGAGTCGTCCAAGCGGATCCTCAAGGAGGCCGGCTACCACGGCGCCGGCACCTGCGAGTTCCTCGTCGCGCAGGACGGCACGATCTCCTTCCTCGAGGTCAACACCCGCCTCCAGGTCGAGCACTGCGTCTCCGAGGAGGTCACCGGCATCGACCTGGTGCGCGAGATGTTCCGCATCGCCGCCGGCGAGGAGCTCGGCTACGACGACCCCGAGATCCGCGGGCACTCCATCGAGTACCGCATCAACGCCGAGGACGGCGGCCGCAACTTCATGCCCGCCCCCGGCACCCTGTCCGCGTGGAGCCCGCCGTCCGGTCCCGGCGTACGCCTCGACGGCGGCTACGAGAACGGCGAGACGATCCCCGGCTCGTTCGACTCCCTCATCGCCAAGCTGATCGTCACCGGCCGCGACCGCACCCAGGCGCTGGAGCGCTCGCGCCGCGCGCTCGACGAGTTCGTCGTCGACGGCATGCCCACCGTCATCCCGTTCCACCGCGCGGTCGTGCGGGACCCGGCGTACGTCGGTCCCTCCACCCCCGACGGCACCGGCTCCTTCGACGTCTACACCCAGTGGATCGAGACCGAGTTCGACAACCGGATCGAGCCGTACGCCGGCGACGCCGCGGAGGCCGCGGAGGCGGCCGAGCGGCAGAAGGTCACCGTGGAGGTCGGCGGTCGCCGCCTCGAGGTCGTCCTCCCGGCCGGGCTCGGCGGCCTCGCCGGTGCCGGCGGCGGCGCAGCCGGGGCGAAGAAGCCCCAGCGGTCGGCCAGGAAGGCCGGGGCCGCGGCGTCCGGCGACGCGGTCACCTCCCCGATGCAGGGCACGATCGTCAAGGTCGTCGTCACCGAGGGCCAGGAGGTCGCCGAGGGCGACACCATCGTGGTCATGGAGGCGATGAAGATGGAGCAGCCGCTCAAGGCCCACAAGTCCGGCACCGTCACCGGGCTCCAGGCCGAGGTCGGCGCGACCGTCGCCAACGGCGCGGTCATCTGCGAGATCCAGGGCTGACCGCCGCCCGATCCCCCCGGTAACGCCCCCGACTGCACACTCCCGCCCCCATCAGTGGGGGCGGGAGTGCACGTTCCGGGGCGTTACCGGGGGCGACCAGGACCGGCGCTCGCTCGCTGACCACGGAGCGCGCCGACCGGAGTACGGACCGGTAACCCCGGTCGCACCGGCCGATGGATAGCGTTCGGCCATGTTCTCCAAGGTGCTCGTCGCCAACCGTGGCGAGATCGCAGTCCGGGCCTTCCGCGCCGCACGCGAGATCGGTGCGCGCACAGTGGCCGTCTTCCCCCACGAGGACCGCTGGTCCGAGCACCGGATGAAGGCCGAGGAGGCCTACCAGATCGGCGAGGAGGGCCACCCGGTCCGCGCCTACCTCGACCACGAGGCGATCGTGGCGGTCGCCGTGGAGTGCGGCGCCGACGCCATCTACCCCGGCTACGGCTTCCTGTCCGAGAACCCCGCGCTCGCCGAGGCGTGCGCCGCCGCCGGCATCACCTTCATCGGCCCGAGCGCCGAGGTGCTCACGCTGACCGGCAACAAGGCGCGCGCGATCGCGGCGGCCCGCGCGGCCGGCGTACCCGTGCTGGAGTCCGTGCCTCCGTCGACCGACGTCAAGGAGCTCCTCGCCGCCGCCGAGCAGATCGAGGCGCCGCTCTTCGTCAAGGCCGTCGCGGGCGGCGGTGGCCGCGGCATGCGCCGCGTCGAGGACCGCGCCGACCTGCGCGAGGCCATCGAGACCTGCATGCGCGAGGCCGAGGGCGCCTTCGGCGACCCGACGGTCTTCATCGAGCAGGCCGTCGTCGACCCCCGCCACATCGAGGTCCAGATCCTCTCCGACGGCACTGGCTCCGACGAGGGCGTGATCCACCTCTACGAGCGGGACTGCTCGGTGCAGCGGCGCCACCAGAAGGTCGTCGAGATCGCGCCGGCACCCAACCTCGACCCCGAGCTGCGCGACCGGATCTGCGCCGACGCCGTCCGCTTCGCCCGCGAGATCGGCTACAAGAACGCCGGCACGGTCGAGTTCCTGCTCGACCCGGCCGGCCGCTACGTCTTCATCGAGATGAACCCCCGCATCCAGGTCGAGCACACCGTCACCGAGGAGGTGACCGCCGTCGACCTGGTGCAGTCGCAGATGCTCATCGCCGCCGGCGCCACGCTGGCCGACCTCGACCTCACCCAGGACGCCGTCGAGCCGCGCGGCTTCGCGCTGCAGTGCCGCATCACCACCGAGGACCCCGCCAACGGCTTCCGGCCCGACACCGGGAAGATCACCACCTACCGCTCCCCCGGTGGCCCGGGCGTGCGGCTCGACGGCGGCACGACCTACACCGGCGCCGAGATCAGCCCCCACTTCGACTCGATGCTCGCCAAGCTGACCTGCCGCGGCCGCACCTTCGAGGCCGCGGTGCAGAAGGCGCGGCGCGCGCTGCTGGAGTTCCGCATCCGCGGCGTCTCGACGAACGTCGGCTTCCTCCAGGCCGTGCTCGCCGACCCCGACTTCGCCGCGGGCGGCGTGACCACCTCCTTCATCGAGGACCACCCCAACCTGCTCAAGGCGAACCTCGGCGGCGACCGCGCCACGAAGCTGCTGGCCTACCTCGCCGACGTCACCGTCAACCAGCCGCACGGCCCGGCGCCCGTCTCCGTCGCTCCCGCCACCAAGCTGCCGCCGCTCGACCGCTCCCAGCCGGTGCCCCCCGGGACCCGCCAGCTGCTGCGCGACGTCGGGCCCGAGGAGTTCGCGCGCCGCCTGCGCGCGCAGGACCGGGTCGCGGTCACCGACACCACGTTCCGCGACGCGCACCAGTCGCTGCTCGCCACCCGCGTGCGCACCCGCGACCTCCTCGCTGTCGCCGACCACGTCGCCCGCACCACGCCGCAGCTGTGGTCGGTGGAGTGCTGGGGCGGGGCGACGTACGACGTCGCGCTCCGCTTCCTGGCCGAGGACCCGTGGGAGCGGCTGGCCGCGCTGCGCGAGGCGATCCCCAACGTCGGGCTCCAGATGCTGCTGCGCGGTCGCAACACCGTCGGCTACACGCCGTACCCCACTCAGGTCACCGAGGCCTTCGTGCAGGAGGCGGCCGAGACCGGCATCGACGTCTTCCGCATCTTCGACGCCCTCAACGACGTCTCGCAGATGCGGCCCGCCATCGACGCCGTCCGCGCCACCGGCACGTCGGTCGCCGAGGTCGCGCTCTGCTACACCGGCGACCTGTCCTCGCCCGACGAGCGGCTCTACACCCTCGACTACTACCTGCGCCTGGCCGACCAGATCGTCGAGGCCGGCGCCCACGTGCTGGCGATCAAGGACATGGCCGGCCTGCTGCGCGCCCCGGCGGCCCGCACCCTGGTCACCGCGCTGCGCGAGCGCTTCGACCTCCCGGTCCACCTCCACACCCACGACACCCCGGGCGGGCAGCTCGCCACGCTCGTCGCCGCGATCGAGTCGGGCGTCGACGCCGTCGACGCGGCGTGCGCGTCGATGGCGGGCACGACGTCCCAGCCGGCGCTGTCCGCGCTGGTCTCGGCCACCGACCACTCCGAGCGGGAGACCGGCCTGTCGCTGGCGGCGGTCAACGCGATGGAGCCCTACTGGGAGGCCGTGCGCCGCGTCTACGCGCCGTTCGAGTCCGGACTGCCGTCGCCGACCGGCCGCGTCTACCGCCACGAGATCCCCGGCGGGCAGCTCTCGAACCTGCGCCAGCAGGCGATCGCGCTCGGCCTCGGCGAGAAGTTCGAGCAGGTCGAGGACATGTACGCCGCGGCGAACGACATCCTCGGCAACGTCGTCAAGGTGACGCCCTCCTCCAAGGTGGTCGGCGACCTCGCCCTCGCGCTCGTCGCCGCGGGCGCGGACCCGGCGGAGTTCGAGGCCGACCCGGCGTCGTACGACGTGCCGGACTCGGTGATCGGCTTCCTCAACGGCGAGCTGGGCGACCCGCCCGGCGGCTGGCCCGAGCCGTTCCGCACCAAGGCGCTCGCCGGCCGCACCTGGAAGCAGCCGACGGAGGAGCTCACCGAGGAGCAGCAGGCGAGCCTGGCCTCCGACCGCCGCGCCACCCTCAACGAGCTGCTCTTCCCGGGCCCCACGGCCGCCTTCCGCGAGTCGCGCGAGGCCTTCGGCGACCTCTCGGCGGTCTCCACCATCGACTACCTCTACGGCCTGCGCCGCGGCGAGGAGCACCGCGTGCAGGTGCGCGAGGGCCGGGAGATGCTCTTCGGTCTCGAGGCGATCAGCGAGCCCGACGAGCGCGGCCTCCGCAACGTGATGGCCACCGTCGACGGCCAGATGCGACCCGTGCAGGTGCGCGACCGCAGCATCTCCGCCGAGGTCGCCTCGGCCGAGAAGGCCGACCCGAAGGACCGCGGCCACGTCGCCGCCCCCTACGACGGGGCGGTGACCGTGGCGGTCGCCGAGGGCGACGAGGTGCAGGCCGGGCAGACGGTGGCGACCATCGAGGCGATGAAGATGGAGGCCTCCATCACCGCGCCGGTGGCCGGCACGGTCGCGCGGCTGGCGGTGCCGTCGACGCAGGCCGTCGAGGGCGGCGACCTGGTGCTGGTGATCAGCCCTCGTTGAGGACGACCACGTCGGGGTCGGGCTCGGCGTACTCGCCCACCTCGGCGGGGTCCTCGCCGGTCACGTGCCGGAAGACCTCGACCGCGACAGCGCGCATACCGGTGATCGTGGGGTGGAACGGCGCCGCGACCCCGACGCGGAGCCGGGGCCCGTTGACCCACGCCCGGCCGCCGGCGCACACGTCGTGGCCCTCGGAGGCGGCCTCGAGGTCGACGTACTCACCACCCCCGGCGGTCGCGCCGCGCTCCAGCGCGTCGTTGAGGAGCCCCGCGACCTCGGCCACCGGACCGAGCACCTCGGCGGGTACCCCGACGGCCGGGCAGGTGCCCTCCGTGGGCAGGATGTCGGGATAGCCCACGACGAGGACCTCCGCGCCGGGCGCGGCGTCGCGGATGCGGCGCACCGCCTGCCGGACGCGGCCGGCCACCTTGCCGGCATCGGTGCGCAGCTGCGCGACCGGGCACTGCGCCGCCGTCCCGCGCTGGCACCGGATCAGGGAGTCGTAGATCCCGAAGTCGTTGCCGCCGATGCCGAGGGTGACCAGGTCGGTCTCCTCCGACACCGCGTCGAGCTGCGGGCGGGTCACGTTGCCGTCGAACATCGTCATCGGGTCGTACAGGTCCGCCGTCGTGGCGGCCGAGCACGTGACGTCGGTGTAGCTGGCCACGTCGAGCCAGTCGGCGAGGAAGGCCGGGTAGTTGTCCTTCGACCGCGCGCAGCCGCTGGGGTCGCTGCGCATCGTGCCGATGAACGGCCCGGCCGAGAACGAGTCACCCATCGCGACGTAGTCGACGGGCGTGGCGACCTCGGCGTTGACCACCGGGTCGGGCAGGTCGGCGTCGTCGTCGGCCGCTCCGCCGGACTGGCAGGCCGAGCCGGCGAGGACCAGCGCCGCCAGCGCGGCCGCGAGCCGGGCCCCGGGCAGCGGCACTACCGCACCGGACCCTTCTGCCGCGGCATCACGCTGAAGGTGAACCAGTCGGAGTAGAGCCCGAAGTAGGAGCGGACGGTGTCGCCGTCGACGCGGGCCGTGCCGGTGGTGCCGATGAACGCCATGTCGGTGACCCGACCGCCCCAGTCGCCGTTGCCGTCGCGCGAGATGACCTCGATCCTCGTCAGGTCGCCGATCGCGGGCCAGTGCCGCTCGACCTGGGTGTCGTCGATCACGGTCGTCCACGTGGAGTACTTCGGGTTCGCGAGGCCGTCGTAGGGGTCGGGCTGCGCGACGAGGTACGGCATGGACCCGGCGGCCGAGAAGCCGCCGTTGCTGGCGGAGAACTGGGTGAACGCGGGTCGGCCGTCGTGGAACAGGCCCTGCTTGGCGGTCGCCCGGATCGCCTCGGTCGCCGCCGGGTGCTCGACGTCGGCGCCGCCGTAGACCTGGCACTGGGTGGTGTCGCAGATGTCGTAGTGCGCCGCCGCCGGGTGCGCGCGCTCGTACGCCGCATAGGTGCGCGCCGCGACCGACTGGGCGCTGACCGCGGCCGGCTCCCACAGCGCCGGCACCTCCTGCGGCACGACGCCCCGCAGGTAGGCCTCCATGCCGACCCTGTTGACGGTCTGCCGCCGGCCGCCCTCGCGCGCGGCCACGGACTGGAGGGCGCCGCGGTACTCCCGGCGCGCGCCGCGCACGACGAGGGTGAGCCGGCCGTCCGCGGCGGTCAGCTCGGCCTCGCCCCGCACGGTCCGCCACGTGCGCCAGGCGCCGCCCTTGGTCCACTGGACCGCGGTGTCGTCGCCCCGCGCGACGAGGCGCCACTTGCGCGCCGCCACGGGCGGCAGCCGCCAGGTGCGCTTGCGGCCGAGCGTCGTGACCTTGATCCCGCGCTCGGCGACGACCTGCACGTCGCGCCCGGTGTCGGCGGTGATGAGCACGCGGAGCTTGCCGCGCACCGCGCCCCAGGTCGTGCCGGGGTAGTAGAACTCGTTGATCTGCCGCCACGAGAGCCCCTGCTGGGCCGCGCCGAGGGCGCCGTACTGCGACATCCCGCGCCCGTGGCCGAACCCGTGCCCGGTCACCGTGATCGCGGTGCTGCCCGTGACGGGCCAGGTCTCGGCCCGGCTGCGCGGCTCGGCGGCGCTCGCGACGGGCGCGGGCAGCATCGGCAGCAGCAGGGCGCCGGCTGCGAGCGCGAGGAACGTGCGGGTCCTGGTCATGGGCGTGGCTCTCCCCCGAGAACGACGGAACAAGAACCTCCGAGACTACAGGTGGTCCGCAGCGCGGGGGTCCGGACCGCGGGAACGGTGGCAGGATGGACTGCGTGCTGGGACGTCGCCGGAGGGAGAGGCACGCGCGCGAGCTCGCCGAGCTCGACGCCTTCCGCCAGGTGCGCCGCGCGGCCGACGAGGACGTCACCCGGTTCGGCGAGGAGCTCACCGCGCTCCACCTCGAGACCCTCGGCACCGACCTCGACGACGACATGCGCGCGGACTACCAGCGCGCGCTCGACGCCTACGAGGGCGCCAAGGCGGCGCTCCGCCGGGCGGAGGCCGCCGCCGACGTCACCACCGTCACCCGCACGCTGGCCGACGGGCGCTTCGCGCACGCGTGCGTGCTGGCCGCGCAGGCCGGGAAGCCCCGGCCCGAGCGCCGGCCACCCTGCTTCTTCGACCCGGCCCACGGTCCGGCCACCCGCGACGTCACGTGGGCGCCGCCCGGCGGGGTGCCGCGCGAGGTACCGGTCTGCTTCCGCGACGCCGAGCGGCTCGCCGCCGGCGAGCAGCCCGAGGTCCGCCTGGTCCGGCTCGGAGACCGCCGCGTCGCCTGGTTCGCCTCCGGTCCGACGTACGCCGCCTGGGCAGGCGGCTGGTACGCCGAGCTGGTGCAGGAGGGCCGGATGCAGGCCGAGCGGCTCACCATGGCGTACGCCGGCACGCCCGGCGGGGCGGGCGCGCAGCTGCCGCTCGCCGCCGCGTGGAGCGACCCGGGCTCGTGGGAGGCCGGCGGGATGATCGGCGGCCACGACTACAGCTGGTACGGCGGCGGTGACGGTGGAGGGGGCGGCGGCGGTGACGGTGGAGGGGGCGGCGACGGCGGAGGCGGGGGCGGGGGCGACTGACGCTCGCCCGGGACGGCTGTTCGGGGCCGCCTGTGACACTGGAGGGGTGCCCGAGGGAGACAGCGTCTGGAAGCTCGCGCGCCGGCTGGACCGCCAGCTGGTGGGGCGCACGGTCGTGCGGTCCGACTTCCGCACCCCGGCGCTGGCCACCCGCGACGTGTCCGGGCGCGAGGTGGTCGGGCACGACACCCACGGCAAGCACCTGCTGACCCGCTTCTCCGCGCTCGGCGACTCGCCTCCCGCCACGCTGCACAGCCACCTGCGGATGGACGGGTCGTGGTCGACCCTCGCACCGGGCAAGCGGCTGCCCGGCGGGGTGGTGCCCCACGTCCGCCTCGTCCTGGCGCTCGACGACGGCCGGACCGTGCACGGCATCCGCCTCCACGACCTCGCGCTCGTGCCCACCGACCGTGAGGCCGACCTGGTCGGACACCTGGGTCCCGACCCGCTCCGCGACGACTGGGACCCCGAGGAGGCCGTGCGCCGGCTGCTGCGCGAGCCGGCGACGCCGCTGGTCACCGCGCTGCTCGACCAGCGCTCGCTGGCCGGGCTGGGCAACCTGTGGGCCAACGAGCTCGCGTTCCTCACCGGCGTCAGCCCGTGGACCCCGGTCGGCGAGGTCGACGTCGCGCGCCTGGTCGAGCGGGCGGCGACGATGCTGCGCCACTCCGCCACGGTCGACGGCGCCTACCAGGTCACGACCGGGTCACCGGTCAGGGGCGACGACCACTGGGTCACCGGGCGGCAGCGCCAGGGCTGTCGCCGCTGCCGAGGCCCGGTCAGCGTGAGCGCCGAGGTGCCGGGCGACCCCGCCAACCGGCGCACCTGGTGGTGCCCGGCGTGCCAGCCCGGCCCGGGCCCGGAGATGCGGGTCGGCGGGAGCGGCGTCAGACGTGGTGCAGGCGGCGGGCAGCCTCGGCGACCGACCCGCTCATCGACGGGTAGACGGTGAACGCCTGGGCGAGCTGGTCGGCCGTCAGCGACTCCGCCACGGCGATCGACACCGGGTGGATCAGCTCGGAGGCCCGCGGTCCCACGACGACACCCCCGACGACGATGCCGGTGCCGGGGCGGCAGAACAGCTTCACGAAGCCGTCCCGCACGCCCTGCATCTTGGCGCGGGCGTTGCCGGCCAGGGGCAGGGTGACGACCTCGGCGTGGATCTCGCCGGCGTCGACGGCCTGCTGCGACCACCCGACCGTGGCGATCTCCGGGGAGGTGAAGACGTTCGAGGACACCTTCTTGAGGTCGAGCGGCGCCACGGCGTCGCCGAGGAAGTGCCACATCGCGATGCGGCCCTGCATCGCCGCCACCGAGGCGAGCATCAGCACTCCGGTGCAGTCGCCCGCGGCGTAGATGCCGCGCGCGGAGGTGCGCGAGACGCGGTCGACGGTGATGAACCCGCCGTCCCCGGTCGCCACGCCGGCCTCCTCGAGGCCGAGGTCGGCGGTGTTGGGCACCGACCCGAGGGCGAGGATGCAGTGGCTGCCCGAGACGGTGCGCCCGTCGGTCAGGGTGACCGTGACGGTGTCGCCGTCACGGGTGACCGACTGCATCCGCGACTGCCCCAGGACGTTCATGCCGCGTCGGGTGAGCACCTCCTCCAGCACCGCGGACGCGTCCGCGTCCTCCCCGGGCAGCACCCGGTCGCGGCTGCTGACGAGCGTCACGTCGATGCCGAGCGAGAGGTAGGCGCTGGCGAACTCGGCGCCCGTCACGCCCGAGCCGACGACGATGAGCTTCTCCGGCACCTCGGTGAGGTCGTAGACCTGCTCCCAGGTGAGGATCCGCTCGCCGTCGGGCTGGGCGCTGGGGAGCGTGCGCGGCGCCGCGCCGGTCGCCACGATGATCGCGTCGGCCCGCAGGGTCTCCTCACCGTCGGCGGTGGTCGCCACCACGGTCAGGTCGGGTCCGAGGCGGCCGCGACCGCGCACCATGCGTACGCCGTCCCGCTCGAGCCGGGCCGCGATGTCGGCCGACTGGTCGGCCGCGAGCTGCTTCACGCGCGCGTTGACGCGCCCCAGGTCGACCGCGATCGAGGTGGCGGCGTCGCCCTCGTGGTCGCGGAAGTTGACCCCGAGCTCGCGTGCCGAGGCCATCTCGGTCATCAGCTCCGAGGTCGCGATGAGGGTCTTGCTGGGCACGCAGTCGGTGAGGACGGCCGAACCACCCACCCCGTCGGTGTCGACGACGGTGACCTCGGCGCCGAGCTGGGCGGCCACGTGGGCCGCCTCGTAGCCGCCGGGGCCGCCGCCGATGATGACGATGTGGTCGGTCATCACAGGTTGATCATGTGGCCGGCGATGCCGTGGACGGCCTCCTTGACGGCCTCGCCCAGCGTCGGGTGGGCGAAGACGTTGCGGGCGACCTCGTCGGCGGTGAGGTCCCACTTCTGCGCCAGCGTCATCACCGGCAGCAGCTCGGTGACGTCCGGGCCGATCATGTGGGTGCCGATGATCTCGTTGTGCTCGGCGTCGGCGACGACCTTCACGAAGCCCACGGCCTCGCCGAGGCCCATCGCCTTGCCGTTGGCGGTGAAGGGGAACGTCGCGGTCTTGACGTCGTAGCCCTTCTCCCTGGCCTGCGCCTCGGTGTAGCCGAAGGAGCCGATCTGCGGCATGCAGTAGGTCGCGCGGGGCACGAAGTCGTAGTCCACCGGCATGGTCTCGGCGCCGTTGATGGTCTCGGCGGCGACGATGCCCATGGCCTCGGCGACGTGGGCGAGCATCATCTTGCCGGTGCAGTCGCCGATGGCGTAGACGCCCGGGACGTTGGTGCGGCAGTAGTCGTCGATCTCGATCGCGCCGCGCTCGGTGACGGTGACGCCGACGTTCTCGAGGCCGAAGCCCGTGACGCGGGGGGCGAAGCCGAACGCCGCGAGGAACTTGTCGGCCTCGAGCACCTGCTCGTCGCCGCCGGCCGCGGGGGCGACGGTGACCCTGACGCCCGAGCCGGTGTCCTCGACGCCCTTGACCGCCGTGGCCGTCATGACCTTCACGCCGAGCTTCTTGTAGTGCTTGAGCAGCTCCTTGGAGATGTCGGCGTCCTCGGTCGGGACCATCCGGTCGAGGAACTCCACGATCGTGACGTCGACCCCGAAGTTGGCCATCACGTAGGCGAACTCGACGCCGATAGCGCCGGAGCCGCCGATGATGATGGAGCCCGGGAGCTGGTCGTCGAGGATCTGCTCCTCGTAGGTGACGACGTTCTCGCTGAGCTCGACACCCGGCACCAGGCGCACCGTGGCGCCCGAGGCGATGATCAGGTTGTCGAAGGTGTAGCGGGTCGTCTGCCCGTCCTTGTCCGACACGTCGATGTCGTTGCGGCCCTGGAGCGTGCCCCAGCCGTCGATCTCGGTGATCTTGTTCTTCCGCATGAGGAAGTGCACGCCCTTGACGATGCCGGCGCTCACGTCACGGCTGCGCTTGTGGGTGGCACCGAAGGCCATCGACACCTCGCCCTCGATGCCGTACTTCGCCTTCTCGTGCTGCAGCGTGTGCGCCAGCTCGGCGTTCTTGAGCAGGGCCTTGGACGGGATGCAGCCGACGTTGAGGCAGACCCCTCCCCAGTACTTGTCCTCCACCACGGCCACCTTCTGGCCGAGCTGGGCTGCGCGGATCGCGGCGACGTAGCCACCGGGGCCGGCGCCGAGGACGAGGGTGTCGAAGTGCGTGTCGGTCACGCGCCCAGCCTAGTTGTCGGCCTCGCACGGCGGACACCCGAGGTCGCGGCTCGATATCGTGTGGCCCGTGACGCTCTACGCCGCCTACGGGACGAACCTCGATCCCGCCCGCATGAGCGAGCGCTGCCCCCACTCGATCCTCCAGTCCACCGGGTGGCTCACCGGCTGGCGGCTGACGTTCGGCGGCGAGGAGCACGGCTGGGACGGCGCGCTCTCCACGATCGTCCAGGACCCCTTCGAGCAGGTCTTCGTGGCGGTCTACGACGTGACGCCCGAGGACGAGCGCGCGCTCGACGGCTGGGAGTCCGCCGACACCGGGCTGTACCGCAAGACCAAGGTGCGGGTGCAGACGATGACCGGTCCGCTGGTCGTGTGGGCCTACGTTCTCGACGCCTACGAGGGCGGCCTGCCCTCGGCGTCCTACCTCGGCGTGCTGGCCGACGCCGCCGAGGCCGCCGGCGCGCCCGAGGACTACGTCGCCGCGCTGCGCCGCCGCGCGTGCCGCTCGACCGGGCTCTGACCCCGCACCTCCGGCCGAGGCGGTCTAGAGTTCGCGCGTGACCCACGCCGCAGCAGCCCCCACCCCCTACGAGCTCGCCGGATCCGCCGCCGCCCGGCTCGCCGACCTCACCGGAGTGGAGCGACACGACATCGCGCTCGTGCTCGGCTCCGGCTGGCTGCCCGCCGTCGACGCGCTGGGCGAGGCCACCGCCGAGATCGACACCACGGACCTCCCCGGCTTCAGCGCGGCGGCCGTCGCGGGGCACAGCGGCAAGATCCGCTCCATCCGCAGCGGCGGGAAGAACCTGCTGGTCTTCCTCTCCCGCACGCACTACTACGAGGGCAAGGGCGTCGCCGCCGTCGTCCACCCGGTCCGCACCGCGGCCGCGGCCGGGTGCTCGGCGATCGTGCTCACCAACGGCTGCGGGGGGCTCAAGGAGGGTTGGCAGCCCGGCCAGCCGGTGCTGATCTCCGACCACATCAACCTCACCGGCACCAGCCCGATCGTCGGCGCGACCTTCGTCGACCTCACCGACCTCTACAGCCCCCGCCTGCGAGCGATGTGCAAGGACCTCGACCACTCCCTCGACGAGGGCGTCTACGTCCAGTTCCCCGGGCCGCACTACGAGACCCCCGCCGAGGTCCGGATGGCCGGCATCATGGGCGGCCACCTGGTGGGGATGAGCACCACGCTCGAGGCCATCGCGGCCCGTGAGGCCGGCATGGAGGTCCTCGGCATCAGCCTGGTCACCAACCTCGCGGCCGGCCTGAGCGGCGAGCCGCTCGACCACGCGGAGGTCCTCGAGGCGGGCCGCGCGGCCGCCAGCCGGATGGGCGGGCTGCTCAGCCGGGTCGTGGCAGGCATCTGAGGCACGCGAGCGTGCGCGTCCTCGTCACCGGCGCCGCCGGGAGCATCGGCCGGGTCGTCACTCCCGGACTGACCGCCCTCGGCCACGACGTCGTCGGCCTCGACCTCGTCCCGGCCCCCGACGGCACCCCGTTCGCGTGGCACGAGGCCGACTGCGCCGACGCCGACGCCGTCGACGCGGTCCTCGCGGCCGAGCGGCTCGACGCGGTCGTGCACCTGGCGGGCGTGCCGGAGGAGCGCTCCCTGCCCGAGGAGCTCACCTCGCACGTGGTCACCACAGCGGCGCTGCTCGACGCCATGGTGGCCCACGACGTGCCGCGCATGGTCTACGCCTCCTCCAACCACGCCGTCGGCCGCACGCCGCGCGCCGACGGCGAGCTGACCGAGCACGCCGCCCCGCGCCCCGACACGTACTACGGGGTCGCCAAGGTCGCGGCGGAGGCGCTGCTGCGGCTCTTCGCCGACCGTCACGGCCTCGACGCCGTGGCGTGCCGCATCGGGTCGTTCCTCGAGGAGCCGACCACCGTCCGCGCGCTCTCGACGTGGCTCTCCCCCGGCGACGCCGTACGCATGGTCGACGCGGCACTCACCGCGCCCGCGCCCGGGTACGCCGTGCTCTACGGCATCAGCGCCAACACCCGCGCCTGGTGGGACCTCGAGCCCGGCCGCCGGCTGGGCTACCAGCCGCAGGACGACGCCGAGGCGTACGCCGACCGGGTCCAGGCGGGCCCCCACGACGAGGCGGAGGCCGAGTTCGTCGGCGGCCCCTATGCCACCGCCCGCTTCCACCGCCCGGCCCTGGGCGCGTGACGCTCGCGCCGCCGCCTCCGCTCCGCTGCTCCAGCCCCAGAATCCCCGCTTAAGCGGGGGAGTTCGAACTTCCGGGGGCGTGCAGGCCACTGGAAGTTCGCAATCCCCCGCTTAAGCGGGGGATTCGCGCCCGGGCGGCGACTCGCGCCGGCGACGCCGGGCGAGCCGGGGGGCCTTGACCTGGAGTGCACTCCAAGTCCGAGACTGGTGCGATGACCAGCCTGACCATCGCCGAGGCGGCCGAGAGGACCGGGCTGACCGCCCACACCCTGCGCTACTACGAGCGTGACGGGCTGCTCCTCCACGCCGTCGAGCGCGCGCCCTCGGGGCACCGGCGCTACACCGACGACGACCTCCGCTGGATCGAGATGGTGACCCGGCTCCGCGCCACGGGGATGCCCATCCGGGACGTACGCCGCTACGCCGCCCTCGTGCGCGACGGCGACGGCAACGAGTCCGAGCGGCTGGCGCTGTTGCTGGCGCACCGCGAGGTGGTCGAGAGGCAGCTGGCCGAGGTCACCTCCCACCTGCGTGCCATCGACCACAAGATCGCGCTCTACGAGAACCTGGCGCCCGCCTCCTGAGACCCCTGCCGCCCGCCCGCGCGCCGGGGCCTTGACCTGCAGCGCGCTCGAAGTCGGAGGGTGAGGGACATGACGAACACCTCCTCCACCGCACCCGTCGGGCAGCGCGACCTCGGCACCACCTCACCGCTCACGGTCAGCACGCTCGGACTCGGCTGCATGGGGATGTCGGAGTTCTACGGCACCCCCGACGAGCAGGCCGGGATCGACACCATCCACCGCGCGCTCGACCTCGGCGTCACCTTCCTCGACACCGCCGACATGTACGGCCCGTTCACCAACGAGCGCCTCGTCGGCCGGGCCATCGCGGGCCGCCGCGACGAGGTCCAGCTCGCGACCAAGTTCGGCAACGAGCGGAACCCGGACGGCTCGTGGGTGCGCATCAACGGCACCCCGGAGTACGTCCGCAGGGCCTGCGACGCCTCCCTCGAGCGGCTCGGCGTCGACCACATCGACCTCTACTACCAGCACCGCGTCGACAAGACGGTCCCCATCGAGGAGACGGTCGGGGCCATGGCGGAGCTCGTCGAGGCCGGGAAGGTGCGCCACCTCGGGCTGTCGGAGGCGGGCGCCGAGACGATCCGGCGCGCGCACGCCGTGCACCCGCTCACCGCGCTCCAGTCGGAGTACTCGCTCTTCACCCGCGACCTCGAGGACGCGATCCTGCCCGTCCTGCGGGAGCTCGGGATCGGGCTGGTCCCCTACTCCCCCCTCGGCCGCGGGATCCTCACCGGCGCCGTGACCCGGGAGTCCCTGGAGTCCGGCGACTCTCGCGCCGCAGGCCGCTTCCCCCGCTTCTCCGGCGACGCGCTCGACGCCAACCTCGCGCTCGTGGGGGAGGTCGTCCGGCTGGCGGAGGAGAAGGGCTGCACGCCCGGCCAGCTGGCGCTGGCGTGGGTGCTCGCGCAGGGCGACGACGGCCTGGGGGTCGCCCCGATCCCCGGCACCAAGCGGGTGGCCTACCTGGAGGAGAACGTCGGCGCTGTCGCCGTGGCGCTCACCCGCGACGACCTCGCGGCCTTGGAGCGGGCGGTCCCGCGCGACGCGGTCGCCGGCGACCGCTACGGCGACATGTCCACCATCGACGCCTGAGCGCACCCGGCCGGGATCGCCGCGGGGCACCGCGCGCCCGCGACGTCAGGTGGCGGCGATCCCGACCCGGCCCTCGCGGAACGCGTCCACGAACAGTGCGTGGTCCTTGCGCACGCGAGCGGCGTACTCGATCGCCCAGTCGGACAGCCAGGCGACGAGGTCGTTGCGCCGACCGTGCAGCGACCGCGCGATGGCCTCCTCGACCTGGAAGTCGACGAGGTCCTGCTGGCTGTCCTCGTCGGAGGCACAGTGGATCTTGGCGGTGGCCCGCCCCAGGAGGTCGACCACGGCGCGCATGTCCTCCGGCTCGTTGATGTCGCCCCAGTCGAGGTCGACCTCGTAGGGCGAGACCTCGGAGACGACGTAGCCCACGCCGTCGATGCTGGTGTGCCCGAGCAGCGGGTCGGTGTGCACCTGGAGGGCCCGCTGGCTGACGGCCGTGCGGTGGCCCTCGTGCTCGAAGTAGGCGTCGACGTCGGCGGTGTCGACGAACCTGCTCAGCGCCGGGACGTTGGCCTGCTTCATGCTCAGCACGACGTCGTTGTCCAGCGCCTGGCTGTAGCCCTCGACGAGCACGTTGTACGCCGGCAGCCCCGCGCTGCCGATGCCGAAGCCGGACTTGCCGACGACGTCGCGCAGCTCGTAGAAGAGCTCGCGGTCGAAGCGCTTGGAGTCGGGGATCGTGTCGAGGTAGCCGCCGAAGGCCGCCACGACCTTCTCGCGCTCGGTGCGCGAGAGCCGCCGCGTGGTGGCGTCCTCGAGGAACATGCGGGTGCCGCCCTGCATCGTGGTGACCCTGTCGAGGAGGTCCGCGCGCCGCATCCGGCGGGCCGACTGCAGCGCGGTCAGCACCGGCCCGTGGGCGGTGTCGAGGCGAATCTCGAAGCCCTCGTCGTCCTCGGTCCCGGTGTAGTGGTTGATCTGGGCCAGGTACGAGCGGGTGTAGCGGCCGACCAGCTTGCGGATCGCGTCCTCCGGCAGGGCCTTCTGCCAGCCGAGCAGCGCGAGGCTGGCCGCGAAGCGCTGCAGGTCCCAGGTGAAGCGTCCGAGGTAGGCCTCGTCGAAGTCGTTGACGTCGAAGATCAGCCTGCCGTCGGAGTTGAGGTAGGTGCCGAAGTTCTCCACGTGGAGGTCGCCGTGGATCCAGATGCGCTCCGCCCCGTGGGCGGCCCAGTCGTCGGAGGCCGCGGTGACGTCGTGGAAGAACAGGCACGCGGTGCCGCGGTAGAAGGCCAGCGGGTCACGCGCCATCTTGCGGTACTTCGCGCGGAACGCCGTCGGGTCGGCGCGCATCAGGGGCGCGAAGGCGTCGCGCAGCACCTCGACGATCACGCCGGTCCGGTCGCGGGTGGCCATGGGCGCACTCTAGGTGCCCGCTAGGTTTGCGCCATGGCAACCACCCAACTCGGTCCCAACACCGTCAGCACCGTCGGCGAGCTCCCGACGGTCGGCTCCCAGGCCCCCGGCTTCGAGCTGGTCGACTCCTCGTTCGGCTCGCTCACCGACGCCGACGTCGCCGGCAAGCGTGTGGTGCTCAACATCTTCCCGAGCATCGACACCGGCGTGTGCCAGGCGAGCGTGCGGAGGTTCAACGAGCTCGCCGCCGGGCTCCAGGACACGGCCGTCGTCAACGTGTCGGTCGACCTGCCCCTGGCGCAGGCCCGGTTCTGCGGCGCCGAGGGGATCGACGACGTGCTCGTCGGGTCGGCGTTCCGCTCGAGCTTCGGCCGGGACTACGGCGTCGAGATGGCCGACGGCGGCTGGCGCGGGATGCTCGCGCGTGCGGTGGTCGTGCTGGACGCCGACCGCACCGTCCTGCATACCCAGCTCACCGAGGCGATCGGCCAGGAGCCCGACTACGACGCGGCGGTCGCCGCCCTGAACTGAGGCCCACCGACTGCGCCTCGGGTCGCGGCGCTCACCGCCGCGACTCGAGCCAGTCGTGCTCGGCCCGCGGCAGCACCCGCGCCCTCAGGAACAGCTCGGCCAGGCCCTGGTCGCCCATCCACGCCCGGAAGTACATCGGCACCGTGAGTCCGTGCCCCGGGCGGTGCACCACCGTGACCGGGTCGCCCGGCTCGATGCGCCCGGGCTCGCGCACCGCGAGGTAGGCCCCCGTGCGGCCGTGCTCGGCGAAGCGGCGCATCCACCGGGGCTCCGCCATGTGCTTGGCGAACGTGGCGCAGGGCACCCGCGGTCCGCACACCTCGAGCAGGGCGCTGCCGACCTCCCACAGCTCGCCGACCTCGCTATCGTCGACCGCGAGCCCGCGGGTGGTGAGGTTCTCGCCGAACATCCCGTCGGGCAGGTCGCGAGCGAGCTCGCGGCCCCAGTGGTCCAGCTCCTCGCGCGCGACGGCGTACACCGCCTGCGTGGCTCCGCCGTGGTGCTTGCGGCTGTAGATCTCGTCGCCCACGACACCGCTGCCGAGCCCGCCGCGCTTGGGACCGGGGTCGCGGACGTCGATCCGGTCGACCGGGTGCTTGCGGATGCCGCTCGGGCGACGCATCCCCTCGACCGGCGCCAGGGCGCCGGCGTTGACGGAGAGCACGGTCGCGGTCACGGCGCCACGCTAGCCCGGGGTGCCGGCCGGGCCCGCGGTCAGGAGTCGCCGGAGTGGCAGACCGCCTCGACGTTGTTGCCCTCGGTGTCGCGGACGAAGGCGCCGTAGTAGCCCGGGTGGTACTCCGGCCAGAGCCGCGGCTCGTGCAGCGACTCCGCACCCGCCGCCACGGCCTCCGCGTGCCAGGCGCGGACCGTCGCCGCGTCGGGCGCCCGGAACGCGACGTGGACCTCGCGGTTGGGGCCGACGCCGTCGAAGGTGCTGATCCAGAAGTCGGGCTCCTCGGTGCCGTAGCCGATCGCCACGTCGAAGTCCATGATCCGGCGGTGTCCGAGGACGCCCAGGACCCTGTCGTAGAACGCGGCCGCGCGGGCCAGGTCGGTGCAGTTGATGCCCAGGTGATCGATCATGGACCGATCGTGGCACCGCCCACCGACAGCGGCCCGCGCCTGGGGATAGCGTGCGTCCATGACCGTCGAGACCGCACCGACCGACCTGATCGAGCAGGCCCGGGCCTGGGCCGCCGAGGACCCGGACGAGCAGACCCGCGCCGAGCTCGAGGCACTCGTCGCGGCCGCTGCGCGCGGGGAGCAGACCGACCTCGCCGACCGCTTCGCCGGGACGCTCGAGTTCGGCACCGCCGGCCTGCGCGGCGCCCTCGGCGCCGGCCCCAACCGGATGAACCGCGTCGTGGTCACCCGCGCTGCCGCCGGCCTCGCGGCGTACCTGCGCGACACCGGCCACGCCGGCGGCTCGGTCGTGATCGGCTTCGACGCGCGCCACAACTCCGACGTGTTCGCGCGCGACACGGCCGAGATCATGACCGGCGCCGGCTTCAAGGCGCTCGTCATGCCGCGGACCCTGCCGACCCCGCTGCTGGCCTTCGCGATCCGCGAGCTGGGCTGCGCCGCGGGCGTGATGGTCACCGCGAGCCACAACCCGCCTCAGGACAACGGCTACAAGGTCTACCTCGGCGACGGCAGCCAGATCGTGCCGCCGGCCGACAGCGAGATCGCCGACCGGATCGCCGCCGTGGGCCCGCTGGCCGACCTCCCCCGCGGCGACGCCGGCCGCGTCGTCGGCGAGGAGATCGTCGACCGCTACCTCGACACCGTCGCCGGGCTCGCCGGGGACGGTCCCCGCGACCTCAGCCTCGTCTACACGCCGCTGCACGGCGTGGGCGGCACGACCGTCGCCCAGGTGCTGGAGACCGCCGGCTTCGACGCACCCCACGTCGTGGAGCAGCAGGAGCACCCCGACCCCGACTTCCCGACGGTCTCCTTCCCCAACCCCGAGGAGCCCGGCGCGATGGACCTGGCGATGGCGCTGGCCGCGGAGACGCGGGCGGACCTCGTCGTCGCGAACGACCCCGACGCCGACCGCTGCGCCGTCGCGGTGCCCGACGCCCACGGCTGGCGGATGCTGCGCGGCGACGAGGTCGGCGCGCTGCTGGCCCACCACCTGCTCGCCCGCGGCCGCACCGGCACCTACGCCAACTCGATCGTCTCCTCCAGCCTGCTCGGCAAGATGGCGGCCGCGGCCGGCCAGCCGCACGAGGAGACGCTGACCGGGTTCAAGTGGATCGGCCGCGTCGAGGGCCTCGCGTTCGGCTACGAGGAGGCGCTGGGCTACTGCTGCGACCCCGAGCACGTCCGCGACAAGGACGGCGTCTCGGCGCTGCTGCTGGTGTGCGAGCTCGCCGCGGCCGCGAAGGCCGAGGGCCGCGGCCTCACCGACATCCTCGACGACATCGCCCGCCAGCACGGCCTGCACGCGACCGACCAGCTGTCGGTGCGCTTCGAGCAGCTGTCCGACATCCCGGCCACGATGCAGCGGCTGCGCGCCGCGCCTCCGACGGCCCTCGGCGGGCTCGCCGTCGAGCGGGTCGAGGACCTCGCCGAGGGCTCGGAGCTGCTGCCCCCGACCGACGGCCTGCGCTACTCCCTCGCCCAGGGCGCCCGGGTGATCGTCCGTCCGAGCGGCACCGAGCCGAAGGTGAAGTGCTACCTCGAGGTGGTCGTGCCCGTCGGGGCCGACGCGGACGGCGGCGTCGACGCCGCCCGCATCAACGCCGCCGGCCGGCTCGACGCGATCAAGGCCGACCTGCGGGGCGCCGCCTTCGGACCGGACCGCTGACGTGCGGACCCGCGCCCCGGCCCTGACGACCGGGCTCGTGACCGGACTGGCGACCGGAATGGCGACCGGGCTGGTGGCGGGGCTGATGGCCGCTCCGGTGGCCGCCGCGCCCGCCGGTGCGGCGTACGACGAGCAGGTCCCGCGCACGTGGCGCGTCGGCCCCGAACGCGCCCTGACCACCCCGAGCGCCGCGGCGGCCGTGGCGCGCGACGGCGACACCGTGCTGATCGACCCGGGCACCTACCCCGGCGACGTGGCGACCTGGACCCAGGACGACCTCACGCTCCGCGGGGACGGCGGACGCGCCCACCTGCGCGCCGCCGGCAACGACGTGCAGGGCAAGGCCATCTGGGTCATCGCCGGCGACCGCACCACCGTCGACCGGATCGAGCTCAGCGGCGCGGCCGTGGCCGACCGCAACGGCGCCGGCATCCGGCACGAGGGCACGGACCTCAGGGTCACCCGCAGCTGGTTCCACGACAACGAGAACGGCATCCTCACCGGTGCCGACCCCGACAGCGACGTCGTCGTCCGCAGCTCCCGGTTCTCCGGCAACGGTCACGGCGACGGCTACTCGCACAACCTCTACGTCGGCGCCGTCCGCTCGCTCACCGTGGTCGGCAGCTGGTTCGCCGGCGCGGACACCGGCCACCACGTGAAGTCGCGCGCCGCGCGCACCACCGTCGTGGCCAACCGGATCAGCGACGGCCGCTCGACGGCGAGCTACTCCGTCGACCTGCCCGAGGGCGGTCGGGCCCTGGTGGCGGGCAACGTGGTCGTGCAGGGCCCGCACTCGGAGAACCCGGCGCTGGTGTCCTACGGGGCCGAGGGCCTCGGTCCCTCGCGCACCCTGTGGGTCGTCAACAACACCTTCGTCAACGAGCGCTCGTCGGGCACCTTCGTGGCGCTCGCGGACGGCAGCCGGGCCCACCTGCGCAACAACCTGCTCGTCGGCCCCGGCGACCTCACCACCGGCCGCACCGACGCCCGCGCCAACCGCCGCGTCGGTCGAGGCGGTTTCGTCGACCCGGGCTCGGAGGACTTCCGGCTCCGGTCGTCGTCCCCGGCGCTCGACCGCGGCGTGGCCCTGCCGCGACGCTGGCGCGCACGCTGGGAGTACGTCGCCCCGACCGGGCTCGTCCGCCGCTCGGCGCGCGGCCGGGTGGACGTCGGCGCCCACGAGCGTCGCTGACCGGGCTCCGCGTCGTTGGCTAGGCTCGGGCGCATGGTCCCGACCCCCACCACGGTGGCTCGTGCGCGCGTGGCGTTCGTGCTGGCGCTGGTGGGCCTCGGCTCGCTCGTCGCGGCCGTCTCGCTGGCGCCGTCGACGACCACCCAGTCGGTAGTGGTGCTCACGGCGCTCGCCGCCCACGCGGCGCTGACCCGGGTCCCCGGCCTGATCGCGGTGCCGCCCTCGGGGCGCCCCTCCCTGCGGCCGCCCCGGCGTGCGGCCGACGTGCCGCTCGTGCTGGCCGGGCGGACCACCGACGTGGTGCACCACCCGGTGCGCCCGCGCGCTCCCGGACGCATCTGACGCGTCGCCGCGGCGACGCCACGCAGACCCGTCCCGCCTCGTCCCTGGAGCCCGCATGTCCCTGCTCGACCCCTTCTCGCACGCCCTCGCCGCGGTCCTCGCGGCCACCCACCACGCGCTTATCTCCCTCGGCGCCCTGCCCGACGCCGCCGGCACCTGGGTGCTCGGCGTCGTGGCGCTCGTCGTCCTGGTCCGGCTCGCCCTGCTTCCGCTCGTCGTCCAGGGCGTGCGCCAGGCGCACGCCGCCGCCCGCGCTCGGCCCCACCTGCAGGGGATCGCAGAGCGCTACCGCGGGCGCACCGACGTCGACAGCGTGCGCGCCCAGCTCGACGAGCGCCGCGCGGTCTCGGCCGAGCACGGGATGAGCCGCCTCGGCTGCCTGCCGGTGCTCGTGCAGCTGCCGGTGTGGCTCTCCCTCTACCACCTCCTCTCCGACGTGGCGTCCGGCGTCGCCGTCGGGGCGATGGGCCCCGGCCTGGTGTCGTCGTTCGGCGCCGCCTCCGTCGTCGGCGTCTCCCTGGCCGGTCACGGCTACCTCGGCTCGGGCGGCGTCCACCTCGCGGTCGTGGCCGGGCTCGCCGCCACCGCGGCAGCGCTGTCGTACGTCACCCAGCGCTACGTCGTCGCCCCCAACACCCCGGTGGACGGGATGCCGGAGGCGGTGCTCGTGGCGCAGCGGATCATGCCGGTGATGTCGGCGGGCGGCCTGCTCGTCGCCGGCGGCGTGGTGCCGGTCGCGCTGCTCGTCTACTGGGTGTGCAGCTCGACCTGGACCCTGGCCCAGTCCGCGGCCGTCGGGCGGTGGTGGCCGACCCCGGGGACCGCCGCTGCGGCACGGCGTGGCTGAGGCCCGGTCACAGGAACAGCGAGACCAGCAGCGCTACCACCGCCACCGCGATCAGCGCGCGGGGCACGACCGCCCGCTCGCGGCGTACGGCGTCGGGCAGGGCCAGCTGCTCCGCGGAGCCGGGCCGGACGCCGGCGTCGCGCTGCGCACGCTCGACCAGCTCGCGGAGCCGGTGCTCGACCCAGTCGACGTAGGGCATCCCCTCACGGGGACCCTCCTCGGCCGTGCCGGCGCCGCCGCGCCGCGAGACGAGTGCCTTGCGCCAGGTGCGGCCGACGACGGGCGAGACGTGGCGCCGGTCGGCGGCGCGCACGGCGAGGACCTGGCCGATCGCCGTCTCCTCGATCGCGGCGAGCCGGATGTGGACGGTCTCGGCCAGGTTGCGCATGACGAGGTGCTCCTCGGTGGCCCACAGCGCCGGACGCAGCATCGATGCCCACGCCAGCACGGCCAGGAGCAGGCCCGCAGCAGCAATCCACGGCGGGAAGCCGTCGTCGAGGTAGACCAGGCCGGCCACGACGAGGAGCGCCCCCAGCACGACCGCGAGCCATCCGGTGAGGCGACCGCTCGTGGGCCGGAACCGCTCGACGACGTCGTGGCGGTGGTCCTGCGGGCGTGCCATGGTGTCCTCGTGGCCCTCGTGGCGGTCCGCCCCCGTCCGGGCCGTCGACCTCGGGCAGATGGTGCCCCCGTGCGGATTGCCGGGGGCCCTCGACCCAACTCTATGCTGGGTCGGTGACACCCACTGCCAGCTCGACGGCGAGCACCGCTCCCGGGCTCGGCGTCCTCGACGACGTCGTGCGCTCGGACTCCTCGCTCCGCCGGTTCCTCCACGGCCTGCCGGGAGTCGACCAGGTCGGCTGCGAGGCTCGCGCCGCCACCCTCGCCACCCGGTCCGTCAAGACGACGTCGAAGGCCTTCGCCATCGACCTCGCCATCCGCATGGTCGACCTCACCACGCTCGAGGGCCAGGACACCCACGGCAAGGTCCGCGCGCTCGCGTCGAAGGCGATGCGGCCCGACCCGGCCGACCCGTCGTGCCCGCCCACCGCGGCGGTGTGCGTCTACCCCGACATGGTGGCCACCGCGAAGCAGACCCTCGGCGAGAGCGGCGTGCACGTCGCCGCCGTCGCCACCGCGTTCCCCAGCGGCCGGGCGGCAATGGACATCAAGCTCGCCGACACCCGCGACGCGGTCGAGGCCGGGGCCGACGAGATCGACATGGTCATCGACCGCGGCGCGTTCCTGTCGGGTCGCTACCTCGACGTCTACGAGGAGATCGTCCAGGTCCGTGAGGCCTGCGCCCGGCCCGACGGCACCAGCGCCCACCTCAAGGTGATCTTCGAGACCGGCGAGCTGCAGACCTACGACAACGTCCGGCGCGCGAGCTGGCTGGCGATGATGGCCGGCGGCCACTTCATCAAGACCTCGACCGGCAAGGTGCAGCCCGCCGCCACCCTGCCCGTCACGCTCGTCATGCTCGAGGCCGTCCGCGACTTCCGCGAGCAGACCGGCCGCATGGTCGGCGTGAAGCCCGCCGGCGGCATCCGCTCCACCAAGGACGCCATCAAGTACCTCGTGATGGTCAACGAGACCTGCGGCGAGGACTGGCTCGACCCCGACTGGTTCCGCTTCGGCGCCTCCACGCTGCTCAACGACCTGCTCATGCAGCGCACCAAGATGACGACCGGTCGCTACTCCGGTCCCGACTACTTCACGCTGGACTGAGGACCACCCCATGAGTCGCACCTTCGAGTACGCCCCCGCGCCGGAGTCGCGCGCGATCGTCGACATCAAGCCGTCCTACGGCCTGTTCGTCAACGGCGAGTTCGTCGACGGCACCGGCACGTCGTTCAAGACGGTCAACCCCGCCACCGAGGAGGTGCTGGCCGAGGTCGCCGAGGCCAGCGAGGCCGACGTCGACAACGCGGTCCGGGCGGCCCGCCGCGCCTACGACCGCGTCTGGTCGCGGATGCCGGGCGCCGAGCGGGCCAAGTACCTCTACCGGATCGCCCGGATCATCCAGGAGCGTGGTCGCGAGCTCGCCGTCCTGGAGTCGATCGACAACGGCAAGCCGATCAGGGAGGCGCGCGACGTCGACGTCCCGACCGTGGCCGCGCACTTCTTCTACTACGCCGGCTGGGCCGACAAGCTGAAGTACGCCGGCTACGGGACCACCCCGCTCGGCGTCGCCGGCCAGGTCATCCCGTGGAACTTCCCGCTGCTGATGCTCGCCTGGAAGATCGCGCCCGCGCTCGCGTGCGGCAACACCGTGGTCCTCAAGCCGGCCGAGACCACGCCGCTGACCGCGCTGCTGTTCGCCGAGATCTGCCAGCAGGCCGACCTCCCGCCGGGCGTGGTGAACATCGTCACCGGCGCCGGCGACACCGGCCGCGCGATCGTCTCGCACCCCGACGTCGACAAGGTCGCCTTCACCGGCTCCACCGAGGTCGGCAAGGCGATCGCCCGCGCCGTCGCCGGCAGCCAGAAGAGGGTGACGCTCGAGCTGGGCGGCAAGGCGGCCAACATCGTCTTCGACGACGCGCCGATCGACCAGGCCGTCGAGGGCATCGTCAACGGCATCTTCTTCAACCAGGGCCACGTGTGCTGCGCCGGCTCGCGCCTCCTCGTGCAGGAGTCCGTCGCCGACGAGGTGATGGCCCGCCTCAAGCGCCGGATGGCGACGCTGCGCGTCGGCGACCCGCTCGACAAGAACACCGACGTCGGCGCGATCAACTCCGCCGAGCAGCTCGCGAAGATCCGCGAGCTGTCGGAGGTCGGCGAGGCCGAGGGCGCCGAGCGCTGGTCGGCCCCGTGCGACCTGCCCGCCAACGGCTACTGGTTCGCGCCCACCGTGTTCACCGGCGTCTCGCAGGCGCACCGGATCGCCCGCGAGGAGATCTTCGGGCCGGTCCTCTCGGTGCTCACGTTCCGCACCCCGGCGGAGGCGGTCGAGAAGGCCAACAACACCCCCTTCGGCCTGTCGGCCGGCGTGTGGACCGACAAGGGATCGCGGATCCTGTCCATGGCCAACCGCCTGCGCGCCGGGGTGGTGTGGGCCAACACGTTCAACAAGTTCGACCCCACGTCGCCGTTCGGCGGCTACAAGGAGTCCGGCTACGGCCGGGAGGGTGGTCGCCACGGCCTCGAGGCCTACCTCAAGGGAGCTGACCAGTGAGCCGCATCGACGTCCGCAAGACCTACAAGCTCTACATCGGCGGGCAGTTCCCCCGCTCGGAGTCCGGTCGCTCCTACGTCGTCAACGACGCCAAGGGCCGCCTGCTGGCCAACGCCGCGCGGGCCTCCCGCAAGGACGCCCGCGACGCCGTGGTGGCCGCCCGCGCGGCCTTCGGCGGCTGGTCGGGCCGGACGGCGTACAACCGCGCCCAGGTCGTCTACCGCGTCGCCGAGGTGCTGGAGGGTCGCCGCGAGCAGTTCGAGGCCGAGCTCCGCGCCGCCGAGGGCGTCTCGTCGGGCCGCGCCCGCGCCTACGTCGACGCCGCCGTGGACCGCCTCGTCTGGTACGCCGGCTGGGCGGACAAGATCACCCAGGTCGTCGGCAACGCCAACCCGGTCGCCGGGCCGTACTTCAACCTCTCCACCCCCGAGCCGAGCGGCGTCGTCGCCGTGGTGGCACCGCAGGGGCCGCTGCTGGGCCTCGTCAGCGTCGTGGCGCCCCTCGTCGTCACCGGCAACACCGTGGTCGTGATCGCGAGCGAGCAGCACCCGCTCACCGCCATCACGCTCGGCGAGGTCATGGCCACCAGCGACCTGCCCGGCGGCGTGGTCAACGTGCTCACCGGCTCGCAGGCCGAGATCGCGCCCTGGCTCGCCTCCCACATGGACGTGAACGGCATCGACCTGACCGGCGTCGCCGACCCCGCCCTCGCGGCGTCCCTCGAGGTCGCCGCGGCCGACAACCTCAAGCGCGTACGCCGCCCCGCTCCCGACACCGACTGGCTCGCGGAGCCCGGGCTGGACCGGATGACGCACTTCCTCGAGACCAAGACCGTCTGGCACCCGATCGGCGTCTGAGCGCCACGCACGGACGACGAAGGCCCCCGGACGACGTCCGGGGGCCTTCGGCTCTGGTGCGCTCGGTCAGCGGTTGAGCAGGGCCGAGGCGAGCACGCCGAGGATCTGGTTGGGGTTGTTGACGAGGTAGTTCTGGCCACCCGTCGCCGCGGCGATCTGCTCGAGCTCACCGGTGTCGGAGTCCTGCGAGATGCCGATGATGATCACCTTGACCGGCTTGGCGGGGTCGCGGATCGACTTGAGCTGGTTGATCAGGGCCTCGAGCGACAGCGAGCTCGAGTCGTCGCTGGCCCCGTCGGTGAAGATCACCACGGAGTTGAACCACGCCGGGTCCCACTCCTCCTGCGCGTGCTTGTAGGCCGCCAGGGTCGTGTCCATCAGCCCCGTGGCGCCGCGGACGCGACCGACGAGGGCGCCGGCCTCCTTGCGGACCACGTCGCCGTGCGTGCCCGCGTCGCCGGCGGCGGCGTCGAGACGGTCGAGGGCGGCGTACTCGGCCCACGACGCGCCGTTCTCGCCGCGGTTCTTCGAGAACCCCCAGATGCCGATCCGCGCCTGCGCCGGGAAGGCGTCCAAGGCGAGCTGCGAGGCCTGCACGGCCAGGCCGATGCGGGTGGTGTCGCCCAGGGCAGTCTTCATCGATCCGGAGAGGTCGACCACGGCGAGGATGCTCGAGGGCACCGACAGCACGCGCCACTGGCGCAGGGTGTCGTCGGTGGTCTTCTGCGCGACCGTGCTGAGCACCGCGGCGCTGCCGAGACCGATCTCGTTGGGCAGCGGCTCACCGCCCGGGCCGCGGAGCTCGGCCGCGGCGATGGCCTCCACGCCGGCGCTCGAGGTGAACCAGCGGGTCAGCGCACGGCCGACGCGGGCCGAGACGTCGCGGCCCGTCGACAGCACGTCCATGTTGCCGCGGGTCACCGCGACCATCGGGAAGCGCAGCATCGGCACACCGGTCCGGGGCGCGACCAGCGAGAGCTGGTCGTTGCCGCGCCGGGCCGCGAGGTACGCCTGCTCGGTCGCGGGCACCAGCTGGGTGCTCGAGGCGGTGACGGCGTCGAGGTCGGTCTCCGTGGCGCCGCCCGACACGGCCCGCTCGCCGTAGGTCTGCGCGACCGGGACGGTCTTCTCCTCGATGGTGACCGGCGTCTCCCCCGTCTTCTTCATCTCGGCGTACGGCGCCAGCAGCGCGAGTGCCGAGGCGCCCTCGGCGCTCGGGTCGGCCATCGCGAGGCTGCCGCCGTCGAGGACCGCCGCCCAGGACGCGGGAGCCTTCGCCGCCGGCCCGCCGACGAGGCCGACCGGCGTCTGCGCGAGCACGTCGGCGATCGGCGTACCGGTGAAACCGGCGCTGCTCAGCTGCCCCTTCCACGTCGGGCTGTCCGGGATCCAGAGCTCGGGGAGCTGGGCCTCGGGGTCCCCGAGGAGCGCCACCACGTCCTTCACGGTGCCCGTGGTCACCTGGATGTCGATGCAGGGCTCGTCGGCGTTGACGGCCTCGACGGCCTCCTCCACCAGCGGCGCCATGACCGGCGCCGTGGTGAGCGAGACCTCGTCGGAGACGCAGTCCGGCCCCGTGGCCTCGCTGTCCCCACCGCCGCCCAGCACGAGGAAGCCGGCGACGGCCACCACCAGCGCGAGGGCGAGGCCGAGGAGCAGCCGGGTCCTCCCCGTACGTCCGGCAGCAGCGCCGGGCGTGCCGACGGGCGCGGTCGAGTCGTCGGGACTCATGAGGGTCCTCCCACAGAGGTGTCGGTCGAGGGTCTGCGCGAGACTAATCTCCAGCCCGATCGTCCGTGGCCGAACCAGGAAAAGAGTCCGCACCGAATGAGCACAGCCCAGGTCGTCGTCCTGGCCGGCCCCAGCGGCGCCGGGAAGTCCCGGCTCGCGAAGCGCCTGGGACTACCCGTCCTGCGCCTCGACGACTTCTACAAGGACGGCGACGACCCGACCCTCCCGCGCATCCAGACCGGCGCCAACGCCGGCCTGGTGGACTGGGACCACCCGGACTCCTGGCACGAGGCCGACGCCCTCGCCGCCCTGCGCGAGCTCTGCGCGACGGGGCGCAGCGAGGTGCCGGTCTACGAGATCGCCCGCAACGGCCGCTCCGGCTCGCGCACGGTCGACCTCGGTGGCAGCACGAGGTTCGTGGCGGAGGGGATCTTCGCCCCGGAGGTGGTGGCCGTGTGCCGCGAGGAGGGCCTGCTGGCGGCGGCGTACTGCATCACCCAGCACCCGCTCGTGACCTTCTGGAGGCGCCTGACCCGGGACCTCCGCGAGCACCGCAAGCCGCCGCTGGTCCTGCTGCGCCGCGGGACGGCGCTGATGCGCGACCAGCAGCGGGTCGTGGCGCACGCCCTCCGGCAGGGGTGCCGCAGGGCGACCGGCGACCAGGCCTACGCCGAGCTCACCCGATGAGGGCGGCGTAGCCCGGCTTGATGACCTCGTCGATGATCGCGAGCCGCTCGTCGAAGGGCAGGAACGCCGACTTCATCGCGTTGATCGTGAACCAGCGCAGGTCCTCGAGCGTGTAGTCGAACGTCTCGACCAGGCGGTGCATCTCCTGGGTCATCGAGGTGTCGCTCATGAGCCTGTTGTCGGTGTTCACGGTGACCCGGAAGCGCAGGTCGGTCAGCACACCGATCGGGTGCTGCTCGAACGACTCCGCCGCGCCGGTCTGGATGTTGGAGCTCGGGCACATCTCGAGCGGGATGCGCTTGTCGCGGACGTACGCCGCAAGCCGGCCCAGCCGGACCGACCCGTCGTCCTCGACGGTGATGTCGTCGATGATCCGCACGCCGTGGCCGAGCCGGTCGGCGCCGCACCACTGGATCGCCTCCCAGATCGAGGGCAGCCCGAAGGCCTCGCCGGCGTGGATGGTGAAGGGGGCGTTCTCCCGCTGCAGGTACTCGAAGGCGTCGAGGTGGCGGGTGGGCGGGAAGCCCGCCTCCGCGCCGGCGATGTCGAAGCCGGCCACGCCCCGGTCGCGCCACGCGATCGCGAGCTCGGCGATCTCCATGGACCGGGCCTGGTGGCGCATCGCGGTCAGCAGCTGGCGTACGACGATCCTGCCGCCGCTGGCGGCCATGCCCTCCTCGAAGCCCTCCTGCACCGCGGCGACGACCTCGTCGAGCGTCATCCCCCCGCTCACGTGCTGCTCGGGCGCGTAGCGGACCTCGGCGTAGACCACGCCGTCGGCGGCGAGGTCCTCCACGCACTCGCGGGCGACGCGGGCGATCGCGGGACCGTTCTGCATCACCGCGACGGTGTGGTCGAAGGTCTCGAGGTAGCGCACCAGCGAGCCGGAGTCGGCCGACTCGGTGAACCAGCGCCCGAGCGACTCCGCGTCGGGCGCCGGGAGCTCGTGGCCGGTGTCCGCGGCGAGCTCGACGATCGTCTGCGGGCGCAGGCCGCCGTCGAGGTGGTCGTGGAGCAGCACCTTGGGGGCGGCCAGCACCTGGTCGCGGGTAGGAGTCGTCACCGTCCCATCCAAGCAGGGGCGACTATCTTCGGGGCATGCGCACCTTCACCACGCTCGACGAGGTGGCGGCCGCCGCGGGGACCGACATCGGCACCAGCGAGTGGCTCACCGTCGACCAGGCCCGCATCGACGCCTTCGCCGACGCGACCCTCGACCACCAGTGGATCCACGTCGACGTGGCGGCGGCCGGCGAGGGGCCGTTCGGCTCCACGATCGCCCACGGCTTCCTCACCCTCAGCCTGCTCCCCCACTTCGCCTCCGAGGTCTTCGCGTTCGAGACGCCGGGAGCGCGGCTCAACTACGGCCTCGAGAAGGTCCGCTTCCCGAGCCCGGTGCCGGTGGACAGCAGGCTGCGCTCCCACGTGCGCTTCGGCGAGGTGCGCGACCTGCCGGCCGGCAAGCAGCTCGTCGTGGAGCACACCGTCGAGATCGAGGGGCAGGACAAGCCTGCCTGCGTGGCCGCGCACGTCGTCCTCCTCCTCGCCTGAGCGGTACGGCGCCCGCCCCCGCCGCGCCCGCCGCAGCCCGCCGCCCCCGCCGCCGCCGCCACAGCCCCGGAAATCGGGTAACCCCCCCCATCCGGGCACTCCCGCCCTCACCGGTGGGGACGGGAGCGCGCGTTCCGGGGCGTTACCGGGCGATCGCCCCGGCCGATGCAGCCGGGCCCTAGATCGGGTAACGCCCCCATCCAGGCACTCCCGCCCTCACCGGTGGGGGCGGGAGCGCGCCTTTCGAGGCGTTACCGGGCGATCGGCGGACCGGCGAGTCCGCTGGCGCCGGCCCGGGGGCGGACGCCGCCTAGGAGATCCGGTCGATGACCAGCGGCGCCGGCTCGAACGGCCCGTCACCGATGTCGTACCCGCCCTCCAGCGAGGCGAGGGCCCGCTCGAAGCGCTCGGGCTCGTCGGTGAGCAGGGTGAAGAGGGGCTCGCCCTCGGTGACCTCCTCGCCCGGACGCGCGTGCCAGACGACGCCGGCCCCGGCCTGCACCGGGTCCTCCTTGCGCGCGCGCCCCGCGCCGAGGCGCCAGGCGGCCATGCCGACCGCCATCGCGTCGAGGCGCGTCAGGGTGCCGCTCGCGGGGGCGGTCACGACGTGCGACTCCTTCGCCTGCGGCAGCGACGCGTCGGGGTCGCCGCCCTGGGCGCGGATCATCGCCTTCCAGACGTCCATCGCCGAGCCGTCGGCGAGCTTGTCGGCGGGGTCGACGTCGTCGCGGCCCGCCCCGGCGAGCATCTCGCGCGCCAGCGCCAGGGTCAGCTCGACGACGTCGGCCGGTCCACCGCCGGCCAGCACGTCGACCGACTCCTGCACCTCGACGGCGTTGCCCGCGGTCAGGCCCAGCGGGGTGGCCATGTCGGTGAGGAGGGCGACGGTGTGCACCCCGGCGTCCGTGCCGAGGGCGACCATCGTCTCGGCCAGCTCGCGCGCACTGTCGACGTCCTTCATGAAGGCGCCGCTGCCGACCTTGACGTCGAGCACCAGCGCGCCGGTGCCCTCGGCGATCTTCTTGCTCATGATCGAGCTGGCGATCAGCGGGATCGCCTCGACCGTGCCCGTCACGTCGCGCAGGGCGTACAGCTTCTTGTCCGCGGGCGCGAGCCCGTCACCGGCCGCGCAGATGACGGCGCCGACGTCCTCGAGGATCGCGAACATCTCCTCGTTGCTCAGCGCCGCCCGCCAGCCGGGGACCGACTCGAGCTTGTCCAGCGTGCCGCCGGTGTGGCCGAGGCCGCGGCCGGACAGCTGGGGCACCGCCACACCGCACGCGGCGACCAGCGGCGCCAGCGGCAGGGTGATCTTGTCGCCGACACCGCCGGTGCTGTGCTTGTCGGCGGTGGGGCGCGAGAGCGCGGCGAAGTCCATGCGCTCGCCCGAGGCGATCATCGCCGCCGTCCAGCGGGCGATCTCCCGGCGGTCCATGCCGTTGAGCAGGATGGCCATGGCGAGGGCCGACATCTGCTCGTCGGCGACCTCCCCGCGGGTGTAGGCGTCGATCACCCAGTCGATCTGGCTGTCGGTGAGCTCGTGCTGGTCGCGCTTGGCGAGGATCACCTCGACGGCGTCGTGTGCGGCCACTACGGGGTTCCTTCCGGGTCACGGGGGGCCGCGTCTCCGGCCGGGTCCAGGGTCTCGAGGGCGGCAGGGGCGACGGCGGCCAGATCCTCGGGCCCGAAGGCGTCGGGGAGCACCTCGGACATCGGCTTGACGCCCGAGACCGTCCACAGCAGCAGGTCGCGCCCGCCGTGCTCGTGGAGGAGCTGGCGGCACCGCCCGCACGGCATGATGACCTCGCCCGCGCCGTTGACGCACACGAAGTGGGTCAGCCGGCCGCCGCCACTGGCGTGCAGCTGCGAGACCAGGCCGCACTCCGCGCAGAGCGCCACCCCGTACGCCGCGTTCTCGACGTTGCAGCCGACGACGACGCGGCCGTCGTCGACCAGCGCCGCCGCGCCCACGGGGTAGCCCGAGTAGGGCGCGTAGGCCCGCCCCATCGCCTCGACGGCGGCCGCCCGCAGCTCGTCCCAGTCACCCTGCTCCAGCCTGTCGCTCACGCGGCAACTATGGCGCATGGAACGAACCGGCGGTCATCGGCAGGATCGGCCGAAAGTCGTCCGGCGGGTTTTTGGTCTCAAACGCATTTCAAAGGTCGCGAACCCCGTGACGGGGTGCGAAGCGGCAGGCATCATGCTCCCCGGAAGAGACCCCATCCCAGGGGCACGAACTTGGAGGCATTTGTGGTGAAGACGAGGAAGGTCGTCTCGAGCGGCCTCGTGGCCATGCTCGCGGCCGCGACCCTGGCTGCGTGTGGTGACGCGCCCGAGGAGGAGACCAACACCGGGAGCGGGAGCGAGGGCAGCTCGGCCACCAGCGACTTCCAGCCGTGCATCGTCTCCGACGCCGGCGGTTTCGACGACAAGTCGTTCAACCAGCTCGGCTTCGAGGGGGCCGAGCAGGCCGCCGAGGAGCTCGGCACCGAGCTCATCTCCGTCGAGTCCAACAGCGAGAACGACTACGGCCCCAACCTGGAGAGCCTGGTCGGACAGGGCTGCGACGTCATCGTGACCGTCGGCTTCGCGCTCGCCTCGGCCACCAAGGAGTCGGCCGCCGCCAACCCGGACATCGAGTACGTCCTCATCGACGACGCCGCCGACGGCGGCGACGACGGTGCCACGTTCGACGGCGAGGCCGACGAGCCCAACATCAAGCCGCTGCTCTACGACACCGCCCAGGCTGCGTTCCTGGCCGGCTACGCCGCTGCCGACTACACCAAGACCGGCAAGGTCGGCACCTTCGGCGGCATGCCCTTCCCCACCGTCACGATCTTCATGGACGGCTTCAAGCAGGGCGCCGAGTACTACGCCGAGGAGAAGGGCAAGGACGTCGAGGTCGTCGGCTGGGACGGCGAGAACGGCTCCTTCACCGGTGGCTTCGAGGCCAACGAGGCCGCGACCAGCACCGCCAAGCAGATCCTCGACCAGGACGTCGACGTCATCCTGCCCGTCGGTGGCCCGATCTACCAGGGCGCGATCACCGCGATCGAGGACTCCGGCAAGGACATCGCCATGATCGGCGTGGACGCCGACCTCTACGAGACCGACCCGTCCACCCAGGACTACGTCCTGACGTCGATCCTCAAGGGCATGAAGGTCTCCACCTACGAGGCCGTCAAGGCCGCGGGCGAGGACAACTTCGACTTCGAGCCCTACGTCGGGACCCTGGAGAACGAGGGCGTCGGCATCGCGCCGTTCCACAACTTCGAGGACAAGGTGAACCCCGAGCTCGCCGCTGAGCTCGACGAGGTCAAGGCCGGCATCATCGACGGCTCCATCGAGGTGAAGTCCTACCTGGGCTGACCACCCGCACGCTCCACCACGGAGGGAGGCCGACGGAACCGTCGGCCTCCCTCTTCCGTGCCGGACCGCGCCGCCGTACCAGACCCCGGGACCGACCTCCCGACCATTCCGACCCCTAGGATGCGATGCCATGAGACTCGTCCTGCGAGGCATCACCAAGCGCTTCGGCAGCGTGGTGGCCAACGACTCGATCTCCCTCACGGTCGAGCCCGGCGAGATCCACTGCCTCCTCGGCGAGAACGGTGCGGGCAAGTCGACCCTGATGAACGTCCTCTACGGGCTCTACAAGGCCGACGAGGGCGAGATCGAGCTCGACGGCGAGGTCCAGCACTTCACCGGACCGGGTGACGCGATGGCCGCCGGCATCGGCATGGTCCACCAGCACTTCATGCTCATCCCGGTTTTCACCGTCGCCGAGAACGTCATGCTCGGCAACGAGACGACCGGCTTCGCGGGCACGCTCGACCTCGAGGCCGCCAGCGCACGGGTCACCGAGATCTCGGAGCGCTTCGGCTTCCACGTCCGGCCCGACGCGGTCGTCGAGGATCTGCCCGTCGGCGTCCAGCAGCGCGTGGAGATCATCAAGGCCCTCTCCCGCGACGCCGAGCTGCTCGTCTTCGACGAGCCCACCGCGGTCCTCACCCCGCAGGAGACCGACGAGCTGATGGACATCATGCGCCAGCTCCGCGAGGCCGGGAAGGCCATCGTGTTCATCACCCACAAGCTGCGCGAGGTCCGCGAGGTCGCCGACCGGATCACCGTGATCCGCCACGGCAAGGTCGTCGGCGAGGCGGACCCCAAGGCCAGCAACGCCGAGCTCGCCTCGATGATGGTCGGCCGCCCGGTCGAGCTGGTGGTGCACAAGGACGCGCCGACGCTGGGCGAGGACGCTCTCGTGGTCCGCGACCTCCGCGTCGTCGACGTCGCCGGGCACACCCAGGTCGACGGCATCAGCTTCACGATCCGGGCCGGCGAGGTGCTCGCCGTCGCCGGTGTGCAGGGCAACGGCCAGACCGAGCTCACCGAGGCCCTGCTCGGCCTGCAGGACGACGTCAGCGGCTCCATCACCCTCGACGGCGTCGAGCTGGTCGGCCGGACCACCCGCAAGATCCTCGACGCGGGCGTCGGGTTCATCCCCGAGGACCGCCAGGTCGACGGGCTGGTCCCCGGCTTCACCATCGCCGAGAACCTCATGCTGAACCGCAGCTTCCGGTCCCCGTTCGTCAAGAACGGCTCCCTGCGGCTCGGCGCCCTGCGCGCCTTCGCGGAGAAGAAGCTCAAGGAGTACGACGTCCGCGCCCGCGACATCGACTCGCTCGCCGCGAACCTCTCCGGCGGCAACCAGCAGAAGGTCGTCGTGGCCCGCGAGCTCTCCCGCGACCTGCGCCTGCTCGTCGCGGCCCAGCCGACCCGCGGCGTCGACGTCGGCTCGATCGAGTTCATCCACAAGCAGATCGTCGCGACCCGCGACAGCCGGATCCCGGTCCTCGTGGTCTCCACCGAGCTCGACGAGGTGGTCGCGCTCGCCGACCGGATCATGGTGCTCTACCGCGGCCGGGTCGTCGGCATCGTGCCGGCCGACACCCCCCGCGAGACCCTCGGACTCATGATGACCGGCGAACGCCCGAAGGACCTGAAGGACGTGGTCGCGTGAAGACCCCACCCGCCACCCCCGAGGTGGACCGGGCCGAGGATTCCGGGGTGCCGCCGGAGCGGTCGCGGTCGGTGCTGCGCGAGATCGTCTCGGGCGATGCGCTGGCCGGCGTGCTCGCGGTGCTCCTCGCCGTCTTCGTCGGCTCGGTGATGATCGCGGCGACCGACGAGACCGTCCGCGAGACCGCGGGGTACCTCACCGCTCGCCCCTCCGACTTCCTCACCGCCCTGTGGGACGCCGTGTCGGGTGCGTACAGCGCGATGTTCCGCGGCGCGATCTTCAACTACAACCTCGCCGACCCCGCCCAGCAGTGGCGCCCGCTGACCGAGACCCTGAAGTTCGCCGGACCGCTGATCCTCGGTGGGCTCGGCGTGGGCCTGGCGTTCCGCGCGGCGCTGTTCAACATCGGCGGTCGCGGCCAGATGCTCATCGCCGGTGGCGCGGCCGGCTACGTCGGCTTCCAGCTCGACCTGCCGACGATCGTCCACCTGCCGCTCGCGATCGTGGTCGGCATGGTGGCCGGCGCCCTGTGGGGCGGCATCGCCGGCCTCCTCAAGGCGCGCACCGGCGCCCACGAGGTGATCGTCACGATCATGCTCAACTACGTCGCCTACTACCTGCTGTTCTGGGCGCTCACCAAGGACTGGCTGCTCAAGACGCCGGGTTCGGTGAACCCCAAGTCGCCGCCCATGAAGGAGACGGCGACCCTCCCCCGGGTGCTCGGCGAGCAGTTCAACCTCCACCTGGGGTTCGTCCTCGCCCTCGTCGCCGTGGGCGTGGTGTGGTGGCTGCTCAACCGGTCCACCCTCGGCTACCGCATCCGCGCGGTCGGCGAGAACCCCCACGCGGCCCGCGCCTCCGGCATCAACGTCGGGCGCACGTACACCGTGGTCATGATGGTGGCGGGGTCCCTGCTCGGGCTCGCGGGCGTCAACCAGGTGCTCGGCACCGTCTCCAGCGGCGTCTCGCTCGACCTCGACGCCTCGATCGGGTTCGACGCCATCACCGTGGCCCTCCTCGGCCGGTCCCGCCCGCTCGGGATCCTGGCCGCGGGACTGCTGTTCGGCGCGTTCAAGGCCGGCGGCTTCACCATGCAGGCCTCGGAGAACATCTCGGTCGACCTGGTGCTCGTGGTCCAGTCGCTGATCGTCCTCTTCCTCGCCGCGCCTCCGCTGGTGCGTGCGATCTTCCGGCTCCCCGCCCAGGAGGCCAAGTGAGCACCGTGACCGACCAGCCGGCCCCCGACAGCGGCGGTCTCGCGCCCGACACCGTCGTCGCGCCCACGCGCGGCGGGTCGCGCAAGCTCCCCGTGGTCCTCGGGGTGCTGACCGCGCTGCTCGCGGTCGTCCTGCTCCGCTCGTCGCACGCGGGCAGCACCACCTTCCAGCTCGCGGCGGAGAGCGACTTCTTCGCCCTGCCCGACATCGTCGTCCCCTCGGGGCCGACCGCCTGGCTGATGGTCGTGGCCTGCCTGGCGCTCACCGCCGAGGCCGTACGCCGCATGCTCGCGCACCTGCGCCAGCCGGCCTGGATCCCGATCGCCTTCGCCCTCGCCTGGATGGTCGGCTTCCTCAGCTGGGCGGCCGCCGACAGCTCCATCCGGATGGTCAGCCTGCTCGGCGGCGCGGTCGCGCTCGCGGTGCCGCTCGTCTTCGGCGCCCTCGGCGGCGTGCTCGGTGAGCGCGCGGGCGTGGTCAACATCGCCATCGAGGGTCAGCTGCTCCTCGGCGCGTTCGCCGCGGCGATCACCGCCTCGCTGACCGGCTCGCCGTGGGCGGGTCTGCTCGCGGCGATGGCGGCCGGTGCCCTCGTGGCGCTGATCCTCGGCCTCTTCGCGATCACCTACTTCGTCGACCAGGTCATCGTCGGCGTGGTGCTCAACGTGCTGGTCGTCGGGCTGACGAACTTCCTCTTCCGCCAGGTCCTCACGCCCAACGCGGAGGGCCTCAACGCCCCTGACGGGTTCGACCGCCTGCCCATCCCGGTCCTCGGCGACATCCCCCTGATCGGGCCGATCCTGTTCCGCCAGACCCCCCTCGTCTACGTGCTCTACGCCGTTGTCGCGCTCGTGGCCTACGCCCTCTACCGCACCCGCTGGGGCCTGCGGGTCCGCGCGGTCGGCGAGCACCCGAAGGCCGCCGACACGGTCGGCATCAAGGTCAACCGCACCCGCTACCGCACCCTCCTGCTCGCCGGCGCCATCGCCGGCGCGGGCGGCGCGTACTACACGCTCGTGTCCGTGGGCCAGTTCAACCGGGAGATGACGGGCGGTGCGGGCTACATCGCGCTGGCCGCGGTCATCGCCGGCAAGTGGGACCCCATCCGCGCCACCCTGGCCGCGCTGCTGTTCGGCTTCGCGACCAACCTGCAGGGCGTGCTCTCCGTCATCGGCTCCCCGGTGCCGAGCCAGTTCATGCTGATGCTGCCCTACCTCGTCGGCATCCTGGCCGTGGCCGGCCTGGTCGGCCGCTCGCGACCGCCCGCGGCGGACGGCGTCCCGTACCGGCAGCAGTAGCCCGCCACCCCGGCCCGAGCCTCACCCCGGGCCCACCCGGGCCCCGCCCGGGGAAGGGGCACCGTGTTGTACTGGAGGCCGCCGGCCGGCGACGGGAGCCCGGGCCGGACGGTGCGGCGCCGACACTCGGAGGGTTCAGATGCACGATGACCGGCCCGGCCCTGCGGACCGGGCGAAGGCGTCGCTCGGCGAGAACGCCCTGTCACAGGGCGTCGAGCGCTACGCCTCGATGTTCTCCCACCACCCCCACGCCGCCTACTCGGTGGACCGCCGCGGCTACTACACCGACGCCAACCCCCGCGCGCTCGCGATGACCGGCCTCACCCTCGAGCAGATGAGGCAGACGCACTTCTCGGAGGTCATCCACCCCGACGACGTGCACATCATCCAGGCCGGCTTCGACCGGGCCCTCGCCGGCGAGCCCCAGGTCGAGGAGGCCCGGGTCCTGCGCGCCGACGGGGAGGTCGTCCACATCCGGTGCACCGCGATACCGGTCGTGGTCTGCGGCGAGGTCGTCGGCCTGCACGGCATCACCGAGGACATCACCGAGTCGAAGCGGGTGCTGCGCGAGCTCGAGGAGGCCAACGCCGCCAAGAGCCTGTTCCTGGCGACGGTCAGCCACGAGATCCGCACTCCCCTGGCCGTGCTGGTGGGAGCCACGGACCTGCTGCTGGACGCCGAGCTGGAGCCCGAGCCCGACCACTACGCGCAGATGGTGCGCCGCTCCAGCCAGCGGCTGCTGCACCTGGTCAACGACATCCTGGAGTTCTCGGGCCTGGAGGCCCACCGCACGGTGCTGACGCATGCTCCGTTCGACGTGCGCGCCCTGGTCGCCGACGTGGCCGAGTGGGCCGTCCCCTCGGCCGAGGACCGCGGCCTCGTCGCGTCCTTCGAGGTGGACGGGTCCGTGCCGGCGACGGCGGTGGGCGACGCCCTGCGCATCACCCAGGTCGTGACCAACCTCGTCCAGAACGCCATCAAGTTCACCGAGCAGGGCACCGTCGACGTCCGGGTCACGTCGCAGCCCGAGCCGGCACCCGGCGCCGGCACCTGGCTGGACTTCACCGTGACCGACTCCGGCATCGGCATCGCGCCGGACCGCCTGCACGCCCTGTTCGAGCCGTTCACGCAGGCCGATCCGCAGTACGCCGGCCAGGACCAGGGCATCGGGCTCGGCCTGGCCATCTGCCGCCAGCTCGCCGACCTCATGGACGCGCGCCTCGAGGTGTCCTCCGTCCTCGGGGAGGGCAGCACCTTCACGTTCAGGCTGCCGCTCGTGCAGCCCGGCGACGAGCCGCCGTCGCCGACCGACTGACCGGGCCCTCAGACGCTGAGGGCCGTCACCGCCGCCTCGGCGAGCACCCGCGCCGCGATCCCGGTGGCCGCCTCGTCGACGCGCAGGTTGCCCTGGTGCAGGTCGTACGTCGGGCCGCCGGGCGTGCGCGTGCCGAGGCGGGCCATCGCGCCGGGGACCGAGTCGAGGTACCAGCCGAAGTCCTCGCCGCCGAGGCTCTGGAGCGTCGAGACGTGGCCGTGCGGCCCGAGGACGTTCTCCACCCCGATGCCGAGCAGCGACGTCGAGACCGGGTGGTTGACCACCGGCGGCACGCCCCGCTGGTAGGTCACCTCGGCGGTCACGCTGTAGGGCGCGACGATCGAGGTGATCAGCTGGCGGATGAGGTGCTCAGCGTCGGCCCACGCGACAGCGTCGAGCATCCGGACGGTGCCCGCGACGACACCGCCGTGCGGGATGACGTTGTGGGCCGAGCCCGCCCGGACCATGCCCCACACCACGCTGACGCCGGCGCGGGGGTCCAGGCGGCGGCTGAGGATCGCGGGGAGCTCGGTGATCACCTTGCCGAGCGCGAAGGTGAGGTCCTCGGTGAGGTGCGGGCGCGAGGTGTGCCCGCCCTTGCCGATGAGCCGCACGGTGAGCGCGTCGGCGGCACCGGTGAGGGGGCCCTCGCGGAGGCCGACCCGGCCGACGTCCAGGCTCGGGTCGCAGTGCAGGCCGAAGACGTGCGACACGCCCTCCAGCGCGCCGGAGGAGATCAGGTGCAGCGCGCCGCCGGGCATGACCTCCTCGGCCGGCTGGAACAGCAGCCGGACGCGGCCCGTCAGCAGCCCGCGGGTCGCCACCTCCGCCAGCGCGAGCCCCGCGCCGACGAGGCCGGCGGTGTGGACGTCGTGCCCGCAGGCGTGGGCCACTCCGGGGTTGGTGCTCCGCCACGGGTCGGAGATCAGGTCGTCGACCGGCAGCGCGTCGAGGTCGGCGCGCAGCGCCACGAGCGGGCCGTCGTGGCCGATCTCGGCGAGCACGCCGCCGCCCTCGGGCCGGGTGATCGCCCAGCCGGCGCCCTCCAGCGCGGACACCACCACGTCGGAGGTGCGCTCCTCGGCCCAGCTCAGCTCCGGGTGGGCGTGGAGGTCGCGGCGGAGCGCGACGAGCTCGTCGGCGTACTTGTCGACGGTCTCGGCGATGACGGACGTGGCGGGGAGCTGATTCGGCATGACCGACCCAGTCTAGGTGCCGGCCCCGTCGAAGGCGGCCAGGATCCGGTCCGCGGCCAGCGGCGCCGGGAGCTCGCCGGACAGCACCGCCTGCCGTACGTCGTCGCGCACGGCCGCGACGCCGGGCGAGGACCGCAGCCGCTGGTCGAGCTCGTCGCGCACCAGCGCCCACGTGAAGTCGAGCTGCTGCCCCGCCCGCTTGCGGGCCAGGCCGTCGGCCCCGAGGTGGTCGCGGTGGGCTCCGACGCGCTGCCACACGTCGTCGATGCCGGCCCCCGTGAGGCCGGAGCAGGTGACGACCGAAGGCGCCCACTCGGCATGGCCGCGCACCAGTCGCAGGGCCCCGGCGAGCTCGCGCGCGGCGACCCGGGCGTCCGCCTCGTGGTCGCCGTCGGCCTTGTTGACCGCGACTACGTCGGCGATCTCGAGGATGCCCTTCTTGATGCCCTGGAGCTGGTCACCGGTGCGCGCGATCGTGAGGAGCAGGAAGGTGTCGACCATGCCGGCGACGGTGACCTCCGACTGGCCGACGCCGACCGTCTCGACCAGCACCACGTCGTAGCCGGCGGCCTCGAGCACCAGCATCGCCTGGGCCGTCGCGCGCGCGACGCCGCCGAGCGTGCCGGCCGAGGGCGAGGGCCGGATGAACGCCGACGGGTCGACCGACAGCGCGGCCATCCGGGTCTTGTCACCGAGCACGGAGCCGCCGGTGCGCACCGACGACGGGTCCACGGCGAGGACGCCGACGCGGTGCCCCGCCGCCGTCAGCCGGGTGCCGAGGCCCTCGATGAAGGTCGACTTGCCCACTCCGGGGACCCCGGAGACGCCCACCCGGGTCGCCGGCGGGAGTCCGGTCGCGGCGAGCTCGGTGAGCAGCTCGCGCGCGGCGGCGCGGTGCTCGACGCGCGAGGACTCGACCAGGGTGATGGCGCGCGAGACGTCCGCCCGCCGGCCGAGGCGGACACCCTCGACCAGCGCCGCCACGTCCACGGGCCGGGCCATCAGGCGGAGTGCTCGTCCCGCAGCCGCGTCAGCAGGTCGAGCGCGGACTCCGCGATGACGGTGCCCGGCAGGAACACCGCCGCCGCGCCCATCTCCTTCAGCACCGGCACGTCGTCGGGCGGGATGACGCCGCCGATGACGACCATGATGTCGGGCCGGCCCTGGTCGGCCAGCGCCTGCTTGAGCGCAGGCAGGAGGGTGAGGTGGCCGGCGGCCAGCGACGAGACGCCGACGATGTGCACGTCGGCGTCGATCGCCTGCTGGGCGACCTCCTCGGGCGTGGAGAACAACGGCCCCACGTCGACGTCGAAACCCAGGTCGGCGAAGGCGGTGACCACGACCTTCTGGCCGCGGTCGTGGCCGTCCTGGCCCATCTTCGCGACGAGGATGCGCGGGCGGCGACCCTCCTCGGCCTCGAACTCCTCCGTCGCGGCCAGCACGGCGGCGACGGCGGAGCCCTCCGGGGCCCCTGCCTCCTCGCGGTACACGCCGCTGATCGTACGGATCACCGCCTGGTGGCGGCCGTAGACCTTCTCCAGCGCGTCGGAGATCTCACCGACCGTGGCCTTGGCGCGAGCGGCGTCGACGGCGAGCGCGAGGAGGTTGCCCTCGAGGGAGCCGCCGCCGACCGGACCGCGCTCGGCGCTGGCGGTCAGCGCCTCGAGCGAGCGGCGTACGGCGTCGTCGTCGCGCTCGGCACGCAGCCGCTCCAGCTTGGCGACCTGCTGCCGGTAGACGTCGTCGTTGTCCACGCGCAGCACGTCGAGCCGGTCCTCGGCGGCGAGGCGATAGGTGTTGACGCCGATGACCTTCTGCACGCCTGCGTCGATGCGCGCCTGGGTGCGGGCGGCGGCCTCCTCGATGCGCATCTTCGGGATGCCCTGCTCGATGGCGGCGGCCATGCCGCCGGCGCGCTCGGCCTCCTGGATGTGCGCCCAGGCGCGCTCCGCGAGGTCGTGGGTGAGCTTCTCGACGTAGTAGGAGCCGGCCCACGGGTCGATCACCTGCGTGGTGCCGCTCTCCTGCTGCAGCAGCAGCTGGGTGTTGCGGGCGATGCGCGCGGAGAAGTCCGTCGGCAGGGCGATGGCCTCGTCGAGCGCGTTGGTGTGCAGCGACTGCGTGTGGCCCTGGGTCGAGGCCATCGCCTCGATGCAGGTGCGGCCGACGTTGTTGAAGACGTCCTGCGCGGTCAGCGACCAGCCGGAGGTCTGGCTGTGCGTGCGGAGCGAGCGCGACCTGGGGTTCTGCGGCTCGAAGTCGTCGACCAGGCGGGCCCACAGCGCGCGGGCGGCGCGCAGCTTCGCGACCTCCATGAAGAAGTTCATCCCGATGGCCCAGAAGAACGACAGCCGCGGCGCGAACTGGTCGATCGTCATCCCCGTCCCGAGCCCGGCGCGGATGTACTCCACGCCGTCGGCGAGGGTGTAGGCGAGCTCGAGGTCGGCGGTCGCCCCTGCTTCCTGGATGTGGTAGCCGGAAATCGAGATCGAGTTGAAGCGCGGCATCCGCTGCGAGGTGTAGGCGAAGATGTCGCTGATGATCCGCATGCTCGGCGCCGGCGGGTAGATGTAGGTGTTGCGGACCATGAACTCCTTGAGGATGTCGTTCTGGATGGTCCCCGCGAGCTGTTCGGGCCTGACTCCCTGCTCCTCGGCCGCCGCGATGTAGAGCGCGAGCACCGGCAGCACCGCGCCGTTCATCGTCATCGACACCGACATCTCGTCGAGCGGGATGCCGTCGAAGAGGGTGCGGGTGTCGTAGATCGAGTCGATGGCCACGCCCGCCATGCCGACGTCGCCGCGCACCCGCGGGTGGTCGGAGTCGTAGCCGCGGTGGGTGGCGAGGTCGAAGGCGACGCTCAGGCCCTTCTGGCCGGCCGCGAGGTTGCGGCGGTAGAACGCGTTGGACTCCTCGGCGGTCGAGAACCCGGCGTACTGCCGGATCGTCCACGGCTGGGTGGTGTACATGGTCGGGTAGGGCCCGCGCAGGAACGGCGCCAGGCCGGGCCAGGTGTCCAACGCGTCGAGGCCCTCGAGGTGCTCGGGCCCGTAGACCGGCAGCACGTCGATGCCCTCCGGGCTGCTCCACGGCTCCGCGTCGACGGCGCCGGCCGCCGGCGGGGCGTCGGACCGGAGGTCCACCTCGGCGAAGTTCTCCGGGATGCTCACGACAGCTCCTTCCGGACCCGGCCGAGGAAGGCGAGCGCGTCGACCCCCATGGCGCACGAGTCGTCGACGTCGGTCACGGTCCGCTCCCCCGGCCTACCGGCCAGCACGACGTACGACGCCCCTGCCGCCCGCAGCGCGGCGACGAGGTCGGCGCCCCACTCCGCGTAGGCCGCGTCGGTGCCGGCGAGGCAGACGACGCTCTGGCCCGCGTAGGCCGCGACCACGGAGGCGGTGTCGGTGGTGGCACCGGCCGCCTCGACGGCGACCCCCCCTGCGGCGAACAGGTTCGTCGCGAAGGTGGCGCGAGCGGTGTGCGCCGCGACGGGACCCATGGTCGCGAGGAAGACCGGGCGGGCGGCCGGAGCGGCGCGCATCTCCTCGTAGGGCGCCGCGTAGTGCTCCACCGGGCGCACGCGCCGCGGCGGGCGCTCGGGCAGCACCTCGGCGAGGTTCGGGAACTCCGAGATGCCGGTCAGGGGGCGCGAGCGGTCCGCGATGCCGCGGGCCCGCTCGGCGCTGACGGCACGGACCCGCTCCCGCACGCCGGCCGCGGCCTGCTCGCCGTACCCGCCGTCGGCCTCGATCCGGCCGAGCTCGGCCCACCCGGCGACGGCGAGGTCGTCGGTGAGCCGCTCGACGGCGTAGGAGCCGCCGGCGGGGTCGGCCACGGCGGCCACGTGGGACTCCTCGATGAGGAGGGCGGAGGTGTTGCGGGCGATCCGGCGGCCGAAGGCGTCGGGCCGGCCGAGGCGCTCGTCGAAGGGGACGACGGTGATCGCGTCGGCCCCGCCGACGCCGGCGGCGAAGGCGGCGACGGTGGTGCGCAGCATGTTCACCCAGGGGTCGTACCTGCCCATCATCGGGCGGCTCGTGACCACGTGCTGCCGCTGCGGCACGTGGTCGGCGCCACTCGCCTCGAGCACGCGCGCCCACAGCCGGCGGGCCGCGCGAAGCTTGGCGATCGTCGGGAGCTGCTCGTCGGTGGCGGCGTAGCGGAACTCCAGCAGGGAGGCCGCCTCGTCGACGGGGAACCCGGCCCGGGTCAGCACCCGCAGGTAGTGCACGCCGACGGCCATCGTCCAGCCCAGCTCCTGCCCGTCGCTGGCGCCCCGGTCGTGCAGGGCGGTGCCGTCGACGACCGCCCCGAGCACGCCCAGCCGCTGTGCGCGGCGCACGGTCTCGACGAAGGACTCGAAGGGGCCCCGGCCGTCGTCGGCGACCCGGTGGCCGAACACCTCGGCGGTGGCGGGGTCCGCGGAGAGGTTCGTGCCCGGGTGGGGGTCGCCGGGAACGGCGTCCAGCAGTCGCGCGAGCGCCTCGGACTGCTCGGCGTCGGGCCGCTCCAGGCTCACCGCGGCGAGGTCGAGCAGCACGCCGTCGAGCGCGGCGGACAGGTCGACGGTCCGGGCGAGGTCGAGGTGGAGCGAGGTGGCGCCGTTGTCCAGGTCGACCAGGGCCGCCTCGTTGACCGCGGCCGCGTCGTCCCCGACGAGCGGCGTGCGCACGTCCCACGCGCCCACGCGCTGCGGGCGCCCGGCGGTGGTGAGGCGGTCGAGGTCGGCCGGCTGGCCGATCGGCGGGACCGCGATGCCGTCGAGCGTCGTCCGGGTGAGCGCCGCCCAGACCTCGGAGTCGGGGGCGTCGTCGCCGAGCCGCCGCGCCTTGCGCAGGACCGCGGCGGCGGCCGCCTCCCACGCCGAGACGTCGTAGGCGTCGCCGTCGCCGACGAGCCGCAACGTGCCCGCGGCGGGCTGCAGCTCCGCGGGCTCGTCGAGGCCGCCCTCGAGCCTGCCGTCGAGGTCGGCGTCGGGGCCGCCGTCCGGGTCCGTCATGTAGCGCAGGATAGGCCCGCGGCGTGGCGAGGGTCACTGCCGCCGGCTATGGGATAGGTCACCGTCCCGGCCCGGTTGCCCGACGTTCCCGGAGGGCCGGGACACCGGGCCCATGTGCGGGCCGGCTCGCGTTCCTAGCGTCGTCGCCATGGCAGACGTCTTCCTCCACGTCGGTCTCTACAAGACGGGGACGACCACGATCCAGGGGGCCCTCGCGGCCACGGCCGACCAGCTCGCGGCCGCGGGGGTGCTCTTCCCGGGGGGCCACCGTGCCCAGCGCCTCGCGGCCTACGACCTGCTCGGCCAGCGGGTGGGCGGCGAGCTGCGCGGCGAGTCCGCAGGGGCGCTGGGCCGGCTGGTTGACCTGGTGTCGGCCCACGACGGTCCGACCGTGGTGGTCTCCGAGGAAGAGCTGTCGCTGGCGCGGCCACGGCAGGCGCGTCGGCTGGTGCGCGCGCTCGCCGGAGACGAGGTGCACGTCGTGGTCGGCGCCCGCGACATGGCGCGGACCCTGGTCTCGGCCTGGCAGCAGACGATCGTCAACGGCGGCACCACGAGCTGGGCGGAGTTCGTGGCCTCGGTGCGGGGGCAGGAGGGTGCGCCGCCGGGCGATGGCGTGTCGTTCCACTGGCGCCACGACCTGCTCCGCGTCCTCGACACGTGGGGGTCGGTCGTGCCCGCCGAGCGGGTCCGGCTGGTCACCGTGCCGCCGCGCGGCACGCCGGGTGCCGTCCTGCTGGCGCGCTTCGCCGACGCGGTGCACCTGCCCGCCGGTTGGCCCGGCGAGCAGCAGGACCTCCGCAACGTGTCGCTGGGAGCGGCCGAGCTCGAGGTGGTGCGCCGCCTCAACGAGGCGGTGGGCGAGCGCTTCAACGCCGCGCAGCACCGGTTCGTGATCGAGGCCGGCATCCGCTCCCGCCTCGCCGGCAGCACGGCACGCCCACTCGAGCTGCCGCCGGAGCACCTGCCGTGGGCGAGGTCGTACGGCCAGCGGCTGGTGGAGGAGCTCGAACTCCGCGAGGTCCCGGTGCACGGCGACCTGGCCGACCTCGTGCCGCCCGAGGTCGTCGCCCCCGGCCGCGCCCTCGACGACGTGACCGACGCCGAGCTGCTCGCCGCGTCCGAGGCCGCGCTGGTGTCGCTGGCCCTGGACCACGGGCGGTTGTTCCGCCGCTACCGGCGCGCGTTCGTCGATCGCGAGGGCCGGTTGCCGACACCCGCCGAGGTGCTCAGCAGCCAGGTCCGGGCCGGCGGCTTCTGGCTGCGCAAGCAGGCCGTCCACCACGCCGACCGGCACCCGCTCGTGGCACGCGCCTCGGACGTCTACCTGCGGCGCACGGCCCCGTCGTCGCGGTGGCGAGCTACCACCCGGCGACGTGGTCGACGACCAGTCGCGGCACCAGGTGGGCGTCGTCGCCGGACGACCACTCCGGGAAGTCGAAGACCGCGACCATCAGCTGGAGCGGGTACGTCGGCGGGCGCGGGCAGCGTCGTACCTCCACCCCGTCGACGGTGAAGACGGCGAGCTCCGCGTCCCAGTCGACGGCGTAGGTGTGGGGCTCGGAGACGTCGAGGGGGAGCCGAGGGGCCGCGAAGTCCTCGGTGAGCGCCGGGTCGCGGAACGCCTTGATGCCGACGCCGACCTCGGCCGACCCGTCGGCGACCGCGTTGCCGAACACCTCGACGACGCAGAGCTCGCCGCAGCGCTGCTGCTCCTCGTCGTCCTCGAAGCCCGACATCCACATGGCGGCCATCGAGCGCGGCGAGAGGTCCATCGCGCAGCGGATCTCGACGTGTCCCGAGGACGGCAGCCAGCCCTCGAAGCGCTCCTGCTCCTCCTTGACCCTCAGCCCCTCGGCGAAGCGCTGCTGGCCGCGCGTGCTCCCGACCGGTCCCGACCAGCTGCCCGACTGGATGCCCGAGACGCGCAGCGGCGGCGTGTGGTCGTCGGGGCACCAGAGCGGGTGGTCCACCGGGACGTCGAGGACCAGCCGGCCGCCGTCGAGCCGGTGGCTGGCGCGGGTGGCGGCGCGGGAGCTCCAGGCGGGCAGGTAGTGCGGCAGCCACACCGAGCGGTCGAGCTCCGCGCCGTCGAAGTCGTCGCGGAGCACCTCACACCTCGGTGCGGCCGTCGTTGTCCTTGTTGCGCAGGCCGATCTTGTTGCCCAGCCAGACCAACGGGTCGTACCTGCGGTCCACGACGCGCTCCTTCATCGGGATGATCCCGTTGTCGGTGATGTGGATGCCCTCGGGGCAGACCTCGGTGCAGCACTTGGTGATGTTGCACATCCCGAGGCCGGCTGCCTCCTGCGCCAGCCTGCGCCGATCATGGGTGTCGAGCGGGTGCATGTCGAGCTCGGCGTAGCGGATGAAGAACCGCGGCCCGGCGAAGTGCTGCTTGTTGTCCTCGTGGTCGCGCACGACGTGGCACACGTCCTGGCAGAGGTAGCACTCGATGCACTTGCGGAACTCCTGGCCCCGCTCGACGTCGACCTGCATCATCCGGCGCTTGCCGTCGGCGTCGCGCGGGCCGAGCTCGGCGTACGGCAGCTCGCGGGCCTTCTCGTAGTTGAACGACACGTCGGTGACGAGGTCGCGGATGACGGGGAAGGTCCGCAGGGGCGTGACCGTGATCGTCTCGGACTCCTCGAAGTCCGACAGCCGGGTCATGCACATCAGCCGCGGCCTGCCGTTGACCTCCGCGCTGCACGACCCGCACTTGCCGGCCTTGCAGTTCCAGCGGATCGCCAGGTCGCCGGTCTGCGTGGCCTGCAAGCGGTGCAGGGCGTCGAGCACGACCTCGCCCTCGGAGACCTCGACGGTGTAGTCGGTGAGCCCACCGCCCTCGGCGTCGCCGCGCCAGACGCGCATCTTCAGGTCGTAGCCCATGGCCCTCTCCTCAGTCCTCGAACAGCTCGCGCAGGTCGTCCGGCATCACCGGCAGCGGCTTCTCCGCGATCTCCACGCCGTCGCCGCTCGTGTCGAGCGTCAGCACGAGGTTCTTCGCGCCCCACTCCGGGTCGGGTCCCGGGAAGTCGTCGCGGGTGTGGCCGCCGCGCGACTCCTGCCGCGCCAGCGCCGCCCTGGCGATGCACTCGCTGACGAGCAGCATGTTGTGCAGGTCGAGGGCGAGGTGCCAGCCCGGGTTGTACTGGCGGTGGCCCTCCACCGCCATCGAGCCCGCGCGCTCCTTGAGCCGCTCGAGCGCCACCAACGACTGCTCGAGCTCGACCCCGGTGCGGATGATCCCCACCAGGTCGTTCATCGCCTGCTGCAGGTCCTGCTGGATCGTGTAGGGGTTCTCGGCGGCCCCCGCTGCGGCCGCCGGCTCGAACGGCGCCAGCGCGCCGGCCTGCGCCGCCCTGACGTCCGCCTCCACGACGCTCGGGCGCGGGACCGAGGCGGCGTACGCCGCCGCGGCCTCGCCGGAGCGCTTGCCGAAGACGAGCAGGTCGGACAGCGAGTTGCCACCCAGCCGGTTGGAGCCGTGCATGCCGCCGCTCACCTCGCCCGCGGCGTACAGGCCGGGCACTGCCGACTGCTGGGTGTCGGGGTCGACCTCGACGCCGCCCATCACGTAGTGGCACGTCGGGCCGATCTCCATCGGCTCCGCCGTGATGTCGACGTCGGCGAGCTCCTTGAACTGGTGGTACATCGACGGCAGCCGCTTGCGGATGTAGTCGGCGTCGCGGCGGCTGGCGATGTCGAGGTAGATGCCGCCGTGCGGTGACCCGCGACCGGCCTTGATCTCGGAGTTGATCGCGCGCGCGACCTCGTCGCGCGGCAGGAGCTCCGGCGGACGGCGATTGTTCTTCTTGTCCTCGTACCACCGGTCCGCCTCCTCCTCGGAGTCGGCGGTCTCGGAGCGGAAGTAGTCGGGGATGTAGTCGAACATGAACCGCTTGCCCTCGGAGTTGCGCAGGATGCCGCCGTCGCCGCGCACCGACTCGGTGACCAGCAGCCCCTTCACCGACGGCGGCCACACCATGCCGGTCGGGTGGAACTGCACGAACTCCATGTTGATCAGGCTCGCGCCGGCGCGCAGGGCCAGCGCGTGGCCGTCGCCGGTGTACTCCCACGAGTTGGAGGTCACCTTGAACGACTTGCCGATGCCGCCCGTGGCGAGCACGACCGCCGGGGCCTCGATGATCACGAAGCGACCGGTCTCGCGCCAGTAGCCGAACGCCCCCGCGACCCGGTCGTCCTGCTTGAGCACCTCGGTGACGGTGCACTCCATGAAGACGTCGATGCCGAGCTGCACCGCTCGCTGCTGCAGCGTGCGGATCATCTCGAGGCCGGTGCGGTCGCCGACGTGCGCGAGCCGGGCGTACCTGTGGCCGCCGAAGTCGCGCTGGCTGATCAGCCCGTCCTCGGTGCGGTCGAACAGGGCGCCCCAGTCCTCGAGCTCGAGCACCCGCTCGGGCGCCTCCTGGGCGTGCAGCTGCGCCATCCGCCAGTGGTTGAGCATCTTGCCGCCGCGCATGGTGTCGCGGAAGTGGACCTGCCAGTTGTCCTCCGGCCAGCGATTGCCCATCGCCGCCGCGATGCCGCCCTCGGCCATCACCGTGTGCGCCTTGCCGAGCAGCGACTTGCACACGATCGCGGTCTCCGCGCCCGCCTCGTGGGCGGCGATCGCGGCGCGCAGGCCCGCTCCGCCGGCGCCGACCACCACGACGTCGTACCGGTGGCGCTCGGTGCCGCCCTCGGCGTAGTAGGACATCTCGTTGCCGGTCATCGGATGCCTGGTCTGCGTCATCAGAAGAACCTCACGTCCTGGATCGTGCCGGTGGCGAGCAGGAAGATGTAGAGGTCGACGATGGCGACGGAGAACAGCGAGTACCAGGCCCACCTGCCGTGGCTCTCGTTGAGCCGCGAGACCCACGTCCACAGCCGGTAGCGCACGGGGTGCTGCGAGAAGTGCCGCAGCCGGCCGCCCACGATGTGGCGGCACGAGTGGCACGACAGGGTGTAGAGCCAGATCAGGACGACGTTGACGAGCATCAGCAGCGTGCCCAGCCCCATGTGAACCCCGCTGGTCTCGCCGTCGCCCACGGCGTACTGCGCCGGCATCGGCCGGAAGGCCAGGACCACGTCGAACGTCAGCACCGCGCCGACCAGCACGGCGGCGTACCAGAACCAGCGGTGGACGTTCTGCAGGAGGAGCGGGAAGCGGGTCTCGCCCGAGTACGAGCGGTGCGGCTCCGCGACGCCGCAGGCCGGCGGGCTCATCCAGAACGCCCGGTAGTAGGCCTTGCGGTAGTAGTAGCAGGTCATCCGGAAGCCCAGCGGGAAGACGAGGATGATCAGGGCTGCGGACAGCGGCCACCACGCGAACGGCTGCCCGAAGTCCGACGCCCCGGCGACGCAGTCGCCCAGGCACGGCGAGTAGAACGGCGAGAGGTACGGCGAGGCGTAGTAGTCGCGGCCCAGAAACGCCCGGACCGTCGCGTAGACGACGAACGCGGAGAACACCACGAAGGTCGTCAGCGGCTGGAGCCACCAACGGTCGCGCCGCAGCGTGCGCTCCTCGATGTGCGCGCGACCCGGACTGGTTACGCCGTGGTCGGTCGTTGCCATGCGTCCTCCGTGGTTCCTCCGGTGCGGGTCGCGGCGAGTCCGACTATGGCGTGCGTCACACCGCAGCGGAAGAGGGCGCGCCCGGACGAACCTCACACGCCCTCGGGGCGTGCTACGCGCGGGCCGAGATATACGGTGAAGGAGTGGCAACCCAACTCAACGCCTCCCGCCCGTCCGGTCCCACTCTGGTGAAGGGCGCGCGGGCCTCGCGCACCACCGTCGCGCTGAAGCTCGCCATGGCGGTCAGCGGCTTCCTCTTCGTGGGGTTCGTGCTCGCGCACATGTACGGCAACCTCAAGGCCTTCGGCGGGCACGACGCGTTCAACGAGTACGCGCACCACCTGCGCGAGCTGGGCGAGCCGCTGCTGCCGCACGAAGGGGCGCTGTGGATCCTCCGCCTCGGCCTCATCATCTCGCTCGTCGTGCACGTGGTCACCGGCGTCCTGCTCTGGCGTCGCGCCGCGCGGGCCCGCACCACGAAGTACGTCCAGAAGAAGAACTCCGGCGTCACCCGGGCCAGCCTGATGATGCGCTGGGGCGGCGTGACGATCCTGGTCTTCCTGGTGTGGCACCTGCTGAACTTCACGATCGGCAAGGTGAACCCCCAGGGCGGGGCCACGAACGACCCCTACAACCTGATGGTCGACACCTTCGACGTGTGGTGGATGACGGTCATCTACCTCGTCGCGATGCTGGCCCTCGGCGCCCACCTGCACCACGGCATCTGGAGCGCCGCGCAGACCCTCGGCTGGACCGGCACCGCCACCAAGCGCCGCCGTGCGAAGACCATCGGCTTCGTGACCGCGCTGGTCGTGTCGGTCGGCTACTCCCTCGTCCCGCTCGCCGTCCTCGCCGGCATCATCACCAAGTAACCCAAGGGGTCCCCCGCACATGAGCCACGACATGGACATGCCCGACACCGTCACCTCGACGGAGGCCTCGGCCACGGGCGCGATCGACGGCGACTACGACGACGCCATCGACTACTACACCCCCGGCGACCCGCTGGTCGACATGAAGGCCCCCGACGGCCCGATCTCCGAGCGGTGGCAGAACCGCAAGTTCGAGGCCCGCCTGGTCAACCCGGCCAACCGTCGCAAGCTCTCCGTCATCATTGTCGGGACCGGCCTGGCCGGCGCCTCGGCCGCGGCGACGCTGGGCGAGGCGGGCTACGTCGTCAAGACGTTCTGCTACCAGGACTCCCCGCGCCGGGCCCACTCGATCGCCGCGCAGGGCGGCATCAACGCGGCGAAGAACTACAAGGAGGACGGCGACTCCGTCCACCGCCTCTTCTACGACACCGTCAAGGGCGGCGACTACCGCTCGCGCGAGTCCAACGTCTACCGCCTGGCCGAGGTCAGCACGAACATCATCGACCAGTGCGTCGCGCAGGGCGTCCCGTTCGCCCGTGAGTACGGCGGCCTGCTCGACAACCGCTCGTTCGGCGGCGTCCAGGTGTCGCGCACCTTCTACGCCCGCGGGCAGACGGGCCAGCAGCTGCTGATCGGCGCCTACCAGGCGATGGAGCGCCAGGTGGCTGCCGGCACGGTGACGATGTACGCCCGGCACGAGATGCTCGAGCTGGTCGTCGTCGACGGCAAGGCCCGCGGCATCATCGCCCGCGACATGGTCACCGGCGCCGTGGAGACCCACCTCGCCGACGTCGTCGTCATCGCCTCCGGCGGCTACGGCAACGTGTTCTACCTGTCGACGAACGCGATGGGCTCCAACGTCACCGCCGCGTGGCGCGCCCACCGCAAGGGCGCCTACATGGCGAACCCCTGCTACACGCAGATCCACCCGACCTGCATCCCGGTCTCCGGCTCGCACCAGTCGAAGCTGACGCTGATGTCGGAGTCGCTGCGCAACGACGGCCGCATCTGGGTCCCGAAGAACCAGGCCGACTGCGACAAGGACCCGCGCGACATCCCCGAGGAGGACCGCGACTACTACCTGGAGCGCATCTACCCCTCCTTCGGCAACCTGGTGCCGCGCGACATCGCCTCGCGGGCGGCCAAGAACGTCTGCGACGAGGGTCGCGGCGTCGGTCCCGAGGTCGACGGCGTGCGCCGCGGCGTCTACCTCGACTTCGCGGACGCCATCGACCGCCTCGGCCTCGACGCGGTGAGGTCCAAGTACGGCAACCTCTTCGACATGTACGCCCGGATCACGGGCGAGGACCCCTACTCGGTGCCGATGCGGATCTACCCCGCGGTGCACTACGTCATGGGCGGGCTGTGGGTCGACTACGACCTCCAGTCGACGATCCCCGGCCTGTTCGTGACCGGCGAGGCGAACTTCTCCGACCACGGCGCCAACCGCCTCGGCGCGTCGGCGCTGATGCAGGGGCTGGCCGACGGCTACTTCGTGCTGCCCCACACGATCCGCGACTACCTCGCCGACGGCCCCTTCGAGCCGATCAGCGAGGACCACCCGGCCGTCGTGGAGGCGCGGGACTCGGTGAAGCAGCGGATCGAGCACTTCCTCACCGTGAACGGCAACCGCAGCGTGGACTCGTACCACCGCGAGCTGGGCAACATCATGTGGGAGTACTGCGGCATGGAGCGCAGCGAGGACGGCCTCAAGAAGGCGATCGACCTCATCCGCGGCCTGCGCGACGACTTCTACCGCAACGTCAAGGTGCTCGGCACGTCCGAGTCCCTCAACCAGTCGCTGGAGAAGGCCGGCCGCGTGGCCGACTTCTTCGAGCTCGGCGAGCTCATGTGCATCGACGCCCTCAACCGGCGCGAGTCCTGCGGCGGCCACTTCCGCGCCGAGTCGCAGACCGAGGACGGCGAGGCGCTGCGCCACGACGAGGAGTTCGCCTACGTCGCGGCATGGGAGTGGGCCGGCCTCGACGAGAAGCCGATCCTGCACAAGGAAGACCTGGTCTACACCGCCATCGAGATGAAGCAGCGGAGCTACAAGTGAACCTGACCCTGAAGATCTGGCGCCAGCCGGACGCCGCGTCCAAGGGCGCGATGCACACCTACGAGCTGGCCGACGTCTCGCCCGACATGTCGTTCCTCGAGATGCTCGACGTGCTCAACGAGCAGCTCAACGACCGGGGCGAGGAGCCGATCGCGTTCGACTCCGACTGTCGCGAGGGCATCTGCGGCACGTGCGGGCTGATGATCAACGGCTACGCGCACGGCCCCGAGGTCACCACGACCTGCCAGCTGCACATGCGGTCCTTCAAGGACGGCGAGACGATCACCATCGAGCCGTGGCGCTCCGACGCCTTCCCGGTCGTCAAGGACCTGGTAGTCGACCGCGGCGCGCTCGACCGCATCGTCCAGGCCGGCGGCTACGTCTCGGTCAACACCGGCTCCGCCCCCGAGGCGCACTCGGTGCCCGTGCCGAAGGACGACGCCGACCGCGCTTTCAACGTCGCCACCTGCATCCAGTGCGGCGCCTGCGTCGCGGCGTGCCCCAACGGCTCGGCCTCGCTGTTCATGGGCGCCAAGGTGACCCACCTCGGCCTGCTCCCCCAGGGCCAGCCCGAGCGCGACGAGCGCGTGGTCAACATGGTCGCGCAGCACGACCACGAGGGCTTCGGTGGCTGCACCAACATCGGTTCCTGCACCGCCGCCTGCCCCAAGGAGATCCCGCTCGACGTGATCTCGCAGCTCAACAAGGACCTGCGCACGGCGATCCGCCACGGTCACTGAGCCGACGTACGACGAACGAGGGCCGGGGTGCTTTCCCCGGCCCTCGTCGCGTCTCCGGGGTCCGTCGGCTTCCGGGCCGGTCGCTCGCCCGGGGGTCGGTGCCCCGGCGGTGGGTGCCGCGGCGGTGCGTGACGCAGGTTTTCGAGCGCCAGAACCTGCCCCACGCACCGCTCCTCCCCCGGTCGCTGCCCCGGCGGTGCGTGAGACAGGTTTCCGCGCGCCAGAACCTGCCCCACGCACCGCTCCGCGCCCGGCGCCGCCCCGGCGGTGCGTGACACAGCTTTCCGAGCGCCAGGACCTGCCCCACACACCGCTCCTCCCCCGGTCGCTGCCCCGGCGGTGCGTGAGACACCTTTCCGAGCGCCAGGACCTGCCCCACACACCGCTCCTCCCCCGGTCGCTGCCCCGGCGGTGCGTGAGACAGGTTTCCGCGCGCCAGGACCTGTGCCGCGCACCGCTCCTCCCGCGGTCGCTGCCCCGGCGGTGCGTGAGACACCTTTCCGAGCGCCAGAACCTGCCCCACGCGCCGCTCCTCCCCCGGTCGCTGCCCCGGCGGTGCGTGAGACACCTTTCCGAGCGCCAGAACCTGCCCCACGCACCGCCCCTCCCTCGGTCGCTGCCCCGGCGGTGCGTGAGACACCTTTCCGAGCGCCAGAACCTGTGCCACGCACCGCTACCGCGGCGTACGCGGTCGCGCGCCGGTCGCCAACGGTCGGAACAGCGCCTCCCAGGCTGCGCCGAAGTCCGGCGGCGGCCCCGCGTAGCCGCGTCCGACCAGGGTGCGATGGATCGTCCGGACGACAGACCTCGGCGAACGCAGCCGCTCCCTGGTGACCAGCTCGTACGCCACCCCGTGCCGGCGGTAGGCGGCGTACCGGTCGATGTCGGCGTTGTACTGAGCCCGGTCCTCCTGGTGCCGGCTGCCCTCGTACTCCACAGCGACCCGCCAGGAGCCGAACCACTGGTCGGGTGTCACCTCGACACCGGGCGCCAGCTCGATCGCACGGTTGACGTCGGGAGTGGGGAGGGCGGCAGCCACGACGTACGCCAGCAGCTCCGCTTCGGGGAGCGAGCGGCACCGGTCGTCGAGGAAGGGCAGGACGTACGACGTCTCGGCGACGCCGCGTCGCCAACTCTCCTCGACGAGGAGCCGGTCGAGCAGGTCGAGGTCGAGCAACCCGAGCCGGAGCAGCTCGCACCCGACAGCGATGGCGTCGATCATCCGAGCCTCGGCGCACCAGGCCAGGAGTGCCGCCTCCGGAGCCACGCTCGTGCCGTCGTTCGGTGGCGCCTTCACCGTCCGGTGCAGGAAGACGTCGTGCAGCGTGAGGTGGAGATCGCCCTCCACGACGAAGTGGAGCGGCGCCCGCGGACCGACGTCGATCCCGAGCTCCTGGATGCGGGTGATGCCCGTGGTGAGCGCCTCCACCGGCAGGGCGAGTCGGGCGGCGGCGATCCGGTCCTCGAACGACGGCTGGTGGTCGACGTGGCAGTAGACCGCTTCGTGCAGGCGGCGGAACCGGCGACCCTGCAGGACGCCGCGCGTGAGGCCGCCGGCGAGCGCCTCGGAGCGATGAAAGGGGCGAGCGCGAAAGTCGTCGGGGATCTCGAGCACGCCGCCATGAGGCCACGGGTCGCGGTCGCGGACCCAGCCCTCCGTTGCGGCCCTGTGGACGACCCCCAGCGGGATCGTGCTGTGCACGGCTGCGGGCCAGCCTCCGCCACCTCGAGCGGTGTGTGACGCAGCTTTTCGCGGCCGAAAGACGTGCACCAGGCACCGCTCGACCGCGGACCCCCAACGGGGCGGTGTGTGACGCAGCTTTTCGCGGCCGAGAACCTGCACCACGCACCGCTCGACCGCGGACCGCCACCCCGGCGGTGCGTGAGACAGCTTTCGAGCGCGCAGCACCTGCCCCATTCACCGCTCGACCGCGGACCGCCACCCCGGCGGTGGGTGATGCAGCTTCTTGCGCCCGAGAACCTGCACCACGCACCGCTCGACGGCGGACCGCCACCCCAGCGGTGCGTGAGACAGCTTCCGAGAGCGCAGAACATGCGCCACGCACCGCCCGAGGGACGGTCAGGGGCGGCGCCGGCGTACGAGCGCCACCAGCCCCAGCATCGCCCCCGCGCCGGCGGCGAAGGCCGCCCTCGGCGAGGCGGACGGGGACGCGGCGGATCCCGACGACGGCTGGCGTACGCCGGCGGCCGCGGCCGCGAGGTCGATCTGCGGGCCCTCGGGCATCTGGTCGGCGACCATCCGCGCCTCCCGGGCCGCGCGGGCCTCGGGCGAGGTGTGCGCGAAGGCGGCGGAGTAGACCACGACGCGGGAGAAGTAGTTGATCCAGACGACGAGGATCAGGGCGATCCCGAAGGCCTGGACGGCCGGCTGCTCGCGCGTGCCCTGCAGCAGGAACGTCGACAGCTGCTTCAGCAGCTCGAACGCCACGGCGCCGAGCACGGCGCCGGACCACAGGGAGCGGCTCGGCACGTCGGGGGCGGCCAGCACCTTGAAGAACGAGAAGAAGAGCACGGTGCTGGCGGCGAGGCCGAGCGCCAGCGCCAGCAGCCACAGCAGCGGCTCCGCGCCCAGGCCCAGCCCCAGCGCGTCGAGGATCGGGGTGGCCACCTTCGTGGCGACACCCGACACCGCCACGCTGACGATGAGCACCGACCCGAGGGTCATCAGCGCCAGCAGGTCACGCACCTTGCCGACGACGAAGCTCGGCTGCTCGCGCTCCGGCTCCTCGAAGACGGCGACGATCGCGGTGCGCATCCCGGACAGCCAGCCGAGCCCGGAGTAGAGGGCCACCAGGATGCCGACGCTGAGGATGCCGGGCGCGTTGTCCTGGAACGTCGACAGCGGGAGCTGGCCCTCTCCGTTGCCGATGATGCCGGGGAGCACGTCGTTGATCGCCGTCACGAGGTCCTCGTCGGCGTTGGGGTAGGCCCGCGAGACGTACCCGATGACGGCGAAGGACAGCGCCAGGAGCGGGAAGAACGAGAGGAACGCGAAGTACGTCACCGCGGCGGCGAGGGCGCTGCCGTTGACGTCGCCGTAGTGCTCGACCATCCGCACCACGTGGTCGATGAACGGCCGGCGCTCGCGCACGCGCGCCAGCCGGGTCTTGGCTGCGGAGACGACGGACACCGCTCAGCCCAGCTCGTACCGGTGGGTGGGCCGCCAGCCGGCGTGCTCGTCGTGGACGTAGAGGCTGAAGGAGCCGACGGTGAAACGGCACTCGAAGTCGGCGAGCTCCTCGAAGGCCCGGTCCAGCGTGCGGTCGTCGAGGTGGTGCGCGATGGTCACGTGCGGGTGGTAGGGGAAGTGCAGGTCGACCGCGAGCGGCCCCCGGCGCACCGCGCCCGCCAGCATCTCGCAGGAGGAGATCCCCTCCGCCACGGTGACGAACACGACCGGCGAGACCGGGCGGAACGTGCCGGTGCCGCGGAGGTGGATGTCGAACGGCGCCACGGTGCTGGCGGCCTCGGCGAGGTGCGCCGTCACCTCGTCGAGGTCGTCGGAGACCTCGGTGGGCGGGATCAGCGTGATGTGGGTGGGGATCTGCGCCGCCGTGGCGTCCCCGATCCCGGTGCGGTAGTCCTGGAGCTCGCTCGCCCACGGCTCGGGGATCGCGATGGCCACGCCGATGGTCGGCACGTCACCGGTCCCGGGCAGCCGCGGGCAGGAAGCCGACGCGGTCGTAGACGTCGCCCAGCGTCGCCGCCGCCACGGCACCCGCGCGCTCCGCTCCCTGCGCCAGGATCCGCTCGAGCTCGGTGCGGTCGTCGAGGAGCTCGCGCGTGCGCTCGCGCAGTGGCGTCAGGGTCTGGAGGACGACCTCGGCCACCTCGGACTTGAGGTCGCCGTAGCCGCGGCCCTCGAACGCCGAGACGAGGGCCTCGACCTTCTCCCCCGACAGGGCCGAGTGGATGGTGAGCAGGTTGCTCACGCCCGGCTTGGCCTCCCGGTCGAAGCGGATCTCGGTCTCGGAGTCGGTCACCGCGGACCGGAACTTCTTGGTGAGCACCTGCGGCTCGTCGAGCACCCACACGCAGCCCTGGCCGCCGATCGACTTCGACATCTGCTTCTCGGGGATCTGCAGGTCGTAGATCTTGGCCGTCGACTCGAGGATGTAGGGCTCCGGCGGCCGGAACGTCTTCTTGTACCGGTGGTTGAACCGGTTGGCGAGGTCGCGGGTGAGCTCCAGGTGCTGGCGCTGGTCCTCGCCGACGGGGACGTACTGCGGCCGGTAGAGCAGGATGTCGGCGGCCTGGAGGATCGGGTAGGTGAACAGCCCGACGCTCGCGGCGCCCTCACCGGCCTTGGCGGACTTGTCCTTGAACTGCGTCATCCGCCGGGCCTCGCCGAAGCCGGTGAGGCACTGCAGCACCCAGCCGGCCTGCGTGTGCGCGGGGACCTGGCTCTGCACGAAGATCGTGGCGCGGGCCGGGTCGACGCCCGCGGCGACGAGCTGGGCCACCGACACGAGCGTCCGCTCCCGCAGCACCTTGGGGTCCTGCTCCACGGTGATCGAGTGGAGGTCGGCGATGAAGTAGAACGGCTCGAACTCCTCCTGCAGCGCCACCCACTGACGCAGCGCACCGAGGTAGTTCCCGAGATGGAACGAGTCCGCCGTCGGCTGGATGCCGGAGAGGACCCGCGGACGCGTGGCGGGCGTGGTCGACATGCGGCCCAGTCTCTCACCGCCCCCGCCCGCTGCTCGACGGGGTCCGGGGGGAGCGGTGCGACCGGTAGGCGGGCCAGCCCCTCAGACGACCCAGCCGACGTTCTCGGCGACGAGGTCCGCCGCGGGGTAGATCCCGCGCAGCTCCTGGCGGCGCTCCAGCAGGCTCACCACGTCGGCGACGTTGCGGTCGGCCAACTGCCGGCGACGCTCCATCTCGGCCGCGATCTTGTTCTCGTCCACCATGACTCCCCCTCCGGAAGATTGCGGGTGGCTGGTCCACCCGTCATGGATTGGATCGTTACAAACGCGCGCTACACAAGAGTTCCGCCCGTGTTAACTCCACGCAACATGCACGGAAATCACTGGCACGTCACGACCGCTCGCCCGCGCCCGAGACGGATCCGGACGGCCGCTCCCGGTGGGGAACGGCGCCGGGGTCAGGCCGTGGCGTCCTGCTCGCGGACGTGCAGCCGCGCGGAGACCAGCAGGACGGCCACGCCTGCCAGCGACAGCGCCAGGCCCACCAGCGCGGGGGCGCGCAGGCCCCAGCCGGCGGCGATCACGAGGCCGCCGAGCCAGGCGCCGAGGGCGTTGGCGATGTTGAGCGAGGCGTGGTTCAACGCGGCACCGAGGGTCTGGGCGTCGCCTGCGACGTCCATCAGGCGCAGCTGCAGGTTGACCACGAGGACCGACCCCAGGGTGGTCACGAGGAACACCACCGGCAGCGCGGCCCACCCGTGCGGCGCGGTGAGCCAGAAGGCCAGCATCGTGGCAGCCATGCCGGTGCCGCCGATGATCAGCGAGCGGAAGATCGACCAGTCGGCCATGATCCCGGCCAGCCAGGTGCCGGCGACCATGCCGAGCCCGAACGACAGCAGGAAGACGGCCACGGACCGCTCCCCCAGCCCGCCCACGTCGGTGACGACCGGGGCGATGTAGGTGTAGACGGCGAACATCCCGCCGAAGCCGATCGCGCCGGCCAGCAGCGTCAGCCACACCTGCGGGAGCCGGAAGGCGGCGAGCTCGCGGCGGCCGCTCGCCTCGCCGTCGCCTGCGACGGAGGGGACGAACCAGGCCACCAGCGCGAGCGTCAGCAACGCGAGCCCGGACGCCGTCCAGAACGCCGCACGCCAGCCGAGCTCCTGGCCCAGCACGGTCGCGGCCGGCACGCCGATCACGTTGGCCACGGACAGCCCGAGCATCACCTGCGAGACCGCGCGGCCCTTGCGCGAGGGCCGCGCCATGCTGGCCGCGACGAGCGAGGCCACGCCGAAGTACGCCCCGTGCGGCAGGCCGGCGGCGAAGCGCGCCACCATGAGCTGCTCGTACGACGTGGCGAGCGCGCTCAGCCCGTTGCCGGCGGCGAAGGCCGCCATCAGCGCGACGAGGAGCGCCCGGCGCGGCAGGCGGGCACCGAGGAACGCCAGCACGGGTGCGCCGACCACCACGCCCACGGCGTACGCCGAGATCACGTGGCCGCCCGTGGGGATGGAGACGTTGACACCCGCCGAGATCTGCGGCAGCAGGCCCATCGTCACGAACTCGGTGGTGCCGATCGCGAAGCCGCCCATCGCGAGGGCGAGGACCGCGAGGGCGAAGTGCCGGGCGGTGACCGACGGGACGTCGAGGTCGGGGACGGGCGGGGCGGGGGTCTCGGCAGTCGTGGTCATCACCTCCCGCAAGGGCCGGCGGGACCGGTTTTGTTCCCGTGGGACCCGGCGGTCGCCCCGTTCGTGGCCGAGATCACGCGGCCGCGGCGGCGGCGGGCGAGCCGGCGCGTCGGCGTTCCCACAGGTGCAGGCCGAGGTCCACGACGGTCTTCGAGCCGAGCAGGAGCAGCACCGGGGCCAGCTCCTCGAGTCCGCTCGGGGCGTCGGCGGAGCCCACGGAGCGCAGGGTGAGCCCGAATCCCACGATGATGGCGACGTGCAGCACGAGCATCCGCGGGTAGGGCTGCCACATCGCCGTGGCGGGCGAGACACGCCAGCGCTCGCCGCCGTCGAACCAGTTGAGCCAGAGCGAGCCGAGGTGGCTGAGCGCCAGCGCGAGGCCTGCGAGCACCCACGTCGCCGGGTGCAGCTCGCCGCCGGCGAGGAACGCCAGCGCGAAGGCGAACACCCCGTGGACGAGGGTGAAGATGCCGTAGTGGAAGGCGAAGAAGGACGCCAGCGCGCCCGGACGTGACGCGTCCACCGGCTTGCCGTTGACGGTCATCCGGACCCGGCTCGCCGCACCGGGGCCGCGCGCGGTGCGCACCTTGACGATGGTGATGACCCAGTAGGCGAGGTTCTCGATCCAGTAGGTGACGAACACGTCGCCGACGGACATGTGACCGGCCCGCACCGCCCACAGCGGGGACAGGTTGCCGGCGACCAGGGAGAGCGAGGAGAGCAGGGGCGCGCGCGGCAGCCCCTGCTCTCCCGTGACCATGTGCGTGCGGTCGGCCGTGCTCAGGCCAGCGAGGCGATCGCCTCGTTGAAGGTGGCCGAGGGGCGCATCACCGCAGTGGCCTTCTCCGGGTCGGGCCGGAAGTAGCCGCCGATGTCCGCCGGCTTGCCCTGGACCGCGAGCAGCTCGTCGACGATCCTCTGCTCGTTGTCGCGGAGCGTGGTCGCGAGCGCGGAGAAGGCGTCGGCGAGGTCGGTGTCGTCGGTCTGCTTCGCCAGCTCCTCGGCCCAGTAGAGGGCGAGGTAGAAGTGCGAGCCGCGGTTGTCGATCGTGCCGAGCTTGCGCCCGGGCGAGCGGTCCTCGTTGAGGAAGGTCTCGGTCGCCTTGTCGAGGGTGTCGCCGAGGATCTTCGCGCGGGCGTTGTCGGCGTAGCCGGCGAGGTGCTCGAGCGAGGCGGCGAGCGCGAAGAACTCGCCGAGGCTGTCCCAGCGCAGGTAGTCCTCCTTGACCAGCTGCTGGACGTGCTTGGGCGCCGAGCCGCCGGCGCCGGTCTCGAAGAGGCCGCCGCCGTTCATCAGCGGGACGATGGAGAGCATCTTCGCGCTGGTGCCGAGCTCGAGGATCGGAAAGAGGTCGGTGTTGTAGTCGCGCAGCACGTTGCCGGTGACCGAGATCGTGTCCTCGCCCCGGCGGATCCGCTCGAGGGAGTACGTCGTGGCCGCCGCGGGCGCCATGATGTCGATTTCGAGGCCGTCGGTGTCGTGGTCGGCGAGGTACTCGCGCACCTTGGCGATGAGGTTGGCGTCGTGGGCGCGGGTCTCGTCGAGCCAGAACACGGCGGGCGTCGCGCTGGCGCGGGCGCGGGTGACGGCGAGCTTGACCCAGTCGCGGATCGAGGCGTCCTTGGTCTGGCAGGCGCGCCAGATGTCGCCGGCCTCGACCTCGTGGGACATGAGCACCTCGCCCGCGCCGTTGCGGACCTCGACGCGGCCCGCGGCCGGGATCTCGAACGTCTTGTCGTGCGAGCCGTACTCCTCGGCCGCCTTGGCCATCAGGCCGACGTTGGGCACCGAGCCCATGGTGGCGGGGTCGAGGGCGCCGTGGGTCCGGCAGTCGTCGATCACGGCCTGGTAGACGCCGGCGTAGGAGGAGTCGGGGATGACCGCGAGGGTGTCCTGCTGCTCGCCGTCGGCGTTCCACATCTGTCCCGACGTGCGGATCATCGCCGGCATCGAGGCGTCGATGATGACGTCGGAGGGCACGTGGAGGTTGGTGATGCCGCGGTCGGAGTCGACCATCGCAAGCGCCGGGCCCTCGGCCAGGCCCTTGTCGAAGGCCGCCTTGATCTCGGCGCCGTTGTCGAGCGAGTCGAGGCCGGCCAGGATGGCACCGAGCCCGTCGTTGGCGGAGAGGCCGGCAGCGGCCAGCTCCTCGCCGTACTGCGCGAAGACGTCGGCGAAGTAGGCGCGCACCACGTGGCCGAAGATGATCGGGTCGGAGACCTTCATCATCGTGGCCTTGAGGTGCGCGGAGAACAGCACGCCGTCGGCCTTGGCCCGGGCGACCTGGGCCTCGAGGAACTCGTCGAGACGCGCGGCACTCATGAAGGTGGCGTCGACCACCTCGCCGGCCAGCACCTGCAGGGCGTCCTTGAGCACCGTCTCCTGGCCGTCGGCACCGACGTGCACGATCGACAGGGCGTCGTCGTCGGGGACGACGACCGACTGCTCGTTGCTGCGGAAGTCGTCGTGACCCATGGTCGCCACCGACGTCTTCGAGTCGCTGCTCCACGCGCCCATCGAGTGCGGGTGGGACCGGGCGTAGTTCTTGACCGACGCGGGCGCGCGCCGGTCGGAGTTGCCCTCGCGGAGCACCGGGTTGACCGCGGAGCCCTTGACCTTGTCGTAGCGGGCGCGGACGTCGCGCTCCTCGTCGGTCTGCGGGTTCTCCGGGTAGGCGGGCAGGTCGTAGCCCTGCGACCGCAGCTCGGCGATCGTGGCCTTGAGCTGCGGGATCGAGGCGGAGATGTTGGGCAGCTTGATGATGTTGGCCTCGGGCCGGGTGGCGAGCTCGCCGAGCTCGGCGAGGTCGTCGGAGATCCGCTGCTCGTCGGTGAGGCGGTCGGGGAACTGCGCGATCACGCGACCGGCGAGCGAGATGTCGCGCGTCTCGACGTCCACACCCGCGGTCCTCGCGTAGGCGGCGATGATCGGGAGGAACGAGTACGTCGCGAGCAGCGGCGCCTCGTCGGTGTGGGTGTAGATGATCTTGGCCATGGGTACGACAGCTCCTGTAGATCGTGATCTGATCCTGGGCAAACCTCTTGACGTCAAGATACCTGACGCAGGACCGGGTGGCGACTTCACTACCCTCGCACCCCTGCAACCACGCCGCTAGAGTCGCCGTGGTCGCCGGGCGCGACCACTGACTCCGAGGGGGAATCGCGATGAGCACCGTCGACGACACACCGACCACCGCGCAGAAGTTCACGGCAGAGACGCTCGGCACCTTCGTGCTGGTGTTCTTCGGCTGCGGCGCCTTCTTGATGAGCGGTGGCGACTACGTCGCGACGGGCCTCACCTTCGGACTCACGGTCGTGGTCATGGCGTACGCCGTCGGGCGCATCTCGGGCGGCCACTTCAACCCCGCCGTGACGCTGGGCGCCGTGCTGGGCGGCCGCCTGCCCTGGAACCAGGTCGGCATCTACATGGCGGCCCAGCTGCTGGGCGGCCTCCTCGCCGGCGGTGCGCTGTTCGGGCTCAACCACGGCTTCGAGGGCTTCAACGCCGAGGGCCGCATGGGCCAGAACTCCTTCGGGGACACCGGCTCGGGCTACGCGTGGTGGGCCGCGCTCCTGCTCGAGATGCTGCTGACGGCGATCTTCCTCTGGGTCATCCTGGCCGTGACCGACGGGCGCAACGAGGTCAACGTCGCGCTCGGTCCGCTCGCCATCGGCCTGGCGCTGGCGATGATCCACTTCGCCTCGATGAGCGCGACCGGCACCTCCGTCAACCCCGCCCGCTCCATCGGCGTGGGGGTCTACGCCGGCACCGACGCGATCGTCCAGCTCTGGCTCTTCGTGGTCGCGCCGCTCGTGGGCGCGGCGATCGCGGGGCTCACCTACCCGATCCTCTTCGGCCAGGGCGCCGAGCCGGTCGCCGGCTCGGGGCTCAACTTCGGCGGCGGCCGGAAGAACCAGTACGTCCCGGGCAACTACGAGGCCCAGTGGAACCAGGGCCAGCAGGGCGGCTGGGGCCAGCCCGGCGCCGCGTGGGGTGCACCCCCGCAGCAGCAGTGGGGCCAGCCCGCGCAGCAGCCCGACCCGACCTACGGGCCGCCGCAGCCGGCGCCGCAGTCCACGCCGCAGCCCACGCCGCAGTCCGCGCCGCAGTGGGGGCAGCCCGCCCCGCAGCAGCAGCCCGCCCAGCCCGGCCAGTGGGGCGCCCCGCCGCAGCAGCCGGCCCAGCCGGGCCACCCCGGGCAGCAGAGCGCGCCCGGCCACTGGGGCAACCCCGACGGCGACGACGACGGCCGCACCCAGGTGCGCCGCCCCGACTGACCCGGGGTCAGTCCCTCAGTCCCTCAGCGCAGCGGTCCAGCCGGCCGTGAGGTCCTCGACGCTCACGAGGCCGACCCCCTTCTCGTAGACGGTGCGGGTCGCGGCGCCGGCCCCGTCGTCCGTCCCGCCGTCGTCCGTCCCGTCGTCCGTCCCGTCGTCGGGCGCGCCGGTCTCCGCGACCCGCGCCTGCACCAGGTCGCGGCTGCGCTGCTCGATCGTGGTGCTCGCGCGGGGCAGCCCGGGCACGTCGTACGTCAGCCAGCCGTCGCCGAGCCGGGGGTCCGCCGGCATCGCGAGCCCGGCCTGGGCACCGCCCTGGCCCGCGCGCCAGCTGACTTCTCCCCCCGGGCGGTCGGCGTCGACGCCGACCAGCCAGACGTTGCCGTCCTCGTCCTGGGCGTAGTAGCGGGTCGCCGTCTCTCGTGCGCCCTCGATGTCCGTCGTCGTCGTGACTCCCGTGGCGGCCAGCCCGGCGACCGCCGTCGTGCCGTCGAGCACCGCGGCCTCGATCGAGCCGACCCTCCGGCCGGCGTCGACCGCGTCGTAGGTCCACTCCGCGCCCGGCTCGAGCGCGAGCCACGGGTTGTCGACGACCTCGACGAAGTCGCCCGCATCGATCGTCGGCGTGGGGATCACCAGTCCGTTGATGCCCGGCGAGTCGTACGGCGCCGGCTGCCCGATCCCCGCGCAGCCCGACAGCGTTCCGGCCAGCGCCGCCACCAGCGACGCGGCGACGGCCGCCGACCCGCGGGCGCGGCGTACGGCTCGCAGCGCCCTCGTCATGGGCGCCAGCATGCCAGCCGCCCCCCGCTGCTAGCGTCAGCGGGACAGACGTCCCGCCTCCCGCACACTCACGAGGAGAACCACCGTGACCTCCGAACCCCTCAAGGTCGCCGTCACCGGCGCTGCCGGCCAGATCGGCTACAGCCTGCTCTTCCGCCTCGCCAGCGGCGCGCTCGCCGGGGACCGCCCGATCGAGCTGCGGCTGCTCGAGATCGAGCCCGCCCTCAAGGCGCTCGAGGGCGTCGTGATGGAGCTCGACGACTGCGCGTTCCCCGGTCTCGCCGGCGTCGAGATCGGCTCGGACGCCGAGAAGATCTTCGACGGCGTCAACCTGGCCCTGCTCGTCGGTGCGCGCCCGCGCGGACCCGGCATGGAGCGCGGTGACCTGCTCTCGGCCAACGGCGCCATCTTCACCGCGCAGGGCAAGGCGCTCAACGCGGTCGCGGCCGACGACGTACGCATCGGCGTCACGGGCAACCCGGCCAACACCAACGCCCTCATCGCCATGAGCAACGCGCCCGACATCCCGCGCGAGCGGTTCTCCGCGCTGACCCGCCTCGACCACAACCGGGCGATCTCGCAGCTCGCCGCCAAGACCGGCGCCAAGGTCAGCGACATCAAGAAGATGACGATCTGGGGCAACCACTCGGCCACCCAGTACCCCGACCTGTTCCACGCCGAGGTCAACGGCCAGAACGCCGCCGAGCTCGTCGACGACCAGGCGTGGCTCGAGAACGAGTTCATCCCCACCGTCGCCAAGCGGGGCGCGGCGATCATCGACGCCCGAGGATCCTCCTCGGCCGCCTCGGCCGCCTCCGCGACGATCGACGCCGCCCGCGACTGGCTCTTCGGCTCCCCCGCCGACGACTGGGTCTCGATGGCCGTGGTCTCCAACGGCGAGTACGGCGTGCCGGAGGGCCTCGTCTCGTCCTTCCCGGTCACCACCTCCGGGGGCGACTGGTCCATCGTCGAGGGCCTGGAGATCAACGACTTCTCGCGCGGCCGGATCGACGCCTCCACCGCCGAGCTGGCCGACGAGCGCAACGCGGTCACCGAGCTCGGCCTGATCTGACGCGCTCAGCCCCTCTCTCAGCCCGGAGCGGTGCGTGAGGCAGGTTCTGCACCTCGGAAACCTGCACCACGCACCGCTCGCGCGTCCGGGGCGTCCGCAGCCGCGCAGCGGTGCGTGAGGCAGGTTCTGCACCCCGAGTACGTGCACCACGCACCGCTCGCGCGTCCGGGGGCGGCCTCAGCCCCCGCAGCGGTGCGTGAGGCAGGTTCTGCACCCCGGAAACCTGCACCACGCACCGCTCGTGCGTTGAAGGGAGTCCTCAGCCCCCACAGCGGTGCGTGAGGCAGGTTCCGCACCTCCAGAACCTGCACCACGCACCGCTCGCGCGTCCGGCGGCCGCCCTCAGAAGCCGGGCTGGTCCGGGATCGACCCGGCCAGGAAGATCAGCGCCCCGCCGAGGACCAGCAGCACCAGCGCGTCGAGCACCTTGTGGCGTACGGCGAGCATGCCGGCGTCGCGTCGGCGCAGCACGAGGCGGACGACGGCCGCCCCGATCAGCGCCCCGCCCATGAGCCGGATGCCGGTGCGCCACTCGTCGAGCGCCACGATCACCATGGCGACCGCGACGACGCCGAGGACGACGAGGTAGAACGCGCCCCCGATGGTGGACGGGTAGCGGCGGGGCTCCTCGGGGTCGACCGGCTCCGCCGAGACGGGCGGGACCGACTCCGGCGGCTCGATGTGTCCGCCGCGGTCGGCGCTGTCGGGTTCGCCCATCGTCAGGACCGGACGGACTCGGCGATCTCGACGATGTTGGTCAGCAGCATCGCGCGCGTCATCGGACCCACGCCCCGGGGGTTGGGCGAGACCCAGCCGGCCACCTCCCACACGTCGGGGTGGACGTCGCCGGTGACCTTGCCGTCGACGCGGGAGACGCCGACGTCGAGCACGGCAGCGCCGGGCTTGACCATGTCGGCCGTGATGATCCCCGGCACTCCGGCGGCAGCGACGACGATGTCGGCCCTGCGCACGTGGGCAGCGAGGTCGCGGGTGCCGGTGTGGCACAGCGTGACCGTGGCGTTCTCCGAGCGACGGGTGAGCAGCAGGCCCAGCGGGCGGCCCACGGTGATGCCGCGACCGACCACCACGACCTCGGCACCGGCGATCTCCACGCCGTGGCGGCGCAGCAGCTCGATCGAGCCGACCGGCGTGCACGGCAGGGGGCCGGGCTCGCCGAGGACCAGCTTGCCGAGGTTGACCGGGTGCAGGCCGTCGACGTCCTTGTCGGGGCGCACGCGCGAGAGCAGCGCGAACTCGTCGAGACCGGTCGGCTGCTGGACGATGAACCCGGTGCACGAGTCGTCGTCGTTGAGCTCGTCGATGACCGCCTCGACCTCGGCCTGGGTCGCCGTGGCGGGCAGGTCCCGCCGGATCGAGGTGATGCCGATCTCGGCGCAGTCCTTGTGCTTGGCGCCGACGTACCAGTGCGAGCCCGGGTCGTCGCCCACGAGCACCGTGCCGAGCCCGGGCGTGACTCCCCTGGACCGGAGCGCGGCCACCCGCTCGGCGAGCTCGGCCTTGATGGTCGACAGGGTGGCGGCGCCGTCGAGGGTCTGTGCGGTCACGGGCGTCATCCTAGGGAGGCCGGCCATCAGTGGAAGAAGTGCCGTGCGCCGGTCAGGTACATCGTCACCCCGGCCGCCTCGCAGGCGGCGACGACCTCGGCGTCACGCACCGAGCCGCCCGGCTGGACGATGGCCTTGACGCCGGCGTCGATGAGGATCTGCGGACCGTCGGCGAAGGGGAAGAACGCGTCGGACGCGGCGACGGCCGACGCCGCCCGCTCCCCCGCACGCTCCACCGCGAGGCGGCACGAGTCGACGCGGTTGACCTGTCCCATGCCGACGCCGACCGAGGCCCCGCCTGCGGCCAGGAGGATCGCGTTGGACTTCACCGCACGGCACGCGCGCCACGCGAAGGCGAGGTCGGCGAGCACCTCCTCCGAGGCGGCCTCACCGGTGGCGAGGGTCCACGAGGCGGGGTCGTCGCCCTCGGCGGACAGCACGTCGCGCTGCTGCAGCAGCAGCCCGCCCGAGATCGCGCGGGTCTCGGCGCCGCCCCGGGCCAGCGGCGGGCACTCCAGGATCCGGATGTTCTTCTTGGCCTGCAGCGCCTCGATGGCGCCGTCCTCGTAGCCGGGCGCCACGATGACCTCGGTGAAGATCTCGGCCACCTGCTCGGCCATCGCCACCGAGACCGGGACGTTGGTCGCGATGACGCCGCCGAAGGCGCTGACCGGGTCGCACTCGTGCGCCTTGCGGTGCGCCACTGCGACGGGGTCGGGCACGTCGTCGGCGCAGACCGCGATGCCGCACGGGTTCGCGTGCTTGATGATGGCGACCGCCGGCTCGTCGAAGTCGTACGCCGCCCGGCGGGCCGCGTCGGCGTCGACGTAGTTGTTGTAGGACATCTCCTTGCCGTGGTGCTGCGTCGCCTGGGCGAGGCCGGGACCACCGGGGAGGTAGCCGTTGGAGTAGAGGGCCGCGGACTGGTGCGGGTTCTCGCCGTAGCGCAGCACCGCCTGCTGGTCCCACGTCGCGCCCATCCAGGCGGGGAAGCCGGTGCCGTCGCTGGTGTCGGTGAGCACGTTGCCCATCCAGGAGGCGACGTGGACGTCGTAGGTCGCGGTGTGCACGAACGCCTCGGCGGCGAGCCGCTGCCGCTGCGCCAGCGTGAAGCCGCCGGCGGCCGCAGCGGCGAGCACGGCGTCGTACGCCGCGGGCGAGGTGACGATCGCGACGCTCGGGTGGTTCTTGGCCGCGGCCCGCACCATCGACGGACCACCGATGTCGATCTGCTCCACGCACTCGTCCGGGCTCGCGCCGGAGGCGACGGTCTGCGTGAACGGGTAGAGGTTGCTGACGACGAGGTCGAACGGCTCCACGCCGAGCTCCTCGAGCTGGGCGACGTGGGAGTCCAGGCGGCGGTCGGCGAGGATCCCGGCGTGCACGCGCGGGTGGAGCGTCTTGACCCGGCCGTCGAGGCACTCGGGGAAGCCGGTGAGGTCCTCGACCCGCGTCACGGGCAGGCCCAGCGACGCGATCAGCGCGGCCGAGCCACCGGTCGAGACGAGCTCGACGCCGGCGTCGTGGAGGCCGCGGACCAGGTCGTCGAGGCCGGTCTTGTCGTAGACGGACACCAGGGCGCGGCGGATCGGGATGCGGCGCTCGGGGGCGTCGTTGGAAGCGTGGTCGGACACGGGACTCCTCGGTCGGTTCGAGTCGGGGCACCCAGGCGTTCGATGCTCCCGCGCGTCACTCCCCGGTGGTGGCCCACCTGCGCCAGTCGTGTGCGCGCAGCCTACCGACGACCGCCGCCGATGCGAACCCGGCGGCCCTCCACGGCGATGCCCTCGCGGGCGATGCGGCCGACCGCGTCGACGAGCATCGCGCGCTCGGCGGTCTTGATGCGCTCGTGGAGGGACGCCACGTCGTCGTCCTCGGCCACCTCGACAGGCACCTGGGCCACGATCGGCCCGGTGTCGACGCCCGCGTCGACCACGAAGAGGGTCGCCCCGGTCACCCTGACCCCGTAGTCGAGCGCGTCGCGGGGGCCGTGCATGCCGGGGAACGCCGGGCAGAGCGCCGGGTGGGTGTTGAGGGTGAGGAACCGGTCGAGGAACTCCTGCGACAGCAGCTTCATGAACCCTGCCGAGACCACCAGGTCGGGCTCGAACCGCTCCACGACGGTCGTCAGCGCGGCGTCCCAGCCCTCGCGGGTCTCGAAGTCCGACAGCTTGCGGACGAAGGTGGGCACGCCGGCCCGCTCGGCGCGCGCGAGGCCCTCGATGTCCTCGCGGTCGGCGCCGACCGCGACCACGCGGGCGCCGTACGCCGGGTCGGCGGACGCGTCGAGCAGGGCCTGGAGGTTGGTGCCGGACCCCGAGACGAGGACGACGAGGCGGGCGGGCTGGCTCACGCCGGGAGTCTAGGGCGAGCGAGCCCTCAGGCGCGGTGCGAGGGCCCGCTGCGCGCCGACCGGTCCTGCGCCGACGGGTCCCGCGCCGACCCGTCCCGCGCCGACCGGTCCCGCGCCAGGCGGCCGGCGACGAGCGCGGCGATCCCGGTGGTGACGGGGACCGCGGCGATGATGCCGAGCCCGCCGACGAGGCCGCGCACGACCTCCTGCGCCACCACCTCCTGGCTGACCGCGATCCCGAACGGCAGCGAGAGCGCGGAGAAGACGAGCATCAGCGGCAGCGTCGCTCCGACGTACGCCAGGACGAGGGTGTTGACGGTCGACGCGACGTGCGAGCGCCCGATGCGCATCGCCCGGACGAAGAGCGACCGCGCGCTCGCGTCGGGGTCGACGTCGGCGAGCTCCCACACGGCCCAGGTCTGGGTGACCGTGACGTCGTCGAGCACCCCCAGCGCCCCGATCACCAGGCCGGCGAGCAGCAGGCCGCGGAGGTCGACCTGCGCGGCGATGCCGGAGATGTACTGGCTGCCCTCGTCGACCAGGCCGGTGAAGTGGCCGACCCGCGTGAAGACCCAGCCGATGCCACCGATCACCACGAGGGCCACCAGCGTGCCGAGCATCGCGACGGTGGAGCGCAGGTCGAAGCCGTGGGACAGGTAGAGCGTCACGAGCATGATCGCTGCGGCGGTGGTCACCGCGACCGCCAGCGGCGGCGAGCCCTCCATGATCGCGGGGAGGGTGAAGACGGCGATCAGGACGAGGGAGTACGCCAGGCTGGCGAGGGCGCCGATGCCGCGCCAGCGCGACAGCGCGAGGACGCCGACGGCGAAGAGGATCGTCAGCGTGAGCAGCGGCGGGCCCCGGTCGAAGTCCTGGAAGGCGTACTGCTGCCCCTCCGGCGCCTGCTCGGTGAACGACACGATGATCCGGTCCCCCGGCACGACCTCGGGCGCCGTGTCGCCGTAGGGCAGCAGCGCCTCCGCCTCGGCCGGGGCGCCCGGCCCGCTGAGCAGCTCCACCCGGGCGAGCTCGCACCCGTCCACGTCGACGTCCTGCGGGCAGCCGACGATCTCCTGGACCCGGGCGGTGCCGCGCTCGACGTCGACCCCCGGGCCGCTGATCTCGAGGTCGCCGTCGGGCCACAGCGCGAGGAGGCCGACGAGGGTCGCGAGCACCAGCGGGGCGAGCAGCAGGCCCACCAGCACCCGCAGCCGCCGTGGCGCGGGTCCGAGTGAGGACCGTTCGCCGTGGCCGTGACCAGCTCCCACCCGTCAGTCCCCTGCCGCGTCGGTGCGGGGCCGAGCCGCGCGCCACAGGAGGAGGGACACCACCGAAGCCCCCAGGAGGGCGCCGACGCCGCACGCGGTGACGGCGTGCACGAGCACGTCGCGGGTGAACGGCCCGACGAACCGCATCCGGCCCGGACCGGCGGCGCCACCGGAGACCGAGGCGAGCACCGCCAGCGCCACGCCCGCGACCAGGCCGCCCCCGCACCCGGCCAGGGCGATCTGCTCCCAGGTGAGGAGCCGGTGGCGCAGCACCCGGAAGGCCACGACGGCCGCCACGAGCGGCGGCAGCGCCATCAGGACGCCGGTCCAGCCGGCCGGGGTGCCTGCGGCGGGAAGGGCGGCGAGGAGCGGGACGACCGGCAGCGGCCCGAGGACCACCGCACCGGGCGAGACGAGGGTGGCGCCACCGACCGCAAAGCCCGGCCCCAGCAGCCACGAGGCCGCGAAGAGCGCCGCGTTGGGGAGGAAGGCGGCGTTGACGAGCGCGTAGAGGGCGGCTTCGGAGGGGCTCGGGTGCAGGCGCGAGGTCATCGTGGCCGCCTCGTCGAAGGACGCCACCAGCGCCACGAGGAACAGCACGGCGGAGACGGCGAGCAGCCGCGACAGCACGGCGCCCGCCACGGCGGCGCCGGCCCGGACGGTCGCGGGCGCGAACGACGTCCAGATGGCGGCGCGCCCGGAGCCGACGGCGATCGCCGGCGCGGCCACGGACGCCGTCAGCAGGAAGGTCCAGGCGAGCACGCGCGGCACGGACGGGGCGGCACTGCTGCCGGCGGCCAGGGCGGCCACGACGACGGCCACCACGGCGTACCCGGCGAAGAACAGGGTGATCGCGGTCGGCACCGTGAGGTCGCGCTCGCCGTCGGAGATCCGGTCGGCGTCGGGGCCGTGGCCGGAGACCGCGTCACCGACGCGGTGCCCGAGCCGCCACATCGACCAGGCGGCGAGCGCGGTGACGCCGAGCGGGACGATCGTGATCCGGGCCCCGAGCACGGTGACGCCGGAGCCGTGACCGGCCAGCCAGGCCAGCGCAGCGACCCGCATCCCGTCGCGGGGCGCGCCGTGCACGCCGGCGTCCGAGGCGAACCACCCGATCACGCCGACCGCGAGCAGCACCACGAGCGGTCCCAGCGCGGCGAGCACCCCACCGAGCGTGGCGACCAGCACCAGCGGTCGCTGCCGGGCAGCATCGGCCCGCGCGTGGTCGGGACGGGTGAGCAGCGACGTCATGGCCTTCCCATCCTCCCCCGGGCGCCCGGGCAGATCGTGCTCCCACGCCGCCCGCCCGCGCCGGGGAGGGATGTGCGCGGCGTCGGGCACTCCCGTACCGTGGAGCGGTCATGAGGAGCCCCGAGACCTTCGACGCCTACTACGTCGAGACCCGCACCCGACTCCTGCACGAGGCGTACGCCCTCACCGGCGACGCGCCGGCCGCGCGGGCAGCGGTCCGGGACGCGTTCGTCGTCGCCTGGCACCACTGGCGCAAGGTCGGCCAGCTCGAGGACCGCGACGGCTACGTCCGCCCGCTCGCCCTGCGCCGCGCCCGACGCCGGCACACCGCCCGGATCTGGCACCGCGACAAGTCGCTCGACCCCGAGGTGCGCAGCACCCTCGACGCCCTGTCCAAGCTCACCGTCCGCCAGCGCGAGCTGCTCGTGCTCAACGGCCTCTCCGCGCTGACGCTCAACGAGCTCGCCCGGGAGGTCGGCCTCCCCCGGCTCGACGCCGAGCGGGAGCTCCAGACCGCCAGCTCGCAGTTCTCGCTGCACCGCGACGTGCCGACGACGGAGATCTCCCGCCTGCTGCACGACCTGGCGGTCCCGCTGGCCGACATCCGCTGGCCCCGCGCGACGGTGGTCCGGCGGTCGGGCGCCGCGCGACGTCGTACGCACACCGTGATCGGCGCCGCGCTCGCCACCGCCGCGCTGCTGGCCTCGGGGTCGCTCGTGGCGACCGGCGCCGGCGCCGAGCCGACGAGCCTGAGCGAGGAGAAGGCGCAGGCCGGCGTCACCGTGCACGCCCCGGAGCCCGTCAGCGCGGGCGAGGAGATCATCAGCGAGGCGGCCCTGTTCACCACCGACCAGGTGGACCGCTTCGGTCCCGGGCTGGACTGGGCCGAGACGGGCACGACCGACAACCTCACGGGCAACGGGCTGCTCGCCCCGTGCCAGCGCGAGCGGTTCGCCGACCCGGACGGCGTCACCGCGCTCGCCCGGACGTGGGAGGGCTCCGCGGCGCGCGCGCAGCAGCGGCCGAGCGGCAAGGCGCGCCGCGAGCAGGACCGTGGCCGGGCCGGCGGCGTCGAGGCCCGCGCGGTGCAGATGGTCGAGATGTCGCAGAACGAGAAGCAGGCCGGTCGAGCGTTCGAGACCGCGTCGCTGTGGTTCGCCGGGTGCATCGACCCGCGCACCCAGCTCGTCTCCACCCGCACGGTCGAGCGGGTCGGCGACCAGGCGCGCACCTTCCAACTCCGCTCGTGGGGCAAGGTGCCGAGCAGCATCGACGTGGGCGTCGCCCGCACCGGGAGCCTCGTGGTCACCACCGTCGTGCGCAGCAACGGCCGGGCCGTCCCGGACAAGGCGGCGGTCACCGGCCTCGCCGCGGCCGTCAACGGCCTCTGCGGGGCCGAGGGCGCCGGCAGCTGCGCCGGTCGCGCCCGCGCGCGCACGGCGGCACCGCTCGCCATCGGCACGCCGCCCGGCCTGCTGTCGGTCGTCGACCTGCCGCCGGTCGCGGCGGTCCGCGGCCCCTGGGTGGGCACCGACCCGGAGCGGGCACGCACGAACTACGCCGCGACACGCTGCGACCGAACGACGTTCCAGGGCAAGGGCATCAGCAAGGCGCTGACCCGCACCTTCCTCTTCCCCGAGACGCCCAGCGCCAACCAGCTCGGACTCACCCAGACGGTCGGCTCGATGGCCCCGGCGAGGGCCTCGTCCTTCGTCGACCAGGTCCGCGACCGCATCCGGCAGTGCGGCCGCGCGAACCTCGGCACCAGCGTGACCGAGCTGGTCTCCTCCTCGTCGCAGACGAGCGACCTCAGCGCGTGGTCGCTGACGATCGAGCTCAACGACCGGCAGTCGTTCCCGTTCCTGATGGCGATCGTGCGCGACGGGACCGCCGTCTCGCAGCTCGGCTTCGCACCCGACCGCGACATGACCATGTCGCGGGCGGACTTCGTCGCGCTGTCGCGGCGGGTGCTCGAGCGGCTCGCTCCGCTCGACCGCACCCGCTGACGCAACCTTTTCCGTCCCCGGGCTGTCTCAGCAGGCATGACCGCCCGCGCGCGCCTCGTGACCGCCGCCCTCGCCTGCCTGCTGCCTCTCGGCGGCTGCGGCGACCGGTCGGCGGACGAGTCGACGGCGCGCGGGTCCTCGGGCGGCTCCGCCGGTGGCGCTGACTCCCGCTCAGGCTCCGTGCCCGGCACCTCCATCCCGGACGACTTCCCCCTCTCGACGGGGATGGGCGCACCGCAGGACAGCATCCCCACCGCTCGCACCGGCACCGGCCTGCGGGACCTCGAGCTCTGCGGCTCCTCCCCGCTGCGCGGCCTCGGCATCCGCGACCGCATGGTCGCCGACGACAGCGGCGGGGAGGCCGCCGACACCCGCGAGCTGGTGCTGCTCGGCAGCCCCGACGAGGCGGTCGCGGTCGCCCAGGAGCTCGCCGACCTCGCCTCGACCTGCGAGCCCGCGGCCTCGAGCGGCCGGCAGGTCGTGCAGACCCGCACCGAGGTGGTCGGGTCCCCCTTCGCCCCGCCGCCCGCCACGACGCTCGTGCAGACCTACGTCGTCGACGGCGCCCCCGGCACCGGTGCGACGGTCGTCCACGTCGTGCCCGTCGGGGCGGCCCTGCTAGTCGCCTCGACCTACGGCGGATGGACCCGCGCGGAGTCGCCGCAGGCCGTCCACCGGACCGTCGAGCCGCTCCGCGAGACCGTCTCGGCGCTGGGCGTCTTCGCCGACGGGTCGACCGACCCCGCCGCGGAGCCCACGGAGCCCACCGGGGCGCCCACGGGGTCGCCGGACGTCAGCGGCCCGGGCAGCTCGGTCCTCGAGGTCACGCGGGTCGGTGCGGCCCGGGGGCTGGTCCAGACGTACGGTGAGGGCTCGCTCGCATCGCTGGACGAACGGGCCGACGCGGCCACCAGCACGACGGGGAAGAACCCAGCGATGTGCGTGTTCACGAAAACGGGGTGCTAGACATGTCCATTCCTTCGACGCTGGCCAGCTCGGCCTGCCCGACTCTGCCCTCGCCGCGGCGGCTCAACGCGGTCGCGCCGGTGCGCCTGCTCGGCGCGCACGTCGTGTGGCGCGTCCTGTGGGACGCGCGGCGGCCGGGGCGCCACGACGCACGGACGGCCCCGCAGGATGACCTACGGAGCCGTCTCGAGCGTCGCCTCGAAGGCGCGGTGGATCAGAGGGCCTGAAGGATCTCCCGCATCAGCGCGGCGGTCTCCGACGGCGTCTTGCCGACCTTGACGCCGGCGGCCTCGAGGGCCTCCTTCTTCGCCTGCGCGGTGCCCGACGAGCCCGACACGATGGCGCCGGCGTGGCCCATCGTCTTCCCCTCGGGGGCGGTGAAGCCGGCGACGTAGCCGACGACCGGCTTGGTCACGTGCTCCTTGATGTACGCCGCAGCACGCTCCTCGGCGTCGCCGCCGATCTCGCCGATCATCACGATCGCCTTGGTCTCCGGGTCGTTCTCGAAGGCCTCCAGCGCGTCGATGTGCGTGGTGCCGATGATCGGGTCGCCGCCGATGCCGATGGCGGTCGTGAACCCGAAGTCCTTCAGCTCGTACATCATCTGGTAGGTCAGCGTGCCCGACTTCGAGACCAGGCCGACGGGGCCCTTGCCCGCGATGGTGTGCGGCGTGATCCCGGCCAGCGACTCCTCGGGGGTGATGATGCCGGGGCAGTTGGGGCCGATCATCCGGGTGGACTTGCCCTCGAGGTAGGCGACGACCTCGGCGGTGTCGAGCACCGGGACGCCCTCGGTGATGACCACGAGCAGCGGGATCTCGGCGTCGATGGCCTCGATGCAGGCGTCCTTGGTGAACGCCGGCGGCACGAAGGCGACCGAGACGTTCGCTCCGGTCTCCTTCATGGCCTCCTCGACGGTGCCGAAGACCGGCAGCTCCTTGCCGCCCAGCTCGACGGTCGTGCCGGCCTTGCGGGCGTTGACGCCGCCCACGATGTTCGCGCCCGACTCGACCATGAGGGTGGTGTGCTTGGCACCCATCCCGCCCGTCATGCCCTGGACGATGATCTTGCTGTCCTTGTTGAGGTAGATGCTCATCTGTTCAGTTCTCTCTCTCAGGCCTGGTGGGCGAGCTCGGCGGCCTTGTCGGCCGCGCCGTCCATCGTGTCGACCTGGGTGACCAGCGGGTGGTTGAGCTCGTCGAGGATCGCGCGACCCTTGTCGACGTTGTTGCCGTCGAGGCGGACGACGAGGGGCTTGGTGGCGGCGTCGCCGAGGATCTCCAGCGCACCCTTGATGCCGTTGGCGACCTCGTCGCACGCGGTGATGCCACCGAAGACGTTGACGAAGACGCTCTTGACCTGCTCGTCGTTGAGGATCACGTCGAGGCCGTCGGCCATGACCTGCGCGTTGGCGCCGCCGCCGATGTCCAGGAAGTTGGCGGGCTTCACCCCGCCGTGCGCCTCACCGGCGTACGCGACGACGTCGAGGGTGCTCATCACGAGGCCGGCGCCGTTGCCGATGATGCCGACCTGGCCGTCGAGCTTGACGTAGTTGAGGCCCTTGTCCTTGGCCTTCGCCTCCAGCGGGTCGGCCTCCTCGCGGATCTCGAACTGCTCGTGCTCGGGGTGGCGGACCTCGGAGGCGTTGTCGTCGAGGGAGACCTTGCCGTCGAGCGCCTCGAGCTTGTCGCCCTCGAGGCGGGCCAGCGGGTTCACCTCGACGAGGGTCGCGTCCTCCTCGACGTAGACCTGCCACAGCTTCTGGACCATCTCGATGGCCTGGTCGCGCAGCTCGGCGGGGAACTTCGCCTCGTCGACGATGGCGGCGGCCTTCTCCGGGGTGACCCCCTCGAGCGCGTCGATGCGGATCTGCTTCACGGCCTCGGGGTTGGTCTTGGCGACCTCCTCGATCTCCACGCCGCCCTCGACCGAGGCGATGCACAGGTGCGAGCGGTTGGAGCGGTCGAGCAGGAAGGAGAAGTAGTACTCCTCGACCGGCGGCGTGGCCGGCGTGACGAGCACGCGGTTCACGCGCAGGCCCTTGATCTCCATCCCGATGATGTCGCGGGCGTAGGACTCGGCCTCGTCGGCGGTCTTCGCGATCTTCACGCCGCCGGCCTTGCCGCGACCGCCGGCCTTGACCTGCGCCTTGATGACGGTGACGCCGCCCATCTCCTCGGCTGCCGCGCGGGCCGCCTCGGGGGTCTCCGCGACGACACCGAGGGTGGTCGCTACTCCATGCTTGGCGAACAGCTCTTTCGCCTGAAACTCCATCAGGTCCACGAGGTGACCGGTCCTTTTCGTCTGCGAACAGTGGCGGGGGATTCCCTCTCGGCACCCTAGACCTCCCGGAGCGGGTCGCACGAGATCGGGTGCGCGTGGTGGTGCTCACGCCCGGGCTAGGTTGAGGGACATGTCCTCGACCGGCTCGGGCACGACGTCCTCGGTGATGTGGTTCCGGCGCGACCTGCGCCTGCGCGACAACCCCGCGCTCCTGGCGGCGCTCGAGGACGGGACGACCACGGCGCTGTTCGTCCTCGACCCCGCCATCTGGTCCTCCGCCGGCCCCGCCCGGCGGGCGTGGCTGGCGGCCAACGTGCTGTCGCTCGCCGAGCGCATCCCGCTCACCGTCCGGCTCGGGGACCCGCGCGACGTCGTGCCCGACGTCGCGGACGGCCGGCGGGTCCACGTCTCCGCGGAGACCACGCCCTACGGACGGCGCCGCGACGAGGCGGTCGGCGAGCGGGTCGAGCTGGTCGCCACCGGGTCGCCGTACGCCGTCGGGCCGGGCCTGGTGCGCACCGGGGGTGGCGACCCCTTCCAGGTCTTCTCGGCCTTCGCCCGCGCCTGGCGCGAGCACGGCTGGTCGGAGCCGGCGGCCGCGCCGGCGTCGCCCGACGTCCGCGAGGGCGAGTCGGACCGCGAGGCGCTCGACCTGCTGAGGACGGCGGTGGACGACGCGCCCGTGGAGCTGCCCGACGCCGGCGAGGACGCGGCCCGGAGGCGCTGGCGGGACTTCCGCGACCGCGCGCTCGGCGCGTACGAGACCGAGCGCAACCGTCCCGACCACGACGGCACCTCGCGCCTGTCCCCCTACCTCCACCTCGGGGTGCTCCACCCCCGCTCCCTGCTGGCGGAGGTCGACGCCGGCTCGACGTACGCCAAGGAGCTGGCGTGGCGCGAGTTCTACGCCGACGTGCTGTGGCACGCGCCGGCCTCGGCGTGGAGCGACCTGAAGCCGGCGCTCGCCCGGATGACGTACGACGAGCCCGGCGCGGCGAGCGACGCGTGGCGCGAGGGCCGCACCGGCTACCCCATCGTGGACGCCGGGATGCGGCAGATGGCGAGCATCGGGTGGATGCACAACCGCGTGCGGATGATCACCGCCTCGTTCCTCACCAAGGACCTGCACGTGTACTGGACCCTCGGCGCCCGGCACTTCCTCGACCTGCTCGTCGACGGCGACGTCGCCTCCAACAGCCACGGCTGGCAGTGGGTCGCGGGTACGGGGACCGACCCCTCGCCCTACTTCCGCGTCTTCAACCCGGTCACCCAGGGCCTCAAGTTCGACCCCGACGGCGACTACGTCCGCCGGTGGGTGCCCGAGCTGCGGCACCTGCCGGGCAGCGCTGCGCACGAGCCGTGGCGCTCCCAGGTGGGCTACGAGCACGGCTACCCGCAACGGGTCGTCGACCATGCCGCGGAGCGGCGGGAGGCCCTGGCGCGCTACGAGGCGGCCCGTCGCTGAAATGCTGCCGCCCCGTTTATCGGACGCCCAGCGGGGTACTTGCACAAATTTGGTCGAGGGTTGCACGTTGTCGTGATCTTTCCGTTACAGTCGTGCGCGGTCTCGCCGACCCCCACCCCCCTGACCCGGCAGATTGGTGTTCCTTCATGGGCAACCACCGAGCGGAGCGCGCTCCCAAGCGACGCACCTCGGCATCGGCTGCACCTACGACCGGCAAGCGACGCGCCACGCCGTCCCGCCGTCCCGTGCTCGCGCTGCCCTCCCTCCCCCTCGTGGCCGGCGTCGCCGTCCTCGCCGTCTCCGCCGGTGGCGCGGTGACCGCGTCGGGCGCCGGCGTCACCGCCCTGACCTCCACCGGCTCCGCCGTCGAGGCGAGCGGCTCCATCGGCTCGGTCACCGGCCAGGCGCTCGCGCGCCGCGGCGCGGTCGTCAGCCGCAGCGACACCCGCGAGTCCGGTGCCGAGGAGACCGACCCCGAGCTCATCGCCCTGGCCGAGAAGCAGATGGCCGAGCGCGCGGCGAAGCTGGCGGAGATCCGCAAGGCCGCCGAGGAGCAGGCAGCGAAGATCAAGGAGAACAAGTGGGTTCTCCCCCTCGCCAGCTACGGCATCACCGCGACGTTCGGCCAGTACGGCCTGTGGGCGAGCTACCACACCGGCCTGGACTTCAACGCCAACAGCGGCGACCTGATCATGTCGGTCGCCAACGGCACCGTGACCGAGACCGGCTACGACGGCGCCTACGGCAACAAGACCGTCGTGACGCTCGATGACGGCACGGAGATCTGGTACTGCCACCAGACCTCGATCCACGTCTCGGTCGGCGACCGCGTCAACGGCGGGGAGACCATCGGCACCGTCGGGGCCACCGGCAACGTGACGGGCTCGCACCTCCACCTCGAGGTGCGACCCGGCGGAGGCGGCCCGGTCGACCCGTTCCAGGCGTTCGTCGAGCACGGCATCGTTCCCTGACCGAGGCCTCCCCGGCCGTCAGGACCTGCCCCACGCACCGCTCGCCGCCGCTGGCGGTGCGTAGCGCAGGTTTCCGACCTGCAGAACCTGCCTCACCCACCGCTCGCCGGGTGGCGGTGCGTAGCGCAGGTCTCCGGCATGCGGAACCTGCCTCACGCACCGCTCGCCGGGTGGCGGTGCGCAGCGCAGGTTCGCGGCCTGCGGAACCTGCCTCACGCACCGCTCGGCGGCTGCCGGTGAGCAGCGCAGGTTCCGGCCTGCAGAACCTGCCTCACGCACCGCTCGGCGACCGGCGGTGAGCAGCGCAGGTTCCCGACCTGCAGAACCTGCCTCACGCACCGCTCGCTGCGGCCGGCGGTGCGCAGCGCAGGTTTTGACCTGCAGAACCTGCCTCACGCACCGCTCGGCGGCCGGCGGTGAGCAGCGCAGGTTCCCGGCCTGCAGAACCTGCCTCACGCACCGCTCGCCCGGCCGGCGGTGCGCAGCGCAGGTTTCCGGCCTGCAGAACCTGCCTCACGCACCGCTCGCCCGGCCGGCGGTGCGCAGCGCAGGTTTCCCGACCGTCAGAACCTGCCTCACGCACCGCTCGGCGGGGCGCGTACGCCGTACGCCGGACCGCGGCGGCTACAGCTTCTCGACCGGCGCGTAGCGCAGCAGCAGGCGCTTGACGCCCTCGGAGCCGAAGTCGATGGAGGCGACGGACTTCTCGGCGACCCCGTCGACGGCCACGACCGTGCCCATGCCGAAGGAGTCGTGCACGACCCGGTCCCCCGGCTCGAGGCTCGGGATCGCCCGCGCGGGCTTGGCCTTCGCCGCGGCGTCCGCGCGCAGCGCGGCCGAGCTGAAGTTGCGCCGGCCGGCCTCGGTCGGCGTGCCCAGCCGGGACGGTCCGCCGGTGAGGTCGGGCCGGCCCCAGCGGGTCTGCTCGGCCGCCGTGCGCCGCCAGTCGACGAGGTCGACCGGGAGCTCGTCGAGGAACCGGCTGGCGGGGTTGTGGCTGGGCGCGCCCCAGGCGGAGCGGACGAGCGCACGGGAGACGTAGAGGCGCTTCTGGGCGCGGGTGAGCCCGACGTAGGCCAGCCGACGCTCCTCCTCCAGCTCGGGCTGGTCGCCCAGGGAGCGCTGGTGCGGGAACACGCCGTCCTCCAGGCCGGTGAGGAACACGACCGGGAACTCCAGGCCCTTGGCGGTGTGCAGCGTCATCAGCGTGACCACGCCGGAATCGTCGCCGCCCGGGGCGTCGGGGATCTGGTCGGCGTCGGCGACGAGGGCGACCCGCTCGAGGAAGTCACCCAGCCCCACGGCGACCGTGCCGGCCTCGACCTCCGCCGGGTCGGCGCTCGGCCCCGGCTGCGGGTCCTCCGCGAACTCGCGCGCGACCGCGACGAGCTCCGCCAGGTTCTCCACGCGGGTGCCGTCCTGCGGATCGTCGCTGGCCTCGAGCTCGGCGAGGTAGCCGGAGCGCTCGAGGACCGACTCGAGGATGACGTCGGGCCGCTCGTCGGCCTCGACCATCGACTGGAGCTCCTGCACCATCGCCACGAAGGCCTCGATGTTCTTCAGGCTGCGGGTGGCCAGCCCCGGCGCCTCCGCGGCGCGGGTCAGCGCCTCCCAGAAGGTGGTGCGGTCGCGCTCGGCCAGCGCCGCGATGCAGGCCTCGGCGCGCTCGCCGATGCCGCGCTTGGGGGTGTTGAGCACCCGCCGCAGCGAGATCTCGTCGGCGGTGTTGACCAGCATGCGGAGGTAGGCCAGCGCGTCGCGCACCTCGCGCCGCTCGTAGAAGCGGACGCCGCCGACGACCTTGTAGGGCTGGCCGGTGCGGATGAACACCTCCTCGAACACGCGCGACTGGGCGTTGGTGCGGTAGAAGACGGCCACGTCGGCCGGGCGCACGCCGGCGTCGTCGGTGAGCTTGTCGATCTCCTCGCTGACGAACCGCGCCTCGTCGTGCTCGTCGTCGGCGACGTAGCCGACGATGCGCTCCCCCTCGCCCGCGTCGGTCCACAGCCGCTTGGGCTTGCGGCCGCGGTTGTTGCCGATGACGGAGTTCGCGGCGCTCAGGATCGTCTGGGTGGAGCGGTAGTTCTGCTCGAGCAGGATGGTGGTCGCGTCGGGGAAGTCCTGCTCGAAGTCGAGGATGTTGCGGATGTCGGCGCCGCGGAAGGCGTAGATGGACTGGTCGGCGTCGCCCACCACCATCAGCTCGCTCGGCTCGACGCGCTCGGCCGGCTCGGCCCCCTCGCCCACCGGCCCGGCGTCGATCTCGAACGACGCGCCGCACAGCTGCTGGATGAGGCTGTACTGCGCATGGTTGGTGTCCTGGTACTCGTCGACGAGCACGTGGCGGAACCGGCGGCGGTAGTTCTCCCGCACGTCGGGGAACGCCTGCAGCAGGTGCACGGTCGTCATGATGAGGTCGTCGAAGTCGAGGGCGTTGGCCTCGCGCAGCCGCCGCTGGTAGTGCGCGAACGCCTTCGCGTAGGCCTCCTCGAAGGAGTTGCGCGCCTCCTTGGCGGCGTCCTCGGCGTCACGCAGCTCGTTCTTCTGGTCCGAGACCCAGTGGAGCACCGCGTTGGGCTGGTAGCGCTTGGGGTCGAGCTCGAGGTCGCGCAGCACCAGGGTCATCAGCCGCTTGGAGTCGGCGGCGTCGTAGATCGAGAAGTTGGACTTGAAGCCCACCCGGTCGATCTCCTTGCGGAGGATGCGCACGCAGGCGGAGTGGAACGTCGAGACCCACATGATCCGGGCGCGCTTGCCGACGAGCTCCTCGACGCGGTCCTTCATCTCGGCCGCCGCCTTGTTGGTGAAGGTGATGGCGAGGATCGACCCCGGGTGCGCCCGGCGCTCGTTGATCAGCCAGGCGATGCGGCGGGTGAGCACCCGCGTCTTGCCGGAGCCGGCGCCGGCCACGACGAGCAGCGGCGCACCGGCGTGGGTGACGGCCGCCCGCTGGGGCTCGTTGAGCCCCTCGAGGAGGGGGTGGTCGATCAGGGCGGGCGAGGCAGCTCGACCGGGTGCTTCTGCAGGACTCATGACCTGCCCAGCCTATGCGGCAGGTGGGACAACCCGGTCAGGCGTGCACGGGCGACCAGAAGACCGCCACGGCGATGTTGGCCACCGTCAGCGCCAGCAGCCCGAGGTAGAGGCCCTTCGGGATGCTCGGCTTGCGCACGTTGGCCATCACCAGCACCAGGATGACCAGGCCGATCGCGAACTTCACGCCGATCTTGGCGTGGTCGGGCGAGCCGAGGCTCTCGAGCACGCCGACGAGGAACAGGCCGGCCAGGAACGCCGTGCCGGACCCGTCGCGCATCAGCGCGTTGACCGACTTCGTCTCCGCGCGCAGCTGCACGAGGAGGCCGCCGAGCAGCGCGGCGAAGCCGAGGATGTGGACGAAGAGCAGCACCAGCCGCAGGGTCTCCATGCGGACACCCTAGGACCGGCTCAGCGCTTCCTCGGCTTCCGGGGGGCGGGGCGTACGACGAGCACCGGGCAGGGCGCGTAGTGCTGCACGCGCTGGGCGGTGCTGCCCACGAGCACGGCGTCGCTCAGTCCGCGCCCGCCGGAGGCGACCACCACGAGCCCGGCCTCGTACTGCCGGGCCGCCTTGATGATCTCGTTGGCCGCCGACCCGCTGCGGATGCGCTTGTTGACCTTGGGTCCCCACCCGTCGAAGACGGCGGCGATCCGGTCGACCGCGCTCTGCGCCGCGTCGCGGAAGGATCCCTCGAACCCGTCCTCCGACAGGTCGTCGGCGAAGGCGACCGAGGCCAGCGGCCGGATCACCGCGACGATGGAGACCTCGGTGATCTTGGCCGGGTCCGCGAAGGACTTCAGGTGCTTGGCCGCCGCGAGCGACTGCCTGGATCCGTCGGTGGCGACGATGACATGCATCAGAGGTCTCCCTTGGGCGTCCGTGAGACGGTGCCGGGCCGAGGCTTCGACCCTCCGCCGAAGAGCTGCTCGACCAGGTAGAGCACGACACCCACGGCGACGAGGCCGGCGCACCAGATCAGCGAGGACGGGTCGTCGTAGACGGCGTAGTAGAGGATCGCGAGGTTGCCGACCAGGCCGAGCAGGAGGAGCGGGGTGTTGGCCCGGAAGGCGCGCTCGTCCTCGTCGTGCCCGCGCAGCTTGAGGCAGGTGACGATCACGAGGGCGTAGATGGCGAGCAGGAACACCACGGTCACGGTCGCCAGCCTGTTGACCAGGTCGAGGCCGCCTCCGGCGGCCGACACTGCGTAGCCCGTGACGAGCAGTCCACCCACGACCAGGCCGCTGAACAGCAGTCCCACCCACGGGCTGCGACGGGTCGTGTGCACCTTGGCGAAGACGCCGGGCACGACGTCCTCGCGGGCCATGCCGTAGAGGATCCGCGGCTGGGTGACCAGGGTGACCAGCGTGGTGTTGGTGATCGCGATGAGGGCGATGATGGTGAACAGCTTCGTCATGAAGTCGGTCGAGATCGGCAGGATGCCCGACTCGACGACCTGCAGCAGCGCCGGTCCGTTGCCCTCGTCGGCCAGCTGGTCGGTGGGCACCGACAGCGCCGCGGCCATCGAGACCAGGACGTAGACCAGGCCGGCCACCACCATGCCGCCGACCAGCGAGCGCGGGAACGCCTTGTGCGGGTCGATGGTCTCCTCCGCGACGTTGGCGGTGTTCTCGAAGCCCGTCATCGCGAAGAAGGACAGCGCCACACCGGCGAGGACCGCCAGCGCGGGGTTGCCCGAGACGCTGATGTCGGTGAGCGTCCCGAAGTCGGCACCGCCCTCGGCGACGTGCCAGATGCCGATGAGCATGATGATCAGCAGGCCGCTGACCTCGACGAAGGTCATCACCATGTTCATCACCACCGACTCGGTGATGCCGATGTAGTTGACGACGACGAGCAGGGCCACGAAGACGAGGGACACCAGCAGCGCCGGCGGCGCGGACCAGAGCTCGGTGAAGTACGACGCGAAGCCGGTGGCCAGCGAGCCCGTGGCCGCGAAGCTCGCGGAGAGGAAGGACACGGTGACCAGGAAGGTCAGCGCCTTGTTGCCGAACGCCTTCTGGACGTAGAGCGAGGAGCCGGCCGCGCGGGGGTACTTCGTCACGAGCTCGGCGTACGCCGCGCCGGTGATCGCCGCGACGGTGACGCCGGCGGCGAAGGCGATCCAGAAGGCACCGCCGACCGCGGCGGCGACGAGTCCGATCAGGACGTAGATGCCCGAGCCGAGCACGTCACCGAGGGTGTAGAAGAACAGCTGCGCCCCGGTGATGGACCGCTTGAGCTCGCTGTCGTCCTCGTCCGGACGCGGCATGGTGGCGGAGTCGGCCATCCCCCGACCGAACCGCCTCGGCCCGGGGTTGTCAATCGTCGTCCCACCCCATCGGGCACGTGCCGGCTCAGAGGAGCCGGCGGTCGGACGCCCACTTCGTCAGCTCGTGCCGGCTCGAGAGCTGCAGCTTGCGCAGCACCGAGGACATGTGGGTCTCCACCGTCTTCACCGAGATGAAGAGCTCCTTGGCGACCTCCTTGTAGGCGTAGCCGCGGGCGATGAGCCGCATGACCTCGCGCTCGCGCTCGGTGAGGCGGTCGAGGTCCTCGTCGACCGCGGCCACGTCGATGGATCCGGCGAAGGCGTCGAGCACGAACCCGGCCAGCCGCGGCGAGAACACCGCATCGCCGCCCGCCACCCGGGTGATCGCGTCGACGAGCTCGGGGCCGGTGATCGTCTTGGTGACGTAGCCGCGTGCGCCGCCGCGGATGGTGCCGATGACGTCCTCGGCGGCATCGGAGACCGACAGCGCGAGGTAGAGCGTCTCGGGCGAGGGCTGGCGCCGCATGACCTCCACGCCGCCCCCGCCGGGGAGGTGCACGTCGAGGAGCACGACCTGCGGGCGGAGCTCGTGCACGACGGCCACCGCGGCGTCGGCGTCGGCCGCCTCGCCGACGACCTCGACGACCCCGGCGCCGCTCGCGGCCAGCTCGGCGCGCACTCCGGCACGGAACATCGCGTGGTCGTCCACCAGGACGACGCTCACGGGTCCGGCGGCGGTGGTCTGGGTCATCGGCTCTCCTGCTGCTCGCGGTCGTCCTGGTGGTGGTCCGGGCGCTCCGGGTGCTGGTCCTGGTGGCGGCCCTGCGCCCGGCCGGCGCGCGGCATGTGCAGCCGGACCTCCGTGCCGTCGCCGGGCGCCGAGCGTACGTCCGCGCTGCCGCCGTGACGCGCCATGCGGTCCACGATGCTGCTGCGCACGCCCTGGCGGTCGGCGGCCACCCCGTCGACGTCGAAGCCGGTCCCGCGGTCGCGGACGAACACGTCGACGGCGGCGGGGGTGGTCTCGGCGTAGACGTCGGCGCGCTGGGTGCCGGCGTGCTTGGCGACGTTCAGGACGGCCTCACGAGCGGCGAGCACGACCGGTCGCAGCGCCTCGTCGAGGTCGCAGTCGCCGACGGTCACCACGTCGACCACCACGGGGTGCTGCGACTCCACCTCGGCGGCCATCTCCTTGAGGGCACCGGCGAGCGTCGTGGCGTCGGCGGACTCGCCCTCGAAGAGCCACTGCCGCAGGTCGCGCTCCTGCGAGCGGGCCAGGCGGGCGACGGTCGTGGAGTCGTGGGAGTTCTTCTGGATGAGGGCGAGGGTCTGCAGCACCGAGTCGTGCAGGTGCGCGGCCATGTCGGCCCGCTCCTGCGTGCGCACCCGCTCGGCGCGCTCCGCCGACAGGTCGTCGACCAGGCGCAGCGCCCACGGCCCGACCACGATCGCGAGTCCGACCAGGCCGAGCAGCCCGGAGACCAGGACCGGCACGGCGAAGCTGGCCTGCCCCGCGGCGACGGCGAAGACGATCAGGGCGGTGAGGACGAGGCCGAGGCCGGCGGCGATGCGCACGTACGCCGCCCAGCCGCCGTTGCCGAAGATCGCGCGGAACGGGTCGATGCGGCCCGTCGAGTCCATCCAGCGCTCGCGCTGCGCCTCGTCGGCCTGGCGCCAGAGCAGGGCGACGCCGGCGATGCCGAGGACGACCGGCCAGAAGAAGGCGCCCCGCCCGACGATGCCCTCCACGCCGAGGACGACGCCGAAGAACAGGGCGCCGAGCGCGATCGCCGGGCCCGCGTCGCGCAGCCGCGACCGACGACCGGGCCGCTTGCCGGTGCGGGTGGCGCTCTCCAGGCCGGGTGCGCCGACGTCGAAGCGCTGGCCGGCGGGGAGGAACGCCCACAGCCCGGCGTACAGCATCAGCCCGAAGCCGCCGAGGAAGGCGGTGGCGACGAAGAACCCGCGCACCCACAGCACCGGCAGCGCGAGGTGCTCGGCCAGCCCGGCGGCCACGCCGCCGACGATGGCGGTGTTGGTGTCGCGGTACGCACGACGCGACCCGTCGGCGCGCCGCGTGGCGGACGGGGCCGGGGTCGAGGGGTGGGCGGAGCCGGGATGCGTCATCGTGGCTCCATCGTCGCAGGCACGCAGGTGCCGGACCATGAGGACTGACCCCGAGCCGACCCTGAGCCGGGACCCCGCCCGGCGCCCGCGGATCAGGGCTGTCCCCGATGGTGCGACCGAGCGGGGCGGCGCAGAGTTGAGCCATGGACAACGCAAGCCCCACCACCGGCACCGGAGCCGAGCAGCCCCCGACCGGTGACCGCCCACCGACCGGCCCGCCGTCGCGACCACGGGTCACCCGCGAGGAGATGAAGGACCTCGGCCGGCTGCGCCGCAGCGTCACCGACCGGCACGTCGCCGGTGTCGCCGCCGGCATCGCCCGCCACCTCGACATCGACGCCATCATCGTCCGCGTCGCGCTCGTCGTGGCGGTGTTCTTCGGCGGTGCCGGCCTGCTGCTCTACATCGGCGCGTGGATCCTCGTGCCCGAGGAGGGCACGCAGGACGAGCCGCTCGGCCTGGACGAGCGCAGCCGCACGCTGGCGCTGGCCGGCGTCGGCGTGCTCGCGGTGGTCTGCGCGCTGGGCGACTGGGCGGGGGCGTTCTGGTTCCCGTGGCCGCTGGCGATCATCGCGGCGCTGGTCGTGTGGTTCCTGCACAACAAGCAGAAGGGCGCCCCCGCCCGGGGTGCGGCGCGGGAGGGCTACGGCACCGGCTACGGCACGGGCCACGGCTACGGCTGGGACGACGAGCGCGACGACGGCTGGGACGACGCGGCGCCCGCCCACCACGGCGTGACGACGGCCTACGGGCCCGTCGGCGAGCCCGGGCAGTGGTCGTCCTACGCACCGGCACCGCGGCCCCGCAAGCGCGGACCCAGGCTGTTCCTCTTCACCCTCGCGCTCGTCGCGCTCGCGGAGGGCGTGCTCGGAGTGGTCGACCTCGCCGGGATCGCCGTGGCCGACAGCGCGTACCCCGCCCTCGCCCTCGGCATCGTCGCCGCGATGCTGCTGGTGGGCTCGTTCTGGGGCCGCGCGGGTGGGCTCATCGCGCTCGGCCTCGTCGCGGCGGCGGCGACCGCCGTCGCCACGGTCGGCTCCCAGGTCGACGACGAGGACCGCTCCTACGCACCGACCGGCGCCTCCGACGTCCGGGAGGCCTACGAGTTCGGCGGCGGCCGCTTCACCCTCGACCTCAGCGACGTCGAGGACCTCGACGCCCTCGACGGTCGTGACCTCACCATCGACGGCTTCGGCGGCGAGGTCGAGGTCGTCCTGCCCGACGGCGTCGACGTCGACGTCCGGGCGCAGGTCGCGGCCGGCGACGTCCGCGTCCTCGACCGTAGCCAGGACGGCTTCGACATCACCGTGGAGTCCTTCCGGGACGGCGGCGACGACGTCCCCGACCTGTCCGTCACCATCGACCTGTTCGCCGGCGAGGTCCTCGTCCGCGAAGCCGCCTGAGGAGCACCGCGATGTCCGAGCACGACATGTACGACGAGCCGATGACCGGTCCGCTCGACGCCCCGTCCCGGCCGTCCGGCTGGCACCCCGTCAACGTGGGCCAGCTCGTGATGGGCGTCGCCTTCGCCGGCCTGGTGCTGGTGTGGGCGCTGGTCCAGGGCGACGTGGTGGAGACCTCCCAGCTGCGCTGGCTCCTGCCGGTCCCCTGGCTCGCCGCCGGTGCTGCCGGCCTCGCCGCGTCGGTGTGGCCGTCGCGCCGGGGGTCCGACCGGCCCTAGGCCAGCGAGCAGGCCGGCAGGGCGAACCACCGGAGGTCGTCGAGCTCGGCGCCGAGGTGGGCGGTGTCCGACCAGTCCGGAGGGGATGCGGCGGCCATGATCGCGCGGCCCTCGTCGAGGTGCTCCCGGAGCACCGAGACGGGGGCCGTCTGCGTGTGCGCGGGCCAGGTCATGGCGCCGTCGTCGGCGTACGTCACGTCGGCCAGTCGCATCGGCGGCTCGACCGGGCCGGTGCGGTGGCGCCACAGACCGGTGAGCGGGTCGAACCGGTAGTCGCCGAGCAGCCGCCAGCCCTCGCGGGCCACGAGGCGGACGGCCTCCACGACGTAGGCGAAGACCTCCTCGTCGACGAAGTAGTTGAAGTTCACCCGCACCCAGCCGGGCTTGATGCCCTCGCACCCCGTGGCGATCTGCGCCTCGAAGGCGTGGCTGCGGTCGAGGTCGATGTCGAGCAGGCGGTGGCCGTAGGGACCCGCGCACGAGCACCCGCCGCGGGTCTGGATGCCGAACAGGTCGTTGAGGAGGGCCACGACGAAGTTGTGGTGGAGGTAGGTCCCGTCGGGCGCCCTGACGACGAAGGACACGATCGAGAGCCGCTGCGCGGCGAGGTTGCCGAGGATCTGGATCGACGGCTCGGCCTGCCAGGCCCCGACCGCGCGCCGCAGCATCTCCTCCTCGTGGGCCTGGATGGTCTCGACCCCGACGGCCTGCTTGAGCTGGAAGACGAGGCCGGCGCGGATGGACTCCACGATCGCGGGGGTGCCGCCCTCCTCGCGGTGGGCCTTGTCGTCGAGGTAGCGGTGCTCGGTCGGGTTGACGTACATGACCGTGCCGCCGCCGGGCACGACCGGAACCCGGTTGGTCATCAGCTCGCGGCGCACCACGAGCACGCCGGGGGTCCCCGGGCCGCCGATGAACTTGTGCGGCGAGATGAAGATCGCGTCCTTGTACGAGCGGCCGGGGCCCGACATCTCGATGTCGACGTAGGGCGCGCAGGCCGCGAAGTCCCAGAAGCTGAGGGCGCCGTGCTCGTGCAGCAGGTCGGCGACGCCCTCGGTGTCGGTGACGATGCCGGTGACGTTGGAGGCGGCGGAGAAGGAGCCGATCTTCAGCGGCCGGTCGGCGTGGCGCTCGAGCTCCTCGCGCAGGTGGTCGAGGGAGACCCGGCCGTCGGCGTCCTCGTGGATCGTCACGACGTCGGCGATCGTCTCGCGCCAGCTGACCTCGTTGGAGTGGTGCTCGAAGGGTCCGATGAACACCACCGGCCGCTCGTCGGCCGGGATCGCGGCGCTCAACTCGTACCGGTCGTCAAGCTCGGCGGGGATCCGCAGGCCGAGGATGCCGATGAGCTTGTCGATCGCGGCGGTGCTGCCGGAGCCGCAGAACACCACGACCGTCTCGTCGTCGCCGCCGACCGCGTCGCGGATGATGCGCCGCGCGTCCTCGCGCAGCCGGGTGGTCTGGAGGCCGGTGCCGCTGGCCTCGGTGTGGGTGTTGGCGTAGGCCGGCAGCACCTCGTGGCGGATGAAGTCCTCGATGAAGGTCAGGCTGCGGCCCGACGCGGTGTAGTCGGCGTAGGTCACCCGGCGCGGGCCGTAGGGGCCCTGCATGACCTGGTCGTCGCCGATGACGGACGCGCGGATGCGCTCGAGGAGGGCGGTCGAGGCGGCACCGGCTGTCGTCACGAGGTGAGCGTACGCCGGTGCAAGGCTGTGCCTGTCACCGTGCGCAGCGCCGCCAGCGCCGCTTCCGGGTGGTCGGTGATCACCCCGTCGACGCCGGCCGCGAGGAGGGCCTCGACCTCGGCGAGCATGTCGCCGAGCGCGTCGGGCGCGTCGCCCCGGCGCAGGTTGGTGGGCAGGAAGCGGTTCTCCCCGCGGACGGTCCACACGTGCACGGTCAGTCCCCGCCGGTGCGCGTCGCCGACCACGGTCGAGGGGGCGCCGATCGCCCCCGCGCCGTCGCGCGGCAGCACGAGCGACTTGTGCGGGCCGATGCCGTCGGCGTACTCGTCGACCCAGGCCAGTCCGTCGGGCGTGAGCAGGTCGCCGTAGGTGCGCGTGTCCCCCGCGGCGAGCAGGTCGGCCGGGTGCCGGTGCGCGGACTCGAGCAGCTGCACGACCGGCAGCCGGGTGCGTGCGGCCAGCCGCCGCAGGATCGTGGTCTCGAACGACATCAGGGTGACCCGCGCCCACGGGTGGTCGAGGCCGTGACGGGCCAGGTCGCGCATGAGGGGGACGTCGAGCGGCAGGCCGATCCGGTCGTGGTGCAGCGCGTGCTTGAGCTCGAGCAGCACGCCCACCGCACGTCCGCGCCGCGCGGACTCGGCGCCGACCATCGCCAGCACCTCGGTGAGCGTCGGCACCCCCTCCGCGCCGTCGTACAGCGTGTTGCCGGGCCGGGTGCCCGGCATCCGCTCGCGGGTGGCGAGGGTCTTCAGCTCGGCGAGGGTGAGGTCCTGGACGAACCAGCCGCGCTGGGCGACGCCGTCGACGGTGAGGGTCCGGCGCAGGTGGGCGAGGTCGGGGCGGTCGGCGACGTCGGTCGTCGTGCTGAGCTCGAGGTCGTGCCGGGCGACCAGCACCCCGTCCCGGGTGGAGACCAGGTCGAGCTCGATGTCGTCGACGCCCATCCGGATGGCCGTGCGGTAGGCCTCGAGCGTGTGCTCGGGACGGTGGCCGCTGGCGCCGCGGTGCGCGACCACGGCGGGGGTGAGGACCAACGACGAGGTCCTGGCCGTCCGGCCCGGGGGCGCCTCGCGGGTCACCGTCATGCAGCCACCGTGACCGGCGCACGGGACCGCCGGGTGGCGTCCGGGTGAATGGCGCATGATGACCGCGTGACGCTCCCACCGCTGCCGTCGTTCCCCGCCCTCGCCTCGCTGCCCGCCGTCGAGCACCCGGACCTCGTGGCCCCTCCGGTCGCCGCCGCTCTGGCCGGGTGGGCCGGCGCCGGCGAGGTGGCGGTCGTCGGGATCGACCCCGACCTCGCCGACACGGCGGCGATGAGCGAGGCGTACGACATCCCCATGACCGCCAGCGGCAACTGCGTGGTCGTCGCGGGCTCGCGGGCCGGCGACGAGCGGATCGCGGCCTGCGTGGTGCGCGCCGACACCCGCGCCGACGTCAACACCCTCGTCCGCAGGATGCTCGACGTGCGCAAGGCCTCGTTCCTGCCGGTGGAGCGGGCGGTCGCGGAGACCGGGATGGAGTACGGCGGCATCACCCCGGTCGGGCTGCCCGCCGGGTGGCGGGTCCTGGTGCACGACGCGCTGCTCGACGAGCCCGTCGTCGTGCTGGGCAGCGGCGTGCGCCGCTCGAAGCTGCTGCTGCCCGGGCGCCTCCTCGCCGGCCTGCCCGGCGCCGAGGTGGTGCCCGACCTCGGGCGCTGAAGCCCCTTCTCCAAAGGGGCGGCCGGGCATGGATCGGATCGCCACGGGTACGGACCTGACTCGCATCCACACCACCCCCGACGGAGGACCCATGTCCACGAACACCCTGTCCCGCTCGCTCCACGACGTCGGCCTGGCCGCCTGGTTCGGCGGCACGCTGGCCAACGCGACTGCACTCAATCCCGCGGCGGCCGAGGCCGACTCCGCCCAGGGCACGGGCGCGGTCGCCAACGTCGGCTGGGACCGGTGGACCCCGGTCAACGCCGCGGCCATCGCCGCCCACCTGGTCGGCAGCATCGGGATGCTCGCCAGCGACGCCGGCCGCGTGTCGGCCCAGAAGGGCGCCGGACGCACCGTCGTGCTGAAGACCGGGCTCACCGTCGCGGCCCTGGGGGTCACCGCCTACAGCCGCGCCCTCGGCAAGCGGGTGTCGCAGCAGACCGCCGTGCCCGCGGAGTCCGGCACCGAGCCCTCGGCCCACACGCCCAGCGACGTCGCCGCCGCCCAGCGGCAGCTGAAGCTGCTGCAGTGGGCCGTGCCCGCGCTGACCGGCGCCTTGGTGGTCCTCAGCGCCCAGGCGGGCGAGGAGCAGCGCCCGGCCACCCTGCTCGAGGGTGTGACGGCGAAGTTCCCCGGTCTCGCCTGACCGAGCGGTCGGAAAAGGATTCGTCCGCGGGAGCGGCCCGAACCTAGGATCGGTCGGTGCGACGCCTGCCCCTCGAGGACCCCGGGACCGCCGACCACCGCTCCCCCGGACGCTTCCTCTGGTGGGTCGCCCGCGGGCAGTGGCCGACCCTCGCCGGCGGGATGGCGTTCGGCATCCTCTGGATGAGCGCCCAGGCCGTCATCCCGGCGGTGCTCGGGCGCGCCATCGACCGCGGGGTGGCGGCCCGGGACGCCGAGCAGCTGCTGGTCTGGGCCGGCGTGCTGCTGGTCGTCGGGCTGGTGCAGGCGGCGGCGGGCATCATGCGCCACCGCTTCGCGGTCACGAACTGGCTGGTGGCGGCCTACCGGACGGTGCAGCTCGTCACCCGGCAGACGGTGCGCCTCGGGGCGACCCTGCCGCGCAAGGTGTCGACGGGCGAGGTCGTCGCCATCGGCACGAGCGACCTGTCGCACATCGGCCAGGTGATGGACATCCTCGCCCGCTTCGCCGGCGCGGTCGTGTCGTTCCTGCTCGTGTCGGTGATCCTGCTGCAGACCTCGGTCACGCTCGGCCTCGTCGTGCTGCTCGGGGTGCCGCTGCTGCTCGTGCTCATCGGTCCGCTGCTCAGCCCGCTGCAGTCCCGCAGCGCCCACCAGCGCCAGCTGATGGGCGACCTGTCGAACACCGCCAGCGACATCGTCGGCGGCCTGCGGGTGCTGCGCGGCATCGGCGGCGAGCAGGTGTTCCTGTCCCGCTACCGCCGCGAGTCGCAGGACACCCGGCAGGCGGGCGTCCAGGTGGCCCGCGTGCAGTCCGTGCTGAGCGCGCTGCAGGTGCTGCTGCCCGGGGTGTTCGTCGTGCTGGTGGTCTGGCTCGGCGCCCGCGCCGCCGTCGCCGGCGAGATCACGGCCGGCGAGCTCGTCGCCTTCTAGGGGTACTCCGCGTTCCTCCTCATCCCGCTGCGGACGGCGACGGAGTTCGCCAACAAGTACATCCGCGGTCGCGTCGCGGCGCGGCGGGTGTGCCGGGTCCTGGCCCTGGAGCCCGACCTCGACGAGCCCGTGGACCCGGCGCCGGCGCCGCCCGTCGGATCGGAGCTCGCCGACGCCCGCTCGGGGCTGCGGGTCGCCCCCGGCCGGCTCACGGCGATCGTCACCGAGCACCCCGACGAGTCGGCGTCGCTCGCCGACCGGCTCGGCCTGTGCGCGCCGGTGCCCGACGACGAGGTGACCCTCGGCGGCGTACCGCTGACGGCGCTGCCCCGCGCCGACGTGCGGCGCCGGGTCGTGGTCTCCGACTCCGGCGCCCAGCTGTTCTCCGGTCCGCTGCGCGAGGTGCTCGACGTCGCCGGTCGCGGCGGTGTCGAGCAGGCCGTGGCCGCCGCGTCGGCGCAGGACGTGCTCGCCGAGCTCCCCGCCGGGCTCGACACCGTGGTCACCGAGAAGGGCCGGTCCTTCTCCGGCGGGCAGCGGCAGCGTCTCGTGCTGGCCCGCGCCCTGGCCGCGGACCCGGAGGTGCTCGTGCTGGTCGAGCCCACCTCGGCGGTCGACGCGCACACCGAGGCGCGCATCGCGTCCCGGCTGCGTGAGCACCGGGCCGGACGGACGACGGTGGTCACCACCGTGAGCCCCCTGCTGCTCGACACGGCCGACGAGGTGGCCTTCCTCGTCGACGGCCGCGTCGTCGCCAGCGGCACCCATGCGTGGCTGCTGGAGTCGGAGCCCGGCTACCGGGCCGTCGTCACCCGGGAGACCGCCGACCTGGCGGAGGAGGCCTCGTGACCACCCGTCTCCCCGTCGCCGGGCCGCGCGACGTGCGGTCGTACGCCGTCCGCATCGCCCGCCGGCACCCGCGCCTGCTGTGGGGCGCCCTGGCCCTCCACGTGCTCGCGGCGGTCGCCGCCCTGGCCGCACCCCGCCTCCTCGGCGACCTGGTCGGCGCCGTCGAGGACGGCACCACCCGCGGCCACGTCGACCGCATCGCGCTGCTGCTCGCCGGCTTCCTCGTCGTCCAGACGGTCCTCACCCGCTTCGCGCGCTACTACAGCCAGGTGCTCGGGGAGCAGGTGCTGGCCGAGCTGCGGGAGGACTTCGTCGCCAGCGCGCTCTCGCTCCCGGTCGGGACCGTCGAGTCGGCCGGCTCCGGCGACCTGCTCACCCGCACCAACCGCGACGTCGACCAGCTGGGCTGGTCGGTCCGGATGGCGCTGCCGGAGTGGACGATCGCGGTGGTCACGGCGGTGCTGACCCTCGCCGCCGCGCTGAGCGTCGGCTGGTGGGTGGCGCTGCCGTGCCTGCTCGCCGCGCCGCCGCTCGTGCTCGGGCTGCGCTGGTACCTCGCCCGCGCGCGCGACGGCTACGAGCGCGAGTCGGCGACGTACTCGGAGATCACCGCCTCGCTCACCGAGACGGTCGAGGGCGCGCGCACCGTCGAGGCGCTCGGCCTCGGGGAGCGCCGCATCGCCCGCGGCGACGCCGACTGCGCCAGGTCGTTCGAGGCCGAGAGGTACACCCTCCGCCTGCGCACGGTGTTCTTCCCGAGCATGGAGATCAGCTACCTGCTGCCGGTGGTCGGCACGCTGCTCCTCGGCGGCTGGCTGCACACGCGCGGCGAGGTGTCGCTCGCCGACGTCACCGCCGCCACGCTCTACGTCCAGATGCTCATCGACCCGCTCGACCGGATCGTCTCCATCCTCGACGAGCTGCAGATGGGCGCTGCCTCCCTGGCGCGGCTGCTCGGCGTCTCGCTCGTGCCCGACGACCGCACCGCGGGCGAGGCACGGCCGCACGACGAGCAGATCGAGGCCGAGGACGTCCGCTTCTCCTACGTCGAGGGCCGCGACGTCCTGCACGGCATCGACCTCGACGTGGGCGTCGGCGAGCGCGTCGCGATGGTCGGCCCCTCCGGCGCGGGCAAGTCGACCCTCGGCCGCCTCCTGGCCGGCATCCACCCGCCCCGCACCGGGCGGGTCACGGTCGGCGGCGTCGACCTCGTCGACCTGCCCCTCGACGACCTGCGCGGCCACGTCGCGCTGGTGACGCAGGAGCACCACGTCTTCGTCGGCAGCGTGCGCGACAACGTCGTGCTCGCGCGCCCCGGCGCCTCCGACGACGCGGTGCGCGAGGCGCTGGACGCCGTCGACGCGCTGGAGTGGGTGGACGCGCTGCCCCAGGGCCTCGACACCGTCGTGGGGTCGGGCGGGCTGGCGCTCGCGGCGGCCCAGGCGCAGCAGGTCGCGCTGGCCCGGCTGGTGCTGGCCGACCCGCACACGCTCGTCCTCGACGAGGCCACCTCCCTCATCGACCCGCGCGCGGCCCGGCACCTCGAGCGCTCGCTGGCGGCGGTGCTGGAGGGGCGCACCGTCATCGCGATCGCGCACCGGCTCTTCTCCGCGCACGACGCCGACCGCGTCGCGGTCGTGGAGGACGGGGTGATCTCCGAGCTCGGTCCGCACGACGAGCTGGTCGCCGCCGGTGGTCCCTACGCTGCGCTCTGGGAGTCCTGGCACGGCAAGGGCTGATCCGCCCGCGAGCGCTTCCCGCACCGGACGCCCCTCCTTGCAATCGTGACAGTGTCACTGTCACGATTGCGGCATGCGTCTCGCCTCCCTGCTGATGTACGACGGCAACCCGCGCGCCGCGGCGGACCAGGTGGTCGCCCTCGAGAAGGCGGGCCTCGACAGTGTGTGGGTCGCCGAGGCGTACGGCTTCGACTCCCCCACCCTGATGGGCTACCTCGCGGCGCGGACCGAGACGGTGCAGATCGGCTCGGGCATCCTCAACATCTACTCCCGCACGCCCGGCGCGCTGCTGCAGACCGCGGCCGGCCTCGACAACGTGAGCGGCGGGCGCGCGATCCTCGGCCTCGGTGTCAGCGGCCCGCAGGTGATCGAGGGCTTCCACGGCGTGCCCTACCGCAGGCCGCTGGCCCGCACCGCCGAGGTCGTCGACATCGTCCGCCGCGGCCTCCGGCGCGAGCCGCTCACCGCCGACGGCGAGTTCCACCTGCCGCTGACCAAGGACGACGGCGCGGTGACGGGGCTGGGGAAGCCGCTCAAGCTGCTCACCCGGCCCGAGCGCGACACCATCCCGATCTGGATCGCCGCGCTGGGTCCGAAGAACGTCGAGCAGACCGCCGCCATCGCCGACGGCTGGATCCCCCACCTCTTCCACCCCGAGAAGGCCCACACCGTGTGGGGCGAGGCCCTCGCCGCCGGCAACGCCGAGCGACAGGAGGGCCTGGGCCCGCTGCAGGTGATGGCCGGCGGGCTGGTCGCGATCGGCGAGGGACCCGACACCGCGGCGCTGCTCGACCTCGCCCGGCCGTACTTCACCCTCTACGTCGGCGGGATGGGCGCCAAGGGCAGGAACTTCTACAACGACGTCGCCCGCGCCTACGGCTACGAGGAGGAGGCCGAGGCGATCCAGGACCTCTACCTCTCCGGCAAGAAGAAGGAGGCCGAGGCGCTGGTCCCGACCGAGTGGCTGGAGGCGGCGAACCTCGTCGGCCCCGCGTCGTACGTCAAGGAGCGCATCGCCGCCTTCCGGGAGGCCGGCGTCACCGACCTCCACGTCACCCCGGTCTCCGACCCGGTCGCGACGGTGGAGCAGCTCAAGGAGTGGGTGTCGTGACCCCGTGCCCGCCGGGCACGGTCACGACGTCACCAGGGCTCGTCGAGCAGCCCGGCCGCGCCCCGCTGCTGCTCCCCGAGATGGGCCTCGAGCACCAGCATCGCGCCGGTGAGCGCGGGAGTCGTCCACTGCAGCCAGCGCAGCTTGCCGCGGGCGTCGTCGGCCGCCCGGGGGTCGCGCGGGTGGCCGTCCTCGCCGGCGGCCTGGCCGAGCCGCTCGCCGTAGACGTAGGCGGCCGCCGTCGACGCGACCGCGGCGCTGGTGACGACCGCCTTGGCGACCGTCGCGGCGGTCGTCGGCCGGTGGGCGACGACGCGGTTGCGGTTGTCGGCCGTGATCGCCAGTCCGCTCAGCAGGTGCAGCGCGATGGCCGCGCCCTGCACCGGGCCCCAGCGCTCCCAGCCCGTCCCCGAGACCTCGACGCGCTCGCGCTCGGTGTCGGGCTCGCGGGCGGCCGGGTTGAGCCCGACGGCCCCGAACAGGGCCCCGCCGAACCAGGCGGCGTTGGTGACCGTGTGGGTCGCCCGCACGGCGGTGCTCACGAGGCTCATGCTGCCAACGTAGGCGCGCCCCGGCGGCGTCGCCTCACCCCACCGGGGAGGTCCCCGGCCGATCGGAGGAACCGTGCCTGACCGTCCCAGCATCCTCGAGCAGGAGCACGAGGACTTCCGCGCCGTCGCGCGCGCGTTCTTCGACAAGGAGGTCGTGCCGCACCACGAGGCGTGGGAGCTCGACGGGGTCGTCGACCGCGAGGTCTGGCGCCGGGCCGGCGAGCGCGGGCTGCTGTGCTTCGACGTCGACGAGGCCTACGGCGGGCCGGGGATCAAGGACTTCCGCTACAACATGGTGCTGGCCGAGGAGGCCGCCCGCGCCGGTGCCACCGGCCCGGGCTTCGCCGTGCACACCGACATCATCGTCCCCTACATCTCCTCCCTCGGCACCGACGAGCAGAAGCGGCGCTGGCTGCCCGGCTGCGTGTCCGGCGACCTCGTCACCGCCATCGCGATGACCGAGCCGGGCGCGGGCTCGGACCTCCAGGGCATCCGCACCACGGCCGTGGACGCCGGTGACCACTACGTCCTCAACGGCTCGAAGACCTTCATCTCCAACGGGATCCTGTCCGACCTGGTGGTCGTGGTCTGCCGCACGGACCCCGAGGCCGGGCACCAGGGCATCTCGCTGCTGGTCGTCGAGCGGGGCATGGAGGGCTTCGAGCGCGGCCGGAACCTCGCCAAGATGGGGCTGCACGCCCAGGACACCGCCGAGCTGTCGTTCACCGACGTACGCGTGCCGAAGGAGAACCTCCTCGGCCCCGAGGGCTCGGGCTTCGTGTCGCTGATGGAGAACCTGCCCCAGGAGCGCATCTCGATCGGCTGCATCGCGGTCGCGGCCGTCGAGCACGTCCTCGACCTGTGCCTGACGTACGTCAAGGAGCGCGAGGCGTTCGGCCGCCCCATCGGCAGCTTCCAGCACAACCGCTTCGTCCTGGCCGAGATGGCCACCGAGGCGCACGTCGCCCGAGTCTTCATCAACGACTGCGTGCTGCGGCTCAACGCCGGCGAGGTCGACACCGCGCTGGCGTCGATGGCGAAGTGGTGGACCACCGAGCTGCAGAAGCGGGTCGTCGACGCCGGCGTGCAGCTCCACGGCGGCTACGGCTACATGAGCGAGTACCCCATCTCCAAGGCGTACACGGACTCGCGGATCCAGACCATCTACGGCGGGACGACCGAGATCCAGAAGGAGATCATCGGCCGGATGCTCGGGTTGTAGCCGCTGGCTAGGTTCAGGCCATGGAGCTCTTCGAGATGGACGAGACCCGGACCATGACCCGCGAGGAGGCCGCCACCCGACTGCGCGCGCTCGCCGACTCGCTCGCCAAGCACAACTCCATCGAGTTCGTGCGCGACGGCGGTCGGATCACCGTCGCCGTGCCCGACGAGGTCGCCCTCAAGGTCGAGGTCGAGCTGGGCGAGTCCAACGAGGTCGAGATCGAGCTGACCTGGTGACCTGGTGACCGCCGGTCGCTGACCGGTCAGCCGGCGAGCACCTCGCGCAGGCGCGCGGCGAACTCCTCGGGCTTGCCCGTCTGGCCGAACTCCCCGCCGAGGAAGCCGTTGTGGCCCCCGGGGAACACGACGGGCTCCTGGCCCAGGGCCCGCGCGACGGCGTACGCCGACCGCCCCGCGACCTCGCCGTCGGCCGGCCCACCCGACTCCTCGCCGACGCCGACGACCACCCGGGTGCTCGCAGCGCGCACCGCGTCGAGGTCGGGCACGCGCGTGACGCCCTCGCCGCGCATGTTGGCCATGAGCGGGTCGTCGCGGGAGCCGTCGTCCTCGGTGGGCAGCCCGAACATCGCGGGGTCCGGAGCGGGCTCGTCGCCGCGCACCTCGCCGCGGTGCATCACCAGCCCGATGAAGCGGGCCATCGCCGGTCCGCGGCCGGACGCGTCGTAGGTGGCGACCATGTCGGCGCACACCCGTGCGATGGCCTCGGCGTCGGGGAGCAGCGCCGTCATCGGCGGCTCGTGCGCGACGAGGATGCGGACGTCGCCAGGGTGCGTCGCCACCAGGTGCAGGAAGTTGACCGCGGCGCCCGAGGAGGCGAACACGTCGACCGGCCCGACGCCCAGCGCCTCGACGAGCGCGTGCAGGTCGTCGGCGTGCTGCTCCGGCGTCACCGCCGCGGTGTCGTCGTCGCGGGTGCTGCGGCCGGTGTTGCGCGGGTCGGTCAGCACCAGGACCCGGTCCGGCGCCGCCCGCCTCAGCGCGGCGGCGAGGCTGCCGAACCCGGTGCTGTCCATCGGCGATCCCGCCAGGACCAGCGGCGGGGAGGCAGCGGTGGCGTCGGCGAGGTCGCCGATGACGTCGAAGGAGAGGACGGCGCCGGGGACGGCGACCGTGCCGGGCGTGCGGGGTGCGTCGGTCATGGACACATGATCGAACCGGTCGCGGATCGTCCGCAACGACTCCTAACCTGCCGGGATGAGCGACTTCATCGAGCAGGACCTCGGCGGCTCCACCTTCCAGCGGGTCGACCTGTCGGGCAGCACCTTCCGCGAGGTGCGCCTCGCCGGCGCCGATCTCCGCGACGTCGACCTCAGCGAGGTCCGCGTGCGTGCCGCCTGGCTGAAGGGCGTCCGCATGACGGGCGTCGAAGTTCCCGACATGGAGATCCACGGAGAGGTCGGCCGGCTGGTGGTCAACGGGGTCGACGTGGCTCCCCTCGTCGAGGCGGAGCTCGACCGCCGGATGCCCGAGCGGGCGCTGATGCGCCCCACCGACCTCGCCGGCTTCCGCACGGCGTTCTCGACGCTCGACCGGCTGTGGGCGGGCACCGTCGGGTCGGCGCGGGCCCTGCCCGCCGACCGGCTGCACGAGCAGGTCGACGGGGAGTGGTCCTTCATCGAGACGCTGCGGCACCTCGGCTTCGCGCACGCCTGCTGGGTCGGCGGCGTGGTGCTGGGCGACCCGTCGCCGTGGCACCCGCTCGACCTGCCGTGGGACGAGGCGCCGGCGGTGGCGGGCGTGCCGTGGGACCGCGACGTACGCCCCCCGCTCGACGACGTGCTCGACCTGCGGGCCCGGCGGCGCGCCACAGTGCAGGCGGTGCTCGACGGCCTGACCGACGAGGGGCTCGAGCGGCGCGTCACCTCGGCCACGCCGTTCCTCGGCGACGCGGACGACCTCACCGTGGCGGCGTGCCTGAAGGTGGTCCTCAACGAGGAGTGGGAGCACCGGCTCTACGCCGAGCGCGACCTCGCGGCGCTGGCGGGTTGACGCCACAATCGGCGACATGCCGGTCTACCTCGCCTGGACAGCCGCCCCGCCGGACACGCTCGAGGGTCCGTGGACGGAGGCCCGCGAGGTCGCACCCGGCCTCCTGCTGGTCGACAGCACCGAGTCGCTGTCGGCGGTCTTCCACGCCCTCAAGTGGTCGCTGCCCGACGATGCCGCGCTCCTCGTGAGCCCGGTGCCGTCGACCCCGAAGTCACGCGGCATGGCACCGGGCACGACGACGTGGCTGCGCGACCGCACGGAGCGACCGTGACCCACTTCCCCCCAGCCCCGGCGGGGCCGCACACTGACCGCATGACCGACAGCCTGGGCGCGCGGCTCGCCGGCGCCATCGCGGCCAAGGACGAGGCCGCGCTGCGCGCCCTGCTCGCCGACGACGTGGACTTCAAGGGGCTCACCCCCGGCCGGCTCTGGGAGGGCACCGGCCCCGACGACGTCGTGGAGACGGTCCTCGGCTCGTGGTTCGAGGAGTCGGACACGATCGAGCGGGTGGTCGAGGTCGCCGAGCGGTCCGACGTCGCTGACACCTCGCACGTCAGCTACCGCTTCGACCTCGTCAACCCGGACGGCTCGTACGTCGCCGAGCAGCAGGCCTACTACCGCGGCGGCGAGACGATCGAGCACCTGCGGATCATGTGCTCGGGCTTCCGTCCCCGGTGACCCACCTCTCCCGCATGCCGCTTCGCGGGGCCGGGTACCTCCACCGGTCGCACAGGTCGTGCGCGACGGACATCGAGAGGGGCCCCGGGTGGCCATCGCAGCCGAGCAGGTGCGCGAGACAGCAGCACGACACTTCGGGCACCGGGAGCTGCTGCCCGGCCAGGAGGACGCCGTCCTGGCCCTCCTCGACGAGCGCGACGTGCTGCTCGTGGCCCCGACCGGCTCGGGCAAGTCGCTGGTCTACCAGGTCGCCGGGCTGCTGCTGGGCGGGTGCACCGTCGTCGTCTCCCCACTCCTCGCGCTCCAGCAGGACCAGGTCGACTCGCTCGAGGAGGCCGGGCTCACCGCCGCGCGGCTGAGCTCGGCGGAGTCCGAGAGCGCCCGTGCCGCGGTGCTCGAGGCGGCCCGGTCGGGTGAGGTCCGCTTCCTGCTGCTCGCGCCCGAGCAGCTCGCCAACCCCGAGGTGCTGGCCGAGATCGCCTCGATCGAGCCGCGCCTCGTGGCCGTCGACGAGGCGCACTGCGTGTCCTCGTGGGGCCACGACTTCCGGCCCGACTACCTCCGCCTCGGCGACCTCGTCGCCCAGCTCGGCAAGCCGCGGGTGGTCGCGATGACCGCGACGGCCGCGCTCCCCACCCAGCAGGACATCGTCGAGCGGCTGGGGCTGCGCGACCCGCGCATCGTCCTGACGGGCTTCGAGCGCGACAACATCGCGCTCGCGGTCGAGCGCTTCGCCGACGCCGACGAGCAGCGCGACCGGGTGCTCGACCTGGTCGGTGAGCTGGCCGGCGATCCCGGCAGCGGGGTGGTCTACTGCCGCACCCGCGCCGGCGCGGAGTCCTTCGCCGAGGCGCTCGTCGAGCGCGGGTACCGCGCGGCGGCGTACCACGCCGGCCTCCCCCAGCGCCGGCGCAACCAGGTGCACGAGGAGTTCATGACGGGCGAGGTGCCGCTGGTGGCGGCCACGTCCGCCTTCGGCATGGGCATCGACAAGCCCGACATCCGCTTCGTGGTGCACGCCGACGTCCCGGAGTCCCCCGACACGTACTGGCAGGAGGTGGGGCGGGCCGGCCGCGACCGCGCGACCGCGAAGGCGGTGCTCGCCTACCGCGCCGAGGACCTCTCGCTCGGGCACTTCTTCGCCACCCCCGTGCCCAAGCCCCGCGACGTGCGCGCGGTCGTGGAGGCGATGAGGGCGGCGGACAGCGACGACCCGCGCGAGGTGAGCGAGCACCTCGACTTCGGCTTCCGCAAGGCGGGTCGCATCATCAACCTCGTCAACCTCGCCAGGGCCGCGGGCGACGTCCGGGACGACGCCGACCTCGACGCGGTCGTCGACGCCGTGGTCGAGCGGGCGAAGGCGCACCGCCGGCTCGAGGAGTCGCGGGTCGAGATGATGCGCGCGTACGCCGAGACCGACCGGTGCCGCAGCGCCTTCATGCTGGGCTACTTCGGCGCCGAGGTCCGCGACCGCTGCGGGGTGTGCGACAACTGCCTCTCCGGCGACGCGCCGGACGAGTCGCAGGACGCCGACGCGCCGTACGCCGTGCAGAACACGGTCGAGCACCCGGAGTTCGGAACCGGCACCGTGACCGACGTCGAGGACGACCGGATCACCGTGCTGTTCGAGGACGTCGGCTACCGGACGCTCTCGCTCGACCTGGTCGAGGACCGGGGGCTGCTGGAGGTCCGGCGGCCGGGGTAGGGAGCGGCGGGCGGCGACCGCGCGGCACCCCTGCTGGCGCTCCGGCACCGGGCTGGCCGACCACGTCGGACCCGGAACTGCCCTGTTCCCACCTAGCGCGCGGACCAGCGCCGAGGACGATGGTCTCGCACTCATCAGCCAACCGGGAGGCACCCGCATGATTCGACGCACACTTCTCGCCGCTGCCCTCGTCCTCGGACTCAGCACCACGGCAGCCCCCGCGCACGCCATCAACTACGGCCAGGTCGACAACGGCGCGCACCCGTACGTCGCGCTCATCGCCCTGTTCGAGGAGGACGGGACGTATGCGGGACGGTGCAGCGGCACGCTCATCGACGAAGACGTGGTGCTCTCCGCAGCCCACTGCACCGACGGGGTGGCTTACGCCCACATCTTCTTCGACGAGGATCTGCGCACGGTGGACGTCAGCACGTCGACCGACTTCGACGCGGTCGGTGCTCCGCACGCCATGCCGGGTTGGACCGGCTCGCTGACGACCCCGGACACGCGCGACCTCTCGGTCTTCACCCTCGATCGTGCCATCACCGACATCGAGCCGGCCCAGCTGGCACCGGTGGGCTACCTCGACGACCTGTCGACGCGGCGCGGTCAGCGCGACACCTACTTCACGACCGTCGGGTATGGCCTGCAGCAGCGCAAGCCCTACCTGATCGGCGACAAGATCCGCATGTACGCCGAGAGCGACCTGATCAGCCTGAACAACGCTCTGGTGGGCGACTACGGGCTGCAGACGACGAACAACCCCGGCAACGACCGCGGCGGCAACTGCTCGGGCGACTCGGGCGGTCCCATCCTCTACCGGAGCACCGACATCGTCGTGGCGGTCAACAGCTTCGGGCTGAACAACACCTGCAAGGGCAATGACTTCTCGTACCGCGTGGACACCCCGGAGGCCTACGCCTTCATCAGCGGCTTCCTCGACTGAAGCCCCGAGCCGCCGAACAGGCGGCGAGGCGCCCGTTCCGCGAGGGACGGGCGCCTCGTGCGCGGCGTCCTCAGTGGTGCACGCGGAACTGGGCCACGAAGTGATGTGCGTCGTTCGCGCGTTGCGTTTCGACGCGCAGCTCCACCGTGACCTCGCTGCCGTCCGCCCGGACAGCGGGCACGACGACCCACTGGTTCAGCAGGACGTCGCGTCCGTTCGTGGCGTGCAACGTCGTCCCGGCGATGTGGGCCTGGTGGAACCGTGGAGGGATGACGACGACGATTCGGCGCCCCAGCAGGGAGGAGGCGTCCTGGTAGCGAAGGAGCTCCACCAGCCCCGACGAGACGGCCATGATCACCCCGGCGTCGTTCGCGACCAGCGCAGGGACGTCCAGTCGCTCCACCTCGCGTGCGATCTCAGCTGACGGGGAGCTGCTCGTGGAGGGGCTGCGCAAGTCGGTGCGGACGGCCCACGGGACGGGCCGACCACCGTCGCTCTGCGACAGCACCTGCCCGCACAGCCACTGGCGCATCTCCACGATCTCGGGCTGAGTGGGCGGACCGAGCAGATGCCCGGCCTCGGCCGCTCGCACAGCGCGGGTGAGCACGTGGTCGAGCACCTCGAAGTGCGCTACTGCGGCAGCCGGGACCACGAGCTCGAGGTGTTCGGCGGTCGTGTCCGGTTCGACGGAGCTCGCTATCAGGGCGGCCGGGTCGATCGGCAGCTGCGGCTTCAAGATCTGTTCCTCGAGGATTCTCAGCGCGTCGCTGGCGCGAGCGTGTTCCTCGACCGCCTGTGGCTCGTCCTCGAGCGCGTACAGGAGGTACTCGCGCAACAGCGCGGACGCGTGCTCCTGCCAGGCCCAGTGCATGAGCAGGGGAACGTTCAACAACGTGGTGATCACGGTGTCACCGGTCGGGCTGGCCGCGACGGCCTCTCGAGGCGCCGGACCGGTGGGCTCCCCGATCTCGAACCAGACGACCTTCCCGGCGTCGACCCGCGATGCGCCCCACCTGTCCGTTTGATCCTCGACGATCGCCAGACCCCGTCCGGTGCCCGCCATCTGGGACCAGGACCGGCGGATCGGAAGGTGCGGACTGGCGTCACCCACCTCCACGCGGACGGCCTTCGCCTCTGCGGTGATGAGGAGGCGCACGTGCGTCCCAGCGTGCACCACGGCGTTCGTGACGAGCTCCGAGGTCACCAGCTCAGCCGCCTCGGCGAGATCCGCAGCCCCCGACTTCGTCACTGCGTCCCGCACCGCGCGCCGCGCCTCACGCGCCGCCGTCGAGGCAGGCGGCAGTGTCAGCGCTCGCACGGTCGACCCAGACACAGACCCACCCCCTGCTCGTCCGGCTCGGCCCGAGCACCAGCAGAACGCGAGTGCCAGGTGGCGCCCGCTACACATGTAACGACCTCAGGGGCGCATCGTGACGCCAAACATCGAATGCCGCACTGAGCGGCCCCCGAGGCAGCCCCCAGACCTACCCCGAATCACGCACGCCGCCTCGCGCCCTGCCCGAGAATGGTGCGGTGCCACCTCTCAGCGCGATCACCACGACCAGGCTCCTCAGGGCCAGCAGCGCGTCTGCCGCCCTCGCGGGCGGCATCTTCATCGCCGTCCAGATCGGTCACCCGGATCCCGGCACCTTCACCACCGAGACCGACGAATGGGTGGCGCGCAGCTTGGCCAAGACGGCAATGGCAGCCCTCGCGCTCGCGGGCATCACCGGCATGTACCTGCACCAGCACCGCCGACTGGGTGTGCTGGGACTCCTCGGATGCCTCACGTTTGCCACGGGCTACCTCGCCATCCTGGCAGTCGAGATGATCGCCGCAGTCGTGCTGCCCATCCTCGTCGACACCCATCCGGGACTGGTCGACGACGCCGTCGCAGCTGCGACCGGCGCGACGATCGACCGCGACATCGGCGCCCTGCAAACCCTGTTCAACGTCGCCGGCGCCGGCTACCTGCTCGGCGGAGTGCTCCTCGGCGTAGCGCTGTTCCGCGCCGCAGTCCTCGCCCGATGGGCCGCGGCCCTGCTGGCGATCGGCACCTCCGGCACGGCTCTCCTGGCAGTCCTTCCGGCCGCCTTCGACCGACCGATGGCCGTCCCCACCGGCGTCGCACTGATCGGGCTGGGTGTCTCGTTGTGGCGGCACACGGGCCGAACAGAGGCAGGCATCGACGTCCCCGCATCCGAGGGCACTTCGGCGCCGGCCGCCCGTCTCGCGTGACATCTGGTCGGCCGCGCCGCTGGGTGCGGCCGGCGCAGCCCTGTCGCCGCCGGCCACGACGATGATCTGACATCTCGGGCCGGTGCGCGGGTTGCTGTGGTCAATCCGCTTCGAGCTGCGTCTTTCCGCCGCCGGCTTCACATGACTGTTCGGTCCTGTGGTCGCCTATGACACGAGAGTCGGCGGCTGCAACGCTCGGTTCTCATCGCCGCTCGGAGGGTGGTCATCTGGCGGCGTAGTGGGCGGCGACCCTGGCCGCGGGCATCGTCGTGAGGTAGATCGAGAGGTTGTCGATGGTCCCGTTGAAGGCGGGGCTGGTGCCTGCTCCGGCGCCAACACGCCAGTAGCCGTTGTAGGCCTCCGCCTTCGAGGTCTGACCGGAGACGGCGGCGACGCCGTCGACGTAGAGCACGGTGTCGCCGAAGGAGCTGGGGTTGGCGACGGCGACGACCAGCTGGTGCCAGTTCCCGTCGTTGTAGGCGCGAGGGGTCGTGATGGTTCGGACGGGGTTGGTACTCCAGTTGCCGTAGGTCAGCTGTCCGGAGGGGGTCATCCGCGCGATGCGGTCTGCCAGCGGCGAGGTTGTCGCGGTGGTTGATTCAAATCCGACGAGATAGCCGCCCGTGGTGGAGGTGGTGCGGAACCACAGCTCGATGGAATGGGCGGTCGGTGCGGCGACCGGTCTGGCCGAGGTGACCGCCAGGCCCCCGGCTGCGCGCATCGAGGTGCCGGGGTTGCGGCTGGTCAGCGCGCCGGTCTGCCCCAGGGTTGCGCCGGCGCGGTAGGTGCCGAGGGTCTGGTTGCCGGAGCGGTCCTGGGCGGTGCCGGTGCCAACTGCCTCGTCGAGGAGCCAGAAGGTCGCAGGGTTGTCGGCGAGCACGGCGGCGACGTACGGCTGGACGAAGCTGGCGACGGTCCACCGCATGCCGGGGCTCCTGGTCTGGGCGGTGAAGCCGGCGTTGGCGGTGCCGAGACCGGTGCCGCTCAGCGCGATGACGATCCCGAGCAGGGCGGGAGCGTGGCGGCGCGCGACTCGGTGCGGGACTCGCCGAGCAGCCGGGACCTCCTGGGCGCCGTTGTCGTCGTCGGCGTCGTCTGACGTGTGCTCCGAGCGGCGCTGGCGCATCGGTCGCGAGGTGAACCGCAGCAGGTTCCACTTCGGCGGCTCCCCGTCAAGGTTGCGGGTGGCGGCCCAGAAGGCGGCGACGGTCAGCAACAGCCAGAGGCCGAGCCTGACCCACTGCCCATTCTGGAGCCAGGTCACCGGCAGGCCGACGAAGGGGACGAGCAGGATGCCGCGGGCCTCGAAGTCGTCGGTGGTGACTGGGGTGGCGTCGGTGACTTCGTTCGCGTCGCCTGCGCTGGTGTAGGACCCGTCGTCGCGCAGCTCGACGATGCGGTGCGTGAGCAGGTGCTCCCGGCTGGTCGACGGGTCGTCGAAGACGTAGACGCGGCCGACGGCAACCTTCTCGCCGATCGCGAAGGGGCGAGCGACCACGACGTCGCCGACGTCGATCGAGGGCCCCATCGAGCCGGACTTGATGACGAAGGAGCCCCAACCGAACAGCAGCGGCGCGAGCGCGATGACCGAGAGGGTCAGCAGGCCCGTGCGGTAGGCGCGCGAGACGAGCACGGCTGTCAGCCGTGCCCAGCCGGCGGCCGCGGCCGCGGTGCGCTGGGAGGGCATGGCGCCTCCAGGACTGTAAGGCTGTTCGACGGGCGCTGCGACGGCGGATCGACGGTAGTGGCCGGTGTCGCTGGGACCGGCCGGGGCGACGTGGCGTGTCAGCCCCGGCCGGTCATGGCATGACGAGGTGCGGGTGAACCGGTGGCGTGGCGCACCCGAGGGTCAGCCGTTGGTGCGCATCTCCCACTGCATGTCGATGCCGGTGGTGGCGCCCTGGAGCTGGTCGATCTCCGACTGCGTCATGCCGGTGGTGTCGAACTTGTAGGTCAGGCGGTAGGTCCGGTCGCGCACGCCCGGATCGACGGTCCAGCCGCCGAAGCCGGCCTCGAAGGTGTTGACCTGGGCGATCTGGCTCAGCGAGACGTCGGTCACGTGCGCCGGACCGCCGGCGACGAAGCCAGAGCAGTCGGCGAATGAGCCACCGGTGCCTGAGTCGATGGTCACCTTGATGCGGTTCTCCAGGCCCTGCGGACTGGTGACCGGGTTGACGGCGTAGCCCTTCACGGTGCTGGGCACCGACGCGTTGGCAGTCACCTTGATGCACTTGGTGTCGGTCGCGCCTGGGAGCATGTCCTTGACCTGGAAGCGGGCCGAGCCGTTGTCGTCATCGGTAAGGCTGACCGACCCGGTCGACCACTGGTTGCCTGAGTTGCGGGTCTGTCCGGTGAAGGCGGCATACGAGGACGTGTAGATGAGCGCCGCGGCACCGATGAGCGCGACGGGAGTGGTGGCGGCCGCGAGGACCTTGGTGGTGCGGCGGGTGGGCTTGTTCATGGTGCGGGCGTGCCTTCCTGTGGCCCCGGTCGAGGCCTGGTGGGTGGTGGGTGCCCGCAGGGTTGCGCGTAGCTGCTCACCAGGCGCTCGTGGCACAAGGCACCGCGCGCGAACCCGATCGAGGGCAGGCGCCGGCACCTACGTGTCATGTCCACCCGGGAAACGGGCGGACGAGCGAACCAGGGGCAGCCAAGAGTCCCGAGAGGGCGCCATCTGGCTGCCGTCAGCGTAGTAGCGCTGCACAGGGTCCTTTACCTTACCGACGAGGGACTACCCGAAGGGACTACACCGGCTAGTCCCCTCGGCCGGGAGTCCAGCTGCCTGTCCCGAGCTCGTGCGCCTGTCGTACTCGTCCGGGCAACGGCTCTTTCCCCACCAGTCGGGCAGCACACCGGTTACGGCGAAGCCAGCCGCCGATCCAGTCGAACACATCCTCGCGACTCACGCACCGTCTCCGGGGAGCGGTCGGACCTGACACTCGACGTCGACGATGGGTCAGTCCGCCGCTCGTCGGCACGCACGGACTGCCGAGATCCGGTAGTCGCGGGCCGGTGTCACGCGGAGGCCACGACCTGCGCGATGGCTAGCTCCTCATTCCTCACGCCGGCTCGAGCGTGGTTCTCCAGATTGCTGCGGACGTCCTCCGCGAATACTTCTGCGGCGGCGCGATCCGCGAAGACGATGAAGGTGTGCGACCGGGTCGGAGCGCTGTCAGCCCAATATCCATGGACGAAGCCTGGGGCCGCACGAACACCCTCGACGATGCGATCGAGCATCTCCCGCCGCAGAGCGGCCAGCCCAGGATCTGTCTGCCACGAAGCCACTACCGCGTACATCGCTCCGGCCCTCCCTCGCGGTCCCGCAACGGAGTATCGACGGGACGTAGCGTCCCGGCTAGGGCGCGAAGGCCGCGCTCATGCCGCGACGAGGGCGCCCGCAGGGCCGCGTCTTTGCTGTCAGGGACTCCTGATGAGCGATCCCGGCGGGGAAGTGATCGCCGGGGCGACGACGCAACCGGCGCATCGCGCCTGGCCGGTCAGTCGAGCAGGGCCTCGACCATCTGGCGGAGCACCCGCAGCTGCTGGCGCATCGGCTCTGGCGAACGCGCGGCGCGGCACATGAGGTAGGCGCCCTCGAAGGTGGCGAACAGGTGGTCGGCGAGCTCGTCGGGAGCAATCGGGAGTCCGCGAACCGCGAGCGCCGGACGCAGCAGCGCGGCAAATCCATTCCGCCAGGCAACCACGGCCCGGTCCACCTCGGCCAAGGTCGCGTCGTCGAGCAGATCACGCTCCGTGAGCACGGCGATGTAGAGACAGGCCGACTCCTCAGAGACCAGGTCCGCGGCCCACTGCTCGTAGAACCGTAGGAAGGCCACCGGCCGCTCCAGCTCGCCGTCGATCGTGGCGACCGCTGCAAGGCCCTGGTCGAGCAGCCGGAGGTCCGCGTCGACGTACCGCGACACGAGCTCGCGCGCCAGACTCTGCTTGGAGTCGAAGTGGTGGAAGAACGCGCCCTTCGAGCTGCCAGAGGCCGCGATGATCTGGTCCACGCGCGTCGCCGCGAAACCGTTCTGCTCGATCAGCTGCTCGGCTGCGTCCAGCAGTCGAGCCCGGGTCGCTGTTCCATCTCGCGGCATGAAGCCATTGTTCCAGACCATCTGGTCTGGTAGAACCAGACCAGATGGTCTGAAACGACGGAGGCAGCACCATGACTGATCTGCTCGCTGACAGAAGCTGGGTGACCGACGGAGGGTTGGAGACCGACCTCCTGTTCAACAAGGGAATCGACCTTCCTGACTTCGCGGCGTTCCCCCTCGTGTCGGACGCCGGCGGCGTCGAGGTGCTGTCGGCTTACTACGCCGACTACGCCTCCGTCGCACGAGCGGCGGGTGCCGGCCTGATGCTGGAGACGCCGACGTGGCGCGCCAACCCCGACTGGGCGGCCGGGCTGGGCTACGACGCCACACGGCTCGAGACCGTGAACCACCGCGCGGTGGACCTCCTACGATCCATCGCAGCCGACCTGGATGTCCCTGCGACGCTCATCAGCGGCGTGGTGGGCCCCCGCGGTGACGGCTACCTCGCTGCAGGCGCCGACGCCGACGAAGCAGCCGAGTACCACAGCCCCCAGGTGCACACCTTCGCGGCAGCTGGCGTCGACGTCGTGCACGCGATGACGATGTCCGAGCCTGCGGAGGCGCTCGGCGTGGTGCGTGCCGCCCGAGCGGCCGGGATGGCAGTGGCGATCTCCTTCACCGTCGAGACCGACGGCCGACTGCCGGACGGGACCACGTTGCGTGATGCCGTGCTGGCCGTCGACGCCGCCGAGGCGCCGGACTGGTACGGCGTGAACTGCGCCCACCCGCTGCACGTGTCGCCGGCGCTCGCGCTGCCAGGGCCTCACCAGCACGACGACGGTTCCTGGGCGGCCCGCATCGCGTCGTTCCGACCGAACGCCTCGACGCTCAGCCACGCCGAGCTCGATGAGATGAGCGAGCTCGACACCGGCGACCTCGCGCTGCTCACCCGGTCCACGAACGAGCTGCGCGGACACCTGCCCGCCCTTCGTATCGTCGGCGGATGCTGCGGCACGGACGCCAGCCACGTCGCAGCGCTGTGGGGCACCCCGCACAACGCGCATTGAGCCGAGGCGTGTCGCCCGAGCGTCTCGTTCTCAGGGCCACGATCGAACGATGCGTCATTCCGCCGCCCGTGCCCGCGAGGCCGTCTCCACGCGCGCCGTGCGACAGTCCGCGCTCGGTCGAGCGGGATCCCCGAGCGAAGCCCGCGCAAGCGCGGAGGGCCGGCGCACCGAAGTGCGCCGGCCCCCGAGCTCAGCGCCGCGTGACCCGCTCGAACGGCGCAGGCGTCTCGCCGGTCCACCGGTAGAGGTAGACGTCCCCGTCCTGCAGGACGGCTCCGTCCCGCTCGACGCGCTTGCCCTCGGCCACGTAGTAGTAACCGTCGCCCAGTGCCACGATCCCGTAGTCACCGTGGAACTCGTAGCCGAAGGTGCCTGACGCCGGGTGGTGGAGGCCCTCCTGTTCCAGCTCGAGGAGCTGGCCGGTCTCCGGGGTCGCCTGCCCCCGGATCAGACCGGTCCGCGGGGCGGTCTCGCCGTCGAGCCGGAAGAAGGAGTACTTGGGGTACGCCGGCTTGCGGCCGTCGTAGACGGCCATCAGCCAGTCGCGCGTGTACGGGTCGTACTCGAGGTTCTGGACCCCGAAGTGGGTGTTGCCGGTGAAGACGAAGTACTTGCCGTCGTGCCCGGCCGGGCCGCTGCGGTGGGGGGCGTCCTGGTCGAGCGGCTGCTCGTACTTCCTCCACCGGGTGACGTCGTAGGACAGCAGCACCTGGTGGTCGTTGTCGGTGCGGGAGGTGTTGGTGTAGATGCCGTAGGCGACGACGAGCCGGTTCTTGCCACCAGTCTTCCCGAACGCCGGACCGAACGCGACGCCGTCGATGCCGCTGCTGCCGTAGCGGTGGTCCGGGGTGCTGGCCGTGTCGCCGTCGAAGACGCCGTTGCCGTCCATGTCGGCGGTGAAGTCGGCGACGACCTCGTCGAGGTGCACCGCCGTCATCACGCCGTCTCCCTCGGCGTCCATGCCGACCCGGTCGATGGCGTCGACGTCGAAGATCGCGATGTAGAACGCCTCCTCCGCCTTGTACTCCAAGGAGCCGTAGACGCGGCCGTCCTTGGGGTTGACGTCCAGGTCGCCGAGGTGGCCGGTGAGCCCGGTGACGGTGCCGACCACGTTCCCGTCGAGGTCGGTCTTGACCAGCATCTGGGTGAACGACCAGTACATGTAGCCACGCTCGGCGTCGATCGCGACGCCCTGGACGTGGCTGGTCGGCCAGGCACCGCCGTGGATGTGGAGCGGGAGGTCAGCGGGGTCCGGCTCCGCCGGACCCGCGTACGCCGTGGGCATTGCAAGGCACAAGGCCGCAGCACCTGCGGCCAAGCCCGAGATGATCCTTCGCATGGTCGAGCACTCCTCTGTCGGGTCGGGGGCGCTCGTACCCTCGGGACCGCGGGTGACCAGGGCTCGCCGTCCGGGCGACCCAGGGTGGACGTGCAGGTGAACAGGGAGCCGTCCTCATCCGCCGCGGGCGGACGTCGCGGCCGGGAAGCACCGGCATCGGGTCGCGGTCGGCCGCCGTCATCTGCCCGCTCACGGATCGCCTGTTCCGTCTCGCATCCGAGACGCCGTCCTCGCGCGACGTCCTTCACGCCATCACGGCCCCGTGCCAGTCTGATCGGGAATCGCTCTCGACATCGGAGGCCCTCAATGACCGAGCAGAGCATCGCCCAGGCTGGCGCCCGCGACACCTCGAGCCCGTCGCACATGTGGAAGTTCTTCGTCTACAGCGCGATCGGGGCGTTCATGTTCTTCGCCCCCGTGACCCTCGACGGTCGCGACTCGATTCCGCTCGACCACCTGGTCACCGCGATCCGCGACACGGCTCCGTCGCTGATGCCCTACTACGCGCTGGCGCTGATCGTCGGCGGGGCGGCGGTGCCGTTCGTCACCGGCACCTGGCGCCGCTCGACCATCGACGTCGTCTTCACGGTCGCGAAGCTGGTCGGGATGGTGATCGGCTTCCTGCTCGTGCTCGAGACCGGGCCGGCGTGGCTGGCGCGACCCGACATCGGGCCGTTCCTGTTCGAGAGCCTGGTCATCCCGGTCGGCCTGCTGGTGCCGATCGGTGCAGTGTTCCTCGCCCTGCTGGTGGGGTACGGCCTTCTCGAGTACGTCGGAGTCATCCTGCAGCCCGTCATGCGACCCCTGTGGCGAACGCCGGGTCGATCGGCGATCGATGCGGTGGCGTCGTTCGTCGGCAGCTACTCGCTGGGTCTGCTGATCACCAACCGTGTCTACCGCGAAGGCAAGTACTCCGCGCGCGAAGCCGCGGTGATCGCCACCGGGTTCTCGACGGTCTCCGCGACGTTCATGATCGTGGTGGCGACGACCCTGGACCTCATGGGGTCGTGGCTGACGTACTTCTGGACGACGCTGCTGGTCACCTTCCTGGTCACTGCCGTCACTGTGAGGATCCGTCCCCTGTCACGCATGCCGGACACCTACTTCGAGGGCGTCGAGGCCCGCCCGGAGGTCGACGGTCGCGGTCGGAGGCTGAGCCTGGCCTGGCAGGAGGCGAAGCACACGGTCGCAGCCGCCCCGCCGCTGCACGTCAACGTCTGGCGGAACGTGCGCGACGGGCTGCTGATGGCGATGGCGATCCTGCCGTCCATCCTCTCGATCGGGCTGCTCGGCCTCGTTCTCGCCACCTGGACGCCGGTCTTCGACTGGTTGGGCTACCTCTTCTACCCCGTCACGTGGGCACTGCAGATCCCCGAGCCCCTGCTGGTCGCGAAGGCAGCAGCTGTCGGGATCGCCGAGATGTTCCTGCCGGCCCTGCTGGTGACCGAGGCGGTGCCCGCCGTGAAGTTCATCGTCGCCGTCGTCTGCGTGTCCCAGGTCATCTTCTTCTCCGCCATGGTCCCGTGCGTCGTCGCCACCGACATCCCGATCTCGGTGCCTCAGATGGTCGTGATCTGGTTCGAGCGGGTGGTGCTCACCCTGGTCCTCGTCACCCCCATCGCGTTCCTGCTCTTCTAGACGCGCGGTCGCCCTGCCTGCGCCGAGGCCCCTCGAGCGGGCTGGGCATTCCCCCGGTCAGCCGGGTCCGAAGGGCAACCAAGCGGTACGCAAGCGATGCGCAAGCGCCTCGCCGCAGGCTGTGGCCACACCTACAGCTGACCACTTGGAGCGAGCCCGATGTCCGACACCCACTCCGTCCCGCGCCGGCTGCGCGGCCTGCCGGCCCTGGCCGCAGCAGCCCTGATGACGACCACCCTTCTCGGTGCCGCTGCCCCGGCCGAGGCCGCGGCAGCACGATGCCAGGGCGTCCGCGCCACCATCGTCGGCACCGACAGGTCCGAGGTCATCAAGGGCACCTCGAAGCGTGACGTCATCGTCGCCAAGGGCGGGCACGACCGCATCGACGCGGGCCCCGGGAACGACCTCGTCTGCGGCGACGCCGGCAACGACCGCGTCTTCGGGTCCAACGGAACCGACGTCCTCCGCGGAGGCGCCGGCGACGACAGCATCTCGTCGGGTTCCGGTGACGGCGGCCTGCTCTACGGCGGGCCCGGCAAGGACCGGATCGCCGCCATGGCGGGCGGCATCGGCCTCTACGGCGAGGGCGGTGGCGACACCCTGATCGCGCACGGGGAAGGAACGCTCCTCGAGGGCGGCGCCGGCGACGACACCATCACCGGCTCCGACTTCCCCGACGTCATCGACGGCGGCAACGGCGACGACACCATCGACGCCGGGCCCGGCGACGACAAGGACGTCGACGGCGGTCCCGGCAAGGACCGCGTCTTCGGGTCCAACGGGACCGACGTCCTGCGCGGAGGGACCGGAAACGACAGCATCTCCTCGGGCTCCGGTGACGGCGGCCTGCTCCACGGCGGGCCCGGCAACGACCGGATCGCCGCGATGGCCGGCGGCATCGGCCTCTACGGCGAGGACGGGGACGACACCCTCATCGCCCACAAGGAAGCCACCCTCCTCGAGGGCGGCGCCGGCGGCGACACCATTACCGGCTCCGACTTCCCCGACGTCATCGACGGCGGCGACGGCAACGATTCGATCGACGCCGGGCCCGGCGACGACAAGGACGTCGACGGCGGTCCGGGCAACGACCGTGTCTTCGGATCCAACGGCACCGACGTCCTGCACGGCGGCTCGGGCAACGACGTTGTCACCTCCGGGTCCGGTGATGGCGGCCTGCTCCACGGCGGGCCCGGCAACGACCGGATCGCCGCGATGGCCGGCGGCATCGGCCTCTACGGCGAGGACGGGGACGACGAGCTCATCGCCCACAAGGAGGCCACCCTCCTCGAGGGCGGTATCGGCAACGACGACATCATCGGCTCGGGCTTCCCCGACACCGTCGAGGGCGGCGACGGCAACGACACGATCAGCACCGCGGGCGGCAACGACACCGACGTCGATGCCGGCCCCGGCGACGACCTCGTCGACACCGGGGACGGTGCCGACACCGCCACGGGCGGGGACGGCAACGACACCCTCCGGATGGGCGAGGGCACCGACACCTGCGACGGCGGCACGGGCACCGACACCTGCGACGGCGGTGCCCCCGGCACCGCCGCCAACACCCCCACCGACCCCGACACCTGCGTCGCCGAGGTGAAGGTCTCGTGCCGCGCCGAGGGGTTCCCGGACCGCTGGCAGGTGAAGATCTCCGGTCACGAGGTGCGCGAGGGCGAGTACTCCGGCGACACCTACGACTGGTCCATCACCATGACCGTGGTGCGCCACGGCGACCCTGCTCACACCGCGATGTGGCGCTACGAGTCCGCGACGGGCAGCTACACCGGCTCGGGCCACTTCGGCGACTGCTCGTTCACCGAGAGCGGCACGCTCGACCGCAACTGGTCGGCCGACTTCCTGTTGGCGCCGCACATGGATGAGTACGCCCTCGACGTCGTCGGCGGCGGCGACGGCACGCAGTCCGTCACCTGCAGGAACCGGTCGTACACCTCGACGACGACGTTCGAGGCCTGGGGGGCGACCGGCTGGGGGCCCGAGGGATGGCCGTGGGACGAGACGCAGTCCGAGATCGTCGGCGAGTGGGTCGACGAGGACCCCGGCTTCCGCCGGCACATCACGTGGGTGATCTCCCCGTTGAGCTGAGCTGCCGCACCTCCCACGAGACAGCCCGCACTGCGCTCACGGCGATGCCGTGAGCGCAGTGCGGGTTCGCTGAGATGTTCTCGTTCTCAGCGGAGCTCGAACAGCGCGGTCAGCTCGGAGGAGTCGGCCGTGATGACGACCAGCTTGAGGCAGCCGGTGCTGTTCCTCGGCGTCCTCCAGTTGTAGCGGAACACGCCCTCGGTGGCGTCGTACCAGAGCTCGGTGGCCCCGGTGACGGTCGACTCGAGCTCGTCCTGCGCCGCGGTGGTGCAGGACGAAGCCACCGTCCGCAGACCGGTCACGGCGTCGGGGGACGTGAGCTCGGTGTCGGCGGCGAAGACCTCGAACTTCAGCGGCACGGTCGAGCCCGCCTTCACCACGTTGACGACACCACCCATGTCGACGGGCTTGCCGAAACCGGTCAGGCGCCACGGTGCGACGGTGTACGTCCGCCGCTGCGTGGTGGTGTTGCCGGCCAGGTCCCGGGCGGTCGCCACGAGCGTGTGGGTGCCGACCTCGTCGCTCCACCCGGTGACCTCGCACCCGGCTTCGCCGGAGAGCACGTCGCCGGCCTGGCAGGTGGGGGCGTCCGGCACGGACCCGAAGGTGTACGCCGCACCGTCGGCGATGTCGCCGGTCCAGGTGAGGCCGGGCGCGGTGACGTCGCGACGCACCTGGACCGACGAGGTGCCGGAGACGTTGCCGGCCTCGTCGGTGGCGCGGAACAGGAACGTCGTCTCGCCCTCGGGCGCGTCGACCGGTCCGGTGTACGGGGACCAGACGCCCTCCTCGACGCCGTACTCGATGGTGACGTCGCCGGGGCGGTCGTCGGTGGCGGACGCACCGACGGCCACGGGGCCGGTGAACCAGCCGTTGTCGCCGGTGGCCGTGGCCGGGTCGGTCTGCACGGTGACGACGGGCGCGGTCAGGTCGGGCGGCGTGTAGCCGTCCGGGCAGACGCCGGTGAGGTGCTCGTCGAGGCCGGGGCCCTCGCCTGCGGCGAGGCTCAGCACGTGGCAGCCGGCCGGCACGTCGTCGACGCGGAGGTAGCCGCGCTCGTAGGTCGCACCGGTGGCGCGGCCGTCGACGTACACGACCGGGTCGCTCGACTCCGTCGCGCCGGGCACGAAGACGCGCGCGACGGTGTTGCCGGGGATGTGCACCCCGACGTCGGTGCGGTCACCGACGGTGTGGTGTGCGGCGCCGATCGAGCCCTTCAGCGTGGGGAGCCGGACGCCGGCCCACTCGACGGCCGCGGGCTGCGGGCGGACGTCGAACGTGGCGTAGCCGGGCGTGGTCGGGTGGATGCCGAACATGCCCTGCGGGACGTTGTAGGCCGGCGAGGCGGCCCACGGGTGCGAGTAGGTCGTGTTGGACTTCAACGAGAGGTCCCACGCCTCCATGGTGGCGCCGGCCCCCTTGTTGATCATGTTCATCCAGCTCCGCAGGCCGGTGCTGGTGAGCATCCCGTGGGCCACGTCGGCACGGTCGCCGTTGTAGAGCGACTCGAGCACGAAGGCGGCGCAGTAGACGCTGCAGACCATGCCGCGGCTGGCGATGTACTCCGCGGTCTGCGCCGCCTGGTCCTCGTCGGCGAGCCCGAACGCGGTCGCGAAGACGCTGGCCTGGATGGCGTGGTGGTTGATCGGGGTGCCGTCGGCGTTGAGCCCGTCGCGGTAGGCGCCGGTGCTCGGGTCGAAGAGCCGTGCGGTGGCGGCCGCCTTGATGGCGTCGGCCTTGGCGTCGAACGTCGCGGCATCGGCGGTCCTGCCGAGTGCGCGGGCGATGTCGGCCATGTCGCGGTAGCTCTGGTGGCTGATGGCGTTGATGACGGTGTTGTAGGGACGGAAGACGTACCCGTCGCGTTCACCGGCCGGCCAGTCGACGATGTCGCAGTCGGTGCAGCTGTTGGCGCCGTTGGAGCCGGAGTTCTTGCGCACCAGCCCGGTGGAGGCCTCGAACCACTCGTCGGGCAGCTTGGGCACGAGCCGGTCGTAGTTGCGCGCGAGCGCCTCGACGTCGCCGGTCTGCTGGTAGCTGTCGTGGAACGCCAGGATCGTGTACATCGGCCACTCGGTGGGCCACGTGCGGCCGGTGAGGAGGTAGTCGAGGGAGTAGTTGCCCAGCGTCGGGTCGTCGGAGACGAAGAAGTTGGCCATCATCTGGAGGTACGAGTCCGCCTCGTAGGCGTCCCGCTCCCGCGTCCAGGAGTCGACGTACAGGTTGTGGTTGGTCGCGTCGACGGTGTGGCGCGACAGCTGCCACACCTGGTTGAGGTTGTGGTCGGAGGAGTCGAACTGCGCGCCCTCGGGGTCGTACGGGTAGACCTGCGCGAGCGCCGGGAAGTCGTCCTTCCCGAGCCCGGTCGGCGCGCCGAGCACCTCGGCGTAGCGGAAGACCCGCATGCCCCACGTCTCGAGGTGCTGCGCACCCGCCTTGAGCGTCCAGCGGTCCTGGTAGCTGTTGCCGGTGGCCATGGCGAAGCGGACCGTCTGCGGCGACGACAGCGCCTCACCGAACCGCACGTCGAGCACCTGCCCCGCGGTGCCGTCGACGTCGAGGCTCAGGCCGCCGATCCACGTGCGGCCGTAGTCGATGAAGTAGTTGCCCGGGGACTTCTCCACGACGACCTCGGGGTACTTCAGCTGGTGCTCGACCTTGGCGGTCGGGGTGGGCTGGAGGTCGGCGAAGGTGGCCTTGACCGCTGCCGGCTGCCAGGCCGCGTCGTTGAAGTCGGGCTGGTCGAAGCCGGTCGGGAACGCCGCCGACTGGACGTTCTCCTTAGGGGCGGTGAAGTACGACGTCCCGATGCTCCCGGCGGCCGGGTAGACCGTGCTGCCGTTCAGCGCGCGCCAGCCGGCGCCGGTGCCGAACGTTTGCCGCGACCCGTCGACGTACTCCACGACGAGCTGCGCCTGGAACCGCTTGTCCGTCGTCGTGTAGGCGATCGCGCCGAGCGCGTTGGACTCGCCGCTGCGCACGAGCGAGGTGACGTCGAAGCCGTCGTAGCGGGTCTCCCCCGCGATCGGCTGCGTGGGGCCGAGGCCGACGAAGGTGCCGTTCAGCCAGGCCTTGTAGACGAACTGGCGGGTCGGCGCGGTCGAGGCGCCCGTGGCGTAGAGCGTCGCCCAGGCGACCTCCTTGTCAGCGAGGTCGACCTCGCCGCGCAGGAAGGCCCAGTCGGTCGACGCCACGCCGAAGACGCAGTTCTGGCTGCTGCCGACGGCCAGCCGCCCGCCCGAGACGGTGCCGCACGCGAAGTCGGTCGACGGCGCCTCGAAGGAGTTCTGGTAGAGCACCGTGCCCGAGGCGGAGGTGACCCGGAGGTCGTCCCACGTGTTCGTCTCGCTGCCGCCGGTGCGGAAGCCGATGCGTCCCGAGGAGAACGCGGAGGTGACCGTGGTGACGTCGACCTGGACGCCGTCGAGGTAGGTCGTGATGGTGTTGCCCGAGGCGACGATCCGGAAGGCGTAGGTCGTGTTGTTCGCCAGGGTCCTGCCCAGAGGCACGGACTTGAGCTGGGTGAACGTGCTGCCGACCCTCGTGTGCGGGGCGAGGGTGTTGACGCCGTTGCCGCGGAACTGCCACATCAGGTAGTTGCTGGCGTCCTTGGCGCGGAACACGATGGTGGCGTTCTGGGCGGTGATGCGGAAGTTGCCCTCGAGCGTGTAGTCGGCCCACGCGGTGGTGGACTCGTCCCCCACCCAGATCGGCCGCGAGTCCCCCCACGTGCCGCCCGCCGCCGTCCCGAACCGGGAGACCGAGGACCACTCGGACGGGGTGTCACCGTTCCACGTGCGCACCCGCCACACGTAGGACTCGGCAGGCGCCAGGGCCGGCCCGGCGTACGAGACGTTGGTACTCCTCGCCGAGGCGACCCGTCCCGAGTCCCACACGTCGCTGCCACCGAGGCGGTCGGCGCTCTCCGCGACCTGGACCTGGTAGGCCGCCTGCCGGGCGTGACCGACCTGCCAGCCGAGGAGCGGAGCAGTCAGGTTTCCCACGTCGCGCGGCGACGGGAGCTGGCCGACCGTCAGGTCGGTCGGCGCGCCGGCGACCACTGCCGCCGCGGACGCCGCCGTCGTGACCGCTGCCGGCAGCGCCACAGCGCCTGCCAGTGCACCGGTCGCCGTGAGGACGACGGCCAGGGACGATGAGACCAACCTGCGCACGGGCGCGCTCCTTTGTGAAACGTTTCATACGGTGACCGACCAACGGTAGGCGTGTGATGACCGCCACGTCAACAGGTCGTCTCGTGGTGCTCGGAGCCGGCCGGGCGAGCGCGCCCCGGCCGTACGATCTCCGCCGTGAGCACGCGGGAGCCGATCTGGCGGCAGCCGGGCATGGCGCCCCTGGTCATGATGACGTGCGCGGGGTTCTCCGGGTACGCCCTGCTGCTGACGGTCGCGCCCCTGTGGGCGGTCGAGGGCGGGGCGACCACCGCCGGCTCCGGGCTCGTGAACGGCGTGCTCCTGCTGTTCACGGTGCTGACCCAGCTGCTCGTCCCGCGGGCGCTGCGCGCCTTCGGCTGGGGGCCGGTGCTCGCCGTGGGACTGGCGCTGCTCGGCGTCCCCGGTGTCGCGATGTCGCTGAGCGACGAGCTGTGGGTGGTGCTCGCGCTGTCGGCGGTGCGGGGCATCGGGTTCGGCGTGCTCACCGTCACCGGGAGCGCCGCCGTCGCCGCGCTCGTGGGCGCCGAGCGCCGCGGCGAGGCGATCGGCGCCTACGGCCTCGCGGTGGCGGTGCCGAACGTCGTCCTCCTCCCCGCCGGGCCGTGGATCGCCGAGAGCGCCGGCTACTGGGTGGTGTTCACCGTGAGCGCCCTCCCCTTGGCCGGCATCCCGGCGGCGCTGCGTCTCGCGTCGGCGCTCCGCGTCAGCGCACCCGACCTGCACCCGGGCACGAGCTCGTCACCCGACCCGGGCGACCCCGAGTCGGCGGCCTACCGCCGGCTGCTGCGGCCGATGCTGCTGTTGCTGGCGGTCACCCTCGCCGGCGGGGCGGTGATCACGTTCACGCCCCAGATGGTCGACAGCCCCTCGGTCGCAGCGGGCGGCCTGCTGCTGATGGGCGTGACCGCTGCACTGGGTCGCTGGCGGATCGGGCGGCTCGCGGACCGCCACGGCGCCCAGCGCTTCCTCGTGCCGCTGGTCCCCCTCACCGGGGCCGGGATGGCGCTGGTGGCCTGGTCGGTCGCCGGCTCCGACAGCGTCCGCGTCGGCGCGTTCCTCCTCGCCATGCTGCTCATCGGCCTGTGCTACGGAGGGCTGCAGAACCTGACGCTGCTCATCTCGTTCACGGCCGTCTCGCGCCGGCACCACAACCTCGCGAGCGCGGTGTGGAACGTCGGCTTCGACGCGGGGACGGCGATCGGCTCGGTGGCCATCGGGGTGATCGCCGAGCTCACGTCGTTCACCACCGCCTTCCTGGTCGCCGGCGCGATCGCCGTGGCGACGCTGCCGCTCGCGCTGCGCCGGCCGGCCGTCGCCGAGGCGCAGGCCCCGAGGACCCCGCGGGCCGCCGGGTAGGCGCCCGGCGAGTCCCCCGGCTACAGCGGCGTGTCCTGCGGGATCGCCCGCAACACGCTGACGGTGCCGGCCTCCCGGCCCACCACGACCTTCACGCCGTCGAGCCGGGCGAGGGAGGCGCGTACGTCGTCCTCCTCGAGCCCGGTGTCGACCGCGATGTCGACGTCACGCACCGGCACGGTCGTGTCCGGCCACTCGGGCGAGGGCAGCTGGAACGGGTCGAAGTCGGTCTGCGCCGCCGCCCAGAGCTGGAGGGCGGCCTCGCCGACCATGTCGTCGATCGTGGACTCGTCGAGGGTCTCGTCGGGGGCCATGCGACGACCGTACGCGCCGCCGCGAAGGCCCGCGGGGAGGGGCCGGCCGAGCCGCCCCCAATTCGGGGCAACTCGGGCGCCGACGTCCCCGGCGCCCTCGCGCGCCGGGCAACCTCTGGTCATGGAGGGCACGTCACCCGGCAGGCAGGCGGCCGTACGCGAGCTCCTCGCGGCGGCCGAGGTGTTCGCCGAGCTGGCGTGGGCGCAGGAGGTCCGTCGCGACCAGTCCCGGCCGGGCACGGGTCCGCACCACCGGCACGCGCACTCCGCCACGCTGTGGCACTCGGCCGAGCGGACGCTGCGCACCCGGGCCGCGGAGCTCCAGCTGGGCGAGCGCGGGATCAGCGACCTGGAGGTCGGCGCCACCCGCTGAGGAGGGACCGGTTGACTGGCCCCATGGCGACCCGACTCCTCCTGCTGGCCGACACCCACGTCCCGAAGCGCGCCAAGGACCTGCCGGTCGAGGTGTGGCGGGCCGTCGCGGACGCCGACCTGGTGCTGCACGCGGGCGACTGGGTCGACGTACGCCTCCTCGACGAGCTGGAGGCACGCTCGCACCGGCTCGTCGCCTGCTACGGCAACAACGACCACGGAGCCCTGCGCGAGCGGCTGCCCGAGGTGGCCCACGTGGAGGTGGACGGCCTCCGCCTCGGCGTGGTCCACGAGACCGGCCAGGCGAAGGGCCGTGAGGAGCGGATGAGCCGGGAGCACCCGGACCTCGACGTCCTGGTCTTCGGCCACAGCCACATCCCGTGGGACACCACGACCGCCACCGGCCTGCGGCTGCTCAACCCGGGCTCCCCCACCGACCGCCGGCGCCAGCCGCACTGCACCTACATGACGGCGGTCGCCGCCGACGGCGAGCTCGGCGGAGTCACGCTCCACCGGCTCCCGCCACGGGCCTAGGCTCCCAGGCGCGGACGGCGAGCTCCTGCGACCCCGACCGCGCGACCCACCAGCCCACCACGACCTGCAGCGCGCCGAGCGCCAGGAACGCGAGGTCCCACGCGAGCGGGCCGCCGAGGTCGTCGCGCACGTGGTGCACGCCGAGGAGCTGGTGGTCGACGAGTCCCTCGACGAGGTTGAACCCGCCCCACCCGGCGAGCACGCAGCCGAGGTGGAAGCGCCAGCTCGGGGGCAGCCGGCCCTGGCGCCACTGCGCGAGGGTGACGATCGAGGCGCCGGCCACGGCGAACCACGAGAACAGGTGGAAGAAGCCGTCGGCGAGGGTGTTGACCTCCAGCCCGGCGACGGTCGTCATCGGGTGGTCGCCCGTGGCGCTGACCATGTGGTGCCACTGCAGGATCTGGTGCAGCACGATCCCGTCGACGAAGCCACCGAGGCCGATGCCGTACAGCAGCCCGGCGGCGGGTGACGGGGGCTCCCCCACGGACGACGTCATGGGCGCCCCGTACCCCACACGCCGCGTCGTACGCCGTGACCGGACCGCTCCCGCCTCAGGCCTCCGGGCCGCCCTAGCGCCGCGACGGGCAGTCGTCGTTGGTGCACACCCGGACGTCGACGGGCTCGTCGCCGGCGCCGACCACGCCGTCCTCGGGGCCGGCCGGCTCGCGGGCGCCGCCGGACGAGCCGGCGTTGGGGACCAGCCGGACCTCGGAGCCGCAGACGGCGCAGGCCTCGTAGTCGGAGTACACGCGACGACCCTAGCCACCCGGTCTAGTCCTCGGGGGAATCACCGATGCGAGGACCCGAGCGGTCCTGCTGGACTGGATCCCATGCACCGACAGATCGCCAGCTCCCTGACCGGCCGCGTCACCAAGTGGCTCGTCCTCGTCGCCGCCGTCGTGCTGACCGGCGTCATGGGAGGCTTCTCGACCCAGCTCACCGAGGTCCAGGACAACGAGGCCTCGTCGTGGCTCCCGGAGTCGGCGGAGTCCACCAAGGTGCTCGAGGAGCTGTCGGAGACCGTCGACCCCAACGACATCCCGACGCTCGTCGTCTACCACCGCGACGGCGGTCTGACCGAGGACGACCTCGCCGCCATGGAGTCCGACGGCGAGGAGATCGCCGGCCTCGACGGCGTCACCGACGAGGGCGTGCTGACGCCTGCGGCCGCGGAGGCCGCCGGAGCGCAGGGCGCCCCCGTGCCGACGCTCGTCTCCGAGGACGGCGAGGTCGCCTACCTCTACTTCGTGCTGAACTTCGGCGCCGACGGCTGGAACGCGATCCCCGACGCCGCCGACGAGATCCGCGAGATCGCCGTCCTCGACGGCGGCGAGGTCCACCTCGCAGGCTTCGGCGGCCAGGCCGCCGACTCCGCGGAGGCGTTCGAGGGCATCGACACCGACCTGATCCTCATCACCCTCGGCGTGGTGGTCGTGATCCTGCTCTTCACCTACCGCAGCCCGGTGCTGTGGCTGCTGCCGATCATCTGCGCGGTCGTCGCCAACACGATCGCCACCGGCCTGGTCTACCTGCTGGCCAAGCACGCCGGGCTGACTGTCAACGGCCAGAGCCAGGCGATCCTCAGCATCCTCGTGATCGGCGCGGGCACCGACTACGCCCTGCTGCTCGTCGCCCGCTACCGCGAGGAGCTGCGCCGGCACGAGGACCGGCACGAGGCGATGGCCTTCGCGCTGCACCGCGCCGCTCCGGCGGTGCTCGCCAGCGCGGCGACGGTGGCGGTCGGCATGCTGTGCCTGTCGTTCGCCGACCTCAACTCCACCGCCGGGCTCGGCCCGGTCAACGCCATCGGCGTCGCGGTGACCATGATCGTGATGCTGACGCTGCTGCCGGCCCTGCTCGTGATCGTCGGCCGCTGGGTGTTCTGGCCCAAGCGTCCCGCCTTCGGCAGCGCGGAGCCGACCGCCGACGGGCTGTGGGCCCGCGTGGGCCGCGCGATCAGCCACCGTCCGCGCCGGGTCTGGGTCGTGACCACGGGGCTGCTTCTCCTCGCCTGCCTGGGCCTGTTCCGCCTCGACGCCTCCGGCCTGTCGACCGAGGAGACCTACACCAAGGAGTTCGACTCCATCAAGGGACAGAAGCTGCTCGCCGAGCACGGCCTGTCCGACAACTCCAACACCATCCAGGTGACCACCGCCGCCGACCGGGCCGACGACGTCACCGCCGCCCTCGAGGGCATCGAGGGGCTCGGCGCGCCGGGCCAGGTGCAGCCACTGTCCGGCGGTCGTGCCTGGTTCGAGGCGACGATCGACGCCGACATCTCCTCCAGCACGGCCGCCGACATCGTCGAGGCCTCCCGCGACGCCGTCCACGCGGTCGACGGCGCCGACGCGCTGGTCGGGGGCGGCTCGGCGTTCTACCTCGACACCAAGATCGCCTCCGAGCGCGACAGCTGGGTGATCATGCCGCTCGTGCTCGGCGTGGTGCTGCTGATCCTCATCGGCCTGCTTCGCGCGCTTCTCGCCCCGCTGATCCTGATGGCCACGGTGGTGTTGTCCTTCGGTGCGGCGCTGGGCATCTCGGCCCTGCTGTTCGAGTACGTCTTCGGGTTCGCGGGGTCCGACCCCGGGTTCCCCCTGTTCGCCTTCGTGTTCCTGGTCGCCCTCGGCATCGACTACAACATCTTCCTGATGACGCGGGTCCGCGAGGAGACCGCGACGCACGGCACCCGGAAGGGCTCACTCATCGCGCTGGCGTCCACCGGCGGCGTGATCACCTCGGCCGGCATCGTCCTGGCGGCGACGTTCCTAGTGCTCGGCTCGCTGCCGCTGGTCTTCCTGGCCGAGCTCGGGGTGGCGGTCGCGCTCGGCGTCATGCTCGACACGATGATCGTGCGGTCCGTGCTGGTCACGGCGCTGAACCTCGACCTGGGCGGCCGGATCTGGTGGCCGAGCAGGCTCGACCCGCACGACGCGCCGCTGAGCGCGGCCGAGGCCGAGCGGCCGCTGGAGACGGTGCACTAGGAGGGCAGCGTGAGCACCTCGGCGCCGTCCTCGGTGATCGCGATGGTGTGCTCGCTGTGCGCCGTCCGGCAGCCGGTGTCGCTGCGGAGGGTCCAGCCGTCGTCGTCGGTCACCAGCACGTCGGTGTCTGACATGATCCACGGCTCCAGCGCGAGCATCAGGCCCGGTCGGAGCTGGTAGCCCCGGCCGGGTCGGCCGTCGTTGGACACGTGGGGGTCCTGGTGCATGGTCGTGCCGATGCCGTGACCGCCGAACTGCATGTTGATCGGGTAGCCCGCCTCGCTCAGCACGGTGCCGATGGCGTGGGACAGGTCGCCGATGCGCGCGCCGGGCCGGGCTGCCGCGATGCCCGCCGCGAGGGCACGCTCGGTGGTCTCGATGAGCCGCACGCTCTCGGCCGGTCGGCTCTCGCCGACGATGAAGCTGATCGCGGAGTCGGCGGCGACGCCGTCGAGCCGCACCGCGAGGTCGAGGGTGAGCAGGTCACCGTCCTCGAGGCGCTGGTCGCGGGGCCTGCCGTGGAGCACGGCGTCGTTCACCGCGGTGCACACGTAATGGCCGAAGGGTCCGCGACCGAAGGACGGCGCGTAGTCGACGTAGCAGGACTCCGCGCCGGCGTCGCGGATCATCTCGGCGGTCCAGCGGTCGAGCTCGAGCAGGTTGGTGCCGACCCGGCTGCGCTCCTTCAGCGTCTGCAGGATGGTGCCGACGAGCGCCCCGGTGCGGCGGGCGCGGTCGACCTGGGCGGGAGTGAGGATCTCGATCATCGCTCCGCCATCATCGCAGCCCCAGCCGCGCGCACCGCTTCTCGGTGGCACCGCTGCACAGGTCGTCGATCGTGAGCACCCCCTGGCCCACCAGCACCGAGGTGAGCGAGTCGATGGTGACCTCCTGGTCCCGGAAGAGCCAGGACTCCACGCCGTCGACGTCCTCCGCGCCGGCGAGGGGGTCGCCGGCGAGGAACGACACGGCGACGTCGGCGGCCTGCTCGCTCATGGCGCGCGTCGGCACGTAGGTCATCGACTCCTCCTCCCCCCGGAGGACGTCGCGTGCGGCGTCGAGGTCGGTGCCGGCCTGGGTGGGCAGCCGGCCACCCTGCAGCCCGACGAACCGGTCGGAGGCGGGCACGAGCTCGCCGAGGGAGACGACCGGCAGGTCGCTGCCGGTGAGGGTGCCGAGGTCGTCTGCGTCGACCGGCACCACCACGACCACGTCGGCGGAGTCCGCCTCGGCCTGCCGGGCCTGGCTCTTCTGGGTGTCGGCGTCGCCCTGGGCGTCGTACACCCGCACCCGGCACTCGTCGCACGTCGCCTCGACGCGGTCGGTGAAGCCCTCCACGTCGACCGCGCGCGAGGACGAGTCCGAGCCGTCGGCGACGAGGAGCGCGACGGTCGGCTCGTCGCCGCCGCACCCAGAGACCAGGGGTGCGACGGCGACGAGCACGAGGGTGAGGAGACGGGCGCGGAGCATCCCGAGGAGGTTACGACCTAGCCCCGCCCGCTGGAGGAGCGGGCCCGCCTCGACACGGAGTCGATCGCGACCGCCAGCAGGAGCACGCCGCCGGTCACCATGAAGCGCACCGAGGAGTCGACCCCGACCAGGTTGAGACCGGTCTGGATCGCCTGCAGCACGATGATGCCGAGCATGGCGGCGTACGCCGAGCCCCGACCGCCGAACAGCGACGTGCCGCCGATCACGGCGGCCGCGATGGCCGTGAGGTTGGTGTCGGTCGTGCCGCTCGCCTGCGAGACGCTCGTCTGGAGACCGGCCTGCAGCAGGCCGCCGAGCGCCGCGAAGAGCGACGTGAGGGCGAACACCGAGAAGTAGACCCGGTTGACCTTGATGCCGGAGCGCCGGGCCGCCTCCTCGTTGCCGCCCACGGCGAAGACGTGCCGTCCCCAGCGGGTGCGGCGCAGCGCCACGTCCATCAGCACGACCAGCACGGCGAACAGCACCCAGAGGTAGCTCCAGCCGCGGTCGATGTTGACGTAGTAGGACAGGAACCCGAGCCCGACGAGCAGGGCCGCCGCCTTGAGCGCGATCAGCACCGTCGGCGGCGAGCTCAGCCCGGCGGCCGAGCGCCGGCGCACCTGCAGCAGCTGGGTGCCGGCGTAGACCGCCGCCACCAGCACGACCAGCACGTAGGACATGGTCGGGCTGACGAACTCGAACCGGGTGAACTGCACCAGGAAGGAGTCCGAGGGCAGGTTGATGGTGCCCTGCGTGCCCAGCACGTAGAGCAGCGCACCCTGGAAGCCCAGCAGTCCCGCCAGCGAGAACACGAACGACGGCACGCCGACCCTGGTGTAGAGCACGGCGTAGAACGCCCCGATCAGCAGGCCCACGGCGAGCGCCGCCAGGATCGCCAGGACCATCGAGTAGCCCTGGTTGACGACGAGCACCGCCATGATCGCCGCGGTGAATCCGCTGACCGAGCCGACCGACAGGTCGATCTCGCCGAGCAGCAGCACCAGCACGATGCCGAGCGCGATGATGCCGATGGGCGCCGCGAACTGGGTGATCGACACGATGCTGCGCGAGCTGAGGAACCGCGGCTCCGCGGAGTAGAACCCCACGCAGATGACCAGCAGGCCGATGATGACCGGCAGGCTGCCGAGGTCGCCGGCACGCAGGCGGCCGAGGAACTGGCGGACGTAGCCGCCCACGCCCTGGGCGCGGATCAGGCGCTCGTCGGCGAGGTCGGCGGCGATGCTGTGGTTGGCCGTGTCAGTCATGGCTTCCTCCGTCCCGACGGGCGGCACGCGAGGCCACCACGTTGTCCGACGCACCGGTGATGGCGGCCACCAGCTGCTCGGTGGTCACGTCCTCGACGCGGAACTCCGCGGCGTTGCGGCCCAGCCGCATCACCACGATGCGGTCGGCGACGGCCTGCACGTCGGCCATGTTGTGGCTGATCAGGATGACGCCGAGGCCGGTCTCACGCAGCCGCTCGATGAGGTTGAGCACCTCCGCGGTCTGGGCGACGCCCAGCGCGGCGGTCGGCTCGTCGAGCATGACGACCTTCGGCTTGCCGACCAGGCTGCGCGCGATGGCGACGGTCTGGCGCTGCCCGCCCGACAGCGAGGCGATCGGGATCCGCACCGACGGGATCTTGGCGGAGAGGGTCCGCAGCAGGCGCCACGACTCCTTCTCCATCTCGACCTCGTTGATGAACGGACCGGTCGACTCCTCGCGGCCGAGGAAGAGGTTCGCGACGACGTCGAGGTTGTCGCAGAGGGCCAGGTCCTGGAAGACCGTGGCGATGCCGAGGGCCTGGGCCTCGGAGGGACCACCCACTGTCACCTTGCGGCCGGCGAACGTGATGTCGCCGGCGTCGGGCTGGTACACGCCCGAGATGACCTTGACGAGGGTGGACTTGCCGGCGCCGTTGTCGCCCACGAGGGCGACGACCTCGCCCGCTCGGACGTGCATGTGCACGTCCGAGAGGGCCTGGACGGCTCCGAACCGCTTGGAGATGCCGGTCAGGGACAGCACCGCGTCCCCGACCGGCACCGTCGACTCGGGAGTCGAGGTGGAGGTGTCCGACATCAGGAGATGCCAGCCGCCTCGCACGCCTCGGCGTACTCGCCGGTGCAGATGTCGTCGGCGCTGTAGAAGCCGTCGGCGATCACCGTGTCGGCGACGTTGTCCTGCGTGACGACGATCGGGTCGAAGATGTAGGAGGTGACGCCCTCGTACTCGCTCTGCTCGACGCCGGACTCACTCGTGGTGGGCACCTCGTCGCCGTTCGCGAGGGCGACGGCCACCTCGGCGGCGGTCTCGGCCTCGATCGGGATGGGCTTGTAGATCGTCATCGCCTGCTCGCCGGCGAGGATCCGCTGGATCGCGGCGACCTCGGCGTCCTGGCCGGTGATCGGGGGCAGCTCGTCGGCGGCGACGCCGGCACCGGTCAGCGCGGCGACGACGCCGCCGGCCTGGCCGTCGTTGGCGGCGTAGACGCCCTGGATCTCCGAGGGGTCGTACTTGCTCAGCTGGTCGGTGGTCCAGTTCTGGGCGTTCTCGGGGCTCCAGTCGGGGTTGTCGTACTCCTCGAGGATCTTCACCCCGGACGAGTCCAGGACGCTGTGCGCGCCGGCCTTGAACTGCGCGGCGTTGGGGTCGCTGGGGGCGCCGTTGAGCATCAGGATGTTGCCCTTGTCGCCCATCGCCTCGACGAGCGCCTCGGCCTGCATCTTGCCGACGGTCTCGTTGTCGAAGGACATGTAGTAGTCGGCCTCGGCGATGAAGCGGTCGTAGGCGACCACCTTCGCGCCGGAGTCCTGGGCGGACTGGACCATGCCGCCCGCGCCGGCACCGTTGACCGGGTCGAGGACGACGACGCTCGCGCCCTCGGAGATCGCGGTGTCGACCTGCTGGGTCTGCTTGGACTCGTCCTGGTCGGCGTTGTAGTAGACGACCTCGCAGTCGTCGCACAGCTCGGCGACCTTGTCCTCGAACAGCGGGCGGTCGAAGGCCTCGTAGCGGGTGGTCTTCGACTCCGGCAGCAGCAGGGCGATGACCTTGCTGTCCCCGCCGCCGTCGGCGCTGTCACCGCCGCCGCTCTGGGCCTCGTTGGCGCCACACGCGGTCAAGCTCAGCGCACCGATCAAGATCGCGGCGCCGATTCCGGCGACGCGGTGGGTTCGTGACATGGGTTCTCCTGGTGGTGATGGCTCGCGACGAGCCCGTGGGTTCGTGACGAGTGTGGTGACCATCACCACTTGTCGTCAAGAGTCGAACGCAAAACTGTCCAAACCGTGACGGAAGCGGATCTTGTGTGTGTGTCTTGACGATTAAGGCTGCGTCCCCCACGCTTGCGCCATGTCCGTCACCGGCTCCCCCGGGACGACCGCGTCGCTGCGGTCGGCCAACCAGCAGCGCGTCGTCGACGTCCTGCGCTCGGGTGACCGGGTGACCCAGGCCGACCTCGCGCGACAGACCGGGCTCGCCCCGGCGACGGTCTCCAGCATCGTGCGCGAGCTGTCGGCCGCGGGGCTGGTGTCGACCGAGCCCGGCGCCGGCCGGCGGGGCACGACCGTCGTCCTGGCGCCGTCCGCCGGGGTCGTGGCGGGCGTGGACTTCGGCCACAGCCACGTCTCGGTGGCCCTGGGCGACCTCACCGGCAGCCTGCTCGCCGAGCGGCGTACGCCGTTGGACTCGGGCCACCCCAGCCACGCGGGCCTCGACGCCGCCGCGCGCCTGCTCGACGAGGTGCTGGCCGACGCCTCCGTGGACGCGACCACGCTGCGCTGCCTCGGCATGGGCCTGCCCGCGCCGATGACCGACGGCGTGGTGCGCAGCTCGGCGATCCTGCCGGGCTGGGTGGGGGTGAACGCCCTCGACGCGGCGCGCGACCGGTTCGGCCTCGAGGTGCACGCCGAGAACGACGCCAACCTCGGCGCGCTCGCCGAGCACCGCCAGGGCGTGGCGCGGGGGCACGCCAACTCCGTCTTCGTGAAGGTGTCCTCCGGCGTCGGCGCCGGCATCGTGCTGGAGGACCGGCTCTTCCACGGCAGCGGCGGCACCGCCGGCGAGATCGGCCACCTGACCCTCGACGAGTCGGGGCCGGTGTGCCGGTGCGGCAGCCGCGGCTGCCTCGAGGCCTACACGTCCACCGGCGCGCTCCAGGCGATGATGACCACCCAGCTCCCGGGGGCGGGCGTCGACGAGATCGTGGCCGCGGCGCGCGAGGGCAACGTCTCCGCGGTGCGCGCGCTCGAGGACGCCGGGCTGCACCTCGGCTGGGCGCTGGCGAGCGTGGTCAACCTGCTCAACCCCGGGCTGGTCGTGGTCGGCGGCGACATGGCCCGCGCCGGCGAGCTGCTGCTCGAGTCGGCCCGCATCGGCCTGCGCCGCCACGCGCTCGACGCCGTGGCGGCCACGCCCGTGCAGGCGTCGGAGCTCGGCGAGCGGGCCTCCCTCGTCGGGGCCGTCCTGCTGGCCGCGGAGCGCACCGAGCTGACCGCCGTCTGACCACCGAGACCGGGTGTCCTCGCGACGGACCGCCGCACCGCGTCGGTCCGCCGGCCGACCCCGCGGAGGTGGGACGCCCCTGCTTCCGGGTGGCGCGACGAATACCGCGGCCGCGGACGGGGAACGGATGGGAGGCCGGCGGTCGACGCCGGCACTCCAGTCACGAGCTTGTGGCAAAGGAAAGGGTGATCCACGTGATCGTAGATCTCATCGTGCTCATCATCGTCGGAGCAATCATCGGCCTGCTCGGGAAGTTCGTGGCTCCGGGCGACAAGGACAACATCCCCATCTGGCTCACGATCCTGTGCGGCATCGGCGGCGTGCTGCTGGGCTACTGGATCTACTCGCTGTTCGGCGGCGACGGCTCGCGCGGCGTCGACTGGGTCCGATGGATCGTCGCGGTCCTGACCGCGGCCGTCCTCGTCGTGATCGCCTCGACCGTCACGGGGCGCAACACCGGGAGCCGTTCGCGCATCTGAGGCGACCGCACCACGCACCACGCACGAGGCCCCGCGTCCCACGGACGCGGGGCCTCGTCGCGTCCGGGTCAGTGAGCGGAGGGACGCCGGCGCCGAGGCGCCGGGCGGGTCGGGTCGTCGTCCGGGGCGTCGACGTTGGCGGGCACGACGATGGGGCGCAGCTTCGCCCACAGCAGGAAGCACGCACCCACCGCGAGCAGCCCGAGGCCCGTCCAGAGGTTCGCGTTGACCCCGCCGGTCTTGTCCGGCTCGTGCTCCCCGAGGAGACCGGCCAGCGCCAGGATCACGCCGTACAGGCCCATCAGGACGCCGATGATGTTGCGGATGTCGAAGAGGCCGGCCTTGTGGGGCTTGCCGGTCGTCTCGTCGGACTCGGTCGTGTGGGACATGGTGGCCCCTCTCCCTTGGTGGTAGGTCAGAAGGCGAAGTTGAGGACGATGACGATCGCGAGGGCGATGCCGGCGAGCGGCGCCGTGCGCTGGTACCACGGCATCGACGCCTCGTTGGGATCGGTGCGGTCCTCGCGCGGGGTCTCCGAGTAGACCAGGCCCCGCAGCTCGGACGCCGGCTTCGGCTTCGTCACCAGGGACACCACGATGCTGAGCACGATGTCGACCACGAAGGCGACCGACGCTGCGAGGAACGCCACCCCCTGGCCGGACAGCTCGAAGAGCCCGGCCGCCGCCAGGCGGTCGACCGCGATCGCCGACAGCGTGCCGGCCACCAGTCCCACCCAGCCGGCTGTGGGGGTCATCCGCTTCCAGAACATGCCGAGGATGAACGTCGCGAACAGCGGCGCGTTGAAGAACCCGAACAGCGTCTGGAGGTAGTTCATGACGTTGTCGTAGCCGAGGGCGATCTGCGCGGTGAAGATGGCGATGACGGTGGCGCCGACGGTGGCCAGGCGCCCGATCCGCAGGTAGTAGTCGTCGGAGTGGTCCTTGCGGATGTAGCGCTGCCACAGGTCGTAGGAGAAAACGGTGTTGAAGGCGGAGATGTTGGCCGCCATGCCGGCCATGAACGCGGCGAGGAGGCCGGCGATTGCGAGGCCCAGCAGACCGTTGGGCAGGACGTCGCGCATGAGGAGCAGCAGGGCGTCGTTGTAGGCCACGCCCTCGCCCGAGGCGCCGCCCTCGGGACTGCCGCCGTTCTTGAGGTCGATCATCTCCTGCACCAGGACGGCGGAGATCATGCCGGGCACGATCACGATGAACGGCACGAACATCTTGGGGAAGGCGCCGATGATCGGCGTCTTCCGGGCCGCGGAGATCGAGTCGGACGCCATCGCCCGCTGCACCTCGACGAAGTTGGTGGTCCAGTAGCCGAAGGACAGCACGAAGCCGAGACCGAAGACGATCCCGATCACCGACAGGAGCGGCGAGTCGAAGCCGGAGAGCGCCTCGCCCGGCCAGGCGTTCAGCTGCTGCGTCGCTGGTGGCGCGTCCGAGGCGGACGCCGCGCCGTCCGAGGCGGCGTTGATCTTGTCGGTGAGGCCGTCCCAGCCGCCGACGCGGTGCAGGCCGATGAGGGTCAGCGGCAGCAGCGACGCCACGATCACGAAGAACTGCAGGACCTCGTTGTAGATCGCCGCGCTCAGTCCGCCGAGGGTGATGTAGGACAGCACGACCGCGCCCGCCACGATCAGCGCGACCCAGATCGGCCAGCCCAGCAGGGCGCGGACGATCCCAGCCAGCAGCGCGAGGTTGACGCCGGCGATGAGCAGCTGGGCCACGGCGAAGCTGATCGCGTTGACGAGGTGCGCCCCGGTGCCGAACCGGCGGAACATGAACTCCGGCACCGACCGCACCTTGGAGCCGTAGTAGAACGGCATCATCACGACGCCGAGGAACAGCATCGCCGGGACCGCGCCGACCCAGAAGTAGTGGAAGGTCGGCATGCCGAGCTGGGCGCCGTTGGCCGACATGCCCATGATCTCGACGGCGCCGAGGTTGGCGGAGATGAAGGCCAGCCCCGTGACCCAGGCCGGGAGGGAGCGGCCGGAGAGGAAGAAGTCGATCGAGTCCGACACCGATCGCCTTGCCATCACGCCGATGCCGAGGACGAAGGCGAAGTAGATCGCGACCAGCAGGTAGTCGAGCCAGTTCGCGTCGATCAAGGTGTCGGACACGGGTTACCTCCCAGAGTTGGTGAGCCGGGGCGGGCCACCCGTCAACCTAGACCTGACCGGCTGTCTCCGCGACCACCCCTCCGTGGGTCGGCGCGGCCGTCACCGGGGCCGGCGCGCGCATGAGGCTCGCCACGCGGACGGGGGCCTCGAGGTGCGGGGAGTGGCCGACGTCGTCGAGGAGGTGGGTGCGCCAGGTGGGCTGCAGGCGGACGAGGTCGTCCAGTCCCGACGGCTTCAGGACCCGGTCGAGGGCGCCCTGCACCACGGTCGCGGGGGTGCGGAGCCCCTCCAGGGCCTCGCGGTAGCGCCGACCGCCCGCCACGAGGAGGCCGACGGAGCGGGCCGCGCGGACGAAGGTGGCCAGCGGGTCCTCCCCCTCGTCGTACGCCGCCTGCAGGTCCGCGGCCAGCGCGACCACCAGGTCGTCGAGGTCTTCCAGCGAGGCGCACGTCAAGCGCAGCCCCTCGCGGACGTGCTCCTCGAGGGTCCGCCGGCTGGCCTGGCGGCGCAGCGCGGCCAGCCCGACCTTGGGCCAGAGGCACAGCGCGACGTGCGGGAGGAGGGACATGCTCACCTCCGGCAGGCCGACGCGCGGGACCGGCGGGGCGAGCAGCAGCAGCCGCTCCACCAGGTCCGGCGCCATCTCGGCGGCGAGCGCCGACACCGCGGCACCCATGGAGTGGCCCGCCAGGACCACCGGGCCCACCCCGAGCTGGTCGACGACGGACGCGACGAGGCGCGCCGAGTCGGGCACGGCGAGCGATCGCCCCGCCGACGGCGACCGGCCGTGCCCGGGCAGGTCGATCGCCAGCACGCGGTGGGAGCCGTCCGACGCGGATGCGAGCGGCCGCCAGCTCTCGGCGGACCCGGCCAGGCCGTGGACGCACAGGACCACGGGGGCGTCGGACGGCCCCCCGAGGTCGGCGACCCGCACGGGGCCGTCGACGTCGACGACCAGGGATCGGTCGGGGTGGCGCACGGCGGCCTCCTCTGGGTTGCGTGCCGACCGGCCGTGCTCTCAACCGGACCTGCTCGTACCCAAATTGACGCAGTTCAGTACTGCGACGGGGCGCCGGGCCGCGTCCTCAGCCGCCGGCGGTGGCGATGAGGCCGATCGACTCCGCGTGACGGCGTACGGCGTCGCTGTCGGCGGCCAGGACGAACGGCACGTCGTGGTCCCAGGCGTCGGAGACCGCCTCGACGCGTCCGTCACCGGGGTCCAGCCGGGTCTCTCGGATGTACACCGCGAGCACCCGACCCGGGTGCTCGCGCACGATGTCGGCGTAGATCTCGGGGTCGCGCTCCCCCGAGTCGCCGACGAGCACGAACGGCAGGTCCGGGTGCAGCTGCATGACCTCCCGGATCCGGTCGTGCTTCTCCTCCCGGCCCTCGGTGGTGCCCAGCAGGTCGCGCAGGAGGACCGGCCCGAGCGGGAAGCCGCGGTGCAGCAGGAATGCGTCGAGGAACGCGTGCAGGTTCCACGGGCTGGAGGACACGTAGAAGACCGGGTTGGTGTCGCCGCGCGCCAGGTCGCGGTAGAGCTCGACGACGCCCGGGAACGGCGTGCGCGTGAGCGCGGACCCGGTGAAGGTGTGCAGCAGCATCCGGCCGATCCGCTGCACCCCGGTCTCCAGGATCGTGTCGTCCACGTCGGAGATCACGCCGAACGCGGCCTCCTGCGACGGGACGCGGACCTGGGATTCGGTCGTGTGCGGCTCCGTGAGCCCGCGGTGGACCCCGTCGAGCTCGACCGTCGCCGTCGCCCACGGTCCGGCCAGCAGCCCGGGCTCGAGCCGCACGCGGAAGTAGCCCTCGCCGTCGGACACCGCCGCCGCCTCCGCGTCGCCCACCCTGACCCGCAGCGGCACGCCCGGCAGCTCGTCGGTGAGGAAGGCGCGGACCGAGCGCCCGACCGCGGCACGCACGCCCTCCCCCTCCACGGCGCTGGACAGCGGAGGGTCGTCCACCACCCGACCGCGTACGACGACGCCGGCGCTCGTCCCGTGCCCGCCGTAGGACTCGATGCGGAAGTGGGCCGGAGTGCGGGACGCCCCGCGCCGCGCCCTGGCGCTGTCCCAGGCGTTCTCCGCCGCCACGATCCACCGACGGGCTCCCATGCGGTCACCCTAGAGGCAGGTTCGGTCGTGGTTGTGCTGGTGGTCGTGGGTGTGGGGCGGTCGGCGTGGGTGAGCACGCGCGAGGGTGGGTGCGCCGCGTGGGCCTCCCGGTCGTCGCAGCCCGCCGCCGGTCGTCCGTGGGGGTGCGCTGAGGGCGACCGCCCTCGCGGGACGGGGTGCGCGCACGAGGCGGGCGCGCACCCCGGGCCGCGGCGTGCGTGTCGTAGACGAGGTGGTCTCCCCGCCAAGGCTTCCGGTCGGGCAGCACTATCCACAGCGTCGTTCAACCCATGGCCGCTGTCGGTGGCGGCGCCTAGAATCGAACACATGATCGGGCCAGTGGCTGACGCGGACGCAGGTGCCGTGGAGGACCTCACCGCTTTCGAGCTGCTGTTCGCGGCGCGTGAGGCGCGTGTGGCGGAGAACGCCGCTGCGGCTCGGCAGCTCGACCTCGCGGCCCGGTGGGCCGACCTGCACCCGCCGGAGTCGATCCACTCCGCCGCGACGTTCACCGTGCCGTCGTGCGAGCACGAGGAGCCCATCGCCGGCGACGGCTGCCCGCT
>NZ_JAFMSY010000004.1 GCF_017916455.1 Nocardioides xinjiangensis | reverse complement strand
CCTGGCACTACCGCATGACCTCGAACGGCATCTTCGAGTGGACCAGCCCCCACGGCCACCACTACCGACGCGACCACACCGGCACCACAACACTCGACCCACCCGATCCATCCCATCGGCCCACCGTCCCGCGACCCCGCCGACCATGACCCCGCCCCACACCCCGCCAGACATGCCATGGCGGGGCCGGTGGCACGTCTCGATAGGTCCGGGCGCACGGCGGTGCCGGACGAGGGACCAGCGGTCAGGCACCGCAAACCAGAGGCGCTCCCCCGCCGGGCGCCCTCCTCGCCATAGCGACGACACGACCGGGCACGCACACATGAGCGCCTAGCGGGGAGCGACGTGCTCGTCGCGCCGGACGTACGGGTGGCGCTCGTGCCGTCGCCGGGCGAGCGCGACAGCACGCACTCGCCGACCGGGGTCACCCGTGGCCAGCCGCAGCCGCAGCCTCGAGCCCTGGCAGTCGCGACTCAACGACGGGTCGAGGTCGCGCAGGCTCCGGCCGTACGACCCCGGCTCACTCCCACTCGATGGTGCCCGGCGGCTTCGAGGTGATGTCGAGGGTGACCCGGTTGACCTCGGCCACCTCGTTGGTGATGCGCGTGGAGATCCGCTCCATGACCTCGTAGGGCAGCCGGGCCCAGTCGGCGGTCATGGCGTCCTCGGAGGTTACGGGCCTGATCACGACTGGGTGGCCGTAGGTCCGCCCGTCGCCCTGGACACCGACGGAGCGGACGTCGGCGAGGAGCACGACCGGCATCTGCCAGATGTCGCGGTCGAGGCCGGCGCGGGTGAGCTCCTGGCGCGCGATCGCGTCGGCGCGGCGCAGGATGTCGAGCCGGTCGGCGGTCACCTCGCCGATGATGCGGATGCCGAGGCCCGGCCCCGGGAACGGCTGGCGCCACACCATCTCGGCCGGCAGGCCGAGCTGCTCGCCGACGAGGCGAACCTCGTCCTTGAAGAGCGTGCGCAGCGGCTCGACGAGCTGGAACTCGAGGTCCTCGGGCAGCCCGCCGACGTTGTGGTGCGACTTGATGTTGGAGGTGCCGGCGCCGCCGCCGGACTCGACGACATCGGGGTAGAGCGTCCCCTGGACCAGGAAGCCGACCTTCTCGCCGTGCTCGGCCGCCTCGCCGAGGACCTGCACCTCCGCGGCCTCGAAGGCCCGGATGAACTCCCGGCCGATGATCTTGCGCTTCTCCTCTGGGTCCGTCACGCCGGCGAGCGCGGCGAGGAAGGTCTCCCGGGCGTCGTAGACGTGCAGGTTCACGCCCGTCGCGGCGACGAAGTCGCGCTCGACCTGCTCGGCCTCGCCCTCGCGGAGCAGACCGTGGTCGACGAACACGCAGTGCAGCCGGTCGCCGATCGCCCGCTGGACGATGGCCGCCGCGACGGCGGAGTCGACGCCGCCGGAGAGGCCGCAGATCGCGAGGCCGGAGTCACCGATCTGCTCGCGCACCCGCTCGATCTGCTCCTCGGCGATGTTGAGCATCGTCCAGGTCTGGCGGGCGCCGGCGATGTGGTGCAGGAAGTGCTCGAGCACCTTCTGCCCGTGCTCGGAGTGCAGCACCTCGGGGTGCCACTGGACGCCGGCGAGCCCCCGGTCGACGTCCTCGAAGGCCGCCACGGGGGTGCCCTCGGTCGAGGCGAGGACCGTGAAGCCGTCGGGCGCCTGCGAGACCGAGTCGCCGTGCGACATCCACACCTTGTGCTCGGCGGGGATGCCCTCCAGCAGGGTGCCCGGCTCGGAGACGGCCACGGGCGTACGTCCGTACTCCCGCGCGCCGGTGTGCGCGACCTCGCCGCCGAGGCCCTGGGCCATGAGCTGGAAGCCGTAGCACATCCCGAAGACCGGCACCCCGGCCGTGAAGACGTGGTCGTCGATGCCGGGGGCGCCTTCGGCGTACACGCTCGAGGGGCCGCCGGAGAGGATGATCGCCTTGGGCTTGCGCGCCAGCATCTCGGCCACCGGCATGGTGTGCGGGACGATCTCGGAGTACACCCGTGCCTCGCGGACGCGCCGCGCGATGAGCTGGGCGTACTGCGCCCCGAAGTCGACGACGAGGACGAGGTCGTGCTCTGGCTGCGTCACGGTCGGAGTCTATCGAGGTCGCCGCTGCACGGTCTTATCCGGACGGACATCAGGGCCCGGCCGGGGAGGGAGGGTGGCCGGGCCCTGATGCGGACGTCCCAGCCCTGCGGACAGGTGCCGAGATCACGGAGTCCGACCCTTGGGAGGGAGCGTGACTGTCGGACTCCTTACTCGGCCCAACGACTCCCTGAGGGGGTGGTTACGGCCCGCCGCGAGGAATTCTGCGGGTCAGCTGACCCCGACGATCGGGAGCCGCAGCGCGCCCGGCGCCGCCTCCGGCACGACCGGGTTCTTCGGCTCAACGGGAGCGACGACGCGGTACGCCGAGCCGAGCGCCGGCCGCGGGTCGGGCTCCCCCTTGTTGGGCCAGAAGGCCATGGCCCGCTCCGCCTGCGCGGTGATCGTCAGCGAGGGGTTCACCCCGAGGTTCGCCGACACCGCCGAGCCGTCGACGACGTGCAGGCCGTCGTGGCCGAAGAGCCGCTGCCAGGGGTCGACCACGCCGGTCTCCGGCGACTCCCCGATCGTGCAGCCGCCGATGAAGTGCGCGGTGAGCGGGCGGTCGAAGGGCTCCCCGACGTTGCCGCCGGGCGTACCTCCCATCACGTCCGCCATGCGGCGCACGGCGTCGTAGGCCACCGGGATGTAGGTCGGGTTGGGCAGGCCGTGGCCCTGCACCGACGTCATCCGCCAGCCGAAGCGGCCCTTGACGCCCCTGGTGGTGATCGAGTTGTCGAGCGTCTGCATCACGAGCGCCACGACGGTGCGCTCGGACCAGTGCCTGAAGTCGTAGAGGTCGAAGGCGGTGCGCCGCTGCGCCCACAGCTCGCGCAACCAGGTGCGCACGCGTGAGGTGCCGGGCACCTCGTCGGCGAGCACGGTCTGCAGCAGCGCCATGGCGTTGGAGCCCTTGCCGTAGCGCACCGGCTCGATGTGCGTGACGTCGTCGGGGTGCCACGACGAGGTGATCGCGACCCCCTCGGTGTAGTCGGTCGAGGTGTCCGGCGCCAGCGCGCCCAGGATCGCCTCGGAGTTGGTGCGGGTGAGCACGCCGAGCCGGTCGCTGACGTGCGGCAGGTCGCCCTCGCCCTTGAGCTGGTGGAGCAGCTTCTGGGTGCCGAGGGCGGCCGCGGAGAAGACGACCTGGTCGGCGGTGAACGTCCGGACGGCCGTACGCCGCGACAGCTTCGCCTTGGTCCAGCGGGCCGTCACCTCGTAGCCGCCGCCCGCACGCGGCCGAACGCGGGTCACGGTGGTCAGCGGGTGCACCACCGCGCCGGCCTGCTCGGCGAGGTGGAGGTAGTTCTTGACCAGCGTGTTCTTGGCGTTGTGGCGGCAGCCGGTCATGCACTCGCCGCAGTTGCGGCAGGCGTGCCGGACCGGGCCGGCACCGCCGAAGTACGGGTCCTCGAAGCGCTCGCCACCCTGGGCGTCGGGCCCTCCGAAGAAGACGCCGACCGGTGTCGGGTGGAAGGTGTCACCGACGCCCATGTCCTCGGCGACCTTGCGCATCACCTCGTCGGCCGGGGTGTGACGCGGGTTCTCGACCACGCCCAGCATCCGCTTGGCCTGGTCGTAGTAGGGCGCCAGCTCGGCCTTCCAGTCGGTGATGTGCGCCCACGACGGGTCGCGGTAGAACGCGTCGAGCGGCTCGTAGAGCGTGTTGGCGTAGACCAGCGAGCCCCCACCGACCCCGGCGCCGGCGAGGATCAGGCAGTCCTTGACCATGTCGATGCGCTGGATGCCGTACATGCCCAGCGCGGGCGCGAACAGGAACCGCCTGGCGTCGAAGGACGTGGCTGGGAAGTCGCCGTCCTCGAAGCGCGCGCCGGCCTCGAGCACGCCGACCGAGTAGCCCTTCTCGGTGAGCCGCAGCGCCGTGACCGAGCCACCGAAGCCCGACCCGACGACGAGGACGTCGTAGTGCGCGCTCACGCGCGACCGAGCTTGTTGAGCAGGCGGAGCGAGGCCGTCAGCACCGTGGCGTTGGCCTCCTCGGACATGCCGAGCACCGGCGCGATGGGCACCAGGCGCTGCGTGGCCACCGACTGCGCCTCGGTGTAGCGCAGGATCCCCTCGGCTCCCTGGCGCCGACCCAAGCCCGACTCGCGCATGCCGCCCATCGGCGCGGCGAGCGAGCCGAAGGTGGCGCCGTAGGCCTCGTTGACGTTCACGGTGCCGCACCGGATGCGGCGCGCGACGGACCGTCCGCGGGTCGTGTCGCGGGTGTACACCGACGCGTTCAGGCCGTAGAAGCCGTCGTTGGCGCGCTCCACCGCCTCGTCCTCGCTGTGGAAGCGGTAGAGGGAGACGACCGGGCCGAACGTCTCCGCGCCGAAGCACTCCATGTCGGCCGAGACGCCCTCCAGGATGGTCGGCTCGAACACGAAGGGCCCCAGGTCGGGGCGGTGCCTGCCGCCGGTGAGGACGCGTGCTCCCTTCGCGACCGCGTCCTCGACGTGCCGGGTGACGGTGTCGAGCTGTGCCTGGGAGATCAGCGAGCCCATGTCGAGCGACCAGTCGTGGCTGGCGCCGAGGGTCATCGCCTGGGTGCGCGAGACGAACGCGTCGACGAACCGGTCGTAGACCTGGTCGGCGACGAACAGCCGCTCCGTCGACACGCACAGCTGGCCGGCGTTGGAGAACACCGCTCGTACGGCGCCCTCCGCCGCGCGGTGCACGTCGGCGTCGCGGAGCACGAGCATCGGGTTCTTGCCGCCGAGCTCGAGCGAACAGCCGATCAGCCGGTCGGCGCACTGGCGGGCGATGAGCCGTCCGGTCGCGGTCGACCCGGTGAAGGCGACGTAGTCGGCCTCGGCGACCAGCGCGCCGCCGACCTCGGGGCCGGGACCGGCGACGACCTGCCAGATCTCGGGCGGGAAGCCCGCCTCCTCCAGCATCTGCACGCCGAGCAGCGCCGTCAGCATGACCTGTGCGTCGGGCTTGGCCACCACGGCGTTGCCCGCGAGCAGGGCCGGCAGGCCGTCGCACAGCGCCATGGTGAGCGGGTAGTTCCAGGGCGAGATGATGCCGACGACGCCCTTGGGGACGCGGTGCACCTCGGCCCGGGTGAGCACCGGGAACATCCCGGCGACCCGTCGGCTGTCGAGGTGCCGGTGGGCGGTCCGGGCGTAGTAGCGGGCGGTCAGCGCGACGTGGGCCACCTCGAGGTAGGCGTCCTTGCGCGCCTTGCCGGACTCCCACACGACGAGGTCGATCAGCTCCTCCTGCCGGTCGAGGACCAGGTCGTGGAGGCGGAGCAGCGCCGCGGCGCGCTCGTCGAGCGGGGTGGCCGCCCAGGCCGCCTGAGCGCGACGCGCCCGGGTGAACGCCTCGGCGACGTCGGCGGCGCTCGACTGCGGGACGTGCGCGAGCGGGGTGCCGCCGACGGGCGAGGTCACCGCGGCCGTCTCGCCGGAGGTGCTGACGATCCGCCGGGTCAGGGCGGCGACGTACGAGCGGTCGAGGCCGTAGGCCGCCGTGCTGTCGTGCTCGGGGTCCGCGGGCCCGTCGGTGATGGGACCGGAGGCGGGGGTCTGCTCGCTCATCCCCGAAGGGTAGGTCGGCGCCGAAGCCGTTGCTACTGGTTGGTCACTTTTCCCAGCATTTGACATCCGTACGGCTTTTGTCGAGCCCTCCGAGCGGCGCCCGGCGCGGACGTCAGCGGTGGACGACGACCTCGATGCGCTGGAACTCCTTGAGCTCGGTGTAGCCCGTGGTCGCCATCGCGCGCCGCAGGGCGCCGACGAGGTTCATGGTGCCGTCGGCGACGCGCGAGGGACCGAACATGATCTCCTCGAGCGAGCCGACCGGCGAGAACTCGACGCGCTCGCCGCGCGGGAGCTCGGCGTGCGTGGCCTCGCTGCCCCAGTGGAAGCCGCGCCCCGGCGCCTCGCTCGCACGGGCGAGCGGGGAGCCGATCATCACCGCGTCGGCGCCGCAGGCGATGGCCTTCGCGATGTCGCCGGAGCTGCCGATCGAGCCGTCGGCGATGACGTGCACGTAGCGGCCGCCGGACTCGTCGAGGTAGTCGCGGCGCGCGGCGGCGACGTCGGCCACGGCGCTGGCCATGGGCACGGCGACGCCGAGGACCGTGCGCGTGGTGTGCGCGGCGCCGCCGCCGAAGCCGACGAGCACGCCCGCCGCGCCGGTGCGCATGAGGTGGAGGGCGGCCTGGTGGGTGGCGCACCCGCCGACGATGACCGGGACGTCGAGCTCGTAGATGAACTCCTTGAGGTTCAGCGGCTCGGCCTGGCTGCTGACGTGCTCCGCGGAGACGGTCGTGCCGCGGATGACGAACATGTCCACGCCGGCGTCGACGACGGTCTTGGCGTGGTCGCGGGTGCGCTGCGGCGACAGCGAGCCCGCGACGGTCACGCCGGCGGCGCGCACCTCCGCGAGCCGGGCGGTGATCAGCTCCGGCTTGATCGGCTCGGTGTAGATCTCCTGCATCCGGCGCGTCGCCTCCGGCCCCTGCAGGCCGGCGACCTCCTCCAGCAGACCGGTGGGGTCGTCGTACCTGGTCCAGAGGCCCTCGAGGTTGAGCACCCCGAGGCCGCCCATCTGGCCCAGCGCGATCGCGGTCGACGGCGACATCACGGAGTCCATCGGCGCCGCGAGGACCGGGATGTCGAAGCGGTAGGCGTCGATCTGCCAGGCCGTGCTGACCTCCTCGGGGTCGCGGGTGCGCCGCGAGGGCACGATCGCGATGTCGTCGAAGGAGTACGCGCGGCGACCGCGCTTGGCACGGCCGATCTCGATCTCGGTCACGGGGCACAGTCTCCCACCACTCCCGCGGGTCCCGTCGACTCGGGGAGGCAACCGAACGCGCGGGCCAGGTGGTCGGGCAGGGTATGGAGACACTGGCCGGCGAGCGGCCGACGACGCGGATGGTCTCCGAGGGCGACCTGAGGAGCGGCGCGCTGCTGGTCTACCGGCCGGAGTAGTTGGGCGCCTCGGCGGTCATGGTGACGCCGTGCGGGTGGCTCTCGGTGAGCGACGCGCTCGTGATCCGGACGAAGCGGCCCTTGTCCTGCAGCTCGGGGACGGTGCGGGCCCCGACGTAGAACATCGACTGGGTGAGCCCGCCGACGAGCTGGTGGGCGACCGGACCGAGCGGCCCGCGGTAGGCCACCTGCCCCTCGATGCCCTCCGGGACGATGTGGTCGTCACTGGCGATCTCGGCCTGGAAGTAGCGGTCCTTGGAGTACGACTTCTTGCCCCGGCTGCTCATCGCCGCCAGCGAGCCCATCCCGCGGTAGGACTTGTACTGCTTGCCGTTGACGAACACGAGGTCCCCGGGCGACTCCTCGCACCCGGCCAGGAGCGAGCCGAGCATCACCGAGTCGGCGCCGGCGACCAGCGCCTTGGCGATCTCGCCGGAGTGCTTCATCCCCCCGTCGGCGATGACCGGAACCCCGGCGGGCTTGCACGCCAGCGACGCCTCGTAGACCGCCGAGACCTGCGGCACGCCCACGCCCGTGACGACGCGCGTGGTGCAGATCGAGCCGGGGCCCACGCCGACCTTGACGGCGTCGGCGCCGGCGTCGACGAACGCCTGCGCGCCCGCGCGGGTGGCGACGTTGCCGCCGATCACCTGCACGTGGCGGGTGGCCGGGTCGGACTTGAGCCGCTTGACCATGTCGAGGAGGAGGTGGACGTGGCCGTGGGCGGTGTCGGCGACCAGGACGTCGACACCGGCCTCGACCAGGCGGGTCGCCCGCTCCCACGCGTCGCCGAAGTAGCCGATGGCCGCGCCGACGAGCAGCCGGCCGTCGTCGTCGTACGACGCGTGCGGGAACTGCTCGCCCTTGACGAAGTCCTTGACGGTGATGAGGCCGGTGAGGTGGCCCTCGTCGTCGACCAGCGGCAGCCGCTCGCGCTTGTGCTGGCGCAGCAGCGCCGTGGCCTCGTCGCGGGAGATGCCGGGGTGCCCGGTGACCAGGCCCCCGGCCGTCATCACCTCGCTGACCTTGGTGGTGGCCCACTCGGCCACGGGGGTGAACCGCAGGTCGCGGTTGGTGATGATGCCGATGAGCCGGTTGCCCAGGTCGACCACGGGCAGCCCGGAGACGCGGTACTCGCCGCACACGCGGTCGAGGTCCTCCAGCGTCGCGTCCGGCCCGATGGTGATGGGGTTGGAGATGATCCCGGTCTGGGTGCGCTTGACGAGGTCGACCTGGTAGGCCTGGTCCTCGATCGAGAGGTTGCGGTGCAGCACCCCGAGGCCGCCCTCGCGGGCCATCGCGATGGCCATCCGCGACTCGGTGACGGTGTCCATGGCCGCGCTGATCAGCGGCACCCGGATCGAGATCTCGCGCGTGAGGCGCGTCGTGGTGTCGATGTCGCTCGGAGCGAGGTCGGACTCACCCGGGAGCAGCAGGACGTCGTCGTAGGTGAGGCCGAGCGCAGCGAACTTCTCCGGGATCTCCACTCGTGCATTCTACGTGGCGGGTCGGCCGGTCTGGGACAGTGTCTGGGACCGCGTGCAACCTCCGGGGCGGATCGCCGCGTTGGGAACGACATGGAGCAAGACAGTGCGTGACGAGGCGGCGTTCGTGGAGTTCGCCGCGTCGGCGCGTGAGCGCCTGCGGCGCACGGCGTACCTGATGTGCGGCGACTGGGACCGGGCCTCGGACTTCGTCCAGGAGGGCCTGGTCCGGGTGTACGTCCGGTGGCCGCGGCTGGTGCGCAACGGCGGGGAGCTCGCCTATGCCCGCAAGGCGGTGGTCAGCGCATACCTCGACCACGCCCGGCGCCGGTCGAGCACCGAGCGTCCCACCGAGCCGGACCCCGCGCTCGCCTCGGCGGAGGACGTCGCGACGGCCGTCGTCGACCGGCAGACGCTGATGGCGGCGTTGGCGGGGCTGCCGCCGCGACAGCGCGCGTGCGTGGTGCTGAGGTACTTCGAGGACCTCTCGGTCGCCGAGACCGCGGCGCTGCTGAGGTGCACCGAGGGCACGGTGAAGAGCCAGACCTCGCGCGCGCTGTTCTCGCTCCGGTCCGTGCTGGAGGACTCGCCGTCGGGCGAGCAGGCCGAGGGAGCGGTGTCATGGTGAACGAGCTGCGCGAGCTGTTGCGGGACGCGTCGTCGGCGCCGCCGCAGGCGCCGGGCGACCTGCCCGCGGTGCTGCGGTCGGGTCGCCGGCGGGTCCGGCTGCGCCGCGCGGGCGTGGTCGGCGCCGGCGCCCTGACCGCCGGGGTCGTCGCGCTGGCGTCGGTCGCGTGGGTCGACCCCGCCCCGGAGGACCTCGAGGCCGCGGGGATCCCGCGTCCGGCCGGTCCGACCGTCCGCCTGGCCGAGTCCCGTCCGGCCGTCGAGGGGACCGACTACCGCGACGTCACGACGTACGCCAACGAGGACCTCGACGCCGACAACGGGCAGTACGTCGACGGCGTCACCGACGACGGGCTCCTGCTCTTCCGCGACGGCCCGCGCTCGGACCAGCTGTTCCCCCGCTTCGCGCTCCTCGACCCCGCCACCGGCGAGAAGGACTGGCTGCCGCGTCCCGACGTCGGCCAGGCGCAGCTGTGGGCCGTGGAGCTGTCGGAGGACCGGCTCGTGCTGGTGAGCCCGGACGACGGCCTCGTGACCGACGGCCCGTCCGCAGGCCTGACGGCGCACGTCTTCGACCGCGCCGACCGACGGTGGCGCTCCCTGGCGTGGCCCGAGCTGCGCCGCGCGAGCGAGCCGTGGGGTGCCGAGGTCGGCCCCGACGGCCGGCTCTACGTCCCGGTGCCGGCGACCCGGGGGAAGGTGCCCGAGGGCGGCTGGCCGACGGGGCCCGGCGGCGAGGCCGACGACGCCGATGCCGAGGGCGACACCTTCGACCTCTGGTCGGCGTCGCTCACCGACGCCGGGGACGTGCGCGACGAGCGGCTGCGGGTCGGGGCCTTCGACTTCGACGGCGACTCCCTGGTGTGGACCGACTCCTCCAACGGTGCGGCCGGCCGGGTCCACGTCCGCGACCTCGACACGGGCGAGGAGACGTCGTTCGACCCGCGGCTGGGCGAGCGGTGCAACCTGCTGGGCTTCGACGTCGCCGGGGACCGGATCGCGATGTCGCAGTACTGCGGCACCTACGGCGACGGCGTCCGCGACGACCGGGTGCAGGTGGTCACGACCGACGGCGAGCAGGTCGTCACGGTGCAGGACGACGGCGTCGACGGCGGCCGGCTGGTCGCCGGCGGGGACTTCCTGACCCTGACGGCGTACGGCCGGGCGAGCGGCGGCACGTACGTCTACGACATCGGGGGCGGCCGCCTGCTGCGGCTCAGCGAGGCGCACTCGTCCTGGGCGGTCGGGCAGGGACCGGCCCCCGGCGACCTCTTCCTGTGGAACGAGCCCGCGGGGCGGGTCAGCGAGGTGTTCGGCCGCAGCGGCGCCCGGGCGCACGTGAGCGAGATCCTCCGGTAACGCGACAGGCCCGCACCGGAGTCCGGTGCGGGCCTGCTGCGGGTCGTGCGGGCGCTCAGTGGCCGTGGCCGTGCCCGTGACCGGCGGCCGCGGGCTCCTCCTCCTCGGGCTTGTCCACGACGAGGGTCTCCGTCGTGAGCAGCATCGCGGCGATCGACGTCGCGTTGACCAGCGCGGAGCGGGTGACCTTGACCGGGTCGAGCACGCCCTGGCCGACCAGGTCGCCGTACTCGCCGGTGGCGGCGTTGTAGCCGTTGCCCACGCCGAGCTCACGGACCTTGGACGTCACGACGTAGCCGTTCTCGCCACCGTTCTCGGCGATCCAGCGCAGCGGCTCGTCGGCGGCCTTGCGGACCACGCGGACACCGGCCGCCTCGTCGCCGGTCAGGCCGAGGTCGTCCTGGAGCACCGAGACGGCGTGGATGAGGGCGGAGCCACCGCCGGGGACGATGCCCTCCTCGATCGCGGCACGCGTCGCGGAGACGGCGTCCTCGATGCGGTGCTTCTTCTCCTTGAGCTCCACCTCGGTGGCGGCGCCGACCTTGATCACGCAGACGCCGCCGGCGAGCTTGGCGAGGCGCTCCTGGAGCTTCTCGCGGTCCCAGTCGGAGTCGGTGTTCTCGATCTCGGCCTTGATCTGGTTCACCCGGCCCTCGACGGCGGTGCTGTCGCCCGCGCCGTCGACGATCGTGGTGTTGTCCTTGGTGATGACCACGCGACGGGCCTGGCCGAGCACCTCGAGGCCCACCTGGTCGAGCTTGAGCCCGACCTCGGGGGCCACGACCTGGCCGCCGGTGAGGATCGCGATGTCCTGCATCATCGCCTTGCGGCGGTCACCGAAGGCGGGGCTCTTGACCGCGGCGACGTTGAACGTGCCGCGGATCTTGTTGACGACCAGCGTCGAGAGCGCCTCGCCCTCGACGTCCTCGGCGAGGATGAAGAGGGGCTTGCCGGTCGCGATGACCTTCTCCAGCAGCGGGAGGAGCTCCTGGATCGAGGAGATCTTGCCCTGGTGCAGCAGGATGTAGGGGTCGTCGAGGACGGCCTCCATCGACTCCGGGTCGGAGACAAAGTAGGCCGAGATGTAGCCCTTGTCGAACTGCATGCCCTCGGTGAACTCGAGGTCGGTGCCCATGGTGTTGGACTCCTCGACCGTGATCACGCCGTCCTTGCCGACCTTGTCGAAGGCCTCGGCGAGCAGGTCGCCGATGTGGCTGTCGCGGCTGGAGATCGTGGCGACCGACGCCATGTCCTCGCGGGACTCGACCTCGCGGGCGGCCTCGCGCAGCGCGTCGCCGACGGCCTCGGCCGCGGCGTCCATGCCGCGCTTGAGGCCCATCGGGTTGGCACCGGCCGCGACGGCGCGCAGGCCCTCGTGGACCATCGCCTGGGCCAGCACGGTGGCGGTGGTGGTGCCGTCGCCCGCGATGTCGTTGGTCTTGGTCGCCACCTCCTTGGTGAGCTGGGCACCGAGGTTCTCGAACGGGTCGTCGAGCTCGACCTCGCGAGCGACGGTCACGCCGTCGTTGGTGATCGTGGGGGCGCCCCACTTCTTGTCGAGGACGACGTAGCGGCCCTTGGGGCCGAGCGTGACCTTGACGGCGTTGGCGAGGGCGTCGACGCCGCGCTCGAGGGCGCGGCGGGCGTTCTCGTCGAACTCCAGGATCTTGGGCATCTGTGTGCTCCTAGGAAAGGTTCAGGACCGGACGTGCACGGATCCCGGCTGGCGCTGCGCCAGCCGGGATGCCAGGTGCGTCAGGAGACGACGGCGAGGATGTCGCGGGCCGACAGGATGAGGTACTCCTCGCCCGCGTACTTGACCTCGGTGCCGCCGTACTTGCTGTAGATGACCTTGTCACCCACCGCGACGTCGATCGGGACGCGGTTGCCGTTGTCGTCGACACGACCGGGACCGATCGCCACGACCTCGCCCTCCTGGGGCTTCTCCTTCGCGGTGTCCGGGATGACCAGACCGGAGGCGGTGGTCTGCTCGGCTTCGACCGTCTGCACGACGATGCGGTCCTCGAGGGGCTTGATGTTGACCGACACTTCGGATCAACCTCCACTTTCTCTTCACGAGACTCTTCAGGAGCCGGGCGGCTCCAGGACGTGGGCTCGCGGTCCGGTCGGCACGCCGTCGCGGGGGTCGTGCCAGGCTCGCGAGCGTTGGCATTCTCAGGGGGAGAGTGCCAGATCAGACGCTAGCACTCTGGCCGAGCGAGTGCTAGCGGGGAGTCCGGGACCGCCTGACAGGATGCTCACGTGGAGATCGAGACGCTCGCCTGGCTGCGCACGACCGAGGGCGCCCGCCTGCTCGTCCTCGCGGCCGAGGCCTGGGAGGAGCACGCCGGTGACCCCGTGCGGGTCGCCGCGGTCGTACGCCGCGCCGAGCCCGACGCCGAGAGGGCGGCCGCCGCCACGACGCAGGCGCAGCTGCGCGCCAAGGCCGTGGGCAAGTTCGGCGACAGCGCGCACCGGATGTTCTTCACCCCCGACGCGCTGGAGCAGGCCACCCGGGCACGGGTCGCCGAGCACCGCGCGGCGCGGGTGGCCGCGGCCGTCCCCGGAGGCAGCGTCGTCGACCTCGGCTGCGGCATCGGCGGCGACCTGCTCGCCTTCGCGCGCGCCGGGCTGGTCGCGGCCGGGGTCGACCGTGACCCCGTGCGCGCGGAGATGGCCCGCGCCAACCTCGAGGCCCTCGGCCTCGCCGGCGCCGTCCACACCGGTGACGCGACCATGGTCGACGTCAGCGGCTTCGACGCCGCGTTCGCCGACCCCGCACGGCGCGGCGGCCGGGGACGGGTCTTCGACGTCGAGGGCTGGACGCCGCCCTGGCCGTGGGTGCTCGACCTGCTGACCCGACGGGCGTTGGTCAAGGTCGCCCCGGGCATCGGGCACGACCTGGTGCCCGCCGGCGCGGAGGCGGAGTGGGTCAGCGACCGCGGCGAGGTCAAGGAGGCGGTCCTGTGGTCGCCGCGCCTCGCCACGACCGACCGCCGCGCCACCGTGATCGGCGAGCGCGGCCTGGCCACGCTCACCGACGAGGACGCCCCGCCGCCCGGGGATCCCGCCGCCGAGGTGCGCCCCGTCGGCGCCTTCCTCTACGAGCCCGACGGCGCGGTGATCAGGGCCGGCCTGGTGACGGCCGTGGCCGCCGGGGTCGGGGGTGGGCTCGTGGACGAGCACATCGCCTACGTCACCAGCGACGCGTCGTTCCGCACCCCGTTCGCGCGCGGCTACCGCGTCGTCGAGCACCTCCCCTACCGCGAGAAGCAGCTCAGGAGCGCGCTGCACGAGCGCGGCATCGGGCGGCTGACCATCAAGAAGCGCGGCGTCCAGGTCGTGCCCGAGGAGCTGCGCAAGCGGCTGTCGCTGCGGGGCGACAACGAGGCGACCCTGGTGCTGACCCGCGCCGCGGGCCAGGGCACGGCCCTGCTGGTCGAGCCGTTCTGAGGCCGGTCAGCAACCTGCCCGAGCGACGCCGGGGACCTCGACCGGCAGCCGGCCCGGGGCGCGCCGGCGGCCGCTCAGCACCTCCACCAGCACGTCCATCGCGGCCGGGGTGTCGCCGTACGTCGCGATGCGCGTGGGCGCGGTGACCCGTCCCAGCACCCACGGCGTGTCGGTGGCGACCGCGACCGTGCCGTCGACGAGGGCGTCGCGGAAGCCGGTGAAGCCGATCGGGGTGCCTGCCGCGAGGCGGGCCTCCTCGCGCTCGGTCCACGCGTCCAGGCGTCGCGCCCGAGCGGCCTCAGCCCTGCGCCAGGCCGCGAGCCGCCTCTCGAAGGCGCGCCGACGCTCCTTCGCGCGGCGCTCCGGCCTCGGCCGCGCCTCGGCCAGGTCGGCCGGCGGCGAGCGGCGCAGCAGCACGGTGAGGCCGGCCCGCTGCGCCGCAGGCACGAAGGCAGCGACGGCGGCGGGGTCGCCGTAGGGGTGGACCGCGTCGCCGACGAGGCGTCCCGAGCAGCTGCCGTCGGTCACCGTGACCGCGGCCGCGGAGAGGGCACGCGAGGCCTCGGCCGCCGAGCCCCCCGGCGCGGCCTCCACCGCGGCGAGGTGGCTCAGCAGCGCGACTTGGCGGGCCGCCGCCTGCTCGAGGCGGCGGCGCGGCAGCGCGCCGCTGCGGACGGCCCGGACGAGCGCGCTGCGCGCCACGGCCGGCGACGGGGGCATCAGCAGCACGTCCGCCCCGGCTCGCATCGCCTGCACCGCCGTCCGCCGGGGGTCCCGGCCGCGGGTGACAGCGGCCATCTCCAGGGAGTCGGTGACGACGAGGCCCCCGAACCCCAGCTCCTCGCGCAGCAGGCCCGTGGTCACCTTCCGCGACAGCGACGACGGCACGCGCGGGTCGACGGCGCGCACGTCGATGTGACCCACCATCACCGCGGGCAGGCCGGCCTCGACCGCGCTGCGGAACGGGACGAGGTCGGTGGCCTCGAGCCGGCGCAGGCTGCCGTCCTGCACGGGCAGCGTGAGGTGGCTGTCGGCCGGCACCGAGCCGTGGCCGGGGAAGTGCTTGACGACCGGCAGCACGCCGGCGGCGGCGAACCCCCGCGCCGCGGCGACGACCTGCTCGGCCGCGTCGGCCGGACGCGACGACGCGGACCTCGACCCGATGGTCGGGTCGTCCGGGCCTGACGTCACGTCCGCGTCGGGCGCGAAGTCGACGGTGAACCCGAGGCGGCGCAGCTCGCTGGCCCCAGCGGCGTACGCCCGCCGGGTGAGCGCCGGGTCGGCCGCGGCCCCGGTGCTCATGAAGGCGGGGAACCGGGTGGCCGCGCCGCGCAGCCGCTCGACCACGCCGCCCTCCTGGTCCACGCCGATGAACAGCGGCCACCTCCGGCGGACCTGCCGCGCCAGCGTCGCGTTGACCGCCGCGACCTGCTCGGCCGAGGCGACGTTCGAGGAGAACGCGATGACGCCGCCGAGGTGCAGGTCTCGGACCATCCGCACCGGCGCGGCGGTCCCGCTCCAGTCGGCCACGATGACCTGGCCGGCGAGGTCGCCCAGCGCCATCCGGCCGACCATCCGCGCGGCCCGGTCGAGCTCCGCTCGGTCGGGGCCCCAGCCGACGCCCAGGCCGAGCCGCTCGGACGGCGTGGGCGGGACGGTCGGTGCGGCGGCCGCCGGACCGGCGCCCGGACGTTCCCCGTCTCCCCCTCCGGTGCCGGCGTCGCACGCGCCTGTCGAGGCGACCAGGACGAGGCTCGCGAGCAGGGGGGCGGACCGGTGGCGCACCACGTCATGGTGGCACGGCCGGGACGCCGCCCCGTACGGACGGGCTCAGACGTTGACCCGCTCCGCGCCGATCGTCGTGTCGGGACCGTGACCGGTGTGCACGACCGTCTCGTCGGGGAGCCCGAGCAGGCGTGAGCGGATGGACTCCTTGATGAGGTCGGCGTCGCTGTAGGACCGGCCCGTCGCGCCGGGGCCGCCCTCGAAGAGCGTGTCGCCGGTGAAGACGCAGCCGAGGTCGGGCACGTGGAGGCACACCGCTCCCGGGGCGTGGCCGGGCGTGTGGATGACCGTGACGGTGGTGCCGCCGACCGTGAGCGCCTGCCCGTCGGACAGGTCGACGTCCCACAGCTCGGCGCCCTCCTCGTCGCCGCCGTGGATCAGCTCCCACAGCGGCCTGTCGTCGGGGTGCAGGAGGATCGGCGCCCCGGTGGCGACCCGCAGCGCCGGCGCGACGCGCACGTGGTCGTCGTGCGCGTGCGTGCAGACGATCGCCCGCACCCTGCGCCCGGCGACGACCTGCAGGATCGCGTCGACGTCGTGCGGGGCGTCGACGACCAGGCACTCCTCGTCGTCGCCGACGACCCAGACGTTGTTGTCGACGTCGAAGGTCTGGCCGTCGAGGCTGAAGGTGCCGGACACCACGGCGTGGTCGACCCGCAGGCCACCGCCGGCGCTCACAGCACGACCACCGATCGCAGCACGTCGCCGTGGTGCATCTTCTCGAACGCCGCCTCGACGTCGCCGATGCCGATCTCCTCGGTCACGAAGGCGTCGAGGTCGAGCCGGCCCTGCTGGTAGAGGTCCACGAGCATGGGGAAGTCGCGCGAGGGCAGGCAGTCGCCGTACCACGACGACTTCAGCGAGCCGCCACGGCCGAAGACGTCGATGAGCGGGATGTCGGGCACCTTCATCTCCGGCGTGGGTACGCCGACGAGGACCACCGTGCCGGCGAGGTCGCGGGCGTAGAAGGCCTGCTTCCACGTCTCGGGTCGGCCGACCGCGTCGATCACCACGTCGGCCCCGCCCTCGTGGCCGGTGCCGTCGGCCGGCGGGGTGAGCTCGCGGATGGCGGCGACCGCGTCGACCTCCGACGAGTTGACCGTGTGGGTGGCCCCCAGCCTGCGCGCCGCCTCGAGCTTGCGGTCGTCGATGTCGACGGCGATGATCCGCGACGCCCCGGCCAGCGCCGACCCGGCGATCGCCGCGGCCCCGACGCCGCCGCACCCGATCACCGCGACGGTGGACCCGCGGCCCACGCCGCCGGTGTTGATCGCGGCCCCGAGCCCCGCCATCACCCCGCACCCCAGGAGCCCGACGGCGGCGGCACGGGCCGACGGATCGACCTTGGTGCACTGCCCCGCGGCCACGAGGGTCTTCTCCGCGAAGGCGCCGATGCCGAGCGCCGGGGTGAGCTCCGTGCCGGCGAGGTCCCCCTCCGCGAGCGTCATCCGCTGGGTCGCGTTGGCGGTCGAGAAGCAGTACCACGGCTCGCCGCGGTCGCACGCGCGGCAGTCGCCGCACACCGCCCGCCAGTTGAGGACCACGAAGTCGCCCGGGGCCAGGCCGGTGACGTCGGGACCGACCGACTCGACGATGCCGGCCGCCTCGTGGCCGAGCAGGAACGGGAAGTCGTCGTTGATGCCGCCCTCGCGGTAGTGCAGGTCGGTGTGGCAGACGCCGCAGGCCTGCACCTGCACCACCGCCTCGCCCGGACCCGGGTCGGGGACGTTGATCGTGGTGAGCTCGACGGGCTCGCCCTTGGCGAGCGCGACCACGGCCTGGACCTGCTGCATCGGTGCCTCCTGGGCGACGACGGGGACGAGTGCGACGAAGCCTCCCAAACGGATGCAACCCCGCTCGACCCGGGTGCGTCCTCATCCGACACGCCAGCACGCAAGCCACCCGCAAGCGACCACCAAGGCGGAAGGAGGTGGATGGTGTCCATGACACTGATCGAGGGCGGACCGGAGAAGCAGATGGGCTCGCAGAACCAGCGGTCCGACAGGACCGCGCACGGCACCGCGGACGGCACCGCGGACTCCCGCGCGGACAAGGACGCCGACTTCTCGGCGTACATGTCGGCACGCCAGGCCGCCCTCTACCGGACGGCGTACCTGCTCGCCGGCGACCACGCCGGCGCCGAGGACCTCCTCCAGAACGCCTTCGCCAAGCTCTACCTCTCCTGGGACCGGGTCCGCGACCGCGAGGCCCTCGACGGCTACGTCCGCCGGATCATGGTCAACGAGAACAACTCGCTGTGGCGCCGCGCCTGGAAGCGCCGCGAGCACAGCACCGACGTGCTGCCCGAGACCGGCACCGTCGACACCTACGACGACGGCATGGGCGGCGCGCTGTGGTCGTTCGTCCAGACCCTGCCGCCCAAGCAGCGCTCGGTGATCGTGCTGCGCTACTACGAGCAGCTCAGCGAGGCCGAGATCGCCGACGTCCTCGGCGTCTCGGTCGGCACCGTGAAGTCGCAGGCCAGCCGCGCGCTCGCCGGCCTCCGGGCGCGCGCCCCGCGGTCGCTGCACCCCCACGAGTCCGGAGACGATGCCCGATGAGCCCCACTCCCCTCGAGGACCAGGTCCACGACGCCCTGCACCGCACGGCCGCGCCGCTGCACCGCGCGCCGCTCACCGTGACCGACGTGCGCACGCGTGCGCGCCGCATCAGGCGCCGGCGCGCGGCCGCCGCGGGCGCGGCCGTCGCCGCCGTGCTGGCGGTCGCCGTGCCGGTCGGTGTCGGCATGGTGAATCCGGCACCGCGCAGCGACGTCCCGCCGGCGACGCAGCCGCCCGCCCCCGCCGTCACCGGGACGGTCCGCATCGACCCGCGCAGCGCGGAGGTGGTGGACTCGACGCCGGTCCCGCTCGTCGACGTCGACGGCCCGAGCCTCATCACCTCCGACGGCACGCTCACCCTGCCCGAGGTCTTCGACACCCTCACGCCCTACCGCGACGGCTGGGTGGGAGTGACGATGGACGAGGGTCGGGGCACCCTGGAGTTCCTCACGGCCGACCTCGAGGTCGAGGACCGCGGTGGTCCGACCGGCGGCCTGGTCGTGAGCCCGGACGGCACGAGGGTCGCCTGGTCCGAGTACACCGGGTCCCGGTGGGAGGTCGCCATGGCCGAGGTCGGTGGCGGCGTCGAGTGGACCTACCTGAGGTTCCCGCCGGGGCCCGAGGACCAGCGGGTCGAGCCCGTCGGCTTCGTGTCCGAGGTCGAGGTCGTCGTCCGGCAGAACGACGGCACCGGCCGCGTCACCGACTTCGTCGCCGACGGCGACACCCCCGTCGAGCTGCCGGGCCTGATGCAGGCCGAAGCGGCCTCGCCCGCGACCGGCGCCGTCGCCGGCGTCACCCGCTCGACCGTCGAGGGCTCGTGCTCCGCCGTGGTCGACGGCCGGGCCGGCAACGGCCGCGTGATGTGGGACACCTGCGACTACACCCTCACCTCGTTCAGCCCGGACGGCCGGCACCTCGTCGGGCTGGTGGCCTCCGGCGGCGAGTACGGCTCGCCGACGCTGGCGGTCCTCGACGCGGCCACCGGCGAGCCGGTGGTGGACTTCGAGGTGGCTGCGGGGCGTCGCCAGATCGTGGGCATCGACGACCGCATCGCCTGGGCCGACGACGGCACCCTGGTGGTGCGCGTGATGCACGGCGAGGACTACTACGTCGTCCAGCTCGGGCTCGACGGCACGGTGCAGCGCGTCGGCATCGCCAGCGCCGGCGCCTCGGGCCTGTCCGTGGCGGAGGTCCGCTAGCACGTACGCCACCGGGGCCGGTCGTGCACAGCGTGCAAATCATCTGCACCACGGGGTTTCGGCGTGCCCGTGCCGGGGAAGGGACAGCGCATGCTGCCGCTCGAAGACAGGGAACTGCTCAACCAGACGATGCTCGGGCTCAACATCGACCCCGAGACGATCTCGTCGCTGCTCGCCTCCTTCGACACCGCTGCCGCCGGTCTGGAGTCCGACCCCCTCACGCCCGTCCAGGGCACGTCGTTCGGCGACTCCTTCACCGGCGGCCACCGCCTCGCCACCAACGTGCAGATGGCCCACGAGGCGGTCGCCGAGGAGCTGGCGCGGATGGTCGCCGGGCTGCGCGCGATGGGCCAGTCGCTCCAGGCGTTCGAGAACGACGTGCAGCAGACCACCGAGCAGACGACCGCCACCCTGGGTCGGATCCAGGCCGCCACCGACTGTGTCGCCGCGCCCGACTTCAGCTCCAGCCAGTGCACCCTCCCGACCGAGAGCCAGGACTGACGACCGTGACGAAGGGACCTCACCGCCTCCGCCTCGACCAGTACCTCGACTCGGCCGCGGGCGGAGCGCTCCAGAACGCCGGCCGCGACTGGCGGCGCAAGGCCGCCGATCTCACCACGCTCGGCGACGCGCTGCGCAAGGCCGCCGGCCAGGCCGAGCTGCGCATCGGCGAGCAGACGCTCACCGGCCCGGCGCTGCGCGCCGGCATGGAGGAGTCCGCGGCCTCGATGGCCGACAAGGCGGAGCAGCTCCGCGCGGCAGGCGACGCGCTCGTGGCCGTCGGGGAGCAGATCGACCACGCCAAGGACGCGCGTGACGCGATGGCCGACCTCGGTCCCAAGCCGCCGCCCTACCAGGCCCCTCCCGGCACCCCCGGGGTCGAGCTGACCCGGGAGGACCTGCAGGCCCGGGCCGACGCCTCGCAGGCCCGCGAGAACGAGCGCAGCACCTGGCAGACGCAGTACGACCGGCAGGAGGCCAGGTCCCTCGCCCTGACCAAGGAGCTGGACTCCGCCTTCCTCTCCGCCATCCCGCCCATGGCCGCGATCCACGGGCAGCAGGACCCCACCGAGCCGCCCACCCGGGTCCCGTCGGGTCCCGGCGGCACCTACCTGCCCGGCACCCAGGCCCCGCCGCCCACCGGTGGAGGTGGAGGTGGCGGCGGTGGGACCCGCGGCGGCGCGCAGGGCCACTGGGTCGAGGGCCACGCCGTCCCCGGGACCGACGGCGGCCGCGACGACGGTGACGACACCACCACGAAGCCCACGGACCCGACCGACCCGACCAGGCCCACGACCCCCACGGACCCGACGCCGACCACTCCCACCACGCCCACGACGCCCACGGGGCACCCCCCGGTCGTCCCCGCGGACCCCGCCGGCACCACGACCGTGGCGGGCAGCCAGCAGGCCGGCGTCACCCACCAGCCCCCGTCCGCCCCGTCCACCCCCGTCGCCTCGGCCCCCGGCCCGCTCTCCGCCTCCGCCAGCGCTTCCTCCGGGGTCACCGCGGCCGCGCTGGGGGCGGCCGGGGTCCCGGGCGGCGCGAGCAGCGTGACCGGAGGCGCCCGGCCCTCGGCCGCCGGCAGCGCCGCGGCCCGCCCCATCGGCGCCACCACCCGCAGCGCCGGGGCAGGAGCGCTCTCGCGGCCGGCCGCGGCCACGAGCCCGACGGCGGCCCGCGGTGGGGCAGCCGCCGGCAGCCCCACGACCCGGGGCTCCGTCGGCTCGGCCGGCTCGGCGGGCTCGGCCGGCGGACGCGGCGCCCGAGCCTCCGGCTCGGTGGGCGCCGGCGGCGCTCGCGGCGCTGCCGGCTCGCGAGGTGCCACCGGTGGGGCGGCAGCCGCCGGCGGCGGCACGGCCGGCGGGGCCGGTCGTGGCGGCCGCAAGGGCGAGCGCGACCGGACCACGAAGCGCGACGGCCTGGTCCTCGACCAGGACTGGCTCGGCGACGAGGACGTCGCTCCGGGCGTGCTGGACTGACCTCTCGCCCGCGACTGACCTCCGAGGCGTCGGCGCCGGACGCGGCGTCAGGCGACGACGGTGGTGAGCGGCTGCGAGGAGTCGGCCGGCAGGTCGAGCAGCGACGGCGTACGGCCGCGGGCGACGAGCTCGGAGCCGAGCGCGGCGACCATGGCGCCGTTGTCGGTGCAGAGCCCCGGCCGCGGCACGCGGACGCGGATCCCGGCGGCCGACGCGCGCTCCTCGGCCATCGCGCGGAGGCGGCTGTTGGCCGCGACGCCGCCGCCGATGAGGATGTCCTCGATCCCCCGGCTCGACGCGGCGTCGATCGCCTTGCGGGTGAGCACGTCGCACACCGCCTCCTGGAAGGAGGCCGCCACGTCGGCGACGGGGACGGTCGCGCCCTCGCGCTGCTGGGCCTCCACCCAGCGGGCCACGGCGGTCTTGAGGCCGGAGAAGGAGAAGTCGAAGCGGTGCCGCTCGAGGTCGCGCCGGCTGGTGAGACCGCGAGGGAAGTCGATGGCGACGCTGTTGCCGCTGCGCGCCTGCTTGTCGATGTGCGGACCGCCGGGGAACGGCAGACCGAGCAGCCGGGCCACCTTGTCGAAGGCCTCCCCCGCGGCGTCGTCGATCGTGGAGCCCATCGGCTCGACGCCCAGGGTCACGTCGGTCACCTCGAGCAGGCTCGAGTGGCCGCCGGAGACCAGCATCGCCAGGCACGGCTCCGGCAGCGGGCCGTGCTCGAGCTGGTCGACCGCGACGTGCGCGGCGAGGTGGTTGACACCGTAGATGGGCTTGCCGAGACCGAGTGCCAGCGCCTTGGCGCTGGCGACGCCGACCAGCAGCGCACCGGCCAGCCCCGGCCCGCTCGTCACCGCGACGGCATCGATGTCGCTCAGCGCGACGCCGGCGGTCTCCGCGGCGCGCTCGATGGTGGGCACCATCGCCTCGAGGTGCGCCCGGCTCGCCACCTCGGGGACGACGCCGCCGAAGCGCGCGTGCTCCTCGACGCTGCTCGCCACCGTGTCGGCGAGGAGCGTGTGGCCACGGACGATGCCGACGCCCGTCTCGTCGCAGGAGGTCTCGATGCCGAGGACCAGGGGCTCGTCAGTCATGCGCCGTCGCCGTCTCCGCGCGCGCGGCACCCGGCAGCCAGCGGCACATCACCAGCGCCTCCGAGCCGTCGCGGTAGTAGTGGGGGCGCACGTCGATCACGCTGAACTGGCGGGCGACGTAGAAGCCGAGCGCCGGGGCGTTGGCCACGCTCACCTCCAGCAGCATGCGCGAGGCGCCGTGGGTGTCGACGAGCAGCTCGTCGAGCAGGCGCGAGGCGATGCCGTTGCGCCGCGCCTCAGGTCGTACGCCGATGCGCAGCAGGTCGATGATGTCACCGGCGCTCATGGTCACGCCGTAGCCCGAGAGGTCGTCGGCCACGACGAAGCGCCGGCCGGGCCCCTCGATCTCCTGGCGGACCAGCGCCTCGCTCCACGCGTCGACGCCGAACAGCTCCTGCTCGAGCGCGACGAGGGCGGGCAGGTCGGCCAGGGTGGCGGCACGGATCACGAGACGGGCTTTCTGGGTGCGCCGGCGACCGCGTCGGGGCGCCGCAGGTAGAGGGGCTCGGGGTCCAGCAATCCTACGAGCTCCGAGCCCACTCCCGCAGCCAGCCAGCCGGCGCTGGGCCGCGCCGGCGCGAGCGCCCGGGGGAAGGCGTCGGGGTACAGCTCCGGACCCGCGCCGGCGACCAGGGCGTCCGTGGCGACCTCGGCGGGCCGGGTCACGACGGGGCCCTCCAGGCGGCGACCGTCGGCGTCGTAGGAGGCGAGGTAGACCTCCTTGCGCCGGGCGTCGGTGGCGACCAGGAAGCTGCCCGGTGCGGCACCGGTGGCGGCGGCCTCGAGCGCGATCGCGTCGAGGGAGCACACCCCGTAGACCGGGATGTCGAGCACGAAGCCGAGGGTCCGCGCGGTCACGACGCCGACGCGCAGGCCCGTGAACGGACCGGGACCCACCCCGACCGCGATCGAGGTGAGGTCCTGGCGCACGATCCCGGCGTCCTCGAGCGCGCGGGCGATGAGCGGCGCGAGGTGCTCGCCGTGCTTCATCGGCTGCTCGGACGAGTGCTCGACGACGACCCGGTCCCCGTCGTGGAGCGCGACGGTCACGAGCGGGGTCGCGGTGTCGAAGGCGAGGAGCACGGCGTCGAGGTTACTGTCCGACGACCCAGCGCAGGGAAACGCGGCGCGGGTCGAGCGCCTCTTCGTCCGCGCCACCGGGGTGGTCCCCGACGCTCCGCTCGATGACGACCTCGAGGCGGGACTCGGCCAGGCCCTCGGCGAGGCCGGCGCCCCACTCCACCACGGTCACCGAGTCCTCCAGCGACGCGTCGAGGTCGAGGTCGTCGAGCTCGTCGAGTCCTCCGAGCCGGTAGGCGTCGACGTGCACGAGGTCCGGGCCGTCCCCCAGCGCGGGGTGCACCCGGGCGATGACGAACGTCGGCGACGTGACGCCGCCCCGGACGTCGAGGCCGGCGCCGAGGCCCTGCGTGAAGGTGGTCTTGCCGGCCCCGAGCTCGCCGGTCAGCACCACGAGGTCGCCGGCGACGAGGGTGCGCCCCAGCCTCTCCCCCAGGCCCCGCATGGTCTCGGCGTCCGGCGCGTCGAAGGTGGTGCCGAGCCACCGGGCCAGCTCGACGTACGGGCTCGAGCGTCCCGTGACCACGAACCCGTGGCCCTCCCAGAACGCCACCGTGCCGGGCAGCTCCTCGCGGGCGAGGACCCTGACCGCCGAGCGGCCCGCGGCCGCCTCCACGGCCGCCTCGACCAGCGCCGTCGCGACGCCCTGCCCCTGGGCGTCGGGCGTGACGCCGAAGCGCCGCAGCACCAGCCCGTCGGGTGCCGGGTCGAGGACCACGCAGCCCACCGGCCGCCCGTCGACCTCGGCGAGCAGGCCGCCGCGGCGGCGGAGCAGGCGCGCGATCGAGGCGGCGTCGTCGCCGAGGGCGTCGGCGGGCGGGTCGAGTGGCGACCGGTCACCGAACGCCTCCCGCACCACGGCGAGCACCTCGGCGGCCGCCTCCGGGCCGACGCGGCGGACCACGACGCTCACGACAGCACCTGGCCCTGGGCGAGCGAGATGAGGTCGTCGAGCTCGGCGGTGACCTGCTTGTGCTGCTCGAGGATCACCATGTGGCCGGCGCCCTCGCACTCGAGGAGGCTGGACCCGGCGATCCTGCTGTGCAGCTTGCGGCTGTGGCCGATGGGGGTGACCTTGTCCTCGGTGCCGCAGACGATGGCCGTGGGGACCCGGCCGAACGGCTCGAGGTGCTCGAAGTGGTCGAGGGTGGCAAAGGCCGGGTAGAAGTCCGCGACCACGGCGAACGGCGTCGCGTTGAGCATCGAGTAGACGAACTCCACCTGGGAGGCGGGGACGTCGTCGCCGAAGGCGTAGCGGTCGGTCACCACGTCGGCCACCGCGCGGCCCCACACGCGGGCGAGGTCGACGATCCGGTGCCCCCGGTCGAGGGTGCGCACCGCACGCCCCATGAACCGCCCGCCGAGCCCGAGCGGCAGCATCGGGAACAGGACGCGGCCGGGGTCGAGCCCACCGGCCGTCGTCGAGATGAGCGCGGCGCCCACGACCTTGTCGCCGAAGAGGTCGGGATGCTGCTCGGCGAGGGAGATCACGCTCATGCCTCCCATCGAGTGGCCCACGACGACGCACCGGCCCGGGACGGTGTGCTCGATCACGCGGCGCAGGTCGTGCGCCAGCTGCGTCAGCGTGCAGTTCTCCTCCGCGGAGCGGGCGGACCGGCCGTGGCTGCGCTGGTCGTAGAAGACGGTGCGGACCTGCCCGCGGTAGGCGGCGCGCTGGAAGTGCCAGCTGTCCAGGTTGAGGGAGTAGCCGTGGACGAAGACGACGGTGAGGTCGTCGTCGGTCGCCGCGGGGCCGCCGAAGTCGTCCGGCTCGTCGATCTCAACGTGGAGGTCGACCGCGTCGTCGGCGACCACCACGCGGGGCGGGCTGTGCAGCGCGCCGAACGCCACCTGCTCGCCGGCGGCACGGTTGCCGATGACCCGGTTCTGGCGGGCGATGCCGACCGCGCCGGCGGCGGCAGCCAGCCCGGCCGCGCCCACCACGGTGCCGAAGATGCGGCCCTTCATGCTCAACGGGGGGTTCCTTCCGTCGCGTCGCTGTCGACGTACCTGCGGACCAGGCGCCCGCCGAGGCGTGTGACGATCTCGTAGCTGATGGTGCCGGTGGCCTCGGCCCAGTCCTGGGCGGTCGGCTCGCCGCGGTCACCAGGGCCGAAGAGGACCACCTCGGTGCCGGGAGGCGGCAGCTCGCCGTGCAGGTCGACCACGAACTGGTCCATGCACACGCGGCCCCGGATCGGGCGCAGGGAGTCGTCGACCCAGACCGCGGCGGTGTTGCCGGCGGCGCGCGGGACGCCCTCGCCGTAGCCCGCCGGCACCACGCCCACGGTCGTGTCCTCGGGGGCGTGCCAGGTGTGCCCGTAGGAGACGCCGTCGCCGGCCGCGATCGCCTTGCTCATCACCAGCCGGGCCCGCACGGACATGGCCGGACGCAGCCCCACCCGCGGGCTGGCACCGGGTGCCGGGTCCAGGCCGTAGGACGCGATGCCGCACCGGACCAGGTCGAAGTGCGAGGACGGACGCAGGAGCGCCGCCGCCGAGTTGGCCAGGTGGGCGACCTCCGGGTCGAGCCCTGCCTGGCCGGCCAGCGCCAGCGCCTCCCGGAACGCCGCCTCCTGCTGGTCGTTGGCGGGGTGCGCGGGCTCGTCGCTGGCGGCGAAGTGCGACCAGATGCCGGTGACGCGCACCCGGCCGGCGGCCTCGTGGGCGACCGCCGCCGCGAAGAGGGCCGCCCACGCGTCGCGCGGAGCACCGCCGCGGGAGAGGCCGGTGTCGACCTTCAGCTGGACGCGCGCCCCACCCACGGCGGCGATCTCGTCGAGCTCGGCCACGGAGTACGCCGTCACCTCGACGTCGGCGGCGACCGCGCCGGCGAAGTCGTCGCCGGGCGCGCTGAGCCAGCACAGCAGCGGTCCGCGGTCGCCCGCCCCGCGCAGGGCCAGTGCCTCGTCGATCGTCGCCACGCCGAGCCAGTCGGCCCCGCCTGCGCGGGCGGCCGCGGCCGCCTCGGCCATCCCGTGGCCGTAGCCGTCGGCCTTGACGACCGTCATCAGCCGCACCGGCCGGTCGACGCTCACCAGGTCCTTGAGGACGCGGACGTTGTGCCGGATGGCAGCGAGGTCCACCACGATCTCGGCGCGGTGCGGCGCGGGATCGGTCATGGGGGCGATCATCGCGCACCGCTCAGGGTCTCGCGCACCAGCCGCGGGATCTGGACGGCGACGCGGGTCGCGGTCAGCGGCCCCCCGGCCGCCGCCTCGGTCGCCGCGGCGCCGTGGAGCCAGGAGCCGACGGACGCCGCGTCGTGCGGCTCGAGCCCCGCCGCGAGCAGGGCGCCGACGAGTCCGGCCAGCACGTCGCCCGCGCCCGCCGTGGCCAGCCACGGCACGCCCGTCGTGGTGACCCGCACCCGGCCGCCGGGATCGGCCACGAGCGTGTGGTGTCCCTTGAGCAGGACCACGCACTCCCACCGGCGGGCGGCCTCGCGGACGTGCTCCAGCGGCGAGGCCTCCACCGGCTCGCGCTGCACGCCCAGCATCGCGGCGAGCTCGCCGGCGTGGGGCGTGAGCACGCAGCCCGGCAGCGGCGCTGCGACGTGGCGCAGCGCGTCGGCGTCGACCACGACCGGGACGCCGTCGGCGCGGGCCGCGTCGAGCATCGCTCCCGCGTCGTCCCCTCCCCCGGGGCCGACGACCCAGGCCTGCACCCGACCGGCGCCGACCACCTCGGGGTGGACCGAGCGCACGGTGTCGGCGACGTGGGCCGGACCGACGTAGCGGACCATGCCGGCCAGACCGGTGTTGGCGCCGGCGACCGCGAGCAGCGCCGCCCCGGGGTAGGTGTCCGAGCCGGCACGCACGCCGACGACGCCGCGGGTGTACTTGTGCGCGGTGGGGCCCGGCCGGGGCAGCAGGGCGCGCACGTCGTCGGGCTGGAGCGCCTCGAGCGCCGGCGGGCCCAGGTCGCCGGCCAGGCCGAGGTCGACGAGGTGGATCGCGCCGCAGGCGGTCGAGGACGGGTCCACGAGGTGGGCGACCTTGTGGGTGCCGAAGGTGACGGTGAGGTCCGCCCGGACGTGCGGGCCCTCGACCCGGCCGGAGTCGACGTCCACGCCGGAGGGCACGTCGACGGCGACGACCGGCACGCCGTCGTACCGCTCGAGCGCTACCACCGCCTCCGGGTGCAGGCCGGGGCGGCCCCCGATGCCGACGATGCCGTCGACGACCACGTCGGGTGCCCCGTGGAGGCGGTCGAGGTCGTGCGTCGCGCGACCCCCCGCGGCCCGCAGCGCGGCCAGTCCGGCCTCGTGCACGCGGTCGGCGAGCAGCAGCGCCTCCACCCGTGAGCCCCGGGCGGCCAGGCGGGCGCCCGCCCACAGGGCGTCGCCGCCGTTGTCGCCCGGGCCGACGAGCAGCAGCACCCGGCGGCCGTAGCCGCCGCCGAGCAGCTCCAGGACCGCGGCCGCCAGTCCGGCGGCGGCGCGCTGCATCAGCGCGCCCTCGGGGAGGCGCGCCATCGCGGCGGCCTCGGCGCGGCGTACCGCCTCGACGGTGTGGGCGTGCAGCACGACTCGTCCCTCGGCCTATCCCTCGAGGACGACGACGGCCGAGGCGATGCCGGCGTCGTGGGAGAGGGAGACGTGCACGTGCGCGACGCCGAGCGCCTCCGCGCGGGCGGCGACGGTGCCCCGGATCTCGAAGCGCGGCCGGCCGGTCTCCTCCGAGACGATCTCGGCGTCGTGCCAGGCCATCCCGACCGGGGCGCCGAGCGCCTTGGCGATGGCCTCCTTGGCGGCGAACCGGGCGGCCAGCGAGGCGGGCGGACGCACGGCCTCGGCGTCGGTGAACAGCCGCCCGCGCAGGGACGGCGTGCGCTCGAGGGCCTGCACGAAGCGGTCGATGTCGACCACGTCGATGCCGACGCCGATGACCGGCATGGCTGCTCGGACCGCCTACTCGACCGTGACGGACTTGGCGAGGTTGCGCGGCTGGTCGACGTCGTGGCCGAGCTGGGTCGCCAGCTCGCACGCGAACAGCTGCAGCGGCACGACGGCGACCAGCGGCTGGAGCAGCACCGGCACCCGCGGCAGCGTGACCAGCACGTCGGCGTACGGCTCGATGGAGGTGTCGCCCTCCTCGGCGAGGCACAGGGTGCGGGCGCCGCGGGCGCGGACCTCCTGGATGCCGCTGACCATCTTGTCGTGCAGCTGGTCGCGGCCGCGGGGCGGCACGACGCAGAGGATCGGCAGCCCCTCCTCGACCAGCGCGATCGGTCCGTGCTTGAGCTCGCCGGCGGCGAACCCCTCCGCGTGCAGGTAGGCGATCTCCTTGAGCTTCAGGGCCCCCTCGAGGGCGACGGGGTAGCCCGCGTGACGGCCCAGGAAGAGCACCGACCGGCTCTCGACGTGGTCGCGGGCCAGCGCGTAGACCTCCTCGGCCTTGCCGAGCACGGTCTCGACGTGACCGGGCATCTCCTCGAGCTGGTCCATGATCTCGGAGATCTCGTCGCCGAACCGGGTCCCCTTGACCTGGGCGAGGTAGAGCGCGAGCAGGTAGCAGGCCACGAGCTGGGTGAGGAAGCCCTTGGTGGAGGCGACCCCGATCTCGGGGCCGGCGTGGGTGTAGATCACCCCGTCGGACTCGCGGGGGATTGTCGAGCCGTTGGTGTTGCAGATCGCGAGCACCTTCGACCGCTGCACGCGGGCGTGCCGGATGGCCTGGAGGGTGTCCGCGGTCTCGCCGGACTGGCTGATCGCCACGACGAGGGTCGCGCTGGTGAGGATCGGGTCGCGGTAGCGGAACTCGCTGGCCAGCTCGACCTCGACCGGGATGCGGCACCAGTGCTCGATGGCGTACTTGGCGACCATGCCGGCGTAGAAGGACGTGCCGGCCGCGATGATGATGATCTTGTCGATGTCGCGCAGGTCCTGGTCGGAGAGCCGCATCTCGTCCAGCTGCAGCAGGCCGTCGGCGCCGCGGCGGCCGAGCAGGGAGTCGGCCACCGCGCGCGGCTGCTCGAAGATCTCCTTGCGCATGAACCAGTCGTGGCCGTCCTTCTCGGCGGCGGAGAGGTCCCAGTCGACGTGGTAGCGGCGGCCCTCGGCGGGAGTGCCGTCGAAGCCGGAGACGCTGACCCCGTCGCGGGTGATGGTCACGACCTGGTCCTGGTCGAGCTCCATGGCCTCGCGGGTGTGCTCGATGAAGGCGGCCACGTCGGAGCCGAGGAAGTTCTCGCCCTCGCCGATCCCCACCACGAGCGGGCTGTTGCGGCGGGCGGCGACGACCCGGTCGGGGTCGTGCGCGTCCACCGCGACGAGGGTGAACGCGCCCTCGAGGCCGCGGCACACGTTCTGCATCGCGACGGTGAGGTCCACGCCGCTCCCCAGCTGCTCCTCGAGCAGGTGGGCGGCGACCTCGGTGTCGGTGTCGGAGGCCATCTCGACGCCGTCGGCCTCCAGGCGGGCACGCAGCTCGGCGAAGTTCTCGATGATGCCGTTGTGCACCAGCGCGACGCGGCGCTCCCGGCCCAGGTGCGGGTGGGCGTTGCGGTCGGTCGGCGCGCCGTGCGTCGCCCAGCGGGTGTGGCCGATGCCGGTGGTGACGGGCGGGAGCGGCGTCTCGGCGATGGCCTTCTCGAGGTTGGCGAGCTTGCCGGCCCGCTTGTCGGAGACCACCGTGCCGCCGTCGACGAGCGCGATGCCGGCGGAGTCGTAGCCGCGGTACTCCAGCCGCCTGAGGCCTTCGATCACCACGCTCTCGGCCGGCTTGTGACCCACGTACCCGACGATTCCGCACATGGCCGGGGAGTCTATCGGCAGGCCGCCGCGCAGCCGTGGCCCGCCGCGGTGCCACAATCGCACCCATGCCCGAGGTCACGTCGTCCTCCACCGGCAGCGAGGCCTCCCCGTACGTCGAGCTCGAGCGCGGGGCCTGGGCGCAGCTGGCCGGCACGGCCGAGACGTCCCTGACGCCCGACGAGGTCCTCCGCCTCCGTGGCTTCGGCGACCAGCTCGACCTCCGCGAGATCGAGCAGGTCTACCTCCCGCTCTCGCGGTTGCTCAGCCTCTACGTCGCGGCGAACTCCCGGCTGCACCGCGAGCAGGAGGAGTTCCTGCACCGCGTGACCCCGCCGCGCACGCCGTTCGTCATCGGGCTCGCCGGCTCGGTCGCGGTCGGCAAGTCGACCACCGCGCGCGTGCTGCAGCAGATGCTGGCGCACTGGCCCGAGCACCCCAACGTCGCGCTTGTGACCACCGACGGCTTCCTGCTGCCCAACGCCGAGCTCGAGCGGCGCGGGATCCTGCACCGCAAGGGGTTCCCGGAGTCCTACGACCGCAAGGCGCTGCTGAAGTTCGTCGTCGACATCAAGTCCGGCCGGGACGAGGTCGAGGCGCCGATCTACTCCCACCTCGTCTACGACGTGCTGCCCGACGAGAAGGTCGTGGTCAAGCGCCCCGACATCGTGATCATCGAGGGCCTCAACGTCCTGCAGCCGGCCCGCGTGCGCGACGACGGCCGCACCGGCCTGGCGGTCAGCGACTTCTTCGACTTCTCCGTCTACGTCGACGCGGCGCTGGCCGACATCAAGCGCTGGTACGTCGACCGCTTCCTGAGGCTGCGCGAGACCGCCTTCCGTGACCCGGCGTCGTACTTCCGCAAGTACGCCGCGCTGTCCCACGACGAGGCGGTCGACCAGGCCACCCGGATCTGGGATTCCATCAACGAGCCGAACCTCGTGCAGAACGTCGCTCCCACCCGCTCGCGCGCGAACCTCGTGCTGCGCAAGGACGCCGACCACTCGGTGCGCTACGTGCGGTTGCGCAAGCTCTGAGCGCCGGTCGCCGGCGGCGCGTCGCGGTCAGCGCTTCCCGGGCTTGACGGTGATGGTCACCGAGGCCGTCGACGTGGCACCGAAGCTGTCGGTCGCCCGCACGGTCACCCGCGTCGTCCCCTTGATGGTGAACGTGCGGCTGGCAGTGGCGCCGGTGGCGTCGTCCAGCTGCCCGTCCCCGTCGAGGTCCCACGCGTAGGTCAGCGGCGCACCCTCCGGGTCGGTCGAGCCCGTCGCGGAGAGCTGGACGGTCAGTGGAGCCTTGCCGGTCGTCGGGTTCGCCGTCACCCGAGCCTGCGGCAAGCCGTTGAAGCGTGCGGTGAAGGCCTGGTCGACGGCGACAGTCGTGGTGCGGGCCGCAGACGTGGAGCCGTCGCTCCAACCGACGAGCTGGTAGGTGTGCTCCCCCAGGACCTGCGGGGAGGGGACGGAGAACGTCTGGGTCGAGCGCTCGATGACGGTCTGCGGCTGCCCCTCCGTCACCGCTGCGCCACCGACGTAGGCCTGCAGGCCGTCGGGCACGGTGTCGACGGTCAGCGTGCGGGTGCGGGGCAGGATCTCGATGGTCTCGGCGTCCCGCAGCCCTGCCGGGTCGGTGACCGTCAACGTCACGGACAACCGCGACGGGTAGTCGTGGTCCGGAGCGGAGAAGGAGGCGGTGGCACCCGAGCGGGTCTCGAGCGGGTGGGTGTGGCAGTCGAACGGCGGTGTGGCCGAGCAGTGCACCACCCCGAGGTCCCAGCGGTACGTGAGGTTGCCGCCGTCGGGGTCGACGCCGCTGCCCTGCAGGGACACGGTGTCGCCGACGGCCCAAGTGGTCACGGACGTCGGGGCGTCGATGCGTGCGGTCGGAGCCTGGTTGGCGTCGGCGCGCACGTCCACCTGCACGGTCTCGTCGTCGACACCGCCGTGACCGTCGTCCACCCGGAGCCGGACCGTGTAGGTGCCCGGAGTCGTGTAGGTGTGGGCGGCCGTGGCCGTGAACGCGTCGTCCAGCTGGCCGTCGCCGTCGAGGTCCCAGGCGTACTGCAGCGGAGCGCCGTCGGGGTCGACGGATGCGGTGGCGTCGAAGGCGACGGTCAGCGGAGCCTGCCCGGACGACGGGTCGGCCACGAAGGACGCCGTGGGCAGCTGGTTGCTGGTCCCCGTGGAGACGATCCGACGGATGCGACCGTTGATGTGGTCGAGGGAGAAGATGTCGCCCCCCGGTCCGGCGTACAGCCCCACCGACGGCTCCTCCGTCGTGAATCGGTCGACCGTCGAGGGGTCGGGCACCCCTCCGGCGCCCGCGTACATCACCCAGACGCACGCCCGGGAGTAGTCGGTGAAGAACAACGCGCCGTCGTACTTGCCCGGATAGGTACCGCCCGGGTAGACGGCGAGACCGCTGATCGCGCTGGAGTTGCCCTGTACCTCGGGGCAGGCGTCCAGCGCGACGCCGTGGCGGTACTCGAACAGCGGGGCCGTGACCGCTGCGCTCCCCTGGGCATAGAGAGACTCGCACACGGGCACGTTGGCGGCGTCGTAGGACCCCATGCGTCCGGTGCCCTCGTAGCAGGGCCATCCGTAGTTCCGCAGCGACGACGCGTTCGGGACGTGGTTGATCTCCTCCCAGTTGTTCCACCCCACGTCTCCGACGTAGACGTGGCCGTCGGGCGCCACCGCCGTGCGGAACGGGTTGCGGAAACCATGGGCGAGCACCCGGCCCCCACCAGGGTTGCCCGGCCAGGCGTTGCCCGTGTCGGGGTCCAGACGCATCAAGGTGCCGTCGTGGCTCAGCGGGTCACCGCCGGTGCGGAGGTCCTGGCTGCGCAACGCTCCGCCCTCGGACGGCGGGTCCTGACACGGGTTCACGGGGGTCGGAGTGCCGGCGAGGCTGCCGCCGAGCTGGCCGTGGTCCACGGTGTTGAAGGACGCGCCGTCGCCGGAGGTGACGTAGAGGGCGCCTTCGGGCCCGAACTCGACGGTCCCCACTGAGTGGGACGGGAACTGCTGGCAGAAGTTGCCGTCGAGGAGGACCTCCGTGGTCCCGGGGCGGTTGGCCGTGTCGACCGGGATGCGGACCAGCCGTCCGTCGGCGAGGCAACCGTCAGTCGTCGCTCCCGGTGGCGTGGGGCACGTGTCGCCGTAGCGGTAGCGGTCCCACGTGTAGAGCAGGTAGACGTAGGGGCTTGCGGGGAAGTCGGGGTCGAGCGCCATCCCGAGGAGGCCACGGTCCCAGAACGAGTGGACGTCTGCGGTGAGGTCGATCGCCGTGGTCGCGGTGGTGTCGCTCATCGAGTCGAAGACCTTGACCAGCCCTGACTTCTCCGCGACGAACACCCTGCCGTCCGGGGAGAAGCGCACGACCGTGGGGAGCGTGAGGCCGGAGAACACGGTCTGCACGCCGAAACCGGTGTCGACCTGCGGCGCCGCCTCCGCGGGTGTCGCGTCGCGGACGATGGCTGCGGGGGCCGCGAGGAGGAGGACGGCGATCGCCGCCAGAAGGACCCGCCTGGGACTGGTGAGCATGAGCACCCCCAACGTGGCATTCGCGACGATCGCGCTGGCCTCAGTCTCGACGCGAGGTCGGTGCCGCCGCATACCGCGAATCGGGGGTCTGTCCGCGGGCGGCGTCCCCGCTCCGGACTGTGGTGTCGCCCTCTTCCGTGTCGTCCGGACGCGTGCCACCGGACTGCAGGAGATCGCCGGTCAGGACGACCACGAGCAGGAACGGCATGAACCACACCGTGTACAAGGCGGACCAGTGGGTCAGCAGGAGCTGGAACGACATCAGCAGGGCTGCGCTGAAGGCGGCCAGCTGCAGCGGCGACTTGCGGCGCGGCCGGACCGCCACCACCAGCGCCGCGAGCACGAGGACCCCCTGCAGGACGTGCTGCACCGCCGAGAGGTCGGGCAGGCCCGCAGCGGCGTACTGACCCCAGTCCCACAGCGAGAACGGTGAGCTGCGGTCGAACTGGATGATGAACGTCCGGTCGAGGAACACCCGCAGCTCGCGCAGCGGGTCGTCGGCGACCAGCAGGAACCAGAAGCACAGCACCGTGGTCAGCGCGAAGCTCGTGGCGTACACGAGCGGACTCCGCAGCCGACGGGTGCCGGGGTAGGTCGCCCACATCGGCGCCAGGATCAGGGCGGCCAGCTTAGTCCAGCACGCGAGGGCGACCAGGCAGCCTCGCCCGGGCGGGGACGAGACGGCCCAGAACGCCCAGATGAGGAGGGCGGCCATGATCGTGTCGTTGGCGTTGGAGCTGGAGGTGTACTGGGTCAGCGGGTTCGCCGCCCACGCGAACGGCAGGACGACCGCCGCCCTGGTCCCGCCCCGGCTGCGCCCCACGGCCGCGAGACCTGCCATGGCGAGCAGGTCGAAGAGCAGGGTCGTGAAGTGGACGGCCGGGAGCTCGTCCCACCGACCGCTCCAGCCGAAGAGCCACAGCCCTGGGAGGTAGGCGTGGTAGTTCACCGGACCGTAGGTGTCCCCGAAGGAGTTGATCGTCTCGCAGCGCCCGTCCTCCTGGACCCAGTCCAGGACGCTCCCGTCGTGGGCCTCAGCGCCGCAGGGGCGTCCGCTGTCCGCATGGGGAAACCTCCCGTACGGCGACACGCCGTCCGAGAGGCGGTCGGCGCCGATGACCCCCGCGTAGCCGACGTCCAGCACGCTCGAGTGCTCGACGTTGATCCCCGTCCGCAGCCCGACGAGGAACACCAGGCCCGCCACGAGCAGCCACACGGGAACGGTCGAGCGCGGGACGGCGACGCGTCCGGTGACTCCGACGCGGATCATCCGCAGGACGAGGTAGACCAGCGAGGCCGTCGCGGCCAACACGGAGGCGAACACGCGCCCCTCGTTGAGCAGCGCGACGTTGACCGAGAACGACAACAGGGCCACCAGATCGAGGTTGGCCAGGCTCAGCGGTCGTCTGAAGTCCGCGAGGCCGACCACGAAGAAGAGGCAGAACGCCAGCCACAGGAGGGGCTCGTTGATCAGCCCGCCGACGCCGCCTCCCCGGGCCAGCGGCCAGGCCAGCTCAGGCCCCGCCCAGACGTCGCGCGTGTCGCCGGTGCGGTCGTCGACCTTGGCGGTGGCCACCTTGCCGGCCTCGGGGGTGAAGACGCTCACCTCCCACTCCCCGCGCTCGGGCATGAAGTGGGCCGCGGGTATCAGCAAGTCCTCCGGGTATCGGTCCAGCCACTCGGCGACCTCCGGTTCGACCAGCACGATGCGGGTCGCCTCCCCCCGCGTCAGCCGGGGCCCGTCGTCCGGTCCGTCGCCCACCGACGCCGAGGCACCCGCGCACAGGAGCAGCAGGACGGCGCTCAGCGCCAGCAGCGCCGAGCGCATCGTCCAACGAGCCGTGTCCATCCGCGCCGGATGAAGCATGGCGTCACCATAACCAGTGAATTCCCGCCCGGGACGGGTTCTCCTCGCCCCGGCCCCTCTACGGTCCGGTTCGAGGGTGCGCTCGAGGCGTCCCCCACCCGATGGCACCGAAGGAGCACGCGGTGAAAGACAGAGACAACAGGCTGACCACGATGCTGGGCCTGCCGATCCTGGCGGTCCTCGGCTTCGTCCTTGCGACCGTGTTCGCCGGGGTGAGCGTCGCCGGAGAGGTGACGACCACCACCACGACCACCGTCCCGACGACCACGACGACGACCACGACGACGACCACGACCACGACGCCCGAGCCGGGCGGCGAGGGCTGCACCCCCGGGTTCTGGAAGAACCACCCGTCCGACTATCCCGCCGGCTACAGCCCCGACACGACGCTGGGCAGCGTCTTCACCGGCCTGTCGTCGACCTACTCGTCGATGACGCTGGACGCCGCGCTGTCGCTGGGCGGTGGTGGCTTGAAGGCGCTGTTGCGGCACGCGGCCGCGGCTGTGTTGAACGCTGCGAGCGACGAGGTGGACTACTCGTTCTCCACGGCGGAGGTGGTGGCGCTGACGAACGCGGCGATCGGCAGTGGCTCCTACGAGGCGACGAAGGACCTGTTCGACACGGCGAACAACGGTGGTGCCGCCGGGTTCTGCGACTGATCGGCCCGAGCCCCGGCCCCCGACCACGTCGGGAGCCGGCCGGACGACGGGCCCCGGGGATCCGATTCCCGGGGCCCGTCGCCGCCCCGTCGGTCGCGGCGGCGCGGTCACGAGGCTGACCGTCGTCTCAGAGCCTCTTCTGCAGCTCGAGCAACGTCTCGGTCGTGCGGTAGCCCAGCGCCTCGTTGACGGCGTTCATCCACGTGTTGACCTCGGCGTTGGACGTCTCCACGGTCCTGAGGTCGGGGTACGTCGCCAGGACCAGGTCGTGCGTCGCGACCTTGAGCGCGAGCCCGAGCCGGTGTCCGCGGTGCGCCGGGTCGACGATCGTGATGCCGACCAGGGCGTGCGTGTGGTCCGTGTCGTCGACGCGCACGTCGGACACACCCGCCACCGTGCCGTCGGGCGCGATCGCCAGGGCCGTGTGCACGTGCCGTCCGGTGGCGACCTGCCGCTGCTCGGCGGCGCGGACGCGCTCCACGCTCCACTCCGACGCCTCGAGGTCGAGGTCGCCGAGCGGGATCTCGGATACCAGCATCCCCAGGAGGCGCCCGAACGACTCGACGTGCTCCTCGGGGCACACGGTGTCGAAGGTGACGAGCGAGTAGCCCTGGCCGGCGCCCGCGAGCCCCGCCGCCAGCGCGTCGCGCCGCTCGAGGTAGTCGGAGGTCGTCAGCTCCTTGATCGACTCCCGGGTGGCGACCGCGAAGCCCCGCCCCAGCGCGAACGGCTCCGCCGCGGCCGTGCCGCCGGGCGGGACGTACGCCTCGCCGGTGAGCGTCGTGCGCCCGTGCCCGAGCGCCAGCACCTCCGCCTCCGCCAGCAGCGCCGACCCGATCCCCTCGCGACGTCGATCGGGGTCGACGTACACCTCGGCGCCGGCGAGGTGGGCGTTGTCGCGCGTGGGCAGGAGCACCATGCCGGCGCCCACCATGCGGCGACCCTCGATGGCACCGAACAGGGCCACGTCGCGCTCGGGGTTCGGCGCGGTCAGCGCCACCCGGCTCTGCTCCCACAGCGGCCACGGCTTGCCGGGCCGGTCGGCCGTCGCCGCGTGCCCGACGTCCCACCACGCCTTGAGGGCGGCTTCGTTGCGCGGGTTGATCTGCTCGATGTCGACCACGCCGCGACGGTAGTCGCGGCGCGCCCTGCCCGTCATGCGGATATCGGCGTGCGCGGCCCGCGTCGTCAGCAGGAGGCAGGGCGCGCTGCGCTCGCCTAGAGCGCCAGCTGCTGCTTCACCACGTCGGCGAGCCGGGACGCGACGCCGTCGGCCTCCTCGTGGGTGGGTGCCTCGACCATGACGCGCACGATGGGCTCGGTGCCGGAGGGGCGCAGGAGGATCCGGCCGCGCTCGCCGAGCAGCGCCTCCTCCTCGGCGACGGCGGCGGCGAGGACGGCGTCCTCGTCGGCGCGCGACTTGTCGACCCCCGACACGTTGAGCAGCACCTGCGGCAGCCGGGTCATCACCGAGGCCAGCTCCGCCAGCGACTTCCCGGTGGTGGCCATGCGCTCGAGGACGTGCAGCGCGGTGAGGATGCCGTCGCCGGTGGTGGCGTGGTCGCTGAGGATGACGTGGCCCGACTGCTCGCCGCCGAGGGAGTAGCCCGAGACCTTCATCGCCTCGAGGACGTAGCGGTCGCCGACCTTGGTCTGCCGCACCCCGACGCCGCTCGCGCGCATCGCCTGCACGAAGCCCAGGTTGCTCATCACGGTCGCCACCACCGTGTCCTTGGCGAGCCGGCCCTGCTCCAGCAGGGACAGCGACAGGATCGCGAGGATCTGGTCGCCGTCGACGACGTTGCCGTCGGCGTCGACGGCCAGGCAGCGGTCGGCGTCGCCGTCGAGGGCGAAGCCGGCATGGGCGCGGTGCTCCACGACCGCGGCCTGCAGCGACTCGAGGTGGGTGGACCCGCAGCTGTCGTTGATGTTGAGGCCGTCGGGGTCGGCGTGGATCGCGACGACCGTGGCGCCGGCGTCCTCGAGCGCCCGGGGCCCGGCCTGGAAGGCCGCGCCCTCCGCGCAGTCGAGCACGACCCTGAGCCCCGCGAGCGGATGGGTGATCGTGCTCTCGAGGTGCGCGGCGTACTCCTGCACCGCGCTCTCGTAAGCGCGCACCCGGCCGACGTCGCCGCCGGTGGGTCGCGCCCAGGGCTCGCCCATGCGGCGCTCGATGGCGATCTCGATCGCGTCGTCGAGCTTGTGGCCGCCGCGCGCGAGGAACTTGATGCCGTTGTCGGGCATCGGGTTGTGCGAGGCCGACAGCATGACGCCGAGGTCGGCGCCCAGGCGGTCGGTCATGTAGGCGACGCCCGGGGTGGGCAGGACGCCGAGGAGCAGCACGTCGACGCCGGCCGAGGCGAGGCCCGCGACGACCGCGGCCTCGAGGAACTGCCCAGAGATGCGCGTGTCCCGGCCCACCACGGCGAGGGGGCGATGACCCTCGAACTCGCCGCGGTCGGCCAGGACGTGTGCGGCGCAGACGGAGAGGTCCAGGGCCAGCTCCGCCGTGAGTGTGGCGTTCGCCAGGCCCCGGACCCCGTCCGTGCCGAAGAGTCGCGTCATGTGACGAGACCCTAGGAGATCAGCGCTTGCTGAACTGCGAGGCCTTGCGGGCCTTCTTCAGACCGGCCTTCTTGCGCTCCACGACGCGGGCGTCGCGGGTGAGCAGGCCGGCCTTCTTCAGCGCCGGGCGGTTCGCCTCGACGTCGACGGCGTTGAGCGCCCGCGCCACGCCGAGGCGCAGGGCGCCGGCCTGGCCGGCGATGCCGCCGCCGTGGATGCGGGCGATCACGTCGAAGCGACCCTCGAGCTGCAGCTCGGCGAACGGCTCGTTGGCGATCTGCTGGTGCAGCTTGTTCGGGAAGTAGCTGTCGAGCGTGCGGCCGTTGATGGTCCACGAGCCGGTGCCCGGGACGATGCGGACGCGGGCGACGGCCTCCTTGCGACGGCCGGTGGCGCCGGCGGGCGCGATGGTGGCCGGGCGGGCCGGGGTGTCGGCCGACGCGGCGCTCTCGGAGGTGTAGGCGACGCCGTCGGCGTCGGTCTCGAAGGTCTCCTCGACCTCGGTGGTGTTCTCAGACATGTGTCAGTCCTCAGTCGTCACTGGGAGATCTGGGAGATCTCGAACGGGGTGGCCTTCTGGGCCACGTGCGGGTGGTCGGGGCCGGCGTAGACCTTGAGCTTCTTCAGCATCTGGCGACCGAGCTTGTTCTTCGGGAGCATGCCCCACACGGCCTTCTCAATGGCCTTGCGGGCGTCCTTCTCGAGGAGCTCGCCGAAGGGGGTGGCCGACAGGCCGCCCGGGTAGCCGGAGTGGCGGTAGGCCATCTTGGTGGTCTTCTTGGTCCCCGACAGCGACACCTTGGAGGCGTTGACGATGATCACGAAGTCGCCCATGTCCATGTGAGGAGCGAAGGTCGGCTTGTGCTTGCCGCGGAGGAGGTTGGCGGTCTGGACGGCGAGGCGGCCCAGGACCACGTCGGTGGCGTCGATGACGAGCCACTCGCGCTGGATGTCAGCGGGCTTGGGGCTGTACGTGCGCACGGCGATGTCCCGTTCTCGTTCGTTGGGTCCGTCCCTCGGGCGAGGGGCGGTGGTGCCCCCCAGGCTTCGAGGGGCTGCGCGACTTCTGACGAACACGGCCCGGATCGCTCCCCCACCCAGGGGGGATCACGTCCGGATCTGCACCCGCTCTGGCCCTCCGTGGGGAGGGAGCGGACGCGGCAGGAGTCGCGACCAGCAAGGGTACGGCGCGTCGAGGAGCAGGGTCAAAACGGGGAGGGACCATGATGGCCGGGTGCGCAACGGCGGCGTGTCCTACTGGTGGCAGCAGCTCGGCCTGCCCTCCCCCACCGACCCGCTCCGGGGCGACGCGACGTGCGACGTCGCGATCGTCGGGGGCGGCCTGACCGGACTCTGGACCGCGCACTACCTGCGCGAGGCCGATCCCACGCTCGAGGTCCGCGTCGTCGAGGCCGAGTTCGCCGGCTTCGGGGCCTCGGGCCGCAACGGCGGCTGGCTGTCCAGCGAGCTGGCCGGCAGCGCCCGGGCGTACGAGCAGGTGGCGGGCGCCGACGGCGTCGACCGGCTCCGGGCCGCGCTGCGCGGCACCGTCGACGAGGTCGTCGCGATCGCCGCGCGCGAGGGCATCGAGGCCGACATCGTGCGCAGCGGCGTCCTCGTCGTGGCGCGGTCCGAGGCGCAGCGGCAGCGACTGGGGGGCGAGCTCACCGCGGAGCAGGTGTCGGCCCGGATCCGGGTGGCCGGAGCGGTGGCCGGCCACTTCGACCCCGACTGCGCGCGGGTGCAGCCGGCCAAGCTGGTCTCCGGCGTCGCGCGGCTCGTGCGGGAGCGCGGTGTGCGCGTGCACGAGGCCACCCGCGCCGTGCGGATCGAGCCGGGCGCGGTGGTCACCGAGCACGGCACCCTGCGGGCGCCCGTGGTGCTGCGCTGCCTGGAGGGCTTCACCGCCGGACTCCCCGGGCACCGGCGCGACTGGCTGCCGATGAACTCCGCGATGGTGGTCACCGAGCCACTGACGGCCGCGCAGTGGGCGGAGGTCGGCTGGAGCGGCGAGGAGCTGCTCGGCGACGAGGCGCACGCCTACTGCTACGCCCAGCGCACCGCCGACGGTCGCATCGCCCTGGGCGGTCGCGGCGTGCCGTACCGGTTCGGCTCGCGCACCGACGTCGACGGACGCACGCAGGAGTGGACCGTGCAGTCGCTGCGCTCGACGCTGCTCTCGCTGTTCCCCTCGCTGGCGGGGATCCGCCTCGACCACGCCTGGTGCGGGGTGCTCGGCGTCCCTCGCGACTGGAGCGCGAGCGTGGCCTACGACCCCGCGACGGGGCTCGGCCACGCGGGCGGGTACGTCGGGTCGGGCCTGACCGCCACCAACCTCGCGGGCCGCACCCTGCGCGACCTGGTGCTGGGCCGTGACACCGACCTCACCCGGCTCCCGTGGGCGGGTCACCGGGTACGGCGGTGGGAGCCCGAGCCGCTGCGGTGGGCGGGCGTCCACGCACTCTACCGGCTCTACCGCGCCGCCGACCGCCGCGAGGACGCGGGCCTCGGCCGCACCAGCCGGGTCGCGCGGGTGGCGAACCGGGTGGCGGGGCGCTGACGTCATACCGAAGTCGCAGCGTGGACACCTGATTCGCGGTCCCCGCGGGCGCAGGTCTAGGTTGAGGGGCACACAGACGTACAAAGACGTATGAACAGGAGCCGACGTGACCGACGTTGCGGCCAAGGATTCCCTGACTGTCACCGACAACCGGACCGGTCAGACGTACGACATCGCGATCACCGACAACACGATCGCCGCCAAGGACCTCGGGCAGATCCGCCTCGATGACGAGCAGCCCGGTCTCGCGACCTACGACCCGGGGTTCGTCAACACCGCCTCGTGCCGCTCGTCGGTGACCTACATCGACGGCGACAAGGGCATCCTCGAGTACCGCGGGTACCCGATCGAGCAGCTGGCCGAGAAGTCCAACTTCCTCGAGGTGGCCTACCTCCTCATCCACGGCGACCTGCCCACCAAGGAGCAGTACGACGCGTGGGTGCACGAGATCACCTACCACACGTTCGTGCACGAGAACGTCAAGAACTTCATGCACGGCTTCCGCTACGACGCCCACCCGATGGGCATGCTGATGGCCTCGGTGGGCGCCCTGTCGACGTTCTACCCCGACGCCCGCAACATCAGCGACGCCGACAACCGCCACATGCAGATCGTCCGCATGATCGCGAAGATGCCGACCCTCGGGGCCTGGTCGTTCCGCCACGCGCAGGGCAAGCCCTACGTCTACCCCGACAACGACCTCGGCTACACCGCCAACTTCCTCTCGATGCTCTTCAAGATGAGCGAGCAGAAGTTCGAGGCCGACGAGCGGCTCGTCAAGGCCCTCGACGTGCTCTTCATCCTCCACGCCGACCACGAGCAGAACTGCTCGACCAACGCGGTGCGCTCCGTCGGCTCCTCGCAGGTCGACCCCTACTCGGCCGTGTCGGCCGGCATCGGGGCGCTCTACGGCCCGCTCCACGGCGGCGCCAACGAGGCGGTGCTGCGGATGCTCAAGCGCATCGGCAGCAAGGAGAACATCCCGGCGTTCATCGACGGCGTGAAGGACGGCAACGAGCGACTCATGGGCTTCGGCCACCGGGTCTACAAGAACTACGACCCGCGCGCCAAGATCATCAAGAAGTCCGCCGAGGACGTCTTCGAGGTCACCGGCACCAACCCGCTGCTCGACATCGCGCTGGAGCTGGAGAAGATCGCGCTCGAGGACGAGTACTTCGTCAAGCGCAAGCTCTACCCCAACGTGGACTTCTACTCCGGCCTGATCTACGAGGCCTTCCAGTTCCCGCCGGAGATGTTCACCGTGCTGTTCGCCATCGGCCGCACCCCGGGCTGGCTGGCGCAGTGGTCGGAGCTGGTGCAGGACAAGGACCAGAAGATCGCCCGCCCGAAGCAGATCTACACCGGCGACCGCGAGCTGACCTTCACCGCGGCCTCCGAGCGCTGGGCCTGAGCCTCCCCGCCGACGACACGCTGACGACAGGCTGACGAGAGCCCCCGGCCACCCGGCCGGGGGCTCTCGCGCGTCCGGAGCCCCGTGCCGGCGGCCCCGCAGGTCTGGGCGCCTTCCCAGCGCGTTCTCAGGGCCTCCACAGGGTACGGACGCACCGTGGACGACATGAGCGACGGACGAACCCCCCACCACGGCGACGGCGACCACCCCGGCGAGCGGTACGACCCCTACCAGCCCCGCACGGCGGAGCACGCGCCGTTCCAGCCGGCGCACACGCAGGCCATCCCCGTCCAGCAGGCGGCACCGCCGCGGCGCCGGCGCGCCGGCCTGGCGGCGGCCGTGCTCGCCACGTCGCTCGTCGTCGGGGGCGGCGCGGGCCTCGGCGGCGCCGCGTGGTGGGACGCCACCCACGACGACCCCGCGGGCACCGCCGAGGCAGGCCAGGTCGCCACGTCGCCGGTGTCGCAGCCGCAGGCGCCGGCCGCAGACGGATCGGTCGAGTCGGTGGCGCAGAAGGTGCTGCCGAGCGTGGTGAAGATCGATGTCACGACCCCCCAGGGCGGCGCGTCGGGCTCCGGGATCATCCTCACCGCCGACGGCACGATCCTCACCAACAACCACGTGATCGACGGCGCCGCCGAGGGCGGCAGCCTGACGGTCTCCTTCGACGACGGCACGAGCGCGGAGGCCGAGATCCTCGGCACCGACCCGCTCACCGACACCGCGGTGATCCAGGCCCAGGACGTGTCGGGCCTGACGCCCGCGACGATCGGCAAGTCCGCCAACCTCGGGGTGGGCGAGGGCGTCGTGGCGATCGGCTCGCCCTTCGGCCTCGACGCGACCGTGACCAGCGGCATCGTCAGCGCCCTCGACCGCCCCGTCAACGTCGGCCGCGACGACGAGGGCAACTCCACGACGTACCCGGCGATCCAGACCGACGCCGCCATCAACCCGGGCAACTCCGGGGGACCGCTCGTCGACATGACCGGCGCGGTGGTCGGGATCAACTCCTCCATCCGCACCGCGGCCTCGCAGTCCCCCTACGGTCAGGGCGGGGCCGGCTCCATCGGGCTGGGCTTCGCGATCCCCATCGACGAGGTCATGCCGATCGTCGACCAGATGGCGGCGGGCGAGACGCCCACCCACGCGCGCCTCGGGCTGCAGGTCGCCGACACCCGGTCGGGCGACTCCGAGGGCGCACTCGTCAGCGAGGTGACCCCCGGCTCCACCGCCGACGAGGGCGGGCTCGCCGCCGGTGACGTCATCACCCGGATCGACGACACCCGCATCACCGGCGCCGACTCCCTCGTGGCCACGATCCGCTCCTACCGCCCCGGCGACACCGTCACGGTGACCTGGCTCAGCGACGGCGAGGAGCAGAGCGCCGACTTCGTCCTCGACTCCGACGCCGAGTGAGCCGGCGGGCGGCGGGCCCACCGCCCGTCGCCCCGCTGGACAGCCACGCCATGATGGGCACGCCGCCGGCCACGCCCACCACGAGGAGCCACATGCAGCTCGCGCTCAGCCCCCGCGACGCGGAGTTCCGCGACCGGATGCGGGAGTTCTTCACCACGAAGGTCCCCCGGGAGATCCGCGACACCGTCCTGGAGGGACGCCACCTCACCCGCGAGCAGATCGTCGCGAGCCAGCGGATCCTCAACGCCGAGGGGCTCGCCGTCCCGCACTGGCCGACCGAGTGGGGCGGCCAGGACTGGACCGAGCTCCAGCGCCACCTGTGGCACGAGGAGATGCAGCGCGCCGGCGTCCCGGCGCCGCTGGCGTTCAACGCCTCGATGATCGGCCCCGTGATCGCCCACTTCGGCTCCGAGGAGCAGAAGCAGCGCTTCCTGCCCGCGACCGCGAACCTCGACATCTGGTGGTCCCAGGGTTTCTCCGAGCCCGACGCCGGCTCCGACCTCGCCGGCCTGCGGACGGCCGCGGTGCGCGACGGCGACGACTGGGTGGTCAACGGCCAGAAGACCTGGACCACGCTCGGGCAGCACGGCGACTGGATCTTCACGCTCGTGCGCACCGATCCGGAGGTCAAGAAGCAGCAGGGCATCTCCATGCTGCTGATCGACATGACGACGCCCGGGGTGGAGGTGCGCCCGATCGAGCTCATCGACGGCGGCCACGAGGTCAACGAGGTGTGGTTCTCCGACGTCCGGGTCCCCGGCGACCTGCTCGTCGGTGAGCCCGGCGCGGGCTGGACCATGGCGAAGTTCCTGCTCGGCAACGAGCGGGTGGGCGTCGCGCCCGTCGGCGCGACCAAGCGCGCCCTGGCCACGCTCAAGGCGACGGCTGCCGACCAGCTGGCGGACCCGCTGGTCCGCGCCCGGGTGGCCGAGCTGGAGAACGAGCTGCTCGCCCTCGAGCTGACCGCGCTCCGCGTCGTCGCGCACTCCTCCGACGGCGCGCCGCACCCGGCCTCGTCGGTGCTCAAGCTCAGGGGCACCGAGCTGCAGCAGGCCGTCAGCGAGCTGGCGCTCGACCTCGCCGGACCGGCCTCGCTGGCGGCGCGGGCAGGCGACGACTCGCCCCAGGAGGGCTGGGCGCGACGATCGGCGCCGACGTACCTCAACCTCCGCAAGGCCTCGATCTACGGCGGCTCCAACGAGATCCAGCGCCAGATCATCAGCCGCACGATCCTGGGACTCTGAAGGGGCGGACGAGATGGACTTCACCTACGACGACGAGCAGCAGGCGCTGCGCGAGGCCGTCCGGGGCCTCCTGGCGACGGCGTACGCCGACCACGAGGCCCGGCGTCGCACGGTCGCCGCCGAGCCCGGGTTCGACCGCGCCCTGTGGGGTCGGCTGGCCGAGATGGGCATCCTCGGGCTGCCGTTCAGCGAGAGCGACGGCGGCGTCGGCGCCGGCCCCGTCGAGATCGGCATCGTCTGCCAGGAGCTGGGCCGCGTGCTGGCCCCCGAGCCCTACCTGTCGGGCGTCGTGCACGCGGGCGGGCTCGTGGCGGCCGTCGGCACGGCGGAGCAGAGAGCCGACCTGCTCGGGCGACTGAGCGCCGGCGACCTCCTGCTCGCTGCGGCCGACACCTCCCCCGGCGACCGCTGGGCCGCGCGCGCCGACGGCGTCCGCGCCTCGGTCGTTGGCGACGGCTGGACTCTGGACGGGGTGGCGGACCCGGTGATGGGCGGCGAGTCGGCCGACTGCTTCGTGGTGACGGCCGCGCTGCCCGACGGCGGCGGCACCGGTGTCTTCCTGGTCGCCGCGGACGACGTGTCGCGCAGCGGCTACGCGGCGGCCGACCTGACCCGCGCAGCCACCGTCCGCTTCGAGGGCAGCACCGCGACGCCGCTCGGCGAGCCCGGGCGCGACCTGGCCCCGAGCATCGCGACGATCAGCGACCTGACACGCATCCTGGGCGCCAACCAGGCCCTCGGCGTGCTGCAGAGCCAGCTGCGCGCGACGACGGACTACCTGAGGTCGCGCAAGCAGTTCGGCGTCACGCTCAACACCTTCCAGGCGCTGACGTTCCGGGCGGCCGACATGTACGTCTCCCTCGAGCTGGTGCACAGCATGGTCGACTGGGCGACGATGACGATCGCCGGTGGCGACCGCGACGCGGTGGCGGAGGCCGCCGACCGCGTCGGGCTGCAGGTCAGCCGGTCGAGCCGGCACATCGGCCAGGAGGCGATCCAGCTGCACGGCGGCATCGGCATGACCGCGGAGTACGCCGTCGGCGTCGGGACCGCGCACCTGGCCGTGCTCGAGCAGTGGCTCGGCAACGGCCCGCACCACCTCGCCCGCCTCGCCGGCCGGGTGGACGACCACGAGCTGGTCGACGCGCTCTGATGGACCTCTCGCTCACCGAGGACCAGCAGGCCTTCCGCGACCTCGCCCGCGACTTCCTGGAGCGCGAGGCCGTCCCGCATCGCATGCGGTGGGACCGCGAGGAGTCCGTCGACCTCGCGATCGTGCGGAAGATGGCCGACCTCGGCTTCTTCGGGCTCACGATCCCCGAGGAGTACGGCGGCGTCGGGGGTGACTACGTGACCTACTCCCTCGCCATGGAGGAGCTCGGCCGTGCCGACTCGGCGCTCCGGGGGATCGTCTCGGTCAGCAGCGGGCTGGTCGGCAAGTCGATCCTCTTCCACGGCAGCGAGGAGCAGAAGCGGGAGTGGCTGCCGCAGCTGGCCACCGCCTCCACGCTGGGCTGCTTCGGCCTCACCGAGCCCGGCACCGGCTCCGACGCGGGCAACCTGACCTCCCGCGCCGTCCGGGACGGGTCGGACTGGGTGCTCGACGGCCAGAAGCTGTTCATCACCAACGGCACGTGGGCCCACGTCGCCCTGGTCTTCGCCCGCACCAGCGACGACGGCCCCCGCGGCGTCACGGCGTTCCTCGTGCCCACCGACACCCCCGGGTTCGTGGCGCGCGAGGTCACCGGCAAGCTCGGCCTGCGCGGGCAGGCGACCGCCGAGCTGTTCCTCGACGGCGTACGTGTGCCCGACGCGGCGCGCCTCGGTGAGGTCGGTCAGGGGTTCCGGATCGCGATGGGGACCCTCGACAAGGGCCGGCTCGCCGTCGCGTCGGGCTGCGTCGGCATCGTGCAGGGCTGCCTCGAGGCCTCGGTCGCGTACGCCACCCGGCGCACGCAGTTCGGCAAGCCGATCGCGTCCTTCCAGCTCGTGCAGGACCTGATCGCCGACATGTCGGTCGACGCCGACGCGGCCCGGCTGCTGGCGTGGCGCTGCGCCGACCTCGTCGACCGGGGCGAGCCCTACGGCACGGCGGCGTCGAAGGCGAAGCTCTTCGCGTCGGAGGCGGCCGTGCGGGCGGCGAACAACGCGATCCAGGTGCACGGCGGCGCCGGCTACGTCGACGACTTCCCCGTCGCGAAGTACCTCCGCGACGCCCGGGTGATGACCCTCTACGAGGGCACGTCGCAGATCCAGAAGCTGCTGATCGGGCGGGCGGAGACCGGGGTCAGCGCGTTCTAGGTCCGGGCCGGACCCGACGCGACGACCCGGCGGACCTCGTCGAGGTCGAGGTCGAAGGGCCCGATGCGGGTCAGCACCCACGAGGCGCCGCGGTCCAGCCACGGGCCCGGGTCCTGCTCGGGCCGGAGGTCGACCACGACGTCGAAGCCCGGAGCCGGGTCGTGCTCGGCGAGCGCGGACACCGTGCGCTCCAGGTCGCCGGGGCCGTCGAGGCCGATGACGAAGAACCCGTCGTACCTCGCCGCGCGCCGCAGCGGCGCGCGGTTGGGGAAGCGGCCCGCCAGCCAGATCAACACGTCGGGCGCGGGACGGAACGTCACCCCCCGGGCGGCGTGGTGCTCGCCCTGGTGGTCCACCCGCCCGCCGCCGAGCAGGCCGGAGAGGACCTCCAGTCCCTCGTCGAGCATCCGGGCGCGGGTCCTCGGGTCGGGCTCGTCGCCGAAGGCGCTGAACTCGCCGACCCAGTCGTCGCCCAGCCCGAGGCCCAGGACGAAGCGGCCGCGCGACAGCACCGCCAGGCTCGCCGCCTGCCGCGCCAGGACCTGCGGCCGGCGCCGGGCCAGCGGGGTGACCATCGGTCCGAGCAGGAGGCGCTCGGTGCGCATCGCGACCGCGGCGCAGCAGGTCCACACGTCGGCGATGTCGGTGACGCGCTCGCCGTAGAGCAGGTGGTCCCAGACGAAGAACCCGTCCCAGCCGGCCGCCTCGGCGTCGGCGGCGAGGTCGCCGACGACCCGCGGGTCGGCCAGCTGGTCGAAGGGGGCGACGAAGAGCCCGCGACGCGTGGTCATGCCCTCATCGAAGCACCTGCACCGCTCAGCCGTCCCGCGTGAGCACGTGGTGCCGCCCGATGGGCAGCATGAGCGGCTTGCCCGACACCGGGTCCTCGATGACGGCGCTGGGCATGCCGAAGACGTCGCGGACGAGCTCGGGCACGAGCACCTCGTGGGGTCGGCCCGCGGAGTGCAGCCGGCCGTCGTGGAGGGCGACCAGGTGGTCGGCGTAGCGCGCCGCGAGGTTGAGGTCGTGGAGCACCATCACGATGGTCGTGCCGCTGGTGCGGTTGAGGTCGGTCAGCAGGTCGAGCACCTCGACCTGGTGGCTGATGTCGAGGAAGGTGGTGGGCTCGTCGAGGAGCAGCACCTCGGTCTCCTGCGCGAGCGCCATCGCGATCCACACGCGCTGCCGCTGCCCGCCGGACAGCTCGTCGACGGCGCGGTCCATCAGCTCCAGGGTGTCGGTGGCCCGCAGCGCAGCGGTCACGGCGCGGTCGTCGGCCTGCGACCAGCGGGCGAGGACGCGCTGGTGCGGGTGCCGGCCCCGTCCGACGAGCTCGCCGACGGTGATGCCCTCCGGCGCGATCGGCGACTGCGGCAGCAGCCCCATCCGGCGGGCGAGCTGCTTGGCCGGCGTGGCGTGGACCTCCTTGCCGTCGAGGAGCACGCGGCCGGTGCGGGGCGGCAGCAGCCGCGTCATCGAGCGCAGCAGCGTGGACTTGCCGCACGCGTTGGGCCCCACGATGGCGGTGACGTCGCCCGGCGCGATGACGAGGTCGAGGTCGTGGACGACCTCCCGGTCGCCGTAGCCGAGCGTCAGCCGCTCGATCTCCAGGCGTGGCTGGCTGGTGGTCACAGGGTGCCTCCGACCCGGTTGACGCGGACGATGAGGTAGAGCAGGTAGGGGGCGCCGAGGATGCCCGTGACGACGCCGACGGGCAGCCGGGTGCCGAAGGCGTACTGACCGGCGAGGTCCGCGACGAGGGTGAGCAGCGCCCCGACGAGCGCCGCCGGCACCAGCAGGGACCCGCGTGGCCCCACCACCCGGGCGGCGATGGGGCCGGACAGCAGCGCGAGGAACGCGATCGGCCCCGACGCCGCCGTGGCCAGGCACACGAGCCCGACCGCGGCCACGATGGTGAGCAGTCGCGTGCGCTCGATGCGTACGCCGAGCGCCGAGGCCGCGTCGTCGCCGAGCTGCGCGGCCGCCAGGGCGCGCGTCTGGAGGAGCACGGTGCCGCCCAGCACGACGACGGCGGCGAGGACCACCAGGACGTCGCGCCAGAGGGCGCCGTTGAGGCTCCCGGTGAGCCAGCGCAGCGCCTCGGCGAGCTGGAAGTTGGTGGCGCGCTCGAGCTGCCAGGCGATGACGCTCTGCATCATCGCGGCCACGCCGATGCCGATCAGGATCAGCCGCGTGCCGGCCGCGGTGCCGCGCCGGTAGGCCAGCAGGTAGATGGTGAGGGCGACGCCGATCCCCGCCGCGACCGCGAGCCAGGAGACGGCGAGTCCGCTGAGGGAGAGGCTGACGATGGCGACGGCGGCAGCGGCGCTGGCACCCTCGGTGACCCCGATGACGTCCGGGCTCGCGAGCGGGTTGCGCAGGAGCGTCTGGAAGGTGACCCCCGCCAGGCCGAACGCGACCCCCACGAGCAGCGCGAGGGTGGCCCGCGGCAGCCGCAGCCGCCCGACGACGAACTCGGCGCCGCCGGCGTCGTCGCCGACCACCACGCGCGCCACGTCGACCAGCCCGTAGGTCGTCGACCCGAGCATGAGGCTGCCGAGGTAGGCGGCCAGCACGAGCGCGGCCAGGGCGCCGACGAGCTGGCGGCGCCTGCGGTGGCGGGCCCGGCGTGCGGAGACCACCCGGAGGAGGTCGGGGCTGTCGGCGGCCACGTCGTCGGCCACCGTGCGCGGGAGGACGCTCACAGCTCACGCACCCGGGACCCGCGGACCACCGCGATAAGGACCGGCGCCCCGACGAGGGCCGTGACGATCCCGACGTCCACCTCCGACGGCGGCACGACGACGCGTCCCAGGACGTCGCCGACGAGCAGCAGCACGGCGCCGCCCATGGCGCTGAAGGGCAGCAGCCAGCGGTGGTCGGTCCCGAGCAGCAGCCGACCGACGTGGGGCACGACGAGGCCGACGAAGGCGATCGGTCCGGTGACGGCTGTCGTGGCGCCCGCCAGGGTGACGGCACCGGCGGCGGCCAGCAGCCGGGTGCGGTTCACGTCCTCGCCCAGGCCGGCCGCGAGGTCGTCGCCGAGGCCGAGCATGTTCAGGCCGCGGGCGCACCAGGCGCAGAGCAGCGCCCCGGCCAGCAGGAACGGCGCCACCAGCCAGACCTTGTCGTCGGTCGCCCCGCCGACGCCGCCGACCTGCCACGACACGACGTTCTCGGAGATGTCGGGGCGGGGCAGCACCACGGCGGTGACGAACGACGAGAGGGCGGCCGCGGTGGCTGCCCCGGCCAGCGTCAGCTTCAGCGGTGTGGCCCCGCCGCGCCCGAGGGACCCCACGGTCCAGACGAAGGCGGAGGCGAGCGCCGCCCCCACGATCGCGACCCAGATGTAGCTCGTCGGGGAGACCAGGCCGAACCAGGCGATGCCGCTGACGACGGCCAGGGAGGCGCCCGTGTTGACCCCCAGGATCCCGGGATCGGCCAGCGGGTTGCGGGTGATGCCCTGCAGCACGAGCCCCGACACGGCCAGGGCGGCTCCTGCGACGGCCGCCAGCAGCGTGCGCGGCACCCGCTTCGCGACCGCGGCCTCGGCGAACCCGTCGGCGCGGCCCGAGAGACCGGCCCAGACCTCGGCCCAGGACACGTCGCGCGAGCCGAGGACGATGGACGTGGCGGCGGCGGCGAGCAGCGCGACCGCGAGCAGGAGCAGCGCCAGGCCCCGGGTCCGGCGCCCCCGCAGCGGCGCTGCAGGGGCGGCGGGTCCGGAGGCCTGGCGGCTGCCCAGCGACGTCGTCACCGGTGGGTCACCGCGTCGGGGCCGCTCGGCGGCATCACTCGGTCGTGTACGCGGCCGCGTCGGCCAGCAGGGCGACGTAGTCCTCGACGAGGTAGGGGACCGAGAGCGCCGTGGGGTTCGCGGCCGTGCCCATCGCCTCGGCGCCGTCGAGCGTGACGATGGCCTCGTTCTTCACCGCCGGCAGCTGGGACAGCACGGGGTCGCCCTCGAGCGCGTCGATGAGCTCCTGGCCACCGTAGGTGATGATGACGTCCACGTCGGCGAGCTCGTCGGCGCGCTCGGCGCTGATGGAGCCCGCGTAGTCGGTGCTGTCGCCCGTCGCCTCGACGATGCTCGGCGCGATCTCCATGCCGATGTCGGTGAGGTACTTCGAGCGCGTGTCGGCGGCGCTGTAGAAGTTGATCTCGCTGAGGTCCGCAGGGTCGACGTGGGTCATGAACATGCCCGTCACGCCCTCGAGCTCGGGCCGCGTCGCCAGCGCGTCGTCGATGGTCTGCTCCAGGTCGGCGACCAGCTGCTCCCCCTCGGCCTCCATGCCGAGGCCCGTGGCGTTCTGCACGATGGAGTCGCGCCACTCGGTCGCCCACGGGTCGTCCGGGTACGCCACGACCGGCGCGATCTCGCTGAGGGTGTTGTAGTCGTCCTCGGTGAGGCCCGAGTAGCCGGCCAGGATCACGTCGGGGTCGGTGCCCGCGACGGCCTCGAAGTCGTAGCCGTCGGTCTCGTCGAAGAGGACCGGCGTCTCCGCGCCGAGCTCCTCGAGCCGGTCCTCGGTCCACTGCTGGACGCCGTCGCCGTCGTCGTCGCCCCACGTCATCTCGGACATGCCGACCGGCACGATGCCGAGCGCGAGCGGGACCTCCTGGTTGGCGAAGTCGACCGTCGCCACCCGCTCGGGCTTCTCCTCGAGGACCGTCTCGCCGAACGCGTGCTGCACGGTGACCGGCTGCCAGTCCTCCGTGGCCGCGCTTTCCGACGGGGCCTCCGTCCCCTCGGCCTCCGATCCGCACGCCGCCAGGGTCGCGGCGATCGCGACCAGTGCGACGGGCAGCGCCGTCCTTCGTGCTGCAGACATCTCGTCCCCGCTTTCTCGATTAGGTAAGGCAAACCTAACTGATACCGTGGACCCGGGTCGACAGGGGTCGGCCCCGGCCCGCGCCGGCCCACCGGTCGCAGCGCGGGCGACGTCCCGAGGAGATCGCCGTGCACCATCCCGTTCCGTCCCGCCCGCGTCTGTTTGCGCCGCACCTGTTCGCGCCGTACCTGCTCGCGCAGTACCTGTGCACGCCGTACGCCGCTGCGCCCGACGGGCGGTGCTGACGTGCACGGGGAGGTCGTCTCCACGCAGCGCCTCGGCTCGCACCTGGTCCGGGTGGTGCTCGGCGGGCCCGGGCTCGCGGGCTTCGTCTCCACCGGGGACGCCGACGAGTACGTCAACTGCTTCTTCCTGCCGCCGTCCGCGCCCTACTCCGTGCCGTTCCAGGACGACGAGGTGCGCGACCTGCCGCGGGCCCAGCGGCCGTTCGCACGTCGCATCACCGTGCGCTCGTGGGACGAGGCCCGCGGCCAGCTGACCTTGGACATCGCCGCGCACGGCGACGTGGGTCACGCCGGCCGGTGGGCGCTGCACGCCTCCCCCGGCGACCGCCTGCAGCTGCGCGGCCCGGCCGGCGGCTACCGGCCCCACCCCGAGGCCGACAGCTACCTGCTGGTGGGTGACGAGAGCGCGCTCCCGGCCATCGCCGCCTGCGCCGAGGCCGTTCCCGCGGGCCGGCCGGTCGTGGCGGTCGTCGAGGTCGAGGACGCCGCCGGCGAGGTGCCGCTCAGCTCCTCGGGCGTCCTCGACGTCCGCTGGGTGCACCGGGCCTCGCACGCGGGCGACCCGGACGACCTCCTCGCCGAGACGGTGCGCGCGCTCCCCCGGCCCCCCGGGACCGTCAGTGCCTTCGTGCACGGTGAGGCCGCGGCGACGCGTGCCGTGCGCCGCGTCCTGCTCGCCGAGCGGATCGTGCGCGAGGAGCTGCTCTCCTGCTCGCCCTACTGGCGCCGCGGGCACGACGACGAGCAGTGGCGTGCGGTCAAGGCGGACTGGGTGCGCGCGGTGGCGGCGGAGGTCCCGGCCTGAGCGCAGCGGCGCTCAGCCGCCGGCCCACCCGCCCAACCACGACTCCAGCGTGACGTCCCGCGTCCACGCCCGCAGCGCCGTGGCGAGCGGCGGGCCGCCGGGCGCCAGGTCGGCCCGGTGCCACCGGGCCGCCCGGCGCAGGAGCCGCAGGTCCTGGACCTCCGCGCTGCCGGCGGCCACCTCGCGCGAGGCGACGGTGCCGTCGAGGCCCTCGAGCGCCGACGTCCAGGCCGCTCGGTCGCCGACCAGCCCGCGTCGTACGACGAGGTGCAGGCGCGCGCTGGCGGGGAGGTCGTCCTCGAGCCGCAGCACCCGGGGGTCGGCGCCCACCAGCGCCCGGTGCTGCCCACCGAGCCGGACGGCCGCGCGGGGCAGGGCCGCCAGCAGCGAGTCGAGCGTGACGAGCGCCTCGGTCGGCCCCAGCTCCGGCTGGAGGGTCACGACGAGGTCCGCCGGACCGCGCCCGAGCCCGCGCCACGTCGTGCCCGGGGCACAGGTGCGGTCGGCGACCGCGACGGTCTCGGCCAGCCGGGAGTCCGGATCGCGCCGGCGCGTCGCGGCGTCGGGGCCGTCGTGCCAGGCGACGGCGTCCGGGCGGTGCGCCAGCAGGCCGCCGGCGAGCCACGACCGGTGCGCGAGCTCCCAGTCCTCCCCGCCGTAGGAGCGGAACGACTCGTCGAACCCGCCGACCTCGTCGTACCACCAGCGGCTGCACGCCAGCACGGCGCTGATCACGAAGCGGTGGCTCGTCGCGTCGGCGTCGAGCAGGTCGCGCGTGGCGGCGTACGCGGTGCGCAGCCACTCCGGCTCGGGGAGCTCCTGCGTCGGCCCGACCGCCTCGACGATGTCCCCGGGGGACGTGCCGGACAGGTCCGCGTGGCGACGGCGGCCGACGACCAGCGCCTCCGGCAACGCCTCGGGCAGCGCCGCCATGCGCTCGAGGAACGCGGGTTCGGGGCAGGTGTCGGCGTCGAGCAGCACCAGCACCTCGCCGCTGGTCGCGGCGACCCCGAGGTTGCGGGCAGCGGCCGCCCGGAAACCCTCGTCGGCCTGCCGCACGAGCCGGACGCCGGGCGGGACGTCGGGCGCCCTGCTGGAGCCGTCGTCGGCGACGACGACCTCGTCGGGGAGGCGGGTCTGGCGGCGCAGCGCCGCCAGGGTCCGGTCGAGCTGGGCCTGCTGCTCGTAGTGCGTCACCACCACCGACACGCTCCGTCGCGGCGAGCCGGTGGGAGCGAGGTCCCACCGGTTGCCGGGCACGCTCGTCCCGTAGGGCGGTGGAGCGGTCATCGGTGCACCGCGGCCCACCAGGCGCGGTAGGCCTCGACGGTGTCGGCCAACCGGGGCCCGAGGTCCGCGTCGGGGGCCGTCCACGTGGACGAGGGCCGCAGCAGCGCCTCCTCCAGGCGCGGCACGAGCGTCGCGTCGTCGAAGAGGGTGATCGTGCCGGGCCGCAGTGCCGCCATCTCCCTGGCGTAGGCACCGTCGCGCACGAGCGGCCGGCGTCCGGCGGCGATCCACGAGTTGACGCTCGCCGACGCGGACACGTTGCGGTGCGCCGCGACGGGCACGGTGACGCGCTGCAGGGCACGGACGACCCCGCCCTCCGGCACCCGACCGGTCACCTCGAGCGGCACACCGCGCTCCCGGCTCAGGCGCAGCATCGTCGCCACCTCCTCGGCGTGCCCGGGCGCCGCGCCGCCGAGCACGCGCACCAGTGCCGACGTCCCTCCGCGCCGGAGAGCCGCCGCGGCCCGCACCACCTGGCGGTGACCCTTGCCCGGGTAGACGAACCCGAACACCCCCAGCACCGGCTCGGCGGGCGAGGTCGTGCCGACGATGCGCGGGATGCGCGCCACCTCGGGCACCGGGAGCGGGATCACCGTCCCGCGGGCGCCGGCCGCGCTCCAGCGATCGACCAGCGCGTGCTCGTGCCACGAGTTGGTGACCCAGGCCCGACACGCCCGCACGATCCGCCCATACGCCGCCGCCCGCTCGTGGAACAAAGGTCCGTCGGTCGGCTGCGGGACGTCGTGCAGCGTCACCGTCAGGCACACCCGCCGCGCGAGCGACTCCACCGCCGCCGCGGCGTCCCGGGGGTCGCGGCCGAGCAGGCGGTCGGTCACGTGGAGGTGCACCGGGGTCCCGGCGACGAGGCGCCCGACGTCCCGGACGACCGGCGCCCCTGCGGCTCCGGCCACCTCGCCGGCGTACCGGGTGACGCCGTGCGTGGCGGGCCCGAGCAACAGGTGGTGGGGCACCGCGAGCGCGTCGGGACGGCGCGAGGGCTGCAGCACGGCGACATCCTCACCGCCCTCGACAAACCTTGTCCTCCCCCGAAGGCGTGCACTTTCCCGGGCACGCCGCGGCTCAGCGGGCGCGCGCCACGCGGCCCTCGTCCCACACCGGTCCGTCGGACTCGTAGACCTCGCCGTCGGCACCGTAGACCAGGAACCGGTCGAAGCCGCGTGCGAACCAGCGGTCGTGGGTCACCGCGAGCACCGTGCCCTCGAAGGCCTCGAGACCGGCCTCGAGCGCCTCCGCGGACTGCACGTCGAGGTTGTCGGTCGGCTCGTCCAGCAGCAGCAGGGTAGCTCCGGACAGCTCGAGCAGCAGGATCTGGAAGCGGGCCTGCTGGCCGCCGCTGAGCGACTCGAACCGCTGCTCGCCGGCGTGCGCGAGCTCGTACCTGTCCAGCACCCGGCTCGCGGCCTCGCGACCCATGCCGTCGCGGTGGTCGTCGCCGCGGTGCAGGATCTCGAGCAGGGTGCGACCGACCAGCTCGGGGTGCTCGTGCGTCTGCACGAACCAGCCCGGCCGGACCCGGGCTCCCAGCTTGGCGCTGCCGGTGTGCGCGACGGGCGCCGGAGGGACGCCGACGGGCTGGTGCTCGACGTCGGGGTCGCTCCCGCCGGCAGCCAGCAGCCGCAGGAAGTGCGACTTGCCGGACCCGTTGGAGCCCAGCACGGCCACCCGCTCGCCGTACCAGACCTCGAGGTCGAACGGCTTCATCAGGCGGGTCAGCTCGAGGTCGGTGCACACGACGGCGCGCTTGCCCGTGCGCCCGCCCTTGAGCCGCATCTTCACCTGCTGCTCGCGCGGCTGCTCGGTCGGCGGACCGGCGTCCTCGAACTTCCTCAGCCGGGTCTGCGCCGCCTGGTAGCGGCTGGCCATGTCGGAGTTGTAGGCCGCCTTCTGCTTGTACATCAGCATCTGGGCGCGCAGCTTGGCGTGCTCCTCGTCCCAGCGCCGGCGCAGCTCCTCGAACCGCTCGAAGCGCTCGGCGCGAGCCTGGTGGTAGCTCGCGAAGCCGCCCGGGTGCGTCCACACCAGGTTGCCGGCGCTGCCGAGCTCGACGGTGACGATCCGGGTGGCCGTGTTGGCGAGCAGCTCGCGGTCGTGGCTGATGAAGAGGATCGTCTTCGGCGACTCGCGGATCCGCTCCTCGAGCCAGATCTTGCCGGGCACGTCGAGGTAGTTGTCGGGCTCGTCGAGCAGCAGCACCTGGTCGGGGCCCTGGAGGAGGTACTCCAGCACCAGCCGCTTCTGCTCGCCGCCCGACAGCGTCGTGAGGGCGCGGTACTTCGCGCGGTCGTAGGGCAGGCCCATCGCCGCGGTGGTCACCTTGTCCCAGACGACCTCGAGGTCGTAGCCGCCCACGTCGCCGTAGTGCCCGAGCGCCTCGGCGTACGCCATCTGCACCGGCTCGCTGTCGTCGTCCATCAGCCGCAGCTCGTGGTCGGCGACCTCCCGGGCCCACCGGCGCACGTCGGCCGGCGCCACGGAGAGCAGCAGGTCGGCGACGGTCTCGTCGGCACCCCCGTGACCGACGAACTGACGCATCACCCCCAGCCCCCCGGAGCGCGTGACCACGCCCGCGTGCGGCTTGAGGTCGCCGGTGACGATCCGCAGGAGCGTGGTCTTGCCCGCCCCGTTGGCACCGACGAGCGCGACCTTCTGGCCGTCGCCCACCCGGAAGCTGACGTCGTCGAGCAGCACCCGCCCGTCCGGCAGCTCGTAGCGCACCCCGGCGACATCCACGTGACCCACGCAGCGATTCTCGCAAGCACCGCCGGTCCGCGTCGCGTGGATTTCCGGCGGCGTCCAGGCGGCACCGCACCGGCGCACAGTGGTCTAGTCCGCGGCTAGGGTGCACCCCATGTCCCAGAGCACCTCCCCGGAGCAGACCACCGTCCCGCGCTGGAAGATCATCGGTCCCGGCCTCGTGGTCGCCGCGACCGGCGTCGGCGCCGCCGACATGGTCGCGACCCTGATCGCCGGCCAGAAGTTCGGCTACACGCTGCTGTGGTGCGTCGTCGTCGGGTGCGTGATGAAGATCGTGCTGGTCGAGGGCGCGGGCCGCTACTCGCTCGCGACCGGACGGACGATCTTCGAGGGCTGGCGCTCGCTCGGCGTGTGGACGACGTGGTACTTCGCGCCGTACATCGTGATCTGGGGCTTCGTCTACGGCGCCGCCGCCATGGCAGGCACCGGTCTCGCGCTGCAAGGCCTCGCCGGCGGCCTGTCCACCACGTGGTGGGGCATCCTGTCCGGGCTGCTCGGCCTCGTCCTGGTGTGGACCGGGCGCTACGGCGTCTTCGAGAAGGTCCTGGCCGCCCTGGTCGGCATCATGTTCGTCACCATGGTCGGCGCCGCGCTGCTGACGCTGCCCAACCTCGGCGAGCTGGTCACGGGCCTGGCGCCGCGCATCCCGGACGGCGGCCTCGTCAACACCCTCGCGCTGGCCGGCGGGGTCGGTGGCACCATCACGCTCGCCGCCTACGGCTACTGGCTGCGGGAGAAGGGCTGGGACACCCCCCGGTTCATGCGGGTTATGCGCATCGACAACACGGTGGCCTACGTCGTGACCGGCATCTTCGTGCTCGCCACCCTGGTCGTGGGCGCGGAGCTGCTCTACTCCACGAGCGTCGCGATCGAGAGCGGCGACGCCGGCCTGCTCGACCTCGGCGTGGTCCTGCAGGACCGCTACGGCCAGTGGGCGGGCAAGCTGTTCCTGCTCGGGTTCTGGGCGGCCGCGATGTCCTCGCTGGTCGGGGTCTGGAACGGCGTGAGCCTGATGTTCGCCGACTTCATGACGCACGCCACCGGCGGCACCAGCGCCGACCCCGCCGCCCGCGCCGGCGGCAGGTGGTACCGCGCGTACATCCTGTGGCTGACCTTCCCGCCGATGGCGATGATGTTCCTCGGCAAGCCCGTGTGGCTGATCCTGGCCTACGGCGTGCTCGGGGCGTTCTTCATGCCGTTCCTGGCGATCACGCTGCTGTGGCTGCTCAACACCGACCGCACGCCGCAGGAGTGGCGCAACAAGCTCCACTCGAACGTGCTGATGGCGCTGTGCGCCCTCGCCTTCCTGGCCCTGTGCGTCAACGAGGTGCGCAAGGCGGTCTCAGGAGGCTGACGCCGGCTGCCGGCCTCACGCCCCGGGCCTCACACCCCCGTGGGGTGGCGGACCCACACGTTCGGCTCGACGTACGTCGCGGTGCCGTGCTCGGCGTCGCACATCACCGGCGCGAGGGCCCCGGGCACGACGACGGGCCCGGTCGTGTCGAACGGCAGCCCGGTCCACTCGCGCCACTCCTCCACGGTGCCCGGGATGACCATGGAGCGCGGCGCGACCCGGTCGATGCGGCCGCCGGCCCGCACGTGCACGCGCAGCCACGGGTCGACGGGCAGCCCGTCGCCGCGGGTGCGGAACGCGTACGTCGCCATGGGCTCGTGGACGTCGGCCTTGCCGTTGGGGCGCACCGGCGCGACGAGCTCGGAGAAGCCGAGCCGTCCGGCGTTCTCCCGCAGCGCCGTGAGGATGCGCCCCGAGAGCCCCGTGCCCTGGAGCCCGGGCTCGACCGCGATCTCCACGGCGCTGACGGCGTCCGGCTGCTCGCCCCGGAGCCGGGTGAGCAGGCCGCTGCGGATGGCGGCGTCCCAGCCGGCGTCGGGGAGCTCGCCCTCGCCCAGCTGGAAGGGCACCGAGTGGGCCTTCGCGACCATCCGGCCGGATGCGTCCAGGCAGACCAGCACGAACTCGCTGAACTCGCTCAGGACGTTGTAGTACGCGTTGCCGATCGGGTCGTGCTTCATGAACTCCGGCCACGACGTCTCGAGGTCCCAGAAGACCTCCATGAGGTCGGGGCGGTCGGCGAGGGTGACGATCTCGAGCTCCATGCCGCCATCCTGCAGGCGGCGGCAACCGGTTTCCGCGGGCTCAGAGCCGCTCGGCCACCCGGCGCGCCGCCACCTGCAGCACCTCCCAGGTCGTGGAGAACGGCGGGGCGTAGGCGAGGTCCATCCACGCGAGGTCGTCGACGCTGCCGCCCGCCCAGAGGACGGCGGCGGCCGCGTCGACCCGCTTGCCCGCGCCCCGGCCGCCGACGACCTGCACGCCCAGCAGCCGCCGGGTGGCGCGGTCGGCCATCACCCAGACGGCCACGGGCTCGGCCTCGGGGAGGTAGCCGGCCGTCGTGGTGCCCTCGGTGAGCAGGGCGACCGCGTCGAAGCCGGCGGCGTCGGCGTCGCGGCGCGACAGGCCGGTGCGGGCGATCTCCAGGTGCACGTCGGCGTGGGCGAAGCGGGTGATCGAGGTGTCGACCATCCCGTCGAAGCCGAGCGACCCGCCCGCGAGGCTGTCGCCGAGCGCCCTGCCGTGCTTGGTGGCGTACGTCGCGAGGGGGCGGAACACCCACTGGTCGTCGACGCGGCGCCGCACCTCGCAGCAGTCGCCGGCCGCCCACACGTGGTCGCCGACCCGGCCGTGCGGGTCGGGCCGCAACGCCCCGTTGGGAGAGAGCTCGAGGCCGGTGCCCTCGAGGAAGTCCGTCGCCGGGCGCACGCCGACGGCGACCATCACGAGGTCCGCCGCCCTCGTGCCGCCGTCCCACCGCACGCCGCTCACCCGGCCGTCGGTGACGTCGAGGCAGGTCACCTCGGCACCCAGGACCAGCTCGGCACCCGCGTCGACGAGCCCGGTGTTGACCAGGTCGGCCAGCTCGTCCTCGAGCATCCCGGTGCCGCGCCCGCGGGTCAGCACGGTGACGCCGAACCCGTGCCGCAGGGCGGCCTCGGCCACCTCGACGCCGACGTAGCCCGCGCCCACGACCACCACGTGCGCACCGTCTCCCGCCGCTGCGAAGCGCTCGATCCAGGCCGCGCCGTCGTCCAGCGTCTTGACCACGCCGACGCCGTCGTACGTCGTGCCGTCCGACCGCAGCGCCCAGTCCGGCACGACCGCCGGGGCACCGGTGGCCACCACCAGCTCGTCCCAGCCGACCGCTCCCCCGTCGGCCGTGGTCACGGTCCGGGCCGCGAGGTCGGCGGCCACGACCTCGACGCCGAAGCGCAGGTCGATCCCGGCCTCGCGGTGCTGGTCGGCGGTGCGGGCGACGAGGTCGTCACCGGTGGGGACGTCGCCGGCCATCCAGTAGGGGATGCCGCAGGCGCTGTAGGACGTGTGGTGCCCGCGCTCGAGCACGGTGACGTCCAGCCGCCGGCCCGTCCGCCGGGCGGTGCGCAGCGCCTGGTGCGCCGCGGACATCCCGGCCGCATCGGCGCCCACGACGACCACGCGCGTGGAGGCCGGGGTCACGGGCGCACCCGCTCGGCACCCCGGGTGCGCAGGCGCTGGACGCGCTGCCTCACTGCTCGGTCTGCTTCGCCCAGAGGTTGATTCCGGACTCGACGGCGTGCTGGTCGATCTCGGCGAGCTCGTCGTCGGTGAGCGGCGCGGCCGACAGGGCGTCGAGGTTGGTGTCGAGCTGCTCCACGCTGGAGGCCCCGATGACCGCACTCGTGACCCGCCGGTCGCGCAGCACCCACTGGAGCGCCAGCTGGGCGAGCTTCTGGCCGCGGCGCTCGGCGATGGCGTTGAGCGACCGCACCCGGTCCAGCACCTGGTCGTCCAGCCCGGCGACGGTCGATCCCTCGCGGGCCGCGCGGGAGTCGTCCGGCACGCCGCCGAGGTAGCGGTCGGTCAGCAGCCCCTGCGCGAGCGCGGTGAAGACGATGCAGCCCATCCCCTGCTGCTCGAGCTCGTCGAGGAGCCCGCCCTCGATCCAGCGGTTGAGCATGGAGTACGACGGCTGGTGGATGAGCAGGGGCGTGCCGAGCTCCCGGGCGATGGTGGCGGCCTCCCGGGTCTTCGCCGCCGAGTAGGACGAGATGCCGACGTAGAGCGCACGGCCCGAGCGGACCGCGGTGTCGAGGGCCATCATCGTCTCCTCGACGGGGGTGTCGGGGTCGAAGCGGTGGCTGTAGAAGATGTCGACGTAGTCGAGGCCGAGCCGCTGCAGCGACTGGTCCAGCGACGCGAGCACGTACTTCCGGGAGCCGCCGCCCTGCCCGTAGGGGCCCGGCCACATGTCCCAGCCGGCCTTCGTGGAGACGATCAGCTCGTCGCGGTGGGCCGCGAAGTCGTCGCGGAGGTAGCGGCCGAAGTTCTCCTCGGCGCGGCCGTAGGGCGGGCCGTAGTTGTTCGCCAGGTCGAAGTGGGTGACCCCGCGGTCGAAGGCGCGCCGCAGGATCCCCCGCTGCGTCTCCTCGGGCCGGTCGGTGCCGAAGTTCTGCCAGAGGCCCAGCGACAGGGCAGGGAGCCGCAGGCCGCTCCTTCCGGTGAACCTGTACTCCATGCCGGCGTCGTACCTGTCGGGCGCTGCGTCGTAGGGCATGGCCCCATCCTGCCTCCTCGGCCGGCCGCGTCGCTGCCTCGGGGATTCCCCCGAGGGCCGATCCGGGGCGTGCCTGATGGCGCCACACCCCTGCGGGCGGTTGACTGGCCGCATGCCAGCCACCTTGCGCAGCACGGCACTCCGGGTCGCCCTCACGTCGGCCCGCCGTGTGCCGGCCCGCATCCGCTACCCGCTCCAGCGCGACGGCGTCCAGCCGGTCCCCCGGCTCGCGCAGGCCCGCGAGCGCGGCGACGTGGTGCGCTTCGCCAGCCTGCTCGGCACCCGCGTCTGGCTGGTCACCGGGTACGACGTCGCCCGCGCCGTGCTAGCCGACTCCGAGGCCTTCGCCAACGACGTGCGCGACCTCATCGGCCGGCAGGACCGCGCCCCGGCCGAGCGCATCGGCGGCCTGGGCATGACCGACCAGCCCGACCACGGCCGCCTCCGCGGGGTGCTGACCCCCTACTTCACCCGCCGGCGGCTGGCCGAGCTCCAGCCCGACATCGACCGCGTGGTCGAGGCCGCCCTGGACGACATGGCGGCCCACGGACCCGAGGTCGACCTCGTCGAGCGGTTCGGCTTCCAGGTGCCGTTCGGGGTGATCTGCGACTTGCTCGGCATGCCCGACGTCGACCGGTCTGCGTTCCGCCAGCACGGCGCGGCGCGGTTCGACCTGCGCGACGCCGGCGGGCGGATCTTCGACACCGCGGCGGGCACCCGGCAGTTCCTCATCGACATCGTCGCCGCCGAGCGACGCGAGCCCCACCTCCCTGACGGACTCCTCGCGCGGATGGTCGCCGACCACGGCGCGGACTTCGACGACGTCGAGCTCGGTGGACTCGCCGACGGCGTGTTCCTCGGCGGCTACGAGACCAGCGCCAGCATGCTCTCCCTCGGCACGTGGGTCCTGCTCCAGCACCCCGACTCGTGGCAGGCGCTGCGTCGCGGCCACCCCACGGAGGTCGACCGGGTGGTCGAGGAGCTGCTGCGGTTCGTCTGCCCCGTGCAGGTCGCCTTCCCCCGAGTCGCGCGGCACGAGGTGCCGGTCGGCGAGCAGGTCGTCCGCGCCGGCGACATCGTCGTGGTGTCGCTGACCGGCGCGGGCCGCGACCCCGCGCGCCACGTCGACGCCGAGCGCTTCGACCCCACCACGGCGTCCGCCGGGACGCTCGCCTTCGGCCACGGCCTGCACCGCTGCATCGGCGCGGAGCTGGCGCGCATGGAGCTCCGGACCGCGCTCGTCGCCCTGGCCCGCCGGTTCCCCGACCTCGCGCTCGCCTGCGACCCCACCGAGCTGCGCTTCACCGAGCTCGCCATCGTCCACGGCGTGGAGCGGCTGCCCGTCCGCCTGGGCTGACGGCGCCTCGCACGCCCAGCTCCTCCGTACGGTGGAGTCGTGGCAGGCCGCGTCGCGCTCACCCTCGCCGCGGCCCTCGCCGTGGTGACGACGGCGTGCGCCGCCGACGACCCGCGGGCCGGGCGGACTCCCGCACAGGAGCGCACGACGAGCGCGTCGGCGCCCGAGGCGGGCACGGCGTCCGGGCCCACCGAGCCCACGACCGAGCCCACCGAGCCCACGACCGAGCCCACGACGGAGCCGGAGCCCGAGCGGCCGGAGCCGCGCCGCTCCTACGTCACCATCCCGGCGATCGGGCTGCGCGACTTCCCCGTCGTGCGCTACCGCGGCTCCCCCGACGACGCGCCGGGCACTGCGCTCCAGAACGCCGGCGAGATGGCGTCCCCGCGGGGGCCGCGCGGCGGCACCGGCCCCGGCGAGGTCGGCAACTACATCATCACCGGGCACCGGCTGACCGGCACCGCTCCCCTGCGCCACTCGCCGTCGTTGGTGCGCGGCGACCGGATCCGGGTGCGCAGCGGCGACACGCTCCACGTCTACGAGGTGCGCCGCACCCGGTGGACGTCCTTCCGCCGGCCCGCCTCGCTCCGGGCGCAGCGCGCCGAGGTGCCGGGCCGGCCCGGGCAGTCCGCGACGCGAGCGATGATCACCCTCTCGACCTGCGCGACGCTCGAGGACCACGCTGCCGGCAACTACTGGTCCGACGAGTTCGGCAATCCCGAGCACCGCATCGACAAGATCGGCGTGCTGGTCGCGACGCGACCCGCCCGGGACAGCCGGTGACGCGAGTGCCGACGGCAGCCCTCAGCCGCGCCGGGTCTCCAGCACCCGGAAGCCCTTGCGGCTGGCCAGCCGCTCCGTGGGCCACCCCTCGTCGGTGAGCCAGCGCTGCAGCGAGTCGGCGCCGAGGTTCTTGCCGACGACCATGACCATCCGGCCGTCCGGCGTCAGTCGGGGTAGCCAGGTGAGCAGCAGCGCGTGCAGCGCCTCCTTGCCGATGCGGATCGGCGGGTTCGACCAGATCTCGTCGAAGACCTGGTTGCCCGGCACCTGGTCCGGCAGGCACGCCACGAAGCGCGAGTCGAGGCCGGCCGCTCGAGCGTTCTCGTTGGCGAGCAGCAGGGCGCGCTCGTTGACGTCGACGCCCGTGACGTTGGCGAGCGGCACCGCGCGGGCGATGGCCAGCCCGATGACGCCGTAGCCGCAGCCGAGGTCGAGGAACTGGCCCTGCGGCGGGGGCTCCAGCTCGTGGAAGAGGACGGCCGTCGCGTGGTCGAGGTGGCCGCGGCTGAACACCCCGGCCCCGGTGTCGAAGGCGAGGGTGCTGCCCCAGAGCTCGGCGGTGAAGCGCTCGCGCTCGAAGGGGACGCTGGGGTCGGCGGAGAAGTAGTGCTCAGGCATCGATCGCCTCTCGTCGTGCTCGGGCTCGTCCGGCCTGCGCGGCCAGGTCCTCGTCGTCGGGGTAGCCGACCTCCTCGAGGGTCAGGCCGTGGGCGTGCACCACCCGTACGCCCTGGTCGCGGCGCCTGCCGGCCAGCACCTCGGCCGGCCAGCCTGGCGGCCGGCGCCCCTCGCCGACCGCCAGGAGGCACCCGACGAGGGCGCGGACCATGTTGTGGCAGAAGGCGTCGGCCCGCACCGTCCCGACCACGAGGCCGGAGTCGTCGCGCGTCCAGCGGAGGTCGAGGAGGGTGCGCACCGTCGTCGCCCCCTCCCGCTGCTTGCAGAAGGAGGCGAAGTCGCGCAGTCCGACGAGCGATGCCGACGCCTCGTTCATCGCGTCCAGGTCCAGGCGGCGGCCCCACGTCAGCACGTGACCGCGCACCAGCGGGTCGGCGAGCTCGCGTGAGTCGGCGATCCGGTAGGCGTAGCGGCGCCAGGTCGCGGAGAAGCGGGCGTCGAAGCCGTCCGGCGCCTCCACCACCCGGCGTACGCGCAGGTCGGGCGGCAGGATCCCGTCGACCCGGCGCGCGAGCGCCTCGAGCGGTGGATCGGCGGAGCGCCCGGCGGACGCGAGGACCACGTCGCGGTCCACGTCGAGGTGCGCCACCTGGCCGCGGGCGTGCACCCCGGCGTCGGTGCGGCCCGCCACCGTGACCCGTACGTCCGGCACGCGCAGCGCGGTGGCGAGAGCCGCCTCGAGGGTGCCCTGGACGGTGCGCAGGCCCGGCTGCGCCGCCCAGCCGGAGAACTCCGCGCCGTCGTAGGCACAGTCGATCCGCAGGCGCACGCAGCGATCCTAGGCCGGGCGGCCGGGCCGCGCGGAAGCGGCGCGGCCGCCGACCCGCGCGACGTTCCTCAACCAACTGGTTGACAACCACGCCGCAGCGGGCCTACCTTGTATTCAACCAATCAGTTGAAGAAGGTGTTCCGTGACCGACCAGCTCTCCCGCGTCTTCGCCGCCCTGGCCGACCCCACTCGTCGCGACATGGTGGCCCGGCTCACCGAGGCCGACCACACCGTCAACGAGCTGGCCGCGCCGTACGACGTGAGCGTCCAGGCCGTCTCCAAGCACCTCAAGGTGCTCGAGGACGCCGGCCTGGTGACCCGGACCCGGGAGGCCCAGCGCCGGCCGGTGCACCTGGAAGCCGAGGTGTTCGACCTGATGACCAGATGGATCGAGCGCTACCGCCGACGGGCCGAGGAGCGCTTCACGCGCCTCGACGCCGTGCTCGCGCGGATGCAGGACGACGACACCACCCACCGCTCCACCGCATCGCAGGAAGGAACCGCATCATGACCACCACGCAGGACGCCCGCACGACCCGCTACACCGAGGCCGCGATCGAGGCGGACGAGAAGGTGCCCGCCATCCACATCTGGCGCGACTTCGCCGCCACGCCCGCCCAGCTGTTCCGGGCGCACACCGACCCCGAGCTGTTCGCCCGGTGGATCGGGCCCACGGGTGTGGGCGCCGACATCACGCACTGGGACGCCCGCGACGGCGGCAGCTGGAGCTACACCGCCCGTGGCAGCGACGGCCGAGAGGACTTCGAGACGTCCTTCCACGGCTGCTTCCACACGGTGCGCGAGGACCGCATCGTGCAGACGTTCACCTGGGACGGCATGCCCGACGGCGTCTCGCTGGAGACGCTGACCTTCGAGGACCTCGGCGACGGTCGCACGCGGCTCCACGCGGTGAGCCTCTGCGGCTCCTTCGAGGACCGCGACGCGTGGCTCCGCAGCGGCATGGAGGTCGGCGTCGACGACGGGTACGCCGCCATCGACACGCTGCTGGCCGACGGCGAGCTGTGATGGCGCTGCCCGAGTCCCCGGCCGCCCGCCACGAGGCCGCGGCCGGGGAGTTCTCCCGGCTGGCCGCGCACACCCCGGACTGGTCGGCCCCCTCACCGGTCGACGGCTGGACCGCGCGCGACGTCGTCGACCACCTCGTGTCGTGGTTCCCCGGCTTCCTCGCCGCCGGTGGCGTCGAGCTGCCCTCCGGTCCCGCGGTGGCCGACGACCCGGTCGCGGCGTGGCGGCACCACGCCGGCGCCGTGCAGGCGCTCCTCGACGAGCGCGGCGACGAGACCTTCACGCACCCCCGGGTCGGGACGCACTCGCTCGCCGACACCGTGGACCGCTTCTACACCGCCGACGTCGTCATGCACTCCTGGGACCTCGCCCGCGCCGGCGGCCAGGAGGCGCGCATCGACGAGGACTTCGCCGGCCGGCTGCTCGAGGGGATGCGGCCGATGGAGCAGCTGCTGCGCGAGTCGGGCCAGTACGGCCCCGCCGTGCCCGTGCCCGACGACGCGCCGGTCGTGGACCGGTTGATGGCGTTCGTGGGCCGCGATCCCGGCTGGCGACCGCCTGCCTGACCCGCGCCGCGGGCGCTCCTAGGCTCGGGGCATGCGATACGTGGTGTACGGCGCGGGCGCCGTCGGCGGGGTCGTCGGCGGACACCTCCACCGGGCCGGCAGCGCTGTCACGCTGGTCGCCCGCGGCGAGCACCTCGCGGCGATCCGCGCCCGCGGCCTCACCCTCGACGCCGGCGACGGCCGCCACCGCGTCGACGCGCCGGCCACCGACTCGGCGGCGGACGTCGAGTGGACCGACGACACGGTCGTGCTGCTGGCGGTGAAGTCGCACCAGGCGGCCGCCGCCCTGGCGGACCTGCGGGCCCACGCTCCGGCGGACGTGCCGGTCGTCTGCCTGACCAACGGCGTCGCGACCGAGCTGGCGGTGCTGCGGCTCTTCGCCCGCACGTACGCCGTCTGCGTGATGCTGCCGGCCACCCACCTCGAGCCGGGGGTCGTGGTGGCCTCGTGCCACCCCACGCCGGCGATCCTCGACATCGGCCGCTTCCCGGGCGGCACCGACGCCACCACGGCCGCGGTGTCGGCCGACCTCCGCGCCGCGCGGATCGAGTCGGTGGAGCGCGAGGACATCATGGCGATGAAGCGCCGCAAGCTGGTGATGAACCTCGGCAACGGCGTGGACGCCTCGTTCGCCGAGGGCGAGGAGGCCGACCGGCTCGCAGAGCTGGCGCAGGCGGAGGGGGAGCAGGTGCTCGCCGCGGCGGGCGCCACGGTCGTGAGCGCCGAGGAGGACCGCGCCCGGCGCGGGTCGATCCTCGTGCGCCGCCCCGACCTCGATCGCCGGGGCGGGTCGACGTGGCAGAGCCTGACCCGCGCCACCGGAGACTCCGAGATCGACTACCTCGCCGGCGAGGTCGTGCTCCAGGGCAGGCTCCTCGGCCTCCCGACGCCGGTCAACGAGGCCGTCGTGGCCGCGACGCGGAGGCTGGCCGCCACGGGCGGCCCGCCCCGCAGCCTCGACGCCGGCGCGGTCCTCGCGGCGCTCTGACCGGCCCCGCTCGCTCGGCGTACGACCCTGGACCTCCGCGTCAGCGGTGCGTGAGGCAGGTTCCTGCCCGCGAAAATCTGCCTCACGCACCGGTCGGGTGTACAACACCGCGTCAGCGGTGCGTGAGGCAGCTTCCTGCCCGCGGAAACCTGCGCCACGCACCGCTCGACCCACGACCTCCGCGCCAGCGGTGCGTGAGGCAGCTTCCTGCCCGCGAAAACCTGCCCCACGCACCGCTCGGGCGTACGACGTCCGCGCCCGGGACGCGCGAAGGCCCGCCGCCCCGAAGGGTGGCGGGCCTCGCGTGGTGCGGGTGGACCTGGATCAGGCCTTGGTGTCGTCCTCGGCAGCCGGCTCGTCGGTGGCCTCGGAGGCCTCCGGCGCGTCGGTGACCTCGGCGGCGTCGCCCTGGGCCTGCGCCTCGGCCGACTCGACCTCGGTGGCCTCGGTGTCGAGCACCTCGGTCTCGCCGTCGACGCCCTCGGCCTCGACCTCGGCGGGAGCGGCCTCGGCGGCCGGCGCGGGAGCGGCAGCGGCCTCGGTCTTCTTCGTCGACGGGGCCTTGGGGCTGTAGGCCTCGGTCACCAGCTCGATGATCGCCATGGGGGCGTTGTCGCCCTTGCGGGGGCCGATCTTGGTGATCCGGGTGTAGCCACCGGGACGCTCGGCGAAGGTCGGCGCGATCTCGGTGAACAGGGTGTGCACGACCGACTTGTCACGGATGGTCTTGAGGACCTCGCGACGGTTGTGCAGGTCGCCGCGCTTGGCCTTGGTGATCAGCTTCTCCGCGACCGGGCGCAGTAGGCGCGCCCGGGTCTCAGTGGTGGTGATCCGGCCGTGCTCGAACAGGGCGGTCGCCAGGTTCGACAGCATCAAGCGCTGGTGGGCCGGGCTGCCGCCGAGGCGGGGACCCTTCTTGGGCTTGGGCATGGGGTGCCTTTCTTCTCTCGGGCCGTGTCAGGTACCCGGGTAGACGACCGGCGGCGCCGGTCGGTTTGGGTGAGGTCGGGCCGGAGCCCGGGGGTTCAGAGCTGCTCGTCCTCGATGAACGCGTCGTCGTCGTCGTCGCCGTAGGCGGCGAGGGCGGCGTGCGGGTCGAAGCCGGGCGCGCTGTCCTTGAGCGAGAGGCCCATCTCGACGAGCTTGGCCTTCACCTCGTCGATCGACTTCGCGCCGAAGTTGCGGATGTCGAGCAGGTCCTGCTCGGAGCGGGAGATCAGCTCACCCACGGTGTGGATGCCCTCGCGCTTGAGGCAGTTGTAGCTGCGGACCGTCAGCTGGAGGTCCTCGACCGGCAGTGCCAGGTCGGCGGCGAGCTGCTCGTCGACCGGCGACGGGCCGATGTCGATGCCCTCGGCCTCGACGTTGAGCTCGCGGGCCAGGCCGAAGAGCTCCACCAGGGTCTTGCCGGCCGAGGCGATGGCGTCGCGGGGACGGATCGACGGCTTCGTCTCGACGTCGATGACCAGCTTGTCGAAGTCGGTGCGCTGCTCGACACGGGTCGCCTCGACCTTGTAGGTCACCTTCAGCACGGGGCTGTAGATCGAGTCGACGGGCATGCGGCCGATCTCGTTGTCGGCGCCCTTGTTCTGCACGGACGAGACGTAGCCGCGACCGCGCTCGACGACGAGCTCCATCTCCAGCTTGCCCTTGTCGGACAGCGTGGCGATCTTGAGCTCGGGGTTGTGCACCTCGACACCGGCGGGCGGGGTGATGTCGGCGGCGGTGACGTCACCGGCACCGGACTTGCGCAGGTACATCACGACCGGCTCGTCGTGCTCGGAGGAGACGACGAGTCCCTTGAGGTTGAGGATGATCTCGGTCATGTCCTCGGTGACGCCCTCGATCGTCGAGAACTCGTGGAGGACGGAGTCGACCTTGATGCTGGTGACCGAGGCACCCGGGATGGAGCTGAGGAGCGTACGACGAAGCGAGTTGCCGAGCGTGTAGCCGAAGCCGGGCTCGAGGGGCTCGATGACGAACCGCGAGCGGAACTCGTCGACGGTCTCTTCCGTGAGGGTCGGGCGCTGAGCGATAAGCACGGAGTTTTCCTTTCCGGATCCACCCACTATTTGACGGATCCGAACCTGATGGAGTTGGCGAGGGGAAGAGCGGGGCGTCGGTGGCCGCCCGGGGCGCGGGCGGCCACCGACGGTGGGTCACTTCTTGGAGTAGTACTCCACGATGAGCTGCTCCTGGACCGGGACGTCGATCTGCGCCCGGACCGGGACCTGGTGCACCAGGATGCGCATCCGCGAGGGGATGACCTCGAGCCAGGCGGGGACGACGCGCTCGCCGTGGGTCTCACGGGCCACGATCAGCGGGGTCAGCTCCAGCGACTTCTCGCGCACGTCGATGATGTCGTGGTCGGTGACCTGGTAGGACGGGATGTCCACCTTCTTGCCGTTGACCAGGAAGTGGCCGTGCACGACGAGCTGGCGGGCCTGGCGGCGCGTGCGGGCGAAGCCGGCGCGGTAGACCACGTTGTCGAGGCGGCACTCGAGCAGCTGCAGGAGGTTGTCGCCGGTCTTGCCCTGGCGGCGGCTGGCCTCCTTGTAGTAGCGGACGAACTGCTTCTCCATCACGCCGTAGGTGAAGCGCGCCTTCTGCTTCTCACGGAGCTGGAGCAGGTACTCCGACTCCTTGATGCGGCCGCGGCCGTGCTGGCCGGGGGCGTAGGGACGCTTCTCGAAGGCGGAGTCGCCGCCGACGAGGTCGACACCGAGACGGCGCGACTTGCGGGTCATGGGACCGGTGTAGCGGGCCATGTGTCAGTCTCTCTTTCTCAGTCTCGGGTCAGACGCGGCGGCGCTTGGGCGGCCGGCATCCGTTGTGCGGGGTGGGCGTGACGTCCTGGATGGTGCCGACCTCGAGGCCGATGGCACCCAGCGACCGGATGGCGGTCTCACGACCCGAGCCCGGGCCCTTGACGAAGACGTCGATCTTCTTCATGCCGTGGTCCATGGCGCGACGGCCGGCGGCCTCGGCAGCCATCTGGGCGGCGAAGGGGGTGGACTTGCGCGAGCCCTTGAAGCCGACGGTGCCGGCAGAGGCCCACGAGATCACCGCACCGGTCGGGTCGGTGATCGTGACGATGGTGTTGTTGAACGTGCTCTTGATGTGGGCTTCGCCCTGGGCGACGTTCTTCTTCTCCTTGCGGCGCACCTTGGTCGCGCGGCTCTTGGGAGGCATTCAGTAACTCCTGAGGTTCTGGTCGGGAAGCTTCGTGGAAGAGGTCAGTGAGACGCCGTGAGGCGTGCGATCACTTGGCCTTCTTCTTGCCGGCGACGGTGCGCTTGGGGCCCTTGCGGGTGCGCGCGTTGGTCTTGGTGCGCTGGCCGCGGACCGGGAGGCCCATGCGGTGGCGGCGACCCTGGTAGCTGCCGATCTCGATCTTGCGGCGGATGTCCGCCTGGACCTCACGCCGGAGGTCACCCTCGATCTTGAAGTTGGCTTCGATCTCGTCGCGAAGCTTGACCAGCTCCTCGTCACCGAGCGTGTGGACGCGGGCGTTCGGGTCGACACCGGTGGTCTCGAGCAGCTGCTTGGCGCGGGTACGGCCGATGCCGTAGATGTAGGTGAGGGCGACCTCGATGCGCTTGTCGCGCGGGAGGTCAACACCAACGAGGCGTGCCATGTGGCGGTTTCCTTGTCTGTTCGTGCGCTGGTTTCTGGTCGTGTCGCGTCCCATCCCGCCTCGGGTGGGCTCCGGCCAGTGCTCCGGAGGTGACTTCGGTCGGGCGGTGCCCGGCCTAGCGATCACGTTGTGGTGTTTCAGTTGTGCGGTGGTGCGGTGGTCCTGCTCGGGTCGAGCCGCAAGCGGCCGCGCCGCTCGCCCTGCTCGTCCGGCGGAGCCGGACGAGGTCGCTCAGCCCTGCCGCTGCTTGTGGCGGGGGTTCTCGCAGATGACCATGACCCGGCCGTGACGGCGGATGACCTTGCACTTGTCACAGATGGGCTTGACGCTCGGGTTGACCTTCATGTCAACGCCTTTCTCACGGTGTAGCTGGCTCGCTACTCGGCTGGCAGTGTCACTTGTAGCGGTAGACGATCCGACCCCGGGTGAGGTCGTACGGCGAGAGCTCCACCACGACCCGGTCCTCGGGGAGGATCCGGATGTAGTGCTGGCGCATCTTGCCGCTGATGTGCGCGAGCACCTTGTGCCCGTTGGCCAGCTCCACGCGGAACATGGCGTTGGGGAGGGCCTCCACGACGGTGCCCTCGATCTCGATCACGCCTTCTTTCTTCGGCATGTCCTCCACAATCTGTCGCAGTGCTGGATCAAAATGCGTGTCTACCGTCGGCCCGGGAACCGCCCGGCTCCTGCGCGCAGGTGGCCGGTGGACCTCGTGGGGCGTCCCGGGAGCCCCTTCCCGGGCGCGCACCGACACGTCAGGGACGAGTCGCACGAGATCCGGGCAGCCGCGAGGCACCACGACACACAGCCCACGTTGGGCCGACGAGCCAGTCTAGTCAGGCGACCTGCGAGAACGCCAATCAGCGAACCCGGCGCGAACGCCGCGCGGTCGGCACGACACGCCCGGTCGCGGGGGCCGCGGCGTCCGTCGCGGCGGCGCCGGCCTCCGGGCGGGCGTCGGGGCGCCGGCCGCGCACCGCCCCGGGCGAGGTGCGTCGCAGCGACCGCAGGCTGATCGCGGCGCGGACGCGCTGCCAGCGCCCCACCTCCTGCGACATCGCGCGCCGCTCGGCGTCCACCTGCTCCCAGTAGGACCTCGCGGCGCCCGCCTCCGGCGTGCGCGGGCCGAACACGAAGCTGTCCGCCCGGCGGGCGAGCGCCCCGGCCTGGCCGGAGACGATGCCCACCGACTGCTCGCGACGGGTGACGGTCGGGCCCAGTGGGACGACCTGCCCCAGGTCGCGGGCGTGGTCCACGAGCTCTCGCCAGGCGCCGACGAAGCGTGCCGACGGCGAGCCGGCGCTGCGACGACGGTGGCGACGCAACGCCTTGAGCCCGACGATGCCGCCGAGGACCAGCGCGACGAGGAGCACGGGCACGCCGACGTAGCCCAGGACGACACCGAGCCAGGACGGCACGCCCGGGATGAGGCTCTCCTCGTCCTCGTCGGCCTTCTTGCGGGTCGCCTTGCGCTCCTTGAGGTCGGCGTCGCTCTGCTCCCCCGCGTCGGACGGCGGCGGGATCGGGTTCGGCGGCGGGATCACCGTCCCCGACATCGGTGTGTTGGTCTCGGGCATCTGCTCGGCCGGCGGCGTCGTCGACATGAACGCCTCGGTGGGCAGCGTCTTCCACGAGCCGTCGGCGGCGCGCAGCTCCACCCACGCGGACACGTGCTTGCCCATGACCGTGCCGTCCTCCGGCACGACCGCGCCGAGCACGACCCGTGCGGGGACGCCGATGCCGTTGGCGACGAGGGCCATGGTCGCGGCGTACTGCTCGTCGTTGCCGACCATCTGCGGGGCGTTGACGAACTCGTCGGAGAGGCGCCACACGCTGTGTCCGGCCACGTAGATGCGCTCGGTGCGACCCACGCCGTCGGAGTACCTGCCCTGCGTGCGCAGGTGCTCGGCGGCGGCCAGGACACGGTCCATCGGGTCGGGGCCCGCGTCCTCGGTCCACTTCTCGGTCGGTCCCTGGATGAAGGTCGCCCCGCTCGGCAGGGGCGCGAGCTCGGAGGAGCCGACGGTCTCGTCGGTCAGCTCGTCGTCGGGTCGCACCGCCGTGAAGGAGTAGCGGTCCCCGGGCTGCATGCCGGTCGGGACGACCGCCGTCGACGTGGCGAGGTTGTAGCGGAACACCTCCGCCTTGGTCCGGGCGTCGCTGGTCTCGAACTGCATGGACTGCAGGGCGCCGACGGTCGGCAGCCACACGCCCCTCCACCCCTCGCCGAGGGTCACGGTGACGTCGACCGCCTCGCCCTCGACGGGGTTGTCGATGGTCGACGACACCCGCTGGAAGGAGTCGTCGGCCGGACCCGGCAGCGCGTCGTCGCTCGCCCCCCACACCATGCCGTCGTAGCGGTCCATCGTGGCGAACCGGACCCGCGTGCCGGCCGGGACCCCCTCGACGTCGAGCAGCGCCTTGTCGTAGACGTTGGTGGCGTCGGTCCTGCCCTTGAGGTCGACGTACTTGCGGAAGCCGGCGAGCGGCGAGGGGTATCGCCCGATGTCGAAGGGCGGCTCCACCCAGTTGCGCGCGACGGCGCGCTCGGTGTCGTCCTCGGTGAAGATCGCGCTCGCCGGGTAGGCGATGCCGGCGGCCGCGGCGAGCATGGCCACCGCCCCGACGCCCCTGACGTACGACGTGGCCCCGCCGTGCACGGTGGCACTGGCCCGGCGGGCCCGGACCGCCAGCCACGCGAGCGCCAGGCCGGTGAACACCGAGCCCTGCACGAGCAGCGACTGGGGGTGGCGGACGCCGAGCAGGATGGCGCCGGACAGCACGACCGTCATGCCGACGACGGGGAGCATCGCGGCCAGCCAGGCGCGCCGCACCGGCAGGTGCGCCAGGCTCAGGCCCATGAGACCGGCGAGCATCCCCGCCAGCCACGGGAGCACCAGCAGCGGCCCGTCGCCGTCGACCGGCGGCAGCGTGGTGAGCAGGTCCTTCCAGCCGAAGACCGCCTGGTCGGCGAGGCGCGCCAGCGTCGCACCACCGGGCAGGGCGTAGGTGTCGCCGAGCGAGCGCAGGCACAGCGGACCGCCCAGCAGGAAGAACAGGGCCAGGCAGATCACGACGGACGAGACGACCGGCCACCCCGCTGCGCGGGTGAGGTGCGTGACCACCACCGCGATGACCACCCCCGCCATGCCGACGACGAGGTAGCCCACCCCGGTGAACGACGTGCCGAACGCGGTGAGGGCCACCCCGGCCAGGGCGAGGGTGAAGGCGATGTCGGTCCACGAGTGCCGGTCGGGCAGCAGCGCGTGGGGCCGTACGCGGGTGCGGGTGCCGGTCACGGAGGGCGACGTGCCACCGGGGCCGCCGGGGCCGCCGGGGCTCCGGCGCGCGCCCCGACGGGGGCTCACCGGACGCTCCACCGGAGGAGGCCGCCGAGGTCGTCCTTGGCGGCGAGGTGGAGGACCGGCAGGCCGCCGGTCTCGGTGACGCGGCTGTTGCCGGCGGGGTCGACCACGATGCCGAAGCGACGCACCTCGGGCGGGAACGCCGCGGCGCAGCGCAGCATGTCGGTGAACGGCGACTCGCTGCCGCCCACGAAGAACGCCAGGCTCGTGTCGGGTGCCAGCACGGTGGCCTGCCGGCCGGACTCCACCAGGCCGCGGTCGCCGAAGTCGGCGCGGCAGACCGCGTCGAGGGCCAGGTGCCCGTCGGAGCCGGACGAGGCGTGGCGGCCGCAGACGAAGGACACGTCGAACTCGTCGAGCACCGCCCGCACGGCGATGGAGGCGGCGACGGCCATCGCGGTCTCGAAGTCCTCCGGGTCGGCCCACGACGCCAGCCGGTCGTCGACCACGATGGTGGCGTGGCTGCGGCGGGTGTCGAGGTACTGGCGCACCAGCAGCGCGGACTCGCCGGTGGAGGCCATCACCTTGGCCGACGAGCGCCAGTGGATGTGGCGCAGGTCGTCGCCGGGGACGTACTCGCGCAGGGCGTGGAAGGCGAGGTCGCTCTGGCTCACGGCGTCGGTCGAGACGCCTTCGAGGTCGCGCAGCAGGCCGGCGCCGAGGGACTCCATCGGCACCAGGTGCGGACGCACCAGCACCTCCCGGACCGGCGTCCAGACGACGTCGCGCGAGAAGATGCCGACCGGGTCGCCGCGCCGGGTCATCGCCGGCCCCACCGCGATCACCCCCCGCCGCTCCGTGCGGATCGTGAACGACTCCTCGTGGGCGGCGCCCGGCGCCAGCGAGCTGATGCCGTAGCGGTGCACGGCCGAGCCCACCGGGACCTCGAGGGTCGTGGGGACCAGGCGGGAGGCCGCACGGTTGACGACCAGGACACCGGCCGCCACCGACTCCCCCGCGGCCACCCGCTCGGGCTGCAGCCGCAGGTCGACCGAGACCGTCGTGCGACCCACCAGGAAGGGCAGCGCCAGCGCGACGAGCACCAGGCACGCGGTGCCCAGGACCGCCAGCTCGCGCCACAGCGTGAAGACGGCGACGAGGAGCGCGCCCAGGCCGAGGCCGACGACCAGCCAGCCGATCGGCTTGACCACCTCGAGCGCGTCGTTCAGCCGCCCCCTGAATCCCTGTGGGCCCATCGGACGCGTCAGACCCCCACGCGGTCGGTCGGCGGGGCGACGGCGTCGAGCAGGCGGGAGATCACCGTCTGCACGTCGACGCCGCTGAACTGCGCCTCGGCGTCGAGGAGCAGGCGGTGGGAGAGCACCGGCTCCGCGAGGTCCTTGATGTCGTCGGGCACCACGTGGTCGCGCCCGTCCGCGGCCGCCCACGTCTTGGCGACGCGCACGAAGGCCAGGCAGCCGCGGGCCGAGAGACCCAGCTTGACGTGCGGCTGGCGCCGCGACTCCTCCGCGAGCTCGGCGACGTAGCCGATGACCGCCGGGTCGACGTAGACGTCGTCGGCGAGCCCGCTCATCTGCGCGATGGTGGCGGCGGTGATCACGGGCGTGACGAGCGCCGCGCGATCGCGTACGGCGGCGTTGTTGAGCAGCTCGACGGTGGCCTGACGGTCCGGGTAGCCCACGGAGGTCTTCATCAGGAAGCGGTCGAGCTGCGCCTCGGGGAGCCGGTAGGTGCCGGCCTGCTCGATCGGGTTCTGGGTGGCGATCACGAGGAACGGCCTGCCCACGGGGTGGGCGACGCCGTCGACGGTCACCCGGCCCTCCTCCATCACCTCGAGCAGCGCCGACTGGGTCTTGGGCGAGGCCCGGTTGATCTCGTCGGCTAGGACGATCGTGTGGAAGATCGGGCCGGGGTGGAACTCGAACGTGCCCTTGTGCTGGTCGTAGACCGTGACGCCGGTGACGTCCGACGGCAGCAGGTCCGGGGTGAACTGGATCCGCGCGTGGCTGCCCTGCACGGTGTTGGCGAGGGCCCGCGCCAGCATGGTCTTGCCCGTGCCGGGGAAGTCCTCGAGCAGGATGTGCCCCTCGGAGAGCAGGCAGGTCAGCGCCAGACGGACGACGTGGCGCTTGCCGAGGACGGCCTTCTCCATGTTGTCCGTGAGCTGGTCGAAGGTCGACCTGAACCACTCGGCCTGTTCGTGGCTGATCGTCAAGGGTGCTCCTGGTGGTGTCGGTGAGTCGCGAGGTACGAGCATGCGGGCCCGGCGGACCTCGGCCCGGCGGCGGCGTCGGCTACGGAGGAGGGAAGGCGAAGCTGAAGGACTGGTCCGGGTAGTTGGCGGAGAACTCGCACCGGCCCGACACCGTCTCGCCGGCGTCGTAGTAGGCATCCACCTGGCCGGAGGAGCTGCCCGCACCCTGCGCCACCCGCGAGGACGGCCACGGGAACTTGTCGAACCGGCAGCGCCAGATGGCGTCGGGCGCGTCGGGCGCGAACGTGACGCTGAAGTGCACGAACCCGCAGGACGCGGTGTCGCAGGGTCGCTCGGGCGGGCCGTCCCAGCAGTCGTTGCCGGCGTCCAGGTCACCGTCGGTGCACGCGGCGCCTCGGGACACGCCGATTGCGGGCGCTGGGGGCGGGCCGGAACGGTCCGTGCGGGAGGAGCGGTCCTCTCCCCGGCCGCCGGGGTCGTCGTCGTACAGGCGCACCGAGATGGTGGCGTTCTGGTTGTAGCCCGACGCGGTGTACGTCTTCTCGAACGAGAAGCGGCCCGGCCCGCCCGGACGGAACAGCTCGGGGGCGCCTCCGTCGACCTGGACCTCCACGATGCTCGGGTTGCCGTTGCTGGTGCCGGTGATGGTCCATGTCACCGTCCTGCCGTTCACCCGTCCGGGACCGACGTCGTCGAGCATGCCGTCGAGGCGGCCGTAGGTCTGCACGTTTTGCTGCCCGCTCAGCGTGCAGCCGACCGGAGCGTCCTCGTTGCACACCCGCAGCTGGACGGGGTAGGGCTGCTCGTTGCTGGGCGTCGCGAACCGCACGGTGTTGGTGCCGGTCTGCTGGTCGAAGTCGCGCACCACCTGTCCACCGACCAGGACGCCGACGCTGCTGGTGCTGCCGCGCGAGTCGGGCACCGTGTAAGTGACCTCGGCCTCCTGGTTGGCGCCGGTCGCCCGCACCTGGAACGCGCCCCACGCGGCGGGCCGACCGACGGCCTCGATCGACGTGCCCTCGCTGGGCTGCGACCGGTTGCCGGGCTCACCGAGCGGCTGGTTCGCCGCGACCACCCGGTAGGTGTAGACGAGGCCGTCGTAGGGCACGCCGGTGTGCGTGCAGGTGAGCGACGCCGTCCGCTGGCACCCGGGCACGGGACCCGACGTGGCGCCGTTGGCGTAGCTGACGGTGTAGACGGTGGGTCCCGGCCCCTCGGGCAGGACGGGCTGCCAGCTGATGCGGAGGTTGGTCTGGTTCGCGCCGGCCTCGAGGTCGGTCACCGCGGGCGCGGCCGGGACGGGCGGCGTACCGAGCGACTGCATCTCCGGGGACGGCCGCGGCGGTGAGTAGCCCACCGCGTTCTGTGCCTTGATCGTGAAGACGTACTTCTCGTTGTTGTCCAGACCGGTCGCCGTGTAGGAGGTGACGTCGCCCGGCACGACCGCCTGGCCGCCCGCCCAGGTGATCGTGTAGTCGAGGATCTGCGAGGTCCTCGTCGCCGGGCGGTCCCAGGCCACGGTGATCTGCTGGTTGCCCCGGTCGGCCATCGTGATGTCCTGGACGCGCCCGGGCGCCGTGTCGGCCCGCGCGGAGCGGGACAGGTCGCTCCACTCGCTGGCCCCGACGCGGTTGACCGCCTGCACGCGGAAGCTGTAGCGCCCACCGGTCTGGAGCTTGCGGAAGACGCACTCGTTGGTGTCGCACCGCTGGGTCGCGCCTCGCCGCTCCTCGCGGACGACGTAGTGGGTGATCGGCGCGCCGCCGTCGTCGTCGGGCGGGGCCCACGACATCTTGATGGTGCCGACCTCGGAGTTGGTCTGGTAGGGCCGCGGCTCGCCCGGCTGGCTGGGGGTGCCGATGACCTGGAACTGGATGCTGCCCTCCGCGGTGCGCGACGACGGCGGGTCGGAGTCGGCGACGTCGCTGACGACCAGGCGGAAGCTCGCGCGGACCCCTCGGGTGTCGCGCTCCGCGGTCAGCGTGAGCCGGCTCCCCTCGGTCGTCGCGCGGACGCCGGGGTTGCCGGTGCTCTGGACCGACACGATGGTCGGGTCGGGCTCGGCCACCCCGGCCCGGAGGTAGGCGCCGATGTCGTAGGTCCGGCTCTGGCCCGCCTCCATCGTCTCGACGCGGATCGGCGACAGCCGCGGCGGCGGCGCCTGCGCCAGCCGGAACCGCACCTCCTCGGTGTTGCTCTCCCCCGCCCGGACGGCCAGCACGGCCTCTCCGCCCTGGGTGGCGGTGTCGGCCGCGCTGATCGCGACGACGGAGCCCTCGACACCGCCGGCGTCGACCCCGTCGACGGACTGGCTCCACTCGGCGGAGTACGCCAGGCCGGCGGCGTCGCGCGGGTCGAGGGTGAAGACCTTGCAGAAGGTCGCGATGTCGAGGTCGACGCGCTGGCCCGCCGAGATGGGCACGACGGTGGACGGGCACTCGAGCGACGGGGTGTCGTCACCGACCTGCACCGGGATCGAGAGCAGCGCCGTCACGCCGTCGTCGACGGTCGTGGCGTCCTCGTTGCCGCTGGCGTCCCTCGCGGTCGTCACCTCCACCAGGAGCGCGCCCGGGCCGCGGAAGCCGGGCGACGCCGAGAGGGTGAAGCGGTTGTCCCCGTCGGGGCCGGCGACGAGCGCCGACGGCGACGCCGACCACGACCGGCGCCCGGACGCCAGCCGCACCTGGGCGCCGTCGGGAGCGGCGACGTAGTCGGAGACCTTGCCGCTGGTGCTGCCGCCGGAGTCGAGCTCGATGAGCGCGTCGGGCAGGACGTAGGGCAGGCCGTTGCCCGTCGGCGGGATGTAGACCGACGCGGCGGCCGTGGCGCCGTCGGCGTCGCGCACCACGAACGGCAGCACCTTCGGGGCCTCGCCGCGGTCGGCCCTCACCTGGACGCCGTCGACCACCCGGGCCGAGTCGTCCCCGGACACCTCGGCGACCGCGAGGTCGGCCGCGTCACCGTCAGGGTCGTAGGCACCCTCGAGCACGTCGACCACCACGCTGCCGCTGTCGTCGGCCCGGCCGAACGCGTCGTGGACGACCGGCGGGTTGTTGTGGTCCGGGGCGGTCGTCAGGGTCATCGTCGAGCGAGACTCGTCGAGCCCGTTGGTGACCCGGTAGACCAGCACCGTGGGCGGCGCGTCCGCCGCGTCCGGCGCCGGCACCGTCACCAGGTTGGTCTCGGGGTCCAGCGTGGCACCGCCGGGGGCGTCGAGCAGCTCGACCTCGACCGCGTCGCCCGCCGCGATGAAGTCGTTGGCCAACGGGTCGAAGGTCGCCGTGCGGCCGGGCTCGACGGTGAGCCGGTCCTCGACGGCCAGGGGCGGCTGCGGCTGGCCGGGCGCCACCACGGCGACCCGCACCGTGCCGGTCGCGAAGGCGCCCTGCGAGTCGACCACCGAGTAGGTGAACTCGTCGGTGCCGACCGTGCGGGGGTAGGCCTGGTACTCCAGGAAGTTGCCGCCCACCGCCACGATGCGGCCCAGGCGCGGCGCGGAGGTGATGCCGGTGACGGTGACCGGGTCGCCGTTGCGGTCCACGCCCACGCTCGGGACGCGGATCTTCACGGAGTCGGCGGACACCACCCGCCCCTCCAGCGTCGGGGGCTCGGGCGGGTCGTTGGGGTCGTCCGCGGGGACGATCGTGACCTTGAGCGTGCCCGGGGCCCGCTTGCCCTCCAGGTTCTGGGCGACGTAGGTGATGGTGTAGGTGTCGCGGTCCTCGATCGCCTCGGGAGCGACGTAGCGGACCACCCTGCCGGACACGAACGCGCTGCCGAGGTCGCCGGTCACGTCGATCGGCGCGGCGACGTCGAGCTGGCCGGGGGTCTGGCTCTCGACGAGGTCGTTCAGCAGCGTCAGCCGGTCGCCGGCCGGCGACACGTCGTTGTCGAGCACGGGCACCGACACCGACGCGCCGGCGCGGACCACGACCCGGTCGGAGACGGTGATCGGCGTGTTGTCGGCCGGGGCGGGACGCTGGGTGACCACGACCTCGCCACGCACTCCCGTGCTGGTGCCGTTGCTGATGGTGTACGACACCGTCTGGGTGGCGGGAGCGAGTGTCGGCTGGACCGCCGAGATCCGCAGCCAGCGGCCGTCGACGATGGCGACGTCGAGCTGCCCGGGCCGGTCCCCCGCCGCTCGTTGGACCACCAGCAGCCCGCCGGCAGGATCGAGGTCGTTGGCGAGCACGTCGACGGTGCCGGGTGCCTGGCCGTAGACCGTCAGGGTGTCGGGCATCGCGATCGGGTCGGCCGCGCGCTTGGGCCGCGGCTTCACGTCGACCCGGATGGTGCCCTGGTCGAGCGGCGCGTTGCCGTAGCCCGCGTCGTAGCTGAGGAAGTAGGTGCCGGCCCGGTCGCCGGTGAAGGTGATCTGGCCGGAGTCGAGGTCGGAGACGATCTTCGCCCCCGGCTGCTGGGGCACCTTGCCGCCGAGCGCGAGCTCGGCGTCGGTGTCGTTGGGGTCCGACCCCGGCAGGTCGTTGAGCAGGGGACGGATCTTGATCGGCTTGCCGACCTCGCCGCGCACGACGTCGGGCTCCGCGCTGGGCGCGAACGACGTCTGGTCCTTCGGCGCCTGCACCTGGAAGCTCATCGACGTGCGCACCGGTGCCGAGCGGCCGTCGGTCACGGCCAGCTCGACCCGGACCAGCTGCGCGCCGTCGGCCGGTCCCGTCGGCGCCGAGAAGCGGATCCGCCCGTCGGCCGTCGTACGGGCGCGCGCACCCGACTCCTCGCCCCCGACCGCCTGGGCCAAGTCCAGCAGCAGCGTGTCGCCGTCGCTGTCGTCGCGCCAGTCCGAGAGCACCGGTACGGCGAGCGCGCCGCCGTGCGGCACCTTGTAGGTGGGCTTCTCGTAGCCCTCGCGCAGCGTCGGCGGCTCGTTCTGCCCGGTGCCCCGCACGGTCACGTCGATCGCGGCGTGCGCCGAGACGCCGTTGCGGCCGTCGTCGATGAAGTAGTCGAACCGCGTGGGGCGGGCGTCGTCGGGCATCTGCAGGACGAGCGTCTGGCCGTCGGGGCTGATCTCCACGCGAGCGCCGCCCGAGGGCTGGTCGACGTCGACGATGCTCAGCAGGCGCCCGTCGGGGGCCGAGTCGTTGTCGAGCGGGTGCAGGACGGTCGTGCGGCCCGCACGGACGCCGTAGGAGTCGGGCTTCGCCCGGGGCGGGCGGCGATCCGCCTCGGTCTGGTTCTCGTTCTCGTCGTCGTCCTCGTCGTCCTTCTTCTTCGACGTGAACGCCTCCCAGTTGTCGATCTCGACCGGTCGGTCCTGCTGGACGTCCCAGACGGTGCCGCTGTTGGCGTCGTTGAGCACGATCTCCCCGCGGTTGACGCGGAACGCCAGGCTGGTGGCGTCGCCGCCCAGCGGGTCCTCGTTCACCTCGTCCGAGCCGCACTGCACCGCGACGGCGCCCAGTCCGCCGGACCACGCGCCGTAGACGCAGGCGCCGAGGCGTACGGGAGCCGCGGGCGTGCCTGCCATGTCGGAGACGGTGGTGGCGTCGCCGGACTCGAGGTCGACGCTCAGCAACCCGTCGGGCGCGCCGACCAGCACGGCGTCGTAGGACGGGCCGGCCTGCTGGAGCCGACTGCCGGGCGGGACGGACGCCGTGGCACCGTCGAGCACACCGAGCACGCCGGCGTCGCTGTCGAGCGTGACGACGCGGTCGCCGACGGTGGTGACCTCGGAGACCCGGCCGGCGTCGGCGGGCAGGTCACGGGTCCGCGGCTTGCCGAACCCGGTTCCCTCGGGCGGCACCGTCGTGAGGGTGCCCTCCTCGGTCGAGGTGGCGACGATCGTGCCGGACTGGCTGACGGCGAGGGCGGCGCCCTCGCCCGCCGTCGCGAGCGGGTCGGTCTGCCGGTCCACCGCGGTCATCACCGGCTTGCCGACCTGCGGGTCGTAGCGCACCGCCCAGAGGTCACCGGTCTCGGCGTCGGCGGTGGCGAGCGTCCCCCCGGCCATCCGCACGTCGCCGGAGACCGGGACGGCCGCGGCGCCACCGTCCTGCGCCTCCAGGCGGCTCGTCTCCAGGGCCTGCCCGCGGCTGGCGTCGGCGTTGAGGGTGACGACGGCCGCGCCGTCCTGGACGACGTCGAGGCGCGCCTTGCCGTCCTGGTTGGGCACGACGCCGTCGAGCTGGTTGATCGGCTTGTTGAGCCGGCCGGACCAGCCCTTCCTGCCGTTGACGACCCACACCCCGCCGTCGTTGAGGTCGGCCTCGTGCTTCTTGTAGCCCTGGGCGCCGAGCGCCTGGACGACCACGGCGGTGCAGGCGATCGCCAGCGCGACGCCCGAGGCGATGCCCGCCCGGTGGCGACGCAGAGCAGTCGCACGTCCCACGCCGGTCCCCCTTGACCCCCACGGATGGCCTGCGCCCACCGCAGTCACCCACTGGAGGGTAAGTATGTCCCGGAACTTGCGACAAGTTTTCGACAAGTCCGAACCGTGTGCACCCGTCTGCCGTCATGGGTGATGATGGAGCGGTGGGCGTGGACGAGGGGGGTCGGCGGTGATCGTGGAGGCGCGCTACGCCGACGGGTCGGGCGTGCTCATCGGCAGCGGCGCCCACTGGGTGCTGCTGAGCGACCCCGCTGACGAGCGGGTGGTGCAGGAGATCTGGGACGTCGTGTCGCTGACCGCGCCCTCCGGCGCGAGCGTCGCCGAGCGCGTGCTGGCGGTCGTCGAGAAGGCCTTCGAGGGCGACCCGCCGGGCCTGGCCCTGGTCGACTTCACCTCCGGGGCGTCCACCACGCTCTCGCGCGGCACCGGCCACGTCCGCCTCGCCGGGCCGGTGCGGGTGCTGAGCATCGACGCCGGCGCGGACCCCGACGGCGTGGCTCCCCTGCGACGCCTGGTGGGCGGAGTCGTCGCAGCCGGCCGCGTGGAGCTCGAGCCGGTGTCCCTCCGCACTGCTGCGCCCGTGCAGCACGCGCGCGCCTCCGAGCCGCCCGCGCCCGCGGGGGCCCTCATCGACGGCATCCCGGCCTCGATCCTGGCGGCCAAGGGGCCCGACGGCCCACCTCCCCGCAACCGGGTCCGCCGGCGCGTGGAGGACACCGGCGCCCTTCCCGACACCGCCGAGCCCGACCCGCTGCTGGTGGAGCGCATCGAGGAGGGCACGCACACCACGATCCGACCGGCGTCCGCCCCGCACACCGCACCGGCCGCCGACGCGGCCGGGCCGACGTCGACGCGCCCGGCGCACCTCGCGCACAGCACGGCCCCGACGGTGCTGGCGGTCAGCTGCCCGCTCGGGCACCTCACCCCGCCGGCCGCGCCGCAGTGCCGCGTGTGCCACCAGCGGGTCGCACCCCAGGAACCGCGCCGGGTCGAGCGTCCTTCGCTCGGGGGGCTCCGCCTGCCCACCGGCGAGGTGGTGCCGCTCGACCGGGGGGTGATCCTGGGTCGCAAGCCCGCGCCCCCGGAGGGCAGCACCGACTGGCCGCACCTGGTCCACCTGCCGGCCGACCACTCCTTCGTCTCCCGCCGCCACCTCCAGGTCGAGCTCGACGGCTGGGACGTCGTGGCGCGCGACCTCGAGAGCCGCGGCGGCACGACCATCGCACCGCCCGGGCGCGAGCCCCAGCGGATGCGGCCGGGTGACGCGTACGTCCTGGAGCCGGGCACGGTCCTCGACATGGCCCAGGTCTACGCCGTGCGCTTCGAGACGGGGGCGGTCGCCCGGTGAGCGCCCCCGTCATCCCCGGGTTCACGTTCGTCGAGCACCTGGGCAGCGGCGGCTTCGCCGACGTGTTCCTCTACGAGCAGCAGTGGCCGCGCCAGCGCGTGGCCGTGAAGGTCGTGCGCCCCGACGTGCCGCTCACCGACCGGGAGAAGTACCTCTTCACGGCCGAGGCCAACGCGATGGCACGGCTGGCCGACCACCCCTACATCGTCTCGGTGATCACGGCCGGCGTGACCGCCGAGGGCGGTCGTCCGTTCCTCGTCATGCGCTACTGCCCCCCGCCGGACCTCGGCGTGCGGGTGCGGTCGAACCCAATGGCGCCCGTCGACGCGGTGTCCACCGGCATCAAGCTCGCCAGCGCGATCGAGACCGCACACCGGTCCGGGATCCTGCACCGCGACATCAAGCCCAGCAACGTCCTCGTCACCACCTACCACGAGCCGGCCCTGACCGACTTCGGCATCGCCGGCCACATCGCCGACGTCGAGGGCGACAACGACGTCCGGATCTCCTACCCGTGGTCGCCGCCGGAGCTCCTCGACGGCCGCTCCAACGGCTCGGTCGCCTCGGACGTCTACTCCCTCGGCGCCACGATCTGGCACCTGCTGGTGGGCCGGTCGCCCTTCTCGATCCCCTCCGGCGACAACTCCACCCGGGCGCTCAGCGCGCGCATCCTGCACGCCGCTCCCCCGGCCACCCAGCGCCCCGACGTGCCGCCCGCGCTCGACCGGCTGCTGCAGCAGTGCCTGGCCAAGCGGCCCGAGCACCGACCCGCCAGCGCCCTCGAGCTGGCCCGCGCCCTGCAGCGGATCGAGGCGGCGGCCGGCTGGCCCCGGACCGCCGTCGCGGTGGAGGGCGACCGGCCCGACGCCGCCGTGGCGCCACCGGAGGTACCCGTCGTCCCCGAGGACGCGACCGCGATGAAGCCGGTGACGGTCATCTCGGCGAGCGGTCCCCGCCGCATCGCCGCGCAGGACCCGGTGCCGGCGCAGGCGGAGGGCGAGGGCGGCAGGAGCGGCGTGCCCGGGCTCGTGTGGGCGGGCGTGGCGGCCGCGGTGGCCGCGGTCCTGGTCGGGTTCCTGGTGCTCGGCGGCGACCGCGAGGAGGATCCCGGCGTGGTCGTCCCGCCCCGGTCCCGGACGCCCGAGCCCGTGGTGCCCGACCAGCTGACGGAGGCCGTCTCGCTCACGGGCAGCCGCACGCCGCGCGGGGTGCTCTTCGAGTGGCGGCCTCCCGTCGACGTGGAGCCGGGCGACAGCTTCAGCTGGCACCGCGACGACACCGGCGAGTACGGCGACACGCCCCGGCGGCGGCTGCTGGTGCGCACCGACGAGCCGGTCTGCCTCGACGTGCGGATGACGCGCGGGCAGGACAGCTCGCCCAGCGCGAGCCAGTGCGTGTCGTGACCTGACGCGCGCACGGCGGCGCGGTCGTCGCGTCCCCCGGTGCTGGGACGCACGGACGTCCGCGCCGGCCGCGGCGGGTCCCCCCTGCCGCGACCGACGCGGACGTCGTACGGGTGTCGCGTGCTCTCGCGGGCGCTCAGCCCTCGTCGCGCTTGACGGTGTCCTCGAGCGTCTCGACGGGACTCTGCAGGGAGACGTCCTGCTCCTCGTCCGGGACGCCGCGGGTCTTGGCGATGCTGGCCACCGCCGTGATCACGAGGGTCACCACCACGACCGCCAGGCTCAGCAGGGTCGGGACCTCCCAACCGATGATGCCGCCCTCCTTCATGGCGTGGATGATCAGCTTGACACCGATCCAGGCCAGGATGAACGACAGGCCGAGCGAGAGGTAGACCAGGCGCTTGAGCAGGCCGCCGAGCAGGAAGTAGAGCTGGCGCAGGCCCATCAGCGCGAAGACGTTCGCGGTGAACACCAGGTAGGGCTCCTGCGTGATGCCGAAGATCGCCGGGATGGAGTCCAGCGCGAACATGATGTCGGTCAGGCCCAGGGCCAGGATGACGATGAACATCGGCGAGACGAAGCGGGTGCCGTTCTCGCGGTACCACAGCTTGAGGCCGTGCCACTGGTCGCCGACGTTCATGTGGGACTGCGCGAACTTGACGACGCGGTTGTCCTCGGGGTGCTCGTCCTCGTGCTGGCGGTAGCTCTTGACGAGGCCGTAGGCGGTGTAGATGAGGAACGCGCCGAAGATGTAGAAGACCCAGGCGAAGTTCTCGATCAGCTGGTAACCGACCGCGATGAAGATGCCGCGGAAGATCAGCGCCAGGATGATGCCCACCATCAGGGCTTCCTGCTGGTACTTGCGCGGGACCTTGAGCGCGGCCATCAGCACGATGAAGACGAACAGGTTGTCGACCGAGAGGCTGTACTCGACCAGCCAGCCGGTGAGGAACTGCACTCCGTAGAGCTCACCCGCGCTGCCGTCCGCCTCGATCTCGCGGCCGTAGGCGGCGAAGATGTAGGCGGCGAACGCGAGCGCCGCACCGATGTAGAAGGAGAGCGCGATCGCGCACTCCTTCATCGTGGGCTCGTGGGGGCGACGCGCGATCATGACGACGTCGAAGAGCAGGACACCCACCGTCACGGCGACGGTGATGCCCCAGACGAGGGGGGTGACTTCCACGGACGATACCTCCGGTGCTGTGAACAGGTCGTGGCTCCGGAGGTCTCTTCCGCCCGCCCGCCCCGGCTCGATCGAGGGGCGAGGGACCAGCGGCACCGGGCCCCGCTCGCGCGGGCGCCGTACTGACGACACCACTGCCGGGGAATACTCCCCTCCAACCCGGTCAGTCTGTCACGGGGCTCGCGACGGGCGCGAACCCGCCCCTCAGCGTCCGCCGAATGGGACGCCGAGCTCGCGCAGGCGCTTCTCGCCGCCGTCGACGGCGGTCAGCACCCACGCGCCCCGGTCGGTGACGGTGAAGGTGTGCTCGAAGTGCGCGGCGAGCGACCGGTCGACGGTGACGACCGTCCACTCGTCCTCGAGCAGGTCGGTGTGCTTGCTGCCGAGGGTCACCATCGGCTCCACCGCCAGCGCCAGCCCCTCCACGATCGTGGGGCCACGTCCGCGCCGCCCGTAGTTGGGCACGTTGGGCGACATGTGCATCTCGGTGCCGATGCCGTGGCCGGTGTAGTCCTCGAGGATGCCGTAGCGCCCCTGGGCGCGGACGTAGGTCTCGATGGCGTGGCTGATGTCGGTGACGCGTCCACCCAGCCGCGCCGCGGCCATGCCGCGCCACAGCGACTCCTCGGTGACGCGCAGCAGCTCGGTGACGTCGGCAGCGACCTCCCCGACGGGGACCGTGACGGCCGCGTCGCCGTGCCACCCCTCGACGATCGCCCCGCAGTCGATCGAGATGACGTCGCCCTCGACCAGCACCCGGTCGCCGGGGATCCCGTGGACGACCTCCTCGTTGACCGACGCGCAGATGGTGGCCGGGAACGGCGGGTGGCTGTAGCCCTTGAACGACGGGACGCCGCCGTGGTCGCGGATGTGCGCCTCGGCGAGCGTGTCGAGCTCGAGCGTGGTCACCCCGGGCCGCACGGCGGCGCGCAGCAGCTCCAGCGTCTCCCCCACGAGCCGGCCGGCGACGCGCATGAGGTCGATCTGCTCGGCCGTCTTGATCTCGATCCCGCGGTCGCGGAACGCCATGGTGCGCAGCCTGCCGGGGTCAGCTCTGGGCGACCACGTCGAGCGCCCCGAAGATGCGCTTGGTGACCTCGTCGACCTCGCCCATGCCGTCGACCTCGATGAGGATGCCGCGGTCGCGGTAGACGTCGATCAGCGGCTCGGTCTGCTCGGCGTAGACCTCCTGGCGCCGGCGGATGACGTCCTCGGTGTCGTCCGCGCGACCGTCGGTCTGCGCGCGGTGCAGCAGGCGCTGCACGAGCTCCTCGGGGTCGACCGTCAGCACGACGACCGCGTCGAGCTGGTGACCGGTGAAGCGGATCATCCCGTCGAGCTCGGTGACCTGGGCCAGGGTGCGGGGGTAGCCGTCGAGGAGGAAGCCGGGAGCGGCGTCCGCCTCGTCGATCCGGTTGCGCACCATCAGGTTGGTGACCTCGTCCGGGACGTACTCGCCGGCGTCCATGTAGCGCTTCGCCTCGACGCCGAGAGGGGTCCCCTGGGAGACGTTGGCCCGGAAGATGTCCCCCGTCGAGATCGCCGGGATGCCGAAGTGGTCGGCCACGACCTTGGCCTGGGTGCCCTTGCCGGCGCCCGGCGGGCCCATGAGGATGAGTCTCATTTCAGCGGAGGAATCCTTCGTAGTTGCGCTGCTGGAGCTGGCTCTCGATCTGCTTCACGGTGTCGAGGGCCACGCCGACCATGATGAGGATGGACGTGCCGCCGAAGGGGAAGTTCTGGTTGGCCTCGATCGCCGCGAAGGCGATGAGCGGGACCAGCGAGATCAGGCCGAGGTAGAGAGCTCCAGGGAACGTGATGCGGGACAGGACGTAGGACAGGTAGTCCTCGGTCGGCTTGCCCGCCCGGATCCCGGGGATGAAGCCGCCGTACTTCTTCATGTTGTCCGCCACCTCGACGGGGTTGAAGGTGATCGAGACGTAGAAGTACGTGAAGAAGATGATGAGCGCGAAGTAGGTCGCCATGTACAGCGGGTGGTCGCCGTTGACGAAGTAGGTGCTCACGAAGTCGAGAACCGGGTTGCTGCTCTCGGGGTTGAACTGGACCGCCATCGCCGGCAGGTAGAGCAGCGACGAGGCGAAGATGACCGGGATGATGCCGGCCTGGTTGACCTTGAGCGGGATGTAGGTCGAGTTGCCGCCGAACATCTTGCGGCCGACCATCCGGCGGGCGTACTGCACCGGGATGCGGCGCTGCGCCTGCTCGATGAAGATCACGCCGGCGACCAGGATCAGGCCGACGATCATCACGACGGTGAAGGTGACCCAGCCCTGCGAGGTCTGCACGCTCCACAGCGACGCCGGGAAGGTGGCCACGACCTGCGTGAAGATGAGGATCGACATGCCGTTGCCGATGCCGCGGTCGGTGATGAGCTCACCGAGCCACATGATGACCGCGGTGCCGGCGGTCATGGTGACGACCATGACGAGGAACGTCGCCGTGCCGTCGTCGTGCAGCAGGTCGCGGGTGCAGCCCTGCAGCAGCGCGCCGTTGCGGGCCAGCGCCACGATGCCCGTGGCCTGGAGGACCGCGAGGCCGAGCGTCAGGTAGCGGGTGTACTGGGTGATCTTCGTCTGCCCGGCCTGGCCCTCCTTCTTGAGGGCCTCGAGGCGTGGGATCACCACGACCAGCAGCTGCAGGATGATCGACGCCGTGATGTACGGCATGATCCCGAGCGCGAAGATGGTGAGCTGCAGCAGCGCACCGCCGGAGAAGAGGTTGATCAGGCTGTAGAGCCCGCCCTCCTCCAGCTGGTCGATGCAGGCCTGGACGTTGGCCACGTGCACCCCGGGGGTGGGCACCTGCGAGCCGAGCCGGAAGATCGTGATGATCAGCAGGACGAACAGCAGCTTGCGCCGCAGGTCCGGCGTCCGGAAAGCGTTGGCGAACGCGCCTAGCACTGGTTCCTCTTTCGTAAGGGTGCCCGGCCAGGATCGGCGGGCGGACGAGAATCCCTCGCCGTCGTGCGGCGGAGGGCCCGGGGAAGCCTAACAGTCAGCGTCGGAGCGACTTCCCCCCACGACGACGAAGGCCCGGCCGACAGTTCCCACTGTGCGGCCAGGCCTTCACCGGATGTGCGAGATGTGGCCTCAGGCCACGGTCGCGGTGCCGCCGGCGGCCTCGATCTTCTCCCGGGCGGAGGACGAGAACGCGTCGGCGCTGACCTGGACCGGGACCGAGATGTCGCCCTGGCCCAGGACCTTGACCGGCTGGCCCTTGCGGACCGCGCCCTTGGCCACGAGGTCGGCGACGGTCACCTGGCCGCCCTCGGGGAAGAGCTCGCCGAGGCGGTCGAGGTTGACGACCTGGAACTCCACGCGGAAGGGGTTCTTGAAGCCCTTCAGCTTGGGCAGGCGCATGTGGATCGGCATCTGGCCGCCCTCGAACGCAGACGGGACCTGGTAGCGCGCCTTGGTGCCCTTCGTACCGCGACCGGCGGTCTTGCCCTTCGAGGCCTCACCGCGACCCACGCGGGTCTTGGCGGTCTTGGCACCCGGAGCGGGACGCAAGTGGTGCAGCTTGAGCGTCATGTCACTCCACCTCCTCGACCGTCACGAGGTGACGGACGGTGTTGATCATGCCCCGGATCTCCGGGCGGTCTTCCTTCACGACGACGTCGCCGATGCGCTTGAGACCGAGGGAACGAAGCGTCTCGCGCTGGTTGGCCTTGAGCCCGACCAGCCCGCGCTTCTGCTGGACCTTCAGCTGTGCCATCAGGACTGCACCCCCGCCGTCGCCTCGAGCTCGGCCTCGGCGCGCGCCTTCAGCAGCGCGGCCGGGGTGACGTCCTCGACGCGCATGCCGCGGCGCGCGGCCACGGCCTCGGGCTCCTCGAGCATCCGCAGCGCCTCGACGGTCGCGTGGACGATGTTGATCTGGTTGGACGAGCCGAGCGACTTGCTGAGCACGTCGTGGATGCCGGCGCACTCGAGGACCGCGCGCACCGGGCCACCGGCGATCACGCCGGTACCGGGAGCGGCGGGACGCAGCAGGACGACGCCTGCGGCCTTCTCGCCCTGGACCGGGTGCGGGATGGTGCCCTGGATGCGGGGGACCTTGAAGAAGTGCTTCTTGGCCTCCTCGACACCCTTGGCGATCGCCGCGGGGACTTCCTTCGCCTTGCCGTAGCCGACGCCGACCAGACCTTCACCGTCGCCGACGATCACGAGGGCGGTGAAGCTGAAGCGACGACCACCCTTCACGACCTTGGCGACACGGTTGATCGCCACGACGCGCTCGATGTAGGCGGTCTTGTCAGCCTGGCGACCGTTGTCGCGTCCGCGACGGTCACCAGACTGGCGCTCGCCACCGCGCTGTCCGCGCTGGGCTCCGCTCATGAGACTTGCTCCTTCAGTGTTGTCTGGCGCGACCGTGCCGACTTCGTCGCCACGCTGCCGCGCAGAATCTTGGGGTGTCGTGCGATCAGAACTGGAGGCCGCCCTCACGGGCGGCGTCAGCCAGGGCCGCGATGCGACCGTGGTACTTGTTGCCGGCACGGTCGAAGACGACGCCCTCGACACCCGCCGCCTTGGCACGGCTCGCGACGAGCTCGCCGACCTTCTTGGCCTGCTCGGTCTTGTCGCCGCCCGCGCTGCGGACGTCGGCCTCCATCGAGGAGGCGTAGGCCAGCGTGGCACCGGCGAGGTCGTCGACGACCTGCACGGTGATGTGACGCGAGGACCGGGTCACGACCAGGCGCGGGCGCTCGGTCGTGCCGTGGATCCGCTTGCGGCCACGCGCCTGGCGGCGGAGGCGGGCACGGACACGGTTCGCCGTGTGCTTGTTGTTGCTCAGGGAGATCGCCATGTCACTTACCGGCCTTTCCGACCTTGCGGCGGATCTGCTCGCCGGCGTAGCGCACGCCCTTGCCCTTGTAGGGCTCGGGCTTGCGGAGCTTGCGGATGTTGGCCGCGACCTCGCCGACGAGCTGCTTGTCGATGCCGACGACGCCGAGCTTCGTCGGGCCCTCGACGGTGAAGGTGATGCCCTCGGGGGCGTCGAAGATGATCGGGTGCGAGTAGCCGAGCTGGAACTCGAGCTGCGTCGGGCCCTTGGGCAGGACGCGGTATCCCACGCCCACGATCTCGAGCTTCTTCTCGTAGCCGTCGGTGACGCCGACCACCATGTTGTTGATGAGCGTGCGGGTCAGGCCGTGGAGCGAGCGGCTGGTGCGCTCGTCGTCGGGACGCGTGACCTCGAGGACGCCGTCCTCGCCCTTGGCGACCGTGATCGGCGCGGCGACGGTGTGCGACAGGGTGCCCTTGGGGCCCTTGACGGTGACCATCGACTCGTCGATCGCGACGTCGACACCGGACGGGACCGCGATGGGGAGCTTGCCAATGCGCGACATGCTTCTCTCTCTTCCTGGTCTCAGAGGGTCCGGGTCACCAGACGTAGGCGAGGACTTCGCCGCCCACGCCCTTCTGGTTCGCCTGGCGGTCGGTGAGCAGGCCCTGGGACGTCGAGATGATCGCGACGCCGAGGCCGCCGAGGACCTTGGGCAGGTTGGTGTGCTTGGCGTACACGCGCAGGCCGGGCTTGCTGATGCGGCGGACGCCCGCGATCGAGCGCTCCCGGTTGCGGCCGTACTTGAGCGTGACGGTCAGCGTCTTGCCGACGGCGGGCTCGCCCTCGGCGGTCACGTTGTCCGCGACGTCGTAGGAGGTGATGTAGCCCTCCTGCTTGAGGATCTCCGCGAGGCCGGCCTTCATCTTGCTGTAGGGCATCGACACCACGTCGTGGTACGCCTGGTTGGCGTTGCGCAGACGCGTGAGCATGTCTGCGATCGGGTCAGTCATCGTCATGATGTGGTTCTTTCTCGTCGTGGTTTCCGCCGGCTCGCAGCCGGTGGACCTGCAACGGGTGTGAGGTGATTTACCAGGAGACCGTGGTCACCAGGAGGACTTGGTGACGCCGGGGAGCTCGCCGCGGTGGGCCATCTCCCGCAGGCAGATGCGGCACAGGCCGAACTTGCGGTAGACGGCCTTCGGGCGGCCGCAGCGCTGGCAGCGGGTGTAGCCGCGGACAGCGAACTTCGGCTTGCGGGCGGCCTTGACCTTGAGCGCAGTCTTCGCCATGTCAGTTCTCCTTGAACGGGAAGCCGAGCTGCTTGAGCAGCGCGCGGCCCTCGTCGTCGTTGGTGGCGGTGGTCACGACGGTGATGTCCATGCCGCGGGACCGGTCGATCCTGTCCTGGTTGATCTCGTGGAACATGACCTGCTCGGTGAGACCGAAGGTGTAGTTGCCGCGGCCGTCGAACTGCTTCGGCGAGAGGCCGCGGAAGTCGCGGATGCGTGGCAGGGCCAGCGACAGCAGCCGGTCCAGGAACTCCCACATCCGGTCGCCGCGCAGCGTGACGTGCGCACCGATCGGCATGCCCTCGCGCAGCTTGAACTGCGCGATGGACTTGCGGGCCTTGGTCACGGCCGGCTTCTGGCCGGTGATCGCGGTGAGGTCGCGGATGGCGCCCTCGATCAGCTTGGAGTCGCGAGCGGCCTCGCCGACGCCCATGTTGACCACGATCTTGGTCAGGCCGGGCACCTGCATGATGTTCGCGATGTCGAACTCCGAGCGCAGGGCGGGGACGATCTCCTCGCGGTAGCGCGCCTTGAGACGGGGGATCTCCGTCGTCTGGGTCTCGGCCATCTCAGATCTCCTTGCCGGTCTTGCGGGACACGCGGACCGAGCGGCTGGCGGCGTAGGTCGAGCCGTCGGGACGGCGCTTGGTGACCTCGTCGCGGCGGAAGCCGACACGCGTGACGCCGTCGCCCTCGACGAGCATCACGTTGGAGACGTGGATGGGCGCCTCGCGGGTGATGATGCCGCCGGTGGTGTTGGTCTGCTGCACGGACTTGGTGTGGCGCTTGACGAGGTTGACGCCCTCGACGACCACCCGCTCCTCCTCACGGAGGACCGAGATGACCTTGCCCTGGGCACCCTTGTCCTTGCCCGCGATCACCTTGACGGTGTCGCCCTTCTTGATGTTCATGTTCTTACCCATCTCTCACAGCACCTCCGGGGCGAGCGAGATGATCTTCATGAAGCGCTTCTCGCGCAGCTCGCGGCCCACGGGGCCGAAGATGCGCGTGCCACGAGGCTCGCCGTCGTTCTTGAGGATGACGGCGGCGTTCTCGTCGAAGCGGATGTAGGAGCCGTCGGCACGGCGACGCTCCTTGACGGTGCGCACGACCACGGCCTTGACGACGTCGCCCTTCTTGACGTTGCCACCGGGGATCGCGTCCTTGACGGTGGCGACGATGACGTCACCGATGCCGGCGTAGCGACGGCCGGAGCCACCGAGAACACGGATGCAGAGGATCTCCTTCGCACCGGTGTTGTCGGCGACCTTGAGTCGCGACTCCTGCTGGATCATTGGTTTCTCCTGGTTGTCGAGCCGGTTCTCACGCCCTCGCGGGGCGGGAGCCTGGCCGAACTGGTGGGGTTACGGGTGGTGCTGGTCCGGTGAGCCGACGGATCGGCTCACCGAGGGCTCACTTGGCCTTCTCGAGGACCTCGACGAGCCGCCAGCGCTTGGTGGCGGACAGCGGACGGGTCTCCATGATGAGGACCCGGTCGCCGACGCCGCACTGGTTGGTCTCGTCGTGGGCCTTGAGGCGCGAGGTCTTGCGCAGCACCTTGCCGTAGAGGGCGTGCTTCACGCGGTCCTCCACGGCGACGACGATGGTCTTGTCCATCTTGTCGCTCACGACGAGGCCCTCGCGGACCTTGCGCTGGTTGCGCTCGTCGGCCGACTGGGTCGCAGTGTTCTCGCTCATGCCTTCGCCTCTTCGTTGGTGCCCGGCGTGGTGCGGATCCCGAGCTCGCGCTCGCGGACCACGGTGTAGATGCGGGCGATGTCCTTCTTGACCGTGCGGAGCCGGCCGTTGCTCTCCAGCTGGCCGGTGGCCGCCTGGAAGCGGAGGTTGAACAGCTCCTCCTTGGCCTCGCGGAGCTTGGCCTCCAGGTCGCTGGCGTTGAGCTCGTCGAGCTCGTGGGCGTTCAGGGCAGCCATCAGAATTCACCGGCCTCACGGGAGATGAACCGGCACTTCATCGGGAGCTTGTGCATCGCGCGGCGCATGGCCTCGCGGGCAACGGTCTCGTCGACGCCGGAGAGTTCGAACATGACGCGGCCGGGCTTGACGTTGGCCACCCACCACTCGGGGGAGCCCTTGCCGGAGCCCATGCGGGTCTCGGCCGGCTTCTTGGTCAGCGGACGGTCGGGGTAGATGTTGATCCACACCTTGCCGCCACGCTTGATGTGACGGGTCATGGCGATACGGGCCGACTCGATCTGCCGGTTGGTCACGTAGTGACCCTCGACCGCCTGGATGCCGAAGTCACCGAAGGCCAGCGTGGTGCCGCCCTTGGCGACGCCGCGGCGCTTGGGGTGGTGCTGCTTGCGGTGCTTGACGCGACGGGGCATCAGCATGGTGTCAGCCCTCCTGGGTCTCTGCAGGGGTGGCGGCCAGGGCGGTGTCGCCGCCGGCCGGCGCCTCGGTCACGGCGGGGGCGTCGCCACCGCGGGCACCGCGGTCGCCGCGCGAGCCACGGCTCGGACGGTCGCCACCACGGGTGTTGGGACGACCACCGCGGCCGGGAGCACCGGCGCGGGCGGCCTGCTGGGCCTGGCGCTCGGCACGGGTGCCGGCGACCTCGCCCTTGTAGATCCAGACCTTCACGCCGATGCGGCCGAAGGTGGTGCGGGCCTCGTAGAAGCCGTAGTCGATGTCGGCGCGGAGGGTGTGCAGGGGCACGCGGCCCTCGCGGTAGAACTCCGTGCGCGACATCTCGGCGCCGTTGAGGCGGCCCGAGCACTGGATCCGGATGCCCTTGGCGCCGGAGCGCATAGAGGTCTGCATCGCCTTGCGCATGGCGCGGCGGAACTGCACACGGCCCGAGAGCTGCTCGGCGACGCCCTGGGCGACCAGCTGCGCGTCGACCTCGGGGTTCTTGACCTCGAGGATGTTCAGCTGCACCTGCTTGCCGGTGAGCTTCTCGAGCTCCCCGCGGATGCGGTCGGCCTCGGCGCCGCGGCGGCCGATGACGATGCCGGGACGCGCGGTGTGGATGTCGACCCGGACGCGGTCACGGGTGCGCTCGATCTCGACCTTCGCGATGCCGGCCCGCTCCATGCCCTTGGAGAGCAGCTTGCGGATGGCGACGTCCTCACCGACGTACGACTTGTAGAGCTTGTCGGCGTACCAGCGGCTCTTGTGGTCGGTGGAGATGCCCAGGCGGAAGCCGTTGGGGTTGATCTTCTGACCCATCAGGCACCCCTTCCGTTCTTGTTGGCACGGGCGTTCTTGCCCGGCTTGGCGTCGAGCGCGTCAGCCGGCTGCACCGCGAGGGTGATGTGGCTGGTGCGCTTGTTGATGCGGGTCGCGCGGCCCTGGGCACGCGGACGCCAGCGCTTCATCGTCGGACCCTCGTCGACCATGGCGACGGAGAGGACGAGGTCGGCGCGGTTGAGGCCCTCGGTCGTCTCGGCGTTGGCGACCGCGCTCTCGAGGACCTTGTAGACGGTTTCGGAGGCGGCCTGCGGCGCGAACTGCAGCAGCGTCAGCGCCTCGTCGACCGGGAGGCCGCGGACCATGTCGACGACACGGCGGGCCTTCATCGGGGTGATCCGCACGTAGCGTGCGCTGGCGAACGCGCCCGGCTGGTCGCCGAGCAGCGACTCGCGGCGCGCGCTGGTGCGGCTGCGCTCGGTGGTGCTCATCGACGGCGTCCCTTCCGGTCTTCCTTGACGTGCCCGCGGTAGGTGCGGGTGGGGGCGAACTCCCCGAGCTTGTGGCCGACCATGGAGTCGGTGACGAAGACGGGGACGTGCTTGCGACCGTCGTGCACGGCGATGGTGTGGCCGATCATGTCGGGCACGATCATCGACCGGCGCGACCAGGTCTTGATGACGTTGTGCGAGCCCTTCTCGTTCTCGGCGTCCACCTTCTTCTGCAGGTGGTCGTCGACGAAGGGGCCCTTCTTGAGGCTACGAGGCATGTCGGTTACTTCCTACCCTTGCCGGACTTGCGACGACGGATGATCTGGGAGTCGCTGGCCTTGCGCTTGCGCGTACGACCCTCGGGCTTGCCCCAGGGGGAGACCGGGTGGCGACCACCGGAGGTCTTGCCCTCACCACCACCGTGCGGGTGGTCGACCGGGTTCATGACGACACCGCGGACGGTCGGGCGCTTGCCCTTCCAGCGCATGCGGCCGGCCTTGCCCCAGTTGATGTTCGACTGCTCGGCGTTGCCGACCTCGCCGACGGTCGCGCGGCAGCGCACGTCGACGTAGCGCATCTCGCCCGAGGGCAGGCGCAGCGTGGCGCGCGAGCCCTCACGGGCGACGAGCTGGGCGGAGTTGCCGGCCGAGCGGGCGAGCTTGGCGCCGCCGCCGGGACGCAGCTCCACGCAGTGGATGGTGGTACCGACCGGGATGTTGCGCAGCGGCAGGTTGTTGCCGGGCTTGATGTCGGCGTTGGGGCCGGACTCCACGGCGGTGCCCTGGGTCAGGTCCTTCGGCGCGACGATGTAGCGCTTCTCGCCGTCGGCGTAGTGCAGCAGCGCGATGCGAGCGGTGCGGTTGGGGTCGTACTCGATGTGAGCGACCTTGGCCGGCACGCCGTCCTTGTCGTAGCGACGGAAGTCGATGACGCGGTAGGCGCGCTTGTGACCGCCACCCTGGTGACGCGTGGTGATGCGTCCCTGGTTGTTGCGGCCGCCCTTCTTGGGCAGCGGGCGCGTCAGCGACTTCTCGGGCGTGGTCCGGGTGATCTCGACGAAGTCGGCCACCGACGAGCCACGGCGGCCCGGGGTGGTCGGCTTGTACTTGCGGATAGCCATATCAGTTCCTATTCACCAGCCCGGTCAGGAGACCGGACCTCCGAAGATGTCGATGCGGTGACCCTCGGCGAGGCTGACGATCGCGCGCTTGGTGTTGGGGCGCTTGCCGATCCCGTAGCGGGTGCGACGCGTCTTGCCCTGGCGGTTGATCGTGTTGACGGAGGTGACCTTGACGTCGAAGACCTTCTCGACCGCGATCTTGATCTCGGTCTTGTTGGCGTCCGGGTGGACGATGAAGGTGTACTTGTTGGCGTCGAGCAGGCCGTAGCTCTTCTCGGACACGACCGGGGCGATCAGGATGTCGCGGTGGTCCTTGTGCAGGGTGCTCACTTGTCGTCCTCCTTGCCACGGGTGAGACCGGCGGCCTCGGCGTCCTCGACGGACTTGAACCAGAAGTCCCCGCCCGCGACGTCGTAGCCGGCGTCGCCCTCGACGAGGTAGGTGCCGGACTGCTGGCCGAGGACCTCGTAGCCCTTCGGGTTCTTCCCGCTCTTGAGCGGCGCCTTGGCGCCGGCCGGCAGGGCCGGCTCGTCGGCGGCGTCGGCCCCGGTGGTCGAGCCGGCGGCCGGGGCGGTGGCGCCACCGACGAACACGTCGTAGGCGCCCTTGGTGAAGACCACGTCGTCAGCGGCCAGCACGTCGTAGGTGTTGAGCTGGTCGACGGCGACGATGTGGACCTCGGGCGCGTTGCGCAGCGAGAGCCAGGTGATCGCGTCGGAGCGCTCCAGCACCACGAGGTAGCCCACGCGGTCGGTCAGCGAGGTCAGCGCGGCGAGCGCGGCGCGGGTGGAGGGCTTGTCGCCCGACACCAGGCCGTCGACCACGTGCACGCGACCGTTGCGGGCCCGGTCGGAGAGGGCACCGCGCAGGGCGGCGGCCTTCATCTTCTTGGGCGTGCGCTGGTCGTAGCTGCGCGGCTGCGGGCCGTGCACGGTGCCACCACCGGCGAACTGCGGGGCGCGGGTCGAGCCCTGGCGGGCGCGGCCGGTGCCCTTCTGCTTGTAGGGCTTCTTGCCACCGCCGCGGACCTCGCCGCGGGTCTTGGTGGCGTGGGTGCCCTGGCGCGCAGCGGCCTGCTGGGCCACGACGACCTGGTGGATCAGCGGGATGTTGACCTCGACGTCGAAGATCTCGGCGGGGAGGTCGACCTGGACGGTCTGGACAGCCATGCTCAGGCCTCCTTGCCAGTAGCGGCGGAGTTCTTGGCGGCCGAGCGGAGGACCACGAGGCCACCCCGGGGGCCGGGAACGGCGCCCTTGAGGAGGATGAGGCCCTTGTCGGCGTCGACGGCGTGCACCGTCAGGTTCTGGGTGGTGACCGTGTCGTTGCCCATGCGGCCCGACATGCGGGTGCCCTTGAACACGCGACCCGGCGTGGCGCAGGCGCCGATCGAGCCGGGCTTGCGGTGGTTGCGGTGGGCACCGTGCGAGGCGGAGACACCGGCGAAGCCGTGCCGCTTCATCGTGCCGGCGAAGCCCTTGCCCTTGCTGGTGCCGGTGACGTCGATCTCCTCGCCTGCGGCGAAGGTGTCGACCCCGAGCTCCTGGCCCACGGTGTACGAGGCGGCGTCCGCGGTGCGGATCTCGGCGAGGTGGCGACGGGGGGTGACGCCGGCCTTGGCGAAGTGACCCGCCTCGGGCGAGTTCACCTTGCGGGCCTCGATCTCGCCGAAGCCGACCTGGATGGCGTTGTAGCCGTCGACCTCGGGCTGGCGGACCTGGGTCACGACGTTGGTCGCGGCCGCGATGACGGTGACGGGGACGATGCGGTTGTTCTCGTCCCAGAGCTGGGTCATGCCGAGCTTGGTGCCCAGCAGGCCCTTCACGTTGCGTTCGAAAGTGTTAGCCATGTCGCGCCTCAGAGCTTGATCTCGATGTCGACACCGGCAGGCAGGTCGAGACGCATCAGCGAGTCGACGGTCTTCGGCGTCGGGTCGATGATGTCGATCAGGCGCTTGTGCGTCCGCATCTCGAAGTGCTCGCGGGAGTCCTTGTACTTGTGGGGCGAACGGATGACGCAGTACACGTTCTTCTCGGTCGGCAGCGGCACAGGGCCGGCGACCTTCGCACCCGTGCGGGTGACGGTGTCCACGATCTTCCGCGCCGAGGTGTCGATCACCTCGTGGTCATAGGCCTTGAGCCTGATGCGGATCTTCTGTCCCGCCATAGGTCCGTGTCCTCTTCGATCTCGTACGCCTGGTCTGTTTCCGGCTCCCTGCCCCGGGTGGGCGAGCGCCGCCTGTCTCTCCGCCACCCGCCGACCCCCGCGGTCGGGCGTGTCGCGGTTCTGACTCGTGACACGACCCCGAGGGGAAGCGGTGATGCTCTGGGTGGCACCCGACGGTTGTCGGATCTGGTCGGGTCTCCGATCACCACGTGATCCGGTGCGGTGCACGCAAGACGACTGGCTCGATCAAGGAGACGCGATTCAGAAGTCAAGGCGTGCCGCTCCCCGGCGACCCGCCGGAGCAACCGGAACATCTTGACAGACTCCGCGCGCCCACGCCAAATCGCAGGAGACCCGGTCCGGCGGGTGGCCCTCGTGCCGGCCGGCGCCCTGCTCTTGCCCGCCGCAGGGCCCCGGCCTACCGTCGGAGGATGGCCGGTCCGGTCGAGGTGCTCGTCGTCGTGCTGCTGCTCGGAGCGGGGCTCGCGGTGGTGTGCTACGACCGGGTCCGGCGTGCCTGGCGGCGGGTGCGCGACCGCGCCTCCCCTCCCCCGGAGACGCCCGTCGGCCCCGCGATCGAGGACCTCGCGCGGTCCCTGCGACGGGTGCGCGCCGAGGTCGTCGCACCTGCCCCGGGCACGACCATGGCACGGCGGCGCGGCACGCGGGCAGCGTACGAGGACCTGCTCGTGCAGGCGGCGGAGCGCCTCGGCGTGCCCGACACGCTCAGCGGGGTCCCCGAGGGCACCGACCGCGAGGCGGAGCGGCTCCGCCTCGAGCACCTCCTGCGCGAGGCCGGCCTGGTGCTGGAGTGATCAGGACGTCCGGCGGTAGCAGAGGTCGACGATGTCACGTCCGGCCTCGAGGCCCTTGCGCTCGAAGCGCGTGACCGGCCGCTCGCTCCACCGCTCGACGCGACCGCCCTCCAGGGTCGGCTCGGCGTCGAGCACCTCGAGCATCTGGTCGGCGTAGTCGGCCCAGTCGGTGGCCAGCCGCCACCTGCCGCCGGGCACGAGCCGCGACGACGCGAGCGCGGCGTTGGCCGGGTTCACCAGTCGCCGCTTGTGGTGCTTGGTCTTGCGCCACGGGTCGGGGAAGAACGTCCAGAGCTCGGCGAGGCTGCCCGGCGCGACGAGGTGCTCGAGCGACCAGACGGCGTCGACGGAGCAGAAGCGCACGTTGTCGGCGCCCGCCTCGGCGACCCGCCACAGCGAGTCGGCGACACCCGGGCGCCACACCTCCAGCGCGAGGACGTCGTGGTCGGGCCGGGCGGCGGCGAGCACCGCGGTGGCCTCGCCGATGCCCGAGCCGATCTCGACGATCAGCGGCGCCTCGCGACCGAACCACTCGGCCAGCGAGAAGCCGGGTCGGTCGACCGCCTCGTCGGGGATGACCCAGCCGGCGTGGTGGGCCGCCCACGACTCGGCCTGGCGCGGGGTGAACCGGTTGCCGCGACGGGAGTAGGTGAGGACCTCGCGCATGCGCCGCCCGTCCTCGGTGAGCTTGAGGTGCGGGCGGGCCGGGCGTACGACGTCGTTCACGTGCCCATCCTCCCCGGTCACCCCGGGCGGGCGCACATCAGCGACGTGCCGCTCAGAGGTGCGCGAGCGCCCCCGTCAGCACCGAGCGGAGCCGCTGCTCGATGTCGTCGAACTCCGGCTGGCCGATGATCAGCGGCGGCGCGAGCTGGATCACGGGGTCGCCGCGGTCGTCGGCGCGGCAGTAGAGCCCGGCCTCCCACAGCGCCCCGGAGAGGTAGCCGCGGAGCAGCCGCTCGGACTCGGCGTCGTTGAAGGTCTCCTTTGTCTCCCGGTCCTTCACGAGCTCGATGCCGTAGAAGTAGCCGTGGCCGCGCACGTCGCCCACGATCGGGATGTCCAGCAGCCTCTCCAGCGCCGCGCGGAACGCCGGGGCGTTGCGGGCCACGTGGTCGTTGAGGCCCTCGCGCTCGAAGATGTCGAGGTTGGCCATCGCGACGGCCGAGGAGACCGGGTGGCCACCGAACGTGTACCCGTGGGCGTACGCCGTCGTCCCGCTCCTGAACGGCTCGAACAGCCGGTCGCTGGCGATCATCGCGCCGATCGGCGAGTAGCCGGACGTCATGCCCTTGGCGCAGGTGATGATGTCGGGCTGGTAGCCGAACTCCGAGGCGCCGAACATCTCGCCGACGCGGCCGAACGCGCAGATGACCTCGTCGGAGACGAGCAGCACGTCGTACTCGTCGCAGATCTCGCGGACCCGCTCGAAGTAGCCGGGCGGCGGCGGGAAGCACCCGCCCGCGTTCTGCACCGGCTCCAGGAAGACCGCGGCGACGGTGTCGGGGCCCTCGAACTCGATGGCCTCCGCGATCCGGTCCGCGGCCCACCGGCCGAACGCCTTCTCGTCGTCGCCCACGAACTCGGGGCGGCGGTAGAAGTTGGTGTTCGGCACCTTGTGCGCTCCCGGCACCAGGGGTTCGAACATCTCCTTCAGCGGCGGGATGCCGGTGATGGACAGCGCCCCCTGCGGGGTGCCGTGGTAGGCCACGGCGCGGGAGATCACCTTGTGCTTGTTCGGCTTGCCGGTGAGCTTGAAGTACTGCTTGGCCAGCTTCCAGGCGGACTCCACGGCCTCGCCGCCACCGGTGGTGAAGAAGACGCGGTTCAGGTCGCCGGGGGCCATCGCGGCGATCCGGTCGGCCAGCTCGACCGCCCGCGGGTGGGCGAAGGACCAGAGCGGGAAGAAGGCGAGCTCCTTGGCCTGGCGGGCGGCCGCCTCGGCGAGCTCCTCGCGGCCGTGGCCGACCTGCACGACGAACAGGCCGGCGAGGCCGTCGATGTACTCCCGCCCGTGGCTGTCCCAGATGCGGTGACCCTCCCCCCGCACGATCATCGGCATCTCGCCGCCATTCTCGTAGGTGGAGTGCCGGGTGAAGTGCAACCACAGGTGGTCGCGCCCGGCGGCCTGGTGGTCGAAGGTGTCGGCGGAGGACGTGTGCAGGCTCATCGGGTACCCCAGTTGTAGTGCTGCTTGTTGAGCTTGAGGTAGACGAAGGTCTCCGAGGAGACCACGCCCTCGAGCTCTCGGACCTGGCGGATGACGTCGAGCAGGTGCGGGTCGTCCTCGCACACCACCTCGACGAGGAGGTCGAAGCTGCCGGCGGTCGTGACGACGTAGTCGACCTCGCTCACCTCGGCGAGGCGGTCGCCCACCTTCATCGGGTCGCCCTCGGTGCGCACGCCGATCATCGCCTGGCGGGTGAACCCGACCTGGGTCGGGTCGGTGACGGCGACGACCTGCATCACCTCGGAGTCGAGCAGCTTCTGGACCCGCGCGCGAGCAGCGGCCTCGGACAGCCCGACGGCCTTCGCGATCGCGGCGTAGGAGATGCGGCCGTCCTCCTGGAGGAGCTCGATGATGCGCTTGGCGGTCGCATCGAGCCGCACCGATCCCTCACTCATGCGGCCCATCGTGGACGGGAGACTGCGGCTTCGCAAGTCGTCGGACGTGGAATCCGCATTTCATACTCGTTAATTCTGCGATTACCGCAGAATCTTTGCCCGTGGGTATGGAGATTGACCGGTCCGCCGTCCTAGTCTCCCTTCGACCGCACCCGACCGGGAGGACACACGTGACCAGCCCCCGCACGCTTCGCAACTTCATCGGTGGCCGCTTCGTCGACGGCAGCCCCGGAGCGATGAGCGACGTCGTCAACCCCGCCACGGGCGAGGTGGTCGCCCGTGCGCCGGTGAGCGGCACCGAGGAGGTCGACGCGGCGTACGACGCCGCCGGCCGGGCCTTCGGGGAGTGGGGCCGCACGACGCCGAGCGAGCGCCAGCAGGCGCTGCTCAAGCTGGCCGACGCCGTGGAGTCCCACGCCGACGAGCTGATCGCACTGGAGTCGGAGAACACCGGCAAGATCAAGGCGCTGACCGCGAGCGAGGAGATCCCGCCCATGGTCGACCAGCTCCGGTTCTTCGCCGGTGCGGCCCGGGTCCTCGAGGGCAAGGCCGCCGGCGAGTACATGGCGGGCCACACGTCGTGGATCCGGCGGGAGCCGATCGGCGTCGTCGGCCAGGTGACGCCGTGGAACTACCCGTTGCTCATGGCGGTGTGGAAGATCGGCCCCGCCCTCGCCGCCGGCAACACCGTCGTCCTCAAGCCCAGCGACACCACACCGGAGAGCACCCTGCGGCTGGCCGAGCTGGCCTCGGAGCACCTGCCCGCGGGCACGCTGAACGTCGTGACCGGCGACCGCGAAACCGGCCGCCTGCTCGTGGAGCACCCGACGCCCGCCATGGTCGCGATCACCGGCTCGGTGCGCGCCGGCGCGGAGGTGGCGGCGAGCGCCGCGCCGCAGGTCAAGCGGGTCCACCTCGAGCTGGGCGGCAAGGCGCCGGTGGTGGTCTTCGACGACGCCGACCTCGAGGCCGCCGTGGAGGGCATCGCCGTCGCGGGCTACTTCAACGCCGGCCAGGACTGCACCGCCGCGACACGGGTCCTCGTCGCGCCGGGGATCCACGACGACTTCGTGGCCGCGCTCGCGGAGTACGCGCGCAGCTCCGCGCCGGTGGGGCTGCCCGACGACGAGGACGCGCTGCTCGGCCCGGTCAACAACACCAACCAGCTGGCGCGGGTCACGGGCTTCATCGAGAACCTCCCCGCGCACGCGACCGTGTCGGCCGGCGGCAACCGGCGCACGGACCTCGGCGGGGGCTACTTCCTCGAGCCGACCGTGCTCTCCGGCCTGCGCCAGGACGACGAGGCCGTCCAGAACGAGATCTTCGGCCCCGTCATCACGGTCCAGCGCTTCACCGACGAGGACGAGGCGGTCCGCTGGGCCAACGGCGTCGACTACGGCCTGGCCTCCTCGGTGTGGACCAGGGACTTCGGCCGCGCGATGCGGATGTCGCGGGCGCTCGACTTCGGCTGCGTGTGGATCAACACCCACATCCCGCTCGTCGCCGAGATGCCGCACGGCGGCTACAAGAAGTCCGGCTACGGCAAGGACCTCTCGATGTACGGCTTCGAGGACTACACCCGCATCAAGCACGTCATGGCCAACATCGAGGTCTGAGCCGGGCCAGCAGGAGCGACTCGGGCTGAGCGGAGGAAAGAACAGATGACACCCATCCCACGCCGCGCGCGGCGTCCCCTGTCGACGCCGGCCGCCGCCGTCGTCGCGGCAGCCTCCTCCGGCGGGCTGAGCCGCCGGGCGCTGCTGGGCACCGGCATGGCCGCCGGCGCCGGGGTCGCCCTCGCCGGGTGCGCACCGCCGAAGCCCCCGTCGGGCAGCGCCGGGCTGACCAACCTCGACCTGCCCGAGGACGTCTCCGACGCGGAGAAGATCCTCAAGTGGGCCAACTGGACGGCCTACCTCGACATGAACGGGAAGGAGACGAAGTCACCGACGCTCGAGGCGTTCATGCAGCAGACCGGGATCGAGGTCAGCTACAGCGAGGACATCGACGACAACGACTCGTACTACGCCAAGGTCGCCCCGCAGCTGCGGGCGAACCAGAGCATCGACCGCGACATCTTCACCCTCACCGACTGGATGGCCGGGCGGGTCATCCGCGACCAGCTGTGCCAGCCGCTCGAGCTGATCCAGATGCCCAACGTGGTCGGCAACCTGCTGCAGCCGCTCAAGGACGTGTCCTTCGACCCCGGCCGCAACTTCTCCATCACCTGGCAGAGCGGCTTCGCCGGCATCGGCTACAACCGCGACAAGGTCGGCCGGGAGCTCAAGTCCCTCGACGACCTGTGGACCGACGACCTGAAGGGCCGCGTCGTCGTGCTCTCGGAGTTCCGCGACACCGCCGGGCTGGTCATGCAGTCCCAGGGAGTCGACATCGACAGCGACTGGGGCCGCGCGGAGTTCGAGAGCGCGCTGGACTTCATCGAGCAGAAGATCGAGGAGGGCTACATCCGCAAGGTGAAGGGCAACTCGTACATGGAGGACCTCACCAGCGGCAACGCCGTCGCCGGCATCACCTGGAGCGGCGACATCTTCGTGCTGGCCTACGACACCGGGGACCCGGCCTGGACGTTCACCATCCCCGAGTCCGGCGGCACTCTCTGGTCGGACAACCTCATGGTGCCGATCACCGCCACCCACCGGAAGAACGCGCAGAGGCTCATGGACTACTACTACGACCCGGCCGTCGCGGCGCAGGTCGCTGCCTGGGTCAACTACGTCTGCCCCGTCGACGGCGCGCAGGCCGAGATGGAGAAGATCGACCCCGAGCTCGCGGAGAGCCCCTGGATCTTCCCCACGGCCGACTTCATCGCCGAGCGCAACATCCAGCAGTTCCGCGCCCTCGGTGCCGACGAGGACATCGAGTTCGCCGACCTGTGGTCCACGAAGGTGATGGGCAACTGATGGCCGGCTTCCGGGAAGCACGCGGCGACCTCCGGCTCGAGGGCGTGACCAAGGCCTTCGGCGACTTCACCGCCGTCGACGACATCGACCTGACGGTCCCGCGGGGCTCGTTCTTCGCCCTGCTCGGCCCGTCGGGCTGCGGCAAGACCACCACGCTGCGTATGGTCGCGGGGCTCGAGCAGCCCACCGCCGGCCGGGTGATGATCGGCGACACCGACCTCACCGGATCCCGGCCGTACGAGCGGCCGGTCAACACCGTCTTCCAGTCCTACGCGCTGTTCCCGCACCTGACGATCCGCGACAACGTGGCCTTCGGACCCAAGCGCCGCAAGGACAAGGACGCCGCCAGGCGGACCGACGAGGCGCTCGAGCTGGTGCAGATGACGCCCCTGGCCGGGCGCAAGCCCGCGCAGCTCTCGGGCGGCCAGCAGCAGCGCGTCGCACTGGCCAGGGCGCTCGTCAACCACCCCGAGGTGCTGCTGCTCGACGAGCCGCTCGGCGCGCTCGACCTCAAGCTGCGCCGCGAGATGCAGGTGGAGCTCAAGCGCATCCAGACCGAGGTGGGCCTCACCTTCATCCACGTCACCCACGACCAGGAGGAGGCCATGACCATGGCCGACACGGTCGCGGTGATGAACCGGGGCCGGATCGAGCAGCTCGGCGCTCCCGCGTCGCTGTACGACCTCCCACGCACCCGCTTCGTCGCGAACTTCCTCGGCCAGGCGAACACCGGCGTGGGGACGATCGAGGGCACCGACGGCGACCACCTCGTCGCCGACGTGCTCGGCACCAAGGTCAGGATCCTGAGGTCGCGCTCGGAGGTGCACGAGGGCCAGGTGCTCTTCGGCGTGCGCCCCGAGAAGGTGACGGTCTCGCGCGACCAGCCCGCCGGCGTCGGGAACGACGTCAAGGGCGTGGTGCGCGACGTGTCGTTCCTCGGGGTGGCGACGAGCTACCTCGTCGACATGCCGAGCGGGGCCACGTGGAGCTGCTACGAGCAGAACCTCGACGTCGACCCCATCGACCTGCGGCCCGGGGACGAGGTGTGGCTGACGTGGAACCCCGGCCACGCCTTCGGGGTGCCCGTGGACGACGCCGTGGTCCCCGCATGAGCGGGCTCGCGCAGGTCGCGGGCGATCCCGGGGTGAGCCGAGCCGCGCCGGCTCCGGAGTCGACCAAGCGGAGCCGGACGGCGTACCTGCTCCTGCTCCCGGGCGCGCTGTGGCTCGGGGTGTTCTTCGTCCTGCCCCTGGTGCAGCTCGCCTCCGTGAGCCTGCAGAGCCGCTACCCGGGCTTCCCGGGCTACTACTACCGCGACGTCAACGTCGAGAACTACGTCAGCGCGCTCACCGACTACGCGCCGCACTTCGCGCGGTCGTTCCTCTACGCGGGCCTGGCCACCCTGCTCGCGTTCGTCGTGGCCTACCCGCTCGCCTACGCGATGGCGTTCAAGGCCGGCCGGTGGCGCAACCTCATGATGATCTGCGTCATCGCGCCGTTCTTCACCTCGTTCATCCTGCGCACCTTCGCGTGGTCGCAGATCCTGGCCGACGAGGGGTGGGTGGCGCGGACGCTCGACGTCCTCCACCTGCTGCCGGGCGGCCACATCATCAACACACCGGTCGCGGTGGTCGCGGGCCTGACCTACAACTTCCTGCCCTTCATGGTGCTGCCGATCTACGCCTCGCTGGAGCGGGCCGACCCGCGGGTGATCGAGGCGGGGGGCGACCTGTACGCCAACGGCTTCACGACGTTCCGCACCGTCACCCTGCCGATGTCCATGCCGGGGGTCCTGGCCGGGACGCTGCTGACCTTCATCCCGGCGGCCGGCGACTTCGTCAACATGGAGCTGCTCGGCCCCCAGCGCGGCAAGATGGTCGGCAACGTCATCAACGACCAGTTCCTCGCCATCCCCGGCGGCTACCCGGTCGCGGCCGCGCTGTCGTTCACGCTCATGGCCGCGATCTTGGCGATGGTCTTCCTCTACGTCCGCCGCTTCGGCACCGAGGAGCTGGTCTGACATGGCGACGGTGACCACCCCCCGGACCACGCCCCCGGCCACGGGTGCCTCCTCCCCCGGCTACCGGCCCTCGCTCGCCAAGCGCGTCCAGCTGTGGCTCGCCAAGCACTTCGCGATGCTGTCGGCGATCCTGGTCCTGCTGTATCTCTTCCTGCCGGTCGCCTACACGTTCGCGTTCTCGTTCAACGACCACGGCAAGACCAACATCGTGTGGCAGGGCTTCACGTGGGAGCACTGGCAGGACCCGTGCGGCGTCGCCGGCGCCTGCGAGTCGCTGGTGACCTCGCTGCAGGTCGGGGCGATCTCCACCCTGGTGGCCACGGTCCTCGGCACGCTCATGGCGCTGGCGATGGTCCGCTACCGCTACCGGGGCAAGGCAGCCAGCAACGTCCTGATCTTCGTGCCGATGGCCACGCCCGAGATCGTCATGGGCGCCGCCCTGCTCACGATCTTCGTGCAGGGGTTCTCCAACATCGGGATCCACCTCGGCTTCGGCACGATCGTGTTCTCGCACATCATGTTCTGCCTGAGCTTCGTGGTGGTCACGGTGAAGGCGCGCATCCAGTCCCTCGACCCCCGCATCGAGGAGGCCGCCCAGGACCTCTACGCCGGGCCGGTGCAGACCTTCTGGAAGGTCACGTTCCCGCTCATCCTGCCGGGCATCCTGGGCGCGGCGATGCTCGCCTTCTCGCTGTCCTTCGACGACTTCATCATCACCAACTTCGTCTCCGGCAACGAGAACACGTTCCCCAAGTTCGTCTACGTCGCCTCGCGCCGCGGCATCCCCGCGGAGGCCAACGTCATCGGCTTCTCGATGTTCGTGCTGGCGGTCCTGCTCGTCATCGGAGCGCAGGTCGTGGGATCGGCGCGGTCGTCGCGTTCCCGAGGTCGGTCGAGGAGTGAGTGAGCGCGTGGTGCAGCCCGTGCGCGTGCTGATGGTAGGGGCGGGTGGCGTCGGTGACGCCGCCGCCCGCATCGCGGTGGAGCGCGACTTCTTCGAGGCCTGGGTGGTGGCCGACTACGACCTCCAGCGCGCCGAGCGCACCGTCACCGCCGCACGCGAGCGGCGAGCGGGCGAGGAGCGCTTCACCGCCGCGCAGGTCGACGCCTCCGACGCGGCCGCCGTGACCGCGCTCGCTCGGCAGGTGCGGGCCACCCACGTGCTGAACGCTGTCGACCCGCGGTTCGTCATGCCCGTCTTCAGTGGTGCACTGGACGCCGGCGCCGACTACCTCGACATGGCGATGAGCCTGTCGGAGCGGCACTCCGAGGCGCCCTACGAGAAGGTGGGCGTGAAGCTCGGCGACCTGCAGTTCGCCCTCGCCGGCGAGTGGGAGGCTGCCGGCCGGCTCGCCCTGCTCGGCATCGGGGTCGAGCCCGGGCTCTCCGACGTGTTCGCCCGCTACGCCGCCGACGAGCTGTTCGACCACATCGACGAGCTCGGCACCCGTGACGGCGCCAACCTCGTGATCCGCGACGACGACGGCAACGAGGTCTTTGCGCCCGGCTTCTCGATGTGGACGATCATCGAGGAGTGCCTCAACCCGCCGGTGGTGTGGGAGCGACAGCGCGGCGACGGCGACCTCGAGGCGGGCTTCTTCACGCTGCCCCCCTTCTCCGAGCCGGAGGTGTTCGACTTCCCGGAGGGGATCGGCCCCGTCGAGTGCGTGCACGTCGAGCACGAGGAGGTGCTGCTCATGCCACGGTGGATCGAGGCGGACCGGGTCACGTTCAAGTACGGCCTCGGCGAGGAGATGATCGCCATCCTGCGCACCTTGCACACCCTCGGCCTGGACTCCACCGAGCCCGTCTCCGTGAAGGGGGTGGAGGTGTCCCCCCGCGACGTCGTCGCCGCCTGCCTGCCGGACCCGGCGACGATCGGGCCGCGGATGGAGGGCAAGACCTGCGCCGGGCTCTGGGTCACCGGCGCCGGCAAGGACGGCCGGCCCCGGTCGACCTACCTCTACCACGTGGTCGACAACGCCGACTCGATGCGCGACTACGGCACCCAGTGCGTGGTCTGGCAGACCGCCCTCAACCCGGTCGTCGCGCTCGAGCTGCTCGCACGCGGCACGTGGTCGGGCACCGGCGTGCTGGGGCCCGAGGCGCTGCCGCCGAAGCCCTTCCTCGACCTGCTCGCCGCACCCAGGCCGGAGGGCTACGGCTCCCCGTGGGGGATCGAGGACAGACCACCCCACGACCCGGGAAAGGACCGCGCATGACGCTCAGCCAGGAACGCATCCTCGCCACCGACATCCCGGGCCCGCGCTCGCTCAACCTGCAGGCCCGCAAGCTCGGGAGCGTGTCGGCGGGTGTCGGCACGACGCTGCCGGTCTACGTCGAGCAGGCCGGCGGCGGCATCCTCCGCGACGTCGACGGCAACCAGCTGATCGACTTCGGGTCCGGCATCGCGGTCACGACGGTCGGCAACGCCCACCCGCGTGTGGTCGAGGCGGTGCGGCGGCAGGTCGCCGACTTCACCCACACCTGCTTCATGGTCACGCCCTACGAGGAGTACGTCGCGGTGTGCGAGAAGCTCGCCGACGTCACCCCGGGCGAGCACGAGAAGCGCTCCGCCCTGTTCAACTCCGGCGCCGAGGCCGTGGAGAACGCGGTCAAGGTGGCCCGGCACCACACCGGCCGCGACGCGATCGTCGTGTTCGACCACGCGTACCACGGACGCACGAACCTCACGATGGCGCTGACCGCGAAGAACATGCCCTACAAGCACCGCTTCGGGCCCTTCGCCGGCGAGATCTACCGGGCTCCGATGGCGTACCCGTACCGCTGGCCCGGCGGTCGCGAGGCGTGCGCCGAGGAGGCGTTCGACGCCTTCGTCGCGACCGTGCACGCACAGGTGGGCGAGGACAGCTGCGCGGCCGTGCTGGTCGAGCCGATCCAGGGCGAGGGCGGCTTCATCGTCCCGCCGCCGGGGTGGCTGGCCCGGGTGGCCGAGTGGTGCCGCGAGCACGGCATCCTGCTCATCGCCGACGAGATCCAGACGGGATTCGCCCGCACCGGCGACTGGTTCGCCTGCGACCACGAGGGGGTCGTGCCCGACCTGCTGACGACCGCCAAGGGCATGGCCGGCGGCCTCCCGCTCGCCGCCGTGACCGGTCGCGCCGACGTCATGGACTCCGTCCACGTCGGTGGGCTGGGCGGCACGTACGGCGGGAACCCGGTCGCCTGCGCCGGCGCCCTGGCGGCGATCGAGACGATGGAGGCCGAGGACCTGCCTGCTCGGGCACGCGAGATCGAGGCGATCTTCCTGCCGCGGCTGCACGCGCTCGCGAAGCGGCACCCCGACCGCGTCGGCGACGTCCGCGGACGCGGCGCGATGCTGGCGGTCGAGCTGGTCGCCGACGGCCCCGGACGTACGCCGGACGCGGCGCTCGCCGCCGCGGTGCACCGTGCCTGCTCCTCGCAGGGGCTGGTGACGCTGACCTGCGGCACGTTCGGCAACGTCTTCCGGTTCCTGCCGCCGCTCGCGATCAGCGACGACCTGCTCGTCGAGGGCCTCGACGTCTTCGAGGCGGCGTTCGAGGGGGTCGTCGGGTGACGGGCCGGCGGTGGCAAGGTGGAGGCATGGCTGACGTGGACAACAGCGTGATCGAGACGGTGCCGACGCGGCTGCTCATCGGCGGCGAGTGGGTCGAGGCCACCGGTGGCGGCAAATTCGAGGTGCACAACCCCGCCGACGGCGGCGTGCTGACCAGCGTCGCCGACGCGACACCCGAGGACGGGGAGCGGGCGCTCGCGGCGGCCTCCGCCGCCCAGCGCGAGTGGCGCGCGACCGAGCCGCGGACGCGCGGGGAGATCCTGCGCAGCGCGTTCGAGCTGCTCACCGAGCGGGCCGACGAGTTCGCCCGTCTGATGACCCTCGAGATGGGCAAGACGCTGGCCGAGGCGAAGGGCGAGGTGACCTACGGGTCGGAGTTCTTCCGCTGGTTCTCCGAGGAGGCGGTGCGCATCCACGGGCGCTACTCCCCCGCGCCGTCCGGCAACAGCCGGCTGATCACCATGAAGGCCCCGGTGGGCCCCACGTTGATGATCACCCCCTGGAACTTCCCGCTGGCGATGGGCACCCGCAAGATCGGTCCGGCCATCGCCGCCGGCTGCACGATGGTCGTCAAGCCCGCGTCGGAGACCCCGCTGACGATGCTCGCCCTCGCGAAGCTGCTCGAGGAGGTCGGGCTGCCTCCCGGCGTGCTCAACGTCGTCACCACCACCGACTCCGGCGGCGTCTGCGAGCCGATCATCAAGGACCCGCGGCTGCGCAAGCTCACCTTCACCGGCTCGACGGGCGTCGGCAAGGTCCTCGTGGGGCAGGCATCGGACCAGCTGCTGCGCGTCTCCATGGAGCTCGGCGGCAACGCCCCCTTCCTCGTCTTCGAGGACGCCGACCTCGACGCCGCGGTCGACGGCGCGATGCTCGCCAAGATGCGCAACATCGGCGAGGCCTGCACGTCGGCCAACCGCTTCCTGGTCCACCAGTCGGTCGCGCAGGAGTTCTCGACCAGGCTGGCCGAGCGGATGGGCGGCCTCACCGTGGGCGACGGCACCGAGGAGGGCGTCGACGTGGGCCCGCTCATCACCGACAAGGCGCGCCGCGGGGTGCACGAGCTGGTCGAGGAGGCGGTGTCGAGCGGCGCCCGCGCGCTCGTCGGCGGCGCGGTCCCCGACGGCCCGGGCCACTTCTACCCGCCGACCGTGCTGGTCGACGTACCCGCCTCCGCCCGCGTGTTCCGCGAGGAGATCTTCGGCCCCGTCGCCCCCGTCACGACGTTCGGCACCGAGGAGGAGGCCCTCGAGCGGGCCAACGACACCGAGTACGGCCTCGTCGCCTACGTCTTCACCCGCGACCATGCCCGCGTCCTGCGGGTCAGCGAGGCGCTGGAGTTCGGCATGGTCGGCGTCAACACCGGCATCGTGTCGAACCCGGCGGCTCCCTTCGGCGGGGTCAAGCACTCGGGCTTCGGGCGCGAGGGCGGGTTCGAGGGCATCGAGGAGTACCTCGAGACCAAGTACGTCGGCAGCGCGCTGTGACGACCGTCGACCGCCGGCGCCTGGCGGCCCTTCACGCCGAGGAGGAGCAGCGCTTCGTCGACCTGCACCCGACCTCCGCCCGCCTCGCGAAGGAGGCGGGCGAGCACCTGCTGGCCGGTGTGCCGATGCCGTGGATGACGCGCTGGCCGGGCTCGTTCCCGCTCTTCGTCGAGTCTGCGGACGGTGGCCGGTTCACCGACGCCGACGGCCTCGACTACGTCGACCTGTGCCTGGGCGACACGGGGTCGATGACCGGGCACTGCCTCCCCGCGGTGGCCGACGCCGTCCGGGAGCGCGCCGAGCGCGGCATCACCACGATGCTGCCCTCCACCGACGCCACGTGGGTCGCCGCGGAGCTGAGCCGGCGCTTCGGGCTGCCGCGCTGGCAGATGGCGATGACGGCCACCGACGCCAACCGGTTCGTGCTGCGCTTCGCGCGCCACCTCACCGGACGGCAGCGCATCGCGGTCATGGACTGGTGCTACCACGGCACCGTCGACGAGACGCTGGCGGTGCTCGAGCACGGGCGGGCCGGTGACCGCGTGGTGGCCCGACCGGGTGCGCTCGGCCCTCAGGTCGACGTCGCCCGGACGACCGCGGTCGTCCCGTTCAACGACCTCGACGCCCTCGACAGGCGGCTGGCGGATGGCGACGTCGCCTGCCTGCTGATGGAGCCGGCGCTGACCAACATCGGCATCGTGCTGCCCGACGAGGGCTACCTCGCCGGCGTCCGCGAGGTCACCCGCCGCCACGGCGTGCTGCTCGTCAACGACGAGACCCACACCATCTGCGCCGGTCCCGGCGGCGCCACGGCCGCATGGGGGCTCGAGCCGGACTTCGTCGTCATCGGCAAGCCGATCGGCGGCGGCATCCCGGTCGCGGCGTACGGCATGGCCGAGGAGGTCGCCGCACGCCTCGAGGGCCCGATGCTGGGCCACGAGATCGACGTCGCCGGCGTGGGCGGGACCCTGTCGGGCTCGGCCCTGGCGATGGCCGCGGTCCGGGCGACGCTGTCGACGGCGCTGCGGCAGGAGGACTTCGACGTCTCGATCCCGCTGGCGACGAGCTTCACCGACGGCATCCAGGGGGTCATCGACGACCACGACCTGCCGTGGCACGTGCAGCGCCTCGGCTGCCGCGCGGAGTACTGGTTCTGCCCGCCCCCGCGCACCGGGGCGGAGGCGGCGGCCGCCGTCGACGAGGAGCTCGACGCGTTCTTCCACCTCTGGACGGTGAACCGCGGCGTCCTGCTCGCGCCGTTCCACAACATGTCGCTCTTCTCGCCGTACCACTCCCGGTCCGACGTCGACGCGCACACCAGCGCGTTCCGCGGCGCGGTGGAGGCGCTGCTGGGATGAGCGGCCCGCGACGGATGCCCGGCGACGTCCTGGTGCACCTGCGGGGGCGCGACCACCCCGGTCAGCCCGGCGGCGGGCCGTCGACGACCCCGGCGGCCCGAGCCGCCTCGCCGTACGCCGTGGCGAGCGTGTCGACGGTCTCGTGCGCGTTGAGACCCGACGGGTTCGGCACCACGAACACCCGCGACGCTCCCCACCGGGCGGGCTGCTCGCCGGCCGCGGCGCGGCGGTCGAACGCCGTGCGGTAGGCGGTGACGCCGGCGACCGCGACGACGCGGGGCCGTCGTTCGGCCACGAGTGCGCGCAGCCGCTCGCCGCCTCGCCGCAGCTCCTCGGGCGTGAGCTCGTCGGCCCGGGCGGTGGCACGCGCAGCGAGGTTCGTGATGCCGATGCCGCGTCGCCGCAGCGCGTCGCGGTCGTCCTCGGTCATGCCCGCCGCCTGGTCGACCGGGTGCGTCACGACCCCGGCCCGCAGCAGCGCGGGCCAGAACCGGTTGCCCGGGTGGGCGAAGTGCGTCTGGGTCGCGGCGGTCCACAGCCCCGGGTTGATGCCGACGAACAGCAGGAGCAGCGGCTGGTCGCCGGTCGGGAGCAGGTCGGGCACCTCGACGTCACGGAACGACTCGAGCTGGTCCCTGGTGAACCCCATGGGCACCATCGTGCCCCGCGCCGGCGCGATCGCGGTCACCGCCCCCGGGCCGTCCGTGCGACTGGCGCGCACGACGAAGGCCCCGGACCAGGGGTCCGGGGCCTTCGTGGTGCTGCTGGTGCCGGTCAGCGACCGGCGGGGATCACTTGGTGATCTTGGTGACGCGACCGGCGCCGACGGTGCGGCCGCCCTCGCGGATGGCGAAGCGCAGGCCCTCGTCCATCGCGATGGGCTGGATGAGCTCGACCGACATCTCGGTGTTGTCACCCGGCATGACCATCTCGGTGCCCTCGGGCAGGGTCACGACGCCCGTCACGTCCGTGGTGCGGAAGTAGAACTGCGGACGGTAGTTGTTGAAGAACGGCGTGTGACGGCCGCCCTCGTCCTTCGACAGGATGTAGACCGAGGCGTCGAAGTTGGTGTGCGGGGTGGTCGTGCCCGGCTTGATCACGACCATGCCGCGCTCGACGTCCTCGCGCTTGGTGCCGCGGAGCAGCAGACCGACGTTCTCACCGGCCTGGCCCTCGTCGAGGAGCTTGCGGAACATCTCGACACCGGTGACGGTGGACTTCTGCGAGCCCTCGCGGATGCCGATGATCTCGACCTCCTCGTTGACCTTGACGATGCCGCGCTCGATGCGACCGGTGATGACGGTGCCACGACCGGTGATCGTGAAGACGTCCTCGACGGGCATGAGGAACGGCTTGTCGGTGTCACGCTCGGGGGTCGGGATGTAGTCGTCGACGGCCTGCATGAGCTCGGCCACCGACTCGCCCCACTTGGCGTCGCCGTTGAGGGCCGGGAAGGCCGCCACGCGCACGACGGGGATGTCGTCGCCCGGGAACTCGTACTCGGAGAGGAGCTCGCGCACCTCCATCTCGACGAGCTCGATGAGCTCCTCGTCGTCGACCATGTCGCACTTGTTGAGCGCGACGACCAGGGCCGGCACGCCGACCTGGCGGGCGAGCAGCACGTGCTCACGGGTCTGCGGCATCGGACCGTCGGTGGCCGCGACCACCAGGATCGCGCCGTCCATCTGCGCCGCGCCGGTGATCATGTTCTTGATGTAGTCGGCGTGACCGGGGCAGTCGACGTGCGCGTAGTGGCGCGACTCGGTCTGGTACTCGACGTGCGCGATCGAGATCGTGATGCCGCGCTGGCGCTCCTCGGGAGCCTTGTCGATCTGGTCGAACGCCGAAGCCTCGTTGAGGTCCGGGTGCTTGTCGTGCAGCACCTTGGTGATCGCCGCGGTCAGCGTCGTCTTGCCGTGGTCGATGTGACCGATGGTGCCGATGTTGACGTGCGGCTTGGTCCGCTCGAACTTCGCCTTAGCCACTGGGGCTCCTCCTGATTGTTGTTACTTGACTCGTGGGTGGGTCTTGCTGGGGTGCCGAGGATCCGGCAGCGATCACTCGCCGCGGACCTTCTTCACGATCTCGTCGGCGATGTTCGTGGGAACCTCGGCGTACGAGTCGAACTCCATCGAGTACGACGCCTGACCGGAGGTCTTGGACCTCAGGTCGCCAACGTACCCGAACATCTCGGACAGCGGCACGAGGGCGCTGACGACCATGTCGCCGTGACGCTCCTCCTGCGCCTGGATCTGGCCGCGGCGCGAGTTGATGTCACCGATGACCGTGCCGAGGAAGCCCTCGGGGGTCGTGACCTCCACCGCGAACATCGGCTCGAGCAGGACCGGTCGGGCCTTGCGGGCGGCCTCCTTGAAGGCCTGGTTGCCGGCGATCTTGAACGCGAGCTCGGACGAGTCGACGTCGTGGTAGGCACCGTCCTCGAGGGAGAACTTCACGTCGACCATCGGGTATCCGGCGAGCACGCCGAACTCCATGGCCTCCTGGCCGCCCTGGTCGACCGAGGGGATGTACTCCTTCGGGACGCGACCACCGCTGACGTTGTTGACGAACTCGTAGCCCGCGCCGGTGCCGGTCTCGGGGTCGATGTTCGGCTCGAGCGAGATGACGACCTTCGCGAACTGGCCGGAGCCACCCGTCTGCTTCTTGTGGGTGTAGCTGTGGTTCTCGACCTTGTTGCGGATGGTCTCGCGGTAGGCCACCTGCGGCTTGCCGACGGTCGCCTCGACGCGGAACTCGCGCTTCATGCGGTCCACCAGGATCTCGAGGTGGAGCTCGCCCATGCCGGCGATGATCGTCTGGCCGGTCTCCTCGTCGGTCTTGACCGTGAAGGTCGGGTCCTCGTCGGAGAGCCGCTGGATGGCGGTGCCGAGCTTCTCCTGGTCGCCCTTGGTCTTGGGCTCGATCGCGACCTCGATCACCGGGGCCGGGAACGTCATCGACTCGAGCACGACCTGGTTGTTGGGGTCGCAGAGGGTGTGACCGGTCTTGGTGTCCTTCAGGCCCATCACGGCCACGATCTGGCCGGCGCCGACGGACGCGATCTCCTCACGCTTGTTCGCGTGCATCTGGTAGACCTTGCCGATCCGCTCCTTCTTGCCGTTCACCGAGTTGACGACGGTGGAGCCGGCCTCGAGCTTGCCCGAGTAGACGCGGACGTAGATCAGCTTGCCGAGGTGCGGGTCGCTGGCGATCTTGTAGGCGAGGCCGGAGAACGGCTCGTCGTCGGAGGGCTTGCGAGAGATCGCCTGCTCCTCGTCGCGCGGCGAGTGGCCGATGATCGCGTCGATGTCGAGCGGCGAGGGCAGGTACTTCACGACCGCGTCGAGCAGGGGCTGGACGCCCTTGTTCTTGAACGCGGTGCCGCACAGGACCGGGTTGAGCTTGTCGGCCAGGGTGGCGCGGCGGATGGCGGCCTCGAGGGTCTCGACGTCGAAGACGTCGCCGTCCTCGAGGTAGACCTCCATGATGTCGTCGTCGGCCTCGGCGAGGGTCTCGACGAGGCGCTCGCGGTACTCCGCGGCCTTGTCGGCGAGCTCGGCCGGGATCTCCTCGACGTCGTAGTCCTCACCCATCTTGGTCTCGCCGCGCCAGGTGAGGGCACGCATGCCGACCAGGTCGACGACACCGAGGAAGTCGGACTCCGCGCCGATGGGCAGCTGGAGCACGAGCGGGGTGGAGTTGAGGCGCTCGACCATCATGTCGACGCAGCGGAAGAAGTCGGCTCCGGTGCGGTCGAGCTTGTTGACGAAGCACATGCGGGGGACGGAGTACTTGTTGGCCTGGCGCCACACCGTCATGGTCTGCGGCTCGACACCGGCGACGCCGTCGAACACCGCCACGGCGCCGTCGAGGACGCGCAGCGAGCGCTCGACCTCGGCGGTGAAGTCCACGTGGCCGGGCGTGTCGATGATGTTGATCTGGTGGTCCTTCCACCAGCAGGTCGTCGCGGCGGACGTGATGGTGATGCCGCGCTCCTGCTCCTGCTCCATCCAGTCCATCGTGGCGCCACCCTCGTGGACCTCACCGATCTTGTAGGTGATGCCGGTGTAGAACAGGATGCGCTCGGTGGTGGTGGTCTTGCCGGCGTCGATGTGCGCCATGATGCCGATGTTGCGGACCTTGTTGAGGTCGGTGGTGATGTCGACAGCCACTGTTGTGTCTCAGTCCCTCGGAAGTTGATGGGGTTGTGGGGTGAGGGGCCGCACGCCGCGCGCTGCGCTCGTGCGGCCCCTCGCCGTCACCAGCGGTAGTGGGCGAAGGCCTTGTTGGACTCGGCCATCTTGTGCGTGTCCTCGCGCTTCTTCACCGCGGCGCCGAGGCCGTTGCTCGCGTCGAGGATCTCGTTCATGAGGCGCTCGGCCATGGTCTTCTCGCGGCGGTCCTGGGCGTAGCCCACGAGCCAGCGCAGGGCCAGCGTGGTGGAGCGGTTGGCCTTGACCTCGACCGGGACCTGGTAGGTCGCGCCGCCGACGCGGCGGGACTTGACCTCGATGGCCGGCTTGACGTTGTCCATCGCGCGCTTGAGCGTGACGACCGGGTCGGTGCCGGTCTTCTCGCGGCAGCCCTCGAGGGCGGTGTAGACGATGCGCTGCGCCACGGCCTTCTTGCCGTCCTGGAGGACCTTGCTGACGAGCTGGGTGACCAGCTGCGAGCCGTAGACCGGGTCGACGACCAGGGGGCGCTTGGGAGCGGGACCCTTGCGAGGCATTACTTCTCCTTCTTCGCGCCGTAGCGGCTGCGGGCCTGCTTGCGGTTCTTGACACCCTGGGTGTCGAGCGAGCCGCGGATGATCTTGTAGCGGACGCCGGGAAGGTCCTTCACACGGCCGCCGCGCACGAGCACGATGGAGTGCTCCTGGAGGTTGTGACCGACACCCGGGATGTAGGCGGTGACCTCGACGCCGCTGCTCAGGCGCACGCGGGCGACCTTGCGGAGGGCGGAGTTCGGCTTCTTCGGGGTGGTCGTGTAGACGCGGGTGCAGACGCCACGGCGCTGCGGGGATCCCTTCAGGGCAGGCGTCTTGTTCTTCGACACCTTGTCCTGGCGGCCCTTGCGGACCAGCTGGTTGATGGTGGGCACCGGGTGGTTCCCTCTCTCTGTTCTCTCGTCACGGCTCGGCGCGTTGCCGGGCTCGGGGTCGTGCGTTCCTGCGTGTGCCTGCTTGTACCTGCTCGTGCTCGGTGCGACTGCGGTGGGACCTCGCGGACGCGCCCCTCGGGCGGGCGCCCCTGCAACGGGCGCCGTGCGAGCATGCGCAAGGGTCTGGACGTGCCAGACACAAGGAAAGAGGCTACTCGGGCCCTACATCAGGGTCAAAACGCCGCAGGTGCTGCCTCGGCGCGTGACGACTCCATGCTAGCGACCCGGTCCTGACGGGTCCGTTCGAGGCGCAGGTAGGCCACCGCGGACAGCGCCACGCCGGCGATCGTGATGAGCCCGCCGCCCAGCAGCGTCCACCGCGCTCCGTACTCCTGGCCGATCCACCCGATGATCGGGGCGCCCAGCGGCGTGCCGCCCATGAAGATCATCAGGTAGAGCGCCATCACCCGGCCGCGGACACCGGCGTCGGTGTGCAGCTGCATGTAGGTGTTGGCCGCGGTGATGAACGTCAGCGCGGTCAGGCCGGTGACCGGGGCGAGCAGGGCGAACGCGAGGTAGGTCGGCATGAGCCCGGCCAGCACGACGGTGGCGCCGAAGGCCAGCGCCGACCCGACGACCAGCCGGTGCCTGACGTGGCCGCGGCGCGCGGCCAGCAGCGAGCCGGTGAGCGAGCCGATGGCCAGCACGGTGCCGAGCAGGCCGAACTCCTCGGGGCCCTTGCCGAAGACCTCGGTGGCCATCAGCGCGGACGTGATCTGAAAGTTGAGGCCGAAGGTGCCCGCGAAGAACACCATGCTCAGCACGAGCAGGAGGTCCGGACGGGCGCGGACGTAGGCGACACCCTCGCGGATGGCGCCCGGACCGCGGTCCGCCGGCGCGGCGGCGTCGATGCGGCTGAGGTCGAGGTGGCGCAGCGACCAGATCGGGGCGGCGTACGACACCGCGTTGAGCAGGATGACCCAGCCGGTCGCGACCGCTCCCCCGCCGAACGCGGCGATGAGCACGCCGGCCAGGCCGGGGCCGACGAGGCGCGCGGCGTTGAAGCTGGCGGAGTTGAGCCCGACGGCGTTGGTCAGGTCGTTCGGGTCGACGAGCTCGGAGACGAAGGACTGCCGCGCCGGGGCGTCGAACGCGGAGGCGGCGCCGAGCAGGAAGGCCAGGACGTAGACGTGCCACACCTCGGCGACGCCGGTGACGGCGAGCACGCCGAGGACGGCAGCGGGCACGGCCATGCCGACGTTGGTGAGCTGGAGCAGTCGCTGCTTGGGCATGCGGTCGGCCACGAGGCCGGCGATCGGGGTCAGCAGCAGGAACGGCAGGAACTGGAGGCCGGTCGTGATGCCGAGCGCGGTGGCGCCGGAGCCGGCGGCGAGCTCCAGGACCAGCCAGTCCTGGGCGACGCGCTGCATCCAGGTGCCGGTGTTCGACACGACACCGCCGGCGGCGTACCGGCGGTAGTTGGGGTTCGCGAGGGAGCGGAAGGTGGGACTCGTGGGAACTCCTCGGTCGGGGAGGCGGATCAGTCGGTCGAGGCGAGGCGGGCCAATATGGGCGCCGCCTCGCGGAGGGTGGCGCGCTCGGCGGGGGTGAGCCCGCCCAGCTGCCGGGCGAGCCAGGCGTCGCGGCGCTGGCGGTCGGCGAGGACCGCGGCGCGGCCGGCGTCGGTGAGCGTGACGACGACCTGGCGTCCGTCTGTCTCGTGGGCCCGGCGCTCGACGTAGCCGTCGGACTCGAGACAGTTCACGGTGCGGGTCATCGACGGCGGCTGCACCCGCTCCGCGCGGGCGAGCTCGCCGACGGTCTGGTCGCCGAACCGGACCAGCAGCCCGAGGACGACCATCTGGCTGATGCTCAGGTCGTTGTCGGGGTGGCGCTCGGAGATCAGGCGACGGCGCAGGCGCATCACCCCGGCCCGGAGCTCGGAGGCCAGGCCTGTGTCGGAGCGGAGGTCGGCGGTCGGCATGTCGTTAGCATAACTCATTACCTGTGCTAACTATTCCCGGCGGCGGACGACCGCCGCCCCCGGGGCCGCCCTCGTCAGATGAGCCAGGAGGTGAGCGGGTCGATCGCGAAGTAGACGACGAACAGCGCGGCGACGATCCACATCAGCGGGTGCACGGCGCGGGCCTTGCCGAGCACCACCTTGATCAGCACGTAGGCGAGGAAGCCCGCGCCGATGCCGACGCTGATGGAGTAGGTGAACGGCATGAGGACGATGGTGAGGAAGGCCGGAATGGCGATCTCGAGGTCGTCCCAGTCGATGCCTCGCACCTGCTGCATCATCAGGAAGCCGACCAGGACGAGGGCGGGGACCGCGGCCTCGGACGGGATGGCCTGCACGATCGGGGCGAAGAACGTGCTCAGCAGGAACAGCAGTCCCGTCACGACCGACGCCAGGCCGGTCCGGGCGCCCTCGCCCACCCCCGACGCCGACTCGATGTAGGAGGTGTTGGAGGAGACGCCGGCGGCGCCGCCGGCGAGGGCGGCGACCGAGTCCACCACCAGGATGCGCTGCGAGTTCGGCGGAACGCCCTCGTCGTCGTTGAGGCCGGCCTCCGCGCCGATCGCGGTCATCGTGCCCATGGTGTCGAAGAAGTCGGCCAGCAGCAGCGTGAAGGCGAGCAGCAGCGCGGCGAGCAGGCCGACGGACGAGAAGGCGCCGAAGAGCGAGAACTCACCGAGGGTGCCGAAGTCGGGCACGTCGACGACGCCGTTCAGCTCCGGCACGTTCAACGACCAGTTGCCCGGTCCCTCCTCGGCGACGGAGCCGAGGTCGAGGGCCGCCTGCAGGACGAACGCCAGCACGGCGGTGGCGACGATCGAGATCAGGATCGCCCCCCGCACGCGGCGTACCCACAGCGCGACGACGAGCACCACGCCGATCGCGAAGACCAGCACGGGCCACCCGGTGAGCGTCCCGCCGCTGCCGAGCTGGACCGGGACCGTCGTGAGGGCGGCGTCGGGGATGCGGGTGACGAAGCCCGCGTCGACGAAGCCGATGAGGGCGATGAACAGGCCGATCCCCACCGAGATGGCGACCTTGAGCTGCTGCGGCACCGCGTGGAAGACGGCCCGGCGGAAGCCGGTGAGGACCAGCACCAGGATGATCAGGCCCTCGAGCACCACGAGGCCCATCGCGTCCTCCCACGTGGAGCGGGTCGCGACGGCGTTGGCGACGAACGCGTTGAGGCCGAGTCCGGTGGCGAGCGCCAGCGGGAAGTTGGCCACGGCCCCCATGAGGATCGTCAGCACTCCCGCCACCAGCGCGGTGCCGGCCGCGATGACCGGCAGGTTGGAGCCGTCGCCGGACCCACCGCCGAGGTAGGCGCCGGTCGAGTCGGGCACGAACCCAAGGATCAGCGGGTTGAGGACGACGATGTAGGCCATCGTCAGGAAGGTCACGACGCCGCCGCGGACCTCGCGGCCGACGCTCGAGCCTCGCTCGCTGATCCGGAAGAACCCGTCGAGGCCGGTGGCCTTGGGCGGCTGCGCTGCGGTCTGCGTCTGGTCGGTCACGGAACGGCAGTGTGGCAGAAGCGTGCTACGCGCGTGTTTCGTGCCCATGCCCGCGTGTAGCGTGACGGCGTGGACCTGGGTGACGAGCAGCCGACGCAGCATGAGATCGGCCGCCGCACCTACATCGTCGCGCCGGTCGCCCCGCTCGACGTCGACGGCGTGCGGACGGTCGAGGTCGGCACGGCGCTGTGGCTGCTGGGCTTCCTGGCACTGCTGCCCTTCTGGGGCGCGCTCGAGGAGAGCGGCCGCACGTGGTGGCTGTGGACCTGCCTGGCCGGCTTCGGGCTCGGGCTGTGCGGCCTGGAGTACTGCCGCAGGCGGCGCAAGGAGCGGGCCGCCCAGCAGGCGTCGCGGTGACCCTGCCGCCCACCCGCTGGGAGCTGGCCGGCGAGGACAACCGCGGCTATGGCCGGCACTTCGCCGACGTCGTGGCCCGCGGCGTCGACGTCGACGGCGAGGCCCGGCTCGCCGACGCGCTCGTCCCCCGCGGTGCCCGCGTCCTCGACGTCGGCTCGGGCATGGGGCGCGTCGCGGCGGCGCTGCAGGCCCGGGGGCACGACGTGGTCGCGACCGAGCCGGACGCCGCTCTCCGCGAGCAATCCCGGGCGACCTACCCCGACCTCGAGGTCCTCCCCCACGAGGCCCTCGCGCTCGACCCGCACGAGGTCGGCGCGTTCGACCTCGTGGTGCTGGTGGGCAACGTGATGATCTACCTCGGCGAGGGCACGGAGCGGCAGGTCCTCGGACGCGTGCGCGAGCTCCTCGCGCCGTCCGGCCGGGTGCTCGTCGGCTTCCACCTCACGGCCGTCATGTCCGGCAGCCGCACCTACCCCGCCGAGGAGTTCGTCCAGAACGCGACCTCGGCGGGTCTGCGGGTCGTGCACCGCTTCGGCAGCTACGAGCTGCACGAGCCCGACGAGGCGTACGCCGTCTGGGTGCTCGAGCGAGCACGGCGCGACTGATCAGAGCGGCTCGAGGTCGTCCTCGGTCATCGTGTCGTGGACGTGGTCGGGCAGCGGCACGGGCTGCTGCTTGCGGGCGAGCTTGACCTCGGAGTGCGCGCCGCAGCCGTGGTCGAAGGTGACGACCCGGCCGTCGTCGTTGGCGTTGCCGTTGGCGCACACGCCGAACCGGTCGGCCAGCGACCCGTTGAGCCGCACCAGGAACCCGCACGACCAGCAGCTCTCCGGGGCGCTCTTCGCCAGCGGCGCCTCCGGCCCGCCCGGGCCGTCGTGCCACCGCTCCGCCGCCATGTCGAGCCCCTCGCGGCTCAGCGTCCGCACCCGGCCGAGACCGAGGTCCTCGGCCACCCGGCGGACCTGCGCCCGGGCGTCACCGTCGAGCGGCGTGTCGAGCGGGTCGTCGCCGACGAGGTAGGTCGGCACCAGGCGGACGTCCTCGTCCTCCACGGGCAGCAGGTCGCCGGGCGAGAGGTCGCCCGGCTGGAGCCGCTCCTTGTAGGGCACCCAGGCGGGCGCCACGATCGCCTCGTCGCCGGGCAGCAGCACGACCTCGTTGACCGTGGCGTCCTTGGCACGCTTGGCCCGCGTGAGCGTGACCGACCAGTACCAGCCCGGGTAGCCCGCGGCGGTGCACGCGAAGTGGTGGGTGACGACGCGCTCCCCCTCGGCCCGCGCGCCGAGGTGGTCGCCCACCTCGGAGGGGTCGGCGACCTCGAGGACGACCTCGCGTGCCAGGTCCACGGCCTTGGCGAGGGCCGGGTCCGGCCTGCCGGCGCGGGTGGGGAGAGCGATCACCCGTGCATCATCGCAAACGCCTGGCGGTCCTGTCCCGTCGGGGACGCGTGAGCGGACCGCGACCTGCGCGTCGGCGGCGTGCGCCAAGATGGTGCCCGTGACCTCCGAGCGCACCGACCCGCCCCCGGGCCAGCAGTCGGAGCCGCCCCGGGAGCGCCGCGAGGAGCCCGCTGCCCCGCCGCGCCCGGGGGCCGTACGCCGGTCGCTGACCGGCGTCGCGCGCGGGGCCCGGGCCGCCGGCCGGGGGGCTCGCGTCGCGGGTCGCGGGGCCGGGACCGCCGGGCACTTCGCGGTCACGCAGGCGCGGCGGGCCGCCCGGGCCGAGGGCGCCGGCGACTCGGGGCTGTCGCGCCTGATCGAGCTCCACGCCTTCAACGCCGCCGGCGACGCCGCCGTGGCGATCTCGCTCGCCGGCACGCTGTTCTTCCAGGTGCCGACCGGGGAGGCGCGCGGGCAGGTCGCGCTGTTCCTCGGCCTGACGATGCTGCCGTTCGCGATCGTGGCGCCCTTGATCGGACCGTTCCTCGACCGCTTCAGCCACGGCCGCCGCTGGGCCGTCGGTGCCACCATGGCGATCCGGTGCTTCCTGTGCTGGGTGCTCGCGACCGCCGTCGTCACCGAGTCGGGGTGGCTGTTCCCGGCCGCGCTCGGCTGCCTGGTGGCGTCCAAGGCCTACGGGGTGACCCGCGCCGCCGCCGTGCCCCGGCTGCTGCCGCCCGACCTCACGCTGGTGAAGGCCAACGCCCGGGTCTCGCTCGCCGGCGTGGTGGGCGCCGGGGTCTCGGCGCCGCTGGCGGTGCTCGCCTCGACGTTCGGTCCGGAGTGGTCCCTGCGCTACGGGTTCCTCGTCTTCGTGCTCGCCACGATCTGGGCGATCCGGCTGCCCGACAAGGTCGACGCGAGCCAGGGCGAGGGCGAGATGGTGCTCACCGGTCCGAGCGACGAGGCCCGCACGAGCCGCCGCCCGAGGACGCGGATCCCCGGAGCGGTGGCGTTCGCGCTGCGGGCCAACTGCGGACCGCGGTGGCTGTCGGGCTTCCTCACCATGTTCATGGCGTTCCTCCTGCGCGAGAACCCGATCGGCGACTGGCGCCCCGAGGTCCTGCTCGGCCTCGTCATCGGTGCGGCGGGCCTCGGCAACACCCTGGGCATCACCATCGGGTCACTGCTGCGCAGGCTGAACCCCGCGGTCACCGTCGTGCTCGCGCTGCTGGCCGACGTGGCGGTCGCGACCGTGGCCGCGCTGTTCTACGGTCTCGTCCCCCTGATCCTGCTCGGCCTCACGGCCGGGCTCGCGCAGGCACTGGCCAAGCTGTCGCTCGACTCCACCATCCAGCGCGACATTCCCAGCCGCATCCAGGCCAGCGCCTTCGCCCGCTCCGACACCACGCTGCAGCTCGCGTGGGTCATCGGCGGATTCGTGGGCATCGCGATGCCGCTCATGCCGCAGCTCGGCATCGGCATCGCCGCCGGCGTGCTGGGCGCCTGGGCGACCTTCGTCCTGCTCAGCCGCCCACGCCGGGCCGTGCCGGCTGCCTGAGGCCCGCCTGACGCCTCGGTCAGGCGTCGAGCTCGTCGGCGAGGGCACGCAGCACCTTCGCCGTGCCCCGCGCGGCGGCGCGCTCGGGGTGCCGGCCGCGGCGGTAGGTCTCCTCCACGCCCTCGAGCATCTTGATGAGGTCCTCGACGATGGTCACCATTGCCTCGGGCTTCTTGCGCTGGGCGTTGCGCTGGTTGCGCGCGACCGAGGCGGGCGCGTCGAGGACGCGGACCTGGAGCGCCTGGTCGCCCCGGCGACCCTGGGCGATGCCGAACTCGACCTTGGTGCCGGCCTTCAGGGTGGCCGTCCCCTCGGGGAGCGCGTCGGAGTGGACGTAGACGTCGGGGCCACTGTCCTGCGACAGGAAGCCGAAGCCCTTCTCCGCGTCGAACCACTTCACCTTGCCAGTCGGCACGGTCCACCCCACTCAGCTCTGCACCCGACGCCGCGCGGACCCGCGCGGCTCGCACAGGATAGGCGGCCGTGCCGACGGCCCACCAACCAGATCTGTCCACCGGGTGACGAGGGCTTCTTTGATTTGCTGGCGTGGCTGCTGGGACGATGGGAGGCTCGGGGACCTCGCGGCACTGGGCCGGCGGGGATGGACGGACGAGCGGGAGGTCGCGGTGCGGCTGCGGAGGACTGGACGGGTGCTCGGGTGCGGCCTCCTCGGGCTGGCGCTCACCCTGCCCGTCGCCGGCACCGCGCGGGCCGCCGACACCGCTCCCCCGGCGGGTCCCGGTGAGCTGACGCTCGTCACCCTGGCCGGCGGCGGCACCGCCGCCGGGCGTCACGACGTCACCCAGGTCGTCGCCCGGCAGGAGGCGGTGCTCGACGCGGTCGGGGCCGACGAGCCGGTCTACCGGTGGACGACCGCCCTCAACGGATTCGCCGTCCGCCTCAGCGACAGCCAGCTCGCCGCCCTCGACGACCAGCCCGGCGTCGCCGCGGTCGAGGCCGACACCATCCGTCCGCTCGCCGGTCCAACCTCGCGAGCCGCCGTCACCGGTGCGGCCGCCAGCCCTCGGCTGCGCGGCGGCGCCGGCGTGGTGGTCGGCGTCGTCGACTCCGGCATCGCGCCGGAGTCACCCGCGTTCGCCGACGTGCCCGGGCTGGGCGCGGATCCCGAGGACTTCCTCGGGGCGTGCGCGGAGGGCGAGGGCTGGTCGGCCGACGACTGCACCCGCAAGGTGGTCGGTGCCCGCTGGTTCGTCGAGGGGTTCGGCGCCGACCGGGTCCGGTCCTCGGAGTCGCTCTCGGCCCTCGACGTGCTGGGCCACGGCACCCAGGTCGCCTCGGTCGCCGCCGGCAACGCCGGCGTCAGCGTCCGCGTCGACGACCGCGACGCCGGCCGCTTCGGCGGTGTCGCGCCGCAGGCACGGGTCGCCGCCTACAAGGCGTGCTGGGGAGCCCCGGATCCCGCCGACGACGGCTGCTCGACCGCCGACGTCGTCACGGCCGTGGACGCGGCGGTGGCCGACGGCGTGGACGTGCTGAGCCTCGCGCTGGCCGGCGGCGAGGGCATCGACACCCTGCAGCTCGCCCTGCTCGGCGCCGCGGAGGCCGACGTCGTCGTGGTCGGCGCGTCCGGCAACTCCGGCGCATCGGCGTACGCCGCCCACGCGGGCCCGTGGGTCACGACCGTCGGCTCAGCCGTCGGCCGGATGGCACGCGGGCGCGTCACGCTGCCCGACGGCCGCTCGTGGACCGGAGGCGGCCGGCCGAACGACGTCAGGGGTCGTGCCGTCCTCGCCCAGGACGCTGCCGCTCCCGGGACGTCGCGCAGGGCCGCCGCGCACTGCCGGCTGGGGGCGCTCGACTCCCGCCTCGTGGCCGGCCGGATCGTCGTGTGCCGACGCGGCGGCATCGGCCGCATCGACAAGTCCGAGTCCGTCGCCCAGGCCGGCGGCCGCGCGATGGTTCTGGTCAACCAGCGGCGCGGAGCGGTCACCGCCGACCTCCACGCCGTGCCGACGGTGCACCTGCCGGCGCCCGCCGGCCGCGCCCTGAGCCGCTGGGTCGCCCGGCACCCGGCCGCCGTGGTGCGCATGTCCCGCGCGACCGGCGACCCCGGCAACCGGCGCACGGCGTCGTGGAGCGCGGCCGGGGACCCGCGTGGTGCCTCCCTCAAGCCCGACGCGGTGGCCGACGGCGACGCCGTGCTCGGCGCCCTGCCCGAGTCGACCGGCCGGAGCTGGGGAGTCTTCAGCGGCAGCTCCGCCGCCGCGGCGCACGCCAGCGGGCTCGCCGCGCTGGTGATCGGTGAGCACCCCGACTGGTCGGCAGCGGTCGTCCGCTCGCTCCTGGTGACCGCCGCCCGGCCGATCCCCGACGCCTCGGCCCTGGAGCAGGGTGCCGGAGCGCTGCCCGGTCGCGCGCCGCGCGCCCACCTCGCCCTCGACGTGGAGCCGCACGCCTGGCGCCGTGCCCTCCGGCACCACTCCCTCGCCGAGCTGAACACCAGCTCGCTGCTGCTGTCGGCGCGGCAGCCGACGGCGGTCCGCACGGTCACCAACATCGGCGACCGGGCGGAGTACTTCTCGGTCACCGCGCGCGGGTTCGCCTCGCACCGGGTGCGCGTCCAGCCGCTCGCCGTGCGGCTCGCGCCCGGCGAGTCGGCCGACTTCACCGTCACCGTCAGCGGACCCGCGACGCCGGGCCGGCTCGACGACGGCGCGCTGGTGTGGCTCGGCGCCCGCGGCGGCATCACCCGGGTGCCGGTGGCGCTCACCCGCTGAGGCTCGCGCCACCGAGCACCCCCGCAGCCGGGGGAACCGGTCACCGCTCGCGTGAGATCGTCATCTCCCGGTCGCCGTAGACGACCTTGTCGCCGTCGACCAGGGCCGCGGGCCTGCCGGGAGCGAGCTGGCGCGACACGCCCTGCCGGACCAGCACAGTGCCGTTCGTGGACCCGCGGTCCACGACGACGATCGTGCCGTCAGGCGCCGGGCCGAACTGGGCGTGGGTCTTCGAGACCGACATGTCCGCGGACGTGAGCGGGATCAGGTGGGCCACCTGCTCACCGGGTCGCGGCTCCGGGCGGCGGCCGACGAGCGCGAGGCCCGCGACCACGAAGCTCTCGCCGTTGTCGAACCGCACCCGCCAACGCGCGGGAGCCGGCGCCGGGGTCGCGGGAGGGACCTGTCGCGGCGGGACTGCCTGCGCCCACCACGGGGCCTGGGGCGGCGGGGGCTGGGGCGGGGGCTGGGGCGGGGCCTGTGGCGAGCCTGGCGGGGAGATCCGGGGCGGGGCCTGCGGCGCCGGCGGCGCGGGGCGGGGGGCCGGTGGTGGCGTGGTCACCTCCGGGGGGAGGGGCTGGCGGCGCACCGAGTGCTCGGACCGCTCCGGCGTCCTGACGACGTCGACGGCCGGCGCCGGGACCAGCCGCATGGCGGTGAGGTTCACGATCTGGCGCGGGCCGTCGTCGGCCTCGCTGTGGGCGACCTCCGCCACCGGGCGCACGTCGACCACGACGCTCCGGGCCAGGTGGTCGTGCCAGCCGCGGCGCTGCCGGCCGCGGTCCGCGACGGCCGTCCACGCCAGGGTGGCCACGCCGATGCCGAAAGTGGGCGGCCCGGCGATGCCCAGCACGAGCGAGCGCACCAGGGCCCGCCCCACCCCGATCGGGGCGCCGGTCGCGTGGTGCACCACGCGGAGACCGGTCAGCGCCTTGCCCGGGGAGGTCCCGGCGACGCCCAGCACGACGGCGAGCAGCACCCAGAGCACGACGGCGGTGGCTGCGACGGCGCCGACCATGGTCCAGAGGTCCTCCGAGACCAGCAGTGCGGTGCCGGTCCCGACCGCGGCGAGCAGGCCCCAGGTGAGCAGGCGGTCGACGGCGAACGCGGTGAACCGGCGCTCGAGCTCGGCGCTCGGGTAGGTCATGGCGCGGGCGTGCTGCGCCTGGGGCGGCGCGGCCTGGTGGCGCTCGGTCACGGTGGTGCGGCTCAGGGGTTGGTGACCTGGATGGTCACGCCGTCGCCGAGGTCGAGCACGGCGCCGGGGATGAGGCTGACGGCGATGCCGGGCCTGAGCTCCTCCGCGTCGAGGCCGGGCTGGGCCAGGACGGTGCCGTTCGTCGAGCCGAGGTCGGTGGCGATCGCGGAGCCGTGGTCGGCACCGGCGCCGGGCCGGATCTCCAGGTGGGTGGAGGAGATCTCCTGGTGCGGGCTGGGCACCGTCACGACGTGGGGCTGGTCCTGGGAGGCGAAGCGGCGGGCCTCGGGGGCGCGGCCCACCAGCACGGTGCGGTCGACGGCCACGACGTCGCCGGTCGAGAAGACGAGCGAGGCCACCGGCTGCGAGACCACGTCGGGGGCGACCTCGTGGCCGGGGATCGGCGGGCGGTCGAAGTCGGGCACCGGCACGCCGGCCCGGGTGTGGCCGTCGAGGTCGGGCCAGTCGCCCTGCACGGCCGGCGTCTCGCCGGTGGGCGTCGGGTCGTCCTCCGGCTCACCGAAGTGCATCGGCGGGGCGGGCGGCGGCGCCGCCTCGGGCTGGACGGCGGGAGCCCGCCGTCCCTCGTCGGCCGGCCGGGAGCCCGACGGGCCGGACGCGGACGGCGTACCGAACTCGACGGCGGACACCCGCGCGAGGCCGGGCGTGAGGACGTGGTCGGTCGCGCCGTCACCGGTGAGGGTGACCCGGACGCTCGTGACGCCGGTGACGAGCCGCTCGGCCCACGCGGTGCCGGGGGCGGCAGTGACGAGCTCCTCGCCCGAGGTCGCGGAGACGGTCGCGGTCGGCGCGCCGCGGACGATCAGTCGGGTGGCGTCGTCGCCGTGGGCGACGAGCGCGAAGTGGTCGAGGGAGGACAGCCCGCCCGCGAGGAGCGCGTCGAGGAGGTCGTCCGCGCCGGCACCGGAGTCGGCGAGGTCCCACAGGGCGGCCACCCGGCCGCGCTGGCTGCCGGGCAGCAGGACCGTCGCGCTCTCGCCGACGACGGCGTACCAGTCCCCCGCGGCGAACCTGGCCTCAGCGCTCACGTGGTCCCCCCAGCTTGGATTTGAGGCTCTGCAGCTGGCGCTGCGAGTCGTAGGTGGCGTCCTTCACCAATCCCACCACATCGACCACGATCGCCGTGGCGTTGTCGCGGCCCCCGGCAGCGACCGCGGCACGGACCAGCGAGTCCGCCGCGTCACGCGGGTCGGCGACCGACTCGAGGATCTCCTCGATCTCGCTGTCCTCGATCATCCCGGTCACGCCGTCGCTGCACAGCAGCAGGCGCTCGACGGACCCGAGCGGCAGCAGGAAGAAGTCGGGCTCGATGCCACTGGGGCTGCCGAGCGCGCGCGTGATCACGTGACGCTCGGGGTGGACCGCCGCCTCCTCGCGGGTGATCTGGCCGGAGTCGATGAGCTCCTGGACCACCGAGTGGTCGACGCTGACCTGCTCGAGGCGCCCGTCGGTGATCCGGTAGATCCGCGAGTCGCCCAGGTTGGCCAGCAGCCACTTGGTCACCCCGTCGTCGTCGACGAGCACGGCCACGACCGCGGTCGTGCCGGCGTGCCACCCGGGCTGATGCACGCGGTGGGCGTCGCCGTAGTCGAGGATGCGCGCCTGGGCCCGGGCGAAGGCGTCCGAGACGTGCTCGGCCCCCCGGCCCGGGTCGTAGTCCTCGGCGAGCCGCTGGAACTCCTCCACGACCATCCGGCTGGCGACGTCGCCGCCGGAGTGGCCGCCCATCCCGTCGGCGACCACGAAGACCGGGGGCGAGACGAGGTAGGAGTCCTCGTTGACCTTGCGCACCAGCCCGACGTCGGTCGCCGCCCCGTGGTGGAGATCGACGTTCCTCATGTCCAGCCCTCTTCGCCCCGTGTCGAGATGCCGGGCCGCGGTGCCGACCCGGCGAGTAGCGTAAGAGGGATGTCCAGTTCAGGGCCGACGACACCCGCACGCACGCTCGCCGACCAGCTGCGCAGCTGGCCGGACGAGCGGCTCGTGGCTCTGCTCAGGGCCCGTCCGGATCTCGCCACGCCTGCCCCTCAGGATTCGTCGCAGCTCGCCTCCCGGGCTGCCACGCGCTCGTCGATTCACCGCGCTCTCGACGGGCTGGACCGCCTGGAGCTGTCCGTGCTTGATGCCCTCCTCGTCGCGGGTCAAACCACGTCCGCGGAGCTGATCTCGATCGTCCGGGCCGACGAGGACCGGACGGCGGCCGCGCTGCAGCGGCTGCTCGACCTCGCGCTGGTGTGGGAGGCGCCGGGCGGCCTGCGCGCGCTGACCGGGGTGGCCGACGCGATGCGTGGGATGCCCGGCCTGGTGAGCGGCCTGCGACCCTCGAGCCCCGAGCCCCCGGACCCGGAGGAGGTCGCGGCCCGCATCGCCGAGCTGTCGCCCGCGGCGACGGCGCTGCTGCACCACGTCGCCGACCACGGCGGGGAGGGCACGACCGGCGCGGCACGCCGCACCGTCTCCCCGGCCGAGGCCCGCACCCCTGCCGAGGAGCTGATCAGCCGGCGCCTGCTGGTGCCGCGCGAGGGCGACGCCGTGGTGCTGCCCGGCGAGGTGGGCCTGGCCCTCCGCGGCGGGCGCACCACCACCGAGCCGGTCGACGACGTGCCCGCCCTCGCGACGGCCGCGCGTGACCCCGCGCTCGTCGCCCGTAGCGCCGCCGGTGCCGCCTTCGACGTCGTACGCCGCGTGGAGCTGCTGCTCGACCACTGGGGCGTCCGGCCACCCGGCGTGCTGCGCAGCGGCGGACTGGCGGTGCGCGACCTCAAGGCGGTCGCTGCCGCGCTCCACGTCGACGAGCCGGGAGCCGCCCTCGTCGTCGAGCTCGCCCTGTCCGCGGGCCTGGTGGCGGAGGCGGCCGTGGCCGACGGCACGCCGTCGTGGCTGCCGACGGACGAGTTCGACGTCTGGTCGGGCCGCCCGATCTCCGAGCGGTGGGCCCGCCTGGTCGGCGGCTGGCTGGCGAGCAGCCGGGTGCCGTCGCTGGTCGGGTCGCGCGACGCGGCCGGCAAGGCGTGGAACGCCCTCGCCCCCGAGCTGTCCAGCGGGCTCGCCGAGGAGGCCCGACGGCTGGCGCTCGAGGTGCTGGCCGAGGTGCCCGAGGGTGAGGTGCTCGCCGTGGGGACCGGCGTCGCGTCGGTGGTGCAGCGCATCGGCTGGCTGCGGCCCCGGCGGCCGACGGTGTTCTCCGACCTGGTCGCCGCGGCGCTCGGCGAGGCCGCCGTGCTCGGCGTCAGCGGCGCCGGCGGGCTGCCGCCCAGCGGCCGGCGGGTGGCCGCCGGGGACCTGCCCGGCGCCGCCGAGGCGATCGACCCGCACCTGCCCCGCCCCGTGGACCGGGTGCTCCTCCAGGCCGACCTCACCGCCGTCGCGCCCGGACCGCTGGAGACCGAGGTGGCCCGTCGGCTGCACCTCCTGGCCGACGTGGAGTCCCGCGGCGGGGCGACCGTCTACCGCTTCACGTCCGGCTCCCTGCGTCGCGGGTTCGACGCGGGCTGGTCGGCGGTCGAGGTCCGCGACTTCCTGACCTCGGTCTCCCAGACGCCCGTCCCGCAGCCGCTGGAGTTCCTCGTCGACGACGTGGCGCGCACGTTCGGCAGCGTCCGCGTCGGGCACGCCGAGGCGTTCCTCCGCTCCGACGACGAGGCCGCGCTGGCGGCGCTGGTCCACGACCCCCGCGCCCGGACGCTGGGCCTGCGGCTGCTGGCGCCGACCGTGGCCATCGCGACCTCGCCCCTCGACGTGCTGCTCCCCCGGCTCCGGGAGCTGGGTGCCGCGCCGGTGGTGGAGGCTGCCGACGGCACCGTCCGGGTGAGCCGGCCCGACCTGCACCGCGCCAGCACCCGGCGCGGTCGACGGCCCGCGGGCGCGGTGGAGGCCCGACAGGCCGCGCAGGTGCAGGCGGTGGCGACCGCGATCCGTGCCGGCGACCGGGCGCGGTCCTCGCGGCCGGCGGCGGTCGAGGTCACCCACCCCTCCGCCGCCCTCGCCGCGCTCCGCGAGGCGATCGAGGCCGGCAGCACCGTCGTCATCGGCTACGTCGACAGCCACGGCGCGACCGGCGAGCGGGTCGTCGACCCCCGGCGCCTCGACGGCGGCCGGCTCTCGGCGTACGACCACCGCTCCGACGACGTGCGCGAGTTCGCCGTGCACCGCATCACAGCCGTCCGTCCCGCCTGAATCCCCTCCGTAGACTGGGAGGATGGACTTCATCCGGTACGCCGAGCGCTCGGCGGCGCTGGTCAACGTTGAGCTGCCCGACGAGGCGGCGCTGCGTGAGCACCTGGCCGACCGCACGTGGCTGCACGACGCGGTCGTCCCGGGCGACGTCGCCGCGCTCCACGCCTTCCGGGCCGAGCTGCGGCCGGTGTTCGAGGCCTCCGACGCCGACGACGTCCCGAGCGTCGTGCGCACGCTCAACGACCTGCTCGCCATGCATCCCGTCACGCCGATGATCTCCGACCACGACCCCGACGACCTGCACATGCACGTCGCGAACCGTGCCGCCTCGGTCGCCGAGCTGCTCATCGGCGAGGCGCTGATGGGCCTGGCCACCCTGGTCTGCGACCTCGGCGCGACCCGGCTGGGCATCTGCTCCGCGGCCCGGTGCGACCACGTCTTCGTCGACACCTCCCCCAACCAGTCGCGCCGCTACTGCTCCGACCGCTGCTCCTCGCGCGCCAACGTGGCCGCCTTCCGGGCCCGCCAGCGCCGGGCCGAGCAGACCAGGAGCGGCGCGCACGAGCCGGTCACCCAGCCCCGGGCGGCCACGTCGTGACCGACGGGCCCCTCATCGTCCAGTCCGACAAGACGCTCCTGCTCGAGGTCGACCATCCCTCCGCCGCCGAGGCGCGCAAGGCCATCGCGCCGTTCGCGGAGCTCGAGCGCTCCCCCGAGCACATCCACACCTACCGGCTCACGCCGCTCGGGCTCTGGAACGCCCGCGCCGCGGGGCACGACGCCGAGCAGGTCGTCGACGCGCTGCTGACCTGGTCGCGCTACGCCGTCCCGCACGCGCTGCTCGTCGACGTCGCCGAGACGATGGGCCGCTACGGCCGGCTGCGCCTGGAGAAGCACCCCGTGCACGGGCTCGTGCTGGCGTCGACGGACCGACCGGTGCTGGAGGAGGTGCTGCGCGCGAAGAAGGTCGCCGGCATGGTGGGCGCCCGCATCGACGACGACACCGTCGCGGTGCACCCCAGCGAGCGCGGCAACCTCAAGCAGGCGCTGCTCAAGCTGGGCTGGCCGGCCGAGGACTTCGCCGGCTACGTCGACGGCGAGGCCCACGCCATCGACCTCGCCGAGGACGGCTGGTCGCTGCGCCCGTACCAGCGTGAGGCCGCCGAGTCGTTCTGGGACGGCGGGTCGGGCGTCGTCGTCCTCCCCTGCGGGGCGGGCAAGACCATCGTCGGGGCTGCGTCGATGGCGCACGCCCGGGCGACCACCCTCATCCTCGTCACGAACACCGTCAGCGCCCGGCAGTGGAAGGACGAGCTGGTCGCCCGCACGTCGCTGACCGCCGACGAGATCGGTGAGTACTCCGGTGCCGTCAAGGAGATCCGCCCGGTCACGATCGCGACCTACCAGGTGCTCACGACCAGGCGGAAGGGCGTCTACCCGCACCTGGAGCTGCTCGACGCCCGCGACTGGGGCCTCATCGTCTACGACGAGGTGCACCTGCTGCCGGCGCCGATCTTCCGGATGACCGCCGACCTGCAGGCCCGTCGGCGCCTGGGCCTCACGGCGACGCTGGTGCGTGAGGACGGCCGCGAGGGCGAGGTGTTCTCCCTCATCGGGCCCAAGCGCTACGACGCCCCGTGGAAGGACATCGAGGCGCAGGGCTGGATCGCACCCGCCGACTGCGTGGAGGTGCGGGTCACCCTGCCCGACGGGGAGCGGCTGGCGTACGCCACCAGCGACCCCGACACGCGGTACCGGCTCGCGTCGTGCACCCACGCCAAGATCGACGTCGTCCGCGACCTCGTCCGCCAGCACGCCGACCAGCCGACGCTGGTGATCGGGCAGTACATCGACCAGCTCGACGAGGTCGCCGAGATGCTGGACGCACCGGTGATCAAGGGCGAGACGCCCGTGAAGGAGCGGCAGCGGCTCTTCAACGCCTTCCGCTCCGGCGAGATCGGGCTGCTGGTGGTGAGCAAGGTCGCGAACTTCTCGATCGACCTGCCCTCCGCGGAGGTCGCCATCCAGGTCAGCGGCTCCTTCGGGTCGCGACAGGAGGAGGCCCAGCGCCTCGGCCGGCTGCTGCGGCCGAAGTCCGAGGGCCGCAGCGCGCACTTCTACACCATCGTCTCCCGCGACACCGTGGACGCCGAGTTCGCGCAGAACCGGCAGCGCTTCCTCGCCGAGCAGGGCTACGCCTACCGCATCGTCGACGCCGGGGACCTGCAGGCCGAGGCGTAGTCGGACGCCCGCCCGGGACGTGGCGGGCCGGAGGGCGCGTTGCGACGGCGCGTCGGACGACCGGAGGTCCGGCCTCGCACCGGCGTCCACCGTGGGGTACGCCGCTCCGAGCCGGCTCGTGGTCGTCCGACGCGCCGCAGGTCAGGCCAGCGTGCTCGCGTCGATGACGAAGCGGTAGCGCACGTCGGAGGCGAGCACCCGCTCGTACGCCTCGTTGACCTGCTCGGCGCGGATCACCTCGACCTCGGAGACGATGCCGTGCTCGGCGCAGAAGTCGAGCATCTCCTGGGTGAGGGCGATGCCGCCGATCATCGAGCCGGCGAAGTTCCGGCGGGCGCCGATGAGCGTCATCGCGTGGAGGCTGAGCGGCTCGGCGGGCGCACCGACGTTGACGAGGGTGCCGTCGACGGCCAGCAGCCCGAGGTAGGCGTCGAGGTCGACCGGCGCGCTGACGGTGTTGACGATCAGGTCGAACGTCCCGGCCAGCGCCTCGAAGGTGTCCGGGTCGGACGTGGCGCGGTAGTCGTCGGCGCCGAGGCGCAGGCCGTCCTCCTGCTTCTTCAGCGACTGCGAGAGCACGGTCACCTCGGCGCCGAGCGCGTGAGCGATCTTCACGCCCATGTGCCCGAGCCCGCCGAGCCCGACGATGGCGACCTTCGTGACCGGGCCGGCTCCCCAGCGGCGGAGCGGGGTGTACATCGTGATGCCGGCGCACAGCAGCGGCGCCGCCGCGGCGGGGTCGAGGCCGTCGGGCACCGCCAGCACGAAGCCGGCGTCCACGACGACGTGGGTGGAGTAGCCACCCTGGGTGGTGGTGCCGTCGACGTCCGTCGCGGCGTACGTCCCGATCATGCCCCTGGCGCAGTACTGCTCGTCGCCCCGCAGGCAGCTCGCGCACTCCCCGCACGAGCCGACCATGCAGCCGACGCCGACACGGTCGCCCACCCGGTGCCGGGTGACCTCGGCCCCGACCTCGGTGACGGTGCCGACGATCTCGTGGCCGGGCACGACCGGGAAGGGCTGTGGGCCCCAGTCGCCGTTGACCGTGTGGATGTCGGAGTGGCAGATGCCGGCGTACTCGATGGCGATGAGCACGTCGTTGGCACCGACCTCGCGGCGCTCGATCGTGGTGGGGGCCAGAGGCTGGCCGGCTGCGGGGGCTGCATAGGCGTTGACGCGCATGCGGAAGCGCTCCTTCGTGGAGGGGGTGGAGGGAGAGGGTGGAGGGAGGAGGTGCAGTGATCACGGGTCCACGCGACGCGGGACCCGGGTGAGCGGCGCTAGGCCTTCTCGGCCCGCCGCAGCTCGGCGGCCAGGACCTGCGAGCGCTCGGCGAGCTCGTCGGTGCGGGCGGGGTCTCCCGCCTCGACCGACTGCCAGTAGGCGACCTTCAGGGCGACGTAGCGCTGGCGCAGCGCCAGCGCCTCCGCCTCGACCGCGAGCCGGCGCTGCTGGACCTCGAGCAGCTCGCGCTGGTCCGCAGCCGCGTCGGGACCGAGCCGGGCGTTGGCCATGTACCGGCGCATGTCGTCGAGCGACATCCCGGTCGCGGCCAGGCAGGCGACCGCCATCAGCTGGTCGAGGTCGTCCTCGTCGTAGGCGCGGTGCCCGCTGCTGGCTCCGCGGCTGACCGGAGGGATGACGCCGACCTGCTCGTAGTAGCGCAGCGTGCTGGCCGGCAGCCCGGTCAGGGCGGCCGCCTCCTTGATGGAGTAGCTGCGGGTGGCGGTCTCGCTGGTCACGTCTCGACCGTAGGAACTTCGAGTACTCGAAGTCAAAGGTCGCCTGCGTCACATCGCTCGACCGCGAGTGGTGCGGCCGGATCGGGGTACGGAGCGCTCTACCCCCGAACCGAGGAAGACACCGATGGCGAAGAACACCGAGGGGCCGCTCGCGCTCCTCGTCGACGGCCTGGCGACCTACCGCCTGGTGAAGCTGGTCCGCGACGACCGCATCACCGAACCGGCGCGCGAGGCCGTGGAGGCGCGCAACGGACCGCCGGAGCAGTCGAAGATCACCTACCTGCTCAGCTGCCCGTGGTGCCTGTCGATCTGGTTCGGCGCCGGCTTGACGCTGGCTCGTCACAAGTGGCCGACGGCCACCTCTCTGCTGACCCGCCCCCTGGCGCTGTCGGCGCTGACCGGGCTGGCCACCACCCACCTGGACCCGTGACGAGGACGTCGTCTCCCAGGGCGTGGCTAGCCTCGAGCGCGTGAACCTCCGCGAGCGCTTCGGCACCGAGCTCTTCCGCAAGGTGGCCGGGCCCGACGGGCCCCGGCAGCGCGAGCGGGTGCACGGCACGCCCGGCCCCCGCTGGTTCGCCCCCGACTCCCCCGTCGCGCGCGTCCACGGCGACGCGTCGATGTTCGTCGGGGGCATCCGGGCGGTGATGCTCCAGTCCCTGCACCCGGCCGCGATGCAGGGGGTCGCGGACCACTCGGGCTACCGCGGCGACATGTGGGGGCGGCTGGCGCAGGTCTCGATCTACATCGCGATGACCACCTTCGGCGCCGAGCGCGACGCCCTGCAGGTCATCCGCGCGGTCCAGCGCGCGCACGAGTCGGTCACGGGCACGATGCCCGACGGGACGCCGTACGCCGCCTCGGACCCTCACCTGCTCGGCTGGGTGCACGCTGCCGAGCTCGACAGCTTCCTCGCCGCGCACGACCGCTTCGGCCACCGCCCGCTGGTCGGAGCGGAGCGCGACGAGTACGTCGCCCAGGCGGGCGTGCCGGCCCGCCACCTCGGGGTCATCGACCCACCGACCTCCGTCGACGAGCTGCGCGCGGTCCTGGCGGCGTACGGTCCGGAGCTGCGAGGGACACCGGCCGCGGTCGACGCCATCCGGTTCCTCGTGCTGCACCCCGACCTGCCCCTCGCCGCCCGTCCGGGATACCTGTCCCTCGTGACCGCTGCGATCGGGCTGCTGCCGCCGGAGGCGCGCCGCGAGCTCCGGCTGCCGCCCGCGCCGCCGGTGACCAACCGGCTACTGGGCGCCGCGGCGACCCGCACCATCCGCTGGGCGATGGCGCCGGCCCACGCCCACGCGCGCGCCCTGCAGGACCGGGCCGGCACGTGAGCCTCGCCGATCGCTGGCCACTGCCGGGCCGGCACGACCTGCGCGACGAGCTGCTCGCCGCCTGGGACCGCCCCGGCTACCACGACCGGCTCCACCTCACCGAGGTGCTCGACCGGCTCGACCGGCTGGCCGCGGCGGGCGCCGACTTCGACCCGGTCACCGTCCGCCTGGCCGCGTGGTTCCACGACGCGGTCTACGACGGCGCCGACGACGACGAGGAGCGGTCGGCCGCGTGGGCCGAGCGCGCGCTCCCCGAGCCGTACGCCGAGGAGGTGGCGCGCCTGGTGCGGATGACCGCGCACCACCGACCCTCCGACGAGGACCCGGCGGCGTGTGCGCTCAGCGACGCCGACCTCGCGATCCTGGCCGCGCCGCCCGAGCGCTACGACGCCTACGTCGCGGGGGTGCGGGCCGACTTCGCCGAGGTGCCGGACGCCGACTTCCGCGCAGGTCGCGCGGCGGTGCTCCGCGGCCTCGCGGCGAAGCCGTACGTCTTCCACACCGCGCCCGCGCGCGAGCTGTGGGAGGCGGCCGCGCGGGCGAACCTCGAGCGCGAGCTGGGAGAGCTCAGCGGTCGTTGAGCTGGAGGTAGACCGTGAACCGGTCGTGCCGGTAGCACGTGCGCGAGACCTCCACGATGCGCCCGTCGGACACCGCTCGCCGGGCGTGGCGCAGCACCGGGTCACCCACGGCGATGTCGAGCATGGCGGCCTCGTCGGCGCTCGCGCGGTCGGCGCTGATGGAGTCCTCGGCCTCGGTGGGGCGCAGGCCGCGGGCGGCCAACGCGTCGTAGAGGCTCGTGGGCGTGCCGTGCTGCAGGAACCCCGGCAGGAGGACCTCGTTGAGGTAGGCGTCCTCGACGCAGACGACGGCCTGGTCGGCCCGACGCAGTCGGCGCCAGTGCAGCACCGGGTCGCCCGGCGAGATGTCGAGCGCGCGCGCCACGCCCGGCCCGGCCTGCTCGACGCGGGCCAGCAGCGTCTGCGACTCCGGGAGCATGCCCCGGCGCCGCACCTCCTCGGTGAACGAGGTGAGCCGGCCGGCGGACGTGGGCGGCTGGGCGACGAACGTGCCGCGGCCGGGGATGCGCTCGAGCAGACCCTCGGCCACCAGCGCGTCGAGCGCCTGGCGGACGGTCATCCGCGCCACGCCGAACCGCGCCACCAGCTCACGCTCGGACGGGGCGGCCGAGCCCGGCGGCTGCGTCTCGATGAGGGCGCGGACGTGCTCGCGGACCTGCACGTGCTTGAGCGCCCGCTGTCGCGGTACGACGAGGTCCACCGGATCCATGGCAGTCAGGCTAGGACTGGGCTGGACCGGCGTCCGCAAATTGACCAACCCGGGTCGAGACCTTGGATGATTCTTGATGTTCGAACTCGTGTTCGATCGTCCGGTACACTCGAGGCCGTGGACTTCCAGACGTCCCTGTTCGCCGAGCCCGCCGCGGGCTCCGCGGCGCTGTCACCCGAGCGCCGGCGGCTGACACGCGGGGCGTGGGTCGACGTGCAGCGCGACTGGCTGACCGACCCCGACGCCGTCTTCTCCGCCCTGGTCGAGCGCGTGCCGTGGCGTGCGGAGCGGCGGGAGATGTACGACGCCGTGGTCGACGTGCCGCGGCTCGTGCACACCTACCTCCAGGGCGCCCCGCTGCCGCACCCGGCTCTCGCCCGGGCCCGCGACGACCTCACGGCCCACTACCTCCCCGAGCTGCGCGAGCCGTTCGTGACCGCCGGCTGCTGCTACTACCGCGACGGTCGCGACTCGGTCGCGTGGCACGGCGACACCATCGGCCGCGGCCGCACCGCCGACACGATGGTCGCGATCGTGAGCGTCGGCGACCCGCGGCGGCTGCTGCTCCGTCCCCGCGGCGGCGGCGCGTCGATCGCGCTGACGATGGGGCACGGCGACCTCGTGGTGATGGGCGGCTCGTGCCAGCGCACCTGGGAGCACGCCGTGCCGAAGGTGGCCCACTCGGGCCCGCGCATCTCCGTGCAGTTCCGCCCGCTCAACGTCTTCTGAGCCCGGGGGTCGCGAGCTCACCTCCGCAGGAGCCGGCGCAGCACCACCAGCCCGGCGAGCGCCGCGACCGCCTGCCTCCAGTAGGACCTGGCGATCACCGGCAGCACCGCGGTGCCGAGGTCGAGCGCGTCGGTCCGGGCGCCGGGCGCGGACCGGTTGGGCGCCGGCCGGCCGGGCAGGGGCTGGTGGAGCGCCGGCTCGGCGGCGGTCACCGGTGGCGCGTCGGCCGACGGCTCGCCTCCGGCCTCGGCGGCGGTGGCCGGTGGCGGCGCGGCGAGCCGCTGCTCGAGGCAGGCGACGAACTGCCCGAGCAGCTTGTCCGACACGTCCTGCATGACGCCGCGGCCGAACTGGGCGGGCTTGCCGGTGATGGAGAGGTCGGTCTCGACGGAGACGTCGGTCGATCCACCGGCGTCGGTCATCACGACCGTGACCTTCGCCCCCGCCGTGCCGTTGCCGCGTTTGTCCTTGCCCTTCGCGTCGACGACGAACCGGTAGGCCCCGGCATCCTTCTCCACGAACGTGCCGCTGCCGTTGTACTGCAGGGCGATCGGTCCCAGCTTGACCTTCACCGACCCGGAGAAGGACTGCTCGTCGGCCTCGGTCACCTGGGCCCCGGGGAAGCACTCGGCCACCGACGCGATGTCGTTGAAGTGCGCCCACGTCTCCTCGACGCCGATCGGCACGGTGAAGCGGTGGCTCAGCTCCACTACGACGCCCCGGCGGCTGCGAGGACGGCGCGGCGGGTGAGCACCCGCGCGAGGTGCCGGCGGTAGTCGGCCGCCCCGTTGAGGTCGGTCGGCGGGTCGGTTCCCTCGGCGGCGAGGTCGGCCGCGGCGCGTACGCCGTCCTCGCTCGCCGGCGCACCCGCCAGCGCCTGCTCGGTCGCGGTGGCCCGCAACGGGGTGGGGCCCATGTTGGTCAGGCCGACCCTCGCCTCGTCGATCGAGCCGCGCACCGTCGCGGCCACCGCCACGATCGGCCACTGGTGCGCGACGCGCACGAACTTCTCGTAGTGCGCGCCCCACCCGGTGTGCTTCGGGACGCGGACCTCGACGAGGATCTCGTCGTCGCCGATCGCGGTCTCGAACAGGTCGACGAAGAAGTCGGTCGCCTCGACCGTGCGGCTCCCGCCGGGTCCGGCGATCACGAACTGCGCGCCGAGGGCGAGCGCCGGCGCCCCGAGGTCACCCGCGGGGTCGGCGTGCGCCAGGGCACCGCCGAAGGTGCCGCGGTGGCGGATCTGCGCGTCCGCGACCTCGGCCGCCGCCTTCGACAGCAGCAGGGCGTGCTCGCGCACCAGGGCGTGGTCACGTACGTCGTGGTGGGTGGTCATCGCGCCGATCACGATGGCGTCGCTCTCGTCGCGGATCCCTCGCAACGACGCGATGCCGCCGAGGTCGATCACCACCTCGGGCGCGTTGAGCCGCATCCGCAGCACCGGCAGCAGGCTCTGCCCACCCGCCATGATCTTGGCCTCGTCGCCGTGCTCACCCAGCGCGGCCAGTGCCTCCTCGACCGACGACGGCGCGAGGTAGTCGAACTTCACGGGGATCACAGGCCTGCTCCTTCTCCTGCGGTCGGGTCCTGGTTGAGCGCGCCGGCCTCGAAGTGCGGCATCGCGTCCGACGCGGTCGAGGCGTCGCCGTCGCCGGCATGGATGGCCCGCCACACCCGCTCGGGCGTGCAGGGCATCTGGATGTCGGAGACGCCGAGGTGGCGTACGGCGTCCACGACGGCGTTGACCACTGCCGGCGTCGACGCGATGGTGCCCGCCTCGCCGACGCCCTTGGTGCCGAGCGAGTTCGTGGTGCAGATGCTCGGCTGGTCGGTGTGGACCACGTCGAAGGAGATGGTGTCGGCCGCGGTCGGCAGGAGGTAGTCGACGAACGAGCCGCTGACGAGCGTGCCGGACTCGTCGTGCACGGCCTCCTCCCACAGTGCCTGCGCGATGCCCTGCACCAGTCCGCCGTGCACCTGCCCGGCCACGATCAGCGGGTTGATGATCGTGCCGATGTCGTCGCAGCAGGTGTACTTGCGCATCTTCACCGCGCCCGTCTCGGTGTCGACCTCCATGGCGCACAGGTGCGTGCCGTGCGGGTAGTTGAAGTTGACGGGGTCGAAGGTGGCGTCGGCGTCGAGGCTCGGCTCCATGTCCTCGGGGTAGTCGTGCGCGGCGAACGCCGCCGTTGCGAGCTCCTGGATCGCGACGCCCTGGTCGGTGCCGCGGACGGTGAACCGGCCGCCTGCGTAGTCCAGGTCGTCGGCGTTGGCCTCCAGCACGTGCGCGGCGAGGTGCCGGGCCTTCTCGACGACCTTGTCGACGGCGCGGACCAGCGCCTCACCGCCCACCACGAGGGAGCGCGAGCCATAGGTGTCGAGGCCCTTGTGCGCCACCTGGGTGTCGCCGTGCAGCACCTCGACGTCCTCGAACGGGACGCCCAGCCGGTCGGCGACGATCTGGCTGAACGCCGTCTCGTGGCCCTGGCCGTGGGCGCTCGCGCCGGTGACGATCTCGACCGTGCCGGTGGCCAGCATCCGCACGCTCGCGTGCTCCCAGCCGCCGGCGCCGTAGTCGAGGCTGCCGAGCACCCGGCTCGGCGCGAGGCCGCACATCTCGGTGAACGTCGAGACACCGATTCCGAGCTGGACGCGGTCACCGCGCTCGCGCCGCTCGCGCTGCTCGGCACGCAGCGCGTCGTAGCCGAACACCTCCTTGGCCCTCGCGGTGGCCGCCTCGTAGTTGCCGGAGTCGTACTCCAGCCCGGCGACCGTCGTGAACGGGAACTCCTCGTGGGTGATCCAGTTGCGCTCGCGGATCTCGAGGGGGTCGACGCCCACCTCCGCGGCCAGCTCGTCCATGAGCCGCTCGACCGCGTACGTCGCCTCGGGCCGGCCGGCCCCGCGGTAGGCGTCGGTGAACGTGGTGTTGGTCAGCACGGTCTGGCACTCGAAGCGGTAGGAGGGGAACTTGTAGATCGCGTTGAACATGAACGCGCCGAGCACCGGGACGCCCCCGCCGACGATGGCGATGTAGGCACCGAGGTCGGCGTCGAGGTGCACCTTGAGACCGGTGACCCGGCCGTCCCGGTCGGCGGCGAGGGTCAGGGTCTGGACCTGGTCCCGGCCGTGGTGGGCCGCCATCAGGCTCTCGCTGCGGGTCTCGGTGTACTTCACCGGCTTGGCCAGCCGGCGCGCCACGGCCCAGGCGATCCACTCCTCGGGCGTGGTCTGGAGCTTGCCGCCGAAGCCACCACCGACGTCAGGGGCGACGACCCGGATCTTGGACTCGGGCACGCCGGTGGTGGCCGCCAGGGCGAACCTCAGGATGTGCGGGATCTGGGTCGCCGACCACATGGTGATCTGCTCCCCCGTGGGGTCCACCACGACGCTTCGCGGCTCCATGAACGCGGGGATGAGCCGCTGCTGGCGGTACTCCCGCTCGATGAGGATGCCGTTGGTGCGGGCCTCCTCGATCGCGGCGTCGACGTCGCCGCCGGTGCCGGCCTCGCCGGAGTCGAAGACCCAGAGCGCGGACTTGTTGGTGCCGAGGTCGGGGTGCGCGAGGACCGAGTCCTCGAGCGCCTTCTTGATCCCGACGACGGCGGGCTGCTCCTCGTACTCGACGTCCACCAGCTCGGCGGCGTCGCGCGCCTCGGCCGCGCTGCGCGCCACGACGACGGCGACGACCTCGCCGGCGAACGCGACCCGGTCGGCCGGCATCGGCGAGTGGGCGGGCGTCTTCTGCTCCGGGGTGATCGGCCAGGCGTTGATGCACACGCCGAGCTCGTCGCCGAAGTCCCGGCCGGTGAACACCCCGACGACGTTGGGTGCCGACCTGGCGGCGTCGACGTCGATCGAGGTGATCGTGGCGTGGGCGAACGGGCTGCGGACCATCGCGAGGTGGAGCATCCCCGGCAGCGTGATGTTGTCGGTCCAGCGCGTGCGGCCGGTGATGAGCCGCTGGTCCTCCTTGCGCCGGCGGTCCTTGCCGATCTCGGCGGCGTCCTGGTCGACCTCGCCGCCGGGACGCTCCTGGGTCGCGGTCATGCGCGCGCACCCCCCGCCGACTGGCCCGCGGCGTGCAGGACGCTCTTGACGATGTTGTGGTAGCCCGTGCAGCGGCAGAGGTTGCCCTCCATGCCGAGCCGGACCTCCTCCTCGCTCGGGTCGGGGTTCTCGGCGAGCAGGTCGACGGCCTGCATGATCATGCCCGGTGTGCAGAAGCCGCACTGCAGGCCGTGGCACTCGCGGAACGACTCCTGCACCGGGTGCAGGCCTCCCTGGGCGGTGTCCGCGAGCCCCTCGATCGTCGTGACGGTGCGGCCGTTGGCCTGCACGGCGAGGACGTTGCACGACTTCACGCTCGTGCCGTCGAGGTGGACGGTGCAGGCGCCGCAGTTCGAGGTGTCGCAGCCGATCACCGTGCCGGTCTTGCCGAGCGTCTCCCGCAGGTACTGCACCAGCAGCATCCGGGGCTCGACGTCGTCGGAGACCGCGGCCCCGTCGACGGTGAGTTCGATCTTGGTCATGCGGCGCCTCCGTGCGTGTGAGGTGGGTCACTCGACGCCGACGCTAGGGCGGGTCGGTTGGAACCCGGTTGGTCGGTGCGGACCGGCCGCCGCACACGCACGGAGGCCGCACGTCAGTAGCGCAGGACCACGCCCTTCGGCTTCTCCGACAGCACCTGCGCGGAGACGTACACGTCGCCGCGGGCCCACTCGACCGCAGCGGGCATCATCACCTCGGCCCAGGGCCTGGCGGTCGTGCTGCCGGCCTTGATGCGCGAGACCTGGCCGCCGAAGAGCTGCGCCACGTAGACGTCGCCGTTCCTGGCGACCGCCACGCCCGTGGCTCCGGCGAACCCGGACGCCACCTCACGGACCTTGCCTGTCCTGGCCTTCACCTTCACCAGCCGGCCCTGGGCGCCGATGCTGCCGTCCTCGGGTCCCCCGGGCAGCAGCGTCACGTAGAGCCAGCCGCCCTTGCCGACCTCGACGTCGGTCGGCACCGACTCGAAGTTGAACGTGTGGCCCACCGTGCAGGCCGGCAGCCCGTTCGCCGCGGCCGCCTCGGCGGTCACCACGACGGGGACCGGCGGGAGCACCGCCACGGTCTTGACCTTGCCGTTGGGCTTGACCGACAGGATGGTGTTGCCGGCGGCGTCGGCGACGTAGGTCCTGCGCTTGTGCACGGCGGTGGCATAGGGGTGCGACTCCAGGATGCCGGTGTAGGCGGCCGGCACCTCCGGCGGCATCTGTGCGGCGCACGCCGCGTCGAGGTCGCTGAACCCGTAGGCCACGTCGCCGTCGGGGTTCTTGGTGCGCTCGTGCTGCCACAGGTCCGCGACCTTGGTGGGCCGGCTCCCGGGGCGCATGGACCACAGCGCGGTCCTCCTGCCCTTGGTCGTCGCGAAGTGGATCTTGCCCCTCGACGCGGACAGGGCGCCGACCTCCGTGCCCTTCTTGGCGGCGTAGACCACCCGGGGCTTGCCGCCGGGCGGGACCGCCGTGAGCAGCCCGGCGAAGTTCTGGCTGACGTAGGCGGTGCCGTTGCCGGCGACCACCATGCTGAGCGGCGTGACCAGCTTCTTCGCCACCGTCGTGGGTTCGGGTGCCTGAGAGGCACTCGCCGCGGGACTGCCCATGAGGCTCCCCGTGAGCAGGACGACGGCCCCCACAGCCGTCGCGCGTCGTGTTGCAGCCATGCGTTCTCCCTTGTCGTGGCCACGCCCTCCCTGGCGCGGCGGTCCTCCGCAGGATCGGCCGGTCGACGCAGGCGGGGCGCCGCCCCCACACGCTTATCCCCCAAATCGGAGGCGGATCACCGGGCGCTCGCCAGCCGTCCCTTGAGCAGCGGGGCGACCGGGTGGTGCACCGGCAGGGCGGCCAGGCAGGCCTCGACGACCGCGGTGTCGTAGGGCGCCAGCTCGCTGTAGCGCAGCACGCCGTCCGCGTCGGGATCGGCCAGGAGCGCCTCGCGCACGCTCACGGCCAGGTAGTCGCCCATCTGCACCAGCGCGGGCGAGTTCGTCCCGGGCAGGAGGTCGCCCCCGTAGGCGCGCACCGCCGCCCGTACGTCGCCCCGGCGCAGCAGCCGCTGCACCTCCTCGACGTCGGTGGTCACCGGCATGGTGAGGCGGTAGGGCCGCGAGGAGAGCTGGCCCGAGAGCGCGGACCGCAGGTGCGAGACCTCGGCCTTGAGCGTCGACGTGGTCACCGCGGCGTCGCCGTAGAGCAGCGCGTGCAGGTGCTCCACCGACAGGCCCGACGGGTGCAGCGCCAGCAGCGCCAGGATCTCGGTCTGCCTGCGGTTGAGCAGCAGCCGCTGGCCGTCGAGCCACACCTCCGCGGTGCCGAGCAGGGTCAACGTCAGCCCCGGCTCGTGGGGGCCGGGGTCGCCGGCGAGCGTCGCACGCCGGTCGGTGGGCAGCGCACCCTCGATGAGCCGCGCCATCACCCGCGCGGTCGCGAGGCCGATCGGGTGGGTGCGGTCCCAGGTCGTCGAGAGGTCGATGACGCCCAGCGAGCGACCGGTGGCCGGGTCGAAGACCGGCGCCGCCCAGCAGACCCAGTTGTGCACGACCTCGGCGTAGTGCTCGGCGCTGAAGACCGTCGCGGCTTCACCGGTGCGACCAGCGAGCGCGAGCGCGTTGGTGCCCACGCTCTGCTCGTCCCACCGGCCGCCGGGCACGAAGTTCACCGACTCCGCCTTGCGACGCATCACCCGCCCGCCGTAGGTCCACAGGATGCGGGTCTGGTCGTCGGTCACGGCGATCACGAGGTCGCCGTCCTCGGCGGTGCGGCGCAGCTCGTCCTGCACCCGCTCGACGGCCGTCTGCAGCGGCGAGGCCCTCCAGAAGTCGGCCGTGTCGCCCTCGTCGGCGAGCGGGGCACGGGTGACGTCCGGTGACACGACCCCCGAGAGCTGCCAGCTGCGCAGGATCTCCGGGCGCACGGCCTCGGTCTCGTCGGCGCCGTCCCCGACGAAGCGCGTCCACGCGCGCACGGCGCTCACGCGGCGAGCGTGCAGGTCATCGCTGGTCATGGCGGCTCCCGGTGGGTCGCGGCCAACCTAGCCGGAGTGTGACGTCCACAACAGGGATCGCTCGTCGTCGTGCATCCCGGTCGCTGCGAGAAGCCCCGACGAGGACGCGTCGAGTGACGACACCTGCGGTGCTCGTCGTCACCTACGAGTCGTGCGTCCCCTCATACCGGTGCGCGAGCCCCTTTGCGGGAGCCTCGTGCGCGCCCTCGGTCACGCGGGGTTGTCGAGCGCGGCCTGGCGCGTGCCAGCAACCCAGGCGAACGCGACCGCCCCGGCGGCCGCCACGATGGCCGATGAAGCCACGTGGAGGTGGCTGAGCTCGACCCGTCCGATGACCGACGTGAGAACCAGCACGGCCGGGCAGCACGCCGCAGCGACGACGGCGGCAAGCGGTCGAGCAGTCGACGCGTGTCGTCCCCGTCCGACCAGGAACATGAGCACGGCACCCACGACGACACCGGAGAACACTCCCAGCGTGACGCCCAGCAGAGCGCCGAGCATCGTCGATCCGACGGGGTCGCCGACCAAGGGCCCCACGCCTTCGGCGGGGGTCGCCAGCCAGCCCAGCACCGCACCCACCACGGCTCCGCCCACGACTCCGGTCACGGGACCGGCGAGGAGCCACCAGGCATCGGGCGGATACCTCTGCGGCGAGTCACTCACAGGCGAACCCTAGTCCGCGCGTCGGCCCGGACAGGGGCATGACCGTGGCGGACGCCAGCGTCTGGACTCGTGTCTGCGACTACATCGACGCAGCGGACGTGGTCGGTCAAGTCCCTGTCGCTCGACGTCAGCCGTTCGCCGTACTTCTGGCCACCGGGCCCCCAGCCCGCTCGGCCCAGCGTGCGGGCGGCGTCGCCCGCCCGCGGTCAGCGCTTGCGCTTGAAGGTGGCGACGATGCCGGGGTGGTCGGTCACCAGGTGGCGGTACGACCGGTAGGAGCGGATGCGGAAGGCCGAGTCGCGCTCGGCCATCACGTAGTCGATCCCCGATCCACCCTTGCGGCCGCTGTAGTTGGTCTCCAGGCGCAACGGCCTGGTGATCCGCCCCTTCACGAGGTGGTCGGTGGTGTCCCGGTTCTCGGTCACGTTGCAGTCGCACATCGCGACGAACTGGTGCCCCTTGCGCGTGTCCTGGGCGATGGCGCGCACTCGGCTGGCCATCCGCCACATGGCCTCCACCCCGCCGCGGTTGGCGTAGCGGGGCCCGCCCGTGCGGCGGTCGTGTAGGTGGTTGGGCAGGTGGAAGCTCACGGCCCGGATGACGTGACCGCTCGCACGGTGCCTGAGCACGGCCACCACGCCGTACTGGTCGTGGGCGATCCGGCCGGTCTGGCGCCGCCAGGTCCTGCCGGTGAGGAGGGCCGACCAGGTCTTCTCGAGCTCCCAGACGTCCTTGTCGAAGGCGATCGGGTTGTCGTCCGTGCCGGTCGGGCCCTTCGGCATCAGCAGGGTCCACGACTTCGGGAGGGACGCGCGCAGTGCGGAACGGCTGAACAGGCGCTCCTGGAAGCCGATGACCGAGGCGCCGCCGCCGATCACCTGGCTGATGTCGTGGCGCATGCCGGCGACCCGCATCCCCTTGCGCAGGTTGAGCGTCGCCACGTCGAAGCGGTGGGCGGGCCCGGCGCTCGCGGCCTGGGATCGTGCCTCCTCACGGGCCTGCGCTGCCGAGGCGCCGGGCGTCACACCGACGAGCAGCAGCAGGGTCGCGACGGCGAGGGCGGTCGATCGGGCGACGTTCCGGGACAGGGCAGCAAGAAAAAGCACCCGCACGACCATAGGCGGACGACTCCCACCGGCAAATTCGTCGTCGGAGGGCGCCGGCCGGTCAGTCGTCGTGGTGGATGCGGCCCCGCGTGGTCGTGAGCCGCTCGCCCGAGCCGCCCCACCGGCGGGCCACGACCTCGGCGGCGATCGAGACGGCGGTCTCCTCGGGCGTCCGGGCGCCGAGGTCGAGCCCGATCGGCGAGGAGAGCAGGGCCAGCTCGGCCTCGGTCAGGCCGGCCTCGACGAGCCGGGCCGTCCGCTCCTCGTGCGTGCGCCGGGAACCCATGGCGCCGATGTAGCCGGGTCGCACGTCCTCGTCCAGCCGCAGGGCCACCTCGAGCAGCGGTACGTCGAACTTGGGGTCGTGCGTCAGCACGGCCAGGACGGTCCGGCGGTCGATGCGCCCTGCCGCGAGCTCGGCCTGCAGGTAGCGGTGCGGCCAGTCCACGACGACCTCGTCGGCGCCCGGGAACCGGGAGGTCGTCGCGAAGACCGGCCGCGCGTCGCACACGGTCACGTGGTAGCCGAGGAAGGAGCCGACCTTCGCCACCGCGGCGGCGAAGTCGATGGCGCCGAACACGAGCATCCGCGGCTTGGGCGCGAACCCCCACACGAAGACCCGCATCCCCTCGCCACGGCGCTCGCCCTCGGGACCGTAGGTCAGCGTCGCGTTGGTGCCGGCGGCGAGCAGGCCGAGCGCGTCGTCGTGCACCGCCGCGTCGGCGCGGCCGGAGCCCAGGCTGCCCTCCGCGGCGGCGTCGGGGCGCACCACCATCCGGCGGCCGACGCGGGCCGGGTCCGGGTGCGCGATGACGGTGGCGAGGGCGACCGGCCTGCCGGCACCGACGTCGGCCGCGACGCCGGCCAGCTCGGGGAACGTCTCGCGGGAGACCTGCTCCACGAACACGTCGAGGATCCCGCCGCACGTCAGTCCGACCGCGAAGGCGTCGTCGTCGGAGACGCCGTAGCGCTCGAGCACCGGCTCCCCGGACGCGACCACGCTCTGCGCCAGGTCGTAGACCGCCCCCTCCACGCAGCCGCCCGACACCGAGCCGACCGCCGTGTCGTCTGGGCCGACGAGCATCGACGCGCCGGGCGGCCGGGGCGCGGACCGGAAGGTGGCGACGACGGTGCCGACACCGACGGTCTCGCCGGCCTCCCACCACGCCATCAGCTCGGGCAGCACGTCACGCACGGCCGATCACCCCGGTCAGGTCCGCGAACGTCGCCAGCGAGTGCCCTGCGAGGAAGTCGTCGCAGTGCGGCAGCGCGGCGACGACCCCGCCCTGCAGCGGCTCGTAGCCGGCCTTGCCGCGGTGCGGGTTCACCCAGACCACCCGGTGCGCGATCCGCTGCAGGCGGGCCATCTGCTCGCCGAGCAGCCCGGCGTCGCCGCGCTCCCACCCGTCGCTGAACACCACGACGACGGCACCGCGGGCCAGCCCGCGCTGACCCCACCGGTCGAGGAAGACCCGCAGCGTCTCCCCCAGTCGCGTCCCGCCGGACCAGTCGGGCACGACCTCGCCGGCGGCGACGATGGCCCGCTCGGCGTCGGGCCAGCGCAGCGCGCGGGTGACGTGGGTCAGCCGGGTGCCCACGGTGAACGTCTCGACGGTGCCGCCGGCGGTCCGCGCCGACTGGGTCAGGCGGTGGGCCAAGCGCAGGAGCGCGTCGGCGTACGCGCTCATGGAGCCGCTGACGTCGACGAGCAGCACCACCCGGCGCGGGCGGGTGCCGCGCCTGCGCCAGGCGAGCTCGCCGGGCTCTCCGAGTCGACGCAGCGAGTCGCGCAGCGTGCGCGGGGCGTCGAGCTCGCCCCGGTGCCAGCGGCGGTGGCGGGCGGTGCGCCGCACGGGCGGGTGCAGCGACAACCGGCCGAACATCGCGGCAAGGCGTCGCCGCTCCGCGGCGTCGAGCGTCGCCACGTCCCGGTGCCGCAGCAGGTCCGCGGCCGAGGCGGCGGCGCGGACGACGTCCTCGTCCCCGTCGGGGTCGGTGCCGGCGGCGTCCTCGGCATCGGGCAGCAGGTGGGCCGAGGCGGGGCGGGACGCCTCGCGCGGGTGCGCGCGCGGCAGGCCGTCACGCGGGTCGTACCACGCGGCGAACACCTGGTCGTGCCGGGCGAGGTCGTCGGGCGACCCGCACAGCGTCGCGCGGCCCGCCCAGTAGACCGCCTGCCGGTCGTCGACACCGACGGCCGCGACCGCGACGAGGTAGGCGCGCGCCCGGTCCTGGGTCACCGGCACGCCGGCCGCCCGCAGCGCCCGGGTGAAGCCGAGCAGGATCTCGTCGGGACCGCGGTCGGGCGTCATCGCGCGAGCATCCGCTCCAGCGCGACGCGCACCCGGTCGGCGTCCTCCCGGTACTTCAACAGCGCGCCGAGGGTCGCGGCGGCCGACGCCAGGTCGATCTCGGCGGTGCCCAGGTAGGTCAGGGCGCGGGCCCAGTCGAGGGTCTCGGCGACACCGGGCGGCTTGAGCAGGTCGTCGCGTGCGCGCAGCTGCTGGACGAGCCCTACGACCTGCAGCGCCAGCGCCTCGCTGACCTCGGGCGCCCGCGACCGGACGATCTCCACCTCGCGGTCGAGACCGGGATGGTCGATCCAGTGGTAGAGGCATCGGCGCTTGAGCGCGTCGTGCAGCTCGCGGGTGCGGTTGGAGGTGAGCACCACCAGCGGCGGCTCGGGAGCGGTGACCGTGCCGAACTCGGGGATCGTCACCTGCCAGGTCGACAGCACCTCCAGCAGGAACGCCTCGAACTCGTCGTCGGCGCGGTCGACCTCGTCGACCAGCAGCACGGCCGGCGCCTGCCGCAGTGCCGCGAGCACCGGCCGCGCGAGCAGGAACCGCTCGTCGTACAGGCTCTTCTCGGCCTCGTCGGAGTCGACCTGCCCGGCCGCCTCGAGCGCCCGCAGGTGCAGGATCTGGCGCGGGAAGTCCCAGTCGTAGAGCGCCTGGCTGGCGTCGATGCCCTCGTAGCACTGCAGCCGGACCAGCGGCAGGTCCAGTCCCTGCGCGAGCGCCTCGGCCAGGGCCGTCTTCCCGGTCCCTGGCTCCCCCTCCAGGAGCAGCGGCCGCTGCATCCGCGCGGCGAGGAACACGACCGTCGCGAGCTCGCCGTCGGCGAGGTAGCCGGTCGTTCCCAGCCGAGCGGCGACGTCGGCGGCGGAGTCCATCCCTGGCGGCATGCGCCTCAGGCTACGACCCGCCACGTTGGTTGCACGTTGGCCTCAGCGGGTGTCGACGTCCGCGCCCGACGCGAGGTCGCCGCACTCGACGAGCGCGACCTCGTGCTGCGCGAGGTAGTCGCGGGCACCGCGGTCGCCGGTCGCGGTCGCGACGACGCCCGTCCAGTGGTCCCGTCCGATCAGCACCGGGTGCCCCGGCATGCCGTCGTACGCCGCCCGCGCGAGGTCGGCCGACCCGCGCGAGGTCCCGACGAGCCGCGCCACGACGTCTCCGCCGACGTCGGGCAGGTCCACCAGCGACACCAGCGCGGCGTCGTGCCGCGTGCCTGCCAGGGCGGTGAGGCCGGCGCTCAGCGAGGCGCCCATGCCCTCGGCCCAGTCGTCGGCGCGGATCCGCGACACGGACATCGGGAGCAGGGCCGCGGCCCGCTCCGCCTCGGCGCCGAGCACCACCACGACCTCGGCGCAGGGACGCAGCGCCTGCACCGAGCGGAGCAGCCAGGACGTGCCGTCGTCGTCGCGGGCGAGTGCCTTCGGACCGCCGAACCGCTCCCCGGACCCTGCCGCGAGGAGCAGCCCGGCGACCGACGTCACCGCGGGAAGGCCTCGGCGTAGAGCGCCTCGAGCTCGGGCGACTTCTCCGCGGTGAACCCGCACAGGGTGACCCTGTCGCCGGTGGCGCTGACGAGGTAGGTCTTGCCCTCCTCGAGGTCGACGGCCATCAGCAGGTCCTCGAGGGCCTTGCTCGGAGACGCGACGGTGACGGTCTCGGCCTTCCCGCCGGCGTACCAGTGGTCGACGGCCAGCGTCGCGCTGCCGTCGTCCAGCGAGGTCACCGTGCCCTCGAAGGCCGTGTCGAACGTGGCCAGCGTCTCGGCGGAGGGCATCGCGCACTTGCCGGCCGCCGAGGACTCCACGGTCAGGGCGAGCGTGCCGGTGCCCGCCTCGGAGCTGGTGGCCGGGCTCGACCCGGCCGCGCTCGACCCGGCCGGGGCGGCGTCGCCCCGGTCGTCGGACCCGCAGGCGGCCAGGCCCAGCACGGCGACGAGGGACGCGGCGAGGCGGGCGACGGTACGGGATCGGCTGGTGTTCACGGTTCCTCCTGCGGAAGCGGGGCCGGTGCGGTCACCGTGCCACACCCCTTCGACGCCGGCCGTCGCGGGGGCGTTCCGCCTCAGGCGTCGTCCTCGTCCTCGAGCTTGCGCCTGAGCCTCCCGACGCCGGGGATCTTGCCGAGGAGCTCGTTCAGCTCGCGGCTGACGTCGAGCAGCTCGTGCAGGTCCGGCGCGACCGTTCCGAGGGTCGTCAGCACCGGGAGCACGTCGCGCTCGACCTGGACGGTCAGCCCGGGCAGATGGTCGACGAGCCGGACCAGCGCGGCCACCTCGTCGGGGTGGGTGGTGTCCGCGAGCGTCCGGAGGACCGGCAGCAGCGTCGTCAACGGGGGCTCGAGGGCGTCGAGGAGACCCACGGCGCGGCCGACCAGCGCGTCCGCGTCGTCGGCCACGGTCCCGACGCGGTCGATCTGCTTCTGCGCGTCGTCGGCCACCGCACCCACGCGGTCGATCTGCTTCTGCGCGTCGTCGGCCACCGCACCCACGCGATCGATCTGCATCCGCGCGTCGTCGGCCACCGCACCCACGCGGTCGATCTGCTTCTGCGCGTCGTCGGCCACCGCACCCACGCGATCGATCTGCATCCGCGCATCGTCGGCCACCGCACCCACGCGGTCGATCTGCTTCTGCGCATCGTCGGCCACCGCACCCACGCGGTCGATCTGCTTCTGCGCATCGTCGGCCACCGCCTCCACACGGTCGAGCGTGACGGAGGCCCGGGCGAGCAGCACCTCGGCCTGGTCGATGAGGGCCAGCACGCGCGGCACGGCCCCGAGCAGCATCTCGACCTGATCACCTCCGCGACCGAGGGCGGAGATCACGTCGCGGGGGCCGGGCACGGGCAGGCGCATGGTTCATTCCTACCAGCGGTGTCCCCGGGGTCGCGGGAACGCAGCAGGGCCCCCGCCGGAGCGGGGGCCCTGCTGGTGGTGCGTGGTGCTCGGGGGAGCCGGACTCAGAAGTCCATGCCGCCCATGCCGCCCATGTCGCCGCCGGGCACGGCCGGCGCCTTCTCGGGCTTGTCGGCCACGACGGCCTCGGTGGTGAGGAACAGCGCGGCGATCGACGCGGCGTTCTGCAGCGCCGAGCGGGTCACCTTCGCCGGGTCGATGATGCCCTCGGCGATCATGTCGACGTAGTCGCCGGTGGCCGCGTTGAGACCGTGACCGGCCTCCAGGTTGCGGACCTTTTCGGAGATGACGCCGCCCTCGAGACCGGCGTTGACCGCGATCTGCTTGAGCGGGGCCTCGATGGCGACCTTGACGATGTTGGCACCGGTGGCCTCGTCGCCGGTCAGCTCCAGCTTGGAGAACGCCTCGGCACCGGCCTGGACGAGCGCCACGCCGCCGCCGGCGACGATGCCCTCCTCGACTGCGGCCTTGGCGTTGCGGACGGCGTCCTCGATGCGGTGCTTGCGCTCCTTCAGCTCGACCTCGGTGGCCGCGCCGACCTTGATCACGGCGACGCCGCCGGCGAGCTTGGCGAGGCGCTCCTGCAGCTTCTCGCGGTCGTAGTCGGAGTCCGACTTCTCGATCTCGGCGCGGATCTGGTTGACCCGGCCCTCGATCTGGGCCTGGTCGCCGGCACCCTCGACGATGGTGGTCTCGTCCTTGGTGATGACGACCTTGCGGGCCTGGCCGAGCAGCTCGAGGCCGGCGGACTCGAGCTTGAGGCCGACCTCCTCGGAGATGACCTGGCCGCCGGTGAGGATGGCGATGTCCTGCAGCATGGCCTTGCGGCGGTCACCGAAGCCCGGCGCCTTGACGGCGACGGAGCGGAAGGTGCCCTTGATCTTGTTGACGACCAGGGTCGACAGCGCCTCGCCGTCGACGTCCTCGGCGATGATCAGCAGCGGCTTGCCGGACTGCATGACCTTCTCGAGCAGCGGCAGCAGGTCCTTGACCGTCGACACCTTGGAGTTCGCGATGAGGACGTAGGGGTCCTCCAGCACGGCCTCCATGCGCTCGAGGTCGGTGGCGAAGTAGGCGGAGATGTAGCCCTTGTCGAACCGCATGCCCTCGGTCAGCTCGAGGTCCAGCCCGAAGGTGTTGGACTCCTCGACGGTGATGACGCCTTCCTTGCCGACCTTGTCCATGGCCTCGGCGATGATCTCGCCGACGGTGGTGTCGGCCGCGGAGATCGACGCGGTGGAGGCGATCTGCTCCTTGGTCTCGACGTCCTTCGCCATGCTGAGCAGCTGCTCGGACACGGCGGCGACGGCGGCCTCGATGCCTCGCTTGAGACCCATCGGGTTCGCGCCGGCCGCGACGTTGCGCAGGCCCTCGCGGACCATGGCCTGGGCCAGGACGGTCGCCGTCGTCGTGCCGTCACCGGCGACGTCGTCGGTCTTCTTGGCGACCTCCTTGACCAGCTCGGCGCCGATCTTCTCGTAGGGGTCCTCCAGCTCGATCTCCTTGGCGATCGAGACACCGTCGTTGGTGATCGTGGGGGCGCCCCACTTCTTCTCCAGCACGACGTTGCGGCCCTTGGGGCCCAGGGTGACCTTGACCGCGTCGGCGAGGGTGTTCATACCCCGCTCGAGGCCGCGGCGGGCCTCCTCGTTGAAAGCAATCAGCTTCGGCATGACTTGCGCGATTCCTTGTCGACGTGAGTTCTGTGGGTACGACGCCGGGCGGGCTGCCCGCGACGGACGATCCGCTCCCCCGGCGATCCATTCACACCGGCTTCGCGGACCTCAGCGTCACCTGGGTCGCTGTCACTCTCTCGTCGAGAGTGCCAACCTCATGTTTAGCACTCGACCCCCGAGAGTGCAAACGTCAGGCCGGGGGCCGCGGCCGCGAGGACCGGTAGGAGCTCCGCGCGGCCACCAGGTCGGCGAACGGGGCGGCGTTGGCCGTGGAGACGTTGAGGTAGAGGCCGGGCTCGATGAGCTCGAGCTCGCTGACGACCCAGTCGCCCTCCCAGTGCAGGAGGTCGACCCGGAGGTAGTCGATCGGCCGGCCGAACCGCTCGGCCATGGCGCCGTGGGCGCGCAGGACGAGGTCGGCGACGTCGCCGGTCGGCACTGCGCGCACGGTGCCGCCGAACTCCTCGTTGACGCGGACGTCGCCCGCTCCCGGCAGCTTGTCGAAGCGCTGGGTCACCTCACCGCCGAGCACGTGGACGGAGGTCTCGCCCCGGGTCCGGACGGACTCCACAAGGGGCTGGACCACCCACGGGCCGCCGACCTCCGGGTGACCGGGATGGCTGCGAGCCGGGACGCCGAGGCGCGGGTCGTCGGCGTCGCTGACGACGAGGAGCCCCGCACCGCCGGCGCCCACGCGCGGCTTGACGACCGCGCTGCCGAAGCGGCGTACGGCGTCGGCGAGCGCGGCGCGGTCGTCGGCGAGCAGCGTCGGGACGGCGGGCAGGTCGCCGAGCTCGGTGAGGTAGCGCTTGTCGTGGTTCCACGCGAACACGTCGTGGCCGTTGAGCAGGCGGGACTGGTCGAGGGAGGCGGTCCAGCCGAGGAACTCGGTGTGGCGCGCCACGTAGTCCCAGGTCGACCGCACGGCGACCAGGTCGGCCGCAGCCCAGTCGACGGCCGGGTCGTCCCAGCGCGCCCAGGCGTGCTCGATGCCGCGGGCGCGCAGCTCCGCGTCGAGGGCCGCCGCGCCCGGCTCCCCCTGCGGCAGGTCGCCGCTGGTGGCGAGCAGGACGCTCATGCCCCGGGCTGCTCGGAGGGCTGCTCGGACGTCTGCTGGGCGGGGACCGCGGAGGACCCGTGGAACTCGTGAGCGGAGTGGTCGCGGTTGGTGCCCTCGCGGTTGTCACCCTTCTCGATGATCACGAGGTTGTGGTAGCAGTGCACCGACCGCACCCACTGGTCGGTGTAGGTGGGCTCGTAGCCCTCGATGAGGAACTCCTCGTGGTTGAGGCCGTCGATGAGGTCCTTGACGAGGTCCATCGACGTGCCGGGCGCGCGGGGGTCGAGCTGACCACCCCACGCCGGCCAGTAGGAGGTCTGGGTGTCCTCGATGCAGTAGATCGCGCCGTCGGGCAGCAGCGGGAACAGGATCCGGAAGGACTCGCGGACGTGCGCCGGGATGTGGCTGCCGTCGTCGATGACGACCATCGGCGCCCCCTGCTCGTCGATGATCCGCTGGAGGATCTCGGGGTCGGTCTGGTCACCGAGGTAGGCGTGGATGCGCCCCCGTGTGAGCCACGACTTGTCCTCGATGTCGAGGCCGACGATGCGGGCCTTGGGGAAGAACCAGCGCCACATCTTCATCGAGGCGCCGCTCCTGCGGCGCTTCTGGTAGCCGCCGATGCCGAGCTCGAGCAGCGTGAACGACTCCGTGCGGAGGTGCTGCAGGTGCCGCTCGTAGTGCGGCGTGTACCTGTGGACGCCCCACTTGTCGGTGCCGAACTCGATCGCGAGCTCGGTGAGGTTGCTGGCCAGCAGCCGGCGGCGGCGCTCCGCCTTCGCGTCGACGACCGGCTCGGGCGCCTCGGGCACGGGCGATGCCTGGATGCGGCCGGCCCTCTGGGCTGCCTTCTTCAGGGCCTGGCCGGCTCGTCGAGCGGTGGTGCGCACCCGCGAACCCTAGCCTGACCCACCCACCCCCGGTGCGTGGTGCCCGAACGGCACCGCCTCGACCACGCCGAGCGCTGCGAGCACCGACGGCAGCATCGCCTTGGCGGTGCGCTTGTAGCCGTGGGCGCTCGGGTGGAACCGGTCGAGGCTGAACATCTCCTCGGGATTCGTGATGAAGAACGGACCGACGACGTGCGCGAGGGAGACGACCCGCGCGCCGTGCTCGAGGGCGACGCCGCGCTGTGCGTCCGCGAGCTGGCGCGAGGCCCGCGACCCGAGCGCGCGCAGGGGCTGCGGCACCGGCCGCAGCGCGCCCAGGTCGGGGCAGGTGCCCACGACGACCTCGGCCCCGAGGGCGCGCAACCGGTCGACGGCGTCCGCGAGGTGGCGCACGGACTCCGCGACCGGCACCCGGTGGGTGACGTCGTTGCCGCCGACGACGATGACGGCCACGTCCGGGCGGTACGTCCCGGGCAGCGAGGCGAGCTGGGCGGCGAGCATGCTGCTCTCCGAGCCGACCACCGCCGCCGTGCGCAGCCGCACCGAGCGACCCGCGTGCTCGGCGATGCCGCGGGCCAGGCGACTGCCCAGCGTCTGCTTGGCCCGCTCGGCGCCCAGCCCCGCGGCGATCGAGTCGCCGAGGACGAGCAGGTCCACCGGCGCCCCGTACTTCTTCTTGTAGTGCTTGTCCGCGGAGGGGGCGACCTCGCCGAGGGGCTTGCCGATGGCCCGTCGCGCCTGCGCAGCCTGACGGTGCAGCAGCTCGCGGGCACCGTACGTCGTCCCGCCCGCGAGGCCGCCGAGGACGGCCAGCGCGAGGCCGGCCCTGGTCAGGTGCTTGCTTCCCACCCCGCCTGTGAACCACACGTCGTTGAACGTGCGCGCAACCCGCGGTGTCCGCCGACCCAACGGGGCGTCACACCTGGGCACGGGTGCACACGACGCGCCCCCGCGCGTCGGCCAGCTCGGCGCCGGTCGCGGCAACGCCGCCGTGGTCGACGTACGCGCTCCCCCGGCCGCCGGGGGGTCAGCCGCCGGCGACTGCCGGGATGACCGAGACCTGCACGCCGTCGGGCGTCGGGGTCGCGAGGTCCTCGAGGAACCGCACGTCGTCGTTGCCGACGTAGACGTTGACGAACCGGCGCAGCTGGCCCGCCTCGTCGAGGATCCGCCCCTTGATGCCGGCGTAGCTGGCGTCGAGGTCGTCGAGCACGGCGGCGAGGGTGTCGCCCTCGGCGCTGACCTCGGACTGGCCGCCGGTGTAGGTGCGCAGGATGGTGGGGATCCGGACGGACACGCTCATGCTGGGTTCCTCCTTCACAGGACGCCGGACGCGACGAAGGCGTCGTAGCTAGGGGCGATGGTGGCGGCGGGACCGACCCGGTCGGCGACCGCGTCCAGGGTCTTCAGGCCCATGCCGGTGTTGATCACGACGGTCTCGAGGGACGTGTCGAGCTGGCCGGTCTCGACGAGCTTCTTCAGCACGCCCACGGTGGTGCCCCCGGCGGTCTCGGTGAAGATGCCCTCGGTGCGGGCCAGGAGCAGGATCCCCTCGCGCACCTCGTCGTCGGTGATGTCCTCGACGGCACCACCGGAGCGGCGGCAGATGTCGAGGACGTAGATGCCGTCGGCGGGGTTGCCGATCGCCAGGCTCTTGGCGATGGTGTCGGGCTTGACGGGCCGGATCGCGTCGGTGCCGGCCTTGTAGGCCACGGAGACCGGCGAGCAGCCGGTCGCCTGGGCGCCGAAGACCCGGTAGGGCTTGTCCTCGACCAGGCCCAGCCGGATCAGCTCCTGGAAGGCCTTGTCGACCTTGGTGAGCTGCGAGCCGGACGCCACGGGGATGACGATCTGGTCGGGCAACCGCCAGCCGAGCTGCTCGGCGATCTCGTAGCCGAGGGTCTTCGAGCCCTCGGCGTAGAAGGGCCGGACGTTGACGTTGACGAACGCCCACCCCTCCTCCTCGCCGGCGATCTCCGAGGCGAGCTTGTTGACGTCGTCGTAGTTGCCCTCGACCGCGACGAGGCGGTCGGTGTACACGGCCGAGTTGACCTGCTTGGGCTTCTCGAGGTTGCTCGGGATGAAGACGACGGTCCGCATCCCGGCGCGGGCGCCGGCGGCGGCGACCGCGTTGGCCAGGTTGCCGGTCGAGGGGCACGCGAAGACCTTCGCGCCGAGCTCCCGGGCGGCGCTGAGGGCGCACGCGACCACGCGGTCCTTGAACGAGTTGGTCGGGTTGGTCGAGTCGTCCTTGACCCAGAGCCGGTCGATGCCGAGCTCGCGGCCGAGGTTGCGCGCCTCGAGCAGGCGGGTGAAGCCCGGCTCGGTGTTGGGGCTCTGCTCGATGTCGGTCGGGACGGGGAGCAGCGCCTTGTAGCGCCAGATGTTCGCGGGACCCGCCGCGATCTCCTCGCGGGTCACCGACGGGAAGTCGTAGGCCACCTCCAGCGGCCCGAAGCACTCCGGACAGGCGTACGACGGGCCGAGGGCGACCTCGTGCCCGCACTCCCGACAGGCGAGTGCGCGGGCGTGCCCGAAGGCGCCCTCGCGCAGCCCCTTCGACGCCGTGGCGGTCGTGGTGTCGTCCAGCAGGGTGCTCATGAAGTCCTCCTTCTCATCTGTCCCCGCGACTCTCGCGTGGGTCGGATTTGGCACCTGCTCCCGTGACTGCCGGAGGTGTCCGGACAGGAGGCTCACGGGTGGTTGCCGGGACTTCGACGGGCCGTTCCCTCAGTCCCTCGTGATGAGCACGCCCAGCCTAGGCGGGGCGTCTCACGATGCGCACACCGAGTCCACGATGTGATCGGGCCGCGTCCGCTGCGTGGGCGACCCGAGGGACGCCTGGGGGGACGGCTGCGCGGCCCGCGGCGGTCAGCGGCCGGCGAGGGGCGCGGGAAGCCGGCCGAGCAGCTCGACCATCCCGGCCGGACCGTCGACGACGACGTCGGCGAGCCGCACCAGGTCGGGCTGCTCGTGCGAGGCGGAGCAGACGACGAGTCCGGGCAGGCCGTCGGCACGCAGCTCCCGGACCGCCTCGAAGGCCGCGATGTCACCGAGGTCGTCACCGCCGAAGACCACGCCGGAGGCCTCCTGCTCGGCGACGAAGGTCCGCAGGGCCGCGCCCTTGTGCATGTCGCCGGAGCGCACCTCGATCACGTTGCGCCCCGGCTCGATCGTGAGGTGGTGGCGCTCGGCGAGGGCGGTGAGCGGCTCGACCAGCCGGTCGAAGGCCCCGGCGGGGTCGTCCATGCGCCGGGTGTGCACCGCGACCGCGAGGCCTTTCTCCTCGACGTGGGCCTCAGCGGCGCCAGCACCGCGCAGCACCGACGGCAGCTCGCGCTCGAAGCTGGCCAGCCCCGCGGGCGGCCGGGGCGAGCGGATCCGCTGCTCGGTCGCCGACCAGCGCTCGTTGCCGTACTGGCCGAAGACGAAGAGCTCGGCGCCGCGATCGAGCATCGCGTTGCCGAGCGCGTCGAGGTCTCCCATGGCGATCGCCTGGCGTGCCGGTCGGCCCGTGATCACCGCGACGGCGCGGACCGCCTCCGCGAGCTCGAGGAGCGCGCCCGGGGCACCGGGGTGCAGGCGCGCGGCCTCGGGGTCGTCGACGACCGGGGACAGCGTGCCGTCGAAGTCGAGCCCGACGACCGCACCGGCGAGGACCTCGCGCAGGGCGTCGTAGTGAGCCCGCGCGTCGTCGGAGGTGAACTCCATGGGGCTCAGCCAACCACGCCGCGCGGGGGGACGCCGAACCGCCTCGGGCCCTCGGCTACCGCGGGGCGTCGGCGGTGAGGATGACGGTGAGCCGGTCGCGCTTCATCACCCCGACGGCCGGCGCGGTGCGCTTGATGCCGAGGTCGAGGGCGAGCTGCTTGCCGGCGGCCTCGAGCCGGGGCGGGAAGTAGACCGTGCTCGTCGGGATCAGGCCCGTCCAGTTGTCGTCGCCCACCACGGCCCAGCCGACACCGGTGGCCTTGGCCGCGGTGGCGGCGGCGAGGCCCTGGATGCCCGAGTTGTTGTAGACCTCGACGTAGACCTCGCCCCGCTCGACCTGCGGCTTCGGCTTCGGCTTCGGGGGCGTCGTCGTCGCCGGCGACGGCTCGGCCTCCCCGCTGGGCGTCTGGTCGGCGCTGGCGATCGTCGCGGTGTCGACGCGACGCTCGGTCGGGGCCTGCTCGCGGGTGGCCACGAACGTGATCGACGCCATCGCGACGGCGAGCACCGACAGCATGACGAGCGGGGACGGGAAGGCCACGCCCTGCTCGTCACGGGGACGGCGGCGCGGGCGAGGGTCAGGACTGGGGAAGGAGGTCATGGGGAAGGTGACCAATCGTGAGTGGGCGGGTCTCGCTCGGGTCAGATCTCGAAGCCGAGGCGGCGGGCGGAGCGCTGCCTCTGGCGGGAGGCGCGGAGCCGGCGGAGGCGACGGACGAGCAGGGGGTCGGCCTCGAGCGCCTCGGGGCGGTCGATGAGGGCGTTGAGCACCTGGTAGTAGCGGGTCGAGGACATGTCGAACTTCTCGCGGACCGCCTGTTCCTTGGCGCCGGCGTACTTCCACCAGTGCCGCTCGAACTCGAGGATCTCGCGATCGCGCTGGCTGAGCCCTGCAGCGGGCTCCTGCTCGGCGGCGACGTGCTTCGCGGCGTCCATTGCGTCTCCTTCTCGACCCCAGGTCCACCCGTGACCGGGGGGACCGCCGCCAGTCTAGGCGACGAACGACAACGATGTCATTCGTCTCCGGCGAGTCGTCTGGACACACCGAGCGGGGCCCTCGGGCGGCACGGACGCGACGCACCGCGGGGTGACTCGCGGCTCGGACAGGATCGTTAGGGTGGCGGACGTGACCCGACCACCGCAGGCAGACCTCGTCATCGTGGCCAACCGGCTGCCCGTGGACCGCGTGCACCAGCCGGACGGCTCGGTCTCCTGGCGCCCGTCCCCCGGCGGCCTGGTCACCGCGCTCGAGCCGGTCCTGCGCGCGAACGACGGGGCCTGGATCGGCTGGCCGGGCTCGGCCGACGACGACGAGTTCGAGCCGTTCGTCGAGAACGGGCTCTCCCTGATCCCGGTGGCGTTGACCGCGCAGGAGGTCGAGGAGTTCTACGAGGGCTTCTCCAACGGCACGCTCTGGCCGCTCTACCACGACGTCGTCGCCAAGCCGGAGTTCCACCGGGAGTGGTGGGACGCCTACGTCGCGGTCAACCGGCGCTTCGCCGACCGGGCAGCCGAGGTGGCGGCCGAGGGCGCGACGGTCTGGGTGCAGGACTACCAGCTGCAGCTCGTGCCGCAGATGCTGCGGGCGCAGCGTCCCGACCTCCGCATCGGCTTCTACCTGCACATCCCGTTCCCGCCGGCCGAGCTGTTCTCCCAGCTGCCGTGGCGGCGCCAGATCCTGGAGGGGCTGCTCGGCGCCGACCTGATCGGCTTCCAGCTGCCGGGTGCCGCGGCGAACTTCGTGCGCCTCGTGCGCAGCCGGGTCGGCCACAAGACCCACCGCGACACGATCTACCTCCCCGACGGCCGGCCGGTGAAGGCCACCGCGTTCCCGATCTCCATCGACACGGCAGGCTTCGAGGAGCTCGCGCGGTCCGAGGCGGTGACCGCGCGTGCCGCCGAGATCCGGGAGGCCCTCGGCGACCCCAAGGTGATCTTCCTAGGCGTGGACCGGCTCGACTACACCAAGGGCATCTACTCCCGCCTGCGCGCCTTCGGCGAGCTGGTCCGCGACGGCCACCTCGACGTCGAGGACGTCGTCTTCGTGCAGGTCGCGACGCCCTCGCGCGAGCGCGTGGAGCAGTACCGGATCCTGCGCGACGACATCGAGCGGCTCGTCGGACGCATCAACGGCGACCACGGCCTGATCGGGCGTCCGGCCATCCACTACCTGCACAGCTCCTTCCCGCGCGAGGAGATGGCGGCGTTCTACCGGGCGGCCGACATCATGGTGGTCACGCCGTTCCGCGACGGCATGAACCTCGTCGCCAAGGAGTACGTCGCCTGCCGCTTCGACAACCACGGGGCCCTGGTGCTCTCGGAGTTCGCCGGCGCGGCGCAGGAGCTGCGCCAGGCGTGGCTGGTGAACCCCTACGACATCGACGGCATGAAGGCGACCCTCCTCGAGGCGTACGCCGCCGGCGCGAAGGAGACCGGGCGCCGGATGCGGGCGATGCGCAAGACGGTCGTGCAGAACGACGTCGCGAAGTGGGCGCGCGACTTCCTCACCGAGCTCGAGACGCTGCCCGACCACCACGACAAGACGGTGCGCACGACCCCTGCAGTCTGACGCGTACGCCGCTCAGGCCGGTCCTGGGCGACCTCAGGCCGGGGTGCGCTGCGACGGCTCGGTCTCGTCCTGGGCGGTCATCAAGGCCTCGATCTCCCGCACCAAGTCGGGGCCCAGCCGCGGCCAGGAGGGGTCGTAGCCGTAGATCTCGGCGAGGCCGACCGCCGAGCGGGTGCCGTCGACGATGTCCACGTCGCGCGGGGCGATGAGGCCGGGGTGCACGACGCCGATCGCCTCCGAGACCTTGAGCAGGTCGCGCCGCAGCGAGCGGATGTAGTTCGCCGCGCGCACGCTCTTGAGGCTCACGTCGAGGCCCCGGGTGTAGCGCGGGTTCTGGGTCGCGACACCGACCGGGCAGTGGTCCGTGTGGCACTTCTGCGCCTGGATGCAGCCGATGGACAGCATCGCCTCACGGCCCACGCTGACCATGTCGGCACCCAGCGCGAAGGCGACGACGGCGTTCTCGGGGATCCCCAGCTTCCCGGCCCCGATGAAGACGACGTCGTCGCTGAGCCCGGCGGCCGCGAAGCGCCGGTAGACCTCGCTGAACCCGATCCGGAACGGGTAGGCGACGGAGTCGGCGAAGATCATCGGCGCCGCACCGGTGCCGCCCTCCCCGCCGTCGATGTTGACGAAGTCGACGCCGCGGGTGCCCGATCGCATCGCCTCCACGAGCTCGTCCCACATGGTCGGGTTGCCCACGGCGGACTTGATGCCGACCGGCAGCCCGGTCGCCTGGGCGACCGACTCCACGAAGTCGAGCATCGAGTCGATGTCGTGGAAGACCGTGTGGCGGCTCGGCGAGGCGCAGTCCTTGCCCTCGGGGATGCCCCGGATCTCGGCGATCTCCCGGCTCACCTTCTCCCCCGGCAGCATGCCCCCGAGGCCCGGCTTCGCACCCTGGCTGAGCTTGATCTCGATCGCGCGCACCGGCGCGGACTGCACGACGTCGACCAGCCGGGCCATGTCGAAGCGGCCGTGCTCGTCGCGGCAGCCGAAGTAGGAGGTGCCGATCTGGAAGACGATGTCGCCGCCGTGGCGGTGGTGCGGGGACAGCGCCCCCTCCCCGGTGTTCTGGAAGCACCCGGCCATCGCCGCACCCTTGTTCAGCGCCTCGATCGCCTTGCCGGACAGCGAGCCGAAGCTCATCCCGGAGATGTTGACCACTGAGGTGGGGCGGAAGGCGTGCGCACGCCCCCGCGACGCGCCCATCACCTTGGCGCACGGCAGCACGATCTCCTCCTGCGCGTGCGGCATCGTCGCGGCGCCCGGACCGGTGAAGGTGCGGTGCTTGATGATCGGGTAGCCCTCGACGCGCTCCACGTCGTTGTCGGTGCCGAAGCCGAAGTAGTTGTTCTCCAGCTTGGAGCTGGCGTAGATCCAGCGCCTCTGGTCACGACTGAACGGCCGCTCCTCGTCGTTGCTGGTGACGATGTACTGCCGCAGCTCCGGGCCGAATCTCTCGACCCAGAAGCGGGCGTGCCCGACGACGGGGTAGTTGCGCAGGATCGCGTGCTTGCGCTGCACCAGGTCGTGGGCCGCCGTGGCGGCGGCTGCCGCCGCCGTGCCGCCGAGGATGCCGTACCTCCACCTCATCCCTCGTTCCTAGCCCTCGCGCCGGCCGTTGTCGAGAGCGCCCCGTCCCGAGGGAGGGTCAGGTGAGCTCGCCGCGGGCCAGGCTCACGCCCGAGTGCCTCGGGTCGCCGTCCTCGGGCTCGACGGAGATGTCGACGATGCGGTAGCCGTCGTCGATGAGGCCCCGCGGCACCTGGAACTCGCCCTCGTCGCCCGAGGCCAGGACGCCGAGCGCGACCATGCGCGTGCCGTCGACGTTGATGAGCCACACCTCGCGGAAGCCGTCCTCGTCGCCGAGGGCGCGTGCCTCCACCCGGAGCGTGAGGGTGTCCTCGGAGCGTACGGCGCGCGCCTCGCCACGCAAGTCGTCACTGTCGAGCGCGGTGAGGTCGGCGGCAGCGACCACCGTCGCCAACTCCTCCCGCGGCTCCGGGTCTGCGACGCTCAGGCGGCCCAGCCCGAGGCCCGCGACCAGCGCGACAGCGGCGGCCAGGCCCGCTGCCCATACCGGCACGCGACCGGCACGACGGTCGGGCCGGCGAGCAGCCGGCGGCGGACCCGGCACGGGCTCCTTCGGCAACGGCGTCACGGGCGCCGAGGGGCCGTCCCCGTCGCCGTCGTCCTCGCGGCGGGCCCCGCGGTCGTTGCCGTCGTCGTCGGAGCGCAGGTGCGCCAGCACCCGGCCGCGGACGCCTGGCGGCGGCGCGATCAGGTCGGTCGCGCCGGCGAGGCCGCGTACCTCCGCGAGCGCCGCCACCAGGGCGGCGCACTCCGCGCAGTCAGCGACGTGCCGCCGCACCGTCTCGGGGGCGTCGTCGTGCTCGAGCGCGAGCGCGGCGAGCTCCTCGATGTCAACGTGCGACATGGGCCCGCACCCCCTCGAGCTGGTGGTGGATCTGGACGAGACCGCGCCGAACGTGGCTCTTGACTGTGCCGAGCGGCAGGCCGGTGCACGCGGCGATCTCGGCGTGGCTGCGCTCCTCCCAGAAGGCGAGGAACAGGATGGTCCGGCGCGGGTCGGGCAGGTCCTGGACAGCCTGCCGGACCACGAGCCTGTCGGCGAGGACCGCGTCCGCCGCCTCGCCGGAGGCGACGAGGCGGACCTCGGGCCGCGCCGCGGCCGCCGCGACCCGGTCGGCGTCGCGGGCGCGGGCGGCACGGGCGTCGGCGACCTTGTGCCGCGCGATCCCGAGGAGCCAGGCGGGCAGGGCCGACGGGCTCGGCGTCAGCGTGCGATGGCTCCGCCAGGCAGCCACGAACACCTGCTGGGTCACGTCCTCGGCGTCGTGGGGGTCCTGCAGGGCGCGTAGCGCGAAGGTGTGGACGAGGGCCGACCACCGGTCGTAGACCGCCTCGAGGGCGGACTCGTCACCTGCCACGAGGCGCGCGGCGACGGACTGCACGTCCTCGGGCTCGTCGGCCCCGCTGGCCTCGCTGACCACGACCACACCGTACCGGCGAGCCGATCGGGCGGGGAACGAGACGGCGGTCATCGTCGCCCCACCCGTCGGCTCCCGGCTCCTCAGAGGTCGATCGGGCGCAGCACCCGGTCGATCCCGTGGGCCACCTGCTTGTTGCCCTTGTTCAGGTCGAGCGCCTTCAGCACGACCGACGGGTCACGGTCGTTCTTGTCCCGGTCCTTGAGCGTGATGCTGAGGGACGGCTTCCTGCGGACGTCGACCTTGATCCTGCCGCCCTGCGCAGTGGTGAGCCTCGCCCCGTCCGACTTCAGCACCTTCGGGCTCGTCAGGGCCCTGCCCGGCACGACGTGGTAGAGCAGCACCGTCTCGATGGTGTCGACGCCGGCCAGCTCCACGAGCGCCCGGAAGATCTTCCTCTCGCTCGCGATGGTCCTGCCGGTGAGGTCCTCGGCGAGCAGGCGGAAGGCCTGGTCGGTCGGCGCGAAGACCGTCAGCCGCTGCGAGCCGTCGGCGAGGAGCGCGACCGGGCTGTCGGGCTTGGCGGCCACCACCGCGAGCGCGGCCTCGGTGACGATGTCGAAGTCGGACTTGTTCTTGTCGAAGGTGTTGCCGTCGGAGGTGAGCAGGGCGGCGAGGCTGTCCTCGCCGGTGGCCCGGGCACCGGCCGCGGGTGTGGCGGTCTGCACCGCGCCGAGGGCGAGGGCCGATGCGGCGAGGAGTGCGGGAACGCGTCGCTTCATGGGGAGTCCTTCCGTCTCGGGGCGCCTGGTGGCGTCCTGTCACCTCCTTCTCCGTCCGAGCCGCTCGACCGGATGCGGGTGCCCGTAGATTTCCGCCATGGACCTCATCCCCAGCCCCCAGCAGGTGGTTGCCGCGGCCGGGAACGTGGCGCACACCGTGCTCTACGGCGGTGTGGCCGACCTGCGGCCGATGCCGCGGACGCTGGTCGACGAGGGCGACCGGCGCGAGGTCTACCACTACCGGCCGGCGAGGGGCGTGGCCCCGGCGGGGGACCCCGTGCTCCTGGTGCCTCCGCTCGCCGCGCCGGCGCTGTGCTTCGACCTGCGACGCGGCTGCTCGCTGGTCGAGCACCTGGTCACGCAGGGCCGGCCCACCTACCTCGTCGAGTACGGCGAGGTCGCCCTGCGCGACCGCTCGCTCGGGATGGAGCACTGGGTCGACGAGGTCCTGCCGCAGGCCGTGAGGACGGTGCACGAGCACTCCGGCGACCGCGCGGTCCACCTGGTCGGCTGGAGCCTGGGCGGCATCCTCACCCTCCTCGCCGCCGCCGACCGGCGGGACCTGCCGATCGCCTCCGTCACGGTCGTCGGCTCCCCGGTCGACGTGACCCGGGTGCCGCTCGTCGCCCCCGCCAGGCCGCTGCTCGACCCCACCCGGGGAACGGGCGCCCTCACGCGGGCCTACCGCGCGCTCGGTGGCGTGCCGTCCCCGCTGCTGGGCCGGGTCTTCGCGGCGGCGGCGGTGGAGGCGGTCGCCAGGCCGCTCGTGCTGCTCAGCCACCTCGACGACACGGACCACCTGGCCCAGCTGGAGGCGGTCACCCGCTTCCGGGCGAACATGACGGCGTACCCGGGGCGGACCTACGGCCAGCTCTACCACCGCTTCCTCGCGGGCACCGCGCTCGCGCGCGGCAGCATGCAGGTGGGCGAGCGGACCGTCGACCTCGCCGACGTCGAGGTGCCGACGCTGGTCCTCGCCGGCAACACCGACGGCATCGCCCCGCTGGCCGCCGTACGCGCCGTGGTGCCCCTGCTGGCGGGGTCGCGGGAGGTGCGGTTCGAGATCGTGCCGGGAGGCCACCTCGGCACGCTCACCGGCCGCGGCGCCCGGGAGACGACGTGGCCGGTCCTCGACGAGTGGGTGGCGCAGTGGTCGGGGCCACCGCCGCCGGCGCGCAGGGGGCGATCCTCCGGCACGTCGTCGACGCGGCCGTCGGGTCGCCCGTGAGCACGGCCACCTCGCCGGGCGGGCCGACGTCGCTGACGCGCGGCGTGCGCATCGGCTACGGCACCGGGTCGGTCGCTACCGGTGCGTTCGGCACCGTCCCCGGCCTGATGCTGCTGCCCTTCCTCACCGACGAGCTCGGGATCGCGGCGCTGTGGGCCGGCGTGATCGTTTTCCTGCCCAAGGCGTGGGACGTGCTGCTCAACCCGGTGGCGGGTCGGGTCAGCGACCGCACGCTCGACCCCGCCGGACCGAGGCGGCCTTGGCTCGTCCGGGCCGGCCTGATGCTCGCCGGAGCCTTCGCCCTGATCTTCGCGGCCCCCGACCTGGGCGACCCGGCGCTGGAGGCGGCGTGGGTGCTCGTCTTCTTCGTGCTGGCCGCGTCGGCGTACGCCTTCTTCCAGGTGCCCTACGTCGCGATGCCCGCCGAGATCACCGCGTCCTACGACGAGCGCACCCGGTTGATGACGTGGCGGGTGGCCATCCTGGCGTTCACGATCATGCTCGCCGGGGCCACCGCGCCGCTGATCCGCGACGCGGTCGGCGGCCGCGACGGCTACCGGGTGATGGGCGTGGTGATGGCCGTGCTGATCGTCGCCGGCGTGCTCGGGGCGTGGTGGGGCACGCGGCACGCGCCGATCGGCGCGACGGTCGCCGGCGGAGGCTCCCTGCGCGACCAGCTCCGGATCGTGGCGCAGGCCAGGGACTTCCGGCTGCTGCTCACGACGTTCGTCCTGCAGGCGCTCGCGACCGGCTGCATGCTCGCCGGGGTCGACTACCTGGCGGGCGACGTGCTCGGCCGGCCGGGCGCGGCCACCGTCCTGTTCGTCTGCTTCGTCGGGCCGGCGCTGGTGCTGACGCCCGTCTGGGCGAGGTTCGGCGAGCGGGTCGGCAAGCGGCGCGGGTACGTCGTGGCGTCGCTGGTGCTCGCCGGCGGCGCCCTGCTGACCCTGCTCGCGCTGGGCGGCGACGACGTGTGGACGATGACCGGCACGGCGCTGGTGGGGGTCGGCTACGCCGGGTGCCAAGTCTTCCCGATGGCGATGCTGCCCGACGCCGCCGCCGTGGACTCCGCGCGCACCGGTGAGAACCGGGCGGGCGTCTACACCGGCGTCTGGACCGCCGGTGAGACCCTGGGGCTCGCCCTGGGGCCCGCGGTCTTCGCCGTCGCGCTCGCTCTCGGCGGCTACGTCTCCAGCGACGGCCGCGCGGTCGAGCAGCCCGGGTCGGCGCAGACCGCGATCGTGCTCGGCTTCTCGGTCGTCCCCGCCCTGCTGGTCCTGGCGAGCCTGTGGTGGCTGCGCCGCTACTCACTCGACGCCACCGAGGTGGCCGCCGCCGAAGGAGCCCTGTCGTGACCGACCTCATCGACCGGCTCAGGGCGCTGCAGCGCCGGGACCTGCCGGTGCACGGAGGCCGCACCCTCGCCTACGTCTACGACTCCGGCGACCCGGAGGTGGACCGGGTGGCCCGGGAGGCCGTCGCCGCGTACGCCGCGTCCAACGCGCTCGACCCGACGGCCTTCCCCTCGCTGCTGCAGATGGAGAACGAGCTCGTCGGCTTCGCCTGCGGCCTGGTCGACGCCCCGCCGTCCGCCGTCGGGACCGTCACCTCGGGCGGCACCGAGTCGATCCTGCTCGCCGTGCAGGCCGCCCGGGACAGCCGACCGGAGGTCCTCCGGCCGCGGATGGTGCTGCCCGCCACCGCGCACGCCGCCTTCCACAAGGCGGCCCACTACTTCGGCGTCGAGCCGGTCCTCGTGCCGGTCGGACCCGACTTCCGCGCCGACCCGCGGGCGATGGCCGAGGCGATCGACGACCGCACCGTGCTCGTGGTCGCCAGCGCGCCGTCGTACGCGCACGGGGTGGTCGACCCGGTGACGGAGATCGCGGCGGCGGCGGCCGCGCGCGGCGTGCGCTGCCACGTCGACGCCTGCATCGGCGGCTGGGTGCTGCCCTACGCCGCACGGCTCGGGCGTGAGGTTCCCCCGTGGAGCTTCTCCGTCGAGGGCGTCACCTCGCTCTCGGTGGACACGCACAAGTACGCCTATGCCCCCAAGGGCACCTCCGTGCTGCTGCACCGGGACGCGGCGCTGCGCAAGCCGCAGCTCTTCGCCTCGGCCGCCTGGCCGGGCTACACGATGCTCAACGCGACCACCCAGTCGACGCGTTCGGGGGGTCCGGTCGCCGGCACGTGGGCGGTGGTGCAGCACCTCGGCGACGCGGGCTACCTCGACCTCGCCGGTCGCGCGTTCGCCGCGGTCGACGCCATCGTGGGGTGCCTCGGGCGCGAGCCCGCGCTGCAGCTGGTCGCGCCGCCGGACTCGACGCTCGTGACCTTCAGCACCGACGGCTCGTGCGACCCCTTCACCGTGACCGACGAGCTGGTCTCCCGCGGCTGGTACGTCCAGCCGCAGCTGTCGCACGGCGACGGCGGTCCCAGCGTCCACCTGTCGGTGAGCGCCGGGACCCTGCCCCACGTGGACGACTTCGCGGCGGTCCTGCACGCCTCGGTGGCAGCCGCACAGGCGGCCGGGCCGGTCGCGGTCGACCCCGGTGTGGTGGCCTTCATCGAGGCGCTCGACCCGACGGCACTCGGCGACGACGACTTCGACGGCCTGCTGGCGGCCTCCGGCCTGGTGGGCGCGTCCGCCGACGGCGACCTCGAGCTGCCGACGCGGATGGCCGAGGTCAACGCGATGCTCGACGTCGCGTCGCCGGCGATGCGCGAGGCGCTGCTGGTGGCCTTCCTCGACCGCCTCCAGCGACCGGTCCGATGAGCTCCCGGTCGGGCGCGCTGGCAGGGCTGGTCGAGAAGGGACTCGTCGCCGCGGACTGGGCGGAGGCGCTCGCGCCGGTCGACGACCGGATCGCCGCCATGGGCCGCTTCCTGCGGGAGGAGGTCGCGGCCGGCCGGGGCTACCAGCCCGCGGGTGACCTGGTCCTCCGCGCCTTCAGCCGCCCGCTCGCGGACGTCCGCGTCCTGGTCGTGGGGCAGGACCCCTACCCGAACCCGGCGCACCCCATCGGGCTGAGCTTCGCCGTCGAGCGGCACGTGTGGCCGCTGCCGCCCAGCCTGGTCAACATCTACGTCGAGCTCCGCGACGACCTCGGCATCGTGCCGCCGCGGCACGGCGACCTCTCCGCCTGGGCCGATCAAGGGGTGATGCTGCTCAACAGGTCGCTGACCGTGCGTCCCGGCGACTCCAACAGCCACCGCGGCAAGGGTTGGGAGCCCATCACCGAGCGCGCGATCGTCGCCCTTGCCGAGCGCGGCGGCCCGTGCGCGGCCATTCTCTGGGGTCGCCACGCGCAGTCGCTCAAGCCGCTGCTCGGGCCGGTCCCGTCGGTCGAGTCGGCGCACCCGTCGCCGCTCAGCGCGCGACGCGGGTTCTTCGGCTCGAGGCCCTTCAGCCGGGTGAACCGGCTGCTGGAGGAGCAGGGGGCCGCGCCGGTCGACTGGTCGCTGCCGGCGTACGACGACGTCCCCCCGCGGTAGTCCACCGGGAAACGGTCGCGGAAGACCCCGGTCGCCGACCGTTTGCCGGTGGACTACCCGGGGCGTATAGTTGAAAGTCGGACTATCGAGGTGACCATGACCGACTCCATGCCTGCCCTCTACATCGGCCACGGGGCCCCGCCGCTGCTCGACGACCCCACGTGGTCCGGGCAGCTCGCGGCCTGGGCCCGCGACCTGCCGCGACCGAAGGCCGTGCTGATCGTCTCGGCGCACTGGGAGTCCGCGCCCGTGAGCCTGTCGGCCAGCGGCGCCCCGCTGGTCTACGACTTCGGCGGGTTCGCGCCGAAGTACTACGAGATGACCTACCGGACGCCGGACGCGACGGCGCTCGCCCAGCGGGTCGCCGCCATGATGCCGAGCGGGGAGCCGGTGCACCAGCACGCCTCGCGCGGGTTGGACCACGGGGCCTGGGTGCCGTTGAAGGTGATGTACCCCGAGGCCGACATCCCGGTCCTGCAGATGTCGCTGCCCACCGACGACCCGCACCGCCTGATGAGGCTCGGCGAGCGACTGCGCCCGCTGCGCGACGAGGGGGTGCTGATCGTGGGCTCGGGCTTCCTCACCCACGGCCTGCCGTTCCTCACCGAGTGGCGGATCGACGCCGCCGTCCCCGGCTGGTCGCGCGACTTCGACCTGTGGGCGGCCGACGCCCTCGCGCGCGGCGACGTCGACGCCCTGGCCGACTTCCGCGCCAAGGCGCCGGGCATGCCGTACGCCCACCCGACCGTCGAGCACTACACGCCCCTCTTCGTCACGCTGGGCGCGGCGACCACCGCCGACGAGCCGGGCACCCAGGTCATCGACGGCTACTGGATGGGGTTGTCGAAGCGGTCGCTGCAGGTCGCCTGACCGGCCCGGGGCCCGGGGGCTAAGGTCGAGGTCGTGCGCGTCCTCTCCATCCAGTCCCACGTCGCCTACGGACACGTCGGCAACTCCGCCGCGGTCTTCCCCCTCCAGCGGCTCGGCCACGAGGTCTGGCCGGTGCTGACGGTGAACTTCTCCAACCACACCGGGTACGGCGCGTGGCGCGGGCCGCTGATCGCCGCCGAGGACGTGGCAGCGGTGATCACCGGCATCGGGGAGCGCGGCGCCTTCGCGTCCTGCGACGCGATCCTCTCCGGCTACCAGGGCTCGCCGGAGATCGCCGACGTCATCGTCGACGCGGTGGCACAGGTCAAGGCGGCCAACCCCGCGGCGACGTACACCTGCGACCCCGTCATGGGCAACGCCACGTCCGGCTGCTTCGTCAACCCGGCGATCCCACCGAAGTACCGCTCCACGGTGATCCCCGTCGCCGACGTGCTCACGCCGAACCAGTTCGAGCTCGGCTTCATCACCGGCCGCGACGGCCTCAGCGGCCCCTCGTCGCTCGACGACGTGCTGTCGGCGGTCGAGGAGGTCCGCGACCTGGGCCCGTCGACGGTGCTGGTCACCTCGATGGACCGCGACGGCGCGCCCGCCGACGCGATCGAGATGCTCGCCGTGACCGCCGACGGCGCCTGGCTCGTCACGACCCCGCGGCTGCCGATGAAGGCCAACGGCTCCGGCGACATCACCGCCGCGCTGTTCACCGCCCATCTCGCCACCACCGGCTCACCCGCCGACGCGCTCGCCCGGACCGCCTCATCGGTGTTCGCCGTGCTGAAGGAGACCCTCGACTCCGGCGAGCGCGAGCTGCGACTGGTGGCCGCCCAGGACGCCATCGCCTCGCCGGCGTGCGAGTTCGAGGTCCAGCAGGTCCGCTGAGCGGCGGCGTGGAGCCGGTGACAGGATTCGAACCCGCGACATCTTCTTTACAAGAGAAGCGCTCTACCAACTGAGCTACACCGGCCTGCGCCTTCGGGCGCGGCGGCCATCCTAGGTGAGGGAGGATGGGGCGTGTGAGCCTCCTCCGCCAGCCCCACCACGACGGCTCCCCGCTCCACGTCTCCGACGAGGCACCGGCCCTCGGCGACACCGTCACGGTCCGGGTCCGCACGAGCACCGACGACCCGGTCGACGCGATCTGGCTGCGCACGACGTACGACGCCGAGCCGGTCTACCACCCGACCACGCCGACCACCGACGGCGCGACCACGTGGTGGGCGGGCCGGCTGCCGGTCCACAACCCCGTCACGCACTACCGGTTCCTGCTGGTCCGCGACTCCGCGGACGGCCGCGGCCGGCAGGAGTGGCTGACCGGCGCGGGCCTCGTGGCCCACGACCCCCCGGACGCCGCGGACTTCAGGCTCACGGCGCACCCCGCCGCCCCCGACTGGGGCCGCGACGGCGTCGTCTACCAGGTCTTCCCCGACCGCTTCGCCCGCTCCGCGGCCGCCGACGAGCGACCCGTCCCCGACTGGGCGCTGCCGGCCGCCTGGGACGAGGAGGTCGTGTTCGAGGGCAGCGACCCGCGCACCCCGATGCAGCTCTTCGGCGGCGACCTCGACGGCATCGGCGAGCACCTCGACCACGTCGACGAGGTGGGCGCCGACATCCTCTACACGACCCCGGTCTTCCCCGGGGAGAGCAACCACCGCTACAACGCCACCACCTTCACCGAGGTCGACCCGCTGCTCGGCGGCAGCGAGGCGTACGCCCGGCTCAGCGCGGCGGTCCACGCCCGCGGCTGGCGCATCCTCGGCGACCTCACGACCAACCACACCGGCGACACGCACGAGTGGTTCCTCTCGGCCGTCGACGACCCGCACGACCCGCACCGCTCCTTCTACCACTTCGAGGACGACGGCAGCTACGCGTGCTGGATGGGCCACGGCACGCTGCCCAAGATCAACCACGCCAACCTCGACGCCCGCCACGCGATGGTGGACGGGCCGAGCTCCGTCGTGGGCCGGTGGCTGCAGCCGCCCTACGACCTGGACGGCTGGCGCATCGACGTGGCCAACATGACCGGACGGCTCGGCGCCGTCGACGTCGCCCACGACGTGGCGCGGACCGTCCGCGCCACCGCGGCGGCGCTGCGCGAGGACCCGTGGATCATCGGCGAGCACAACCACGACGCCTCCGGCGACGTGGACGGCGACGGCTGGCACGGCACGATGAACTACTCCGGCTTCTCCTGGCCGGTGTGGTCGTGGCTGCGCGACCCCTCCTCCCCCGCCCGGCCGTTCGGCCGGCCCGTGCCGGTCCCCCGGCGCGACGGGCCCACGGTCGTCGAGACGTTCCGGACCTGGCAGGGCGCGCTCGGCTGGCGCGCGACGACGTCGAGCTGGAACCTCCTGGGCTCGCACGACTCCGCGCGCATCCGCACCGTCGTCGGCGGCGACGCCGCCGTGCACCGGGTCGCCGCCGGGCTGCAGTTCACGCTGCCCGGGGTGCCCATGGTCTTCGCCGGCGACGAGATCGGGCTCGAGGGCGTCAACGGCGAGGACGCCCGCCGCACGATGCCGTGGAACCGCCGCGACGAGTGGGACACCCGCACCCTCGCGACGTACGGCGACCTGGCGCGGCTGCGGCGGGAGCGCCCTGCCCTGCGCCGCGGCGGACTGCGGTGGGCCCACGTCGACGCCGACACCATCGCCTACGTCCGCGAGCACCCCGAGGAGGCCGTCCTGGTCGTGGTGCGCCGCGCGGCCGGCGCGTCGTTCACGCTGCCGCTCCCGGCGGCCCGCCACCTGCTGGGCACCGAGCCCGGCGGCACCGACCTGCCCGCCGGCCCCGACGGGGTCGAGGTGCCCGCGGCGGACGGTCCTCGGGCCGACGTGTGGGAGCTCGGCACGGAGTAGCGTGTCTGGGCATGGCCATGCGGATCGTCGCGAGCCGGCCCGACCCGGCGATCCTCGGCCTGCCGTGGGACACCCCGCTCGAGGAGTGGCCGGACGACATCGTGGTGCCGCTGCCGCGCGGACTGTCGCGGCACGTGGTGCGCATCGTGCGGCTGGGCAGCAACGTCTACGCGGTCAAGGAGACCAACGACGCGATCGCCTTCCGCGAGTACCGGATGCTGCGCGACCTGCAGCGGCTCGGTCTCCCGGCGGTCGTGCCGCAGGGCGTCGTCACGGGCCGGGAGGCCGAGGACGGCGAGGAGCTGCCGGCCGCCCTGTTGACCCGGCACCTCCGCTTCTCCCTGCCCTACCGCAGCCTGTTCAGCCGCGGCATGGACGTCGAGCACGTGCCGACGCTCATCGACGCGATCGTCGTGCTCCTCGTGCGCCTGCACCTCGCGGGCTTCTACTGGGGCGACGTGTCGCTGTCCAACGTGCTCTTCCGGCGCGATGCCGGCGCGCTGGCGGCGTACCTCGTCGACGCCGAGACCGGTGAGCTGCACGAGACGGTCGGCGACCGGCTGCGCGAGTACGACATCACGGTCGGCTGCGAGAACATCTTCGCCGAGCTGATGGACCTCTCGGCGAGCGGCGCGGTGAAACGGCCGATCGACGGCTTCGCGATCATCGGCCACCTGCGCGAGCGCTACGACGCCCTCTGGTCCGAGCTGACCGGACTCGAGGAGTTCCGTGCCGACGAGATGTGGCGCATCGAGAGGCGCGTGGAGCGGCTCAACGACCTCGGGTTCGACGTCGACGAGCTCGACATCGTCACCGACCTCGACGGCGACACCGTCCGGATCCAGCCGAAGGTGGTCGACCTGGGCCACCACGCGCGCGAGATCCAGGCGCTGACCGGGATGACCGTCGAGGACAACCAGGCGCGCCGGCTGCTCAACGACCTCAACTCCTACACCGCCCACCACGACCTGGGCCGGGAGGACCGCCACCTGGTCGCCAGCCGGTGGATGCACGAGGTCTTCGAGCCGATCATGGCGATGATCCCGCCCGACGCGACCGGCAAGCTCGAGCCGGCCGAGATCTTCCACGAGATCCTCGAGCACCGCTGGTACCTCTCCGAGCAGGCGGGCCACGAGGTCGACATCCACGAGACCGCCCGCGACTACATCGAGCGCTTCCTCACCACGCGCCCGGACGAGGCGATCGCGGGCCAGGAGTAGTCCAGGGCGGCGGGCGGGCTGCTCAGCCCGGCTCGACAGGGCTCCAGTCGCCCACCAGCCACGACCCGTCGGTGCGCAGCCGCACCCACTGGAGGCCCGTCGGACGCCCCTCGGCGTACGTCACCAGGGTGACGTCGGCGTCGCGCCGCGGCTTGCTGCCCAACGCGATGGCGTACGCCGCCCCGCCGGTGGTGCCGTTGGTCCAGGAGTAGCCCGTGCTGCCGTCCTCGCCGGTCACGGCCGTCGGACCGGCCTGCACGTGGGTGTGCCCGCCGAGGACGAGGTCGACGCAGCCGCGGGCGAGCACCTCGCGGCCGAGGTTCGCGTCGTGCACGAGCACCGTGCTCACCCGCTCGCCGTCCGCCGCGGCCGCGCAGGCCGCGTCGGCCAACCGGTCCCCGACCTCGGTGAAGCTCAGCCCGCTCTCGTCGCGCCAGCTGCCGAGCCCGCTGCTGCGCGGGTCGTCGACGCCGAGCAGCGTGCCGCCCCACGGCGCGTCGACCACCTCGCCGTCGAGCATCGTCCACCCCTGGTCGGCGAGGTACCCGCTGACGAACGGGCCGTGGTCGTGGTTGCCGGCGACGCCGAAGCGCTCCCAGTCCGCGAACGCGCCCTGCAGCGAGTCCAGGCTGAAGGCCTCCCACGGCTGGCCGGTCGAGGTGTCGTCGCCGGCGTCGAGCACCACCGTCGCGCCCGCGGCGTCCCCGATGGCTCGCGCGACCCGGTCCATGCCGATGTTGTCGTGGCGGTCGCTCACCAGCACGGCGACGGTCTCGTCGTCGGCGGGCACGCGCAGGCCCTGCGCGACCAGCCCCGCGGCCCCGTCGGCGGCCGCGGTGTAGAAGGCCTTGCTCTTGTCGTAGGTGTCGATCGCGCTCAGCACCAGCCGCTTGCTCTGCGTCGTCACCGGTCCGGTCCGCACCTCGATCCCGCGCACCTCGGCGGGCAGGACGACATCGGGCCCGGCAAGCTCGGCGAGGGTCTGCCACGAGCCCTGCTCCTCCTGGGTCTCCTCGTCGGAGTGCCACGGCTGCCACACCAGCACCGGCAGGACGAGCAGGAGGCCGAGGGCCACGACGCCCTCGCGGGTCCCGACCCCGCGGAACAGCTCGCCGCGCCGGTGCTGGCCGAGCAGCAGGTAGAACGCGACGGGCACCAGCCCCACGGCGAGTCCGCGGAGCGCGGCCGAGACGGCCATGTCGACCACCACGTCGCGCACCTTGTCGATCGGGGCCGTGGGGTCGCCCGCGATGAGGGCGTAGCGCTCGACGAGCTCCTCGATCGAGCCCACCTCGGTCTTGCCGAGCGTCAGGGTGACCCCGACCGGGGCCACGTCGCGGAACCGGAAGTCCGGCAGCAGCGGGCCGGTCTCGACCACCGCGTCGCGTGCCAGCGTGGGGCGCACGACGGTGTCGTGGCCGACGAGCACCACGGTGCGGGTGCTGTTGAGGAAGAGGGAGACCGCGACCGCCGTGCCGAGCAGCAGGCTGACGCCGGCCAGGGCGGCGGCCACGAGCAGCCGGCGCGGGAGGCTCATCCGCGGCTCATGCCAGGCGGGCCTGCGAGATCGCGTAGAGGGCGACCGACGCGGCCACGCCGGCGTTGAGCGACTCCAGCTGGCCGGCCATCGGGATCGACACGATCTGGTCGCACGTCTCCGTGACCAGGCGGCCGAGGCCCTTGCCCTCCGAGCCGACCACGACGACGAGCGGCCCCTCGGCGAGCCCGCCGGACGCGACGAGCTCCGGGAGCGTCAGATCGCCGTCGGCGGCCAGTCCGACCACCATGCAGCCGGCCTCCTGGTACGCCTTGAGCTGGCGGGTGAGGTTGACCGTCTGGGCCACGGGCAGCCGGGCGGCCGCGCCGGCGCTGGTCTTCCACGCCGAGGCGGTCATGCCGGCGGCGCGACGCTCGGGGATGAGCACCCCGTGCGCCCCGAAGCCGGCGGCCGAGCGGATCACCGCGCCGAGGTTGCGCGGGTCGGTGACCTGGTCGAGCGCGACGATGAGCGGCGGCTCCCTGTCGTCCTCGGCGCGCTGGAGGAGGTCGTCGGCGTGGGCGTACTCGTACGCCGGCAGCCGGGCGGCGAGGCCCTGGTGCACGGCGCCGCCGGTCATCCGGTCCATCTCGTTGCGGGTAACCTCGAGCATCGTCAGGCCGCGCTCGGCGGCGAGCCGGAACGCCTCGCGCATCCGGCCGTCGCGCTCGGCGCCCTCCGCGACGTACACGGCCGCGACCGGGACGCCGCCCTGGAGCAGCTCGACCACGGAGTTGCGCCCCGCCGCCCACTCGGCGTCGGCCGTCGTGCGCCGCTTCGGCCGGGCCCGCTCCTTCTCGGCACGGGCCGCCAGCTTGTGCGCCTTGTGGTAGGGCCGGTCCTTCGCCTTCGGGGTGGGGCCCTTGCCCTCGAGCCCGCGCCGGACGCGGCCGCCGGACCCGGCGGTGGGGTTGCCCTTGCCCGACTTCTTGATCGCGCCCTTGCGCTTGGAGTTGCCTGCCATGGTCACACGCTCCACTTCGGGCCGGTCGGGGTGTCCTCGACCTCGATGCCGGCCGCCTTGATCTGGTCGCGGATGGCGTCGGCGCGCGCCCAGTCCCGGGCCTCGCGCGCCGCCGTCCGCTCGGCCAGGAGACCCCTGACCAGGGCGTCGACCACGTCGGTCAGCCGGTCGTCGGAGCCGTCGGTGGCCCACGCGGTGTCCGCCGGGTTGAGGCCGAGCACGTCGAGCATCGCGATCACCTCGCCGAACGTCCGGCTCAGCGCGTCGGAGGCGCCGTCGGCGAGCAGCCGGTTGCCCTCGCGCACGGACTCGTGGATGACCGCGACGGCGGCCGGCGTGCCGAGGTCGTCGTCCATCGCCGCCACGAACGCGTCGGGCAGCGCCGCGAACCAGGTGCCGACGACCGGGGCGGCACGGTCGAGGAAGTCCTCGATCCGCCGGAACGCCCGCGCCGACTCCTCCAGCGCCTCGAAGCTGAACTCGACGTGCGAGCGGTAGTGCGCCGCGACCATGTAGTAGCGCAGCTCGATCCCCCGCACGCGCTGGAGCACCGACGGGATGAGCAGCGAGTTGCCCAGCGACTTGCTCATCTTCTCGCCGGCGGTCGTGATCCACGCGTTGTGCAGCCAGTAGGACGCGAACGGACGGCCCGCCGCACGGGACTGCGCCTGCTCGTTCTCGTGGTGGGGGAAGCGCAGGTCGACACCGCCGCCGTGGACGTCGAAGGCCGGCCCGAGGTACTTGCCGGCCATGGCGGAGCACTCGATGTGCCAGCCGGGGCGGCCGCGCCCCCACGGGGACGGCCAGGACGCGGTGCGCGGCTCGGTGCCCTCCTTCCAGCCCTTCCAGAGGGCGAAGTCGCGCGGGTCGCGCTTGCCGCGCGGGTCGGCGTCGCCGGCGGGCTCCATGTCCTCGACCCGCTGGCGGGTCAGCTCGCCGTACGACGGCCAGCTGCGGACGTCGAAGTAGACGTCGCCGCTGCCGTCCTCGGCGGCGTAGGCGTGCCCGCGGGCGATGAGCTGCTCGATGAGCTCGACGATCTCCGGCACGTGGCCGGTCGCGCCCGGCTCGTACGTCGGCGGCAGCACGTTGATCGCCGCCAGGGCGGCGTCGAGCTCGCGCTTCATCGCCGCCGCGAGGGCGTACCAGTGGACTCCCTGCTCCGCGGACTTGGCGAGGATCTTGTCGTCGATGTCGGTCACGTTGCGGATGAAGTCGACGTCGTAGCCGGTCGCGGTGAGCCACCGCCGGAGCACGTCGAAGTTGACCGCGGAGCGCACGTGGCCCACGTGCGGCTCCGACTGCACCGTGAGGCCGCACACGTAGATCCCCGCCCGGCCGGGGACCAGGGGGACGAAGTCGCGGGTCTCGCGCGTCGCGGTGTCGTGGAGCCTCAGAGTCACCCGGCAGAGTCTAGGTGCGCGGCCCGTGCAACACCGAAGTGAGCGGGACGGGCTGTGTGACTCATGGGACACATGGGAAATTCCGGGCTATCGTCGAGCAGTGCTCCGACGTGCTGCGGCCCTCTCCCTCCCCTTCCTCCTCGCGACCTCGCTCGTCCCGTCCGCGGGCGCTGCGAGCCCGGCGGACGCGCGCAAGCGGTCGACACCGCAGGTCGCACTGACGTCGTGGAGCAGCTACGCCGACCTCAAGGCCGGCAGGCGCGCGGGCCTGAAGCTCGGCCGCGGCCACGTCTCCCTGCTCGACCCGTCGCCGCGCACCGTGGCCGGCAAGGCCTACGAGGCCGGGACGTGGACGTCGCCCTGGGCGACGCCCGGGTTCGCCGCGACCGCGCTGGTCCCGAGCTGGGAGGCCACGACCCCGGGCCGCACCCTGGTGCGCGTCGAGGTCCGCGGGCGCGGCGCCGACGGCCGGACCGGCAGCTGGGACACCGTCGCCGACTGGTCGCGCACCAACCGCCCGGTGCCGCGCACCACCTACTCCGGACAGGCCGACGACCTCGGTCGGGTCAGCGCCGACACGTGGTTCGCCACCACCGCGGTCACCTCCTGGCAGGTGCGGGTGACGCTCATGCGGCCCCGCGGCGGCGCCCAGGCGGTCACCCTCGAGCGCGTCGGCGCGGTGGCCTCGCTCAACGAGACGGCACCGAGGCGCACGTCGGCCCCCGGTCCCGCCGCCGGCACGGTGCTGCCCGTGCCGACGTACTCCCAGATGACGCACAGCGGGCACTACCCGAAGTGGGGCGGCGGTGGCGAGGCGTGGTGCTCGCCGACCTCGACCGCGATGGTGCTCGGCTACTACGGCATCTCGCCGGCACCGGCGGGCATCGCGCCAGGGCATGCCGACGCCGTGGTCGACCACACCGCCAAGATGGTCTACGACCACGGCTACCGCGGCACCGGCAACTGGGCGTTCAACACCGCCTACGCCGCGACCCTGGTCGGCGGCGACAGCTACGTCACGCGCCTGCGCGACCTGCGCGAGGCCGAGGACCACATCGCGGCGGGTGTGCCGCTCGTGGTCTCGATCGCGTTCGGCCGCAACCAGCTCGCCGGTGCGCCGATCTCGGCGAGCAACGGCCACCTGCTGGTGGTCGTGGGGTTCGAGGCGGACGGCGACGTCGTCGTCAACGACCCGGCCGGCGCGAGCAACGGCCAGGTGCGGCGCACCTACGACCGGGCCCAGTTCGAGCGACTGTGGATCGCCGCGTCGGGCGGCACGGCGTACGTCATCCGCAACGGCTGAGCGGACCTCACCCGGCCCACAAGGCTCCGCCGGCTCACCCGGCTCACCCGGCGCTGAAGCCGACGGTGTGCCACCCGGTGGCGCCGTCGGGGTCGGGCGCGCGCACGACGCTCGTCTGGGTCTCGCCGTCCTTGCCGACCGCGCGGACCCGGACCTCGTGGTCGCCCTCGTCCACGTCGAGGGTGAGCGCCCACTGGACCCAGGTGTCGACCGACGGCACCTGGCCGAGCTGGGCGGCCTGCCACTCCCCTCCGTCGAGCTGCACCTCCACGGACGCCACCCCGGTGTGCTGGTGCCACGCGACACCACCGAAGGAGACCGATCCCGCCGCGACCTCGTCGCCGGCGCGGGGGACGTCGATGCGGGAGGCGATCTTCACCGGCCCGAGGGCCGACCAGCCCTTGCCGGTCCAGTAGCCGGTCGACCGGGCGAAGGTGCTCACCTCCAGGTCGACCACCCACTTCGTGGCCGAGACGTAGCCGTAGAGGCCCGGCACGACGGTGCGGACCGGGAAGCCGTGCTCGATGGGCAGCGGCCGGCCGTTCATCGCCACCGCCAGCATCGCGTCGCGGTCGTCGGTCAGCACCTCGAGCGGGGTGACGCAGGTCCAGCCGTCGTGGGAGGTCTGGAGGACGCAGTCGGCCCCCGACGAGACGCCGAGTCCGGCGAGCAGGTCGGCGATCCGGACGCCGCTCCACCGGGCGTTGCCCACCAGCCCCCCGCCGACCTCGTTGCTCACGCAGCTGAGCGTGATCCACGACTCGGTGACCTGGCGTCGCACGAGGTCGGAGTAGGTCAGCGTCAGCTCGCGGTCGACCATCCCGTGGATGCGCAGCGACCACTCGTCCGGCTCGATCGTGGGCAGCGCGATGGCGGTGTCGATCCGGTAGAAGTCCGCGGTCGGGGTCTGCCACGGCGCGATGCCGGGCAGCCCCAGCGACGTCGCGGCGGGCGGCTCGCGCCGGGTGACGCCCGGGATGCGGAGCAGCCGCCGGCTCACCTCCACGTGCCGGCGACCCGCACCGACGAGGCGCCCCGCGACGGCGATGCCGACCGTCGCGACCGCCACGACGCCCGCGACCATCACGAAGACCCGGCGCTCGTGCGACTCCAGCTCCGGCCGGCGCCGGGCGCGGTCGAGCGCGTCGGTCAGCGCCGAGTGCAGCGTGATCCAGGTGACGAGGCCGACCGCGACGGGCAGTGCGTCGACGGGTCCCGCCCCGCGCTGCACCGTGACGGCGACCAGGCCGACGGCTGCGAGCACCAGCCACACCAGGATCGGCGGCCACCACGCGCGCCGGGCGAGCACACCGGCCCAGGCGAAGCAGGCGAGCAGCAGCACGAGCACCCCGGCGATCAGCACCGGCTTGTCGAGGTGGCCGAGCACCGCGATGGCGCGTTCGGCGACCGGGCCGGGGGTGAGCCTGATGACCAGCTCGGCGACCGCGACCACCGGGGACTCGCGGATGGTGAGCACCATCGCCGTCGCGTAGCTCGTCGCGAGCCCGGCGAGCCCGGCGAGGACTCCGGCGAGGGCCCACAGGGGACGGCGTGTGGTCACGGGCCCATTGTGACGGCCGTCGGGCATGATGCCGACGTGACCTCTCCCCTCCCCGTGCCGCGGATCGGTGTCGGCACCGACGTGCACCGCCTCGTCGCGGGCGTGCCCATGCACCTCGCCGGGCTGGCCTGGCCCGACGAGCCGGCCGGGCTCGAGGGCCACTCGGACGCCGACGTCGCGGCGCACGCCGCGTGCGACGCGCTCTTCTCGGCCGCCGGCCTGGGCGACCTGGGCACCCACTTCGGCACCGCCGAGCCCGAGTGGGCCGGCGCGTCCGGGGCCAGCCTGCTCGCGGAGACCGCCCGCCGGGTCCGCGCCGCGGGGTGGGAGATCGGCAACGTCGCCGTGCAGGTCATCGGCAACGTGCCGCGCCTCGGCGCTCGCCGTGACGAGGCCGCGACGGCCCTGTCGGCCGCGGTCGGCGCACCGGTGAGCGTCTCGGCCACGACGACCGACGGCCTCGGCCTCACCGGTCGCGGCGAGGGCGTGGCGGCGATCGCCACCGCCCTCGTCGTGCGCTGAGGAGGGCACGCCGTGTCGACCGCCGTCGTGATCCTGGCCGCCGGCTCCGGCAGCCGGGTCGGGGCCGGGCGCAACAAGGTGCTGCTGCCGCTGCGCGGCGTCCCCGTCCTGGTGTGGTCGCTGCGCGACGCGCTGGCGCTGCCGGACGTACGCCGGGTCCTGCTCGTGGTGCGGCCCGCGGACCGGTCGGCGGTGGAGTCGGCGGTGGCCCCCCACCTGGGGGACCGCGAGGTCCTCGTGGTCGACGGCGGGGCGACCCGCCACGCGTCGGAGTGGGCGGCGCTCCGGGTGCTCGCCGCGGACATCGACTCCGGCGAGGTCGACGTCGTGGTGGTCCACGACGGCGCCCGGCCCCTGGCCGGTCTCTCCCTCTGGCGGGCCGCGGCGGCAGCCGCGCTCCGCACGGGCGGCGCGGTCCCGGTCGTCCCGGCGACGCAGCTCCTGCACGCCGACCTCACGCCGGTCGCCGACGGCGTCGGGGCCGTCCAGACACCGCAGGCCTTCCGCGCCGGCGAGGTGCTCGCGGCCTACCGTGCGGCGGCGCGCGACGGCTTCGAGGGCACCGACACGTCCGCGTGCGTCGCGGCCTACCGCGACGTGGAGGTGGCCGCCGTGCCCGGCAGCGCCCTGAACCTCAAGGTCACGTTCCCCGAGGACGTGGCCCTCGCGGAGGAGCTCAGCCCAGCGGGCTCGTGAGGGCCTCGAGCAGCCGGACGTCGTCGGGGGACGCCACCCGTCGCCCCTCGGGCGGCGCCTCCACCGTGTCGACCGCGTGACCGGAGGCGGCGAGGTCCGCGACCGCTCGGGCGAGGTCGGACGAGGGGCGCCGTGGCACGGCTGCGAGGACCCGCGCCGGGACGACGAGCGGTGACGCCACCGCGAGCAGCCCGTCGCGGTCGAGGGTCTCGCCGAGCAGTCCCGCGGCCACCACCTTCACCGTGTCGGTGACGGGACGGACCCCGACCACGCACCGCCCGGTCCGTCGGGCCCGGTCGAGGCAGGCGGCGATGAAGGCGGGCGGGGTCATCGGGCACAGCGCGTCGTGCAGGACCAGGTCGGCGCCCGCGGCAGCCAGCTCGGACCACGGCACGCTCGCGTCGACCAGGTCCACCCCGGCCTCCCCCACCGCCCACGCGGCACAGGCCACCAGGGCCTCGCCGTGCACCAGCGAGTAGGGCAGGGCGCCGCGCTCCTCGTCCAGAACGAGACCGAGGCCCCGGGGAGCGTCGTCCCAGGGGCCTCGGTCGGCGTCGTCCACGCTCAGGAGGCGAGCACCTCGTCGAGCATGGCCTCGGCCTTGTCCTCGTTGGTCTTCTCGGCGAGCGCGAGCTCGGAGACCAGGATCTGACGTGCCTTGGCGAGCATCCGCTTCTCGCCGGCCGAGAGGCCGCGGTCCCGCTCGCGGCGCCACAGGTCGCGGACGACCTCCGACACCTTCATCACGTCGCCGGAGTGCAGCTTCTCGAGGTTCGCCTTGTAGCGACGCGACCAGTTGGTCGGCTCCTCGACGTGCGCCGCGCGGAGCACGTCGAAGACGCGGTCGAGGCCCTCGCGGTCGACGACGTCACGGACGCCGACGAGGTCGAGGTTGCAGGCCGGGACGCGCACGACGAGGTCCTGCTGTGCGACGATCCTGAGGACGAGGTACTGCCGGTCCTCTCCCTTGATCTTCCGCATCTCGATGTCCTCGATGACTGCGGCCCCGTGGTTGGGATAGACGACCGTTTCGCCGACGGTGAAAGTCATGTGTTCAGTTCCCCTTCCTAGGTGTCCATTCTAACACGGGTTCGAACCGGCTCCCGACGCGTTTGCGCAGGTCAGAGGGCACATCCGGGCTTGACAGATCGCATGTTCCTGTGGTGCGCGCCCCGCGCCGGCACGCCGCTGGTCCATACTTCGGCCCATGCCGACGACCCCGTCGCTGCTCCTCGTGAGGGCGGCGCACCCCCGCCAGGCGCTCGCGACCGCCGCTGTCCTCGCGGCCGCCGCGGCCGTGGCGGGCCGTCCTCCGCGCGAGGTCGCGCTGGTGGCGGCGACCGTCCTGGTGGGCCAGTCGCTGCTCGGATGGGCCGACGACCTCGCCGATCGTCGCCGCGACGCCCGCCGGCGCCCCGACAAGCCGCTCAGCGGCGACCGGCTGGACCCGGCGACGGTCTGGTTCGCGCTGACGTGCGCGGTGCTGCTCGTCGTGCCGCTCTCCGTCGCGCACGGCAGGCGCGCCGGAGCGACGTACCTGGCCCTCCTCGCCGTCTCGGCGATCGGCGACCGGCTGCTGCACGCCCGGCCGCTGTCGTTCGTGCCGTGGATGGTGAGCTTCGCGCTCTACCCGGCCTTCCTCGCCTACGGCGGGTGGGCCGGCGTCGGCGCCCCCACGCCGCCGACCGAGGTCATGGTCGCGCTCGCCGCCGTCCTCGGCGTCGCGGTGCACGTCCTGCTCGCCCTGCCGGGCCTGGTCCACGACCACGAGGAGGGCGAGCGGTCGCTGCCGATGCTGCTGGCCCTGCGCACGGGCACCCCTCGCCTGCTGCTGCTGGCCGGCGCGCTGACGGCCCTCGTGGTCGCCGCGATCCTGATCGCAGGGCGGACCGTCGGGCTGACCTGAGCCGACGCTAGGCTGTGCGCCATGCGACTTCGACCCCTCGCGACCGCCTGCGCGGTCCTCGCGCTCGCCGCGCCGCTGTCGTCGTGCGGCTTCGACTACGCCACCGATCGCGAGTACGACGTCAACAGCGCCGCCGAGAACCGTGAGGGCACCGTCGACGTCCTGTCCGCGGTCGTGGTCTCCGCGACCGAGGGGTCCGGCACCTTCATCGCGTCGCTGTCCAACAACGACGTCGACGACGAGCAGACCTTCACCGGCGTGTCCGGCGACGAGGGCGAGTCCATCGAGGCGGGCGAGTTCGAGCCCGTCGCCATCCCCGCCGGGGGTCTGGTCAACCTCGCCGAGTCCGAGACCGGGGTCGTGCTCACAGGCGACTTCGGTGCCGGCGAGTTCATCCCGCTGGCCGTCGACTTCGGCAACGGCGAGCGGGTCACGCTCGAGGTCCCCGTCGTCAGCAACGACTCCGGCTACTGGGAAGGCCTCGACGCCTCATGACGCACACCCTGGTCCTGCTCCGCCACGGCGAGAGCGAGTGGAACGCCAAGAACCTGTTCACCGGCTGGGTCGACGTGGCCCTCACCGAGAAGGGCGTGCGCGAGGCGGTCCGCGGCGGCGAGCTGATGCGCGAGGCCGACCTGCGCCCCGACGTGGTCCACACCTCGCTGCAGCGGCGCGCGATCAACACCGCGTGCCTGGCCCTCGACGCCGCCGACCGCCACTGGATCCCGGTGAAGCGCTCGTGGCGGCTCAACGAGCGCCACTACGGCGCCCTGCAGGGCAAGGACAAGAAGCAGACGCTCGAGCAGTACGGCGAGGAGCAGTTCATGCTCTGGCGCCGCTCCTTCGACGTCCCCCCGCCGCCGCTCGACGACAGCGACGAGTTCTCGCAGGCGGGCGACCCGCGCTACGCCGACCTCGGCGAGGAGATGCCCCGCACCGAGTGCCTGAAGGACGTCATCGCCCGGTTCCTCCCCTACTGGGAGTCCGAGATCGTCCCCGACCTCCGCTCCGGCCGGACGGTGCTGGTCGCCGCCCACGGCAACAGCCTGCGGGCCCTGGTGAAGCACCTCGACCAGATCAGCGACGAGGACATCGCCGGGCTCAACATCCCGACCGGCATGCCGCTGGTCTACCGCCTCGACGAGGACCTGCGCCCCACCGTCGCCGGCGGGGAGTACCTCGACCCGGAGGCCGCCGCCGCGGCCGCCGCGGCCGTCGCCAACCAGGGTCGCTGAGCCGCCGTCCCTCAGCCGGTCGCCGCGCGGGACGCGCGGCGGTGACGGGACGTCGGCTCAGGCGCGGGCCGGGCGGGTCGGCAGGTCGCCGGTGACGACGAACACGACCCGGTTGGCGACCGACACGGCGTGGTCGGCGATGCGCTCGTAGTAGCGGCCCAGCAGGGCGATGTCGACGGCCGCCTCGACCCCGTGCTCCCAGTCCTTGGACAGCAGCTCGGTGAAGCTGCGGCGGCGCAGCTGGTCCATGACCTCGTCGTCGCGGCCCAGCTCGATCGCTGCGTCGACGTCGCGGTCGATGATGATGCCGCGGACGCGGCGGACCATGTCCTCGGCCGTCTCGGCCATCCGCTCCATCGTCGGGCGCAGCTCGTCCGGCACCGCGACGGCAGGCACGCGGAGCCGGGCGATCTTGGCGACGTGGACCGAGAGGTCGCCCATCCGCTCGAGCTCGCTGACCATGCGGAGCGCGGAGACGATGATCCGCAGGTCGCCGGCGACGGGCTGCTGCAGGGAGAGCAGCGCGAAGGCGGTGTCCTCGACGCGCTCGCGCGCCGCGTCGATCACCTTGTCGTTGCTGATGACCTGGTCGGCGGTGTGGACGTCGCCGGTCATCAGGGCACGGGTGGCCTCGCGGACGGCGGTCTCGACCTGGCCGCAGATCTCGGACAGGTCGGCGAAGATGCCGTCGAGCTGGTCATGGAAAGCCTCACGCATGCCTCGACTGTAGGCACCCGAAGCGAACAGACGTGCGTGCCCGGTGAACGAGGGATGAACACTCCGTGCCGGGTGTCCAGCAGGGCTGGCCGCCGGTGCCCGATGCGTACGATGGTGAGCGTGGATCCGACGATGCAGGCCGGGTTGGCCGCGATCATCGGGGCCATCGTGGCCGGTGGTGCCGTGCTCGCGTGGCACATCAGCGACCGGCAGCGCCACACCCTTCCCACGGTCGAGGAGCCGGTCGTGCAGGCGGGCGTCGCCGCCGTGCTGAGCATCCTGCGCTCGAGCGCCGTCGTCGTCGACGAGTCCGACCGGGTCCTCAAGGCCTCGGCGCCGGCGTACGCCTTCGGCCTGGTGCGCGGCAACACCGTCGTGGTGCCCGAGCTGCTCGACCTCATCGCCCAGGTGCGCCGCGACGGGCAGATCCGCGAGGAGGACCTCGACATGCCCGCGGCCGACGGCGGCTTCACCCGCACGCTGACCGCGCGCGTGGCCCCGCTGGGCGCCCGCCTCGTGCTGGCGCTGGTCGAGGACCGCACGCGCGAGCGGCGCGTGGAGGCGGTGCGCCGCGACTTCGTGGCCAACGTCAGCCACGAGCTCAAGACGCCCGTTGGCGCGATGCGGCTGCTGGCGGAGGCCGTCACGGACGCCTCCGACGACCCCGAGGCCGTCCAGCGCTTCGCGAACCGGATGCTCACCGAGAGCGACCGCCTCACCAAGCTGGTGCAGCAGATCATCGAGCTGTCCCGGCTGCAGGGGCACGACCCGCTCGAGACGCCCGTCATGGTCGACCTCGACGCCGCCGTCGCGACCGCCGTCGACACCAGCGCCATGGAGGCGGCCGCCAAGCAGATCACCGTGGAGTCCTGCGGCGACCCCGGCCTGGAGGTCTTCGGCTCCCAGGAGCAGATCGGCGCCGCCATCAGCAACCTGGTCGCCAACGCCGTCGCCTACTCCAACGCGGGCTCCCGGGTCGTCGTGACCACCCGCGCCGAGGGCGAGCAGGTGCAGGTCTCGGTCGTCGACCAGGGCATCGGCATCCCTGCCGGCGACATCGACCGCATCTTCGAGCGGTTCTACCGCGTCGACCCCGCCCGGCACCGCAGCACCGGCGGGACCGGCCTCGGCCTGTCCATCGTCAAGCACGTCGCCGCCACGCACGGTGGCGACATCTCCGTCTGGTCGGTCGAGGGCCAGGGCTCGACCTTCACCCTCACCCTCCCCCGCAACTCCGAGCCCGGCCAGGGCTCGGGCCGCACCACGACCCCGGTCGAGGTCGTGGTGCCCGCCAGGCCCGTGACCGCCACCACCGAACCACCCCGCAGAGCACAGCAGGAGACCAGCACATGAGTACCCCACGATGTCCTTCGCCTCCCCCGCTGCGCTCCTGCACCGAACAACACCAGGGGGACCCCGCATGACCCGCGTACTCGTCGTCGAGGACGAAGAGAGCTACAGCGACGCCCTCGCGTACATGCTCCGCAAGGAGGGCTACGAGGTGGCGATCGCCGCCGACGGCACCACCGCGCTCACGGAGTTCGACCGCTTCGGCCCCGACATCGTCCTGCTCGACCTGATGCTGCCCGGCGTCCCGGGCACGGAGGTGTGCCGCCAGATCCGGCAGTCGTCCTCGGTGCCGGTGATCATGGTGAGCGCCAAGGACGACGAGGTCGACAAGGTGGTCGGCCTCGAGCTGGGGGCGGACGACTACGTCACCAAGCCGTACTCGCCCCGTGAGCTGGTCGCCCGCATCCGCGCGGTGCTGCGCCGGGGCCAGGAGCCCGAGCTCATGCCCGACACGCTCGAGGCAGGTCCGGTGCGGATGGACGTCGAGCGCCACGTCGTCACCGTCGACGGCTCCGAGCAGCGGCTGCCGCTCAAGGAGTTCGAGCTGCTGGAGATGTTCTTGCGCAACCCCGGACGGGTGCTGACCCGCGGCCAGCTCATCGACCGCGTCTGGGGCTCGGACTACGTCGGCGACACCAAGACCCTCGACGTCCACGTCAAGCGGCTGCGCGCCAAGCTCGAGCCCGACCCGAGCGAGCCGAAGTACCTCGTGACGGTCCGCGGGCTGGGCTACAAGCTCGACCTCTGAGGCGGTAAGTCACCGTTCGGCGTCCGAAATGCGCTGGCGGGCGGTCATGACCGTACCTAGCCTTGACTCGTGACTACCGCCAGCCAGACCACCCAGTCCGCTCCTGCCGCGCCCGCCTCCCCGGCACCGTGGCTGCCGGTCGCCGCCGGCGGGGTCACGCTGGTGATGTGGGCCTCGGCGTTCGTGGTGATCCGCCACGTGGCCCACGACGTGAGCCCGGGCGCGCTCGGCTCGGGTCGGCTGCTCGTGGCGGCCCTCGTCGTGCTGCCGCTCGTGCTGCGCCGCGGGTGGGTGCGTCCGACGCGACGTGAGTGGACGCTCCTCGCGCTCGGTGGCGTCGGCTGGTTCGGCGTCTACAACCTGACCCTCAACGCCGGCGAGCGGCACGTCGACGCAGGCACCGCGGCGATGATCATCCAGATCGGCCCCATCATCGTGGCGCTGCTCGCGGTCCCGCTCTTCGGCGAGCGGCTCCACGCCTGGCTCGTCGCCGGCATGGTCGTCGGCTTCGCGGGCGTCGCCGTCATCGCGCGCGGCTCGTCGACCCACGCGGACGCCAGCCTCCTCGGGGTCCTGCTGGTGCTCGTCGCCGCGGGGATGTACGCCGTGGGCGTGCTGACGCAGAAGGTGCTGCTGCGCCGGCTCCCGTCGGTGCAGGTGGTGTTCGTGTCGTTCCTGATGGGCGCGGTCACCTGCCTGCCGTTCTCCGCCGACCTGCCCGCGATCGTCGCCGACGGCGGCGCCGAGCTGTGGTGGATCGTCTACCTGGGCGTCTTCCCGACGGCGGTCGCGTTCACCACCTGGGCCTACGCGCTGACCCACACCGACGCCGGGGCCCTGTCCCTGACGACCTTCCTCGTCCCGCTGATCGCCACGGTGATCGCGTGGCTCACCATCGACGAGGTGCCGCCGTCGCTGTCCTTCGTCGGCGGCGCGCTCGCGATCGTCGGCGTGCTGATGACCCGTCGCAAGCCCCGGCCCGCGAGCCGGCCGGGCGGCCCGGCGGGAGTCAGTCCGCGGTAGGTCCGGCCTCGAGCCAGCCGCGGAACGCCTCGAGGTTGCGGGTGGACTCCCCGCGCGAGATCCGCCACTCCCACTCCTTGCGGATGGAGGAGGCGAAGCCGAGCTCGAGGATGGCGTTGAAGGACTCGTCGGCGTTGGCGAGGACGGAGCCGAGGACGCGGTCGAGCTCGTCGGCGTCGACCGACGCCAGCGGCAGCCGCGCCTCGAGGTAGATGTCGCCGTGCCGGTCCACCGCGAACGAGACGGCGTACATCCGCAGGTTGCGCTCGAGCAGCCAGCGGTGGACGCGCGCGTGGTTCTCGTCGGGGTTGCGGCACACGAAGGCGTGGACGCCGAGCGCGTGGGCGCCGACGTCGAGGCGCACCGGGACCTGGAGCTTGCGCTCGCCCGGCAGGCTCAGCGAGAAGGTCGCGCCCTCGACGCCCTCGCGGGTGGTCTCCTCGTGCTCGAGCCGGTTGTCCGCGAGGTACGCGCGGACCCGGTCGACGGCGGAGGCGCTCACGACGCCAGCTCGACGTGCATCCGACGGCTCGCGCGCTCGTACGCCGCCAGCGTGCGCGCGGCGGTGCGCTCCCAGCTGAACTCCTGCGCGTGCGCGACCGCGCCCCGGCCGAGCCGGTCCACCAGCGCCGGGTCGTCGACCAGGCGACGCAGCACGGCGGCCCAGTCGCGGGGCTCGTGGGTGTCGACGAGCAGGCCGCTGACGCCGTCGCGCACGACCGTGGTGAGACCGCCGACGGCCGCGGCCACCACGGGCGTGCCGGTGGCCTGCGCCTCGACGGCGACCAGGCCGAAGCTCTCGTTGTAGGACGGCACGGCGACGGCGGTGGCGGCCGACGACCAGACGGCCAGCTCGGCCTGGGTCACCGGGGGGACGAAGCGGACGACGTCGGCCACGCCGAGGTCGCCGGCGAGGTCGGCCAGCGCGCTCGGGTGCTCGAGGCCGGAGCCGGACGGACCGCCGACGACCGGGACGACGAGCCGGTGCCGCAGCGCCGGGTCCTGCTCGAGCAGCACCGCGACGCTGCGCAGCAGCACGTCGGGGCCCTTGAGCGGCTGGATCCGACCGGCGAACAGCAGGACCGCGGCGTCCTCGGGGAGGCCGAGCTCGCGGCGGGCCCGGGCACGGCCGCGCGGGGCGAACACGTCGAGGTCCACCCCCGGGTGGATCACCTCCACGGCGTCGCGGCGCGCGCCGTACAGCTCCACGAGCTGGGCGGCCTCGGTGTCGGTGTTGGCGACGAGGAGGTCGGCCGCCTCGACGACCTGCTCCTCGCCGATCACCCGCGAGAGCGGCTCGGGGGTGTCGCCGTCGGCGAGCGCCTCGTTCTTGACCTTCGCCATCGTGTGCATCGAGTGCACGAGCGGGACGTTCCAGCGGTCGCGCGCCAGCGCGCCGACCTGCCCGGAGAGCCAGTAGTGGGAGTGGACCGCGTCGTAGTGGCCCAGCGGCTGCATCGCCTCGGTGCGCAGCACCTCGCGCGCGAAGGTGCACAGCTGACCGGGGAGCTCGCTCTTGGCCAGTCCCTCGAAGGGTCCGGCCGCGACGTGGCGCACGAGCACGCCGTCGGCGGCCTCGACCACCTGCGGCAGCGCCGAGGAGGTCGCCCGGGTGAAGACGTCGACCGCGATGCCCTGCGCGGCGAGGCGCTTGGAGAGCTCGATGACGTAGACGTTCATCCCACCCGCGTCACCCGTGCCGGGCTGGTCCAGGGGTGAGGTGTGCAGGCTGATCATCGCCACCCGCTCGCCCACGCTGCCTCCTCTCCTGCCGTCTCGTGCACGTCCGGTACCCGGGAGCACCTCGGGCACAACGCCACGGGACGGCCGGCGAATTCCCGTGACCTTCGACGCACCCTCCCCCGGGGTGGTCCGCTGCCGTGCCCCGGCGGCGGGGGTCAGGGCTCGTCGGTCCCCTGGTGGAAGCGGGCCCGCCACTGCCCGCCCGTGCGCAGCCACAGGGAGCTGCGCAGGGTCGAGCGCTCGGCGGTGGACGTGCGCCACAGCAGCAGGATCGTGTCGGGGCCGAGGCGGTCGACCGAGACCACCTCGACGTCCACCGGCTCGATCGGGCCGATCGACTCGAGCACCTCGTCGCGGGTCCACAGCCGGCCCGAGCGGCCGATCTCCCGCCAGTCCGGGTGGAGCAGGGCGGCGACAGCGGCGGGGTCGGAGCGGAGCTCGTCGCCCAGCAGCGCCCGCTCCATCGCGACGACGTGCTCCTCGTCGGTCGGCACCGCCAGCTCCTCCGGATCGAGGCCGGAGAACAGGTCCTCCTCCACCTCGACCTGCCCGACCGTCGCCGCCGGGTGGGCCGTCAGGCTGTGGGGCATGCCCGGTCCCGGGTCGGGCACGCGTCCGTCGCGGAAGGCCACGGCCGCCGCGTTGGCCAGCCGGTCGGCGGCCTCGTTGAGCGCGTGCCCGGCGTGGCCCTTGACCCAGACGAAGTCGACCTGCCGGCCCTGCATCGCGGCGTCGAGCCCCTTGACCAGCTCGACGTTCATCACCGGCTTGCCGTCGCCCTTGCGCCAGCCGCGGCGCTTCCACCCCGCCATCCACTTGGTGACGGTGTTGATGACGTAGGTGCTGTCGCAGTAGACGCGCAGCTCCTCGTCGAGGTGGGCGGTCTGCTGGAGGAGGTCGAGCACCGCCATCAGCTCGCCCATGTTGTTGGTGCCGTGCGGCCAGCCGCCGGCGGCCCAGCAGTCGTCGTCGACGTACCACGCCCAGCCGGCCGGGCCGGGGTTGCCGAGTGCCGAACCGTCGGCCGCCGCGATGATCACCCCGACATCCTGTCAGCAGGGGATCTTGGGAGGATGACCCCATGACCCAGGACAGCACCCAGCCACGCACCGCCGTCGTCACCGGCGCCTCCAGCGGCATCGGCGCCGCGACCGCCCGGGCCCTGGCCGCGCAGGGGTTCCGCGTCGTGTGCGCGGCCCGCCGCACCGACCGCATCGAGGACCTCGCCGCCGAGATCGGTGGCGAGGCGGTCACCTGCGACATCACCGACCAGGCGTCGGTCGACGCGCTCGCCGCGGCCGTGACGACGTGCCACGTCCTGGTCAACAACGCGGGCGGGGCCGTCGGCGTGGACCGCGTCGACGAGGCCGACCTCGACGCGTGGCGCTGGATGTACGACGTCAACGTGCTGGGCCTGGTCCGGGTGACCAAGGCGCTGCTGCCGGCGCTGCGGGCCAGTGGCGACGGCGTGATCGTCAACGTCGGCTCGACCGCCGGGCGCTGGGCCTACGAGGGCGGCGCCGGCTACACCGCCGCCAAGCACGGCGTGAAGGTCGTGACCGAGACGCTGCGCCTCGAGCTCAACGGCGAGCCGATCCGCATCTGCGAGGTCGCGCCCGGCATGGTGCAGACCGAGGAGTTCTCGCTCGTGCGCTTCGGCGGCGACCAGGAGAAGGCCGCCGCGGTGTACGCCGGCGTGGACCAGCCGCTGCTCGCCGAGGACGTCGCCGACGCGATCGCCTGGGTCGCCACCCGCCCCTCCCACGTGGACGTCGACGAGCTGGTGATCAAGCCCCGCGCCCAGGCAGCGGCGCACAAGGTGCACCGGTCCTGAGGGATGAGAGACTGCCGCGCGTGAAGACCATCGGACTCGTCGGCGGCATGAGCTGGGAGAGCAGCGCGGTCTACTACCGCGACCTCAACCTCGGGATGCAGCAGCGCCTCGGCGGGCTCTCCTCCCCGAAGCTGGCGCTGACGACGGTCGACTTCGCCGAGGTCACCGACCTCGAGGACGACGAGCGCTGGGACCAGGTCGGCGTGCTGCTCGCGGACGCCGCCCGGGGCGTCGAGCGCGCGGGTGCGGACTTCCTCCTGCTCTGCACGACGACGTTCCACAAGGTCGCCGACCAGGTGCAGGAGGCGGTGGGCATCCCGCTGCTGCACCTGGGCGACGTCGTGGCGGACGCGGTGCGGGCCGCGGGCGTGCAGACCGTCGGGCTCGTCGGCACCAAGGTGGCGATGTCGGAGTCGTTCTTCGTCGACCGGCTGCGGGCCCACGGCCTGTCCGTGGTCGTCCCCGACGCCACCCACCACGACTTGCTCAACGACGCGATCTACGAGGAGCTCGTCCACGGCGTCGCGCTGCCGCGCACCCGGAGCCGCGTCGTCTCGATCATCGAGGAGCTCTGGGACGCCGGCGCCGGCGGCGTGCTGCTCGGGTGCACCGAGCTCGAGCTGCTGGTCAAGCAGGCCGACGTGGAGCTGCCCGTCTTCCCGTGCACGACGCTGCACGTGCAGGCCGCCCTGGACGCCGCGCTCGCCTAGAGCGGCAGGCCGTACGCCGTCGCGAGGCAGCGCAGGGCCGTCCAGGCCGGTGACCGCAGGTCCGTGCGGCCGGCAGCTGCCGGCAGGTCCACCCGCAGCACCTCCGTACGGGCGCCCTCGGTGCTGACGAGCAGCCCCCGACCCGCCAGCGCGAGGCCCTCGCCCTGCTCCTGGCCGGGCAGCGGCCAGGACCCGACGGGCTGCCAGGACGGGAACGCCGTGAGGTGGGCGGCCGTGTAGGTGCGCATCACCACGCCGCCACCGCCGGGCAGGAACGTCGCGTCGGTGACCATGCCGGGAGCCTCGCCGACCCGGGTCAGCGGGTTGGGCCGCCCGGACCGCAACCGGGTGGGGGCGGCGTACACCGAGCCGGCGAACACGCCCTTGGTGACGACGAACAGCCGCCCGGTCAGCGGGTGGCTCAGCAGCGCCTCCGCGTCGTGGGCGCCGTCGGGGTAGACCAGCTCGTAGCCCTCGGGCACAGCGCTGGCGTCGCCGCGCCCGACCGGCACGCGCAGCACCACCACCGCGTCGCGCGCGCGCCTGTTGTCGCCGATGTCACCGACCCACACGTGGCCCCGGCCGGCGGGAGCGAGGGCCTCGGCGTCCTCGGGGGCGGTCGGCCACGAGGTCACGCCGACGGTGTCGCCCGTGGTGGCGTCGACGGCGAAGACCCGGCCGGAGTCGCCGGAGTCGTTGGTGGTGACGACGAGGTCGTCCACCACCACCAGCCCGCTCGACTCGACGATCTCGGCGTCGGTGAACCGGAACGCCGGACGGTCCACCGGTCCGGGCGCGCCGGTGGCCGCTCCGAGCAGGAAGGGCACGACCACGCAGGTCGCGAGGACGACGCGTCGGGGGTCAGGCACGGTCGAGCAGCTCGCCGAGCCGCGGCCGCACGCCCCACGTCGCGAGCAGGTCGTCGTACTCCCGCGCGGCGTCGGCGCCGGGTGCGCCGGTGCGCACGGCGCGGATGAGCGTGTTGCGCGGCGTGTGGGCGCTCTCGACGAACTCCACGACGTCGACCCGGTAGCCCTCGCGCCGCAGCAGCGAGGCGCGGAGCGCGTCGGTGAGGGTGTCGGCGAACCGCTCGCGGAGGATCCCGTGGCGGGTGAGCATCGCGTACGGTTCGGGCGCCTCGGCCGTGCGGAGCTGGGCGGCGATGTCGTGGTGGCAGCACGGGGCGGCGAGCACGAGCGACGCGCCCCACCCCACGGCGCGGTCGAGCGCGTCGTCGGTGGCGGTGTCGCAGGCGTGCAGCGCCAGCACCACGTCGGGCGCCCGGTCGAGCTGCGCGTCCGCGATCGAACCGACGACGAAGTCGGCGTCGATGCCCAGCGAGGCGGCGACCCGGGAGTTGTGGTCGGCCGACTGCTGCTTGACGTCGACCCCGGTCATCCGCACCGGGAGGCGCCTGCTCAGGAACGCGTGCGCGGCGAAGGTCAGGTAGGCGTTGCCGCACCCGAGGTCGACGATCCGCAGGGGATCGCCGGCGTCCGGCGTGCGGACCTGCCCCTGGGCGATCGCCTCGCCCAGGCTGGCGTCCAGCAGCCGCAGGAACTCCTCGACCTGCCGGTACTTGGCCTGGCGGGTCGGCTTCACCCGACCGTGGGCGTCGCTGATGCCGAGGGCCACCAGCACCGGGTCGTCCTCGGGCAGGAGCCGGTCCTTGGCGCGGTCGTGCTCGCGGGAGACCTCGACGGTCCCGGCGCGACCGGAGGTGTGCAGCAGCGGCACGCCCTTCTTGGTCACCCGCAGCTGCAGCGTCTCCGCGGTCGTGTCGACGTGCCAGTTGGCGAACGGCTGCGCGAGCAGCGCGTCGACCGCCGCCTCGGCATCCTCGCCGAGGCGGTGGTTGGTCGTGTGGGCCTGCGTGGCGTCGTAGGACACCACCTGCAGGTGGCGCCCCGCCTTGAGGTCGACCACCCGGAGCTCGACGCGCCGCACCTCGCGGCCGCCGACGACCGGCGCGGGCCGGCCCTTCCGACGCCCGGTGGCCAGTGCACGCACGAGTCCGTCGGCGTCGAGGACCGACGACCGCAAGCGGTCCAGCTCGTCGCCCACCTCACCGCCCGAAGCGCCTCGGCTGCTCACAGCACCGCGGCGAGGACGACGACGAGGATCAGCGCCCCGAGGGCCACCGGGATCACGAGGCGTCGGTGGCGGGGGTTCATGTCCTCATCCTAGGACCGGTCGCCAGGGCGCCCGATTCCTCGTCGTGCGCTCCCACGGCGGCCGCGTCCCGAGCGCCCAGAACCGCAGCGCGGCCCCGCCGGCTCCCGTCGGCAGCAGGCGGCCGCGCCAGTCGTCGTACCACTCGCCGGGTGCCCGCAGGTCGAAGCGCGTCAGGAGGGGCGACAGGGTGCGGTGGTCCGCCCCCTCGACCTCGGCCCCTGCCCATTCGGCGCCCGCGATGTCGGCCCCGGCCACGACGACGCCGCTCAACGTCACCAGCAGGCCGACGGGCGGCAGCCCGGCCTCCACGACGCCGCGGCACAGTGCGCGCCAGGTCGGGGACATGCGCCACCCGTCGGCCAGTCGGTCGAGCTGGTGCTGCTCCGTCGCGCCGTACGCCACACGCGCGTTGCCGACCCTCACGACGACGAGGTTGCGGTCGGGCACCGGCAGCGGGGCCTGCTCGCGACAGCGGGCGACGAACGCGTCGACGGCGTCGCGGTGGTGGAACGCCGCCAGGCTGGTGCGCCGGGGACGACCGAGCACTCCGGCCACGAGGAGCCGGCGCGCTGTCTCCGGGTGGATGCCCAGGTCCTCGTGCAGCACCTGGGCGGCGGCGCGCTGCGTCAGCCAGTCGTGGGGATCGAACGGGTCGCAGACCTCGGGCACACCGTCGACGCTACGGGCGGGCGCGCGCACCCGGAGCGTCCTCCACAGGCCGGCTCCGCCGCCCCGACGCACCGACGCACCGACGTCGCGCAGTCGGTCGGGTGACCCAGGCTCCTGCGTTCGACGACTGCCCGCCGCAGGAGGTTGGCGCGCACGACCGAGCACGCACCAGCGAGTGCTGCACGGCCCGCCCCGCTGCCGCTGCCCGCTGCCCCGCCGCCCGGGGGGGCCCGGCTCACCAGTGCTCGAGCGAGGCGGCGAAGACCGTGGCCAGGTCGTCGGGAGTCACGTCGATCGGCGCGGTGGCGAGCAGGCGCTGCTGCTGGAGGGCGCCCTCGACCAGGTCGTCGACGTCGGCGGCGCCGTAGCCGATCTCGGCGAGCCCGCTCGGCAGGCCGACGTCGCGCATCAGCCCCCGCAGCACCTCGGGGAGCGGCTCGCCGCCGCCGCCGAGCAGCTCGGCCGCGCGCCGGTGCCGCTCGGGGGAGGCGTCGAAGGTGAGCTCGAACGCCGCCGGCGCGGTCATCACCACCGCCATCCCGTGCGGGACGATCGGCTCGTCGGGGGGATAGTCCGCGGGCCGGTAGTCGCGGACCCGGCCGGCGATCGGGTACGCACAGGCGTGCGGCACGTGCACACCCGCGTTGCCGAAGCCCAGGCCGGCGAACGTGGCGGCCAGGGCCATCTGCTCGCGTGCGTGCCGGTCCGAGCCGTCGTGCACCGCGCGACGGAAGGAGCCGGCGAGGAGGGCGAGCGACTTCTCCGCCCACATGTCCGCGATCGGATTCGCGCCGCAGTAGGGCACCCGCTGCTCGGGCTGCTTGGCGTCGAAGTCGGCGAACCAGCGCGCGGTCCAGCTCTCGAGCGCGTGGCAGAGGATGTCCATGCCCGCCGACGCGGTGACCATCGCGGGCTGGGTCATGGTCAGGTCGGGGTCGACCACGGCCAGCGTCGGACGCAGCCGAGCGTGCGAGATGCCGGTCTTGACCTTGAAAGCGAGCACGTCGAGGACGCAGATCGTCGTCGACTCGGCACCGGTGCCGGTCGTGGTCGGCACCGCGACCAGCGGCAGCAGCGCCTGCGTGGGGGCACAGCCGCCACCGACGGGTGGGTTGACGTAGTCCATGAGCTCGCCGTCGTTGGTCAGCAGCAGGTCGACGGCCTTGGCCGTGTCGATGGACGAGCCGCCCCCGACGGCGACCACCGCGTCGAACGGGCCGGCATCGCGCGCGAAGTCGATCGCCGCCGCGAGCGAGGCGTCCGTCGGCTCGACGCGGGCCTCGGCGAAGACGGTCACCTCGATCCCACGGGCCCGCACGGCCTCAGCGACGCGGGACGGGTGGCCGGTCGCGGCGACCCCGGGGTCCGTCACCAGCAGGACGCGCCGCGCCCCGCCGGTCGTGCCGCGGCACAGCTGCAGCACGTCGTGGCCGACCTCGCCGCTCGCGCCGCGGCCGAACTTGAGCCCGGGTGCGGCGTAGGTGAAGACGCTCTCGCTCATGCGGTCCCCCCGGGCCGGACGTGCGCCGGATGCTCCGCGGCCAGCGCGTGACGGACCAGGTCGAGCACGGGCACCCGGCCCGCGCCCACGTCGGTGACGTCGACCCAGGCGACGGCGTCGGTGGTGCCGTCCGCCTCCGCAACCGCCGGCTCGCCGTCCTCGACGGTGGCCCGGTAGAGCAGGTGCACGCCGTGGAAGTCCTCGATGCGCCCCGACGGCGCCGTGCCGGAGAAGTGCGTGTCGTGGACGCCGACCAGCTCCTGGACCTCGCAGCGCAGCCCGCACTCCTCCTGGACCTCGCGCGCGAGCGCGACCGACGGGTGCTCGCCGTGGTCGACCCCGCCGCCCGGCAGCGTCCACATGCCCGGGTGGGCTGCCCGCGCCGACAACCGCGTCAGGAGCACCTGCTGGACGTCGTCGCGCCGGCGGGTGACGACGGCGTACGCCGCCACCCGCTGCAGGCGGAACGGCTGGTGGTCGACGAGCGCCTCGGTGACCACCGCGGACACCGGGACGGCGCCCGACGTGACGTCGCCGAGGGGCTTCCACGCGGCCTCGATCGTCGACCCGTCGACCTCGACGACCCGCGGCTCCGGGGAGTCCGGCGCCACCCAGCCCTCGTAGACCAGCCGGATGGCGTGCGCGTCGACGAGCTGGCCGTCGCGCGGGGCGCGGGGCATGTGGGCGCTGTAGACGCGCGCACGGTCACCGACCGTGGCAGCGAGCCCGGTCTCCTCGCCCACCTCGCGGATGAGGGCGTCGCGCGGGTCCTCCCCGTGGTCGACCCCACCACCGGGCAGGGTCCACATCTCGCTGCGCGAGACCCGGGGAGCGAGCCGGCTCAGGAGGATGTCGACCTGCCCGCCGCGCACCCGCAGGATGACGGCGTACGCGGCCACCCGTTGGCGCCTCGGCAGGGATCCCATGCCTCCAACCTAGTGAAGTACGGTGACGCCGTGCCCCCCGCGTCCCGTGACCCGTGGCTCGACAACGTGAAGATCGTGCTGGTCACCCTCGTCGTCGTCGGGCACGCGATCGGCCTGGTCGAGGAGACGGCGGGCAGCCACTGGGTCTACGACTTCATCTACCTCTGGCACATCCCGGCGTTCGTCTTCGTCAGCGGGTACCTGTCGAAGTCGTTCGAGTGGGACCGGCGGCGGATGACGAACCTCGTCCAGACCCTCGCCGTGCCCTACCTGATCTTCGAGCCGACGCTGTTCTACTTCCGGCGCGAGGTCGCCGGCGAGGGGGTCGAGGGCCCGCTGTGGCTCGTCCCGCACTGGACGATGTGGTACCTCATCGTCCTGCTGATGTGGCGGCTCGTGACGCCGATCCTCAAGCGGCACTGGCTGTTCCTGCCGCTGTCGGTGATCGTGAGCCTGCTGGGCGGGCTGTGGAACGACGACACCCTGATGATCCCGCGCTTCCTCGGGCTGCTGCCGTTCTTCGTCCTGGGCCTGCACCTGAAGCCGCGGCACCTCAAGCACCTCGACGACGTGTGGGTGCGGGCGGCCGCCGTGCCGCTGCTGGCCGGGATCGGCGTGATGGCGGTCTACACCGACACCTGGGCCGAGACCGCGCTGCTCTGGTACGACACCGGCTACTCCGCGCTCCCCATCGACAACGAGATCGCCTTCCAGACCCGTCTGACGGTGATGATGGTGGGGCTCGTCGGCGCCTTCGCGGCGATGTCGCTGGTGCCCCGCCGGTCGCTCGGGTGGTTCACCACGATGGGCTCGGCGACCATGGTGGTCTACCTGTTCCACGGCTTCGTCATCAAGACGTTCCTGGCGGTCGGCTGGCCCGACTTCACCGCGGCGCACCCCACCCTCGGCCTGGTGCTGACGACGCTGGGCGCGGTGGCCCTCGCCCTGGTGCTCGCGTCGCGACCCGTCCGCACGGTGCTGACGCCGTTCACCAACCCCCTGGGCTGGCTGGGAGCCAGGCGGTCGGCACGCCGCACCCGCACCGCGGTCTGACGCCTGCTCAGGAAAAGGGCGGGCGCGCGTCCCGGGACATCGACCGGCGCCCTGCCCACCGCCAGACGCGCGCGGCGCGGTCGCGGTCCGCGTCGTCGACGAGGTTGCCCATCCAGCGCAGCGCAAGCGCCATCAGCCAGTCCGAGCGCATGCCGGCCGGTCCCAGGGCCGAGACGACCCTGGGCTGGGTGGCGATGCCGGCCAGCCGCCGAGCGATCGAGAAGGCCTCGCCGTAGTGCTCCACGAGGGTCGCGCGCCAGGCCTCCCCCAGCCCGGTGCCGGAAGCGAGGTGCTCGGCGACGAGCCGGCCGGTCTCCAGGCCGTAGTCGATGCCCTCGCCGTTGAGCGGGTTCACGCACGCGGCCGCGTCGCCGACCAGCGCCCAGTTGGGACCGGCGACGTTGCTCACCGCGCCGCCCATCGGCAGCAGTGCCGACGTCGGCATCCGCAGCTCGCCGGTGAGCCCGAAGTCCTTGCCGATGGCGTCGGCGTAGGTCTGCATCAGCGGCTTGATCGCCACCTCGGCGGGCCGCCTGCTCGTCGCGAGCGTGCCGGCGCCGAGGTTCACGCTCCCGTCGCCGAGCGGGAAGATCCAGCCGTAGCCCGACACCAGCTCGCCCGCCTCGTCACGCAGCTCGAGGTGGGAGCTGATCCACGGGTCGTCGGAGAGGTCGGAGTCGACGTAGGAGCGCCCCGCCACGGCGTACACCGTGTCGCGGTGCCACTCGCGCCCCAGCAGCTTGCCGAGCGGGGAGCGCACGCCGTCGGCGACGACCAGCCACCGGCAGGCCACCTCGAAGGTCCCCTCGGCGTCGCGGAGCTCGACGGCCGCGACGCGCTCACCGTCGCGGCGCACGCCGACCGCGCGGGCGCCGTCGAGCGCCCGGGCACCGCTCGTGACGGCCACCGTGCGCAGGTGGTCGTCGAGCTCGGTGCGCGCGACCGCGGAGCCCCAGTCGGGCAGCGACCCTCCCGGCCACGGCAGCAGGAGGGTCTGGCCGAAGCCGTGGGCGCGCAGCCCCTGGTTGACCGTGTGGCCCCGCAGCCACTCCTCAAGGCCCAGCTTCTGCATCTCGCCGATCGCGCGCGGCGTGAGCCCGTCGCCGCACGTCTTGTCGCGGGGGAACCGCGCGGCGTCGACGAGCAGGACGTCGAGGCCCGCACGCGCCGCCCAGGCCGCGGCCGCGGAGCCGGCGGGGCCGGCGCCCACGACGAGCACGTCGGCGGAGGTCGGGTTCGTCACCGGCGGAGTCTAAAGGCAGAGGCCCCGGCTCCTCGAAAGGAGCCGGGGCCTCAGGGTGACTGCGCTCAGTTCTGGTAGGACCCGAAGTCGAAGTCGTCCAGCGCGACCGCCTGCGACGACGGACCGAAGTCGTAGTCGTAGGAGTCGTAGCCGGTGACCGAGTAGGCCGCGGCGCGCGCCTCCTCCGTCGGCTCCACCCGGATGTTGCGGTAGCGCTCCAGGCCGGTGCCGGCGGGGATCAGCTTGCCGATGATCACGTTCTCCTTCAGGCCGCGGAGGCTGTCGGAGCGGCCGTTGATCGCGGCGTCGGTGAGCACCCGGGTGGTCTCCTGGAAGGAGGCCGCCGAGAGCCACGACTCGGTCGCGAGCGAGGCCTTCGTGATGCCCATGAGCACCGGGCGACCCGAGGCCGGCTTGCCGCCCTCGGAGACCACGCGACGGTTCTCCTCCTCGAACCGCACCCGGTCGACCAGATCGGACGGGAGCAGGTTGGTGTCGCCGGACTCGATGACCGTCACGCGGCGCAGCATCTGCCGCACGATGATCTCGATGTGCTTGTCGTGGATCGCCACGCCCTGCGAGCGGTAGACCTCCTGGACCTCGTTGACGAGGTGCTCCTGGGCCTTGCGGACACCGAGGATGCGCAGGACGTCCTGCGGGTCGGGCGTACCGGACGTGATGTGGTGACCCACGTCGATGTGGTCGCCGTCCTCGACGTTGAGGCGCGAGCGCTTCGACACCGGGATCTCCTGGACCTCCGAGCCGTCGTCGGGGGTGACCACGACGACGCGGGCCTTGTCGGTCTCCTCGATCTTCACGCGACCGGCGGACTCCGAGATCGGCGTACGACCCTTGGGCGAGCGGGCCTCGAAGAGCTCGACGACACGGGGCAGACCCTGCGTGATGTCGTCGGCCGAGGCCACACCACCGGTGTGGAAGGTACGCATGGTCAGCTGCGTGCCGGGCTCACCGATCGACTGGGCGGCGATGATGCCGACCGCCTCACCGATGTCGACCAGCTTGCCGGTGGCCAGCGAGCGGCCGTAGCACTTGGCGCAGGTGCCGGTGCGGGCGTCGCAGGTCAGGACCGAGCGGACCTTCACCTCGGTGACCCCTGCCGCGACGAGCTCGCCGATCTTCACGTCGCCGAGGTCCTCGCCGGCCGCGGCGAGCACCTCACCCGTCTCCGGGTGCACGACGTCGACGGCGGCGGAGCGGGCGTACGCCGAGGTCTCCACGTGCTCGTCGTCGATGCGCTTGGGCAGGCCGCGCTCGGTGCCGCAGTCGTCCTCACGGATGATGACGTCCTGCGACACGTCGACCAGGCGACGGGTCAGGTAGCCCGAGTCGGCGGTGCGCAGCGCGGTGTCGGCGAGACCCTTGCGGGCACCGTGGGTGGCGATGAAGTACTCGAGCACCGTCAGGCCCTCGCGGAAGTTGGCCTTGATCGGGCGCGGGATGATCTCGCCCTTCGGGTTGGCCACCAGACCGCGCATGGCCGCGACCTGCCGGATCTGGTTCATGTTTCCGGAGGCGCCCGAGTCGACCATCATGTAGATCGGGTTGGCCCGGTCGAAGTTGGCCTCCATCGCGCGGCCGACCTCGGCGGCGGCCTGGGTCCACAGCTCGATGAGCTCCTGACGACGCTCGTCGTCGGTCATCACACCGCGCTCGTAGTTCTTCTGGACCTTCTCGGCCTGCGCCTCGTAGCGGCTCAGGATCTCGGCCTTGCTGTCGGGCGTGGTGACGTCGTCGATCGAGACGGTCACACCCGAGCGCGTGGCCCAGTGGAAGCCGGCGTCCTTGAGGGCGTCGAGCGAGGCCGCGACCTGCACCTTGGTGTAGCGCTCGGCGAGGTCGTTGACGATCGCGCCCAGTCGCTTCTTGCCGACCTCCTCGTTCACGAAGGGGTAGTCGGCCGGCAGCGTGTCGTTGAAGTACACGCGGCCCAGCGTGGTGTCGAGCTGGATCGCGGTCCGGTCCTCCCAGTCGGCACCGAGCTCGAGGTCGAGCGGCGGGACGACGTCGGTGAGGCGGATGCGGATCTTGCTCTGCAGCGTGATCTCGCGGCGGTCGAAGGCCATGATCGCCTCGGCCGGGCTGGAGAAGACGCGACCCTCGCCGGGCTCGCCGTCACGGTCGGCGGTCAGCCAGAACAGGCCGATGATCATGTCCTGCGACGGCATGGTTACCGGACGGCCGTCCGACGGCTTGAGGATGTTGTTGGTCGAGAGCATCAGGATGCGGGCCTCGGCCTGCGCCTCCGCGGACAGCGGCAGGTGCACGGCCATCTGGTCACCGTCGAAGTCGGCGTTGAACGCGCCGCAGACGAGCGGGTGGATCTGGATGGCCTTGCCCTCGATCAGCTGCGGCTCGAAGGCCTGGATGCCGAGGCGGTGCAGGGTGGGCGCACGGTTGAGCAGCACGGGGTGCTCGGTGATGACCTCCTCGAGGACGTCCCACACGACCGGGCGGGCGCGCTCGACCATCCGCTTGGCGGACTTGATGTTCTGCGCGTGCGACAGGTCGACGAGGCGCTTCATCACGAACGGCTTGAACAGCTCGAGCGCCATCTGCTTCGGCAGACCGCACTGGTGCAGCTTGAGCTGCGGGCCCGACACGATGACCGAGCGGCCCGAGTAGTCCACGCGCTTGCCGAGCAGGTTCTGGCGGAAGCGGCCCTGCTTGCCCTTGAGCATGTCGGACAGCGACTTCAGCGGCCGGTTGCCCGGGCCGGTGACGGGACGACCACGACGGCCGTTGTCGAAGAGGCTGTCGACGGCCTCCTGCAGCATCCGCTTCTCGTTGTTGACGATGATCTCGGGAGCACCGAGGTCGAGCAGTCGCTTGAGGCGGTTGTTGCGGTTGATGACGCGGCGGTAGAGGTCGTTGAGGTCCGAGGTGGCGAAGCGGCCACCGTCGAGCTGGACCATCGGCCGCAGGTCCGGCGGGATCACCGGGACGGCGTCGAGCACCATGCCGATCGGCTGGTTGCCGGTCTTACGGAACGCGTCGACGACCTTGAGGCGCTTGAGGGCGCGGACCTTGCGCTGGCCCTTGCCGTTGGCGATCGTGTCGCGCAGCGCCTCGACCTCGGCCTCGATGTCGAAGTCCTGGAGGCGCTTCTGGATCGCCGTGGCGCCCATGTGGCCCTCGAAGTACTTGCCGAACCAGGTCTTCATCTCGCGGTAGAGCAGCTCGTCGCCGAGCAGGTCCTGGACCTTGAGGCCCTTGAAGGTGTCCCAGACCTCCTCGAGCCGCGCGATCTCACGGTTGGCGCGGTCGCGGAGCTGGTTCATCTCGCGGTCGGCACCGTCGCGCACCTTGCGCTTGGCGTCGGCCTTGGCGCCCTCGGCCTCGAGGGTCGCCAGGTCCTCCTCGAGCTTCTTCGCGCGGTCCTCCACGGAGGCGTCACGACGCTTCTCCAGGCGCTCGCGCTCGAGGCCCACCTTGTTCTCCAGCGACTCCATGTCGCGGTGGCGGGCGTCCTCGTCGACGGACGTGATCATGTAGGCGGCGAAGTAGATGACCTTCTCGAGGTCCTTCGGCGCCAGGTCGAGCAGGTACCCCAGGCGCGAGGGGACGCCCTTGAAGTACCAGATGTGGGTCACGGGAGCGGCGAGCTCGATGTGCCCCATGCGCTCGCGGCGGACCTTCGAGCGGGTCACCTCGACGCCGCAGCGCTCGCAGATGATGCCCTTGAAGCGCACGCGCTTGTACTTGCCGCAGTAGCACTCCCAGTCCCGGGTGGGACCGAAGATCTTCTCGCAGAAGAGGCCGTCACGCTCGGGCTTGAGCGTGCGGTAGTTGATGGTCTCCGGCTTCTTGACCTCGCCGTGGCTCCACGTGCGGATGTCGTCCGCGGTGGCCAGGCCGATCTGAAGCTGGTCGAAGAAGTTAACGTCGAGCACGATGGCTGCAGTCCTTCGTTAGTACGTGGGAGAAAAGCTGGGGACTGAGGTGCGGTACGCCGGCCGGGACCGGCGTACCGCCTCGCTCAGACTTCCTCGACGGAGCTGGGCTCGCGGCGGGACAGGTCGATGCCGAGCTCCTCGGCCGCCCGGAAGACGTCTTCCTCGGCGTCCTTCATCTCGATGGTGGAGCCGTCCTGCGACAGCACCTCCACGTTGAGGCAGAGCGACTGCATCTCCTTGACGAGCACCTTGAACGACTCGGGGATGCCGGAGTCGGGGATGTTCTCGCCCTTCACGATCGCCTCGTAGACCTTCACGCGGCCGGGCACGTCGTCGGACTTGATCGTCAGCAGCTCCTGGAGGGCGTAGGCGGCGCCGTAGGCCTCCATCGCCCAGACCTCCATCTCGCCGAACCGCTGGCCACCGAACTGGGCCTTGCCGCCCAGCGGCTGCTGCGTGATCATCGAGTAGGGGCCGGTCGAGCGAGCGTGGATCTTGTCGTCGACGAGGTGGTGCAGCTTGAGGATGTACATGTAGCCGACCGCCACCGGCTCCGGGAACGGCTCGCCCGAACGACCGTCGAAGAGGTTGGCCTTGCCGTCCTCCTTGACCATCCGCTCACCGTCGCGGTTGGGCAGCGTGGAGCCGAGCAGGCCGGTGATCTCGTCCTCGCGGGCACCGTCGAACACCGGGGTCGCGACCTTGGTGTCGGGGTCGGCCTTGTCGGCACCGATGGCGATGAGCCGCTTCTTCCAGTCGGCCTCGCCCTTCTCGCCGGAGAGGTTGAGGTCCCAGCCCTGCTTGGCCAGCCAGCCGAGGTGCAGCTCGAGGATCTGGCCGATGTTCATGCGACGCGGCACGCCCAGCGGGTTGAGCACGACGTCGACCGGCGTGCCGTCCTCCATGAACGGCATGTCCTCGATCGGCAGGATCTTGGCGATGACGCCCTTGTTGCCGTGGCGTCCGGCGAGCTTGTCGCCGACCGAGATCTTGCGCTTCTGCGCGACGTAGACGCGGACGAGCTGGTTGACGCCCGGGGGCAGGTCGTCGCCGTCCTCGCGGTCGAACACGCGGACGCCGATGACCGTGCCGGACTCGCCGTGCGGCACCTTCATCGAGGTGTCGCGCACCTCGCGCGCCTTCTCGCCGAAGATCGCGCGGAGCAGGCGCTCCTCGGGGGTCAGCTCGGTCTCGCCCTTGGGCGTGACCTTGCCGACGAGGATGTCACCGGTCGTGACCTCGGCGCCGATGCGGATGATGCCGCGCTCGTCGAGGTCGGCGAGACCCTCCTCGGAGACGTTCGGGATGTCCCGCGTGATCTCCTCGGGGCCGAGCTTGGTGTCGCGGGCGTCGACCTCGTGCTCCTCGATGTGGATCGAGGTGAGGATGTCCTCCTGCACCAGGCGCTGGCTGAGGATGATCGCGTCCTCGTAGTTGTGGCCCTGCCACGGCATGAAGGCGACGAGCAGGTTGGTGCCCAGCGCCATCTCGGCGTCGTCGGTGCAGGGGCCGTCGGCGATCGGCGTGCCGACCTCGAGGCGGTCACCGGCCTTCACCAGCGGGCGCTGGTTGATGCAGGTGCCCTGGTTGGAGCGACGGAACTTCGCCATGCGGTAGGTCTGGTAGGTGCCGTCGTCGTTCATCGTCTCGATGGCGTCGGCGGACACCTCCTTGACCACGCCGGCCGCGTCGGCGACCACGACGTCACCGGCGTCGACGGCGGCGCGGTACTCCATGCCGGTGCCGACGAGCGGGCTGTCGCTCGTGATCAGCGGCACGGCCTGGCGCTGCATGTTGGCACCCATGAGCGCGCGGTTGGCGTCGTCGTGCTCGAGGAAGGGGATCAGGGCCGTCGCGACCGACACCATCTGGCGCGGCGAGACGTCCATGTAGTCGACCTCCTCGGCCAGGATCGCGTCGACCTCGCCGTTCTTCTGGCGCACCAGCACGCGCTCCTCGACGAAGCGCATCTCGGCGTCCAGCGGCGCGTTGGCCTGGGCGATGACGTAGCGGTCCTCGTCGTCGGCGGTGAGGTAGTCGATCTGGTCGGTGACCACGCCGCCCACGACCTTGCGGTAGGGCGTCTCGACGAACCCGAAGGGGTTGATCCGGCCGTAGGAGGCGAGCGAGCCGATCAGGCCGATGTTCGGGCCCTCAGGGGTCTCGATCGGGCACATGCGGCCGTAGTGCGACGGGTGGACGTCGCGGACCTCCATGCCGGCGCGGTCGCGGGACAGACCACCGGGACCGAGGGCCGAGAGGCGACGCTTGTGTGTCAGGCCGGCGATCGGGTTGGTCTGGTCCATGAACTGCGAGAGCTGCGAGGTGCCGAAGAACTCCTTCAGCGCCGCGACCACGGGGCGGATGTTGATCAGGGACTGCGGCGTGATCGCCTCGACGTCCTGGGTCGTCATCCGCTCGCGGACCACGCGCTCCATGCGGGCCAGGCCGGTGCGGAGCTGGTTCTGGATGAGCTCGCCGACCGTGCGCATGCGGCGGTTGCCGAAGTGGTCGATGTCGTCGGCCTGGACCTTGACGGGGGCACCGTCAGGACCCTCGACGACGTTGCCCTCGGCGTCGACCAGGTCGGGCGCCTCGACCTGCACACCCGCGGCGTGCAGCTGCACGACGTAGCGGATGGCGGCCACGATGTCGTCGATGGTCAGCGTCTGCTGGTCGAACGCCTCGTGGAGGCCGAGCTTCTTGTTGATCTTGTAGCGGCCGACCTTCGCCAGGTCGTAGCGCTTGGGGTTGAAGTAATAGTTGTTGAGCAGCGTCTGCGCGGCCTCGGCCGTCGGCGGCTCGCCCGGACGGAGCTTGCGGTAGATGTCGAGCAGCGCGAGGCGGGTGACCTCGTCGTTGACCTGCTCGGCGGTCGGGGCCTCGCCCCGCGCCTTCTTCTGCAGGTCCTCGTAGACGGTCTCGTAGCGGACGCTGTCCTTCTCGAGCGTCAGCATCATGGACTCGTACTGACCGAACTCCTCGCGGATCTGGTCGGTGGTCCAGCCGAGCGCCTTGAGCAGGACGGTGACGTTCTGCTTGCGCTTGCGGTCCAGGCGCACGCCCACCAGGTCGCGCTTGTCGATCTCGAACTCCAGCCACGCGCCGCGGCTCGGGATGAGCTTGGCGGTGAAGACGTCCTTGTCGGAGGTCTTGTCGGGGGTCGACTCGAAGTAGACGCCCGGCGAGCGGACGAGCTGGGACACGACGACCCGCTCGGTGCCGTTGATGATGAAGGTGCCCTTGCGGGTCATCATCGGGAAGTCGCCCATGAAGACCGTCTGGCCCTTGATCTCGCCGGTCTCGTGGTTCATGAACTCCGCCGAGACGTAGAGCGGGCGGGAGTAGGTGAAGTCCTTCTCCTTGCACTCCTCCTCGGTGTACTTCTCGTCCAGGAAGACCGGGTTGTCGAAGGAGAGCATCATCGTCTCGGAGAAGTCCTCGATCGGGGAGATCTCCTCGAAGATCTCCTGCAGACCGGTCTTCTCGGAGACGTCCTCACCGGCAGCCCTGCGGGCGGCCACCGTCTCCTCCCAGCGCTCGTTGCCGACCAGCCAGTCGAAGCTGTCGGTCTGGAGCGAGATGAGGGCGGGAACCTCGAGAGGTTCGGTGATCTTTGCGAAAGAGGTGCGACGGTGGTTTCCAGCGGAGCTGCGCGCGGCCAAGAGGTTTCCTCACAAATGATCAAGTGATCTCGGCGCCGGCCGACCACCGCGACGACCGTCCGGAAGGCGTCGGGCATCTGAGGGCAGGCGCAAGGAGCCACGATAGCGCACTTGTGGACACGCTTCAAACGCGGGGTCGATTCCGGGAAGGACACTGCCACGCGTTGCCACGACTATGAACGCCGGGGCGCCCCGGGTCAAGCAGAACGCGCCGGTTCCCTCCCCCGGGCCACCCCCGCGGGCTAGCCCTGGACGGGCGAGGTGGCGAGGTCGTCGACGAGCCACTCGCCGTCGACGAGCTGCATCGACAGCGTGACCTGGTCCTTGTAGACGACCGGCTCGGCGTTGAGCTTGTTGGTCGTGGGCCGGTCCACGAAGACGAGCACCTGCACCCGCTCGGCGCTGGCGCGCACGATGCCGGACGCCACGACCGACGCCGTCACCCGCGTACGGGTCTGCGGCGCGTTCTCCTCCAGGACGGCGAAGAGCTTGTCGTACTCCTCGCGGTAGCTCCCGGTCATCAGGGCCTGGGCGGCGCGCTGGTCGGCCTCGAGGTGCTCGTAGTCGTAGGACAGGACCGGGACCACCGCGCGCTCAGCCGCGACCTGGGCCTCCCGGGCGGCGGAGTCGTCACCGCCGGCGTCGTCGCGGGTCCACATCCACGCGGTGGCGACCAGCAGGCCGGCGGCCAGGACGCCGAGCCCGACGAGCAGCCACGACGGCACGCCGCGGCTCGCGCCGGCGGGGCGGTCGGCCAGGGGGGCATCCGGCTGCTCCACGGATCCCGCCTGCACGTCGGGGGCGACCGCCCCGGGCGCTGCACGGCGCTCCTCGGCCGGCGCGGCTGGGGTCACCGCCGCGTCGTCCGGCCGCTCCGGCGGCAGCGAGGCGTCGTACGCCGCGCGCTCGACCGGGTCGAGCAGCACCTTCGCGGCCCGGTTGAGCGCGTCGAAGCGCCGGTCGCCGGGCTCGAGGTCGGCGATCTGGGTCCGCCAGGCGGCCCGCACCTCCTCGGCCGGGGCGTCGCGCGGCACGTCGAGCAGGTCGTACCAGGTCGGGGCGTCGCTCACGGCGCGCTCCCCTCGGTGGACCCGGCGCCGCCCTGCGGGGCCGTCGGCGAGCCCTCGTCCGGCGCGCTCACCGGGCTGAAGTCGTCGACCAGCCACTCGCCCCCGACCACGACGAGGTCGACGGTGAACCGGAACGGCAGCGGCTCCTGGTCGACCGTGCGCGCCTTCGCGCCGGCGCCCTGCCGGTAGCTGTCGGTGAACGCGCCGGCGACCAGCACCCGCGCGGAGTCGTCGTCGATCGAGGACACGGCGGTGGCGAAGACGTCGGTGGTGCGGGTGATGCCGCCCTGCGCGACGAGCTGCTCGGCGGTCGCCACCTCCTTGTCGAAGTCGGCGGCGAACTTCGGCGTGATCACCTCGCGCACCTGCTCGCGGTAGTCGGGCATCTGACCGGAGTCGTCGAGCATGTCGGGGCTGTAGGTGCCCAGACGCTTGACGAACTGGTCGGTCAGGCTCATCACCTGCTCCCGCTCCTCCGGCAGGTCGAGTCCCCCGTCGGCGGACGCGCGGCCGCCGAGGGCCGACCAGGCCAGCAGCGCGACGCACACGAGCACCACCAGCGCCAGCGCGGCGGCGATCGCGGAGCGGACCCGTGGGGTCAGTCGCGTGCCAGCAGGGGCTGGAGGTAGAGCCACTTCCACGTCTCCTCTCCCAGGCTGCGGGGCGCAACGCTACCGCCCCGCTCCAGGCGCCGGACCTCGGCGGGGTCCGAGGTGAGCGCGCCGGTCTCGGGGTCGTACGCGAAGTCGGCCGGCCCCCACCCGGGCGCGGCTCGCGGCGCCTGGATGTTCTGGGCGCCGCGCGCGTTGCTCTGCGAGGCCGGCTCGGTGCAGCGCGCGTCCTCGTTCATGCCCGTGTTCGTGCCGTCGAGCGGCGAACGGCGGTCCGTGCCCTCGTAGCCGCCGGTGCACACGTGCGGGTCCTGGGTCATCACCATCCCGAAGTGGGCGTCGTAGAGGCCGGTGCCGGGCGACCGGGACACGACCGTGAAGCCGCCCTCGACGACGTACGGGTAGATCACCAGCAGCTGCTCGATGCCGTCGAGGCGCTGAACCACCACCTCACCGGTGGTGACGAGGTTGTTGATCAGGTCGCCGAGCTCGACCTCGTTGGCCTCGAGGAAGACCCGCAGCTCGTCGGCGCCCAGGGAGCCGTCCTCGATGAGCCGACGCAGGTCCCCGTCGTGGTCGGCGACCGTCGTGGAGAACGCCGAGAGGTCGCGGGCGAAGCGGCGGAAGGCGCCCTCAGAGTCGACCTGGCCGTCGAGGACGGTGTTGCTGTCGCGGATCAGGTCGACGGTCACGTCGAAGTTCTGCTCGGCGGCGGTGATGAACTCGCTGCTGCTGTCGAGGATCGTCTGGAGGTCCTCGCCCGCGCCGCTGAAGGCCTGGCCGAACTCGGAGGTGACGGTGCGGAGGTCGTCCTGGTCCACGCTGCGCACCGTCTCGTCGAGGTGGGTCAGCAAGGTGTCGGTCTGGATCGGCGTGGTGGTCCGGTCGCGGGCGATCTCCGAGCCGTCCGCGAGGTAGGGGCCCCGGTCGCTCTGCGGCTGGAGCTCGACGTACTGCTCGCCCACGGCCGAGCGGTTGCCGACCAGGGCGTGCGCGTCGGCCGGGATGTCGTCGTGCTCGTCGTCGATGTCGAGCACCAGGTCGACGCCGTCGTCGGTGAGGACGAGCTCGCGCACCTCGCCCACGCGCACGCCGCGGTAGGAGACCTCGGCCCCGGCGAACGCGCCACCGGAGTCGGCGAAGTGCGCCACGACGGTGTAGCCCTGGTCGAGGACCAGTCGGTCGAGCCGGGCGTAGCGGGCGCCGACGAAGCTGACCCCGACCAGCGTGATGATGGCGAAGACGAGCAGCTGCACCTTGGTCCGTCGGGTGATCATCGCTGCACCATCCCGGGGACGAGCAGGCTGACCAGCGCCGGGTCGTAGGTCTCCATCAGCTCACCCATCGTCGGGCCCCGCCCGTGCCGTGGCTTCTCGTCGGTCGCGGCACGGGGCAGACCGGTCGGCAGGAGCGTGGGCAGCAGGGTCGTCGGGACGGGCAGGCTCGGCACCTCCGGAAGGCCCGGGATCATGTTGAGCTCGCGGCACACGTCCTTGTCCCGGTTCTCGGACTTGCGGCACTCCTCCCGCAGCTGGACGAGCTTCTCCACGTTGGCCAGCACCTTCCGGCACGCCTCGCTCGTGAGCGAGCCGCTGCGGAGGCAGGCGATGACGTCGGTGACGATCACGGTCGGGTCGATGACCGTCGGCAGGTTGGTGGGCAACGACGGCGTGCTGCTCACGCCACCGGCGATGTCGAGGTCGAGGGTGATCGACAGGTTGGTGTAGTCGCCCATGTGCAGGTTGCGGGCGACCTGCGGGTCGCGGCCCACCACCTCGTCGACGAACGGGTAGGTGAGGAAGACGTGGAAGGCGTTGACGAAGTCGTCCCCGGAGGCCGCCAGCTGGGTGAGCACCGGGTCGAGCCGGCGGAGCGAGGTGATCGTCGCGCCCTTCGAGCGGGCGATGACGTCGACGGCGACCGCGGAGAGCCGGTCGAGCGCCCCCAGCATCTCGACGAGGTCGTCGCGCTGGCGGTCGATGGAGTCGAGCGCGCTCGGCAGCTCGTCGAGCGCCCTGTCGATGGTGGGCAGCTGCTTCTCGGCCGCGAGGGCGAGCCGGTTGAGCGACTCGATCGCGTCGACGATGTCGGCCTTGTTCTCGTCGAGCTGGCCGGTGAACGTCCGCAGGTTGCGCAGCACCGACCGCGCCGAGTCCTCACGCCCCTCGAGCGCGAGGTTGAGCTCCTGGGTGATGCTCTTGAGCTGGGCCACGCCGCCGCCGTTGAGGAGCAGGCTGAGCGCGCCGAGGACCTCCTCGACCTCGGGGTTGCGACCGGCTCGCTCGATGGGGATCAGCTCGCCGTCCTCCAGCGGGTCGGCGACCGCGCCCTCCTCGGGCGCCCTGAGCTCGACGAACTTCTCGCCGAGGAGGCTGGTCTGGCGCAGCTCGGCGACGGCGTTGCCCGGCAGGTCGACGTCGCGGCGGATCTCGAGCGTGACGAGCGCCTGGTAGCCCTGGAGGTCGACGGCGGTCACCTTGCCGACGCTGACGTCGTTGACCTTGACGGTCGACTGCGGCACGAGGTCGAGCACGTCGGCGAACTCGACCTTGATCGTCATCGGGTCCTCGCCGACGTCGGGACCACCCGGCAGCGGCAGCGAGTACACGCTGGCGTCGCACGCGGAGAGCACGAGCGCGGCGAGCATGCCGAGCACGAGGGCCTGGAGCCGCCTCACCGCTCCACCTCCACGAGCCCGCCGAGGGTCGGGTCGAAGACCTCGCGCGCCGGGAGCACCGGCGTGTCGTCCAGGGCCCCCGGCCGCGGGCGGGCGACCAGCTCGGTGATCCGGTCGCAGAGCCGGCCGCTGCGCTCCACCTGCCCGACGAAGCCGCAGAGGAAGGCGGCCGGGTCGATCTCGAGCTGGGTGATGGACTGGCCGAAGTTGGCGCGCGTGTCGAGCGTGCCGGCCTGTGGGTTGTAGGCCATCGCGAGGTTGTTGAGCGCACCCGGGGCGACGTGCAGGATCTCGTCGAGGGCCGCGCGCTGGCGCACGAGCACCTTCGCCACGCGGTTGAGGCCGCTGATGTTGCGACTGAGGGAGCCCTTGTTCTCCTCGACGAACTCCTTCACCGCGGTGAGTGCCACCGACAGGTTCCGGGTGGCCGCGACGAGCTCCTCCCGCTCCCCCTCCAGCATGGTGGAGACGTCGGCGAGCGACTGGTTGAACCCCCGGACGGTCTGGTCGTTCTCGGCCAGCGTGTGCATGAACCCCTCCAGCGCCTCGACCGAGCCGAACAGCTCCTTCTTGTTGCCGGCCAGCGTGGCGCTGAGGCGCGAGTAGTCCGCGATGGTCTGTCGGAACGTCGCGCCCTGGCCGCCGAAGTTGTCGGCCGTGACGGCGAGGAGGTCGGACAGCGCGCCGGTCCTGTTGGCACCGCGTGGGCCGAGCGCCACGTTGAGGCGGTCGAGGCTTTCGTAGATCTGGTCGAGCTCCAGCGGCTGCGACGTCCGCTCGACGCCCAGCTCGGCGCCGTCGGCGAGCACGTCGCCGGTGCCGGAGTACGCGGGGGTCAGCTGCACGTAGCGGTCGCCGACCACCGAGGGGGCGATGATCACCGCCTTGGCGTCGGCCGGCAGCCGCACCTCGGCGTCGTACGTCATCGTCACGGTCACGTCCGTGCCGGTGGGCTCGACGCGCGTCACGGTGCCGACGGGCACGCCGAGGACGCGCACGTCGCTGCCCTCGTAGACCGAGATGGCGCGCGGGAAGTGCGCCACCACGGTCTTCGCGGTGTCGCCGCCGAGCACGCTGACGGCCGCCGCGACGACGAAGGCCAGCACGACGAGGGGGACGAGGATGCGCTTCACGAGGTCCATGGGTCAGCCCACCTGCGGGACGGGAGGGAAGTTGGAGATCCAGGTGTCGAACCAGGGACCCGTGCCGAGGGTGTTGGCGAAGACGCGGTAGAACGGCGCCATCAGCCGCAGGCTGCTGTCGATGTTGTCCTCGTTCTTGTGCAGCACCGCGAGCACGTTCTCGAGGTGGGCCAACGCCGGCTTGAGGTCGTCGCGCGACTGCTCGATCAGCCGCGTGAGCTCGCGGGAGAGCCGCGTGGTCGACACGAGCAGGTCGTGCACCGCCTCGCGGCGGGCGACGAGCGCACGGAACAGCACGTCGCTGTCCTCCATCAGCGCGATGATGTCGCGGTCGCGCTCGTCGAGGACGGTCGAGACCCGCTCGAGGTTCACCAGGAGCGTGTTGAGCTGCTCGTCCTTGGCGGCGATGTTCGCGGACAGCCGGCTCAGGCCGCTGAGGGCGCCGCGGAACTCGTCGGGGGTGTTGCGGGTGAGGTCGGCGAGGGTGGTCAGCGACTCGGCCAGCTGGTCGGTGTCGATCTGCTCGGACGTGGCGGCCAGGCCCTCGAACGCCTCGACCACGTCGAACGGCGAGGTGGTGCGCTCGGCCGGGATGGTGGCTCCCTCGTCGAGCTGGCCGCTGCCGGCCGGCTCGAGCGCGAGGAACATCGCACCCAGGATCGTCTTCACCTTGATCGCCGCCCGCGTGTCGGTGCCGAAGTCGGCGCCGTCGTCGACCTTGAAGCTGACCCGCACCTCGTCGCCCGCGAGCTCGACCTCGTCCACCTTGCCGACGCGGACACCGGCGATGCGCACCTCGTCGTCGACCTTCAGGCCGCCCGCCTCGGTGAACATCGCGTGGTAGGTGTCCCCGCCCCCGATGATCGGCAGGTCGTCGGCGCGCAGCGCGGCGACCATCACCGTCGCCAGGACGACGAGGCTGACGGCGCCGACGACGACGGGGTTGCGCTCCCTGAAGGGCTTCATGTCGGGGTCCCCTCGACGTTGTTCGGAGCAGCGCAGCGGGGGAGAACGGCGCGGGGTGACGTCATCCGAGATCACACCTGTCGGAGCCGGTCTGGTACTTGACCGGGATCGAGACGTTGCCCGGCAGGTTGACCCGGCCCTGGAACTCGCAGAGGTAGAAGTTGAAGAACGACCCGTAGATCGCGGTGCGGCCGATCTTGTTCAGCTTGATGGGCAGCACCTGCAGGGCACGGTCCAGCTCGGCCTTGTTCCTGTCGACGTTGCCCGCCACGGCTCGCAGCTCGCGGATGTCCTTCACGAAGGGCTCGCGGATGCCGTCGATCAGCGAGGCGGTCTCCACCGACAGCGCGGAGACCTCCTCCAGGGAGCCCAGGATCGCGTGACGGTCCTTCTTCAGCCCACCGACCAGGGTGCGGAACGACCGGATCAGGCGGGTCAGCTGCTTGTCACGGTCGGCGACGTGGTCGAGCACGAGCGACAGGTTGTCGATCAGCTCGCCGATGACCTCGTCGCGGTCGGCCAGCGTCGAGGTGACCGACGCGGTGTGCGCCAGCAGTCCCTCGAGGGTGCCGCCCTCGCCCTGGAAGACCTGGATGAGCTCGTAGGACAGCTGGTTGACGTCCTCGGGGGACAGCGCCTGGAACAGCGGCTTGAAGCCGTTGAAGAGCACCGTCAGGTCGAGGGCGGGCTTCGTGCGGGAGACGGGGATGGTCGAGCCCGCAGGCAGGCGGGCGGTGTCGCCGACCTCCTGGGTGAGGGAGATGTAGCGCTGCCCGACGAGGTTGCGGTAGCGGATGGCCGCGTTGGTCCCGCCGTTGACGGGCGTGCCCTTGTCCACGGAGAACGTCACGAGCGCCCGGGTGCGGTCGACGATCTCGACGTCCTCGACCGTGCCGACGCGGACACCCGCGACGCGGATGTCGTCACCCTTCGTGACGCCGGTGGCGTCGGTGAACTCGGCGCTGTACTCGCGCGACGAGCCGAACCCGAGGTTGCCGATGGTCACGACGAGCACCGTCGTGGCGAGGGAGGTCACCACGACGAAGACCAGCAGCTTGACCAGGTCGAGGGACGTCTTCTTGTCCAGCACCGCGCTCATCGCAGCGACACCTCCGCGCCGCGCGCCATCGGCCCGACCAGGAGGACGCCCAGGTCGGGCACGTCGTCGGCGCTCACGCCGAGCCCCGGCGCGAGCAGCGCCTTGAGCAGCGCGGCCTCGTCGCGGCCGCCGGCGAAGCCGGCGGCGGTCCCCGACCAGCCGGGGCCGACCCGGCTCGTGCCCTTGCCGGTGGGCTCGTCGATGCCGTCGACGAAGTCGGGCTGGTGGGTCACCGGGTTGCTCTGCGACCACGGCGGGGACGGGAGCCGGCCGCAGTAGTAGCCGCGCTTGTCGCCGTAGACGGGCGCGTCCTGGGGCCCGTAGCCGCGGGGCTGGTTGGGGAGGGTCTCGAGCACGATGTGGAGGGTGAACCCGCGGAACGCCTCCGCCTGGAGCTTGCCGGCCCCGACGATGCCGCCCAGCAGGCACGGGTAGCCGGGCGCGTAGCGGGCGAACACGTCGAGCTGGGCGGCGGCCAGGTCGCCGAGGCGGACCAGGTTGTCGCCGTTGGTCCGGGTGAACCGCTCCGCGACGGACGCGAACTGCGAGACGTCGTTGAAGAGCGCCTGGAGCTTGTCCTCCCGGTCCTCGAGCGTGGAGGTGGTGGTGATGGTGTTGCGCAGGATGGTCGCGACCTCGGGCAGCACGTCGGCGTACGTGTCGGACACCTCGGCGGTCAGCCGCAGGTCCTCGACGAGGGCCGGGAGCTCGGGGTTGAACCGGGTCAGGTAGCGGTCGAGGGTCTCGATCGTCTCGCCCAGCTGCTCGCCGCGGCCCTCCAGCGCGGTCGCGACCGCGTTCAGGGTGGTGTTGAGGTCGGCAGGCTGGACGGCGCGCAGCAGGGGGTAGAGGTCGCTGAGGACCTGCTCGACCTCGATCGAGAGGTCGGTGCGCTCGATGACGTCGCCGTCGGCGATCGGCTGGGCGGAGGAGCCGCCGTCGGGCACGACGAGGGAGACGAACTTCTCGCCGAAGAGCGTCTTGGGCAGGATCGAGGCGGTGACGTCGCGCGGGATGTCGGTGGTGCGGTCCTGGTAGAGGCCGAGCGTGATGTCGGCGCCCTCGGTCGTGGGCTCGTAGTCGAGCACCTCGCCCACGATCACGCCCTTGATCTTCACGTCGGCCCGGTGCGGCAGCTGCAGGCCGATCCTCGACGCCTTGACCGTGACCTCGTCGTAGTCGCTGAACTTCTTCGTGAACACGGCGTAGGTCGCCCACACCGCGGCGAGCATCAGGACGAGGAAGACGACGCCCAGGGACTTGGTCCTCATGCCGCTCACCCCGCCAGCCGGACGGTCGTGGAGGCGCCCCAGATCGCCATGGACAGCAGCAGGTCCAGCACGTTGATCGCGACGATGCTGGTGCGCACGGCGCGACCCACGGCGACGCCGACCCCGGCGGGACCGCCGGAGGCGTTGTAGCCGTGGTAGCAGTGGATGAGGATCACCGTGACGGCGAAGACGAGGACCTTGCCGAAGGACCAGAGCACGTCACCCGGTGGCAGGAACGCGTTGAAGTAGTGGTCGTAGGTGCCGGCGGACTGGCCGTAGACCTGGGTCACGACCAACCGGCTGGCGAAGTACGACGACAGCAGGCCCACGACGTAGAGCGGGATGATGGCGATCAGGCCGCCGACCACGCGGGTGGCGACGAGGAACGGCATCGACGGGATGGCCATCACCTCGAGGGCGTCGACCTCCTCCGAGATCCGCATCGCGCCGAGCTGGGCGGTGAACCCGCAGCCGACGGTCGCGGCCAGCGCGATGCCGGCCACGAGCGGCGCGATCTCGCGCGTGTTGAAGTACGCCGAGACGAAGCCGGAGAAGGCCGCGGTGCCGAGCTGGTTCAGCGCGGCGTAGCCCGAGAGCCCGACCTGGGCGCCGGTGAAGAAGGTCATGCCGATGATCACGCCGACGGTGCCGCCGATGACGGCGAGCGCGCCCGAGCCGAGGGTCACCTCGGCGAGGATGCGCATGATCTCGCGCGGGTAGCGGGTGACGGAGCGGGGCACGGCCCGCAGCACCTTGAGGTGGAACGCCAGCTGGCCCCCGAGGTCGTCGAGGGAGGCGAGCGGCTTGGCGTAGACGTCGCGGAGGGCCATCTCACCCGCCCTTCGGCGGCACGACCTGGAGGTAGATCATGCTGAGGACGAAGTTGGCGATGAAGAGCAGCAGGAACGTGATGACGACCGACTCGTTGACCGCGTCGCCGACGCCCTTCGGGCCGCCGTTGGCGTTCATGCCCTTGTAGGACGCGACGATCGCGGCGATCAGGCCGAAGACCAGCGCCTTGAGCAGGCCGATCCACAGGTCCGGCAGCTGCGCGAGGGCGGTGAAGCTGGCGAGGTAGGCGCCGGGCGTGCCGTCCTGGAGGACCACGTTGAAGACGTAGCCGCCGGTCACGCCGACGACGCTCACCATGCCGTTGAGGAAGAACGCGACCAGCATGCACGCGAGCACGCGGGGCACGACGAGACGCTGGATCGGGTCGATGCCCAGCACCATCATGGCGTCGAGCTCCTCGCGGATCTTGCGGGCCCCGAGGTCGGCGGCGATGGCAGAGCCGCCCGCGCCGGCGATCAGCAGTGCCGTGCCGATCGGAGCCGCCTGCTGGACGACGGCGAGCACGGAGGCGGAGCCGGTGAAGGACTGCGCGCCGAACTGCTTGATCAGCCCGCCCACCTGCAGCGCGATCACCGCGCCGAACGGGATGGCCACGAGCGCCGTGGGGACGATGGTGACCGACGCGATGAACCAGGCCTGCTGGATGAACTCGCGCAGCTGGAAGGGGCGCCGGAACAGCGCGCGAGCCACGTCGAGGGCGAAGGCGAAGAGGTTGCCTGCGACCCCGATGGGCGCGAGCGCGCGCGAGGACATGGACGTGGCCACGGGACGTCAGACCCCCGGGGCCAGGCCGGCGTTGCTGGACTGGAACGAGCCGGGCGGCGGCGTGACGCCGTTCTCGCGGCACCACTCCCCCGCCGGACGCTGGCTGCGGCGCGGGATGCCGTTGGAGGGGTCGAGCTGGAGCGGGATCGGCGGCAGCGGCGGGAGCTCCTGGCCCGCCTCGGCGGCGAGCTCGTCGGCGTCCTTCTCCTCGGACATGCCGATCGGGCCGACGCGCTGGGCGTTGAGGAACTGGCGCACCACGGGCTCCTCGGAGCTGAGCAGCTGCTCGCGGGGACCGAACATCGCGAGGTGGCGGTGGTAGAGCAGCCCGATGTTGTCCGGCACGGTCCGGGCGGTGTTGATGTCGTGGGTGACGATGAGGAACGTCGCGTCGATCTGGGCGTTGAGGTCGACGATGAGCTGGTTGAGGAACGCCGTGCGCACCGGGTCGAGCCCCGAGTCGGGCTCGTCGAAGAGCACGATCTCCGGGTCCAGCACGAGGGCCCGGGCGAGGCCGGCGCGCTTGCGCATGCCGCCCGAGATCTCGCCGGGGAGCTTGTCCTCGGCACCGAGCAGGCCGACGAGGTCCATCTTCTCCATGACGATGTCGCGGATCTCGGACTCGGACTTCCTCGTGTGCTCGCGCAGCGGGAAGGCGACGTTGTCGTAGAGGTTCATCGAGCCGAACATCGCGCCGTCCTGGAACAGCACGCCGAAGAGCTTGCGGATCTCGTAGAGCTCACGCTCGGAGCAGCTCGCGATGTCGGTGCCCTCGATGACGATCGAGCCCTTGTCGGGCTTGAGCAGCCCGATGAGCGTCTTGAGGAAGACCGACTTGCCGGTTCCCGACGGACCGAGCATCACGCAGATCTCGCCGGCGGGGACGGTGAGCGTCACGTCGCCCCAGATGAGCTGCTTGCCGAAGGACTTGCTGAGGTCGTGGACCTGGATCTCCACACCCATCCGCGCACTTCCTCCCTTCGGGCTCAGGTCCGGTCCGAGCGGCCCCCGCCCGCTACTCCTGAGTAGTCCAACGTCGGACCCGGCGAGAGGTTACGCGTCGGTGCGACGCTCGTCACTGCAGGGGCCCGGGACGCGCCGAGGGCGGCCACCCCGGTGTGGGGTGGCCGCCCTCGGACGGTCGACGGCCGGCGGACCGGCCGTCAGTGGGTCACTTGACCGTGACGGTGGCGCCGGCGGCCTCGAGGGCCTCCTTCGCCTTGTCCGCGGTCTCCTTGTTGGCGTTCTCGAGGATCGTCTTGGGGGCGGCCTCGACGAGGTCCTTGGCCTCCTTCAGACCGAGGGAGGTCAGGGCGCGCACCTCCTTGATGACGTTGATCTTCTTGTCGCCGGCGGCCTCGAGGACGACCTCGAACTCGTCCTTCTCCTCGACGGCGGCGGCGTCGCCACCGGCGGCACCACCGGCGGCCGGGGCGGCGGCCACGGCGACGGGGGCGGCGGCGGTGACGCCGAAGGTGTCCTCGAACTGCTTCACGAACTCGGAGAGCTCGATCAGGGTCATCTCCTTGAACGCGTCAAGGAGCTCGTCGGTGCTGAGCTTCGCCATGGTGGCGGTTCCTTCCGTGTGTGGCGCGGCCGCGGTGGTGCGGGCCGTGCCGGGTTTCAGGTGGTGTACGTCGGCCTGGGCTCAGGCGTCGGTGGACTCGGCGGCCGGCTCGGCAGCCTCGTCGGTCGCCTCGGTCTCGGCGGCTCCCTCGGACGAGGGGGCCTCCTCCGCCGGGGCGTCCTCGGCAGCCGGAGCAGCCGGCGTACCGGCACCACCTGCGAGGATCGAGGGGTCCTGCTCGGCCTTGGCCTGCAGCGCACCCGCGAGACGGGCGGCCTGGGCGATCGGGGCGTTGAGCAGGTAGACGGCCTGGGAGAGGCTCGCGAGCATCGCGCCCGCCAGCTTGCCCAGCAGCACCTCGCGCGACTCGAGGTCGGCCAGCTTGGCCACCTCGGACGCGTCGAGCGGCTTGCCGTCGAGGACTCCACCCTTGATGACAAGGGCGGGGTTCGCCTTGGCAAAGTCACGCAGACCCTTGGCGGCCTCGACCACGTCTCCATTGATGAAGGCGATGGCGGTGGGGCCGGTCAGCAGGTCGTCGAAGCCGTCGATGCCCACCTCGGTGGCGGCGATCTTGGCCAGCGTGTTCTTGACCACGGCGTAGTTGGCGTTCTCGCCGAGGGAGCGCCGCAGGTCCTGCAGCTGCTTCACGGTGAGCCCGCGGTACTCGGTCAGCACAGCGCCGGCGGAGTCGTTGAAGGACTCAACGATCTCTGCGACGGCGGCAGTCTTCTCTGGCCGCGCCATGGGTCTCCTTCCGGGGTTGACCACCGGCGTCGGGCCCACAGACGACGAACGCCCTGAGCGCAGGCTCAGGGCGTGGTCGCGGCGTGCGCCGCTGCTCTGTCACCTGCGCCGGCCGTCCGCTGCTGCGGACCTTCGGTCACGGGCGGGGAGCCCGTGACAACCTGCGGTCTCTGGTTTCGAGTGGCAACAGTACGCGCCCGGTGGGGACCCGACAAATCGGCGCGGCTCCCCGGCGAAACCGCGCAATCCTCCCACGTCGGGCACCCATCACTGGTTCCATGTGCGCGTGGATCATCAGCTCTTGACCGTCGGGGCCTCGCTGGCCCGTAGCGACGAACGCATGCTCACCGGACGCAACGCGGCCGGGCGCGTCTGGAGGACCGGCTTCGGCGGGCTCGACCCGTTGATCGGTGGCGGGATGCGGGCCGGCTCACTGGTCCTCCTCGCCGGCCCGCAGGGCCTCGGCAAGTCGACCTTCGCCCTGCAGGTGGCGCGCAACAACGCCGCGACCGGCCGTCCGGTGCTCTACTTCTCCTACGAGCACGACGCCGAGGACCTCACGCAGAAGCTGATCGCCCTCGAGGCCGGCGAGCTCGACGAGTCCGACCAGGTGCGGGTCGGCAGCATCCGCTCGATCTTCGACGACCTGTGGGTCAGCTCGCTGGAGCACCGGCTGGAGTCGGTGCCCTCGGGCGTGGAGGCGCTGGCCAAGGTCGCGCAGTACTCCGAGATGCTCTTCGTGCACCGCTCGACCGGCAGCCGCACCGACCTGGCGGCGATCCAGGCCGCGATCGAGGCGGTGCGCGAGCTGACGGGGACCACGCCGCTCGTGGTCGTCGACTACCTGCAGAAGGTGAAGTCGCACCACCTCGACGAGGAGGCCAGCACGACCGAGGTCGTCGAGGGGCTGAAGGACCTCGCGATCGACATCAACGCCCCGGTGCTGGCCGTCGCGGCAGCCGACAAGGCGGCGCTGCGCTCCGGCAGGAGGATGCGGGCCAACGACCTGCGCGGGTCGAGCGCGCTGGCCTACGAGGCCGACGTCGTGCTGGTGCTCAACAACAAGTTCGACATCGTGGCGCGCCACCACCTGACCTACGACCTCGGCAACGCCGAGCGGTTCCGCGACTACGCGGTGCTGACGGTCGAGAAGAACCGGTTCGGCCGCGACGGCGCGGTGCTGCAGTTCCGCACGCGCTTCGACCAGGGCCGCTTCGAGCCGGAGGGCACCGAGGTCAAGGAGCAGCTGATCGACGAGCGGGTCTTCCGCGACTGACCCGCTCGCCGACCGCGGGCGTCACATGCCCGGCTGCTCGGTGACCTGCCCGGCCGGGGGCTCCTCGATCTCCACGTCGAGGCCGAAGTCGGAGTAGGTGCCCTCGGTGGTCGAGGTCGTCGGCTGGCCGCCACCGACCGCCGGGACCTCCAGCGTCTGCGCGAACCTCCGCGGCAGGTTGTCGGCGTCGACCCACATCTCGGTCACCATCTCCTCGGGGAGCATGTCGGCCATCGCGGCCGGGAACTCCATGGCGTCGAGGTACTGCGAGGGGTCGAGGGTGATCCGGTAGTGGTTGGTCTCGACGCCGTCGACCTCCTCGGAGCCCACGAGCTCGAGCTTCTTCGGGGCCTCCATCGCCTTGAACATGACCTCGGGGTCGGTGGCCTTGCCGATCATGCCGAAGAGCGAGTTCGGGTCGCTCAGGTCGATCTTGAGCCACTTGCCGCCGGTGCCGAGCTCGGGCGACTTCATGTACATCGCCTTGCCCAGGAGGATCATCTCCATGGCCTGGGCGCCCGTGCTGGACGCCTGCATCTCGATGCCCGCGTCGCTGAACCGGGCCTCGCCGGTCATCGTCTGGGTCTGGCCCGCGGTGCCGGTGGTCGTCTCGAAGGCGAAGGTCTCGGCCTCGCGCATCGCGTCCATCACCGACGGGTAGAAGTCGTCGGCGGTGAGCTCGGCCGGCGACGCCTCGGCCGGGTCCTCCGTCTCGGTCTCCGCCTCCTCGGCCGGCTCCTCGGGGGAGGCGGACTCCGAGCCCTCGTCGGTGGCGGAGCTCGGGGTGTCGCCGGAGCCGGAGTCGTCGCTGCACGCGGCGAGCCCGACTCCCAGGGTCAGCACCAGGGCGGCGGAGCCGAGGCGGCGGGCGAGGGACGGGACGCGCATGTGGGTCTCCTGGACGGATGTCTCGACGGATGAGGATCGGCGACACCGTGGCGGTCGCCCGACGCCGTCGTACCCCGATCGTTCCACACCGAGACGGCGCCGCCCGAGGCGGCGGGGGCACGGAGGCGCGGGAACGACGCGGCCCGGCCACCCCGTGCGGGGTGGCCGGGCCGGGCGCGGCGGCTGCGGACGATCAGGCCTGGACGGCCTCGTCCTCCTCCGCGACGTTCTTCGTGCGGTTCGGGTCGACCTGGATGCCGGGGCCCATCGTCGTGGAGACGGTGACCTTCTTGATGTAGCGGCCCTTGGAGCTGGCCGGCTTCAGGCGCAGCACCTCCTCGAGGGCGGCGGCGTAGTTCTCGGCGAGCTGGACCTCGGAGAAGGACGCCTTGCCGATGATGAAGTGCAGGTTGGCGTGGCGGTCGACGCGGAACTCGATCTTGCCGCCCTTGATGTCCGTGACGGCCTTGGCGACGTCGGGGGTCACCGTGCCGGTCTTCGGGTTCGGCATGAGCGAGCGCGGGCCCAGGACGCGACCCAGGCGGCCGACCTTGCCCATCATGTCGGGCGTCGCGACGACGGCGTCGAAGTCGAGCCACCCGCCGGCGACCTTCTCGATGAGCTCGTCGCTGCCGACGTACTCGGCGCCGGCCTCACGGGCGGCCTCGGCCTTGTCGCCGTTGGCGAACACCAGCACGCGGGCGGTCTTGCCCGTGCCGTGCGGGAGGTTCACCGTGCCGCGGACCATCTGGTCGGCCTTGCGGGGGTCGACGCCGAGGCGCATCACGACGTCGACGGTCTCGTCGAACTTCTTCTTCGAGCCGCCCTTGGCGATCTTGATGGCGGTCAGCGGGGCGTAGAGCTCGTCCTTGTCGAACGCCTCGGCCGCCGCGCGGTAGGTCTTGCTGCGCTGCATGGTCTTCTCGTTTCTCTGGTGCGAAGGATGTGGTCAGCGAGCCAGCGCGGCTCTCCCACGTGTTCAGTCGGTCGTGATGCCCATCGAGCGCGCGGTGCCCTCGACGATCTTCATGGCCGCGTCGATGTCGTTGGCGTTGAGGTCGGGGAGCTTGGTCTGCGCGATCTCGCGGACCTGGTCCTTGGTGAGCTTGCCGACCTTCTCCTTGTGCGGGACGCCGGAGCCCTTGGAGAGGCCGGCGGCCTTCTTGATGAGCTCGGCGGCCGGCGGGGTCTTGGTGATGAAGGTGAACGAGCGGTCCTCGTAGATCGTGATCTCGACCGGGATCACGTTGCCGCGCATGGACTCGGTCTGGGCGTTGTAGGCCTTGCAGAAGTCCATGATGTTCACGCCGTGGGGACCGAGGGCCGTACCGACCGGCGGGGCCGGGGTGGCCGAACCGGCCTGCAGCTGCACCTTGACCAGCGCGGCGATCTTCTTCTTCGGAGGCATTGCCTTCTCTCTCTCTTGTGGTCATGACGAGGGCCGTTGCCCCCTGCCACGGGTTGTTGCTACTTCATTGTCGCTGCCCAGCGACCGCGCGGGAAATCGAGCCCCCGCGCGTGCGGCGGGACGAACGACGTCCGACGTCGGTGCTCAGACCTTCTGGATCTGCGAGAACGACAGCTCGACCGGGGTCTCGCGACCGAAGATCTCGACGAGCGCCTTGACGCGCTGGGACTCGGCGTTGATCTCGGTGATCGTCGCGTGGAGCGTGGCGAACGGGCCGTCGACCACCATCACCGAGTCGGAGACGTCGAAGTCGGCGACCTCGACCGGCTTGCGCGGGGTGGTGGAGGCGCCCTTGTCGCCGGCCGCGGCGGCCTCGGCCTCGGCGACGGCCACGACGGCCGGCGCGAGCATGTCCTCGACCTCGCTCATGCTCAGCGGCACGGGCTGGTGGCTGTGGCCCACGAACCCCGTGACGGACGGGGTGTGGCGCACCGCGGACCAGGACTCGTCGGTGAGGTCCATGCGGACCAGGACGTAGCCGGGCAGGACGGTGCGGGTGACCATCTTGCGCTGGCCGTTCTTGATCTCCGCGACCTCCTCGGTGGGGACCACGATCTCGTGGATGTAGTCCTCCATGTTGAGGGAGATGATGCGGTTCTCGAGGTTGTGCTTGACCCTCTTCTCCATGCCGGAGTAGGTGTGCACGACGAACCAGTCGCCCGGCTTGGCCCACAGCTCGCGACGGAACGCCTCGAGCGGGTCCTCGTCAGCGGCCTCGTCAGCAGCCTCGCCTGCCTGCTCGGCGTCGTCGCCGGCGGTCTCGTCGCTCGCCTCGGCCGCGTCGTCGGTGTCCTCGACGGCGTCCACCTCGGCGTCCTCCGGGGTCACCTCGTCGGCGGACTCGACCTGGTCGTCGACCTGGTCGTCGACCCGGTCCACGTCATGGTTGTCAGACACGTCTCACTCCGTACGTCGTTGCTGGGGGGCGGGATCACTGCCCCGTCGTCACTGGGCGTTGCTGCCGGTGAAGATCTCGAAGACCAGCTTGCCGAAAGCCAGGTCGAGCACCGAGACCAGCAGCATCACGGCGATGACGAAGACCAGCACGACGAAGAAGTAGGTGACCAGCTGCTGCTGGGTGGGCCACACCACCTTGCGGAGCTCGGCCACCACCTGGCGCAGGAACGTGGCCGGGCTGGTGCGCCCACGGTCGTCGCCGCGCGAGTCGCGCCGGTCCTGAACCGCGTTGCCGTCGGCCACGTCATCCACCTTCTCGCTGTTGCTGTGCGTTGTCGTGCGTTGCTGTGCAGTGTTCCTCGCAGGGCACGAGGGACTTGAACCCCCAACCTTCGGTTTTGGAGACCGATGCTCTGCCAGTTGAGCTAGTGCCCTCCGATGGTCCCTCCCCCTCGCCGGGGGCATGCCGAAGCATGTGGCGAAACCACCAATCGGGAAGCATACGGGGCGGATCCAGCCCGCGTCGAACCGAGGTCGCCGGGCTCCCTACGATTCGTCCCATGACGGCAGCGGGGGCGGGCGGGATCGAGCGGCACCGCGACGTGAGCGCGCTGCCGAAGGCGCACCTCCACCTCCACTTCACCGGGTCGATGCGCCACGGCACCCTGCTCGAGCTCGCCGAGCGCGACGGCATCGTGCTGCCCGACTCGCTGGTCGAGGACTGGCCGCCACGGCTCAGCGCGGCCGACGAGAAGGGCTGGTTCCGCTTCCAGCGGCTCTACGACGTGGCGCGCTCGGTGCTGCGCACGCCGGACGACGTCCGCCGCCTGGTGCTGGAGGCCGCCGAGGACGACGTGCGCGACGGCGGTCGGTGGCTGGAGATCCAGGTCGACCCGAGCGGGTACGCGGCCCGGTTCGGCGGGATCACGGCGTTCACCGACCTCGTGCTCGACTGCGTCCGCGACGCCTCGGAGCGCACCGGACTCGGCATCGCCGTCGTGATCGCGGCCAACCGGACGCGGCACCCGCTCGACGCCCGGACGCTGGCCCGGCTGGCGGCCCAGTACGCCGGTCGCGGGGTGGTGGGGTTCGGACTGTCCAACGACGAGCGACGCGGCCGGACCGAGGACTTCGCCGGCGCCTTCAGGATCGCCGCGCGCGCCGACCTCCTCCTGGTGCCGCACGGCGGCGAGCTGCGCGGCCCCGACCACGTGCGGCAGTGCCTGGACGCCCTCGCTCCGCAGCGGCTCGGGCACGGCGTGCGCAGCGTGGAGGATCCCGCGTTGCTCGACCGGATCGTCTCGGCGGGGATCGCCCTCGAGGTCTGCCCGGTGTCCAACGTCTCGCTCGGGGTCTACTCCGACCTGACGTCCGTGCCCCTGCCGCAGCTGCTGGTCGCGGGCGCGACGGTGGCGCTCGGCGCCGACGACCCGCTCCTGTTCGGCTCGCGCCTGGCCGGCCAGTACGCCACGATGCGGGCCGCCCACGACCTCGACGACGCGACGCTGGCCCGGCTGGCCGAGATGTCGTTCGAGGCGTCCCGGGCGCCGTCGGACGTCGTCGCTGCCGCGAGGCGCGACATCGCCGCCTGGCTCGCCTAGAGGGAGCAGCCGACCGTCACCGGCTCGTTGACCAGCGTGACGCCGAACCTCTCGCGCACGCCGTCGCGGACCTCGCGAGCGAGGGTGAGCAGCTCGTCGGTGGTGGCACCCCCGCGATTGGTGAGTGCCAGCGTGTGCTTGGTCGAGAGGCCGACCCGCTCCCCTGCCGCCTCGCTCACGTGGCCCCGGCCGAACCCGGCGCGCTCGATCAGCCAGGCGGCGCTGGACTTCACGGTCCCGTCGGGCTGCTCCCAGCGGGGGGCGTCGTCGGGCAGCGCCGCCGCCTGCTGCGGGGTCAGGATCGGGTTGGTGAAGAACGACCCCGCGCTCCACGTGTCGGCGTCCGCGTCGTCGAGCACCATCCCCTTGCCGGCCCGCAGGGCGAGCACCGCCTCCCGGACGGCGGCCAGGGGGGCGCGCTGCCCCGGCTCGACACCGAGGCGGCGGGCGAGCTCGGCGTAGCGCACGGGCTCACCGAGGTCGCCCTGTCGCAGCTGAAAGGTGACCTCGAGGACGAGGTGGCGGCCGGGCTCGGCCTTGAAGCGGGAGTGCCGGTAGCCGAACCCGCAGTCGGCGGCGGCGAAGGTGCGCTGGGTGCGCTCGAGGCGGTCCCAGGTGCGCACCCGGGCGATGGTCTGGGACACGTCCTGCCCGTAGGCGCCGACGTTCTGGATCGGGGTCGCCCCGACCGAGCCCGGGATGCCGGAGAGGGCCTCGACACCCGCCCAACCGTTCGCGACCGTCCGGGCGACGAGGGCGTCCCAGTCCTCGCCCGCGGCGACCGTCAGCACGACCCCGCCGCACTGGGCGAGCGCGTCGACGTCGCAGGTGTCGGTGTCGGCGGCGACGCCGGTGGTGGCGACCTCCACGACACGGCCGTCGAACCCCTCGTCGGCGACGACGAGGTTGGACCCGCCGCCGAGCACCAGCACGGGCGTGCCGCTCGCGTCGGCGTCGGCGACCGCGGCGACGAGCTCGGCCTCGGTGCGAGCGCGCACCCACTCGCGCGCGGGCCCGCCGAGCCGGAGGGTGGTGTGGTCGCGCAGGTCAGGCACGTGCGCCGGTCCTCACGACCGCCTTCGGCATGCCGAGCACCTTCTGCCCGCCACAGGTGACCTCGAGGGCGAGGGTGGCCAGGCCGTCGGCGACGGACTTCACCGTGCCTGCCACGACCACCTCGGCGCCGCCCTCGGCCGGCACCACCACCGGGCTGGTGAACTTCGCCCCGAGGTCCACGACCTCCGCCCCGTCGGTCCACTCCGCGACGGCGCGGCCGACCAGGGCGAGGGTGTACATGCCGTGCGCGATCACCCCGGGCAGGCCCACGCTGCGCGCCACCTCCTCGTCCTGGTGGATCGGGTTGTGGTCGCCGCTGGCGTCGGCGTACGCGACGAGGTCGGCACGGGTGACGGTGAAGGTCAGGGGGCCGAGGACGTCGCCGGCGTTCACGCCGCACCTCCTGCTCCGGCCGAGTGCACGAGCGTCGCCTTGCCCGTGCAGACCACCGCCCCGGTGACGTCGGTGAGCTCGCTGGCCGTGGCGATGATGTCGGCGCCGCCGATCTGGCGCAGGCCGGTCACGGTGAGGGTCGCGGTGAGCTCGTCACCGAGCTCCAGCGGCCGCACGTAGGCGAAGCGCTGCTCGCCGTGCACGATCCGGTGCAGGTCGATGCGCTCTGCGTCGAGGAAGGCCTGCATGGCGTCGAAGGCCAGCACGATGGGGAAGGTCGGCGGGACCGCTCCGTCCGGGTGGCCCACCGCAGCCGCGAAGGCGCGGACCCGCTCGGGGGTGACGGTCAGGGGCGCCGGTGCGGGGAACTCGCGCCCCACCAGCGAGGGGTCGACGGGCATGCTCCGACCCTAGGGCCTGCGGATGCACCCCCCAAACACAGCGACCCGTCCGAGGCTCTCGGACGGGTCGGTGGTGACGGAGGAAGCGTCAGCGGGTCTCGCGGTGGGCGGTGTGGCGCCGGCAGCGCGGGCAGAACTTCTGCAGCTCGATCCGGTCGGGATCGTTGCGACGGTTCTTCTTGGTGATGTAGTTGCGCTCCTTGCACTCGGTGCACGCGAGTGTGATCTTGGGGCGAACGTCCGACGACTTGCTGGCCATGGCAGATCCTTGGGTTGCGGGTGGTGCGGTGTCAGCTGGTGGTAGCGGGGGCGGGACTCGAACCCGCGACACCACGATTATGAGCCGTGTGCTCTAACCACCTGAGCTACCCCGCCGCGGAGGACGGACGCCCCCGGAAGGGGTCCGACCCAGAGCCCCTTTACGGAATCGAACCGTAGACCTTCTCCTTACCATGGAGACGCTCTGCCGACTGAGCTAAAGGGGCAACGACGGAGAACTGTACACACGCCCCGCCACGATGAGAAATCGGCTCCGGACCCCGATCGACGGCCCTGTCAGGGGGCCTGGATCCGCGGCCAGCCGACGGCCTCCTCGAGCTCGTAGGACAGGCCCAGGAGGCGCGCCTCACGGCCGGCCCCGGCACCGAGCATCATGCCCTGCGGCAGCCCGCCCGCGGTGGTGGCGAGGGGCAGCGAGACCGCCGGCTCGCCGGTCGCGTTCTGCAGCGGCGTGAAGGCGACCCACTCCATCAGCCGCCGCATGATCTCGTCGTAGTCCTGGTCCGGCCGCAGGTGCCCGACCCGCGGCGTCTCGGTGGCCAGCGTGGGCGTCAGGGTGACGTCGTACGACGCCCGGTGCCGCGCCGCGAGCCGCTGCGAGCGGCGCAGGACCGCGATGGAGAACGGCTGCTTGTGCAGGTTGCGGGCGGCGTGCCGCGCCAGGCCCAGGGTGAGGTTGTCCAGCCTGGTTGGGTCCCACGTGTCGCCGAAGTCCTTGCGGCCACGCCGGGCGATGACCAGCGCCAGCATGGACCAGAACCGCACGAAGTGCTCGGGGAAGCTGTCCGGGACCGGGTTGTCGATCTCCTCGACGTGGTGGCCCAGCTCGTCGAGCAGGGCGGCGGTCCTCAGGGTGAGCTCGCGGACCTCGGCGCTGCACTCGCGGCCGATCCCGGTGGTGACGACCGCGATCCTCAGGCGCGACCGGCTGGGGCGGGTGACGTCGCCGACGGGCGGCAGGAGAGGGTTGCGCCAGATCTTCTCCGCCTCCCGGTAGAACGCGGCGGTGTCGCGGACGCTGCGGGTCAGCACGCCGTCGGAGACGATCCGCACCGGCATGTCCCGCATCATCCGGTCCTGGGCCAGGCGCCCGCGCGTCGGCTTGAGCCCCACGAGGCCGTTGACCGCCGCCGGGATGCGGATCGAGCCGCCGCCGTCGTTGGCGTGGGCGATCGGCACGGCACCGGCGGCGACGAGCGCGGCCGACCCCGCGGACGAGGCCCCGGCGTAGTGCTCGGGGTTCCACGGCGAGCGGACCGGTCCCAGGCGCACGTGGTCGGCGGCACCGGAGAAGCCGAACTCCGAGAGCTGGGTCTTGCCGAGCGGGATCAGGCCGGTGGCGAGGTACATGCGGGCGAAGTCGCCGTCGGCCTGCTTCGGCTCCGCGGCGAAGGCGTCCGCGCCGTGCTGCGTGGGCATGCCGGCCACGTCGACGTTGTCCTTGACGAACGTCGGCACGCCGGCGAACCAGCCGCCCCGGGGCCGGCGCGCCTCGTCACGGGCGCGGTCGTAGGCGGCGTACGCCACCGCTCCGAGGGCTGCGTCGACCTGCTCCGTGCGGGCGATGGCCGCCTCCACCACCTCGGGCACCGAGACCGCGCCGGCGCGGAGCGCCGACACCAGGCCGGTGGCGTCGAGGTCGGACAGGGCGTCGTCGGCGGAGAAGGCGTGCACGCGCGTGACGGTGGTCATGCGCGCGAGGCTAGTGGGCGCAGCCGCGGCGGTGACAGCCCTCGAGGTGGTCGTCGACGAGGCCGATCGCCTCCATCAGGGCGTGCATCGTGGTCGGCCCGACGTGGGCGAAACCGGCCCTCTTCAGCGCCTTCGACAGCGCCACCGACTCGGGCGAGGTGGTGGGCACGTCGGCGGTCGTGCGTGGGGCCGGCCCCGGCTCGGGGCGGAACGACCAGATGAACGTCTCGAGGCCGCCCCGATCGCGGATAGCGACGGTGGCGCGCGCGTTGGTGATCGCGGCCTGGACCTTGCGGAGGTTGCGCACGATGCCGGCGTCGGCCATCAGCCGCTCGACGTCGTCGGGGCCGTAGGCCGCCACGACGTCGGCGTCGAAGCCCGCGAACGCGGCGCGGAAGTTGTCGCGCTTGTCGAGGATGGTGCGCCAGGACAGGCCGGACTGGAACGCCTCCAGGGTCAGCCGCTCGAGGTGCGCGGACTCGCCGGAGACCCGCATGCCCCACTCCGTGTCGTGGTAGGCGAGGTTGACCGCGTCGCCCACCGCCCACGGGCATCGGGCGATGCCGTCGGGCCCCACGACGGGCCCGGCGCCCGTCAGTGCCGCTCCTTGAGGCGGACGTTGGGCAGCGGCGGCGCGGGGATCGGCTGCAGGTCGAGGTCGACCGTGCCGAACCGGCCGGGGGCGACCTGGCGGCCGTCCGCCACGACCTCACCGCCGGCGGTGACCTGGTGCTGCCACTCGCGGCGGTAGCCGGCGACCTCGTCGTGGCTGCGACCGATGAAGTTCCACCACATGACGATCGCCTCGCCGAACGGGGGCCCGCCGAGCAGCAGCAGGCGCGCCTCCTCGTGCGCGGTGACGGTGAGCGAGCCGCGGCCGGGCGGGACGTAGGCCAGGTCGCTGGGCCGCAGGTCCTGGCCGTCGACGTCGACCGCGCCGACGTCGAGCAGCACCCCGTGCTCGAAGGTCTCGTCGACGTCGACGTCGAGGCTCTTGCCGGTCGCGAGCATGAGCTCGACGCCGAGCAGCGGGGTGTGGGTCACGACCGGCGAGCTGGCGCCGAGGAGCGAGCCGATGAACACCCGCGCCTCCCACCCCGGACCCCGCACCGGCCGGGGGGCGAAGTGCTCGAACCGCGGCTCGACGTGGCGGCTGTCCTCGGGCAGGGCGATCCACAGCTGGGCGCCGTGCAGCGTCGTGGTGCCCGGCGTGGAGACCTCGGTGTGGCTGATGCCCCGGCCGGCGGTCATCAGGTTGAGCTCGCCGGGACGCACGGTCGCCAGGCTGCCGACGGAGTCGCGGTGCTCCAGGGCGCCGTCGAAGAGCCAGCTGGCGGTCTGCAACCCGGTGTGCGGATGCGCCGGCAGGACCATGCCGCCGGTCTCGTCGACGTCGTCGGGTCCGTAGTGGTCGACGAAGCACCAGGCGCCGATCAGCGAGCGGTGCCGCTGCGGGAGCGTCCGTCGTACGCGCATGGCCCGGGGGCCCCCGAGCGGGACCTCGCGGGGAGTCATCACCTCGACGTCGGTCATCGACCGCCACGGTACCCGCAGGGGTGGACGAGCGGGAGGGAGTGGCAGGGAGTGAGAGGACTGCCGACTTTGGTCTACGTGACACACCTCACCGCCCGCGCGGAGCCGGCCCGCTGGGCGGCGACGCCTAGGGTCTCCCACGACATGCAGGACTTCCCACCCCGGATCGCGACGTTCTTCACCGGGAGCGACGACGCCCCCAGCCCGGACCCCGACACCCGGTCGCCCGCGGCGTTCCTCCGCTGGGTCCTCGGACAGCAGAAGGCCCTGGTCGCCCTGTCGTCGCTGTGCTACGCGCTGTGGTTCCTCCCGATGACTCTCGGACCGTGGATCTTCGGCAACGCGGTGGACGAAGGCATCGTCGGCGGCTCGGAGGCGGCCCTGCTCGGATGGGCGTCGCTGCTGCTCGGCGTGGTGGCGGTGGGCGCGGTCTTCGGCATCGTGTCGCACACCCTCGTCGTGCGCAGCTGGCTGGTCGGCCTCTACGGCACGCTCGAGATGGTGACCCGCAAGGTGGCCCAGATGGGGCACGTGCTGCCCCGCCGCTCCCCCACCGGCGAGGTGCTCAGCGTGGCCTCGAGCGACTCCGACGAGTTCGGTGCGCTCACCGAGATCCTCTCCCGCACGCTCGGCCAGCTCGCGTCGTACCTCACCGTGGCCGTCATCGTCCTGACGATGTCGTGGGAGCTCGGCCTGCTCACGCTGGTCGCGGCGCCGGTGCTGGTCGGGGCGGCGCTGCCGCTGCTGCGCCCGCTGCACCGCCGCCAGCAGGTGGAGCGCTCGCGCACGTCGGACCTCACCTCCCTGGCCACCGACATCGTGGCGGGCCTGCGCATCCTGCGCGGCATCGGCGGCGAGCAGACCTTCGGCGCCAACTACGCCCGCCAGTCGCAGTCGGCCAAGCAGGCGGGGGTCGGCGCCGGCATCTGGCAGGCGGCGGTCGAGGCCGTCGGCGTGCTCCTGTCCGGCATCTTCCTGGTCTCCCTCGTCTGGCTCGGCACCAGGCAGGTCCAGGCCGGCGCCCTGACCGTCGGCGAGCTCATCACCTTCCTGGGCTACGGCCTGTTCATGGTGGGGCCGATCCGGACGTTCTTCGAGTTCGCGCAGAAGGGCGTCCGCTCGCTGGTCAGTGCCCGCAAGGCCATCGCCATCTTCGAGCAGCGGCCGCCGTGGCGCGACCCGGCCGACCCCGTCGCGCTGGACGGCGCCGGCGCCCTGCACGACGCGGCCAGTGGCCTCACCGTGCGGCCCGGCCTGCTCACGGTCGTCGTGAGCGCCGTGCCGGAGCAGAGCGCGGCGCTGGCCGACCGCCTGGGCCGCTACCTCCCCGCCGACACCGAGCCCGTCCCCGCGGCCGAGGACGACGGCGTCAGGGGCCGGGCAGCACGGCGCGCCCGTGCCGCCCGTGCGCAGGAGCGCGCCCGCATCGCCGCGCGCGACGAGGAGCGGGCCGGTCGCGAGTGGGGCGTCACCCTCGGTGGGGTCGACCTGTCGCGCGCCCGCCTCGACGACGTACGCCGCCAGGTGCTGGTGAGCGACACCGGCAGCCAGCTGTTCGCCGGCACGCTCCAGGACGCCGTCGACCCCCACGGCCGGCTCACCCGCGAGCAGGCGGAGCACGCGCTGCGGGTCGCCAGCGCCGAGGACGTCTACGACGCGCTGCCGGAGGGCTGGCAGGGCCAGCTCGACGAGCGCGGTCGCGGCCTGTCGGGCGGCCAGCGCCAGCGCGTCGTCCTCGCCCGCGCGGTCGCCGCGGACCCGCCGGTGCTGGTGCTCGTGGAGCCGACGTCGGCGGTCGACGCCCACACGGAGGCACGGATCGCCGAGCGCGTCGCCGACGCGCGCCGGGGCCGCACCACGGTCGTCACGACCGTCTCGCCGCTCTGGCTGCACCACGCCGAGCACGTCGTGCTGCTCCACGAGGGCACCGTCGTCGCCGAGGGCCGCCACGCCGACCTGCTGGTCTCCGACGACGACTACCGACGGGTCGTGGCCCGCGCGCTCGACGACGAGGAGGTCGTCCGGTGACCGGCTCGGGCCCGGACCTCCTGGCCACCTCGGCGCAGACCTGGCGGGACCGCTCGCAGGACGCGCCCGCCGTGCCCGACGTGCTGCGCCCGCCCGAGCACGCGAGCCTGCGCGAGCGCCACCGCGCCCTGTGGCACCGGCACGCACTGCGCCGACAGCGCGCGGAGGAGGTCTACGCGGCCTCGCGCAACCCGGTGCGCGGCTGGCCGGTGTCGGGCAACCGGGCCGTGCTCCACTTCTTCGGCGACCTCGTGCGCCGGCGCCGGCGCTCCTTCGCCCTGCTCGTGCTCCTCAACGCCCTCGCGGCCGGCTCGGCGCTCGTGGTGCCCCGCCTCCTCGGCGCGCTGGTCAACCGGGTCGAGTCGCAGGGCACCGCCGTCGACGGGCTCGACGCCCTCGCGCTGACGGTCGTCGGCGTCGTCGTCCTCCAGGCCCTGTTCACCTTCGGGGCCCAGCGCACCTCCACGCACTTCGGCCAGGACCTCCTCGCCTCGGCCCGCGAATACGTCGTGGGCACGATCCTCCGGCTCCCGGTGGGCCGGGTGGAGGGCGCGAGCACCGGCGACCTCGTCACGCGCGTCACCCGCGACGTCGGCACGATGGCCCGCTCCGTCCAGTGGGGTGTGCCCCGCCTGCTGATCTCGCTGCTGACGGTCGTGCTGTCCGTGGTGGCCATGCTGCTCAACTCGCTGGTGCTCGCCGTGCCGGCACTGCTGGTGTTCGCCCTTTGCACCCCCGCGGTGCGCACGTACCTCAGGCGAGCACCCAAGGCGTACATCACCGAGGGCGCGACGTACTCCCGGATCAACACCACCCTCACCGAGACCGTCGAGGGGGCGCGCACGGTCGAGGCCCTCGGCCTCTCCGCCGCACGGGTGCGGGCCGGTGGCGACGACATCGAGGTGTCCGCGCAGGCCGAGCGCTACGGCATGACGCTGCGCAACGTGCTGTTCGCGGCCCTCAACGGCGCCTTCCAGGTGCCCCAGGTCGTCACCCTGGTCGTGGGCGCCTACGGCTACAGCCGCGGCTGGGTGGACCTCGGCCAGATCACCGCCGCGATGCTCTACGTCGTCGCCCTGAGCGAGCCGCTCGACGCCGTGATCGGCGAGGTCGACCGCCTCCAGGTCGGGGCGGCCTCGACGAGCCGGCTGCTCGGCATCGCCGAGGTCCCGCCCGACCGCGAGCCCGGTGACCGGCTGCCGGACGGCGTCGAGCTGGTGGGCGAGGACCTGCGCTTCGCCTACCGCGAGGGCCACGACGTGCTGCACGGAGTCGACCTGCGCCTGCGCACGGGCGAGCGGCTGGCCGTGGTCGGCCCGAGCGGGTCGGGCAAGTCCACGCTCGGCCGGCTCCTCGCGGGCATCAACCGTCCGCGCACCGGGTCGGCCCGCGTCGGTGGCGTCGACCTCGTCGACCTGCCCCTCGAGGTGCTGCGCACCGAGGTGGCGCTGGTGACCCAGGAGCACCACGTCTTCATCGGCACCGTGCGCGACAACGTCGTTCTGGCGCGGGAGGACTCCTCCGACGACGACGTCCGCGCCGCCCTGCGGGCCGTCGGCGCGCTCGCGTGGGTGGAGCGGCTGCCCGAGGGGCTCGACACCACGATCGGGTCCGGCCGTCACGCGCTGACGCCCGCCCAGGCCCAGCAGGTCGCGCTCGCGCGGCTGATCATCGCCGACCCGCACACCCTCGTGCTCGACGAGGCCACCTCCCTCATCGACCCGCGCACCGCACGGACGCTCGAGGGGTCGATGAACAGCCTGCTCGAGGGTCGCACCGTCGTCGCGATCGCCCACCGCCTGCACACCGCGCACGACGCCGACCGCATCGCGGTGGTGCTCGACGGGCGGATCGTGGAGCTCGGCAGCCACGACGAGCTGCTCGACCTGGACGGGGAGTACGCCGCGCTCTGGCGGGCCTGGACGTCCTGAGCCTCAGGCGGACCGGACCCTCGCGGTCCGCTGGTGCCAGCGCCAGCAGCCCCAGCCGAGGAGCACGCAGGTCGCGGCGGTGAGCGCGAAGCCGAGCACGGACCGGCCGGCGTACGGGGCCAGGACGGCAGCGCTGACGGCGTTGAACACGAGGGTGATGGAGGCCGCCGCCGACACGACCGCACCGCGGCGGGTCGGCACGAGGTCGAGCATCAGCAGCTGGATGTTGGGGTAGGCCAGCCCGTTGCCGAAGGCGATCAGGGCGACCCCGGCGACGGCCCACGGCATGACCTCGCCGAGGGGCGTCAGCGCGACGCCGACCCCGAGCACGGCACCGGCGGCGCTGACGGCGTACCCGGTGGAGACGAGGTGGGAGCTGCTGACCAGCCGTCCGTAGCGCCCGCTCACCACCGACCCGACGACCATCGCGCCGATCATGGGGACGAACAGCTTCCAGAAGTCGAGCTCGCCCTGGCCCAGCACGTCGACCATGAAGATGGACGCGCCGCCGATGTAGAGGAACTGGGCGCCGAACACCAGGGTGCCCGCCCACGCCATCCGGTGGAAGGCCGGCACGGCGACGACGGCGGCCAGGCCGCGGACGATCTCGCCCACCCGGAGCGGGACGCGGCGCTCGGGCGGGTGGCTCTCGGGCAGGAGCGCCACCGAGGCGGCGACCAGCACCAGCGCCAGGCCGGCCATGAACCAGAAGACCGTCTGCCACGGGCCCACCTGCACGAGCAGGCCCCCGACGACGGGGGCGACGGCCGGCGCCACCCCGAAGATGACGGACACCTGGCTCATCATCCGCTGCGCCTCGGGGCCCTCGAACAGGTCGCGGACGACGGTGCGGCTGACGATCGTCGAGCCGCCGGCGGCCAGGCCCTGCACGACCCGCCCCACCAGCAGCCACTCCAGCGTCGGCGCGAAGGCGCACGCCGCGGACGCGACCGCGTAGACCAGCAGCGAGCCGACGATGACCGGTCGGCGACCGACCGCGTCGGACAGCGGCCCGTGGAAGACGCTCATCGCCGCGAAGGCCAGCATGTAGGCCGTCACCACGAGCTGGAGCTCGCCGGACGAGACGTCGAGCTGCACGCCCATCTGCGGGAACGCGGGGAAGGGGGTGTCGATGCTGAAGGGGCCGATCATCGACAGCATCGCGAGCACGACCGGGATCAGCGCCAGCGACCTGCGCGTCCCCAGCGTTCCCAGCCTCCTCGGCGTCCTCGGCGTCGTCCCGCCTCCGGCGGTGGACCGGGCGGGATCGATGGGCACCGGAGCGAATCTAGTCCCCCGCTGCGGCGGCGGCCCCGCGGCGTCAGGTGTTGCTGTAGACCGCGGGCCCGCCGTCGCCGCCGGCCGCGTCGGGACCGCGGCCGGCCCACGTCCAGGCGTAGGCCGGATCCTCCGCGGCCAGGCCGCCCTCCCCGAGCTCGAGCGGGGCGAACGTGTCGACCATGACGGCCGACTCCGCGAAGTACTGCACGCCGAGGCTGGCCTCGATGGCGCTGGGCTGCGGGCCGTGGGCGTGACCGCCGGGGTGGAGGCTGATCGACCCGATGCCGATGCCGGAGCCCTTGCGCGCCTCGTAGTCGCCGCCGACGTAGAACATGACCTCGTCGGAGTCGACGTTCGAGTGGTAGTAGGGCACCGGGATCGCGAGCTCGTGGTAGTCGACCTTGCGCGGCAGGAAGTTGCACACCACGAAGTTCCAGCCCTCGAACACCTGGTGCACCGGCGGCGGCTGGTGGACCTTGCCGGTGATCGGCATGAAGTCCTCGACGTTGAACGTGTAGGGATAGAGGCAGCCGTCCCAGCCGACCACGTCGAACGGGTGGGTGGCGTAGGTCAGGCGGGTGCCGACGATGCCGGCACTGGTGCGGTGCTTGACCAGCACCTCGACGTCGGCGCCCTCCACCTCGAACGTCTCGGTCGGCCCGTGGAGGTCGCGCTCGCAGTAGGGGGCGTGCTCCAGGAACTGCCCGAAGCGCGAGAGGTAGCGCTTGGGCGGGTGGATGTGGCTGTTGGCCTCGATGGCGTAGAGCCGGGACGGCTCGGCCGGCACCCAGCGGTGGTCGGTCGCGCGGGGGACGACGACGTAGTCGCCGGGGCGGTAGGGCACGACACCGAAGACCGTCTCGACGGTGCCGGTGCCGGACTCGACGAAGACGCACTCGTCGCCGATGGCGTTGCGGTAGAGCGGCGAGGGCTCGGTGCCGGTGACGACGTAGGCGATGCGGACGTCGTTGTTGCCGAGGACGAGGCGGCGTCCCTCGACCGGGCAGCCGCCGGTCTCGAGGTCGTGCAGCCGGAGGTGCCGCGGCTTGAGCGGGTGGTTCGGGGTGCGTGACTGGTCGCCCAGCTCCCACACCCGGCTGTCGGTGATCGCGCTGGGCACACCGCGGTGGTAGAGCAGCGAGGAGTCGGACGAGAAGCCCTCCTCACCCATCAGCTCCTCGCGGAAGAGGTGGCCGTTGTCGTCTCGCAGCTGCGTGTGGCGCTGGCGCGGCAGGCGGCCGAGTGCTCGGTAGTGGGCCATCGCAATCCTCCGATTATCGAACGTATGCGTCCGCTATCTGGTGGTTAGAGTAGCGCCGTGGCCCCTGATCCCGCACCTCCCTTCCCCGACGCCTGGCGCGGTCTGGTCGACGACGCCGCGACCTTCCCGCCGGGCGACGCCGACCTCGGCGTCGCGCTCGCGACCTACGCCGACCGCGCCGCGGAGTGGCACTCCGGCCTGGTCGGCTCGTTCGTGGTCACCGACACCCACCTCGCCTCCGTCCCTGCGGACGTCCCCGTCTCCGTGGTGCTCACGAGCGGCGCCGGCGCCGTCGCCGGGGTCGCGGCGCTCGCGGCGCGCAAGGGCCTCCGGGTCGCCGGCATCGAGGCCGCGGTGCGCGACGCCGACGACCCGGTCGGCAACGTGCGGCGCATCGACGCCGCCGCCCGTGCCGCCGAGGTCGACGTACCCCTCTTCGTCGAGGTGCCCGGCCCGGTCACGGCGGCCTGGCTCGCGGCCGTCGACGAGGTCGCCGCCTGCGGCCACCGCCTCAAGCTCAGGCTGGGCAACGTCGACCACGACCTGGTCCCCTCCCCCGCCACCGTCGCGGCCTGGATCGACGCGGCGCTCGACCGCGAGACGCGCTTCAAGGCCACCGCCGGGCTGCACCGGGCCGTCCGCCACGACCCCGAGGGCGGTGGCGCGCACGGGTTCCTCAACGTGCTCGCCGCGACGCAGGTCCTCTGGGACGGCGGGTCCGTCGACGACGCGGCCGCCGTGCTCGAGGTGCGCGACGGCGCGGCCCTCGCCGCCACCGACGTCGCCGCCGCGCGGCGCTGGTTCACCTCCTTCGGGTCGTGCTCGGTCACCGCACCGCTGGAGGACCTGCTCGCCCTCGGCCTCCTTGCGCCCCCCACCCAGCACCCCACGGAGCAACCATGACCCCGCCGCAGCGTCCCGCCACGACGTGGGTCGAGGGAGCGGCGGGCTCGGGCTTCGACGTCGACCACCTGCCCTACGGCGTCGTCGCCCGCGACGGCGAGCGGCCGCGGGTGGCGGTGCGCATCGGCGACCAGGTGCTCGACCTCAGCGTGGTGGCCGCCGCCGAGATGGTGGACACCCACGCCCTCTTCGACCAGCCCTCGCTCAACCCCTTCATGGCCGCCGGCCCCGAGGTGTGGGCCTCGACGCGTGCCTGGATCACCGCACTCCTCACGACGGAGGCCGAGCGGGACCTCGTCGAGCCCGCCCTCGCCCCGGTGGGCTCGGTGACGATGCTGCTGCCGTTCACCGTCGGCGACTACGTGGACTTCTACGCCTCCGAGCACCACGCCGCCAACGTCGGGCGGATGTTCCGGCCCGACCAGGAGCCGCTGCTGCCCAACTGGAAGAACCTCCCCGTGGGCTACCACGGGCGCTCCGGCACGGTCGTGGTCTCCGGGACCGACGTGGTGCGGCCCTGCGGCCAGCGCAAGGCGCCGACGGACGAGCTCCCCACCTACGGCCCGTCGCGGCGACTCGACATCGAGGCCGAGCTGGGCTTCGTCGTCGGCGTGCCGTCGGCGATGGGCGAGCGGGTCACGACGGCCGACTTCGCCCGCCACACGTTCGGGGTCGTCGGCCTCAACGACTGGTCGGCACGCGACCTGCAGGCCTGGGAGTACGTCCCCCTCGGCCCGTTCCTCGGCAAGTCCTTCGCGACCTCCGTCAGCGCGTGGGTGACGCCGCTGGCCGCGCTCGACGCCGCCTGGACGGACCTGCCCGGCCAGGACGACCCGCCGGTGCTCGACTACCTGCGCGTCGAGGAGCCGGCCGGGCTGGACATCGAGGTGGAGGTGGTGCTCGACGGCGAGGTCGTCGCCCGCCCGCCCTACCGCACGATGTACTGGTCGCCCGCCCAGATGCTGGCGCACACCACGGTCAACGGCGCGAGCGTGCGCACGGGCGACCTGTGGGGCTCCGGCACCGTGTCCGGCCCCGAGCGCCACCAGCGAGGCTCGCTGCTCGAGCTGTGCTGGGGCGGCACGGAGCCGTTCACCGCGGCCGGCCGCGAGCGGACCTTCCTCGAGGACGGCGACGAGGTGACCCTGCGCTACACCGCGCCCGGCACGGGCGGGGGCCGGATCTCGCTCGGCGAGGTCACCGGACGCATCCTCCCGGCCCGCTGACGGCCGGGTCGGCGTCGGCGTCCGTTCACCTGCCTGCGCCAGCGTGCGCCCATGCGCATCGCCCAGCTCGCCAACTTCGTCGGCCCCGCGTCGGGAGGGATGCGCACGGCGCTGCGCGCCCTCGGCGCCGGCTACGTGGACGCCGGGTGCCGGCGCCTGCTCGTCGTCCCCGGGCCCGAGGACGCCCGCACCTCCACCGCGGCCGGTGACGTCGTCCAGCTCCGGGCACCGCGCGTCGGCGGCGGCTACCGGCTGATCGTGGAGCCCTGGCGGGTGACGGAGGTGCTGGAGGAGTGGGGCCCGACCTCCGTCGAGCTCAGCGACAAGCTCACCCTGCTGCCGGTCGCGCGGTGGGCCCGGCGCAGCGGCGTCGGCTCGGTCCTCCTCTCGCACGAGCGGCTCGACGACATGCTCGCGCTCCGCACCGGCCTCGACGCGACCTCTAAGGTGTCGGTCGCCCTCCTGAACCGGCTGCTCGTGCGCAGCGTCGACACGGTGGTGGTCACCTCCGAGTACGCCCGCGGGGAGTTCCAGCACGTCGCGGACGCCGCCGGCTGCCCGGTGCTGCGCGTCCCCCTCGGCGTCGACCTCGGCACGTTCCGGCCGCATGCCCGCGAACCGGTCGACGTGCTCCGGCTGGTCCACGCCGGCCGGCTCTCGCGGGAGAAGAGCCCGCACCTGGCCGTCGCCACCGCCGTGGAGCTGCACCGCCGCGGCCTGCCCGTGCGCCTGGACGTCTACGGGGTCGGCCCCCACCGGTCCGAGCTCGTCGACATCGCCGGTGACGCGCCGGTGCGCTTCCGGGGGTACGTCGACTCCCCCGCCCGGCTCAGCCGCGCGCTGGCGCACGCCGACGTCGCGCTGAGCGTGTGCCCGGGCGAGACGTTCGGGCTCTCGGTCCTCGAGGCGCTCGCGTCGGGCACCCCTGTCGTGACCGCCGACCGCGGCGGTGCGCGCGAGCTCGTCGACGAGACCTCCGGGGCCTGGGGCTCCCCGGACCCGCGCGCGCTCGCGGACGCCGTGCTCGCGGTGGCGGCCCGTCCGGTGCCCAGCCGGCGCGCGGCCGCCCGTGCGCGCGCCGAGCGCTACCCGTGGTCGGCGACCGTCGGGTCGATGCTGGAGGTCCACGCCTCGGTGGCGATGCCGGAGAGCCGCTCGCGCGCGCGTCGGGTGACCAGCAGCAGCACCGCCACCACGGCCGCGACGACCAGGGAGCCGATGACGATCGCCAGGTAGGCGCCGTGCAGGGAGGAGTCCATCGGCGCCACGAGACCCGACACCAGCGACACCGCCACCAGCGCCACCATCGCTCCCCGCCCGAGCCGCTGGACGGCGACGAACGGGACCGCCCAGAGGAAGTACCAGAGGTGGACCACCGGGCTGAGCGCCACGACGGCGACCATCACCACCGCGAGGGCGCGCACCGCCTGGCGCCGGTCGCGGGTGGCGTACGTCGCCAGCACCCGGGCCACGACGCCCAGCGCGGCGACCTGCGCGAGCAGCCGGACCAGTCCGAGGAACGTGTCGTCCGGCGTGTCGGCGCCCAGCATCTGGGCGACCAGGTCGAGCCAGCCGCCCACCAGCGTCGGCAGCGACAGGGGCGTGTCGACGGTGGCCGGCACGGCCAGGGCACCGAACCACCCGACGCCGAGCCCCCACACCAGGCCGGGGAGGACCAGCGCAGCGACGGCGACCGCTCCGACGCGCGCGGTGTGGCGCAGCCGGACGACCGCCGAGGCGGCTGCGGGAGCGGTGAGCAGCACGACTGCGACGCACGCCAGGCCGCCCGGCAGCTTCACCCCTGCGGCGAGCCCGCCCAGGACCGCACCTGCCACCCACCCGTGCTCGTGTGCGACGACGACCGCGGCGGCCATCAGGCCGACCATGAGCAGGTCGTTGTGCAGCCCGGCCACGCCGTTGGACACCATCAGCGGCGAGGTCAGCACCAGGCCGGACGCCAGGGCCGGGTTGGCGCCGCACCAGCGGGCCAGCCGCGGCACCGCCCACGCCAGCAGGACCAGGCCGACGAGCGCGATCATCCGGTGGGCGACCACGAGGAGCCACGGGTCCGCGGTCAGGCCCGCGGCCAGGTCGCCGCCGATGAGGGGCACCGGGCCGTAGGGCGTCGGCGTGGCCATCCAGCGCGGGTCGACCCCCTCGACGATCGGCCCCGGGACCGATCGCGGCCCCACCAGGCTCCAGGGTCCGTGGTCGTAGGGCGAGATCCCGCGGTGCACCATCGTCCCCTGGGCGGCGTACGACCACCCGTCGCGGGAGAAGAGCGGCGGGGCGAGCAGGAGCGGCAGCGCCCACGCGACGGTCGCGGTGCGCACACGTGCGACCAGGGCCGGCTGCGCGCCCTCGTCGGCCCGGGACGCGACCCGGCACAGCTGCAGCCAGGCCGAGGCGAGCATGCCGAGGCCGGCGAGCACGACGACGAGGCCGGCCATGCGGCCCACGGCCGAGCCGCGCAGCAGCTGCAGGGGCTCGACGTCCGCGACGGCGGCGCTGGGCGGGATGGTCGCCACCACCAGGCCCCCGAGCAGGACGAGCACGCTCCCGACGACTCCCCGTGACACCACGTCGCGGACGGTAGGGGCGCCTCCCGACCGGCGCCCGACGTCCGGGTGAACGGGCGGCCAACCCCCGTCCGCCCTTCGCGGGGGGCCCTAGGCTTTCCCTCGTGATGCAGCTCGGACGGTACGCCGCACCCCGGCGCGCCGCTGCCACCGTCGGCGCCGAGCCCACTCCCTCGTCCCCGAGCTGAGGACCCTGCCTTGCGACTCCTGCTGATGCGCCACGGCCAGACGCACGCCAACGTGGCGGGCGAGCTCGACACCGCCCACCCGGGCCTCGACCTGACCGACCTCGGACGCGCCCAGGCGGCCGCGGCGGCCCGCGCGATCGCCGCGGAGCCGCTCGACGCGATCTACGTGTCCAGCCGGGTGCGCACCCACCAGACCGCCGCACCCGTCGCCGAGGACCGCGGCATCGAGCCGACGCAGCTCGACGGGCTCGAGGAGGTCTCCGCGGGCGACTACGAGATGCGCGGCGACCACGACGCGGTCTCCGGCTACATCGGCACGGTCGCCACGTGGCTCGAGGGCGACCTCGCCCACCGGATGCCCGGCGGTGAGACCGGCGAGGAGTTCCTCGCGCGCTACGACGCGGCCGTGCGGACCATCGTCGAGGCCGGTCACGACGCGGCGCTGGTGGTCAGCCACGGCGCCGCCCTGCGGACGTGGGTCTCGACGCGGATGGCACCGCACCCGGACGCCCCGCCCGCGACGCAGCCGCTGCACAACACCGCGCTCATCGTCCTGGAGGGCGACACGGACGCCGGGTGGCGGATGGTGTCCTGGCAGGGCCACCCCGTGGGGGGCGAGCTGCTCGAGGACCCGACCGCGGAGGACCCGACGGGCGACCTGGACGCCGACGGCGACGGCGAGGTCGGCTGAGTCCGGAGGCGTCCGGGCCGGGGGACGGACGCTAGACGCCCTCGGTGCCGATCCCGGGGTGCACGAACGGCCGTCCCGCCTTCATCTGCTCCACCGAGCCGGGGTGCAGCCGGGCCAGGTGGGCCAGGCCGCGGCGCCGGTAGCGCAGCACCTGGACCACGCCGAGCGCCCAGAAGGCGTACTGGACGGCCATGGCGAGCCTGAAGTCGCCGAGCGTGTAGGACTCCATCCCGCCCGACGCGGACAGGTCGAGCACCACGCCGATCAGCGCCATGGTGAGCAGCGAGGCCGTGAAGCCGCCGACGTTGACCAGCCCGTTGGCGCGGCCGGTCTCGTGCGGTGGCGTGAAGGACCGGGCGAGGTCGAAGCCGACCATGGAGGCCGGGCCGCCGCTCGCGGTGGCGAAGGCCATCACCACCACCAGCCAGGCAGGCGCCACGCCCGGCCACAGCAGCACGGCGGTCCACGGCACGACCATCGCGACGACGACGCCGACGACGATCCACGAGCGGTAGTAGGGCAGCCGGGCGACGAGCCGGGCGGTCACCAGGCCGCTCACGACGGCCCACGCGGTCATGGCCATGAGCAGCGTGCTCGCGGCGCCGCTGGACCAGCCGAGCCCCTGGACGAGGAACGGGTAGCCCCACAGCAGCGCGAACACCGTGCTCGAGAACTGCGAGGTGAAGTGCGACCACATGCCCAGCCGGGTGCCGGGGTTGCCCCACACCGTGCGCACCGACTGCGCAAGGGCGCGCAGCTTGATCGCCACCACGTCGCCGCGGCGGTAGGGCGAGTCCTTGACCAGGGCGAGCACCGCGACCAGCAGCACGACGCCGGCGCTCGAGGTGAGGGCGAAGGCGCGGGTCCAGCCGAGCTCGTGCAGCAGGTACGACAGCGGACCGGCCGCGGCGATCGCGCCGAGCTGCCCGGTCAGCCCGGTGAGCTGGGTGACCATCGGGGCCTGGCGGACGAGGAACCACACCGTCACCAGCCGGATGACGCTGACGAACACCATCGCGTCGCCGGCTCCGACCACCGCTCGCGCCGCGACGGCCCCGGCGAAGGACGAGGAGACGGCGAAGGCGAACTGCCCCGCGGTCATCAGGACCAGGCCGATGATCAGCATCGTCCGCGAGCCGTAGCGGTCGAGCAGCACGCCGACCGGCACCTGCATGCCGGCGTACACGACCAGCTGCAGCACCGTGAACGACGCCAGGCTGGTCGCGCTGATGTCGAAGCGCTCGGAGGCGATGATGCCTGCGACGCCGAGCGAGCTGCGGTGGAAGACCGCCAGCACGTAGACCGCGAGCGAGACCAGCCAGATGACCCAGGCCCGTCGCCTGCCGATGTCGTGGATCTGCTCGGCGCTCACTCCTCGCCCGATCCCGGACCGCCCAGCGCGGCGGTGAGCTCGGCGCGCCAGGGCGGGTCGGCGCCCGGTCGCGAGACGTTGACGGCCGCACCGATCGACGCGGTGGTGACGGCTCCGAGCACGTCGCGGTCGCTCAACGCGCGCAGGGCGTCGGCCGCACCGGGCCCGGCGACGCCCAGGGCGAGCAGGGCGTCGAGGAGGACGCCGCTGAAGGTGTCGCCGGCGCCCACCGTGTCGGCCACGGTCACCGGCACGCCCGGCACCTCCAGGACGCTGCCGCCGGGACGCACCGCGACGGCCCCGGCGCCCCCGCGGGTCACCACGACGAGGCCGGGGCCACGGGTGGCCCAGCGAGCGGCCGTCGTGAGGGGCTCGTCGTCCGGGTGGAGCCAGCCGAGGTCCTCGTCGCTCACCTTCACCACGTCGGCCAGTGCCACGAGCTCCTCGACGCGCGCGGCGGGGCCGGCGCGGTCGGGGGTGATCGCCGGGCGGGAGTTGGGGTCCAGCGACACCAGCGCGCGGCCGCGACAGCGGCGTACGGCGTCGAGCACGGCGCGGGCGCCCGGCTCGAGCACGGTCGCGATGGAGCCCACGTGCAGCACGTCGCACGCCTCGTCCGGGACGTCCTCGAGGCTCCAGTCGAGGTCGAAGTCGTAGGAGGCGGCTCCGCTTGCGTCGAGGGTGACCGCGGCCGAGGACGTCCGTCCACTGCCGGTGGGCCGCGCCAGCACCTCGACCCCGCTCGCGCCCAGCCAGGCGCGCACCGCGGCGCCGCGGTCGTCGTCGCCGAGCAGCGTCACGAGCCGCACGTCGCGCCCCAGCCGGCCGAGCGCGATGGCCACGTTGGCCGGGCTGCCACCAGCGAGGTCCCGCGGCGTCCCGTCGCGGTCGGGCACGACGTCGACCAGCGCCTCGCCGACGACGAGGACCCGGGGCTGCTCGTCGGTCATGCCTCCATCATGCCGGTGGCGCCGCGGCGCCCGGCACGCGCACCGCGGCCGCGAGACCGCTCGCCAGGCTCGGCGCGAGCGGCAGGCGCGGGAGGAGCGTGGCCTGCACCGCGTGGTAGAGGTCGGGCTTGCCCGGCCACACGCTCGCCTGCGGCCGGTTCGCGGCGTCGAGCTCGTGGTGCCACGACCCCTGCTCGAGGTCGACCAGGTACTGCGCCGCGTACGCCCACCAGCGGCCGTAGCAGTCGGCGTAGCCGCTCTCGCCCGTGCGCCGGTGCAGCGCCGCCGCGGCCGCGACCGCCTCGGCGGCGACCCAGTGCATGCGCTGCCGGACGACCGGCCGGCCCTCCCAGTCGGTGGTGTAGACGAAGCCCGGCGCCCCGTCCGCGTGCCAGCCGTCCGCGACGGCCCGCTCGAACAGCAGGCGGGCGGTGTCGACCAGGCCGGCGGGCGCCGCCGGGCCGAGGGTGGCCTCGAGGTGGAGCAGCAGCCGCGACCACTCGAGGGCGTGGCCGACCGTGGCCCCGTAGGGCTTGAAGGGGTCGTCGGGCCGGTCGCGGTTCAGCTCGAGGTCGACCGACCAGTCGGCTCGGAAGTGCTCGGGGAGCCGACCGTCGTGGGCCGCCGCGAGGTCCAGCGCCAGGCCGGCCAGGCGGCCGGCGCGCCGGTGCCACACCGCATCGCCGGTGACGTCGCCCACGGCGAGCATCGCCTCCACTGCGTGCATCGTGGAGTTGAGGCCGCGGTAGGGCAGGGCGTCGGTCCACGCCCGGTCCCACTCGTCGACGACGCGACCGGGGCCCTCGTCCCAGAATCGCCGCTCGAAGACGTCGGCGGCGTCCGCGAGCACGTCCTCGCCGCCGGGCAGGCCGGCGACCACGGCGGTCGAGCCGGCGAGCATCACGAAGGCGTGCGCGTAGCAGGACTTGGACGCGCCACCGGGGCCGGCGACGGGGTCGCCGTCCGGGCCGACGGCGCCGAACCAGCCGCCGTGCTCGGCGTCGCGCAGGGTGGTGCGCAGGCCCTCGAGGGCACCGCTCGCGATCTGGGCGCAGCCCTCGACCCCCAGCAGCGACCCGAGTGCGTACACGTGCACCATGCGGCTCGTGATCCAGGTGTGGACGGGCCGGTCGAGGTCGGGCGAGCCGTCGTCGCCGAGCCACGCAGCACCGCCGAGCGGGTGCACGACCCGGCGGCCGAAGTCGAGCAGGCGCCGGCACTCCGCGTCGAGCCACGCGTCACCGGGTGCGGAGGGGTCGCTCACGTCCGCAGTCAACCAGCCGGGCCCCCGACGCACGAGACCCCCGCACGTCGTGCGGGGGTCTCGCGACTGGATCGGGATCCGTCCAGTGGCAGGTAGAGGATTCGAACCTCTGTAGGCAATGCCGGCTGATTTACAGTCAGCTCCCTTTGGCCGCTCGGGCAACCTGCCGGGCCGTGCGGAACAATAGCAAGGCAGCGACACCACCACGAATCGCCGGGGGGACCCGGCGGAAGGCCCCCAAGGAGGCACAGAATGGCTGACTCGAGCTTCGACATCGTGAGCAAGCTGGACCGCCAGGAGGTCGACAACGCGCTCAGCCAGGCGGCCCGCGAGATCGCCACCCGCTTCGACTTCAAGGGCACCGGCGCGTCCATCGAGTGGAAGGGCGAGAAGGCGATCGAGATCACCGCCTCGGCCGACGACCGCGCCAGCGCCGTGCTCAGCGTCTTCCAGGACAAGCTGATCAAGCGCAACCAGAGCCTGAAGATCCTCGACGCCTCCGAGCCGCGCCAGTCGGGCCAGGTCTCCAAGATCGACATCGTGCTCAAGGAGGGCATCACCTCCGAGGACGCGAAGAAGATCTCCAAGCTCATCCGCGACGAGGGCCCGAAGGGCGTCAAGGCGCAGGTGCAGGGCGAGGAGCTGCGCGTCTCGTCGAAGAAGCGCGACGACCTCCAGGCCGTGCAGCAGCTGGTGAAGGCCCAGGACTACGACTTCGCGGTGCAGTTCACCAACTACCGCTGAGCCACGCCGCTGTGAGCGTGGAGCTCCCAGAGGTACTCACGTCTCGACCGGGCTCCGTGCAGCGCGGGGAGGGTGTTCTCGTCCATCCCACTAGTCGTCCGGCCGTGGTGTGGCGTCAGTCCGAGCCCGGCGCGCTGCGTGTCGTGTGTCGTAGCGCGGGCAGCCAGATCGTGTCGACGAGCTCGGCCAACGCGTCGTCGTCCGGCGGGCGGTGCAACCGGACGAACTCGCTCATGACGATGGCATGACCGAGGTTCATGGCCAGCACTGAAGGTTGGTGGTCCAGCTCGCCATGAGCGACGGCGCGATCGACGATGTCCTGCACGATCGCCACCTGCGCGTCGCCGTGGAAGATGCTGACGCGCCCGTCGACGTCGCCGTCTCTCTCGACCCCTCGCACTGCCGCGCCAAACGGGGTCCGGAGGAAGCGAGCCATGCCGGTGAGGAACTCGAGGAGGTCCGCTCGGATGCCGTGGCCGTCCATCGAGGCTCCAGGTGCGGGCACGTTGGCGCGCTCGAGCACGGCGAGAGCGAGGTCGACGCGGTTACGCCATCGGCGGTAGATGACGGACTTGGCCGCGCCGGAGCGCAGGGCTACGGCTTCGACGGTGAACCCTTCCCAGCCGTGCTCGGCGAACTCGTCGTGGGCTGCATCCAGGATCGCGTCCTCGAGCGCTCGGCCGCGTCTGCGGCGCCCCGCCTCGATGATCGACGCGTCGCTGGGCCCCGTCGGGGGTGCGTCCGTTGCTCCACTCCGCGCGGTGCTCACGCCGCGAGTCTCGCATCCGCCTGCACGCCAGCACGCCTCTGTCGTGCCCAGACGCCAGCCAGCCGGTCTGGACCGCCGGCGCGCCCACGTCGCTGCAAGCAACTCACCGTTGCTTATCGACCCGCGCGGACCTACTGTGTCACTCGTCACTTGAAACCTTTCACTCCGCACTCACCCCCGAGGTAGCCATGTTCCAACTCCCATCCCGTCCGGCGCGAGGTCGCTCGCTGCTGGCGGCGCTGGCGTCGCTGTCCGTGCTCGCGGCCGTGGCGCCCACCGCCGTGGTCAGCGGACCCGGCAGCGCGAGCGCCGCTCCGGCGGCACCTGTCCCCTCGGTCCAGGGCACGCGACTGGATGCTGCGACGTTCGCGGATCCACCGTCGAGCGTCCGACCGATGTACCGCTGGTGGATGCCACTGGCGTACACCGACGACGAGCAACTGCGCACCGAGCTGCGTGACATGGCCGCCGCCGGCGCAGGCGGCGTGGAGGTCGCGCCGTTCATCGTCCCGGGGGCCGGCAACCAGTCCAACGCCTTCCTCGCACAGTACGGGTGGGGAACACCAGCGTGGGCGCACAAGATGGAGGTCATCACCGACGAGGCCGCCAGGCTCGGGCTGGTGGTCGACCAGAACCTCGGCCCGCAGTACCCGGCCACCGTCCCGACGCTCAACAGCTTCAACCAGCCCGAGGCCGAGCAACAACTGATCTACGGCCGAGAGTTCAACCCGGCCGGCACCAGCCGCACCGGTGCCCTGCCGGCCACCACGACCGCGCCACCGTCGGTCACGACCAAGCTGTGCGGCATCGCGAACACCGGCGACGAGGTCCTGAGGGTCGAGAAGCTCGGCGGCATGGCTCCCGGCGACACCATCACCGTCGGCACCGGCCCGACCGCGGAGAAGGTCGTGGTCACCGGGCTCGGCGACCGCACCGCCACGTGCGGCGACCTCTCGGTCTCGGCCGTGAAGAACGTGCACCTGCTCGCCGAGCCGGTGGTCAACACCGCGAAGTCCACCCGCCTCAAGACGCTGGTCGCGCAGTGCGCGAGCGCGTGCAGCGCCGCGACCACCGGCTCCATCGCACTGGTCCCCGACTCCGTGGTCGACGTGACCGGCAAGGTCACCGGCGGGGCGCTGGACCACACCTTCCCGACCGGCAACGGAAACCCCTGGGTGGTGCTCGACCTCAAGCAGACCGCCTCGGGTCTCATCGCCCAGTCGGGCGGCTACACAGCCACGCAGCCCAACTACGTCGTCGACCACTGGAGCCGCGGCGGCGCCCGCATCCAGGGCAGCTTCTGGGACGAGCACATCCTCACCGACGCCGTCCGGGCGAACCTGGACGAGATCGGATCCGGCGCCGTGTTCGAGGACTCGCTCGAGCTGCACACCTCGCAGAAGTGGACCTGGGGCTTCCTCGACGAGTTCACCGCCCTGCGCGGCTACGACCCGACGCTGCTCCTTCCGGCGCTCTGGGTTCCGGCCTCCAAGGCACCGGCACGCCCGCGTTCGAGCTCGCCGACGTGGGAGCGAAGGTCCGTGAGGACTACCGCGCGACCATGTCGGACCTGTACACGCACCGCTACGTCAAGACCATGCAGCGCTGGGCCAGCAGTCACGGCCTCGACTTCCGCGCCCAGGCGTACGGCACCCCGATCCACTCCGGCGTTGCTGCCGCCGAGACCGGCATCCCCGAGGGCGAGTCGCTCAACTTCGGTGCGGCGAGGAACAACCTCGGCGCAGAGCAGAACTACCGCGTCGTCGCGGGCGGCGCGCACGTCGCCGGCCGCAACGTCGTCTCGGTCGAGTGTTGCGCCATCTTCCAGGGCGGGTTCCGCTCCAGCCTCGCCGGCCCGAGCGTCCCCGGCCAGTTCGGTCAGGGTGGTGACGGCACCGCGGTCGGCGGCAAGTACTCCCAAGGCCTCCTCGACTCGGTGTACAAGTCGTACGCCGGTGGCGTGAACCAGGTCGTCTGGCACGGCTACCCCTACCGTGACGCTCCGGCCGGTGTCGGCACCTCGGGTCGCGACGGCGGGACGTGGCCGGGCTACCACCCCTGGGACATCTTCGGCGTCATCAACGTCAACGACGAGTTCGGCCCCCGTCAGGCCTCGTGGCCCGACTACGCGAAGGTCAACGACACCCTCGCCCGCACGCAGCTCGTCCTCCAGCAGGGGCGAGCCGTCGTCGACCTCGGCGTCTACTACGACGAGTACGGCCTGCTCGGTGACAGCGTCGGAGCCCAGGGCCCCGTGCAGCACCTCCTCGGCACCGCCTCCGCGACCTCGAAGGCCGGCTACACCTACGACTACGTCGCCCCGGACTTCCTCGACGGCGTGGCCGTGGAGGCCGACGGCGGCCTCTTCGGTGACACCTCCGACCAGAAGGCGCTGGTGCTGAACAACCAGGTCACCATGTCGGTCGACGACGCCCGGACCCTCGCGGCCCTGGCGAGGGACGGCCTCAAGCTGTTCGTCGTCGGGGACGCTCCCACCACCACCCCGGGCGCGAAGCCCGGCGGCGGCGCTCTCGCCGATGTCGTGGCGGAGCTCCTCGCCCAGCCGTCCGTGGTTCGAGTGGCAGCCGAGCCTGACCTCCCGGCCGCGCTCGCCGCCGCGGGCATCCGTCCCGCAGTGACTCCCACCCGGCCCACCGAGGCACTCGGGCTCGTCCGCCGGCAGGCATCCGGAGTGACGTACGACTTCGTCTACAACCGCAGCGGCGCCGCAGTGGCGACCGAGCTGGAGCTCACGGGCTCCGGTCAGCCCTACCTGCTCGACACCACGACCGGCGCCATCACGCCCGTCGCGCGGTACACCACCGACGCCGGCAACGGCACCGTCACCGTGCCCGTGGAGGTGCCCGCCCACGACGCCGTCATCCTGGCCGTCGCAGGCAACACCGCGGCGCCGGTACCAGGCCTCCGCGTGCACGCCGTCGACGTCACCGGCGGCGACGGCGCCGAGGTCATGGCGGCAGGCCGCCAGGACCTGGTGCTCCGCGCGACCGCCGACGGCAGCTACGCCACCACGTTGTCCAACGGCATCAGGCGGACCACCGACGTCACCGGGGTCGCACCGGCCCAAGCCCTCGGCACGTGGACGCTCGACGCGCAGACATGGACGCCCGGTGCCAACCAGTACACGACCACGAAGACCGACCAGCCGCCGTTCACCATCACCGCCGGCGACAACGGGAAGCTGCCGTCCTGGCGCGACATCCTCACCCCGGTCAACCTGAGCCAGTCCTCCGGCATCGGCACCTACACGGCGAGGGTGGACCTGCCCCGCACGTGGAGCGGTCAGGACGGCGCCTACCTCGACCTCGGTGCAGTCCTCGACAGCGTCACGGTCACGGTCAACGGCGTCGAGGTCCCGGTCGACCAAGCCGACCGGAGCCGCATCGACCTCGGCAGGAACCTGGACGCCGGCGCGAACACCGTGGTCGTGCGCGTCGCAACCACGATGTTCAACGCCGTCCGGTCCACCGGGGACAGCAACTACCAGATGCCCGCCTGGCAGAACGCCGGCCTGATGGGCCCCGTCCTGCTCACCCCCTACCGCGACACCATCGTGGCGACCACGCCGGACCCGACGACCACCCCGAGTCCCACCGCGCCGACGCCGACGGCGCCAGCCCCCACGGATCCGGGCGTGGTGAAGGCGGCGACGACCACCACGCTCGAGGTCCGGCCGGCGACCGTGCAGGTCGGCAAGCGCGCCCGCGCGGTCGTCACGGTCACCTCCGCCGCAGCAACGGTGAACGGCAAGGTGCGTCTCAACGTCGGCGGCAAGGCCTACCGGACGGTCACCCTGAGCGGAGGCAGAGTCTCCCTCAAGCTGCCGAAGTGGAGGGTCGGCAAGCACAAGGTGCGAGCGAAGTTCCTCGGGTCCACGACGCTCGCGCGGTCCCGGTCGCCGAAGGCGACCGTGCGGGTCGTCTCCAAGCGGGGCTGACACGGGGGTTCTCGGAGGGCGTCGGGGCTGTTGCCCCGGCGCCCTCCCCCCGTTCGCGAGGAGCGCGGGTCAGCGGATGACGGGCGGCCGACGCGGGTACTTCTCCTGCTTCCCTAGAGGAGGAGGCTCCCATGCAGGTCGGACGACTGGTGGCACGAGCCGTGATCGGCGGGCTGTTCGTCGGGCACGGCACACAGAAGCTCTTCGGCTGGTTCGGCGGGCCCGGCCTCGGTGGCACCGAGGAGATGATGGGCGCGCTCGACATGCGTCCCACGCGGGCGAACGCCGTTGCGGCCGGGGTCACCGAGACGGCGGGCGGTGCCCTCGTGGTGCTCGGGGCGGCGACTCCTGCCGCCGCGGCGGGACTCATCGGCACGATGGCGACGGCGATCCACAAGGTGCACAAGCCCAACGGACCCTGGGCGGCGCAGGGCGGTTGGGAGTACAACGCCGTGCTCATCGCCGCCCTGACGGCGTTGATCGATGCCGGTCCCGGAGACCTCTCGGTCGACGCGCTGCTGGGCAGGGAGGAGTGGGGGCCCTCGTGGGCGATCGGCGGCCTGGCCGTCGGCGGCGCCGCGGCGGCCCTGGCCGTGGCACTGGGACGGAGCGGCGGCCAGGCGGGTGACGCGCCCGCTCCTGACGGCGCGATCGCCGAGGCCGCCGAGGGCGAGACGGCGGGCGACCCGGTGACCACCGACTGACGGCTCCTGTGCTCCCCCAGCGTGACGGGAGCCGGGCGCGTGCCGACGTACGACGTCCGCCTGGCGCGACCCGGCGAACCGGAGCGGTTGGCCCGTCCCGTCCAACGCACCGGCACTTTCGAGTCGGTCCACGTGCGGGCGGTCTCCCGGCCAGGCCCGACTACGCGCGCAGGTAGGCGGTCAGCCGGGCAGCGAGGTCCACGGAGGCGTCGATCTCCTCGCGGCGGATCGAGACGCTCTCCACGTTGAGCCCGAATGGCACGCCGAGGCGGCGACAGAAGTCGATGAGCTCGACGGCCACCGCCTGCGCCTGCTCCAGGGAGGCACCCAGCGGGTTGGTCGAGTGCCGGAGGTCGTTCTCGATCCACCGGGGGACCCCGACGCCGAGCCAGCGGAGGAACTCGAGGGTCTTCATCGAGCCGCACACCGAGAACGTGAACACGATCGGGACGGGAGACAACCCGCGGGCCTGGCACTCGTAGCGGTAGTCGGAGACGAGGTTCTTGGCGGCGTTGAGGTCGTAGACCACCTGTGACACGAAGAACCGGCAGCCCGCGGCCTGCTTGGCGATCAGCCGCAGGTGCTCGTCCTCGCGGCGGCTGTGCCGTTCCGGGATCGCCACTCCTCCGAGCAGCAGCCCCGGGTTGACCTCGGCCCGCAGCAACTGGGCCTCGGCGAGGGACACCGGGGCCGTGGCGCTGCTGGAGGGAGCGCCGACCAGCACGGTCAGCGTCCGCTCGGGATCCTGCTCGGCGAGCCACCTCCGCAGCTCGTCCGGCTGGTACTTCCCCACCGCCCGGTAGACGACGGCCGGCGTCCGCCACGCCCTCAGGTGTTCTGCCCGGTAGGCGGACGGGTCGACGGTCGGGCTGAAGGGGAACGGCCGCTCGACCGGGTTGCGCGACGCCTCGTCGTCGATGTCGTAGAGGATCAGTCCGTCGAAATCGAGGTGGTCCAGCCGCTCGATCGTGGCACGCGCGATTCCCGGGAGCCGCTCGGCGGGCGTCGATCGCCTCGGCGGCGTGATCGCGAAGAGCATGAAGTCGCCCTGGCCGGACCTGACGCGGGTGGTGATCTCCACCGGGGTCACGGTAGTGGGCTTCCACACACCGTTCGTCGCACCCGCGCGGGTGGTCGGCCGAATGGGCCGCTGGACGGCGGGTACGAGCGGTGCTGCAGCGCCGGAGGGGACCCTCCCTCCGGCACCCCATCCCATGAAAGCGGGCAAGACAACCATGTCTGGAAACGTCAACACCGGTGCTCGGGACACGAACACCACCTACGGTGCTCGGCGCCTCTCGACCGAGACCAAGGCGTCGTTCAAGACGACCGAGCTGATCGCCTACGTGGCGGCAGTGCTGGCCGTGCTCATCGCCTCCGCCATGGTCGACTCCACCGACTTCGGTGCGCAGGAGGCGTGGTTCTACGTCACGCTCCTGACCATCGGCTACATGGTGAGCCGCGGACTGGCCAAGTCGGGCAGCCGCGACTTCTACGACGACGACGCGCACCGTCACGACGCTCGCGCCTGACCCGCGACCCCGACGAGACCACCCCCGGCGCTCCGCCGGGGGTGGTCCCCATTTCGGGCCTCGACGACGCGGGTCAGACCGCGGCCGCCATCCGCGGGACGACGGTCGCGCCGGCCGCGGGCGTGAGCCACACGGTGCTGCCCTCGCGCAGCTGGAGGGCCCGGGCGTGCGCCCTCGTGACCACCACGGCGACCTCGTCCCCGTCGACCGTGAGCACGGTGAGCCGCACCTCGAAGCCGATGCGGACCAGGCGGTGCACCGTGCCCTCGACGCTGCCGGCGAGCTTCGGCGAGGTCTCCAGCTCGATGTCGTGCGGGCGCAGCGACACGCCACCGAAGTGGGTGACCTCGCCGAGGAACGACATCACGAAGTCGTTGGCCGGCTCGTCGTAGAGCTGGTCGGGGGTGCCGACCTGCTCGACCCGGCCCTCGTTGATCACGACGATCTCGTCCGCGACCTCGAGGGCCTCCTCCTGGTCGTGGGTGACGAACACGGTGGTCACGTGCACGTCGTCGTGCAGGCGCCGCAACCAGTCCCGCAGCTCCTTGCGGACCTTGGCGTCCAGCGCGCCGAACGGCTCGTCCAGGAGCAGCACCGACGGCTCCACGGCCAGCGCGCGCGCCAGCGCCATGCGCTGGCGCTGGCCACCGGAGAGCTGGGACGGCAGGCGGTGCGAGAACTGGGACAGGTGCACCAGCTTGAGGAGCTCCTGCACCCGGTGCTCGATCTCGTCCTTGGGGCGCTTGCGGATCTCCAGGCCGAAGGCGACGTTCTTCGCAACCGTCATGTGCTTGAAGACCGCGTAGTGCTGGAACACGAAGCCGACGTTGCGCTTCTGCGCCGGCAGGTCGGTCGCGTCCACGCCCTCGATGGTGACGGTGCCGGTGTCGGACTTCTCCAGGCCGGCGATGATGCGCAGGAGGGTCGACTTGCCGCCGCCGCTCGGGCCGAGCAGCGCGGTGAGCTGGCCGGTCGGGATGGTGACGTTGACGTCGTCGAGCGCGACGAAGTCGCCGAACTTCTTGTTCAGCCCAGTCACTTCGATGCTCATGGGGTGACCTTTCGCGGGTTCTGTGGGCCCGAGGCGTGGCTCAGGCGTGGTTCTTGGGACGGATGATGGCGACGACGACGATGCAGGCGACCGACACCATGGCGAGGAGGAAGGCGGTCGCATAGGCACCCTGCGGGTCGAAGTTGAGGTACTTCTCCTCGACCGCCAAGGTGGCGGTGCGGGTCTGGCCCAGCACGTTGCCCGAGACCACCTTCACCGCGCCGAACTCGCCGAGCGAGCGCGCCAGGGTCAGCACGACGCCGTAGACGATGCCCCACTTGATCGAGGGCAGGGTGATGCGCCAGAAGCGCTGCGCGGCGCTCGCACCGAGGCTCTCGGCGGCCTGCTCCTGCTCGATGCCGACCTCCTCCAGCACCGGCACGATCTCCCGGATCATCAACGGCAGCGCCACGAAGGTCGTGGCCATGATGATGCCGGGGGTGGAGAAGATGACCTGGAACCCCCACCCGGCCAGCGTGGGGCCGAACCAACCGTTGCGTCCGCCGTAGACGAGGACCAGCGCGAGGCCGACCACGATCGGCGAGACCGACAGCGGGATGTCGAGCAGGGCGTTGAGCAGCCGCTTGCCGGGGAACTCGTAGCGCACCAGCAGCAGCGAGATGCCGACGCCGAAGAGCGTGTTGATGACCACCGACCACACGGCGACGTACGCGCTCAGCTGGAGGGCGACCACCATGTCGGGGTCCGCCAGGAGCGAGCCGATCGAGCCGAAGCCGTCGTCGAAGGTGTTGACCACGACCAGCGAGACCGGCCAGGCGACGAGGAGGAACAGGTACGCGGTCGCGACGAACCGGAGGACGTACGTCGTGGGCGTCCGGCGCACCCGCGGGGCCCGCCGATGCTCCTCGACGGGGGCCGGGTCGGGCACCGCGTGGACCAGGGTGTCAGCCACGGGCAGCCACCCGCCTCTGGATGACGTCGAGCAGCACGATCACGGCCAGCGAGATGGCCAGCAGCACCGTGGCGACGGCGGCGGCCGCGGGGACGTTGTCGTTCTCGATGCTGCTCAGGATGCGCACGGACGTGACCTCGGTCTTGAAGGGGAGGTTGCCCGACAGCAGCACGAGCGAGCCGTACTCACTGACGCCGCGGGCGAAGGACAGGGCGGCACCGGCGGCGATGGCCGGCGCGAGGCTCGGCAGCACGATGCGGCGGAACGTGGTGAACCGACTGGCCCCGAGCGAGGCCGCGGCCTCCTCGACGTCGCGGTCGAGCTCCTCGAGCACCGGCTGGACCATGCGGACCACGAAGGGCAGCGTCACGAAGAGGAACGCCAGGAAGACGGCCATCCGGGTGTTCGCGACGTCGACGCCCAGCGGGCTGTCCTGGCCGTAGAGCGACAGGAGCACCAGGCCGGCGACGACCGTCGGCAGGGCGAAGGGGATGTCGATCATCACCTCGAGCACCGACTTGCCCCAGAAGCGGTCGCGCACGAGGACCCAGGCGATGAGCGGGCCCATCACCACGTTGACGGCGGTGACGCCGACCGCGGTGAGCACGGTGAGGCGGATAGCGGCGGCGGTCTGACCGTTGGTCACGGTCGACCAGAAGACGTCCCAGCCGCCGTCGACGGCCGTGACGACGACGGCCGCCAGGGGGATCAGGACCAGCGCGCTGAACCAGATCATGGCGATGCCGAGCCCGAGGCCCGACGACCGCGTCAGCGTGGAGCGCGGGCCCGACCGGCGAGGAGTCCTCGCCGGCCGGACCGCGGCGATCTCGGTGGAGGTCATGCGGTGACGGGTCGGATCACTCGAGGGAGAGACCGGCGCCGAGGATCGCCTGGAAGATCAGGCCGTCCTCCTCGTCGAAGAACTTCGTGGACACCTCGTCCCAGCCGCCGAAGTCCTCGTCGACCGTGAGCAGCGTCTTCACGGGCGGGAACGGGTTGCTCGGGTCGGCCGCGCCCTCGACCGTGCCGCCGTAGTCGACGTCGTCACGGATCGGACGGAAGCCGGTCAGCGCGAACTGCTTCTGCCCCTCGTCGGAGAGGACGAAGTCCAGCCAGGCCTGCGACGGCTCCGAGGCGTCCTCGAGGATGGCGCCCGCGTTCTCGATGAGCAGCGACGTGTCCGGGATGATGTACTCGAAGCGCTCGTCGTTCTGCGCCGCGAGGATGGCCTCGTTCTCGTAGGCCATGAGCACGTCACCGGTGCCGCCGAGGAACGCCGTGGTCGCGTCGCGGCCGCTGCCGGGGAGCGAGACGACGTTCTCGAAGAACTTGTCGACGTACTCGGTGGCCTCCTCCTCCGTGCCGCCGTCGCTGATCACCTGTCCGTAGGCGGCGAGCGCGTTCCAGCGGGCGGCGCCCGAGGAGGCCGGGTTCGGGGTGACGATCTCGACGCCCGGCTTGACCAGGTCGGCCCACGTCCTGATGTTCTTCGGGTTGCCGTCGCGGACCCCGAAGACCACGACGGAGCGCGACACGACGCCCTTGTTCTCGCCGGCGTCCCAGTCCTCGGCGACCAGGCCCTCGTCGACGAGCCGGGTGACGTCGGTGGGCACCGAGAAGTGGACGTAGTCGGCCTTCAGCCCGGCGGCGACCGCGCGGCTCTGGTCGCCCGAGGGACCGTAGGAGGTCTGGAACGTCACGCCCTCGCCCTCGGGCGTCTTGGCGAACTCCGTGGCGATGTTCTTGTTCGCGGCCTCGGGAACGGCGAAACCGACGATGTGGATGGTGTTGGCCGCGTCCTCGTCAGCGCCGCTTGCGCCACCGGGCGCGCAGGCGGACAGGGCCAGGGCCCCGACCAGAGCAGCCGCGAGAGCGGCACGTGAACGGTTCTGCATGAGGGGTACTCGACTTTCTAGATCGGGAGCAATGTCGAGTAACATACATGACTTTATGAGGCTGGCTGACATTGGTCCGGAAGTCGTCCCGCGCGTGTCGCGACGGGCTGCGTTCGCAGTCAGGCCGGCCGGCTGGTGACGGGCGGCCGCGCCGAGCGGCACCCCGCTCGTGGCATTGGCAACCGCGGCGCCGGAGCGTCGGGCGACGACGTCCGGCAGTCCGCTCAGGACGCCACGCCGCCGTACGACCGGGTAGGTACGGGCGCGCACGGGCCGAACTTGCCGAGGGTTCTGCGAACTTGCTGGGGTCTGCACGCCCCCGGAAGTTCGCAATCCCCCGCTTGAGCGGGGGATTGCAAACCGTCGCGCCCGGACGGAGGCGCAGCCAGCGGACGGCGCTGCGCGCGCACCGCGCATGATGCCTGTCACACGCCACGCGGGAGTGCGCGTCCCACGGGTCAGGAGGACGGGATCGGCGCGGGAGCGGCGGCTATCGTTGATCCTTGTGGTAGCACCCCAGAAAGAGGTCAAGCAGCTCGACCGCGTCGTCATCCGGTTCGCCGGTGACAGCGGTGACGGCATGCAGCTCACCGGCGACCGGTTCACCCAGGAGACCGCCGCCTTCGGCAACGACCTCGTGACCCTGCCGAACTTCCCCGCCGAGATCCGCGCGCCCCAGGGGACGCTGCCCGGCGTCTCGTCGTTCCAGGTGCACTTCGCCGACCACGACATCCTCACCGCCGGCGACGCCCCCGACGTGCTCGTCGCGATGAACCCGGCCGCCCTGCGGGCCAACCTCGGCGACCTCCACAAGGGCGCGACGATCATCGTCGACACCCACGACTTCACCGCGCGCAACCTCACCAAGGCCGGCTACGAGCAGAACCCGCTCGACGGCAACGACCTGGCCGACTACGCCGTGCACACCGTCGACCTCACCGGCATGACCGTCGCGGCCGTCAAGGAGTTCGGCCTCTCCCGCAAGGACGCCGCCCGCGCGAAGAACATGTTCGCCCTGGGGCTGCTGTCGTGGATGTACGGCCGGCCGACGGACCCGACGACCACCTTCTTGGCGAAGCGCTTCGCCAAGGTCCCCGACATCCGCGACGCCAACGTGGCGGCCTTCAAGGCCGGGTGGAACTTCGGGGAGACGACCGAGGCCTTCGCGATCCAGTACGAGATCAAGCCGGCCACCCTCCCGCCCGGCACCTACCGCAACATCACCGGCAACCTGGCGCTGGCCTACGGCCTCGTCGCCGGCGGCGTGCAGTCCGGGCTCCCGGTGTTCCTCGGCACCTACCCGATCACCCCGGCCTCCGACATCCTGCACGAGCTCTCGAAGCACAAGTCCTTCGGCGTGACGACGTTCCAGGCCGAGGACGAGATCGCCGGCGTCGGCGCGGCGATCGGCGCGTCGTACGCCGGGCACCTCGGCGTGACGTCCACCTCGGGCCCGGGCGTGGCGCTGAAGTCTGAGGCGATCGGCCTCGCGGTGATGACCGAGCTGCCGCTCGTGGTCGTCGACGTCCAGCGCGGCGGACCCTCGACCGGGCTGCCGACCAAGACCGAGCAGGCAGACCTGCTCCAGGCGATGTACGGGCGCAACGGCGAGGCGCCGGTGCCGATCGTGGCGCCGCAGTCGCCCGGCGACTGCTTCGCCGCAGCGGTGGAGGCGACCCGGATCGCCGTCACCTACCGCACGCCGGTGCTGCTGCTCTCCGACGGCTACCTCGCCAACGGCTCCGAGCCGTGGCGGGTGCCGGCGATCGACGAGCTCCCCGTGATCGACCCGGCCTTCGCGACCGAGAAGAACCACGGCGAGGGTGACGAGGCCGAGTTCTGGCCCTACCTGCGCGACGAGCAGACGTTGGCCCGCCCGTGGGCCATCCCCGGCACGCCTGGCCTCGAGCACCGCATCGGCGGTCTCGAGAAGGGCGACGGCCACGGGAACATCTCCTACGACCCCGGCAACCACGACTTTATGGTCCGCACCCGCCAGGCCAAGGTCGACCGCATCGCCGACTCGATCCCACTGGTCGAGGTCGACGACCCGTCGGGCGAGGCGAAGGTGCTCGTCCTCGGCTGGGGGTCGACCTACGGCCCGATCGGCGCCGGCGTGCGCCGCGTGCGCAAGGCCGGCTACCACGTCGCCCAGGCGCACCTGCGCCACCTCAACCCCTTCCCGAGCAACCTCGGCGAGGTCCTCAAGCGCTACGACAAGGTGCTCGTGCCGGAGATGAACCTCGGCCAGCTCTCGCTGTTGCTGCGCGCGAAGTACCTCGTCGACGCCGTCGGCTACAACCACGTCCGCGGACTGCCCCTCAAGGCCACCGAGCTCGCCCACGCGATCGGCGAGCTGGTGGGCCAGGCCGAGGGCACCGAGATCGACCTGGGCGTGTGGGGCGAGCCCAGCCAGAAGGAGCACATCTGATGACGACCGACCTCGGCCTCCCCGGCCTCCGCTCCGGCACCGAGCTGGTGCCGGCGGCCGACCAGCCGCAGACCGGCAAGGACTTCACCTCCGACCAGGAGGTGCGCTGGTGCCCGGGCTGCGGTGACTACGCCGTGCTGAAGGCCGTGCAGTCCTTCCTGCCCGACCTCGGCCTGCGGCGCGAGAACATCGTCTTCGTCTCGGGCATCGGCTGCTCCTCGAGGTTCCCCTACTACCTCGACACCTACGGCATGCACTCGATCCACGGCCGCGCGCCGTCGATCGCGACCGGCATCGCGACGGCCCGTGAGGACCTCTCGGTCTGGGTCGTCACCGGCGACGGCGACGCCCTCTCGATCGGCGGCAACCACCTGATCCACGCGCTGCGCCGCAACGTCAACATGACGATCCTGCTGTTCAACAACCGGATCTACGGGCTCACCAAGGGTCAGTACTCCCCCACGTCGGAGACCGGCAAGGTCACCAAGTCGACGCCGATGGGCTCGCTGGACCACCCGTTCAACCCGGTGTCGCTCGCCCTGGGCGCCGAGGCGTCGTTCGTGGCCCGGACCATCGACTCCGACCGCAAGCACCTCACCAGCGTGCTGGCCGCCGCGGCCGCGCACCGCGGCACGTCGCTGGTCGAGATCTACCAGAACTGCCCGATCTTCAACGACGGCGCGTTCGACGCGATCAAGTCCCCCGACACGCGGGCGGACGCGATCATCCCGCTCGTCCACGGCCAGCCGATCACCTTCGGCGTCGACGGCTCCAAGGCGCTGGTGCGCGACGCCGCGAGCGGGGGCGTCACGGTCGTCGCCACCGCCGACGTGGACGCGGCCGACATCCTCGTGCACGACGCGCACAACCCCGACCCGACGATGGCGTTCGCGATCTCCCGCCTCACCGACGCGGGCTACCTGAACACCTCGCCGATCGGCATCTTCCGGCAGGTCGAGCGCCCGACGTATGACGACCAGGCCCGCCAGCAGGTGGCCACCGCCATGGGTTCCACCACGTCGGCGATCGGCGCCGGAGACGACGCCACCGCCGACCGCGCCGCTCGTCTGGCGGCGCTGATCGGCGGTGGCGACACCTGGACGATCATCTGATCGTCGAGGTCATGCAGGTGGGGTGGTGAGCGGCGCTCAGCGGAAGTAGAGCGTCCAGACCCGGCCCTTGGTGTTGCCGTAGCCGTTGGAGTGGTCGACCTTCGAGCGCCACTTCCAGCGGCCCTTCTCCGGGGCGTAGATGCGGGTCTTGAACACGCCGGCGTCGTTGGTCTTGATCTTCTTGACCGTCTTCCACTTGCAGCTGCCGCACTTCTTCTTGAGGATCTTCACCTTCTGGTTGGCGTACGGCAGCAGGGTGCCGTCGACCTGCGGCTCCATGACCGTGCCCTTGAGCTTGAAGGCGTTGTAGGAGACCTGCTTGGTGGCCGGCGGGACCTCGTCGATGATGCGCTTGGGCAGCGAGCCGGCTGTGGCGCCCGTGCTGAGCGCACCGGAGACGAGCAGCGCGGCGACGAACGCCGCCAGGACGCGGAAGGTCCGCATGGTGTTTCCCCCTCGAGAGACGATGACTGGGTCCCGGGTCCCAACCCCGGGACCGCTCCATCGTAGGCGAGGACGCGGCCCTAGACTCCCGGAGTGCCAGATAGCCGTCGCGGACTGATCGTCGGCGCCCTGGCCTACGTCCTCTGGGGTGTCTTCCCGCTCTACTGGACGATCTTGGAGCCGGCCGGGGCCATCGAGCTGCTGGCGCACCGGATCCTCTGGTCGCTCGTGACGATGGCGCTCGTCCTGGTCCTGTGGCGACGCGTCGGCCAGCTCCGGTCGGTGCTGCGCGATCGCCGGAAGGTGCTGCTGATCAGTGGCGCGGCCGTCGTGATCTCGGTCAACTGGGGCGGCTACATCTGGGGCGTCAACAACGGCCGCGTCGTCGAGACGTCGCTCGGCTACTTCATCAACCCCCTGGTCACCGTGCTCATGGGCGTCCTGGTCCTCGGCGAGCGGCTCCGCCGCCTCCAGTGGACGGCGATGGCGATCGCGTTCGTCGCGGTCGTCGTCCTCGCCCTCGACTACGGACGACCGCCGTGGGTCGCGCTCGTGCTCGCCTTCAGCTTCGGGACCTACGGCCTGCTCAAGAAGCAGGCGGCCGTCGACGCGGTCGAGAGCATCACGCTCGAGACCCTGGTCCTGGCGCCGGTCGCGGCGGCGTACGTGCTGTGGCTGGTCGCCGACGGGCGGTCGAACTTCGGCAGCCACGGCGTGGGGCACGCGCTGCTGATCACCACCACCGGCATCATCACCGCGGTCCCGCTCATGCTCTTCGGTGCGGCCGCGATCCGCGTGTCGATGGTGTCGCTGGGCCTGCTGCAGTACCTCGCGCCGACGATCCAGTTCGCCCTCGGCCTCCTGGTGTTCCACGAGCCCATGCCCGCCAGTCGCTGGATCGGCTTCGGGCTGGTGTGGGTCGCGCTCGCGATCTTCACCGTGGAGGCGGTCAACCACCGCCGCCGCCAGCTGCGCCTGGTGGCGCAGGCGAGCGCCTGCTGAGGGCGAGCCCTGGCGCGCCGTCCAGTGGGCGAAGCAGCCGACGAGGGGCGGGCGCGGCGACGTTCCACAGACGTCGCCGAGGACATGACCGCTGTCGGTGGCGGCACCTAGAATCGAACACATGATCGAGCGGTTGGCGGCATCCGAGGCTGAGGTGGAGGACCTCACCGCCGCCGAGCTGCTGTCCGCGGTCCGCGAGCGCCGCGCGGCCGAGAACCGCGCAGCTGCCGACCAGCTCGACCTCGCGGCCCGGTGGGCCGACCTCCACCCGCCGGAGTCGATCCACTCCGCCGCGACGTTCACCGTGCCGTCGTGCGAGCACGAGGAGCCCATCGCCGGCGACGGCTGCCCGCT
>NZ_JAFMSY010000003.1 GCF_017916455.1 Nocardioides xinjiangensis | reverse complement strand
GCCATGGTGAGCCATTACCTCACCATCAAGCTGATAGGCCGCGAGCACATCCCTGGCCGAAAAACTTTCCACCAACCACCATGCGACAGCTGGTCATATCCGGTATTAATCACCGTTTCCGGTGGCTATCCCGAAGCCAAGGGCAGATTACTCACGTGTTACTCACCCGTTCGCCGCTCGAGTACCCCGAAGGGCCTTTCCGCTCGACTTGCATGTGTTAAGCACGCCGCCAGCGTTCGTCCTGAGCCAGGATCAAACTCTCCATCGAAAACCATCAACCACCCCCACCACCACAAACGGCAGCAGAGGCAGCGACTATCAATAAGAGCCACATCCCCTGACAAGAACAAAACTGACAATTGTCAGAATCATCGTCAAAGAAACCGCGACACCACACCCAGCCCCACCCACAAAGAGCAGAACCAGAACATGACGTCAACGGGGCATAACAAACTAATTCGTCGACTAATCAAACACACTGTTGAGTTCTCAAACATCAGACGCACCCACATCGCGGTCCGGTGTGGACCTCGGTTGCGTGAGGCAACTGGTCAAACTTAGCGAGCGGCTTTCTGGCGAGGCAAATCCTCGGCTGTTCCGCTCCGACCCACTGGTGTCACCGTGACCGATGACCGCTTCGGGTTGTCCTGCCCGGGGCCGGGAGCCCGACCTGACCGGTCTTGCTCCCCGCCGCTCCCTGGCGACAGGAGAAACATTAACCAGCCCCGGCGCCGCCACGCAAATCGAAACCGTGTGACCGCGCGCACATCTGCGTTTGCGCAGGTCAGAGGCCTGTTGTGGCAGGAGGGGCCGCTGGGATCCCGCTCGAGGACGTCCTCACGGCACCGGTCGAGCTGGTCGCCTCACCCCACCTGGACGCCGGCGAACTTCTTCTTCCCGCGCCGCAGCACGAGCCACGAGCCGGCGAGCAGGTCGTCGCCGGTCGGTCGGAGCTCGGGGTCCTCCACGCGCACGTTGTTCAGGTAGGCGCCGCCCTCGGCCACCGTCCGCCGCGCCTCGCCCTTGCTCGTGGCGAGACCAGCGGCGACGAGCAGGTCGACGATGCCCGGCAGCTCACCCGCCGGCACCGTCGTCCCTCCGGCCTCCCCCAGCGCCGAGGCGAGCGTGTCGGGCTTGAGAGCGGCGAGGTCTCCCCCGCCGAAGAGCGCGGCTGCTGCGGCCTTCGCCTGCTCGACCTCCTCCGGTCCGTGCACCAGGGCGGTCACCTCGTCGGCCAGTCGCTTCTGCCCGGCGCGCAGGAACGGCTTCTCGGCCGTCTGCTGCTCGAGGTCCTCGATCTCCTCGCGGCCGAGGAAGGTGAACACCCGGAGCAGCTCGCCGACCTTCTCGTCCTCCACGTTGAGCCAGAACTGGTGGAAGGCGTAGGGCGACAGCATCTCCGGGTCGAGCCACAGGGCGCCGCCCTCGGTCTTGCCGTACTTGGTGCCGTCGGATTTCGTGAGCAGCGGCGTCGCCAGCGCGTGGACGTGGGCGCCGTCGGTGCGGCGGATCAGCTCCACGCCGGCGGTCAGGTTCCCCCACTGGTCGGAGCCACCGAACTGCAGCGTGATGCCGTGCTGCCGGTGGAGCTCGAGGAAGTCCATCGACTGCAGCAGCACGTAGGAGAACTCGGTGTAGCTGATGCCCGACTCGAGCCGACGCCTGACGGTGTCGCGGGCCAGCATCCGGTTGACCGGGAAGTGCTTGCCGATGTCGCGCAGGAAGTCGATGGTCGACAGCGAGGCGGTCCAGTCGTAGTTGTTGACCATGGTCGCGGCGTTGGGGCCGTCGAACGACAGGAACGGCTCGATCTGCCCGCGCACCCGCTCGACCCACTCCTTGACCGTGTCGAGGGAGTTGAGCGTGCGCTCCCCGGAGTCACGCGGGTCGCCGATCATGCCGGTGGCCCCGCCGACGAGGGCGTACGGCGTGTGTCCGGCGTCCTGCAGCCGCTTGGCCGTCAGCACCTGCACGAGGTGGCCCATGTGGAGGCTCGGCGCCGTCGGGTCGAAGCCGACGTAGAACTTGACGCTCCCCTCGCCCAGCGCCGCGCGGAGCGCGTCGCGGTCGGTGGAGTGGGCGACGAGGCCGCGCCACTCCAGCTCGTCGAGGACATTGGGGGTCGTCACGTCGGTTCCTTCGATGGGGGCAGGTTGGTGGACGGGCACTAGCCTAGGGCGCGGACGCGGGAGGTTCGGCACGTGATCGCAGGCAGGTACAGGCTCGAGCGGGAGATCGGCCGCGGCGGCTCCGGCACGGTGCACCTGGCGGTCGACGAGGTGCTGGGGCGTCCGGTGGCGATCAAGCGCATCGGGCTGCTGCCGGGCTCCGACGACGTCGAGCTCGAGCGTGCTGAGCGCGAGGCGCGGCTGGCGGCGGCGCTCAACCACCCGCACGTCGTCTCCGTGTTCGACCTCGTCGACGAGCAGGGCGTGCGGTGGCTCGTCATGGAGTACGTCGACGGGCAGACGCTGGGCGAGCGGGTCCGCGCCTCGGGCCCGCTCGAGCCGGCCGAGGCGGCGATGCTGCTGGCGCAGACCGCCGACGCGCTGGTCGAGGCGCACGCGCGCGGCATCGTCCACCGCGACGTCAAGCCGAGCAACATCATGATCGCGGGGGACGCGGCCAAGCTCAACGACTTCGGGATCGCCCGCTCGGCCGACGACCCGTCGCTCACCCAGACGGGGCTGGTGACGGGGTCGCCCGCCTACCTCGCGCCCGAGGTCGCCTCGGGCTCGTCCGCGACGCCCGCCAGCGACGTCTGGTCGTTGGGCGCGACGCTCTACCACGCGGTCACGGGGAGGCCGCCGTACGAAGTCGGCGACAACCTCATCGGCGCGCTCTACAAGATCGTCCACGAGGACCCGCCCCGGCTCCCCGACGAGCACCCGGTGGCCGGGCTGCTCACCATCATGATGAACCGCGACGCCGACGCCCGATGGCCGATGCCGAGGGTCCGCGACGAGCTGGCGCGGGTCGCGCGAGGCGAGCGCTCGGCCGTGGTCCCGGCTGCCGCCACGACGGCCCGCCGGGCGACCGGCGTCCTGCCCCCTGCCGAGGTCGCACCCACCACCGCCGGGGCGCGACGCTCCGGGCCGCGCCGCTCCGGGACGCGCTGGGGCTGGATCGTGGCGGCGGCGGCGATGGCGGTGGCGGCCGTCGTGGCGGCGTACGTGCTCGCCGGGCGCGGCACGCCCGAGGCGCTGGCCGAGGACGACGGCGGCACGCCGCAGACCGCCACCCCGTCCGAGACGTCCGGGACGTCGAGCCCCACCGGCAGCGCCTCGCCGCCGGTCACGGCCCAGGACACCCGCGAGGAGATGGACGCCTTCATCACGTCCTACCTCGCGACGGTCACGACCGACCCGCGAGCGGGCTTCGAGCAGCTGACCCCCGAGTTCCAGGAGGCGAGCGGGGGCTACGAGGGCTACCTCGGCTGGTGGGGCCGGGTCCGCTCGGCGGCGCTGGCCGAGGTGCGGAGCGACCCGTCCGATCTCACCGTCGGCTACACCGTCGACTACGTCATGGAGTCGGGCGAGCGCAGCACCCAGCAGGTGCGCCTCCAGCTCGAGCGGCGCGACGACCGGCTCCTCATCGCCGGGGAGGGCTAGGCGCCGGCGGGCGTCCGCCCCGGCGCTCGGGGGGTACTGGTCCTCACGGGTGAGGACGTTCTCCCGCAGGTGACTAGCCTGAGCAGGAGCCACGGAAGGGGTGGGACGTGATCGCAGGGAGGTACCGCCTCGAGCGGGAGATCGGGCGCGGCGGGGCCGGCGTCGTCCACCTCGCCCACGACGAGGTGCTCGGCCGACGTGTGGCGATCAAGCGCATCGGCCTCCTGGCCGGCACCACCAGGGACGACATCGCGCGGGCCGAGCGCGAGGCGCGACTCGCGGCCGGCATCAACCACGCGCACGTCGTGTCGATCTTCGACCTCGTCAAGGACGAGGACTGCTACTGGCTAGTGATGGAACACGTGGAGGGCCACAGCCTGGCGGAGCTGGTCGCCACCGAGGGCCCGCTGGACCCCCGGCGGGCCGCCGGGATCCTCGCGCAGGCCGCCGACGCCCTCGTCCAGGCCGGCACGGCGGGCATCGTCCACCGCGACGTCAAGCCCTCCAACATCATGGTCGGCGCCGACGACCACACGAAGCTCGCCGACTTCGGCATCGCGCGCGCCGTGGGCGACGCGACGCTGACGCACACCGGCCTGGTGACGGGCTCCCCCGCCTACCTGGCCCCCGAGGTCGCGTCGGGACAGCCGGCGACCTCGGCCAGCGACGTGTGGTCGCTCGGCGCGACGCTCTACCACGCGGTCGTCGGCGAGCCGCCGTACGCCGTGGGCGACAACGTCCTCGGTGGCCTCTACAAGGTCGTGCACGACGAGCCGCCGCGGCTGCCCGCCGACCACCCCGCGGCCGGCCTGCTGGGCGTGATGATGGTGAAGGACCCCGGGCATCGCTGGACCGTCCGGCAGGTCCGTGACGACCTGCGGCTCATCGCGCGCGGGCGGCCCAGCACCGCCCTCGCGGCCTCCCCCCGCGGCGACGCGGACGACGACGGCACGGACCCCGGCACGCGGACGATGCCCGTCGCCGCCGCCGGTGCCCTGCCGGTCGCGGCTGCCGCCGCCCCTGCCGCCGCCTCTGCCGCAGCCGCTCCTGCCCCGCCGCCCGCCCCGTCCCGTGACACCACCCCCCCTCCGGAGCCGGCGCGATCGCGCCGGCTGCCGCTCGGCTGGGTGGCGGCGGTGCTGGCCCTGGTGCTCGTCGCCGGGATCGGCGCGTGGCTGCTCTGGCCGGGTGACGGCGAGCGGCCCGCGGGCGGCACCGGCGATGCGGCATCGGAGCAGTCGTCCCCGTCGGGCGAGCCGACGGAGTCCGAGGACCCGACCGCGACGACGGAACCGTCGGAGACCGAGGAGCCGACGGAGGAGCCGACGGAGCCGACCGAGGAGCCGACGACCACCAGCCCGCCCGCGACGGGTGCCACCGCGGCGTCGATGCAGGCCTTCGTGCGCGACTACTTCGCGACGGTCACCTCGGACCCGGAGACCACCTTCGCCATGCTCACCCCTGAGTTCCAGGCCGACAGCGGCGGCTACGGGCGGTACGCAGGGTTCTGGAGCACCATCACCTCCGCGACCCCGAGCGGCATCCGGGCCGATCCCCGCACGATGACCGTGTCCTACACGATCGTGTTCGAAACCACGGACGGCCGGACCAGCACCGAGCAGGGTCGGCTGCAGCTCGCCCAGGACGGCGACCGGTACCTGATCGCGGACGAGGGCTGACCCGTAGGGCGGGTGGGGCTCGAACCCACGACCCAAGGATTATGAGTCCTCTGCTCTGACCGACTGAGCTACCGCCCCTCGGGCGCACCCTAAGCGATCGCGGATCGCCGCCGGGCGGGCCCCCGGCGTCCGGGCCCCGGCGTCATACGAACCGGCTGCGCCCCGGCGTCATACGAACCGGCTGCGCCCCGGCGTCATACGAACTGGAGGTCATAGGTGCGGCTTCGTATGACGCCCACCGGCGCGGCGAGCCCTAGCGTCATACGAGCCGGAGGCCATGGGTGCGGCTTCGTATGACGCCCACCGGCGCGGCGAGCCCTAGCGTCATACGAGCCGGAGGCCATGGGTGCGGCTTCGTATGACGCCCACCGGCAGCCGAGCCCCAGCGTCATACGAACCGGAGGTCATAGGTGCGGGTTCGTATGACGCCCACCGCCGCCGGCCGAGCCCCAGCGACATACGAACCGGACGCCATAAGTGCGGGTTCGTATGACGCCCACCGCCGCCGGCCGGGCCCAGCGTCATACCAACCGGACGCCATAGGTGCGGCTTCGTATGACGCCCACCGGCGTTCCGGGTTCCACGGCGGCGAGACCGGGCGTCACTGCCAGAACCGCGGTCGCTTCCTCACCGAGATCCGGCGTTCGGCTTCGCGCCCGGGCGCGCACGTGGGACAGTGTGCCGTCTCGGTGGCTCGGGTATGGGAGGACCTCGGTGGCCAGGAACGCCTCAGAACTGCTGTCCCCTGCGCAACGTCACCTCGTGACGCGCTTCGGCTACGGGGTCGACGGCACCCTCGCCCGGGACGTACGCCGAGCCGGCGGCGCGAAGGCGTGGTTCGAGCAGCAGCTCACCCGCCCCAGCTCGTTCAACGACCGCGACGCCGACGCCGTGCGCCGGTGGTGGCCCGACCTGGACCGCACGCCCGCGGACCTGTGGCAGCGTCAGGTCCAGGAGGTCCGCGGCGGCTGGCAGGTCATGGAGGACTACGGCCGCTGGCTGCTCGTGCGGCGCATCCGCACGCGACGCCCGGTGCTGGAGAAGATGACCGAGTTCTGGGAGGCGATGCTGCACGTGCCGGTGAGCGGCGACGCGCAGTTCACGTGGCGCGTGGACTACGGCGACACCGTCCGCCGCCACGCGCTCGGCCGCTTCGACCAGCTGCTGGCCGCGACCACCACCCACCCCGCGATGCTGATCTTCCTGTCGGCTGCCACCTCCACCAAGCGCTCGCCCAACGAGAACCTCGGGCGCGAGCTGCTCGAGCTGCACACGCTCGGCACCGGCAGCTACGACGAGGACGACGTCAAGGCGTCGGCGCGGATCCTCACCGGCTGGCACGTGGACCTGTGGAAGACGTGGAAGGCCTCCTACGTCGAGGAGGACCACTGGACGGGCCAGGTCCGGGTGCGCGGCTTCGAGCACGACAACCGCGAGGCCGACGGTCGCGAGGTGACCAGGCAGTACTTGCGCTACCTCGCCCACCACCCCGACACCGCCCGCCATGTCTGCGAGCGGCTCGCGACGAAGTTCGTGCGCGACGACCCGCCGCAGGCGCTGGTGAAGCGGCTCGCGAAGGTCTACCTGGAGAACGACACCGCGATCGTCCCGGTGCTCCGGGCCCTGGTCGCCAGCAAGGAGTTCCGCGCCTCGGCGGGCGACAAGCTGCGCGACCCGGGCGAGGACGTCGTGGCGACCTACCGAGCGCTGGGGGTCGAGGTGCGCCGGCCGAGCCGCAACGACTCCGGCGCCAACGCGATCCTCTGGCAGGCCTCGGGCCTCGGGCTGTCGCCGCACGCGTGGCCGCGGCCCGACGGGACGCCGGTCACCGACGACGTGTGGGCCTCGCCCGCACGCGCGCTCGGGTCGATGAGCATGCACTGGTCGATGGCCGGCGGCTGGTGGCCGTCGGAGGGGCTGCGCTACCGCACGCCGAGCGCGTGGGTGCCGAAGAAGCCGATCCGGTTCGCGGACCTCGTCGACGAGGTGAGCCGCGACCTGCTCCACCGTCCGGCGTCCAGGCGGCTCGTCGAGACCGCGTGCCTGGCCACCGGCTGCCGGGCCAAGGAGAAGATCGACCGCGAGCACGGTCTCTACGAGTGGGGCTTCCCGCGTCTCCTGGCCGCCGTCCTCGACTCCCCCGACCACCTGGCGTGCTGACATGACACCTCCTGAGACCCCCACGCGCTCCTGCGGCTGCCCCGACTACGACGAGGCCCGCCTGGCGCTCAGCCGCCGACAGCTCGTCGGCACCGCCCTGGCCGGCGGCGCCGTCGCGCTTGGCCCCTCGCTGACCGGCGCGGGCCCCCGGGCGTACGCCGTGACGGGCCGCTCCGCGGCCACCCTGGCGCCGGGCGGCTCGGTGCTCGTGCTGCTGTCGCTGCGCGGCGCCGCCGACGGCCTGTCGCTCGTCGTGCCGCACGCCGACCCCGTCTACTACGCCGCCCGCCCCCGGCTGGGCATCCCGGCGTCGTCCCTGCTCGCGCCCGACGCGATGTTCGGCCTGCACCCGGCGCTCGCTCCGCTGCTGCCGATGTGGAACGCCGGTTCCCTGGCGGCGGTGCACGCCACCGGCATGGCCACGCCGAACCGGTCCCACTTCGCCGCCATGGAGGCCATCGAGGACGCCGCTCCCGGCTCCGCCGAGCGCAACGGCTGGCTCAACCGGCTCCTGGGCGAACTGCCGGGGACCTCGCCGCTGCAGGGCACGGCCATGGGCAACCAGGTGCCGACGTCGCTGTTCGGCGCCAACCCAGCGTTCGTGGTCGACCGCGTCGACCAGGCCAAGGTGGCGGGCGCGGAGGAGGACGGACGGCGGCTCGCCTCCCTCGCGCACGCCTGGCGCGGCAGCAGCCCGATGAGCCGCGCGGTGCGCGACGCGATCTCGGGGGCGAAGACCTTCGGCGCGGCTCGCGACACCGCTGCCGGCACCCCGGCGACGCCGTACCCGGTATCCGGCCTGGGCAAGGCGCTCTCCGACGTCTCCCGCATCATCCGCTCCGGGGTCGGCGCCGAGGTCATCACCGTCGACCAGGGCGACTGGGACATGCACACCGACGCAGGCACGCTCGAGTGGGGCGAAATGAAGCGCAACGCCGGTGACCTGGCGGCCTCGATCGCCGCGTTCTTCTCCGACCTGGGCCCGGCCGCCGGCCGGGTCACGCTGGTGACGCTCAGCGAGTTCGGGCGCCGGGTCCGGGAGAACGACGACTACGGCACCGACCACGGCTTCGGCAACGTGATGTTCGTGGCGGGCGCCGGTGTGCGAGGCGGTCGCTACTACGGCACCTGGCCCGGCCTGTCCGACACGCCGGACGCCGACGTGCTGGTCACCACCGACTACCGCAGCGTGCTCACCGAGGTGGTCACCAAGCGGTTCGGCGTGTCGGTCGCGCAGGTGTTCCCCGGGTTCACCCCGCAGTCCGTCGGCGTGATGGCCTGAGCCATCACGCCTCGCTCGACCGGGCTCAGGGCGCGACCGGACCGGGTGCCCCGGGCTCGGCGCGACCGTACATGAGTAAGTGTTCGCTTCACTGCACGAGCGGCGCGGTGCCATGCTCGGACCATGACCGACCAGCGTCCCGCCCCCCCGTCGTTCGAACCGCTCCCCGAGGACTGGGAGAGCGCGCTCTTCGTGGTCGCGCACCCCGACGACATCGAGTACGGCGCCGCCGCGGCGGTCGCGCGCTGGACCGGCCAGGGCAAGCGGGTCGTCTACTGCATGGTGACCAGCGGGGAGGCCGGCATCGACGGCATCCAGCCCGACGAGTGCGGTCCGATCCGCGAGGCCGAGGAGGTCGCCTCCGCGGCCGCGGTGGGGGTCGACGAGGTGGTGTTCCTCCGGCTGCCGGACGGGATCCTGGAGTACGGCGTGGAGCTGCGGCGCGCGATCGCGAGGGTCGTGCGCGAGCAGCGCCCCGACATCGCCATGACCATCAACTTCCGCGAGACCTTCGGCGGCACCAACCTCAACCAGGCCGACCACATCGCCGTCGGCAGGGCGCTGCTCGACGCCGTGCGCGACGCGGGCAACCGGTGGATCTTCCCCGAGCAGCTGACCGACGGCCTCGAGCCCTGGGGCGGGGTGCGGGCGGTGTGGGCGGGCGGCTCGCCGCAGTCCACGCACGCCGTCGACGTCACCGACACCTTCGACGCGGGCGTGGCGTCGCTGAAGGAGCACCGGGCCTACATCGAGGGCCTGGGGTGGGAGGGTTGGGACCCGGAGGAGTTCCTCGACGGGATCCTGCGGGGAGGCGGCCAGGGCCTCGGCGTCACGCACGCGTCGACGTTCGAGGTCTTCCCGCTCGGCTGGGGCTGAGCACCGTGCCGCCGGCTGGGGACTCCGTCGCCTGGCCTCGCGTTCAGCGGCCGCCGAACCTCCGCCGCCGCGCGGAACGCGGTGAGCGCTCACCGGCGCCCGCGAACCGCGCCCCCACCAGCGGTGGCGGCGTCGCGGGCTGCGGCGCCGCCGCCTCGACGGGGCCGCCCGGCGCGGCCGGCTCCTCCTCGGCGGCGTCCGGGTCGAACTCCGACTGCACCGCGGTCAGGTCGTACTGGGCCAGGATCGCCCTGACCTCGTCGATCATGGCGACCAGCTCCGCGTCGGAGGTCGCCGCGACCCGGGCGACGAGCGCGTGGCGTCCGAGCGAGGCGCCCACGACAGCCCCCTGCTCGAAGCGCAGCCGCATGAAACCGCTCGCGTGCTGGTCCTCCAGCGACCGCAGGATCGCCAGCATCCGGTTCCCGACCTCGGCGAGGTGGTGGAGGTCCTGGCGCTGCCCGCGCGCCGCGACCACCCGCGACCCGGCGGTGACCACCGTGCTCCACTCCACGCCGTCGACGGTCATGAGGCGGCCCAGGCAGTGGTCCACCGCCGCAGCCGTGTCGACGGCCCCGACGACCGTGAAGTGGGGCACCACCCGCTCCTCGACCCTGTGCACGGTCGCCCGGTACGTTCCCTCGCCCGCGGGCGTCCAGGTCACGGTCACGGCCAGCCGGCGCCGACCGAGGCCCTCCATGCCGCGCAGGTCGCCGATCCCGACGAGCTCGCCCATCCGCCGGGCCAACCGCCCGGTGTAGGGCAGCGCCGCCGCCAGCGCACCGGCGGCGCCGTCACTGCCCACGACCGTCCCGTCCGGTCGCACCACGAACTCGGTCCCGGCCCCGGCCTGCCCCTGCTCCGTGCTCATGCGGCCACCTTCGCGCAGCCCGGGCGCCGTTCCGGCCGGCGTAACGCATCGTTCACACGTGCGGCCGAAAGCGTTACGTCACGGCAACCGGACGGCGCTCCCCGCGGAACGTGCAGGCCGCACCGTGGTCGAGCGGGCCCGGCATGGGGGATCCCGCGAGCCCGGCTTCGGCGTCACGGGGCATGGCAGTGAGCCCCGGGGACCGGGGTCCGGGATCGCACAACGGCGTGCGAGCAGCGAGGGACCCGGGGGCGTCGCCCGGGTCCCTCCCGCACGCCCCGCCCGGACCCCGGCGCTAGGTTCGGGCCATGCAGATCGACCTCAGCGGCAAGCGCGTCCTCGTCACCGGCTCCACCCAGGGCATCGGTCTCGCGATCGTCGAGCAGCTCGCGGCGGCGGGCGCCGCCGCCGTGGGCGTCAACGGTCGGTCCGAGGAGTCGGTGGGGCGGGCCGTCGCGCAGGCCCGCGACGCCCGGCCGGGCGTCCCCGCTGACGCCCTCGTCCCGGTCGTGGCCGACGTGGCGACCGACGAGGGCTTCGCCCGGGCGGTCGAGGCGATGCCCGACGTCGACGTGCTCGTCAACAACCTCGGCATCTTCGAGAGCCGCCCGGCGCTGGAGATCACCGACGAGGAGTGGCGGCGGTTCTTCGAGGTCAACGTGCTCGCCGGGGTCCGCCTCACGCGCCACCACCTCCCCCGGATGGTCGAGCGGGGGTGGGGCCGGGTGCTCTTCGTCGCCAGCGACTCCGCGGTGGTGACGCCCGTCGAGATGATCCACTACGGCATGTCGAAGACCGCGCTGCTCGCGGTCTCACGCGGCTTCGCCAAGGAGGCCGCCGGCAGCGGGGTCACCGTCAACTCCGTGATCGCCGGGCCGACCCACACGGGCGGGGTCGAGGACTTCGTGCGCAGCCTCGTCGGCGACGACCTGCCCTGGGACGAGGCGCAGCGCGAGTTCATGCGCACGCACCGGCCGCAGTCGCTCCTCCAGCGCCTCATCGAGCCCTCCGAGATCGCCGCCATGGTGGCCTACCTCAGCTCGCCCCTCGCCTCGGCCACCACCGGCGGTGCCGTACGGGTGGACGGCGGGTACGTCGACGCGATCCTGCCCTGACGCCTCGGCGCCCCGGGTCCGCCCACCGCCCGGCGGCTCGGGGCCGTCGCTCACACCGGGAGATGGCGAAGGGCCCGAGGCGTCGGCCTCGGGCCCTTCTCTGGCTCCCCCGGTTGGACTCGAACCAACAACCCTCCGGTTAACAGCCGAATGCTCTGCCAGTTGAGCTACAGGGGATCGCTTGTGCAGCGAGCCGAAACCTTAGCAAGCCCCCTCACCGCGGGTGAAATCAGGGCAGGCCCACGTCACGGCGGGCCAGCTCGAGCGCCTCCCCGGCCGCGGCGCGGACCGCCGGGTCGTCGGGGTCCACGCCCTCGTCGTACTCGTAGACCCACTGCACCTCACCCGCCCCCGAGGGTGCCCGGCGGGCGATGACGCGCAGTCCGCGGCGACGACCGAGCCGGACGTGGCGCTGCAGGACGACGCTGGCGGTGACGCGCTCGTGGACGAGCTCGAGGAGCCGTCCGGGGGCCTCGATGGTGGCGGTGTGCACCGGGCGCTGCTCCCCCCAGGAGCCGACCTCGGAGAGCCGGAAGGTGTCGGTGTCGCGGTCCCACCCGGCCGACTCGACCTGCTCCCACGGGACCCGACGGGTGGTGCCGTCGGTGACGACGTAGAAGGCGTCACGGGTGCCGGCCAGGACGGTGCCGTCGGCCGTGGTCGCGGCGGCCAGCACCCGCTCCCCCGGGCCCACGTCGACGGACGGGGACGGCGTACGCCTCCGGAAGCGGCTCACGCGGATCCTCCCGGCTGGCCCACGGCGCCCTCGCGCAGCTTCCGGCGGTGCTGCTCGAGCATGACGAGCTCGCCGAACATGCGGTTGTAGTCGAGCGCGTGCTCGACCGGGTTCGTGCGCTGGAGCCGAGCCTTCACGTCGGCGATGCGGCGCGACGTGGTGAGCTCCTGGAGCCGGTAGACGTAGGCGACGGCGAACGTCGGCGTCGGGTCGGCGGTGCCGCGGACCGGCTCCACGCCCAGCTCGGTCACCGCGGCGACCACGGCCGGGTCGCTCGCCGAGCCGCGGACCCGGTTGGCCCAGCCCGGGTCGTCGACTCCGGTGGTCGGGCCGCCTGCCCGGGTCACCGCCTCCCACACGCCCTGGAAGGTCGGGTGGGTGAAGTCGCCGGGGGTCACGTGGGCGGTCGTGCGCCCCACGCCCGCCGGGTGCTGGATGACGAGTTTGAGCAGCTCGCGCTCGATGAGGAAGCGGGGGTCGGACAGGCTGGGCAGGGCCGGCCGGGCGGGCTCGGGTGTCTGCGGCGGCTCGCTCGAGCGGGCCGGGCGCCGCTCGTCGGTGCGGGCCGGGCGGCTGGCCGCCCGGCGCACCTCCTCGCGCACCTGGTCGAGGTCGACGCCGACCATGTGGGCCAGCTCGCGGGAGAAGGACTCGACCTTCGTCTTGTCGCGGATGCCGGCCACCAGGCCGGCCGCGTCGCGCAGCGCGTCGACGCGGCCGTCGGCGCGGTCGAGGTCGTAGCGGGTGAGGATGTTGTCGAGGGCGAAGCGGTAGAGCGGCTGCCGGCTGGCGACCAGCTCGCGGACCGCCTCGTCGCCCTCCCGCAGGCGCAGGTCGCACGGGTCCATGCCCTCGGGGGCGACGGCGACGTAGGTCTGGGAGGCGAACACCTGGTCGCTGTCGAGCACCTTCATCGCGGCCTTCTGGCCCGCCGAGTCGCCGTCGAAGGTGAAGATCACCTCGCCGTTGGTGGTGCCGTGGTCGCCGATGAAGCGGCGCAGCACCTTGGCGTGGTCGGTGCCGAAGGCGGTGCCGCAGGACGCCACGGCGGTCCGCACGCCCGCGAGGTGGCAGGCCATCACGTCGGTGTAGCCCTCCACCACGACCGCCTGCTGGCTGTCCTTCATGGCGGCGCGGGCCAGGTCGAGGCCGTAGAGCACCTGGCTCTTCTTGTAGATCGCGGTCTCGGAGGTGTTCAGGTACTTGGCCTCGATGCGGTCGTCGTCGAAGATCCGGCGGGCACCGAAGCCGATCGTGTCGCCGTTGGCCTCGCGGATCGGCCAGACGAGCCGGCCGCGGAACCGGTCGTAGTGGGAGCGGCCCAGGGCGACCAGGCCGGCGGCGACCGCCTCCTCGTCGGTGAAGCGGCGGCCGCGCAGGTGGCGGGTCAACGCCTCGCCGTCGCGGGGTGCGAAGCCGACGCCGAACATCTCGGCGGCGGCCTGGTCGAAGCCGCGCTGGTGGAGGAACTGGCGGGCGACGACGGCGTCGGCCGACCCGAGCTGCTCGGCGTAGAACTCCTGGGCCACCCGGTGTGCCTCGACCAGCCTGCCGCGGGCCGGCCCGCGCGGGCGTACGGGCTCGTCGTCGCCGTCCTCGCGGCGCAGCTGGACGCCGTACTTCTCGGCGAGGCGCTCGACGGTCTCGGTGAAGGTCAGGCCGTCGACCTTCATCACGAAGGAGATGACGTCGCCGCCCTCGCCGCAGCCGAAGCAGTGGAAGAACTGCCGAGCGGGGTTGACGTTGAACGACGGCGTCTTCTCGTCGTGGAACGGGCACAGTCCCTTCAACGACCCGCCGCCGGCGGGCTTGAGCGTGACGTAGCCGGAGACCACGTCGTCGATCCGCGCCTTCTCGCGCACCTCGGCGATGTCGTCGTCGCGAATCCGGCCTGCCACGCCGGGGAGTCTACGGGCGGGCCCCCATCGGCGCGGCGCGGTCTCCCCAACCCCGGAGCGGGCCGCCCGCCACCCCTTGGGGCGTGGGCGGGTGGTGCGTGCCACCCGAGTTTGGGAGGCTCGGGACATGACCGCTCAGCAGGGAGGGCCAGAGAGTCAGGCTCTCGGAGCACCCGTCCACCGACTGTCCCGGCCGAGCCGTGCCCAGGGCCCGTCCACGGACGCGACGGAGGCGGCGCACGATGGGTGAGCAGGTGAACGGCTCCTCCGACGGGCACAAGACGCCCGAGCAGCTCGCGGCCGAGATCGCGGCGCAGCGTGAGCAGCTCTCGCACACCGTCGACGAGCTCGCCGCCAAGCTCGACGTGAAGTCGCAGGCGCGGCGCAAGGTCGCGGACCTCCGGGGTGCCGCGACCACCGACTCGGGCACGCCGCGCCCCGAGGTGCTGGCCGCTGCCGGCTCGCTCGTCGCGATGGCCGTGGTGCTGCTGCTGTGGCGGCGCCGTCGCACCCACTGACCACCGCCCAGGGAAGGGGAACCACATGAAGAAGCTCATGCTGCTCGTCGCCGGAGGCGTCGGCTACGTGCTCGGCGCGCGCGCCGGCCGGGAGCGCTACGAACAGATCAAGAGGACCGCCACCCGGGTCAAGCAGGACCCCCGGGTGCAGGAGAAGGCCCACCAGGCCGCCGACCTGGCCAAGGAGAAGGCCCCGGTCGTGAAGGACAAGGTCACGGCGGCGGCGAGCTCCGCCGCGGACAAGGTGACCCCGTCCAGCAACGGCGACCACCGCTCGGACCTCGAGGACCAGCTGCACCCCGACAGCACCGCCCGCCAGGAGGACCCGTACCCGCAGGGCGACCTGCCCTGACGGGGCCCTCGCGGCCGGCTCGCCGCTGACTAGCCGGCCGCGGGCAGCACCAGCGCAGCGTGGCGGGCGACGGCGCTCGCGTCGGTGAGTGAGGCGACCTGGTCGATCACCACCCGCCGGCGTGCGGCGTCGTCGCCGGCCGCGTCCCAGTCGTCGACGAAGACGCGGTCGAGCCCATCGGCACCGCGCTGCCACAGCGCCTCCACCAGCTCCGCGACCAGCTGGCGCTGGCGCTCCATCAGCGCGACCCGGTCGTCGGCCTGCATCACGTAGAGGGCGGCCACGCCCTTGAGCACGCCGATCTCCACCTGGGTGCTCTCCGGGACGACCAGGTCGGCCCGGTGGCGGACCAGCGGGTCCCCGCCCGCCGCTGCGAACGTGGCTTGCTGGACGCTGCCGCAGAAGCGGCCGATGAGGTCGCTGGTGAGGTTCTTGATGGCGGCGAGGCTGCGCCTGCTCCCGTCGTACGACGACCGCGGCCAGCTCCCGACGGCCTGCAGGCCCTCGAGCGCGACGTCGAGCGTCGCGTCGTCGGCGCCCGGGAGGTACCACGAGCGCACCGTCGCCCACAGCGCGTCCCGGTCGAGGCGGGTCAGGTCGAGCCGACCGGCCACGATGCCGTCCTCGACGTCGTGGACGGAGTAGGCGACGTCGTCGGCGAGGTCCATGACCTGCGCCTCGAGGCAGCGCCGGCGCCCCTCGACCCCGGCGCGCAGCCAGTCGAACACCGGGCGGTCGTCGTCGTAGACCCCGAACTTCACCACCACGCGCGGGGTGCCGTCGGCGTGGACGCCGTGCGGACCGGTCGCCTCGGAGCGGCCCCACGGGTACTTCGTGCAGGCGTCGAGCGTGGCGCGCGTGAGGTTGAGGCCCACGGAGCGGCCGTCGGCGTCGACGGTCTTCGCCTCCAGCCGGGTCAGCAGCCGGAGCGTCTGGGCGTTGCCCTCGAAGCCACCGCAGTCGACGCTCAGGCCCGCCAGCGCTCGCTCGCCGTTGTGCCCGAACGGCGGGTGGCCGAGGTCGTGGGCGAGCGCCGCGGTCTCCGCGATGTCGGGATGGGTGCCCAGCGCACGAGCGAGGTCGCGCGCGACTTGGGCGACCTCGAGGCTGTGGGTGAGCCGGTTGCGGACGAAGTCGTCGGTCTGCGGACCCACCACCTGCGTCTTCGCCGCCAGCCGGCGTGACGCCGCGGCGTGGACGACGCGCGCCCGGTCGCGCTCGAACGCCAACCGGACGGGGGCGTCGACCCGCTTGGGCGGCTCGGCCACGAGGCGCTCGCGCGCCGCGTCGTCGTACAGGTCCTCGATGCTCATCGGCCGGTCAGCCTAGCGAGCACCGGGGACGAGCGGTCAGTAGACCGTGACGTGCACGTGGTCGTAGTGGTTCGCAGTGACCGATCCGCGGTCGGACATCCCGCGCCAGCCCTCGCCGGAGCGCTCCACGGACCAGATCTTCTGGGCGTAGATGATGTACTCGATGCCGAGGGCGGCGTAGTTGGTCCGCAGGAACTCGGCGATCGCCCACCCGGTCGAGCCGCTCACCATGATGTCGATCGCGCGGCCCTGGCCGTGCTCGCCGTCACCGCGCCACGTGCCGTAGCTGGTGACCTCGGGCCAGTTCGCGCAGACCACGTCGTGGATCTCGTAGAGCGACGCGCGGCCCGCGTCGATCGCGGAGCCGTTGCTGCAGACGCCGCCGAGGCTGGGACCCTCCGGCTCGGGCTTCGGCTTGTCCTCGACGAGGTAGCCGGACGTGACCCACCGGGACTGGCCGTCGACGACGACCTGCGTGCGGCCCATCTGCTGGCGGCCGGTGACCGCCACCTGCTCGAGCTCGCCGATCACGCCCATCTTGTCGGACTTCTCCGACGGGCCCTCCCAGAGGTTGAGCACCTCGGTGGTCCACATCGTGTCGCCGACCTCGCGGGCCAGGCGCCGGGCCCGCCGGTCGACCGCGAGCTCCTCGCGCGCCGCCTCCGCCCTCGCCGCGGAGCGGGTCCGCGACCGGGAGACGGGGCTTTCGTCGCGGCGGCGCAGCGCCGAGCCGGCGGTCGGGTCGGCGGTCGGGTCGGCGGTCGGGTCGGCGCTCAAGGCGCTCGGACGCCCGGCACCGGGCTCGCTGTCGGCCGCAGCGCGGGCGGTCGACTGGGAGCCGGACGAGGCGAGCAGGTCGTCGCTGGTGGCGGGCTCTGCGGCGAGCACGCCCATGGTCACTGCGGAGAGCGTCGCGACCACCGCGAGGGGCGCGGCGACCTGCACGGCGCGGGGCAGACGGGACAGACGGGGGCGAGCAGGGGTTTCCCGCTTGTGGCGATGCTGAGCCACAGCGCTGATCCTTTGCTGTTGCTGACGGGGGACTGCGTCGAACCACGAGTGGAGCTTCGGTGAACTCGTGCCCACGTCGACGCGATCATCGAGTAGAGCACAGGTTCGTCGGCGCGTCCCAATCTTCCACGGTAGAAATCCCCGTGTTCCGGCTCACCCGCCGGTCGCCTCGTCGGCGTCCTCGCGCAGCTGGGCTCCACGCCCGTCGGTGTCGTCGAGCCACCCGTCGGGCAGCACCACCTTCTTGCGGGGCGCGCCCTGGCGTCCGCGGGGCGTGCCGAGCTCCCGCTCGGGGAAGGGCGCGTCGCCGTCGAGGCCGTCGAGGAGGGCGTCGAGCGCGGCCAGCGAGTCGACGAGGGCGAGCTGGTGGCGCAGCTCGCCGCCGGCGGGGAAGCCCTTGAGGTACCAGGTGATGTGCTTGCGGAACTCCTTGCAGCCCCGCTCCTCCCCCATGTGCTCCGACAGCAGCTCGGCGTGCCTGCGCATCATGTCGCGCACCTCGCCGAGCGTCGGCAGCGTCGCGACGTCCTCCCCGTGGAACGCCGCCGCGAGGTCGCGGAACAGCCACGGGCGACCGAGGCAGCCGCGGCCCACGACGACGCCGGCGGCGCCGGTCTGCTCCACCATGCGCAGGGCGTCGGCGGCCTCCCAGATGTCACCGTTGCCGAGGACCGGGATGTCGACGTGGTCGACCAGGGCGCCGATCGCGTCCCAGTCGGCCTCGCCGGAGTACGCCTGCTGGACCGTGCGCCCGTGCAGCGCGATCGCCGCCACACCGGTCTCCTGCGCGATGCGGCCGGCGTCGAGGTAGGTGAGGTGGTCGTCGTCGAGGCCCTTGCGGGTCTTCATCGTCACCGGCACGTCGTACGGCGCCGCGGCGGCGACGGCGGCGGTGAGGATCTCGCCGAGCAGCCCCCGCTTCCACGGCAGCGCTCCCCCGCCGCCCTTGCGGGTCACCTTCGGGACCGGGCAACCGAAGTTGAGGTCGACGTGGGCGACGCCGTGGTCGGCGCACAGGATCTCCACGGCCTTGCCGATGTAGACCGGGTCGGTGCCGTAGAGCTGCACGGAGCGCACGGACTCGACGTCGTCGAAGACGAGCATTCTGCGGGTGGTCTCGTCGCCCTCGACGAGCCCGCGGCTGGTGATCATCTCGCAGACGTAGAGACCGGCTCCCTGCTCGGCGCAGAGCCGGCGGTACGCGGCGTTGGTGATGCCCGCCATGGGCGCCAGCACCACCGGGGTGTCGACGCGCAGCGACCCCAGCGTGAGCGAGTCGGGCACGGCGGTCATGCCCCCATTGTCCGAGGCGGGCGGTGCCGCGCCCAAATTCAGCCGCGACCGCTGCGCCTCCCGCGCTCCCCGCGCCGTGCCTTCCCGGGCGTCCGTGCCCCGGGCCTCTCGGCCGCGGGCCTGCGCACCTCGCCGCTCCACGAGATGGGGTCGTAGCCCTCCGTCGGCTGGAACACCAGGTCGCGCACGCGCCCGCCCTCCGGCACGAGGTAGACCAGGCACATCTCCGCCTCCGCGCCCGGCTCGAAGGGATCCGGCAGCGGCCCGCTCTGGCAGGCCTCGAAGTCGCCGCCCACCGTCCACGGCGCGCCGAGGGACCCGACCGTGTCGCGCAGGTAGAGCGGCACGTCCTGCCCGCCGAGGTCGGCGTCACCGACGTTGGCGAGCGTGACGGTGGCGAAGTACGGCCGGGCCTCGTCCACCGCCTCGTCGCCCGCCCAGCCGTCGAAGACCGACGGACGCTGCTCGGCGACGGCCGCGACGGTGAGCTCGAGCTCGCCGGTCACGTCGCGTGTCGGCTGCCAGACGAGCACGGCGGGCTCCCCGAACGCCAGCTCGGCGCCGGGCTCGGTGCCACCGTCCCCGCTGACCTCGCCGTCCTCGCCGTCGTCGGCGGCGGCTCCCTTCGTCGGCGGCGACGGGTCCTCGCCGCCGCGGGGCTCCGCCGGGGAGCACGCCGGCACCGTCAGTGCCAGCGCCGTGGCGAGGAGGAGGCTGCGCCGCATGGCCTCATCGTGGCACGGCGCCGGCCCCTCCGACCCGCGACGCCGGGCTCAGCAGCCGACGAGCTTCTCGGCGAAGTACCTCGTGATGCCGTCGAGGCCGACCCGCTCCTGGCTCATGGAGTCGCGCTCGCGCACGGTGACGGCGTCGTCGTCGAGGGTCTCGAAGTCGACCGTCACGCAGAACGGCGTACCGATCTCGTCCTGGCGACGGTAGCGGCGGCCGATGGCGCCGGAGTCGTCGAAGTCGACGTTCCAGTTCTGGCGCAGCTCCGCGGCGAGGTCGCGGGCCTTGGGCGAGAGGTCGGCGTTGCGGCTCAGCGGGAGGACCGCGACCTTGACCGGCGCGAGGCGCGGGTCGAGCTTGAGCACGACACGCTTGTCGACGCCGCCCTTGGTGTTGGGCGCCTCGTCCTCGGTGTAGGCGTCGATGAGGAACGCCATGAGCGAGCGCGTCAGGCCCGCGGCCGGCTCGATGACGTAGGGCAGGTAGCGCTCGTCGGCGGCCTGGTCGTAGTAGGACAGGTCCTTGCCGGAGTACTCGCTGTGCTGCTTGAGGTCGAAGTCGGTGCGGTTGGCGATGCCCTCGAGCTCCTCGAAGTCACGGCCGGAGAACCCGAAGCGGTACTCGATGTCGGTCGTGCCCTTGGAGTAGTGCGACAGCTTCTCCTGCGGGTGCTCGTAGTGGCGCAGGTTGGCAGGGTCGATGCCGAGGTCGACGTACCAGCGGGTGCGCTCCTCGATCCAGTAGCGGAACCACTCCTCGTCCTCGCCGGGCTTGACGAAGAACTCCATCTCCATCTGCTCGAACTCGCGGGTGCGGAAGATGAAGTTGCCGGGGGTGATCTCGTTGCGGAAGCTCTTGCCCATCTGGGCGATGCCGAACGGCGGCTTCTGGCGGCTCGAGGTCACCACGTTGGCGAAGTTGAGGAAGATGCCCTGCGCGGTCTCCGGCCGCAGGTAGTGCAGCCCGGACTCGTCCTCGATGACGCCGAGGTAGGTCTTGAGCATCATGTTGAACTCGCGCGGCTCGGTCCAGGCGTTGCGGGTGCCGCAGTTGGGGCACGCGACCGACTCGTTGATGTCGACGGAGTCGGGGTCCACGGGCTGGTCCGGGGTGCCCTTCTTGGCGGCGTGGTCCTCTTGGAGGTGGTCCTCGCGGAAGCGCTTGTGGCACGACTGGCACTCGACCAGGGGGTCGCTGAACGTGCTCAGGTGGCCGCTGGCCTCCCACGTGCGGGTCGGCAGGATGACGCTGGAGTCGAGGCCCACGACGTCGTCGCGCCGGGTGACCATGAACTTCCACCACTGGCGCTTGATGTTCTCCTTCAGCTCCACGCCGAGCGGGCCGTAGTCCCACGCCGACCGGGTGCCGCCGTAGATCTCACCGCAGGGGTAGACGAAACCTCGGCGCTTGGCGAGCGAGACGACGTTGTCCAGGGCGGTCGGAGCGGGCTTGGCCACGATGCAGTTCCTTCGGGTCGGGCCGGCTGGCTGCCGGCTCGTGGGCGAGCGCTCACCCTATCGAGCGCGGCCGGGCCTCGTTGAGGTCGGTCCCCTCCTCGACGAGCTCGTAGGCGCTGGGCTCGTCGACCGCGTGGACCATCAGGGGCTGGACGTGCATCTTCCCCTCGTACGACCCCAGCGCCCGCCGGTAGGAGCCGACGTTCTCCCAGCGGGTGGCCAGCACCCACAGCGCGGGGTCGTCGACGTTGCGGCCGACCTCACCGCCCACGTAGCCGGGCTTCGCGGCGAGGACGGCGAGGGCCCGCACCAGCCCGGCGCGCAGCTCGGCCTCCGCCGACGCCGCGGACGAGGGAGCGCGGAGGCGGGTCACGACGAGCACAGGCTCACCCTACGGCTGGGTAGTCCACCGGGTTCCGGTCGTCCGAACGCGCTGCTCTGGGGTAGTCCACCGGGTTCCGGTCGTCCGAACGCCCTGCTCTGGGGTAGTCCACCGGGTTCCAGTCGTCCGAACGCGTTCCGTGCAACCGTTTCCCGGTGGACTACCGAACACGGTTTGACAACGGTTCTCATCGCGTCTGAGAATCGTTCTCATGTCGCTCGCCACCCGCTCCCTCTCCCTCACCAGCCTGCTCACCGCAACCGTCCTCCTTGCCGGGTGCGGGCAGTCGGGGGGCGACACGGCCGGGAGTGGTCGCTCGGCCGTGGCGTCGTTCTACCCGCTGGCGTGGGTGACGGAGCAGGTGGCGGGCGACGGCTGGACTGTGGAGAACCTCACCTCTCCCGGCCAGGAGCCGCACGACCTCACCCTCGACATCGCCCAGACCGCCGCCCTGGAGGGCGCGGACCTCGTCGTGCTCGAGGAGGGCTTCCAGCCCGCCGTCGACGACACCGCCGCCAACGCCGACGCGCCGGTCCTCGACGCCGCCGCGGTGCTCGACCTGCTGCCCGCGACCCCCGGTGAGGAGCACGACCACGCCGAGGAGGAGCACGCCGAGGACGAGGCCCACGAGGACGAGGCCCACGCCGAGGACGAGGCCCACGCCGACGAGGAGCACGACCACGGCGACGTCGACCCGCACTTCTGGTTGGACCCGCTCCTGGTCGCGGACTTCGCCGACGCGGTCGCCGACGAGCTGGGCGAGATCGACCCCGACGGCGCGGAGACCTACGCCGACAACGCGGCGCAGCTGCGCTCGGAGCTGGAGTCGCTCGACCGGGAGTACACCGAGGGACTGGCCTCCTGCGAGCGGTCCACCACCGTGGTCAGCCACCAGGCGTTCGCGTACCTGGCTCGCTACGGACTGGAGTTCGAGGCGATCGCCGGCCTGTCCCCGGACGCCGAGCCGACCGCAGCCGACCTCGCCCACCTGCAGGAGGTCATCGACGCCGACGGTGTGACCACCGTGTTCTCCGAGCGGCTGGTCAGCCCGAAGATGGCGGACACCCTCGCCAGCGACATGGGTGTGGAGTCCGCGGTGCTCGACCCCATCGAGGGGCTGTCGGAGGAGACGGCCGACGAGGACTACCTTTCACTCATGCGCGCGAACCTCACCGCACTCCAGCGGGCCAACGGCTGCTCGTGACACCGGCCGACAGCACGACCGCCGGCACGGGAGCCGGCTCCCAGCCCCGCCCGGAGCGGGGTCCGGACCGCGGCACGGACCCCGCGGTCCTCGAGCGGGTCTCGGTCGCCATCGGAGGACGGCCGATCCTGCGCGACGTCGACCTCGCGGTCCGCACCGGCGAGACCGTGACCCTGCTCGGACCCAACGGCTCGGGCAAGTCAACGCTCGTCCGCGCCCTCACCGGCCTGCTGCCCCTGGCACGCGGGTCGGTGCGGCTGTTCGGCACGCCGCTGCCGGACTTCGAGCACTGGCACCGCGTCGGGTTCGTGCCGCAGCGCTCGAGCGCGACCGGCGGGGTGCCGGCCACGGTGCGTGAGGTCGTGGGCTCCGGCCGGGTCGGGCGGCGCCGGCTGCTCCGGCCGACCAGCCGGGCCGACCGGCGAGCGGTGGAGGCGGCGCTCGACGTCGTCGGTCTCGCCGACCGGGCGGCGTACGGCATCTCCCAGCTCTCCGGCGGGCAGCAGCAGCGCGTCCTGATCGCCCGCGCGCTCGCCGGCGAGCCCGACCTGCTGGTGCTCGACGAGCCGACGGCCGGGGTCGACCTGCCCAACCAGCGCGCGCTCGCCGAGGCGCTCGCGCGACTGAAGGAGCGCGGCGCGACCATCGTGCTCGTCGCCCACGAGATCGGGCCGATGGCGCCGCTGGTGGACCGGTCGGTCGTGATGCGCGACGGCCGGGTCGCCTACGACGGCCCGCCGCTGACGCAGGAGGTCGCGGCCCACACCCACCACGCCCACGACCTCGAGGCGCCCGAGGGCGACGCCCACGACCACGTGCCGCACGTGTCGTCCCCGTTCGACTGGGAGCGGAGGACCCGACCGTGAGCTTCCTCGACCTCTTCGCGCTCGACTTCATGCAGCGCGCCCTCGTCGCGGCGCTGCTCACCGGCCTGGCCGCCCCGGCGATCGGCACCTTCCTCGTGCAGCGCCGGCTGGCGCTCCTCGGCGACGGGATCGGCCACGTGGCCGTCACCGGCGTGGCCCTCGGCCTGCTCACCGGCGCCTCGCCCACGTGGACGGCCGTCCTGGTCGCGGTGCTCGGCGCGGTGCTGATGGAGCTGATCCGCGAGCGCGGGCACACGAACGGCGACGTCGCCCTCGCGCTGCTCTTCTACGGCGGCCTGGCCGGCGGCGTGCTGATCACGGGCATCGCGGGACAGGGTGCGGCGACGCTGCAGGCCTACCTGTTCGGCTCGCTCAACAGCATCTCGTCCGAGGACGTGTGGTTCACCGCGGGCCTGACGGCGGTGGTCCTGGTCGTGACGCTCGGGCTCTCGCCCCAGCTCTTCGCCGTCGCCAGCGACCCCGACTTCGCCCGGGTCGCCGGGCTGCGCGTGCGGGCCTACAACCTGCTCACCGCGGTGCTGGCGGCGGTCAGCATCACCGTCGCGATGCGTACGGTGGGACTGCTGCTGGTCTCGGCGCTGATGGTGGTGCCGGTGGCGACGTCGCAGCAGCTGGCGCGCTCGTTCCGCGCGACGCTCCTCGGCGCCATGGTGGTCGGGTGCACCGCCTCGGTCGGCGGGCTCGTCCTCAGCGCCTGGCTGTCGTTCCGCGTCTCGGTGGCGCCGGGACCCACCATCGTGCTGCTGGCGCTGGCGATGTTCACCGCGACGTGGCCGATCGGCGTGTGGCTGCGCAGCCGCAGCCGGCTGATGGCGCCGTTCCCGGAGGTGTCCGCGACCCCCCACCGCTCCCCCGTCGAGCACCCGCACGAGCACGGCCGGGACTGCGGGCACCCGGCGGTCCCGCACGGCGACCACGTCGACTACGTCCACGACGGCCACAGGCACGCCGTGCACGGGGAGCACTATGACGAGCACTGAGCGGGGCCAGGCGCAGCGCTCCCCCGTGCGGCCCACCCGCCAGCGGCGGGCCGTCGCGGCCGCGCTCGCCGCTCTCCCCGACTTCCGCAGCGCCCAGGAGATCCACGACCTGGTCAACCAGCAGGGCGACTCGGTCGGGCTGGCGACGGTCTACCGCACGCTCGCGGCGCTCGCCGAGGCCGGCGAGGTCGACATGCTGCGCAACGAGGACGGCGAGGCGATCTGGCGCAGCTGCTCCGGCACCCACCACCACCACCTGGTCTGCCGCTCGTGCGGCGCGACCGTCGAGGTCGAGGGCCCCGCGGTCGAGCGGTGGACCAGCGCGGTCGCCGACGCGCACGGCTTCGCCGCCATCAGCCACACGCTGGAGATCTTCGGGACCTGCCCCGCCTGCCGCTAGGACCTCCTCTCACGAAGGGTCGGGCAGGGCGCCGCCGTAGCGCCGGTCACGGCTCGCGTAGGTCTCGATGGCGGCCCACAGGTGCCGCCGGTCCACGTCGGGCCACAGCACGTCGGTGAAGACCATCTCGCTGTAGGCCGCCTGCCACAGCATGAAGTTCGACAGCCGCTGCTCCCCCGAGGTGCGCCACACCAGGTCGGCCTGGGGCAGCTCGGGCACGTAGAGGTGGCGGGCGAAGGTGCGCTCGTCGATGCGGTCCGGGTCGAGCCGGCCGGCCGCGACCTCGCGCCCGATCGACCGGGCGGCGTCGGCGAGCTCGGCGCGGCCCCCGTAGTTGACGCACATGGTCAGGGTCAGCACGTCGTTGTCGCGGGTCATCTCCTCGGCCACCTGCAGCTCCCTGATGACCGACTTCCACAGCCGCGGGGCCCGGCCGGCCCACCGCACGCGGACGCCGAGGTCGTGCATCTCGTCGCGTCGCCGCCGGATCACGTCGCGGTTGAAGCCCATCAGGAAGCGGACCTCGTCGGTCGACCGCGACCAGTTCTCGGTCGAGAAGGCGTAGGCCGAGACCGCCTTCACCCCGATCTCGATCGCACCCTCCACCACGTCGAACAGCGTGTGCTCGCCCTGCTCGTGGCCCTTGGTGCGCGGCAGGCCGCGCTGCTTGGCCCACCGGCCGTTGCCGTCCATGATGATCGCGACGTGGGCCGGCACCAGGTCGCGCGGCACCGGCGGCGGTGTCGCGCCGGACGGGTGGGGGGTCGGCGCCTTCACCTGTCGCTTCACGGGAGCAGCCTAGGTCTCGGGGCGAGGTCGAGGTCGCAGGCGGCACGGCGGCGGGTCGGGCCGCCCTGCGCCCGGCCCTTGACCCCCACGCCGGGACCGGTGAGGGTTCGCGCATGCTCCCCCCTTCCTTCGACCTCAGCGGACGGGTCGCGCTGGTCACCGGCGCCGGCGCGCCGGAGGGCATCGGGTTCGCGACCGCGCGCCTGCTGGGGGCGCTCGGCGCCGGCGTGGCGGTGGCGGCCACCACGGATCGCGCGCTCGAGCGCGCCGCCGAGCTCGAGGAGCACGGCGTGCGTGCCGTCGGGGTGGTGGGCGACCTGACGGTCGAGGAGCAGGTGCGGGCGCTGGTCGCCACGGTGACCGCCACGCTGGGGCCGCCGACGGTCCTGGTCAACAACGCGGGCATGACCAGCACGACGTCGCCGGCCCTCACGCTCCCGTCGTCCGGGGGCACGGAGTCGGGCGCCGTCGGCGAGATGTCCTACGAGCAGTGGCGCCGCTCGCTGTCGCGCAACCTCGACTCCGCGTTCCTCGCCACCCGGGCCGTCCTGTCCGGGATGCGCGGGCAGGGGTGGGGACGCGTGGTGATGGTCGCCTCCGTGACCGGTCCCGTCATGGCGATGCGCGACGAGGCGGCGTACGCGGCCGCGAAGGCCGGCATGGTCGGGCTCGCGCGCGCGGTGGGCGTGGACCACGCCGCCGACGGCGTGACGGCCAACGCGGTGGCGCCCGGCTGGGTCGCCACCACGAGCCAGACGGCTGACGAGGAGGGGCAGGGGCGCCGTACCCCCGTGGGGCGCAGCGCGATGCCGGACGAGGTCGCGGCCGCCGTCGCCTTCCTGTGCACGCCCGGGGCGTCGTACGTGACGGGCCAGTGCCTCGTCGTCGACGGCGGCAACAGCATCGCCGAGGAGCGCCGCTGACCAGGACCGCCGGGCCGCGGCGGCGGGCGCTCAGCGCTCGACGTACGCCATCGATCGCAGGCCGCGTTCGAGGTGCCACGCGAGGTAGGCCGAGACGAGGCTGCTGGCCTCGCGGAGGTGGCGCGGGTCGGCGGCGTGCACCACCGGCCAGTCGCCGACGAGCAGCGCGCCGAGCACGAGCACGGTCTCCGGGGCGGGCGTCGCCGAGCCGGGCAACCGGTCGGAGGCGCACAGCACGCCACCGGCCGACGGGTTGAAGAACCGGTGCGGGCCCTCGACGCCGCACTGCACGCAGTGGTCGAAGCTGGGCGCGTAGCCGGCCACGGACAGCGAGCGCAGCAGGTAGGAGTCGAGCACCTGGCCGGCCGGGTGCTCCCCGCCGGACATCGCCCGCAGGCCACCGACGAGGAGGAGGAACTGCTGGACGGCGGGCTCCTTGTCCTCAGTGACGAGCCGCTCGGCGGTCTCGAGCATCACGGTGCCGGCGGTGTAGCGGTCGTAGTCGAGCCCGAGCCGCGCGTGGAACGGGTCGAGGGTCTCGGCCTGCGTGATGACGTCGAGGCTGCGGCCCTCGGCGAGCTGGAGGTCGACGTGGGTGAAGGGCTCGAGGCGCGAGCCCCAGCGCGACGTCGTGCGCCGCACCCCCTTGGCGACCGCGCGCACGCGCCCGTGCTGACGGGTCAGCAGGGTGATGATGCGGTCGGCCTCGCCCAGTTTGTGGGTGCGGAGCACGACCGCCTCGTCGCGGTAGAGGGGCACCAGGACATTCTCCCCCACCGCACCCCGGACAGCGGGTACGCCGTCAGCGTTTCCGCGCGACCCCGTCGCGGTCGGCCGCACGGCTGCCGGTCTACTGCTCGGCTCGTCGCTCGACCGAGCTCGGCAGGGCGGCCAGCGCCGAGTCGCACTCGCGCACGAGCCGGGCGACCACCTCGGCGGCCGGCAGCTCGAGCGCGAGCCGGTGTGCTTGGCCTGCCCAGAGCGGCGCACGCTCCGGGTCGCCGGCCTGCCGCAGCGGAGCGGTCAGGTGCGCGATCTCGGGATACGCCTTCGGCGCGTGGGCCGAGTGCTCGCGCATGAAGTCGTTGACGATCCCGCGCGCCATCCTCCCGGTGAAGGCGCGCGTGAGGGCGGTCGGCCGGCGGGTCCCGATGGCGTCGCGGTGCGGAGGCGCCGTCCCTGACTCCGGGCAGCGCATGAATGCCGTCCCCACCTGCGCCGCGGCCGCGCCGAGGCAGAGCACGGCGGCGACGGCGGCGCCCGTCGCGATGCCGCCGGCCGCCACGAGCGGCAGGTCCGTCTCCGCGCGGACCAGCTGCAGCAGCGCGAGCAGGCCGACGTCGCCCTCGCCCTCGGCGAACGAACCGCGGTGGCCGCCCGCCTCGACGCCTTGGACGACCAGCGCCGCGGCGCCCACGGCGGCGGCCTCCGCAGCCTCGGCGGCCGTCGTCACGGTGACCCACGTCTCGACGCCGGCGTGGCGCAGGCGGTCGATCGTGCCTGCGTCAGGACACCCGAAGGTGAAGGAGGCGACGGCCGGCCGGGTCTCGAGCACGACGTCGAGCTTTCCGTCGTAGTCGTCCTTGTCGAACCGGGCCTTCCCGAGCCCGTCGCCCAGGCGTCGGGCGTAGGCGGCGACGGCGGCGGGATTCGCCGGCGCCTCGGGCGGGACGAAGACGTTGACCCCGAAGGGCGCGCGGGTCGCGGCCCTCAGGCGCTCGACGTCCTCGCGAGCGGCGGCGGCGGTTTTGAAACCGGCGGCGAGCATCCCGAAGCCGCCAGCCTCGCACACGGCGGCCGCTAGCGCTGGCGTCGACGGCCCGCCCGCCATGGGGGCCTGCACGATCGGGACGCGGAGCCGGTCGAGGACCACGTTGGCTGTATACCGCAGTGCGGCGCCTGGGGCGAGCACGAACCGGCGGCAGACCGTGCGGGCGGTGCCGTCCCGGTCGACGGCGGTCGCCGGCTCGGCCGCGGCGCGTCAGGCGCGTGCGGGTGCATCTCGCTCGGCGCAGGCTCGACTCGGCGGAGTCGTCGGCGGCATCCTCGACGAGTCCGGCACGGTGCCGGATGCCGCGGTCCTCACGCCCTGTTGACGGCGCTGATCACGGCCTTCAGCGAGGCGGTGACGATGTTGGCGTCCAGCCCGACGCCCCACAGCACCTTGTCACCGCTGTCGGACGACACCGCGCACTCGACGTAGGCCGCCGCGATCGCGTCGCCGCCGGCCGACAGCGCGTGCTCGGCGTAGTCGAGCACCCGGACGTCGTGGCCCATGGCCGAGATCGCGTCGACGAAGGCGGCGATCGGGCCGTTGCCCTGCCCGGTGAGCTCGTGGCGCTCGCCGTCGACGTACACCCCGACGGTGAGCTGGTCCTTCTCGCCCGCCGCGCTGGAGGTGTGCACCGAGTTCAGCTTGAGCGGGGTCTCGCGGTCGAGGTACTCGGACCGGAAGACCTGCCAGATCTCCTCGGGCGTGATCTCCCCGCCCTCGGTGTCGGTGCGCTGCTGGACCACGCGGCTGAACTCGATCTGCGCGCGACGGGGCAGGTCGAGCTTGTGCTCGGACTTCAGCACGTAGGCCACGCCGCCCTTGCCGGACTGGCTGTTGACCCGGATGACCGCCTCGTAGGTCCGGCCGACGTCCTTCGGGTCGATCGGCAGGTACGGCGCCTCCCACGGCAGCTGCCCCACCTCGGTGCCCAGCGCCGCGGCCTTCTTCTCCAGGTCCTCGAGGCCCTTCTTGATGGCGTCCTGGTGCGAGCCGGAGAACGCCGTGTAGACCAGGTCGCCGGCGTAGGGGTGGCGCGGGTGCACCGGGAGGTTGGTGCAGTACTCGACCGTGCGGCGGACCTCGTCGATGTCGCTGAAGTCGACCTGCGGGTCGATGCCCTGGCTGAAGAGGTTCATGCCCAGCGTCACCAGGTCGACGTTGCCCGTCCGCTCGCCGTGGCCGAAGAGGCAGCCCTCGACGCGGTCGGCACCGGCCATCAGCGCCAGCTCGGTCGCCGCCACGGCGGTGCCGCGGTCGTTGTGCGGGTGCAGGCTGATCGCGGAGTGCTCACGGCGGGTCAGCCCGCGGCTGAAGTACTCGATCTGGTCGGCGTAGGTGTTGGGCGTCGACATCTCCACCGTGGCCGGCAGGTTGAGGATGATCTCGCGGCCGGCCTCGGGCTGCCACACGTCGGAGACCGCCTCGCACACGCTGAGCGCGAAGTCGGTGTCGGACTGGGTGAAGATCTCGGGGCTGTACTGGTAGCCGAAGTCCTGGCTGCCGACGATGCCGCCGAGCCGCTCCTCGGCGTACTTCAGGACCATCTCGGTGCCGCGGACCGCGATGCTGCGGCACTCGTCGGGGGTGACGTTGAAGACGACCCGCTGGAAGAGCGGCGCGGTCGCGTTGTAGAGGTGGATCGTGGCCCGCGGTGCGCCCACCAGCGAGTCGACGGTCCGCTCGATGAGGTCCTCGCGCGCCTGCGTCAGCACCGAGATCTGCACGTCGTCGGGGATCCGGTCCTCCTCGACGAGCTTGCGCACGAAGTCGAAGTCGGTCTGGCTGGCGCTGGGGAAGCCGACCTCGATCTCCTTGTAGCCCATCGCCACCAGCAGCTCGAACATCGTGAGCTTGCGGGCCGGCGTCATCGGGTCGATCAACGCCTGGTTGCCGTCGCGCAGGTCGGTCGACAGCCAGCGGGGCGCCTTCTCGATCCTCCGCGTCGGCCACGTGCGGTCGGGCAGGTCGACGGGGACGAAGGGCGTGTAGCGGGCGAACGGCATGGGGCTCGTCGCCTGCTGGTTGGCGGTGTTGCTCAGGTTGGTCATGGTGTCCCTCGGGGATCGGTCGGTGCTGGGCGACCGGCGCGCGCCACACTCCGCAGCGAGGAGGCCGGATCAGACCTCGCTGCGGCAGCCAAGGAGGAGGGTGCGCATCATGACCCCGCCAGCGTAGCCGCCCGCCCTCGTGGGCGTGCCCGGTCTCCCGCGGAGTGAGACGTGCTCAGGCGCGGCCGCGCACGGCGTGCGCCACCGCGGTGAGCTCGAAGGGTCCCGCTCCGAGGCGGCGCCGGAGCGCGGCCTCGAGCGGCTCCCGGCCGTCGGGCCCCACGTCGTGCACGACCTCCGCCGCCGGGCCCACGCCGTGGAGGTAGGGCTCCCACCACTCCTCGAAGCTCGGGTGGGTGACGGTGACCGGCAGCTCCAGGGACTCGACGTCGCGCAGGCCCGCGGCCTCGACGATCGCCACGAGACCGTCGCGCGAGCCGCCCGGGCGCTCCCGCTCGGCGCCGTGCCGAGGATCGAGCCCCGCGACCGCCTCCCACAGCGGCCACGTCGGCGCCCGTCCCCCGGCGAGGTCCCACACGGTGGCACCGACCCAGCCGCCGGGACGCGTCACCCGCCTCATCTCGCCGACACCGGCCACCGGGTCGGACATGAAGTGGACGACCAGGCAGGCAGCGGCCACGTCGCAGGAGTCGTCCTCGAACGGCAGCGCCTCCGCCACGCCGTGCCGGACGTCGACGCCGGGGAAGCGCTCGCGGCAGGCGGCGACGAAGGACTCCGACGGGTCGACCGCCCGCACGTGGTCGGCGCCGAGGCGGGCGACGAGGTGCCCCGTGAGGGCGCCGGGGCCGCACCCGACGTCGATCGCGCGCTGGCCGTCGGCGATCTCGAGCCAGTCGGCGAGCCCCGCGGCCAGGGGCTGGGAGTAGCGCCCCATGAACCTGTCGTAGGCGTCGCCCGGCACCTCGAACGTCACGCTCCCGACCGTACGCCGCCCGGTGGCCGGTGAGTAGCCTCGGCACCGTGCCGCGCCTGCTGATCGTCCACCACTCCCCCACGCCGTCGGTGCGGGCCCTGACCGACGCGCTGGTGGCGGGAGCGGGCGACGACGCGATCGAGGGCGTCGAGGTGGTCGTGCGGCCGGCCCTCGAGGCGGGTGCCGGCGACGTGCGGGACGCCGACGCCTTCGTGCTCGGCACCCCGGCGAACTTCGGCTACATGAGCGGGGCGCTCAAGCACTTCTTCGACACCGTCTTCCTCGAGGCAGGCGGCGCGCTCGGCGACGACGGCTCGGCCGCCCCGGGCCCGGGCGGGCGGAAGCCGTACGGCCTCTACGTGCACGGGCGGTACGACACGACCGGTGCCGTCCGGTCGGTCGAGGCGATCGCCGGTGCGCTGCCCTGGCGCCGGTCCGCCCCCGTGCTGGAGGTGCTGGGCGAGGTGGGCGAGCCGGAGCGGGAGTCGGCGTACGACCTGGGCGGGACGCTCGCGTCGCTGGTGATGCGATGAGACGCCCCGCCATGTCCCTCGTCGTGGCCCTGCTGGTCGCGCTGGCCGGCTGCACCGCGTCGCCCTCGCAGCCCGGCGACGACCCGGGCTCGCCGGCCCCCGCGTCGCCCGGATCGACCTCGCCGGGGTCGACCGCGCCCGAATCCGCGCCCGAGTCCGAGCCGAGCGTGTCGCCGGACCCGGGACCGAGGCCCCGGGTCGGTGAGTGCCACGCGCTGACCTTCCGGCAGGCGCTGGCCGTCGTCGGACGCACCGCGCCCGTCGCGTGTCGCCGCCAGCACACGGCCGAGACCTACTTCGTCGGCCGGCTCGACCTCGAGACGAAGGCCGGCTTCACCCGCCGGGTGGACTCGCAGGCCGCACAGCGGCAGATGCGCCGGGCGTGCACCACCCGCCTGCCCCGCCACCTCGGTCGTACGCCGCGCGACCTGCGGCTGAGCATGGTGCGAGCCGTCTGGTTCACACCGAGCCCGAAGCGCGCGGAGGCCGGCGCCGACTGGTTCCGCTGCGACGTCGTCGCCGTCGCGGCGCCGCGCGCCCTCCTGCGACTTCCCCGCACGACGAGGGGCTGGGACGCAGCACCCGCGATGTGCGCGACCGCCGCGCCGGGGACGAGGGGGTTCCGGCGGGTGACGTGCGGCGCGGACCACACGTGGCGCGCCGTCTCGACCGTGGACATCCCCGGCGCGCGCCTGCCGGCGCGTGCCGCGATCGCCCGCCGGATGGACGCCACGTGCCGCGACGCCGCCGCGGGGAGCGCCGACGACCCGCTCGAGTTCACCTGGGCGCAGGAGAGCCCGACGCGCGCCCAGTGGGAGGCCGGCCAGCGCTACGGCATCTGCTGGGTGCCGGACTAGAACCCGAGCTTGCGCAGCTGGCGCGGGTCCCGCTGCCAGTCCTTGGCGATCTTGACCTGCAGGTCGAGGTAGACCGGGGTGCCGAGCAGGGCCTCGATCTGCTTGCGGGCCGCGGTGCCGACCGCGCGCAGGCGCGAGCCCTTGTGGCCGATCATGATGCCCTTCTGCGAGTCGCGCTCGACGTAGAGGTTGGCCACGATGTCGAGCAGCGGCTTGTCGTCCGGGCGGCCCTCGCGCAGGCCCATCTCCTCCACGACGACGGCGATCGAGTGCGGCAGCTCGTCGCGCACGCCCTCGAGGGCGGCCTCGCGGATGAGGTCGGCGGCCAGCGCCTCCTCGGGCGCGTCGGTGAGGTCGCCGTCGGGGTAGAGCGGCGGCCCCTCGGGCAGCAGCCGCACCAGCAGGTCCGCCAGCAGGTCGACCTGGTCGCCCGCCACCGCCGAGACCGGCACGATCTCGGCCCACTCGGTCGAGGTCTCCTCGCCGAGGGCCGCGATGTCGAGGAGGTGGTTGGCCAGCTGCTCCGGCGTCACCAGGTCGGTCTTCGTGGCGACCGCGATCCGGACGGTGCGCCGCACCTTGGCCAGCTCGGTGACGAGGAAGCGGTCGCCGGGCCCGATCTTCTCGTTGGCCGGGAAGCAGACGGCGACCACGTCGACCTCGGCCCACGTGGTGCGCACCAGGTCGTTGAGCCGCTCACCGAGCAGGGTGCGGGGGCGGTGCAGGCCCGGCGTGTCGACGAGGATGAGCTGGGCGTCGTCGCGGTGGACGATGCCGCGCACCACGTTGCGGGTGGTCTGCGGCTTGGAGGACGTGATGACGATCTTCTGCCCGACCAGCGCGTTGGTCAGGGTGGACTTGCCCGCGTTGGGACGGCCCACGAAGGACGCGAAGCCGCTGCGGAAGCCCTCCGGGGCCTCGTAGAAGGCCCCCGCGGGCGCCACGCCCGAGAGGTCGAACTCGTCGTCGAGGTCGTCGTCGTCGAGGTCGTCGTCGTCGAGGTCGTCCTGCTCGTCCACGTGCTCGTCCACGTGCTCGTCCACGTGCTCGTCGTCAGCCATCGCCCGCCTCCCGCGCTGCGTCGTACTCCGCCCAGATCTGCTCGTCACTCTTCCCTGCCGCCTTGCCCGCGCGCCAGATGGGGCCGGGGTCGACCGCCCGGGGCTGGCGCCCTGCCGTCGCGCGCCAGTAGCCCATCACGTCGTAGTGGCTGGTCGGCAGCCCGACCTCGCGCATGAGGTGCTTGCGGATCGCACGCATCTGGGCGGACTCCCCGGCCATCCAGAAGTACCCCTCGCCCGCCGGCCACTCGATGCCCTCGACCACCTGGGCGAGGTTGCTCTGTCCGTGGCCGGGGGGCTCGAGCCAGGTCACGTCGGTGGTCGCGGGGAGGTAGCCGGCGAGGTCGTCGGGCACCTCGGCGATGACGTGCGTGGCGAGGTGGGGGTGGGTCTCGGCGATGCGCGCCATGGCCGGCATCGCGGTGAGGTCTCCGACGAGCAGCAGCCAGCCGGCGCCCGGCGGCGGCGCGAACGACGCCTTGGGCTCGGTGATGGTGACCACGTCGCCGAGGCAGTCGCGCATCGCCCACTCGGTGACCAGGCCGACGTCGTGGACGACCACGTCGAGCGTCAGCTCGCCGTCGGCCCACGAGCGCACGGTGTAGTAGCGGCTCTGGAACTGTCCGGGCACCACGAGGCCGACCCACTCGTCGGGGACCCCTGTCGAGACGAATCCGTCGAGCCCGTCGAGGACGAGCCGGACGAGGTGGTCCGACAGCGGTTCACGGCGACGTACGGTCGCCTCGAACTGCGCGGCGCGGGTGCTCACCCGCCGAGGTTATCGGTGGCTCACCAGTCCGGGCGCATCGGGAACTCCGACCGCCCGTCGTCGTGGTTGCGGGTGGCCAGGACTTGGTGCAGCTCCACCTCGTCACGCTCGAACCCGACACGGGATCCGGCGATGTAGAGGCCCCAGACGCGGGCTGTGCCCTCCCCCACCTCGGTCACGCACTCGTCCCAGTGCTCGACGAGGTTGCGGTTCCAGTCGCGCAGGGTGAGGGCGTAGTGCGGGCGCAGGTTCTCGCTATGCTGCACCTCCAGGCCCTGGTCCTGGGCGGTGGTGATGATGGTGCCCGAGCCGGTGAGCTCGCCGTCGGGGAACACGTAGCGGTCGATGAACGCACCGGTCTCCTGGCGGCGGTTGTGGCGGCGCGTGATGGAGTGGTTGAGCAGCCGCCCGCCCGGCTTGAGCCGGTCACGCAGGTGGCGGAAGTACGACGGGTAGTTGCGCACGCCGATGTGCTCGGTGAGGCCGATGGAGCTGATCGCGTCGAACCCCGTCTCGACGACGTCGCGGTAGTCGAGGTGGCGCACCTCGGCGAGGTCGCCGAGCCCCTCGCGGTCGATGGCCTCCTTGGCCCACTGCGCCTGCTCGAGCGACAGCGTCACGCCGAGCGCCTTCACGCCGTACTCCCGCGCGGCGTGCCGGACCATGGTGCCCCAGCCGCAGCCGACGTCGAGCAGCCGCTGCCCGGGCCGGAGGTCGAGCTTGCGGCAGACCAGGTCGAACTTCGCCGCCTGGGCCTGCTCGAGCGTGGCGTCGGGCGTCTCGTAGAGGGCGCACGTGTAGGCCATCGACGGGCCCAGCACCATCTCGTAGAAGCGGTTGGAGACGTCGTAGTGGTGCGAGATGACCTCGGCGTCGCGAGTCATCGAGTGGCGCAGGCCCTCCACCGCTCGCCGCCACCGCGGCAGGTGCTCCTGGGGCGGGGGCGCGGGCGGCCGCAGGTGGGACAGGCCCAGGCTGCGGGCGATGTGCAGCGCCTCCGACGGCGTGGGCATCCGGAACTTCGTGTGGTCCTTGAGCAGGACCAGTGCGTCGTAGGGGTCGCCCGGGTGCACGCCGGAGAGCTCGATGTCGCCGCTGACGTAGGCCCGCACCAGTCCCAGGTCGCCCGGCGCCGTCATCAGGTACGACAGGCCGCGCCGGGTGCGCAGGTGCATCCCGACGGCGGCGTCGGCGGGCCCGGCGCCGCTGCCGTCGTACGCCGTGAAGCGCAGCGGCAGCCCGCCCCTCACCAACCGGTCCATGGCCTCACCGATGGACATCCGGTCCGGTGCCCCCGTGCTCGCGGTCATCGTCGTCCCACCACCTTGTCGTAGAGAGGGGTCAGTCGGTCCTGCGGGTCGTGCCTCGCCTTCACCCGGGCCAGGTGGGGCCCGCCGTAGAGGCGGTCGAACTCCTCGCGCTCGTAGAAGGCGTCGGAGTAGAGGCTCTTGTGGCCACCGAGCTCGCTCACCGCCGCCTCGATCGCGCGGTTGCGCGGCGAGGTCGCGGCGTCGGGGCCGACGTTGACGACGCCCCAGAACCCGACGTTGACGTAGGTGGTGCCGGCGGTCAGCGGGTAGCCGGGCCACGGCCTCTCCGCGTCGCTGCGCCGGAGGCGGAGCGGGCACAGCCACACCGGCCGCATCCCCACCTCGCGGTCGAACCAGTCGAGGAACTCGGGCAGCCGGTCGACCGGCACCTCGACGTCCTGGACGACACGCTCGCCCTGCGGCCGGCCGGCGCGCCGGTCGAGGCGGTCGCCGATGCCGAGGCGGCGGTCGAGGGCGACGAGCCTCCAGTAGACGTCGGAGCGGCGCAACCGCCGCGGCCACACGCGGCGTACGAGCGGGTGCTGGGCGCCGAACGCCCGCGAGCACCAGAACCAGTCGGTGTCCCAGCGCCACAGGTAGTCGTGCATCGTCAGCCGGTCGGTGGTGCGCCGCTGCAGCGAGCGGTAGTAGACCTGCTGGCCGGTGTAGTCCGACGTCGGACCCGGCTCGTCGCTCCACCGGGCGAGGGTCAGGTAGAGCTCGTCGGGGGCGAAGCCGACCCCGTCGAGGCCGTCGACCCGCTCGCCCTCCCACGCACCGTCCTCGACGATCCGCACCACGGCGTCGGCCAGGGTGGCGGCGTCGTGGAAGCGCACGTGCCTCAGGGCGACACGGGCCGGCACCGGCTCGAGCTCGATGCGCAGCCGGGTGGCGTAGCCGAGCGAGCCGTAGGAGTTGGGGAAGGCGTCGAAGAGCTCGTCGCCCGGCTTGGTGGTGACGACGTCCCCCGACCCGGTGAGCACGTCCATCTCGAGGACGGACTCGTGCGGGAGCCCGCTGCGGAAGCTGGTGGACTCGATGCCCAGCCCGCTCACCGCACCGCCGAGCGTGATCGTCTTGAGCTGCGGCACCACCAGCGGCATCCGGCCGTGCGCCAGGGTCGCCTCGACCAGGTGCTCGTAGGTGCACATGCCCTGCACCTCGGCCACGTCGCCGTCGACCTCGATCACGCCGTCGAGGCCTGTCACGTCGAGGCCCCGGCCGAGGGCGGCGCGGCCGCGGAAGAGGTTGCTGGTGCGCTTGGCCAGCCGGACGGGCGCACCCGGTGGCAGGGCGGCCCAGGACTGCCTCAGCCGCGCCACCCCCGTGGAGTGCTGCTCCCAACCGACAGGCGTTCGCACGGCGCTCACGCTAGCGAGTCCCGCCGACGGTGCGCGAGCGCCTCACCGGCCGGTGGTCGTCCCAGCCGTGGTCGTCCGGGTGTGCAGCCGCCCCGCCACGTCGCCGACGAGCACGGGCACGTCGGTGCCGGCGAAGTCGCGAGCCGCCCGCAGGTCGACCTCGGCGCTCGCCGCACCGGTGTCGACGAGGACGACGGCCGCCTCGAGCCCCGCCGAGGCCGACGACACCGCCATCGCGACGCAGACCTCGAGCGCGGACAGGCGCAGGTGCTCGAGGTCCACGCTCGCGGCGGCGTACGTGCGCCCGTCGAGGTCGCGCACCGCGGCGCCCTCCGCGGCGCGAGCGCGGGCTCGGGTGGCGCGGGCGAGGGTCAGGAGCTTGGCGTCCTCGGCGCTCAGGTCGCCGGACAGGTCGGTCATGGCGTGAGTCTAGAGAGCGCCGCGTCGTCGGTGGCGCCGTCGTCCGCGGTGGGCAGCACCGTGACGAGCACCGTCTCGATCTTGTTGCGGCGACCGGTCGCGCGCTCCGCCTCGAGCCGCAGGCCGTGGCACTCCACGACCGAGCCGGGGATCGGGACCTTGCCGAGGTGCTTGGCCATCAGCCCGCCGACGCTGTCGACGTCGTCGTCCTCCACGGGGAAGCCGACGAGCTCGTCGAGGTCGTCGACCGGGTAGCGGGACGAGACGCGGATCGCCCCGCCGTCGACGTGCTCGACCTCGACCTCGGCGACGTCGTGCTCGTCGGTGATCTCGCCGACGATCTCCTCCAGCACGTCCTCGATCGTGATCAGGCCGGCCGTGCCGCCGTACTCGTCGACGACCACCGCGATGTGCTGGCGTCGCGCCTGGAGCTCCGTCAGCAGCGCGTCGACCGGCTTCGAGTCCGGGACGTAGTGAACCGGGCGCATCACCTCGTCCACGCGCTGGGTGAACTCGACGTCGGGTGCCTCGAAGTCGCGCCGCACCACGTCCTTGAGGTAGGCCATCCCGACGATGTGGTCGAGGTTGTCGTCGATGACCGGGATGCGCGAGTAGCCGCTGCGCAGGAACAGCGACAGCGTCTGGCGCAGGTTCTTGTGGCGCTCGATGTAGACCACGTCGGGGCGCGGGACCATCACCTCGCGGGTGATGGTGTCGCCGAGCTCGAACACCGAGTGGATCATCCGGCGCTCCCCCGACTCGATGACCGCCGAGGCCTCGGCCAGGTCGACGAGCTCGCGCAGCTCGGTCTCGGTCGAGAACGGGCCCTCGCTGAAGCCCCGGCCCGGGGTGATCGCGTTGCCGAGCAGGATCAGCAGCGCCGGGACGGGCCCGAGGATGGTGGTGACGAGCGAGAGCGGGCCGGCCGAGGCCAGCGCCACCTTCACGTCGTGCTGGCGTCCGATGGTGCGCGGCGCCACCCCGATCACCACGAAGGACACCACCAGCATCACGCCGATGGTGGTGAGGAACGTCGGGACGGGCGAGCCGTGGTAGGCGTCGCGCGCCCAGGTGGCGACGAGCACGATGGCGCTGATCTCGCACAGCAGCCGGAGCATCAGCGCGGTGTTGAGGTAGCGCGCCGGGTCGCCGAGCAGCAGCACGAGCCGGGTCGCGCCGGCCCGGCCCTCGGCCTTCAGCTCCTCCGCGCGGGCGCGCGAGAAGCTGCCGAGGGCGGCGTCGGCCGCGGAGAACAGGCCGGCGAGCAGCACGAGCAGGGCGGCGGTGCCGAGCTGCCAGATGTCAGCGGTCATGGGGTGTCCGGTCGGGAGCGCTCAGGCGGAGGCGGCGACGGCGCGCCACTTCTCCAGCAGCTCGCCCTGCAGGCCGAACATCACGGCGTGCTCGTCGGGCTCCGCGTGGTCGTAGCCGAGCAGGTGCAGGATGCCGTGCACCGTCAGCAGCTCGATCTCCGCCTCGCGGCCGTGACCGGCCTCCTCGCCCTGGCGCTCGGCGACCGCCGGCGACAGCACCAGGTCGCCGAGCACGCCCTCCTCGGGCTCCTCGTTGACCTTGCCCGGGCGCAGCTCGTCCATCGGGAAGGCCAGCACGTCGGTCGGGCCCTCCTTCTCCATCCACTGCTCGTTGAGCTCGGCGATGGTCTCCTCGTCGACGGCCTTGATGCACAGCTCGGCCTGCGGGTGGACCCGCATCTGCTCCATCACGAAGCGCGCCAGGTGCGACAGCCGGCGTACGTCGAGCTCGAGGCCCGACTCGTTGAGGACCTCGATGCTCATCGCGGGCCCCGCGGCCGGTCGCGCTCGGCCTTCGCCACCTTGGACTTGGGGCGGCTGGCCTCGCGCTCGGCGTCGAAGACCTCGTAGGCCTCGACGATGCGACCGACCAGGCGGTGCCGGACGACGTCGGTGCCGGTCAGGCGGCAGAAGGTGATGTCGTCCACGCCCTCGAGGATGCCCTCGACGACCCGGAGGCCGGACTGGGTGCCTGACGGCAGGTCGACCTGGCTGGTGTCGCCGGTGACGACGATGCGCGAGCCGAAGCCGAGGCGGGTGAGGAACATCTTCATCTGCTCCGGCGTGGTGTTCTGCGCCTCGTCGAGGATGATGAAGGAGTCGTTGAGCGAGCGACCACGCAGGAACGCCAGCGGCGCCACCTCGATGGTGCCGGCCGACAGCAGCTTGGGGATCGTCTCGGGGTCGACCATGTCGTGCAGCGCGTCGTACAGCGGCCGCAGGTAGGGGTCGATCTTCTCGCTCAGGGTGCCGGGCAGGAAGCCCAGCCGCTCGCCCGCCTCGACGGCCGGCCGGCTCAGGATGATCCGGTTGACCTCCTTGGCCTGCAGCGCCTGCACCGCCTTCGCCATCGCGAGGTACGTCTTGCCCGTGCCGGCGGGCCCGATGCCGAAGGTGATGGTGCTCTTGTCGATGGCCTCGACGTAGCGCTTCTGGTTGACCGTCTTGGGCCGGATGGTGCGGCCGCGGTTGGACAGGATGTTGAGGCTCAGCACGTCGGCCGGCCGCTCCTGCGTCTCCGTGCGGAGCATCTGGATGATCCGCTCGACGGTCTCGGCGGTGACGCCCTGGCCGGTGCGGACGAGCGTGACGACCTCGTCGAGGAGGCGCTCGGCCATCGCGACCTCGGCGGACTCGCCGGCCAGGGTGATCCGGTTGCCCCGGACGTGGACGCTGGCCTCGAAGGCCCGCTCGATGAGGCGGAGGTGCTCGTCGCCCGGACCCAGGACCGAGACCATGTCGATGCTGTTGGGGACGACGACGGTGTGCGTCGGACGGTCCTGCGAGGAACCTGCGTGGTTGGTCTCAGTCATGATGCCCGGGTCGGGCGGCCTTCCCATCGGTGTCAGAGGCCCTCCATGCTACCGACCGGCCGGCGCGCGGCCCACCTGAATCGGGGTGACCCGTGCCGCCCCCCGTTCGCCGTTGCGGCCGCGCGGTCCCCCGCCGCGCCCCCCGTCCCCGGGTAACGCCACCACGTACGCGCTCCCGCCCCCGCCGGTGGGGGCGGGAGTGCACCTTCGGTGGCGTTGCCCGGAGTGCCGCGACCGCCGGTGGACGGGGCGAGCGGGCCGGCGGTCAGGGGCGGTCAGGGGCGGGTGACCTGCAGCATGCCGAGGCACATCTCGTCGGTGGTGCCCTCGCCCCACACGACGTAGCGGTCGGGCTGGCCCTCGAAGGCGGGCAGCCTGTCGCGCAGCCACTGGACGTGGCGGCAGGTGACCTCCACCTGCTGGAACGGCTCGAGGTGCACCGGCTCGATCGACCGGCTGCCCTGGTCGTCGAAGTCCCACACCGGGATGTCGAGGATGGTGCGCGCCCGGGGGGTGCCCGGGTCGACCTCGATCCGCAGCGACCGGCCGAGCAGGTGCATGTGGCCGGCGACCCCGTGGATCGTGATCGGCTCGCCGAGCGTGCGGACGCACGACTGCACCTCGCTGGCTCGCGGCTCGCCGCCGCACAGCAGGTGGAGCAGGTCGGCGGTGCTGCCCTCGGCGCCGAAGCGCTCCTTGACGTCCGCCACGGCCGCCGGCCGGTCGCACAGCGGGCTGTCGGAGTGCTTCGGCCGGCACGGCAGCTCGACCGGCGCCGGCAGCAGCATCGTGCTGAGCGCCTGGTAGTCCCGGCTGCCCGGGGCGAGCCGGAGCTGGGCCGCCGAGGTGTCGGGCGGCTGGCCCGCCAGCAGGTTGTAGTGGACCTGCATGACGATGCGGCTGCCCTCGGCGAGGCGTACGCCGAACCCCGCCTTGGTCACCGACTCGGTGCCGCCCGGTGCCCAGGCGCCGATCCACGACGACCGGTCGACGTCCTGGAACCGGTCGAGGCCGGTGCCGCCGAAGCAGGTCCAGCCCTCGTCCTCCTCGGCGGCGTCCTTGGCCTCGGCCGCGGCGACCTGCTCCGGCGGGACCTGGAAGAGGATCACGTGGTGGACCACGTCCGGGTTCCCCGGGAGCACCTGGGTGCCGGTGAGCCAGGTGTCGCGGTCCAGCCCGGGGTCGAGCAGGAAGCAGCGGTAGTCGTCGGTGCCGGTGCCGTAGGGGGCGGACGGCGTGTAGCTGCCCGGCATCGCGACGGTCGTCCGGCTCTCGCCCGCGCGCAGCGGCTTCGACCGGGCCGGCTCGGCGTGGTGGCCGCCGTGGCCGGCACCGTCCCCCCCGGCGTCCGCGCTCGCCCCGTCGTCGGACGCAGCGGCGGCACCGCCCCCGCCCTGCGCGTCGGGCTCGGTCGTGCCGGTCCCGGAGCCGGCGGACCGGGCGGCGCCGTCACCGCCGCAGGCCGACAGGGCCAGCAGCGCGGCGGCGAGGAGCGCCGCGGGGGCGGAGCGCGAGCGGGCGCGGCGCATGCCGCTCAGACCAGCGTCTCGGTCATGCTCGACGAGCCGCCCAGCACGTGCAGGTGCGTGTGGAAGACCGTCTGGCCGGCACCGGCGCCGGTGTTGGCGACGAGCCGGTAGTCCTCGTTGCCGGACGCCTTGGCCACCTCGTCGGCGAGCGTGACCAGGTGGCCGATGATCGCCGGGTCGGCGGCAGCGGACGCGGCGGCGTCCTCGTGGTGCTCGAGCGGCACGACCAGGGCGTGGAACGGTGCCTGCGGAGCGAGGTCGGCGAAGGCGATGGCGTGGTCGTTGCGGCCCAGCACGTCGGCGGGGATCTCGCCCGCGACGATCTTGCAGAAGACGCAGTCGTGCGACGTGGCGCTCATCGCGTCATCGTACGGCCCGTACGAGGCGGCGTGTGCGCGGATCCGCGGACGCCGGCTGGCCGTACGGTGGCGACCATGACGCTCCTTGCTTCCCCGACCCGACGGGTACGACGCCGGGCGGGCGCCGCCGCCGTGGTCGTGGCCGGTGCGCTCGCGCTGGGCGCGTGCAGCGCCGGAGACCAGGCGCCGGTGTCCGACCCGACCGGGCAGGAGACCGCGACCCCCGAGCCGGGCGGCGAGCCGAGCGAGCCGGAGCCGACGGACCCGACGGACCCGACGGGGACCTCCGAGACGCCGGGGACGTCGCCCGGGACCGACGCGCCGACCGACGGCGCGGCCGGCACCGCGGTGCCGGTCTACTTCGCCGGCGACGGGCCTGGCGGGCGCACCGTGCTGTTCCGGGAGTTCCACCGGGTCGAGGGCGACCCGCTGACGGAGGCCGCGAGGCTGGTGGCCGGCGGCGGGCAGCCCGACGACCCCGACTACCGGACGCTCTGGCCGGCCGTCGACATCGCGGCCGTCACCGCCACCGACGGCGTGCTGCTCGTCGAGGTCCCGACCGACGCCTTCACCGAGGCGCCGGACGGCATGTCGAGGCGGGAGGCCAGGCTGGCGCTGCAGCAGCTGGTCTACACGCTGCAGGGCGTGCAGCAGGACCGCGTCCCGGTGGTGGTCGAGCGCACCGACGCCCCGCCGCGCCTCTTCGGGCTGCCGACCGACGCCCCGTTCGAGGCGGCGCGAGCGCTGCGCACGCTGAACCTCGTCAGCATCACCTCTCCCGCAGAGGGCGACACCGTCAGCGGCGACGCGCTGGCGATCACCGGGGTGGCCAACTCGGTCGAGGCCTCGGGTCCGTGCCGGATCCTCCGCGGCCGCGAGGAGCTCGCCGCGGGCGGCTACCAGGCGGAGGCCTGGATGGGGAACCGGCTCTTCCCCTTCGAGGCCGAGCTGCCGCTCGACGGCATCACCGGCGAGGTGACGCTGCGCTGCGAGACCGACGACCCCAGCGGTGGCACGGAGGGCCCCGGACCGGCCGTCGACACCAAGACCATCACCGTGCGGTAGGCGACCTGACGCCGCTCAGGACCAGCGCGGCGTACGGGCCAGCAGCGCGGCCACCGCCACGACGCCGGCGGTGGAGGTGCGCAGCACCTCCGCGCCCAGACGTACGACGTGGGCGCCCGCGTCGGTGAGCGTGGCGAGCTCGTCGTCGGCGATGCCGCCCTCCGGGCCGACCACGACGACCACCCGACCGGAGGCCGGCACGTCGAGCGCGGCCAGGGGCACGTCGGCGTCCTCGTGGAGGACGACGGCCAGGTCGGCGGCCGCGACGACATCGGCGGCCTCGGCCGTCGACGCTAGCGGCGCGACGGTCGGCAGCCACGAACGCCGTGACTGCTTGGCGGCCTCGCGCGCCGTCGCCTGCCACTTGGCGTGCGACCTGGCGGCCCGCTCGCCCTTCCAGACGGCGACGGAGCGGGACGCCGCCCACGGCACGATGCGGTCCGCCCCCACCTCGGTGAGCACCTCGACCGCGAGCTCCCCGCGGTCGCCCTTCGGCAGGGCCTGCACCACCGTGATCGCCGGCGACGGCCGCTCCTCGAGCGCCACGGCGTCGACGGACACGGTGAGCACCCGCTTGCCGGTCGAGGCGACGGTGCCCGTGACGGAGGTCCCGAGGCCGTCGGTCAGCACCAGCCGCTCCCCCTCGCGCAGCCGGCGCACGGCGACGGCGTGGTGCGCCTCGTCGCCGGACACCTCGACCACCGCACCGGCGGCGACCCCCGCCAGCGACGGCACGAGGTGGACCGGGAGCGACACGCCTCAGCCCTGGAACGCGTCGCGCAGCCGGCCGAACATCGACCTGTGCGGGGCCTCGTTCTTGCCGTCGGGCTGCTCCTCGCCGCGGATCGCCGCCAGCTCGCGCATGAGCTCCTCCTGGCGCGCGTCGAGCCGGGTCGGCGTCTCCACGACGATGCTGACGACCAGGTCGCCGCGCCCGCCGCGCAGGCTGGGCACCCCGAAGCCGCGGATCACCTGCTCGCTGCCCGACTGGGTGCCGGGATGCACCTCGAGGTCGTAGGTCGTCGTGGTGCCGGCGTCGCCCGACTGCGTCTCCGAGCGCGGCAGGTCGGCCTCGAGCAGCGGCAGCGTGAGCCGGGTGCCGAGCGCCGCCGCCGTCATCGGCAGGGACACCGTGGTGTGGAGGTCGTTGCCGTGCCGGGTGAACGTCTTGTGCGGCTCCACGTGGATCTCGACGTAGAGGTCACCGGCCGGCCCGCCGCCGGGACCGACCTCGCCCTGGCCGGTGAGCTGCACCCGGGTGCCGTGGTCGACGCCTGCCGGGATCTTCACGGTCAGCGTGCGACGCGAGCGCACCCGGCCGTCGCCGGAGCACTCCCGGCACGGGTCGGGGATGATCGAGCCGTAGCCGCGGCACGCCGCGCACGGGCGCAGGGTGCGGATCTCGCCGAGGAACGAGCGCTGCACGACGGCGACCTCGCCCTGGCCGTGGCAGGTCTCGCAGGTGACCGGCGACGTGCCGGGCGCGGTGCCCTCGCCCGCGCACGCCTCGCAGCGCAGCGCGGTGTCGACCTTGATGTCGCGGGTGACGCCGAAGGCCGCCTCGGCCAGCTCGACGTCGAGGCGGATCAGCGCGTCCTGCCCGCGCCGGGCACGCGAGCGGGGCCCGCGCGTCTGCGCGCCGCCGGGGGCACCGCCGCCGAAGAACGCGTCCATGATGTCGGTGAAGCTGAAGCCCTGGCCGGCGCCGCCGAAGCCCTGGCTGAACGCGTCGCCGCCACGGTCGTACGCCGCGCGCTTGCCCGGGTCGCTCAGCACCTCGTAGGCGCGGGAGACGTCCTTGAACCGCTCCTGGGTCTCCGGGTCGGGGTTGACGTCGGGGTGGAGCTGCCGCGCGAGCTTGCGATAGGCCTTCTTGATCTCGTCCGCGCTGGCGTCGCGCGAGACGCCGAGGATCTCGTAGGGGTCCTGGGTCACTGGTTTCCTTCATCGAGGATCCGGGAGACGTAGCGCGCGACGGCACGCACGGCTGCCATGGATCCGGGGTAGTCCATCCGGGTCGGTCCCACCACGCCGAGGGATCCGAGGTGGAGCTCCTGCGGGCCGTAGCCGGTGGCCACGACGCTCGTGGCGGCGAGCTCGGAGTAGGGGCCTTCGTGCCCGATGCGCACCGTGAGCGCATCGACGCCCGACTCCCCCAGCAGCTTGAGCAGCACCACGTGCTCCTCCAGCGCCTCGAGCAGCGGGCGGACGGCGGTGTCGAAGTCGCCGTAGCGAGCCAGGTTCGCGGTGCCGCCGACGGCGACGCGCTCGTCGCTGCGGTGGTCGGACATCGCCTCGGTCAGCACCCCGACGATCGCCCGGGCGGAGTCCGCCTGGCCGGGGCGCACGTTCTCGGGCAGCGCGCCGAGGGCGGCGGCCGCCTCGGCGATCCGCACCCCGGCGGTGACCTGGTTGACCGAGACCCGCAGCTCGGCGAGGTCGGCGTCGACGACCGCCTCGTCGAGCTCGACGAGGCGCTGCTCCACGCGGCCGGTGCTCAGGATGAGGATCACGAGAATGCGGGTCGGCGTCAGCGCGACGAGCTCGACGTGGCGGACGGTGGAGCGCGAGAGCGTCGGGTACTGCACGATCGCGACCTGGCGGGTCAGCTGGCTCAGCAGCCGCACGGACCGCTGCACCACGTCGTCGAGGTCGACGGCCCCGTCGAGCAGCGTCGCGATCGCCCGGCGCTCGGCGGCGCTCATCGGCTTGAGCGTGGCGAGCTTGTCGACGAAGAGCCGGTAGCCCTTGTCGGTCGGCACGCGCCCGGCGCTGGTGTGGGGCTGGTGGATGTAGCCCTCGTCCTCGAGCGCGGCCATGTCGTTGCGGACGGTCGCGGGCGAGACCCCCAGGCCGTGCCGCTCGACCAGCGCCTTGGAGCCCACGGGCTCCTCGGTGGCGACGTAGTCCTCGACGATCGCGCGCAGCACGTCGAGCTTGCGGTCGTCGACCATGAGCCCTCCTTGCTGCTCGTGTGCTGGCACTCCTTCGTCCTGAGTGCCAACTCTACTAGGGAACCGTAGGCTCGTGGACATGCCCGACGACAGCGCCCGGTTCACCGAGGTGGCACCGCGCGTGTGGGTGGCCCACTACGACTGGATGCACGTCAACATCACGCTGGTCGGCGGCTCCGACGGCCTCCTCATGGTCGACACCCACGGCTCCGCGGCGCAGGCGCGACTCGTCGCCGACGACGTACGCCGCCTCGGCGCGGGACCGCTCACCGGGCTGGTCAACACCCACGAGCACTGGGACCACCACTTCGGCAACGCCACCATGGTCGAGCAGTTCGGCGACATGCCGATCCACGCCACCGAGTGGGCGCGCGACCACGTGCAGAAGTCCGCGCGGCACACGTTCGAGCAGTACGAGCGCGACACCGCCGACCCCCGGCGCGACGAGGTCCTGGCGACCACCGTGCGCCCGCCCACCCACACCTTCTCCTCGGCCGTGCAGCTCGACCTGGGCGACCGTGCCGTCGAGCTCGTCCATCCGGGCCGGGGCCACACGGCGGGCGACCTCGTCGTCCGGGTGCCGGACGCCGACGTGCTGCTCGGCGGCGACCTCGTCGAGGAGTCCGACCCGCCCTTCATCGGCGACGACTCGTGGCCGCTGGAGTGGCCGACGACGCTGGACCTGGTGCTGGGCCTGATGACCGACCGCACGGTCGTGGTGCCCGGGCACGGCCGGGTCGTCGACAAGTCGTTCGTCCAGGACCAGCGGGTGGACCTGGGCGTGATCGCGGAGGCCGTGCGCGACCTCGCCTCGCGCGGCGTGCCGCAGTCGGAGGCCCTCGCCCAGGGTGAGTGGCCCTGGGACCCCGCCCTGCTGGAGAGCGCGGTCCGCCGGGGCTACGAGCACCTCCCGCGCGCCCAGAGGCGACTCCCCCTGGTCTGACCCGTCCCGGACGAGGTGACCCGTCTGGCCCGGCGGGCGCGTCAGGGTTAGGGTTGCCTTACCTGATCCGTGGAGGCGCCATGACCCCGGCAGCTGCAGCCCTGATCGCACGCAGCGTCCTGTCGTGCCCGAGCGCGGTCACGCTCCGCGTCGACGGCGCCGACCCGGCCGTCGAGCACGACGGCTGCGAGGTGACGACCGACGTCCACGGCGTACCCGTCTTCGCCACCGCGCCGGGATCGGCGCTCGTCGCGGGCGCCGAGCACGGCCGAGGCGCGGTGGTCGAGGTCAGCAGCGGCCTGGGAGCCCCCGCCACGCGCGAGCGTGGGCTGCGCCTCGTCATGCGGGGCCGGCTGGGCCGGCGCGAGGCCGGCTGCCGGTGCTGCGCCGACGACCGCGCGCTCGTCGCGGTCGAGCTGGAGGCGGTCATGTTGCTGCGCGGGTCGCTGGCGGTCCCGGTGGACCTGCACGAGTTCCGCGACCGGCGCCACGTGCTGAACGAGGGCTACCTCCAGCGCACCGCCGAGCACGCCAACGAGGCGCACGAGCCCGAGCTGCGCACGGCCACGGCGGCCGCGCTCGGGCTGCCGGTGCGCACGCTCCTGGCCGCGGGCCTGCGGCGGGTCGACCCGGGCGGCGTGGAGGTCGCCTGGGTGGACGAGGCCGGCGCGCACACGCGGCGCCTCGAGTTCGTCCAGCCGGTCACCACCCCGCAGGAGCTCGACGCGGCGCTGCGCTCACGCCTGCACGCCGGCCTCTGCTGAGCGCGGCGCCTCGCGGCGCCGCCCACCCGGAGGGGGCTGGACCGGTGGTCGCCCGGCTCGGTAGGACTGGGGGCATGACCGACAACGAGTCCCAGCAGGACCCCGGCGAGACCCCCGAGGCAACGAGCGGCACGAGCCCGGCGGACTCCGACCACTCCGGCGACACGGCCTCGCCCTCCGAGGCGACCCTCGGCGGCATCTCCGACGACCAGCTTCCCGAGGACCTCCAGCCCGGCGAGGACAACCCGCTCGCCCAGCCGCTGGACCCCGACGACGAGGCGACCAAGAGCCGCGAGGAGCTCGAGATGGACGCCACGCAGGAGGAGGACGAGCGGATCGCCACCGGCGGGGGCGCCAACAGCGGCGAGGGCGCCGAGGGCGACGGCCTCGCCGAGGGCTGATCCGCCGCCCCGTCGCCCGGATCGTCGGGGCACGGCGTGCCACCACCAGTTGGGGGCGCCGGTGCGCCTACCGTGTGCCGGTGCCTGCTGATCGCTACGGAACCGACGTCCTCTCCGGTGACTGGAGGGCCCCGAGGAACGGCCGCGCCGTGGAGGTCCCGACGGAGCTCGGGATGGTCGTCGAGGAGGTCACCACCGACTGGTGCGGCGAGGTCGTCGCCGTCGACCGCGACATCGACACGCTGACGCTGGAGGACCGGCGCGGCAAGCGGCGCACGTTCCCGCTCGGCCCGGGGTTCCTCCTCGAGGGCCGGCCGGTCGTCCTGACCCGGCCGGTCCGCGGCGGGGCGCCCGCCGCCCCCGCGCGCACGGCTTCCGGCTCGGTCGCGGTGCCCAACGCCCGGGCTCGCGTGGCGCGGGCCAGCCGCATCTTCGTCGAGGGCCGCCACGACGCCGAGCTCGTCGAGAAGGTCTGGGGCGACGACCTGCGGATCGAGGGCGTCGTCGTGGAGTACCTCGGCGGCGTCGACGACCTCGCCGACCACCTGCGCGACTTCAGGCCGGGGCCGGAGCGCCGCGTCGGCGTGCTGGTCGACCACCTCGTCGCCGGGTCGAAGGAGGCCCGGATCGCGCAGGGCATCGCCCGCTCCCCCATCGGCAAGCACGTGCTGGTGGTCGGGCACCCGTTCATCGACATCTGGCAGGCCGTGAAGCCCGACCGCCTCGGCATCCCGCGCTGGCCGTCGGTCCCCAAGGGCATCGACTGGAAGACCGGGACCTGCCAGCAGCTCGGGTGGCCCCACCGCGACCAGGCCGACATCGCCCGCGCGTGGAAGCACATCCTCGGCCGGGTCTCCTCCTACGCCGACCTCGAGCCCGCCCTGCTGGGCCGGGTCGAGGAGCTCATCGACTTCACGACCCAGCCCTGACCGACCCAGACCTGACCGGCCCAACCCTGGCCGGCCCGGTCCCGACCGGCCCCGGGCTCAGTCCACGAGGTCGCGGACGACCGCGTCCGCGAGCAGGCGCCCGCGCTGGGTGAGCACCAGCCGCTCGGCGACGAGCTCGACGAGGCCGTCGGCGACGAGGCGGGCGACGTGGGAGCGTCCGGTGGCCTCGAGCGCGGTGACCGGGAGTCCCTCGACCAGGCGGACCTCGAGCAGGATCCGCTCGACGCGCTGGTCGTGGTAGCCGAGCACCTCGCGGGCCAGGGCGGGTGACACGCCGCGCGCCAGCCGGCCGGCGTACGCCGCGGGGTGCTTGACGTTCCACCAGCGGACCCCGCCCACGTGCGAGTGCGCACCGGGGCCGACGCCCCACCAGTGGCCGCCGGTCCAGTAGAGCAGGTTGTGGCGGCACCAGTGATCGGGTGAGGTGGCCCAATTGGACACCTCGTACCAGCTCATGCCGGCGGCCGACAGCTTCTCGTCGACGAGGTGGTACTTGTCGGCGAGGTCGTCCTCGTCGGGCATCGGCAGCTCGCCGCGGGCGACCTGGCGCGCCATCGCGGTGCCGTCCTCGACGATGAGGGAGTACGCCGAGACGTGGTCGGGCCGGCACTCGAGCGCCGCGTCGACGGACGTCTCCCAGTCGGCGAGCGACTCCCCCGGCGTGCCGTAGATGAGGTCGAGGCTGATGTCGTCGAAGCCGGCCTGCCGCGCCCACTCGACCGCCGCCGGCACCCGCAGGGGGTCGTGGGTGCGGTCGAGCGTGCGCAGGACGTGGTCGACGGCCGACTGCATGCCGAAGCTGATGCGGTTGAAGCCGGCCGTGCGCAGCTCCTCGAGGTCCCACGCCGCGACGCTGTCGGGGTTGGCCTCCGTGGTGATCTCGATGTCGTCGGCGAGGCCGAACTCGGCCGCCGCGCTCGCCACGATGGCGCCGAGGTCGGCCGGCTTCAGCAGCGTCGGGGTGCCCCCTCCGAAGAAGATCGTCTCGATCGGCACGTCACGGTGGCCCAGCACGTGGCGGGCGAAGCGGATCTCGCGGATCGCGGCCTCGGCGTACGACGCGCGGCTGGCGCCGACCTCGTCGCCGAGCTCCGGGGCGGTGTAGGTGTTGAAGTCGCAGTAGCCGCAGCGCACGGAGCAGAACGGCACGTGCACGTAGAGCCCGAACGGTCGGGTGCCGAACTCCGCCCACGCCTCGTCGGGCAGCAGGCCGTCCTCGGGGGCGGAGTCGCCGTCGGGTTGAGCGGGAGGCACGTCAGGTATCCAACCACGGGATCCCCCGCTCCCCAGATCGGCACGGTGAGCGTCGCGGTGCAGCCGGCGGCCACCGAGCCCAACATGTCGGCCATCTGCAGCGAGGGGCCGTCGCCGACGACGCCGTCGGAGTCCAGGGAGACGCCGTGGGGAGACGACGGATGGGTGCCAGTGGTCTCTCCCTGGCACCCATCCGACCGGCTCGTCCTGTGCACCGGCAGTGCGCAGCCTCGGCCCCCGCCCTGACCGGGCGCACCTGAGCGGGCGCACGCCGACAAGGCGTACCCGACCAGGCGTACCCGACTAGGCGTACATCGCCTCGATCAGGGCCTTGTGGTTCTGCTCGACGACGTTGCGCTTGACCTTCATGGAGGGGGTGAGCTCACCCGACTCGATCGTCAGGTCGTGGTCGAGGACCTGCCACTTCTTGATGGTCTCCCAGCGGTTGAGGTGGCTGTTGAGCTCGTCGATGTAGCCGCCGACCATCTTCTGCACCTCGTCGGAGCGGACGATCTCGGTGTAGGACTTCCCGCCCATGCCGTTCTCCTCGGCCCACGCGGCCATCGCGTCCGGGTCGAGGGTGACGAGCGCGACGCAGAAGTTGCGCTCGTCGCCGAAGACCATGAACTGGCTGGCGTAGGGGCACACGGCCTTGAACTTCGACTCGATCGCCGGCGGCGCGATGTACTTGCCCCCGGAGGTCTTGAAGAGCTCCTTGAGGCGTCCGGTGATGACGAGGTGCCCGTCCTCGTCGAGGGCGCCCTTGTCGCCGGTGTGGAGCCAGCCGTCGGCGGTGAGCGTGCGCGCGGTCTCCTCGGGGAGGTTGTGGTAGCCGTCCATCACGCCGGGGCCCTTGATGAGGATCTCGTCGTTCTCGCCGAGCTTGACCTCGCTGCCCGGGAAGACCGGCCCCACGGTGCCGAACTTGTTCTGGTCGGGGTGGTTGACGAAGGAGCCGGCCGAGGTCTCGGTGAGCCCGTAGCCCTCGAGGATCGTGATGCCGGCTGCACCGAACCACTCCGCGATGTCGCGGTTGAGGGCGGCGGCGCCGGAGATGAAGAAGCGCACGTTGCCGCCGAACCGGTCGCGGATCTTCGAGAACACCAGCTTGTCGAAGAGCCCGTGCTGCACCTTCAGTCCCAGCGGGACGGACTTGCCCTCGCGCTTGAGCCGCTCGACCTCGAGGCCGACCTCGAACGCCTTCTTGAAGATCTTCTCCTTGGCGCCACCCTCGGCGGCCTGCATGGTGACGATGCGGCCGTGCGCCTTCTCGAAGATGCGCGGTGCGGCCCCCATGAACGTCGGCTTCACCACGCCCAGGTTGTCGACGATCTTCTCGACGCGGCCGTCGATGGCGGCGGCGAAGCCGCACGCCATCTGCGTCGACATCAGCACCTTGCCGAACGAGTGGGCCATCGGCAGCCAGCGGAACTCGAGGTCGTCGGGCCCGAGGATGCCCTGCGCGCGGATCGCCTCGCCCTCGTAGACCCACGACGAATGGCGCAGGCGCACGCCCTTGGGGCGACCGGTCGTGCCGGAGGTGTAGATCAGGGTGGCGAGCTGGTCGGGGCGGATGGCCTGCGAGGTGGTCCGCACGACGTCGGGCTGCTCGGCGAGCCGCTTCGCGCCGAGCTCGGCGAGGTCGTCGAGGCTGATCACCCAGTCCCCGTCGGCCCTGCCCTCGAACGTGACGACCTTCATCACGTGCGGCAGCTCCGCGCGGTGCGCGGTGAGCTTGGCCAGCTGCTCGTCGTCCTCGGCGAACACGACCCGGCTCTCGGAGTCACCGAGGATGTAGACGGTGTCCTCGGCGTTGGTGGTGGGGTACACCGTGGTGGTGGCCCCGGCGGCGCACATGATCGCGAGGTCGGCGAGGATCCACTCGTAGCGGGTGCCGGACGCGATGCCGACGCGCTGCTCCGGCTCGACGCCCAGCACGATCAGGCCGGCGGCGAGGGCCTCGACCTTGTCCCCGGCCTGCTTCCAGGTGACGGACTCCCACGCCTCGCCGCGCGGGAAGCGGAACGCCTCGCTGTCGGGAGACGCGGCGACGCGCTCGAAGAACTGGACGGCCACGTTGGCCGGCATGGTGTCCAGGAAGGACGTGTCGGCGGTGATCGGCATGGATTACCTACAATCGTCGGAGCGTGGCGGTACGCGCCACACAGCGGGCTGGCTGCTGACTTGGCTGTAACCTAGATCACCGCCTTTACCCAGCGGTAGCGAACCGCCGCAATTGTCCGGTGACCGCACCTGGATCGGTCCTCGCCTCAGTCCTGCACCGCCTTGGTGATCGCCACGCACCGGGTGATCCACTCCTGCTCGTCGGCGGTGAGCCGGCGTCCCGCACGGCGGGCGTCCTGCACCGACCAGCCGGCGTTGAGGACGGTGCGGACCACGACCCAGTCGCGGGCCCGTGCCTCGTCGAGCCCGGCCGCGTCGACGAGGGCGTGGAAGCGCCGGCGCAGCCCCTCGCGCACCGACCCGACCGCCAGCGGACCGCTCAGCTCGTCCATGCGGTTCCACAGCATCGGCGCCGGCTCGTAGTGCGGGTCGCCGGCCATCGGCTTCGGGTCGATCGCGCGCCACTGCCCCGACGCGTCCGCCAGGACGTTGGCGTAGTGCAGGTCGCCGTGCACGACCACGGAGCCGCTGTCGTCCGCGACCAGGTCGGGACCGAGGGCGAGCGCCTGCTCGACGTACCTGCGCGGGACCGGCAGGTCGCGTCCGAGCTCCTCGAGGTCCCGCAGCCAGCGCTCGACGTACGACGCCACGCTCGCCAGCTGCGGCAGGGCGGGGATGTGCAGCTGCCGGTGGAGGTCGCCGACCACCTCGCACGCCTCGACGTCCCAGGCGTCAGCGAGGTCCGGCCCCGGCAGCCAGTCGAGCAGGAGCGCGCGCCGGCGCGGGTCGGCGCGCACCAGGCGTACGGCGCCGCGACCGCCCCAGTGCTGCAGCGCGAGGGCCTCGTGGCGGGACTCCTCGTCCCCGTCGAAGCCGATCTTGAGGGCGCGGGGTGCGCCGTCGGCGTCGGTCACCGGGACGAGCAGCGAGCAGCGGCCGTGCAGCGGCTCCTCGGTCGCGCGGAGCCGCCACTCGGCGAGCAGGTCGGCGCAGAGCCGCGGCAGCCGGTCGCGCCACCGCGCCCAGTCCGGTCCTCGTCCGCCCTGCGACGACAGGCCCTGCGGGATGGTGACGGGCATGCCCCGAGCCTAGGCTCCGCGCCGCGGGCACGGACGCGTGCGGTCAGCCGATCGGCTCGAGGGTGACCACGGCGACGGTGCACCGCCCGGCGACCTCGCCGGGGCCGCGAACCAGGGTGCGGGCGTCGCCGCCGGTGAGGACGTACGCCGCCTGGTCGCCGGCCAGCGGGAGCGTCGACGACCGGCCCAGCTCGAGGACGGTGACGAACGGCGAGACGGCCGCCGGGTCGACGACCACCTCGAGCGCGCGCACGGCGCCCTCCGGCACCGACGCCACCACCGCGGCGTCGGCGGGGACGGCGTACGGGCGGTGCGGCTCCACGACCGCGCTCTGACCGTCGACCTCGAGGCCGAGCACCGGACCGTCGACCACGGTGAGCAGCCGGGCGCGGCCCGGAGCGGCGGGCAGCGGTCCGTCGGCGGCGACCGCGAGCAGGCTGATCCGCCAGCTGTGGTCGTCGGCGCGTGCGAGCTCGCGGTCCACTACTTCTTGCCGGACTTCTCCGCCGGCTGCGTGGTGGACAGCGCGGCGACGAACGCCTCCGGCGGCACCTCGACCGAGCCGATGTTCTTCATCCGCTTCTTGCCCGCCTTCTGCTTCTCCAGCAGCTTCCGCTTGCGGCTGATGTCACCGCCGTAGCACTTGGCCAGCACGTCCTTGCGGATGGCGCGGATGGTCTCGCGGGCGATCACGCGGGCGCCGATCGCGGCCTGGATGGGCACCTCGAACTGCTGGCGCGGGATGAGGTCCTTGAGCTTCGACGCCATCATCACGCCGTAGGAGTAGGCGGCCTCGCGGTGCACGATCGCGCTGAACGCGTCGACCGGCTCGCCCTGGAGCAGGATGTCGACCTTCACCAGGTCGGCGGCCTGGTCGCCGGAGCGCTCGTAGTCGAGCGAGGCGTAGCCCTTCGTGCGCGACTTCAGCTGGTCGAAGAAGTCGAAGACGATCTCGCCCATCGGCAGGGTGTAGCGCATCTCGACACGGTCCTCGGAGAGGTAGTCCATGCCCTGCAGGTTGCCGCGCTTGAGCTGGCACAGCTCCATGATGGTGCCGATGAAGTCGGCCGGCGCGAGGATCGTCGCCTTCACGATCGGCTCACGGACCTCCGCGACCTTGCCGTCGGGGTACTCGCTGGGGTTGGTGACCTCGTGGTGGGTGCCGTCGTCCATGACCACCTCGTAGACCACGTTGGGCGCGGTCGAGATGAGGTCGAGGTTGAACTCGCGCTCGAGGCGGTCGCGGGTGATCTCCATGTGGAGCAGGCCGAGGAACCCGCAGCGGAACCCGAAGCCCAGGGCGCCGGACGTCTCCGGCTCGTAGGTCAGCGCGGCGTCGTTGAGCTGGAGCTTCTCCAGGGCGTCGCGCAGCGTCGGGTAGTCGTCGCCGTCGATCGGGTAGAGACCGGCGTAGACCATCGGGTTCGGGTGCTTGTAGCCGCCGAGCGGCTCCGTCGCGCCGTGGTGCTGGGAGGTGACCGTGTCGCCGACCCGTGACTGGCGCACGTCCTTCACGCCCGTGATCAGGTAGCCGACCTCGCCGACGCCGATCTCGCCGGCCTTCACCGGCTCCGGGCTGATCACCCCGACCTCGAGCATCTCGTGCACCGCGTTGGTCGACATCATCTTGATCCGGTCGCGGTGGCTCAGCTTGCCGTCGACCACGCGCACGTAGGTGACCACGCCGCGGTAGGTGTCGTAGACGGAGTCGAAGATCAGCGCGCGGGCCGGCTTGGTGGCGTCGCCGACCGGCGCCGGGGTCTGCCGCACGATCTCGTCGAGGAGCGCCTGGACGCCGACGCCCGTCTTGGCGCTGGTCAGCAGCACCTCCTCGGGCTCGCAGCCGACCAGGCCGGCGAGCTCGGCGGCGTACTTCTCCACGTTGGCGCTCGGCAGGTCGATCTTGTTGAGCACCGGGATGATGTGGAGGTCCGCGGCCATCGCGAGGTAGAGGTTCGCCAGCGTCTGCGCCTCGATGCCCTGGGCGGCGTCGACGAGCAGGATCGCGGCCTCGCACGCCTCGAGGCTGCGCGAGACCTCGTAGGTGAAGTCCACGTGGCCGGGGGTGTCGATCATGTTGAGGACGTAGGTCCCCGGCTCGGCGCCCGCGGCGTTGCCGGCCTCGACCGTCCACGGCATCCGCACGGCCTGCGACTTGATGGTGATGCCGCGCTCCCGCTCGATGTCCATCCGGTCGAGGTACTGCGCGCGCGCCGCCCGCTCGTCGACCACCCCGGTCAGCTGCAGCATCCGGTCGGCCAGGGTCGACTTGCCGTGGTCGATGTGCGCGATGATGCAGAAGTTGCGGATGATCGACGGGTCGGTCGAGCCAGGCTGCGGCGCGTTTGTGAGGCTCACGGACTGCTTTCAGGGGTACGACGGCGGGATCGCGTCATTCTTCCACGCGGGTCGTGCCCCACCGAACCGGCGGGCGCCCGCGCGAGGGCGGACGCTAGCGTGCTCGCGTGGCGCCGAGGACGAGTCCGGGACTCCCCCTCCTCCCGGCGGCGGCCTTCGTGCTCGTGTGGTCCTCCGGCTACATCTCGGGTCCGGCGGCCGTCCATGCCGCAGCGCCCGTCTCGGTGCTCGCGTGGCGCTTCGTCCTCGCCGCGCTGCTCGCGACCGGCCTCGCGCTCGCCCTGCGCCGGCCCACCCGGATGGACCGCGCCACGCTCGGCCGCGTGGCAGCCGTGGGACTGGTGATGAACGCGCTCCAGTTCGGCCTGATGTACGTCGCCTTCGACCTCGGGCTCGGGGCCACGCTGGCCTCGCTCTTCCACGCTCTCAGCCCGGTGCTCACCGCCCTCCTCGCGGCCGCGCTCCTCGGTGAGGCGGTCTCCCCGCTGCAGGTGGTCGGCTTCGTGGTCGGCGTGGCCGGCGTCCTGCTCGTGCTGGGGGCAGACCTCGGGCACGCCGGCGGCCCGGTCGCCGTGCTCATCGGCTCCCTCAGCATGCTGACGCTCAGCCTCGGCACCCTCGGCCAGCGGTGGATCGGCGCGCAGCCCGACCTGCTCTGGTCGGCGGCGGTCCAGTTCGCGGTGTCCGCTCCCCCGCTGCTCGTCCTGGGCTGGACGACCGAGGGCGCCTGGCCGGTCACGGACGGCCGGGAGGCGCTCGTCGCGGTCCTTTTCCTCGCGGTCGTGAACTCGATCCTCGGGCTGGTGCTGCTCTCGCTGCTCGTGCTGCGTGGCGGGTCCGGCGCAGCGGCGAGCCTGTTCTTCCTCAGCCCGCCGGTGACGGCGGTGCTCGCCTGGCTGCTGCTCGACGAGACGCTGTCGGCCGTCCAGCTCGTCGGCCTCGTGGTGGCGGTGGTCGGCGTCGGGGCGGCCACGCGCACCCGTCGTACGCCGGTCCCTCCCCCGCCCGCCTGACGCCCACCCGCCCGCCTGACGCCCGCCCGCCTGACGCCCGCCCCTCGGTAGTCCACCGGGAAGTGGCTGCCGGACCGCCCGCGGGACGACCAGAACCCGGTGGACTACCCCGAGGTGGGCACCCAGTACCGCCGCTTGGCCCCCCGCACGTCCTCCAGCTCGCCGCCCGCGGCCTCGATGACCCGGATCGAGCCGTGGTTGTCCACGTCGCAGGTCACCAGGGCCGGGTCGACGCCCAGCCCGGACGCCCAGGGCAGGGCCTGCCGCAGCATGGCGGTGGCATGTCCCTCGCGCCGTCGCGACGGACGTACGTCGTAGCCGATGTGCCCGCCCACCTCGAGCAGGAAGTCGTTGAGCACGTGCCGGATGGCGAGGCGGCCCAGGTAGTCATCGCCGTCCACCCACCACAGCGTCGTGCACGGCACGTGCCGCTCGGGCCGCGGCGTTGCGGGCAGGGCGTCGGCCCGAACCGCCTCGACGAAGGCCGCGAACGCCTGCGGCTCCTCCCACCTCGGCGCATGTCGCTCGATCCACGCCGCGGTCTGGGTGTGCTCGGCGCCCTCCGCGACGAACTCGTCCATCGCCGCGAGGAAGGACCGGTGGACCGACGTGGTCGGCAGGACGAGATCGGGCACGGCACCAGTCTCGCGGGAACGTCCGAGGCGGTGCCAGCGGATATCGGCTCGTGGCGCGCCGCCGGGTGGGGAAGGATGCCGCCATGTCCCGCGCGCCCCTCGCCCCCTATCCCGCCCCGCACGGGAGGACGGCCCGGCGCCTGGAGTGGGGCTTCCTGCCGCCGCACCTCCGGGCGTACATCGAGCGACGGTGCGGCTCCCCCGTCGCGTCCGCCACCTCGCAGACCACCGGCTTCACGCCCGGCTTCGCCTCGGTGCTGGTGTGCGAGGACGGCTCGCGCCACTTCGTGAAGGCGGCGTCGGTGAAGGCGCAGCGCATGTTCGCGGACTCCTACCGCGAGGAGGCGCGCAAGCTCGCCGCCCTGCCGGCCGGGGTCCCGGCCCCGCGGCTGCTGTGGCACCTCGACGACGACTGGGTGGTGCTGGGCATCGAGTACGTCGCCGGGCGCGCGCCGCACCGGCCGTGGCGCGCGGCCGACCTCGACGCGCTCCTGGACTCCCTAGAGGTCGCGGCCGACGCGCTCACCCCGCCCCCGGGGGAGCTCGCGCTGGACACGGCCGAGGCGGACTTCGCCCCGCTGGTCGCCGGCTGGACCGCCCTGCGGGAGCGCCGCACCGACCTGGGCCCGGCCCGCCTCGCCGAGGCCGAGGCACTGGCCCTGCGCTACGCCGACGTCGTGGGCGGCGAGACGCTCGTCCACACCGACATCCGCTCCGACAACGTCATCATCGACGCCGACGGTCGCGCCCTGGTCTGCGACTGGAACTGGCCGGTCCGCGGCGCCGCGTGGTTCGACTCCTTCGCCGCCCTCATCGGACCCCGCGGCGAGGGCATCGACGTCGACGCCGTGATCGCCTCGCGCCGCCTCCTGCGGCACGTCGACCCCGAGGCCTTCGACATCAACCTGGCGCTCTACGTCGGCTACTTCCTCACCCAGTGCGAGCTGCCCGTGCCGCCCACGTCCCCGCACCTGCGCGACCACCAGCGCTGGCAGGGCGAGGTGTGCTGGGACTGGCTCGCCGAGCGGCGCGGGTGGTCGTGACCCCACGTCGCCGCCGCTGCTGGAGGCAGGGGACGTGGTCGTCACCGCCTTCCTCGCCGGCTTCGGCGCGCACCTGGCCGTGCCGTCCGTCGTGGCGGTCGACGTGAACCTGCCGAGGCTCGAGGACTTCCGGATCACCGAGTCACGACGCATGCTGGGTGCCGTCGCGCGCCGCACCGGCCGCCCGGTCCCGGGCGGTGGGTGAGACGCTCGCCGGGCCCGATGGCCTGCACGGCGCACCTCCGCCTGCGCGATTTGGGCGGGTACGCGCCCTGCCGGTAGTGTTTCTCCCTGCATGTCCGGCACCCGACCCCCACGCTCCTCTCGGCTGGGGGGTTGCCAGGCAGCCGACAGGCACGAGACTTCCATTCCAGACCAGCTCTGACATCCGAGGATCACCACGTGGCGAACATCAAGTCCCAGATCAAGCGCAACAAGCAGAACGAGGTGCGCCGCCAGCGCAACCAGGCCGTGAAGTCGCGCCTGAAGACCGCCGTTCGCAAGTTCCGCGAGCTGGCCGAGGCGGGCGACAAGGACGCGGCCGTCGCCGCCGGTCGCGACGCCATGAAGGCCCTCGACAAGGCCGCCTCCAAGGGCGTCATTCACGCCAACCAGGCCGCCAACCGCAAGTCGTCGATCGCCAAGAAGGCCGCCGCGCTCTGACGCAGGCCCTCCTCGTCGGACACCCGCCCCTCGTGGCGGGTGTTTCGCATTTCCGGGGCGTCACCCCCGGGCGTCGGCGCCGCCCTCAGCGGGAGTCGCGCAGGCCGGCGACGGTGAGCACGAGCCGCTCGAGGGTGTACGACGCGTCGTGCGCCTGACCCTTGACGTCGGCGTCGGCGACGGCGACGGCGCGCACCGCCGCGGCGATGCCCTCCGGGCTCCACGAGCGGGACTGGTCCCGCACGGTGCGGACCTTCCACGGCGGCACGCCGAGGTCGCGGGCGAGGTCGGCGTCGCGCGCTCCGCGGGGGGCACCGAGGTAGCGCGCGAGGCTGCGGGCCGAGGCCGCCATCGCCGAGGTGACCAGCACGGGAGCGGTGCCCGAGTCGAGCGCCCAGCGCAGCTCCTCGAGCGCCACCGCGCGCTTGCCGGCGAAGGCCGCGTCGGCGACGGTGAAGGACTTCGCCTCTGCACGGCCGCCGAAGTATCGCTGCACCTTGTCGACCGTCAGCTGCTCGCCGTGGAAGTCGCTGGTGAGCTGGTCGGCCGCAGCCGCCAGCGAGCGCAGGTCGTTGCCGACGGCCTGGACGAGGAAGGCGGCGGCGTCGGGCACGATCCTGGCGCCGTGCGAGGCGACCTCCGAGGTCACGAAGGCCGCCATCTCGCTGGGCCGTACCTCCTCGGACCTCGCCTCCGTCACCCGCGGCAGCTTGCGCAGCTTGGTCAGCACGCCGCTGCCCTTCTGCCCTCCTGAGTGCACGAGCACCAGCGCGACGTCGTCGGCCGGCGCTGCGCAGTAGCCCAGCAGGCCGTCGACCGACTCGTCGGGGAGGTCCTCGAGCCCCCGCACGACCACGCACCGCACCGAGGAGAACAGCGACGGTGCGGACATCTCGCCGAGCGAGGCGAGGGTGAGCTCGGAGGCCATCGTCTCGGCGAGCTCCGCCTCGGCGTCGTGGGCGCGCACGGCCTCGCGCACCGACGCGACGGTGCGCGCGGAGAGGAACTCCTCCTTGCCCGTCACGAGGACGACGTGGCCGAGGACCTGCGCGGCGGAGGGGGTGCGTGCCATGGTGCGGCAACTCTATCCGCGAGCGACGACACCGAGTCCCTCGTCGCGCGCGACGACGGCCACGTCGCCGGAGAGGTCGGTGCGCCACACCCGCATCCCGGCGGAGGAGAGGGAGGACAGCAGGTCCGGCGCCGGGTGGCCGTAGTCGTTCTCCTCCCCGACCGACACCAGTGCTAGCCGCGCCCCGAGCGAGCCGAGCCAGTCGGTGTCCTGGTGCCGGCTGCCGTGGTGCGGCACCTTGAGCACGTCCACCCGGAGGTCGGACAGGTCGCGGGCGAGAGCGGCCTGCGCGGACGGCTCGACGTCGCCGGTCAGCAGGACGCGCACGCCCCCCACCTCGGCGACGAGCACGACACTCGCGTTGTTGGCCGCGCTCTCGCTCGGGTCGACCCCACTTTCGCCGGGGCGGGGCCACACCGTCTGGAGGGTGACCTCGCCGACCGTGCGGGTGAGCCCGTACGCCGCCTGCGCAGGGACGCGGCCGGCTACCGACTCGACGCCCCGGGCACCGGCCGCCGGCTCGACGAGGCCCGTCGCCTCGATGGCACCGACCTCACGCCCGTCCGCGACGCCGGCGACCCCGCCCACGTGGTCGGCGTGGAAGTGCGTCAGCACCAGCAGCGGCACGGAGGTGATCCCGAGCCGGTCGAGGCACGCGTCCATCGCCGCGGGCTCGGGACCCGCGTCGACGACCACCGCCTGACCGGGGCCGGCGCGCAGGGCGATCCCGTCGCCCTGGCCGACGTCGCACATCGCCAGCACCCAGCCGTCCGGAGGCCAGCCCGGCGTCGGCAGCCGCACGAGCATCGCCACCACGAGCAGGCCCGTGCAGGCCAGGGTCGACCCGGGCCGCCCGAGCAACCGCGGGGCCAGCGGCACAGCAGCGACGCACAGCAGGGTGAGCACGGCGAGCGGGACGGGACCGGTGCCCCAGTCGACCGCCGCCGTCGGCACGTCGGCACCCCGGCGCGCGACGGCGATGATCCACCCCGCGGACCACGCGGCCGGTGCCGCGACGGCGACCCCCAGGGGCGACCAGAGCAGGCCGAGCAGCCCGCCGGCCAGACCGAGCACGGTCGCCGGAGCGACGGCCGGCGCGGCCAGCAGGTTGGCGCCCACCGCGACGAGGCTGACCTGGCCGGAGAGGGCGGCCACGACCGGCGTGCAGGCGACCTGCGCCGCCAGCGGCACCGAGACCGCCTCGGCCACCCAGCGCGGCGTCCAGCGCATCAGCGCGTCGCGCCAGACCGGTGCGAGCAGCAGGATCCCGGCCGTCGCCAGCACCGACAGCGCGAAGCCGGCCGTCACGGCCAGCCGCGGCCACACCAGCAGGAGGCCGAGGACCGCCACTCCCAGGCCGCGGACGCCGCGGGACCTGCCGTTGCTGCCCATGCCGACCAGCGCCACGGTGCCCATCGCCGCGGCGCGCACGACGCTCGGCTCTGCCCGCGCGGTCAGGACGAAGCCCGCGATGCCGATCGCCCCCAGCAGGTGGAGCCAGCGTCCGCGCACGCCGAGCCACCGGCCGAGCACCAGAAGGGACCCCACGACCAGCGTGAGGTTGGTGCCGCTCACGGCGAGGAGGTGGGTGAGGCCGGTCGTGCGGAAGTCGTCGGCCAGGCGGGCGTCGAGGCCGCCGTCGTCGCCGACCACGAGCGCCGGCACCAGCTCGCGGGCGTCGGCGTCCCGCCCGGCCACAGCGGCTCGCACGGAGCGGCGCACCGCTGCGGCGGCGTCCCACCACGGGTCCGGTGGCGCCACGACCCGGGGCTCGCCCGTGGGCCGGACGAGCGCCGCCACGTCGCCGTCCGCGGGCACCAGCCGGGCGGTGGCGTCCAGCGAGGTGCCGAGGGGCAGCCGCGGCCACGCGGCGTCGGTCAGCACGACGACCGGCGCGTCGAGCAGCCACGTGCCGCCCCGGCCGTGGACGCGGGAGGCCTGCGCCCGCACGACGTGGAGGTCGCCGTGGCGCCCGGCGACGACGCGTACGTCGGAGGTGAGCTCGAGCCGCAGCGTCACGACCGCCTCCTGCTCGGCGAGCCCGGTCAGCGGCGAGGTGGCGATCACCGCCTGCTGGAGGGCGGCCACGCCGGCCACCGCGACGAGGGCGGCGACGGGCCCCAGCCAGCCGGCTGCCAGGCGGCGACGTACGACGAGGACGCCGGCGACGGCTGCCAGTGCGAGGACCGCGCCCAGGGCCACCCGCCCCGGGAGCAGCAGCACCAGCAAGGCACCGGCCCAGGCGCCGGCGCCCAGCACGACCGCGCGCAGGTCAGGCACCGGGCGTCTCGTCCGCGAGGTCAGATCGTCACGAGCGGGGCGAGGTCCTCGAGCGTCGCCGGCCCGATGCCGTCGACCTCGAGGAGCTCCTCGACCGAGCTGAACGCGCCGTTGGCCTCCCGCCAGGACAGGATGGCGTCGGCGGTGACCGGCCCGACGCCCGGCAGCGTGTCGAGGGTGGCTTGGTCGGCGGTGTTGAGGTTGACCAGCTGCTCGCCGCCGGGCACGGGCGCGTCGAGGGTGCCGGCCACCCCGGCCGCCGGCGCGACCCCCACCAGGATCTGCTCGCCGTCGACGACCGGCCGGGCCAGGTTGAGCGCCGTCAGGTCCACCCCGCGCCGGGCACCGCCCGCCGCCTCGAGCGCGTCGACCACCCGGGAGCCGGGTGGGAGGACGGCGATGCCGGGGCGCCGCACCTTGCCTGCCACGTCGACCACCAGGTCGCCGGCCGGCGTCCCGCTCGCGCTGATCGGGGCGAGCGGCTCGGGAGAGGCCGCCGGCGCGGACTCGTCGGGCGCGACCGGCACCACCTCCGCCTGGTCGCGCACGGCCCACCACGACGCCAGGCCCACCGCGAGCGCCGCCACCACCGCCACCACGGCGAGGTGGACCGGCCCCAGCCGGAGCGCACCGATCCGCATCCGTCGCGACGCGTGCCGGCCGGGCACGGGCAGCACGACGGGTGCCGGCACCTCCCCGGGACGCTCACGGACCCGCGTGTGCCCCTCGTTGGGCACGTCGCCTGCCGGCCCGCGGACGGCGGCGAGCTCCGCGCTCAGGGTCGCCAGCCGCCGCGACACCGCCTCGGCGTGCTCGGAGGAGGACTGGGACCGTCGCATGCCTCCACGCTAGGAAGGCCGTCGCCTCCTCCGACAGGTGCCGCGAGCGATCTGTGGACAGCCACCCGAGGCCGGGACTCAGGGGCGCGGCGCGACGCAGACGGCCACCATGCCGGGGCCCACGTGGGCACCGAGCACCGCCCCGAGCTCCCCGCACATGACCTCGCGGCCGTCGAGCCCCGGCGCGAGCCGCTCGGCCAGGGTCGTGGCGAGCTCCGCGGCGCGCTCGGCGTTGGCGAGGTGGGCGACGCAAACGTCCACGGGCTGCTCGCCCGCGGCCTCGACCGCGAGCTCGGCGAGCCGGGCGAGGGCACGGGAGGCCGTCCGGACCCGCTCGCGCGGGACCACCCGGCCCTCGGAGATCTCGAGCAACGGCTTGACCGACAGCGCGCTCCCGAACAGCGCGGCTGCGGCTCCCATGCGCCCGCCGCGGCGCAGGTACTCCAGCGTGTCGACGTAGAACAGCGACGAGGCCGACTCGCCCCGGGCGAGCGCGGCCCGGGCCGCCTCCTCGCCGCTGCCGCCCGCGTCGAGGACGTCGGCGGCGGTCAGCGCGGCGTACCCGGTCGCGATGCCGACCTGGCCGGAGTCGACGACGTGCACGGGGAGCCCCACCTCGAGGGTTGCGAGCTGGGCGGACTCGAACGTCCCGCTCATCTCGCCGGACAGGTGGACCGAGACGACCTCCTCGGCCCCTTCGGCCTCGAGCGTGCGGTAGAGCTCGGCGAACACCGCGGGCGCCGGTCGCGAGGTGCTCACCGGCACGAAGTCGCGCAGCGCCTGGGCGACGACGTCCGGGGTCGCGCCGTCGGGGCCCTCGTCGAGCACCTTCGCGCCGATGACGACCTGCAGCGGCACGACCCGGATGCCGCGGGCCTCCGCCAGGTCGGCGGGCAGGCTCGCGGTCGAGTCGGTGACGACCACCACACGCGGCATAGCGGTGACCCTAGACGACGATGTTCACCAGCTTGGGTGCGCGCACGATCACCTTGCGCACCGTCGCGCCGTCGATCGCCCGCTGCACCCCCGCGTCGGCGAGGGCGGCGGCCTCCAGGTCGGCCTCGGTGATGTCCGGGGCGACCTCGAGCCGGGCCTTGACCTTGCCCTTGACCTGCACGACCGCGGTGACGGTGTCCTCGACCAGCAGCGCCTCGTCGACGGCCGGCCAGCCGGCGCGGGCGACGGTGGGCTCGTGGCCGAGTCGCTCCCACATCTCCTCGGCCGTGTAGGGCGCCACCAGCGACAGCAGGACCGCCACGGCCTCGGTGGCCTCGCGCACCGCGGGGTCCTCCGGGCCGCAGCCGGAGTCGATGGCCTTGCGGGTGGCGTTGACCAGCTCCATCACGCGGGCGACGAGCACGTTGAAGCGGTAGGACTCCACCAGCTCCGCGGCGTCGTGGACGGTGCGCGCGGTCGCGCGACGCAGCGCGAGGTCGCCGGCCGTCACGTCCGCCCCCGGGGCGGAGGCGACGTCACCGGACAGCCGCCAGGCGCGCTGCAGGAAGCGCACCGAGCCCTCGGGCGACATGTTCGCCCAGTCGATGTCGTCCTCCGGCGGCCCCGCGAAGACCAGGGTCAGCCGCACCGCGTCGACGCCGAAGTCCGCCAGCTGCTCGCCGAGGTTGACGCCGTTGCCCAGGGACTTGCTCATCTTCTTGCCCTGGTTGATCACGAAGCCCTGGTTCAGCTGCGCCGACCACGGCTCCCGGAAGCCCACCAGGCCCATGTCGTTGAGGACCTTGGTGAAGAACCGGCCGTAGAGCAGGTGCAGCACGGCGTGCTCGACGCCGCCGACGTAGAGGTTGCACGGCATCCACGCGTCGACCTTCGCGCTGTCGAACGGCGCCTCGGTCTCGTGGGGCGAGCAGTAGCGGAACATGTACCAGGACGAGTCCACGAAGGTGTCCATGGTGTCGGTGTCGCGGGTGGCCGGGCCCCCACACGTGGGGCAGGTGACCTCGACCCAGTCGGTGGCCCCGCCCAGGGGCGAGGTGCCCTTCGGCTTCAGGTCGGCACCCCTGAGCACGGGCAGGGTGACGGGCAGCTGGTCCTCGGGCACCGGCACCTCGCCGTCCACCGGGCAGTGGATGATGGGGATCGGCGCGCCCCAGTAGCGCTGGCGGCTCAGCAGCCAGTCGCGCAGGCGGTAGTTCACCGCCCCGGAGCCGCGGCCGTCGGCCTCCAGCCGCTCGATGATCGCGCGGATGCCCGACGCCTTGTCGCTCAGCCCGTCCAGGCTGAAGCCGTCGGGGCTGGCGGAGTTGACGTACGCCCCGTCCCCGGACGTCGCGACGCCCGTCTCCTCGGGGTCGCCCTCGCCCGGTACGTCGATGACACGCCGCACCGGCAGGCCCATCGCCCGGGCGAAGTCCAGGTCGCGCTGGTCGTGCGCGGGGACGGCCATGATCGCGCCGGTGCCGTAGTCGGCCAGGACGTAGTCGCTCGCCCAGACCGGGATCTCCTCGCCGGAGACCGGGTTGGTCGCGGTGATGCCCAGGTCAACGCCGGTCTTGGGCCGGTCGGTCGCCAGCCGGTCGATGTCGGAGGCCTTGCGCACCTCGACCAGGTAGTCCTCCAGCGCCTGCGCGCGGTCGGGGTGCACGATCTCCCCCGCCAGCGCCGCGTCGGCCGCGACCACCATGAAGGTCGCGCCGTACAGCGTGTCGGGACGTGTCGTGTAGACCTCGATGTCACGCTCGCCGCCGGCGGTGTGGAGCGTGAACGTGACGTGCGCGCCCTCCGAGCGGCCGATCCAGTTGCGCTGCGCGGTGACGACGCGGTCGGGCCAGGTGCTCTCCAGCTCGTCCAGGCCGTCGAGCAGCTCCTGGGCGTAGTCGGTGATCTTGAAGTACCACTGCGTCAGCTCCTTCTTGGTCACCTCCGCCCCGCACCGCTCGCACATGCCGGCGACGACCTGCTCGTTGGCCAGCACGGTCTGGTCCTGGGGGCACCAGTTGACCGGGCTGTTCTTCCGGTAGGCCAGGCCGCGCTCGTAGAACTTCAGGAACAGCCACTGCGTCCAGCGGTAGTACTCCGGGTCGCTGGTGTTGAACGTGCGCGACCAGTCGAACGACGCGGCGTACTTGCGGCAGGACTCGATCGAGCGCGCGATGTTGGCGCGCGTGTAGGTGTCGGGGTGCTCGTCGTTGCGGATCGCGGCGTTCTCCGCGGGCAGGCCGAAGGAGTCGAAGCCCATCGGGTTCAGCACCTCGTAGCCGCGCTGCCACCAGTAGCGCGCCACCACGTCGTGGAGCGCGAACACCTCGGCGTGACCCATGTGCAGGTCGCCGCTCGGGTAGGGGAACATCGTCAGCGCGTAGCGCTTCTCGCGCGGGCTGTCGTCGTCGGCCCGGAAGGGCTGGAGGTCCTCCCAGACGCCCTGCCACTTCGTCTCCGTGGCCTGGATGTCGTACGTCGTCTCGCCGTGGGTGCTCTGCTCGGGGTTCATCTCTCTCGCTCCTGGTGGGTCCCGCTCCCGACATGAAAAAACCCCTCACGCATGGAGGGGTGGCCGCGATGACTTCCTGGACGGTGAGTCAGCGCGGCTGTCGAAGGAGCAGGAGCTGCGACCGCATGCTGCCATCGTAGCGCCCTGCGGGGCCCGGGCTCACCCCGTGCCCGGTGCGGGCGGCGTACGCGCCGCCGCCGGGCCGGTCGCGAGGGTCCGGGCCCGGGCGGCGTCCGCGTGGCAGGACGGGCCGCCGGCCCGCCTCACCTGACGAAGCGCGGCGTCAGCGGCGGGTTCCACCACTCGCCCTGGTAGGCCTTGACAGCCCCGATGACGTGCAGCAGCCCCGCGACGAACGGTGCGGCGACAAGGGTCAGCAGGCCCAGCCCGAGCAGCAGGATGAGCGGGAACGAGATCACGATCCAGATGAACATGGTGATCTGCACGTTGATGGAGTTGGCCGCGTGCGAGCGGACGAACGGGCCGCGGTCCTTGTACATCATGAAGACGACCACGGAGGCGACGAACCCCAGGAAGCCGGCCGAGCAGATCATCGCCACCAGTGCGCCGCCGTGGCTGATCGCTCCCCAGGTGCGCTCGTCCTGAGGAGACATGGTCGCGGGCCCCGCGCGGTAGGCGTCGGGCTGCGGTCCGTAGCCGGGCTGCTGGCCGGACGGGTCGTACGGGCTCTGGTGCTGGTCGGACATCTCACTCACTCCTCGGCGGGCCGGGTGCTCGCGCTCTCGGGGACAGCCAAGCACGCCGCGCGCACGCAGGCACGTCCTCTCGGGGTCGAGCCAGGGTGTCGTCCGGGTCGGTCGCGGGTCCTCTCCCTCCCCTCCCCGGGGTAGTCCACCGGCCAATGGCTGTCTTCAGCCCGCGCTGGCCGCCACTTCCCGGTGGACTACCGCGAAGGGGGACTGCCCAAGAAGTGTTTGACAGTCGTGGGAGAGGTGCCCGACACTACTGCCCAAGAACCATTGGAGGGTGACATGGACGAGACCGACCCCGAGGCGGTGGCGCGGTTGCGCGCTACCGCACACCCGCTGCGGCTGCGGCTGATGTCGCTGCTGACCGGCGAGGCGATGAGCGCCGCGGAGGTGGCCCGGACGCTCGGGATCACCCACGCCAACGCGTCGTACCACCTGCGCGTGCTCCACGACATCGGCGCGCTGGTGGTCGAGGGCGAGGAGAAGATCCGCGGCGGGGTGGCCAAGCGCTACCGGTACGACGCGACGCGCGAGACCCCGACCCGCGCGAGCACGGTCGACGACCGCATCGCCTACGCCAGGGCGAACGCCCTGGAGGTCGAGCGGCGACTGCTCGACGCGGCACCGGGCACCGCCTCGTCCAGCGATCTCGAGGCATGGGTGCCCGTCGACGCGTGGCGCCGCGCGCTGGACCTCCTGCACGAGGCCTCCCACCTGCTCCACGCCGCCGCCCGCCCCGCCGGTACGCCGGGCACGGTGCACGTCTCCGCCACCACCCACGCCTTCACGATGACCGGCGGCCTCACCGGCGACGCCGCCCGTTGGACGCCCGAGGAGGAGCGCCGATGACCTGGTCCGCCGCACTGGCCCCCCTGCGCAACCGCGACTTCGCGTGGTACTTCGCCTCCCGGTTCGTCAACACGCTCGGCAACATGATGGCGAGCATCGCGCTGGCCTTCGCCGTCCTCGACATCACCGACTCCCCCACCGCCCTGGGTCAGGTGCTCGCCGCGCACACGATCCCGATGGTCGCGCTGCTGCTGTACGGCGGCGTGATCGCGGACCGGTTCCCCCGCACGCTCGTGCTGCAGTTCTCCAACCTCGCCTCCGCCGTCAGCCAGGGCGCGATCGCCGTGCTGGTGCTCGTCGGGGAGGCCGAGGTCTGGATGCTCCTCGTGCTGAGCGTCGTGCACGGGGCGGTCTCCGGCATCGGCTTCCCCGCGATGTCCAGCGTGCTGCCCCAGCTCGTGCTCCGCTCCGACCTGCAGCCGGCCAATGCGCTGGTGTCGCTGACCCGGAACGGGCTCATGGTGCTGGGTCCCACCATCGGCGCCCTGCTGGTCGTGACGGTCGGCTCGGGCTGGGCGCTGGCGATCGACGCCCTGACCTGGCTGCTCGCGGCGCTCCTCCTCGTGCCGGTGTCGCTCCCGTCCAGGGAGGCCGGAGGCGCGGCCCCCGACACGCTCCGCGAGCTCCGCGAGGGGTGGACGTTCTTCCGGTCCACCCCGTGGCTCTGGGCGGTGGTCGTGGGGTTCGGCTTCCTGAACCTCATCCACGCCGGGGCGTGGGTCACCCTCGGCCCGGCGATCGCGGACGACACCATCGGCCGCCAGGGCTGGGGCTACGTGCTCTCCGCCGAGGCCGCGGGCCTGCTCGTGACCACGGTGGTGCTGCTGCGCGTGCGCCTCGAGCGGCCCCTGCTGCTGGGCATGCTCGGCGTGGCGATGGTGGCGCCGCCGATGCTGATCCTGGGGGTGTCGCCCCACCTGGTGGCGCTCGTCGTGGCCGCGTTCGCCGCCGGCGCCGGCATGGAGGTCTTCGGCATGGGCTGGAACCTGGCGATGCAGGAGAACATCGAGGACGCGATGCTCTCCCGCGCCTACTCCTACGACGCGCTCGGCTCCTTCCTGGCGATCCCCGTCGGACAGCTGGCCTTCGGCCCCCTCGCCGCGGTCTTCGGGTTCCGGCCCGTCCTCGTGGCCTCGGCCGTCGCGTACGTCACCGTCTGCGCGCTGGTGCTCTGCGCACGCTCGGTGCGCGACCTGCCGCGCGCACCGGCGACCCCTGCGGAGCAAACCCCCACCCCGACGCCCTAGGGTCCCGGCATGGGAGTCATGGACATGTTCCGCCTGGACGGCAAGGTCGTCATCGTCACCGGCGCCTCGAGCGGCCTGGGCGTCGCGTTCGCACACTGCTTCGCCGAGGCCGGCGCCGACGTGGTGCTCGGCGCGCGCCGGGTCGAGAAGCTGGAGCGCGTCGCGGACTCCGTGCGCTCCACCGGCCGCCGCGTGCGCACGGTGGCCACCGACGTGGCCGATCCCGAGCAGTGCCAGCGGCTCGTCGACGAGGCGATGGCGACGTTCGGCCGCGTCGACGTGCTGGTCAACAACGCCGGCGTGGGCACGGCCGTCCCGGCCACCCGCGAGACGCCCGAGCAGTTCCGCTCGGTCATCGACGTCAACCTCAACGGCTGCTACTGGATGGCCCAGGCGTGCGGCCGCGTCATGCAGCCGGGGTCGAGCGTCATCAACATCTCCTCGATCCTCGGCCTCACCACCGGCGGCCTGCCGCAGGCGGCGTACTCCGCGTCGAAGGCCGGTCTCGGCGGTCTCACCCGGGACCTCGCCCAGCAGTGGACGGGCCGCAAGGGCATCCGCGTCAACGCGCTGGCTCCGGGGTTCTTCGCCTCGGAGATGACCGCCACCTACCCCGACGGCTACCTCAACCTGGCCCTGCAGCGGGTCCCGGCCGGCCGCAAGGGCGACCCGCACGAGCTGGCCGCGACCGCCGTGTGGCTCGCCTCGGACGCCGCGGGGTACGTCACCGGGCAGATGATCCCGGTCGACGGGGGCCTGACGATCGCCTGACGCCGCGCTCGCGCGGGGCGCGTCAGCGCGCGGTGACGATCTCGGTGACCGCGGCCACGAGCCCCGCGATGTCCTCGTCGCTGGCCACCAGCGGCGGCGCGAAGCGCACCGTCGAGCCGTGAGTGTCCTTGGCGAGGATGCCGCGCGCCATCAGCGCCTCCGACATCTGGCGGCCGCTCATCAGCGTCGGGTCGATGTCGATGCCGGCCCAGGCGCCACGCACCCGGACGTCGGACAGCCCCCGACCGACCAGCGGGCGGAACCCCGCCTCGAGGAGCTCACCGATCTCCGCCGAGCGGGCCTGGAACGTGCCCTCCTCGAGCATCGCCACGACCTCGGTGCCGATGGCCGCCGCCAGGGGGTTGCCGCCGAAGGTCGACCCGTGCGAGCCGGGGGTGATGACGTCCATGACGTCGCGGTCGGCCGCGATCGCGGAGACGGGGTAGAGCCCGCCGCCGAGGGCCTTGCCCATGATGTAGATGTCGGGCACGACGTCCTCGTGGTCGCACGCGAAGGTCCGGCCCGAGCGAGCGAGGCCGGACTGGATCTCGTCGGCCACCATCAGCACGTTGCGCTCGCTGCACAGGGCGCGCAGGTCGCGCAGGAAGCCCTCCGGCGGCATCACCACGCCGCCCTCCCCCTGGATCGGCTCGAAGAGCACGGCGACCGTCGTGTCGTCGATGGCGGCGGCGATGGACGCGATGTCGCCGTACTTGACGCTGCGGAAGCCGGTCGTGAACGGGGCGTAGCCGGAGGTCGCGACGTCGTCGTCGGAGAAGCTCACGATCGTCGTGGTGCGACCGTGGAAGTTGCCCTCCATGGTGATGATCGTGGCCTGCCCGGCCGGCACGCCCTTCACCTCGTAGCCCCACTTGCGGCTGACCTTGATCGCCGTCTCGACGGCCTCCGCGCCGGAGTTCATCGGCAGGATCATGTCCTTGCCGGTGAGCCGGGCCAGGGCGACGGCGAACCCGCTGAGCTTGTCGTTGAAGAACGCGCGGCTGGTCAGCGTCAGCTTGCCGAGCTGCTCGCGAGCGACCGCGACGAGGCGCTCGTTGGTGTGGCCGAAGTTGAGCGCCGAGTAGCCCGCGAGGCAGTCGAGGTAGCGCTTGCCGTCGACGTCGGTGACCCAGGCGCCGTCGCCCTCGGCGAGCACCACCGGCAGCGGGTGGTAGTTGTGGGCGGCGTAGCGCTCGGTGGCCTCGATGTGGGCGTCGGTGCCCTCGAGGATGGTGCTGGTGGAGACGTCGATCGCGGTCATGCCCGCATGGTGCCACCCGCCCGCCGTTCCGCCAACACGCCGACGCACCGGCCTGCCAGGGGCCCGGCCGGGACGCAGAAGAGGCCGGATCCAGGTGGATCCGGCCTCCTCCGATCGGTGGAGCTGAGGGGACTCGAACCCCTGACCCTCTGCATGCCATGCAGATGCGCTACCAGCTGCGCCACAGCCCCAACAGCCGAGAACACTAGCCGACACCCGACCGGCAGGTGAAATCGGGGTCCCCCTCAGGCCACGACGCGGTTCCAGGCCATGAGCCGCCACCGCTCGGCGCCCCCGGTCCACGTCGACGCGGCGTGCTCGAGCTCGACCCACCCGCAGTTGGCGAGCACGCCCAGCGCGTCCGCCGGGCCGTCGCCCCAACCCAGGAACGCCGGCACGGCGACACGCAGCGCGGCGCCGTGCGACACGACGACGGCGGTCTCGCCGTCGCCCAGCGCGTCGGCGTACGACGTCAGGGCCGGCAGGAACCGCGCCAGCACGTCGTTCCGGGTCTCGCGCCCGGGGATGCTGGCGAGGTCGCCCGCCAGCAGGGCGGCGTGCTCCTCGGGATGGGCGGCGGCGTACTGCTCGATCGTCAGGCCGGTCCGGTGCGGGCCGACGTCGAACTCCCGCAGCCGCGGGTCGAGGGCCGGCTCCAGGCCGGCCTGGGCGGCCACCTGCGCGGCCGTCTGCGCGGCGCGCGAGAGGTCGGAGCTCCACACCGCGACGGGCGCGAGCGCGGCGAGGACCGGCGCGACGGCCTTGGCCTGCGCCTCGCCCAGGTCGTCCAGCGGCACGTCGGCGTGTCCTTGCGCCCGGCCCGCGTCGTTCCACGCGGTGCGGCCGTGCCGCAGGAGGACCAGGCGCCTCACGCGCGCCTCACGTGAGCGTGAGCGGGATGAGCGGGCAGTCGCTCCAGAGGCGCTCGAGGGCGTAGAACGACCGCTCCTCCTCGTGCTGGACGTGCACCACGATCTCGCCGTAGTCGAGCAGCACCCAGCGGCCCTCCCTGTGCCCCTCCCGGCGGATCGGCTTGGCGCCCGCCTCGCGCAGCTTGTCCTCGACCTCGTCGACGATCGCGCCGACCGCACGCTCGTTGCCGGCACTGGCCAGCAGGAAGGCGTCGGTGATCGCGAGCTGGTCGCTGACGTCGAAGGCCAGCACCTGGTCGGCCTTCTTGTCGTGGGCGGCCTGGGCCGCGACGGCGACGAGCTCGAGGGCGTGGTCGGTGGCTGTCATGCAGGTTCCTTGCTGGAGCGGGAGCTGGATCGGGTCTCGGAGCTGGTGCCGGCGCTGGTGCCGGTGCCGGTGCTCGCCTCGGGCGAGGCGTAGAGGTCGTGCTTGGCGATGTACTGCACGACGCCGTCCGGCACGAGGTACCAGACGGGCTCGCCGCGGCGCTTGCGCTCGCGGCAGTCGGTGGAGGAGATGGCGAGCGCCGGGATCTCGACCATCGTGACGCGCTCGGACGGGATCCGGGCCAGCGCCTCGGGGTCCATCTCGTAGCCGGGCCGGGTGCAGCCGACGAAGTTGGCCAGCGAGAACAGCTCCTCGGCGTCGCGCCAGGTGAAGATGTCGGCCAGCGCGTCGGCGCCGGTGATGAAGAACAGCTCGGCGTCGGGCATCTCGGCCTTGAGGTCGCGCAGCGTGTCGATGGTGTACGTCTTGCCGCCGCGCTCGATGTCGACGCGCGAGACGTTGAAGCGCGGGTTGGCGGCCGTGGCCACCACCGTCATCAGGTAGCGGTGCTCGGCGCCGGTGACGAGGCGGTCGCTCTTCTGCCAGGGGTCGCCGGTGGGGACGAAGACGACCTCGTCGAGGTCGAACCACGCCTGCACCTCCGACGCCGCCACGAGGTGCCCGTGGTGGATGGGGTCGAACGTGCCGCCCATCACCCCGACGCGACGTGTCGCGACCCGGTCCGTCACGGGATCAGCCGCCGGCTCAGCTGTGCTCGCGACCGCCGCCGAAGGAGACCACCGCCAGGAGCAGCGCGAGGAGGAGGCCGAGGGCGATGGCGCCGACGACGTACGGGCTGACCGAGGGGGCGCCGTGGCCGGGTTCGGCAGCGAGGATGCCCAGGACGTTCACCATGAGGGGGATCCTATCGCCTGGGCCGGACGCGGCTCACCGCACGTGCCCGTCGCCGACGACGACGTACTTGCTGGAGGTCATCTCCGGCAGTCCCATCGGCCCGCGCGCGTGCAGCTTCTGGGTCGAGATGCCGATCTCCGCGCCGAACCCGAGCTCGCCGCCGTCGGTGAACCTGGTCGAGGCGTTGACCATGACCGCGGCCGAGTCGACGGCGGCGACGAAGCGACGGATCGTCGCCTGGTCGCGCGCGAGGATCGCCTCGGTGTGGCCGGAGGACCAGCGGCGGATGTGCTCGATCGCCCCCTCCACGTCCGCGACCACGGCGGCGGAGATCTCCAGCGCCAGGTACTCCGCGGCGTGGTCCTCGTCGGTGGCGGGCACCACGTCGTCGTACTCGGCGAACGCGGGGTCGCCGTGGATGGTCACCCCGGCCGCCTGCAGCGCCTCGACGACCACCGGCAGGAACTCGTCGGCCACGTCGGCGTGGACCAGCAGCGACTCGGCGGCGTTGCACACGCTGGTGCGCTGCGTCTTCGCGTTGAGCACGATCGCGAGCGCCTGGTCGAGGTCCGCCGAGGCGTCGACGTAGACGTGGCAGTTGCCGACCCCGGTCTCGATGACGGGAACGGTCGACTCCTCGACCACGCTGCGGATGAGTCCCGCGCCGCCGCGCGGGATGAGCACGTCGACCAGGCCGCGGGCGCGCATCAGGGCCTTGACGGAGTCGTGGGTGTCGCCGGGGACCAGCTGTACGGCGTCCTCCGGCAGGCCGCACCCTGGCAGGGCACCGCGCATCGTCGTGACGACGGCCGCGTTGCTGGACCGCGCGCTGGACGAGCCGCGCAGCAGGACGGCGTTGCCGGCCTTGAGGCAGATGCCGGCGGCGTCCGCGGTCACGTTGGGGCGGGCCTCGTAGATCACGCCGACGACGCCGAAGGGCACCCGCACCTGGCGCAGCTCGAGGCCGTTGGCGAGCGTGCTGCCGCGCAGCACCTCGCCGACCGGGTCGGGCAGGCCGGCGACGTCGCGCAGGCCCTGCGCCATCGCCGCCAGGCGGTCCTCGTCGAGGCGGAGCCGGTCCACGACGTTGGCGGCCGTCCCGGACGCCTCCGCGCGCGCGACGTCCTCGGCGTTGGCCGCCAGGATCGCCGGCGCGGACGCGAGGAGGGCGTCGGCCATCGCCCGGAGGGCGGCGTCCTTCGTGGCCCGCGTGGCGGTGGCGAGCTCGTGGCTCGCGGCCCGGGCCCGGCCCGCCACCTCCCGGACGGCTTCCTCGCTGCTCATGTCGACGAGCGTAGGGCCGCTGCGGCCAGTCCACCGCCCGCGTCTCGCATCCCGACGTACGTCGTCCACCGTGGCGACCGCGGCAGCCGTCGGGGCCGGTGACGGGCCACGGACAGCGAGACGCCCCCGACCGAGCGGTCGGGGGCGTCCGGTGCGCCGGGGGCGGTCAGCCCTTGCGAGCGGTGATCTGCTCGGTGGCGGCGGGCAGGACCGTGTGGAGGTCACCCACCACACCGAAGTCGACGAGCTCGAAGATCGGCGCCTCGGGGTCCTTGTTGACCGCGACGATGGTCTTCGAGGTCTGCATGCCGGCGCGGTGCTGGATCGCGCCGGAGATGCCGTTGGCGACGTAGAGCTGCGGCGACACGGTCTTGCCGGTCTGGCCGACCTGGAACGCGTGCGGCATCCAGCCCGAGTCGACCGCCGCGCGCGAGGCGCCCACGGCGGCGCCGAGGCTGTCGGCGAAGCCCTCGATGGGGTCGAAGTTCCCGCCGGTCCCGCGTCCGCCGGAGACGACGATTGCGGCCTCGGTGAGCTCGGGACGCCCGGTGGACTGCCGCGGCTGCGTCGCGACGACCTGCGCGCCCTTCGCGGCGTCGGAGACGGTCGCGGCGAAGGCCTCGACCGTCGCGGCGCCCTCGGCCTGCTCGGGGGCGGCGGAGTTCGGCTTCACCGTGATGATCGGCGTGCCGTGGGTGACCCGCGCCTGGGCGGTGTAGCTGCCGGCGAAGACCGACTGCGTGGTGACGGCTCCGCCGTCCGAGCCCGCCTGCACGTCGACCGCGTCGGTGATCAGCCCCGAGTCGAGCTTGATCGCGAGGCGGCCGGCCACCTCCTTGTACTCGAAGGTCGAGGGCAGCAGGATCGCGGCCAGCACGCCGCTCGAGCGCACCTTCTCGGCCAGCTGCTGCAGCGCCTCCGCCTTCGGGGCGACGAGGAAGCCCTTGATCTGCGCGTCGTCGACGACGTAGACCTTGGCGGCGCCGTAGGCCTTGGCCTTCTCGGCCACGGCGTCGGCCTTGTCGGGCGAGCCGAAGAACACCGCGGACGGCTCGCCGAGGCGGCGGGCGATGGTGAGCAGCTCGTAGGTGGGCTTCTTGACCTCGCCGTCGGCGTGGTCGATGACAACCAGGACGTCAGACATGTCTATCTCTCCTCGACCGGCCGGCTCAGATGAACTTCTTGGACGCGAGGAACTCGACCAGCGCGCCAGCGCCCGAGCCGTCCTCGTCGGTGACGATCTCGCCGGCGGTGCGCGGCGGGCGGGCCGTGGTCTGCTCGACCTGTGTGTAGGCCACGGAGAGGCCGACCTGCTCGGCGTCGAGGCCGAGGTCGGTGAGCGACCAGGTCGCCAGCGGCTTCTTCTTCGCCGCCATGATGCCCTTGAACGACGGGTAGCGGGCCTCGCCGGACTGGTCGGTCACGCTCAGCACGATCGGCAGCCGCGCGCCGATGACCTCGGTCGAGCCCTCGTTGTCGCGCTTGATCCGCACCTGGTCGCCCTGCGACTCCACGACGGAGGCCAGCGTCACCTGCGGCATGCCGAGCCGCTCGGCCAGCATGGCCGGCACGACCGAGCCGGCGGCGTCTGTCGAGGCCATGCCGCACACGACCAGGTCGGCGCCGGACTCGGCCCGGATCTTCTCGACCGCCTTGGCCAGCACCAGCGACGTGCCGAGGTAGTCGGACCCGGCGATGGCGTCGTCGACGACGTGGACGCCCGCGTCGGCACCCATCTGCAGCGCCTTGCGGACGGCGTCGACCGCCTTCTCGGGGCCGACGGTCAGCGCGGTCACGGTGATGTCCTCACCCTCGCGCTTCTCGCGGAACTGCAGCGCCTGCTCCACGGCGTACTCGTCGAGCTCGGACAGCAGGCCGTCGACGCCGACGCGGTCGACGGTGAAGTCGTCCTCGAACCTGCGGTCGGCCGTCGCGTCGGGCACGTACTTCACACAGACAACAATGTTCATGGTGGTGTGGCCTCGCGGCCCCTCCTGTGCAGTGGGATGTGCTCGTGAGGTTACAAGTCGCTCACCCCGGACGGAACGGAGATCCGGGTGTGGTCGCTCACAGTGACACTGTCACGGTCAGCTCGCGCGGAACGCACAGGTGCCTCGTCGCCGAGCGCGCCTGCGGCGGGCACCCGCGACCTCGCCGACCTGCCCCCGGCCCGTGCCGGGGCGGGACTCAGGGCTTGATGACCCGGTCGAGGATCCGACCCACGACGAGCCACGCGACGGCGCCGAGCCCCCAGTTGAACAGCGCGTTCTTCACCCTCGCCCCCTCGCCGCGGAAGTCCTTGATGCCGTCCGAGCGGGAGAAGACGTCGAGGTCGGCGAAGTCGGCCGCCCGGAGGACGACGTCCACGAGGTCGTTGGACTCGTTGGCGTCCAGCGCGATGAGCAGCGCCCCGAGCGCCAGCACCAGCGCGGCGAGCGCGCACACCAGCCAGACCACCTGCGCGAGCCTCGTCCGGATCGTCGTTGCCACAGTTCCCTCTTCCTCTCGAGCTTCTGGTCGGCCGTCAGCGACCCACGAACGTGGCCCGGCCCGGCCCGTCCTCAACGAACGAGGTGATGCCGCGGGTACGGTCCTCGGTCGCGAAGACGGCGGCGAACTGCTGGCGCTCGATCTCCAGGCCGGTGTCGAGGTCCACCTCGCTGCCCCGGTCGATGCACTCCTTCGCCGCGCGGATGGCCAGCGCGGCGGCGCCCGTGAACTGCGCGGCGTACGCCACCGCCTCCTCGAGCACCCTGTCGGCCGGGACGACCCGGTCGACGAGGCCGATGCGCAGCGCCTCGTCGGCCTTGACGAACCGGCCGGTGAAGATCAGGTCCTTCGCCCTCGCGGCGCCGACCAGGCGGGTCAGCCGCTGGGTGCCCCCGGCGCCGGGGATGATCCCGAGCAGCACCTCGGGCTGTCCGAGGACGGCGTCCTCGGCGGCGAAGCGGAGGTCGGCGGCGAGAGCGAGCTCGCAGCCACCGCCCAGGGCGTAGCCGTTGACGGCGGCCACCACGGGCTTGGGGATGCGCGCGATCGCCGTGGTCGCCGAGCTGGTGGAGGCGGAGACCTTGACCATGTCGGCGTAGGAGAAGTCGGCCATCTCCTTGACGTCGTTGCCGGCGGCGAAGACCCGCTCACCGCCCCACAGCACCACGGCGCGCACGTCGTCGCGCTCGGTGAGCTCGGCCGCGGCCTCGCGCAGGTCCGCCTGCACCTGGACGCTGATCGCGTTCATCTTCGGGCGGTCCAGCCGCAGGACGGCGACCCCGTCGGTCACGTCGATCGAGACGAACTCCATGGTGGCTCCCCTTCGGTTGCTGGTGGTGTCGCCGTCCCCGGTGTGCGGGGTGCACCCTCGCACGGCGCGTGCCGCATTGTGCCGTGCGCCGCGACCTCCACCACAATGACCCGCGTGACACCGCCGCCCGAGACGACCACCGCCTGGAAGCACGACGGCGAGACCATGCAGGTCTGGCCCGGGAGCCACTACCCGCTGGGGGCGACGTGGTCCACGGAGTCGACGAACTTCGCGGTCTACGCACCCGCCGCCGAGGCGGTGTGGGTGTGCCTGTTCGACGAGGACGGCACCGAGGTGCGGCACCGGCTCACCGAGCACTCGCTCGGCGTGTGGCACGGCGCGATCCCGGACGTCCCGCGCGGCTCCCGCTACGGCTACCGCGCGGACGGCCCCTGGGACCCGGACGCCGGCCTCCGGTTCAACCCGGCCAAGCTGCTGCTCGACCCCTACGGCAGGGCGGTCGCGGGCGACCTGGTCGTCCACGACGCGATCTTCGGCCACGACGTGGAGGACCCCGCGGCGACCAGCACCCTCGACTCCGCGCCGTACGTCCCGCGCAGCGTCGTGGTGCACGACGAGTTCGACTGGGGCGCGGACGCCTCGCCGCGGCGGCGCTGGCGCGACACCGTGATCTACGAGATGCACGTCAAGGGCATGACGGCGCTGCACGACCGCGTCCCGGAGGAGCTGCGCGGCACGTACGCCGGCCTCGCGACGCCGGCGGTGACCGACTACCTGCGCGACCTCGGGGTCACCGCGGTCGAGCTGCTGCCGGTGCACCAGTTCTTCTCCGAGCCGGCGCTCGCCGGACGGGGCCTGGTGAACTACTGGGGCTACAACTCCATGTGCTTCTTCGCCCCGCACAACGCGTACTCCTCCTCCGGCGACCGCGGCCAGCAGGTCACGGAGTTCAAGCAGATGGTCAAGGCCTTCCACGCCGCCGGGCTCGAGGTGATCCTCGACGTGGTCTACAACCACACCGCCGAGGCGGGGCCGCTCGGGCCGACGCTGAGCTTCCGCGGGCTCGACGACCTCGGCTACTACCAGCGCGTGGCGCCGGTCGAGCCGATCGGCGTGGCCGACGAGCCGGCGCGCGACACGTACTGGGACGTGACGGGGTGCGGCAACACCGTCGACGCCACCCACACCCAGAGCCTGCGGCTGATCCTCGACTCGCTGCGCTACTGGGTCACCGAGATGCACGTCGACGGCTTCCGGTTCGACCTGATGAGCGCGTTGACCCGCACCGACCAGGTCGTCGACATGGGCAGCCACCTGATCACCGCGATCGGCCAGGACCCGGTGCTGCGCCACGTCAAGCTCGTCGCCGAGCCGTGGGACGCCTCCATGGACGGCTACCGCGTCGGCCAGTTCCCGCCGCCGTGGGTGGAGTGGAACGACCAGTACCGCGACACCATGCGCGACTTCTGGCGCGGCCGGTCCGGCGGCGTCCGCACCGTCGCGACCCGCCTGGCCGGCTCGAGCGACCTGTACGCCGACGACGGCCGCTCGCCGTACGCCTCGATCAACTTCGTCACCGCCCACGACGGGTTCACGCTGCGCGACCTGGTCTCCTACGACCGCAAGCACAACGAGGCCAACGGCGAGGACAACCGCGACGGCACCGACAACAACCGGTCGTGGAACTGCGGCGTCGAGGGCGAGACCGACGACCCGGCCGTCGTCGCCGTACGCCGCCGGCAGGCCGCGAACCTGATGGCCACCCTGTGCTTCTCCAGCGGCGTCCCGATGCTGACCGCCGGCGACGAGCGGGGGCGCACCCAGCGCGGCAACAACAACGCCTACGCGCAGGACAACGAGGTGTCCTGGATCGACTGGCGCGCCGACGACGCGTGGCTCGACGTCTACGAGGTCACCAAGGCCGCGCTCCGGCTGCGCCGGGAGCACCCGGTGCTGCGCCAGCGGCACTGGTTCGAGGGACGACCCACCATCGAGGGCGGGATCAAGGACCTGCTGTGGGTGCACCCGAGCGGCCGCGAGATGTCGACCGCCGACTGGAACGACGACTCGTGCCGCACGGTCGGGATGTTCCTCAACGGATCGCCCCTCCGCTCCCCCGGCCCGCGCGGTGAGCAGGTGCGCGACAAGTCGTTCATGATCTGGCTCAACGCCGGCCCCGACGACGTCGAGCTGGTGCTGCCGGAGAACAAGTGGGTGCACCACGGCGAGGTCGTGCTGTCGACCAACGCCGACGTCGCCGTGGGCACCCCGGTCGAGGCCGGTGGCACGCTCGGCCTGCAGGCGCGGTCGGTGCTGGTGCTGCGCCAGACCTGAGTCGGGTCAGGCGGGCCGCACCTCGGCACCGGCCTCGGCACCGGCCTCGGCGGCGGCCTTGGCCGCCGCGATGACGTCCGTGAGGCGGTCGCGCAGGTCCAGCAGGTCGTCGACGTCCATGCCGAGCCGCTCCAGGATCGTGCCCGGCACCTCGAGCGCCCGTCCGCGCAGCTCCCGCCCGCGCGGCGTCAGCGCGACGGCCAGGCTTCGCTCGTCCGCACGGTTGCGGTCGCGGCGCACCAGACCGGCGGCCTCGAGGCGCTTGAGCAGCCGGGACAGGGTGCCGGCATCGAGGTCGAGCCTGCGGCTGAGCTCCGTCAGGGACAGCGGCTCCGCGCCCCACAGCGCCAGCATCACGAGGTACTGCGGGTGGGTGAGCCCCATCGGCTCCAGCACCGGGCGGTAGACCGAGACCACGGTGCGCGAGGCGACGGCCAGCGCGAAGCAGACCTGCCGCTCGAGCGCGAGGGGGTCGTCGGTTGGGGCGGTGTCCAGCATCTTGTTAGCCTAGCAACTGTTGTCGCAGCAACTGACCCGTCGAGAGGACCGTTCGTGCCCAGCAGCGTCCCCGCCCGCCGCCAGGAGAAGGGCCGCCGGCACCTGCTCGACCTCGACGCTCCGCGCCAGGTCGTCAAGGACCCCGAGCAGGACGCGCGCGACCTCGCCCGCGTGCAGCGATGGGTGATGTCGACCCTGGCCGTCACCACGGTCCTGCACCTCGTCGTCGGCCTCGTCCTGGCGGCCGTCATGCTCGACGACTCCCCCGCCTCCTCGAAGGTCGGGCTCAACGTGATCGCCGGCATCTTCGGCGCGATCGCCGTCGCGATCGCCCGCGCCATCCACGGCAGGCGCATCGCCTCGCCGTGGCTGCTGCTCGGGGTGGTCCCGACCGCGATCGGGCTGTGGCTGACGTTCTCCTGAGCTGCCCGGCCCGGGCCGCGACCGCCGCTCGCGGGTGGCCGTTCGGGCCGGGCTGCGGCACCGCAGCGAGCGGTCAGGCCGGCTGTGCCACCAGCCCGAGCTCGGCGACCGAGGCGAGCGCCTCGTTGCGCGGCACCACGCGGACCGTGTAGCCGAAGGCGCCCGACTGGTCGAGCGAGACCGTGGCGTCGAAGCGGTGACGGTTGCCGTCGTAGGACTCCCCGACCTCCATCGGCGTCGTCGAGGTGGCGGTCAGCTCGTCGTCCGAGCCGATCCGGCCGTGGACGACCTGCACCGAGACGTCGGAGGCCGACAGCGAGCCCAGCGCCACCCACGCGCGCACGGCGAGCGTCGCGCCCACCTCGGCCTGGTCGCCGACCCCCTCCGAGTCGACGTGCTCGACCCGGACGCCGTGCCAGGCCGCGCGGACGTCGGCCTTCCAGCTCGACAGGTTCCGGGCCCCCTCGTAGTCGGAGTTGAGGGTGCGCGCCGTGCGCGCCGCGGGGGCGTACAGCTCGCGGACGTAGTCGCGGACCTGGCGGGTGGCCAGCACCTTGGGGCCGAGCGACTTGAGGGTGTGGCGCACCATCTCCAGCCACCGCGGAGGGACGCCCTCGTCGTTGGTCTCGTAGAAGCGCGGCACGACCTCGTTCTCGATGAGGTCGTAGAGCGCGGCGGCCTCGAGGTCGTCACGCCGGTCGGGGTCGTCGATGCCGTCGGCCGACGGGATCGCCCAGCCGTTGTTGCCGTCGTACCACTCGTCCCACCAGCCGTCGAGGATCGAGAGGTTGAGGCCGCCGTTGAGCGCGGCCTTCATGCCGGAGGTGCCGCACGCCTCGTAGGGGCGCAGCGGGTTGTTGAGCCACACGTCGCAGCCGGGGTAGAGCGGCTGCGCCATCGCGATGTCGTAGTTGGGCAGGAACGCGATGCGGTGGCGGATCTCCGGGTCGTCGGCGAAGCGCACCATCTCCTGGATGAGCCGCTTGCCGGTCTCGTCGGCGGGGTGCGCCTTGCCGGCGATGACCAGCTGGACCGGGCGCTCGGGGTCGAGCAGCAGCTTCCTGAGCCGCGCCGGGTCGCGCAGCATGAGCGTGAGCCGCTTGTACGTCGGCACCCGGCGCGCGAAGCCGATGGTCAGGACGTCGGGGTCGAGCGCGCTGTCGATCCACGTCGTCTCCGCCGGCGCGAAGCCGCGACTCGCGGCCGACCGGCGCATCCGGTCGCGGGCGTCGTCGACGAACCGCGTGCGGAGGGTCCGCTTGAGGTCCCAGATCTCGCGGTCGCCGATCTGGTCGACCAGCGGCCACAGGGCGTCGGTGTCGTCCCCGTCGACGTCAGCGCCGCGGCTCGCCGCCAGCTCGATGACCTCGCGCGCGATCCAGGTCGGGCCGTGGACGCCGTTGGTGATCGAGGTGATGGGCACCTCGGCCTCGTCGAAGGCCGGCCACAGGCCGTTGAACATCCCGCGCGACACGTGGCCGTGCAGCTCGGAGACGCCGTTGGCGCGCTGGGCGAGCCGGAAGCCCATCACGGCCATGTTGAAGACGCCCGCGTCGCCGCCCTCGTAGTCCTCGGCACCGAGGGCGAGCACCCGGTCCACGGGCACGCCCGGGGTGGGCGAGTTGCCGCCGAAGTACTGCGAGACGAGCTCGCGCGGGAAGCGGTCGATGCCGGCGGGGACCGGCGTGTGCGTCGTGAACACGGTGCCGGCCCGGGAGACCTCGAGCGCGGTGTCGAAGTCCAGGTGCGGGCCGTCCTCGCCCACGGTGAGCTCGCGGATCCGCTCGATGCCGAGGAACCCGGCGTGCCCCTCGTTGGTGTGGAACACCTCGGGAGCCGGCGCCCCGGTGATGCGCGACCACACCCGCAGGGCGCGCACGCCGCCGACGCCGAGCAGCAGCTCCTGGCGCAGCCGGTGCTCGGAGTTGCCGCCGTAGAGCCGGTCGGTGACGTCGCGGTAGTGGGCGCTGTTGTCCTCGATGTCGGTGTCGAGCAGCAGCAGCGGCACCCGTCCGACGTGGGCGACGAGGATGCGGGCGACGAGGTCGGGGCCGTCGGGCAGCGCGATCGAGACGGTGGCGCGGCTGCCGTCCGCCTCGCGCAGCTGCGTCAGCGGCAGCTCGTCGGGGTCGAGGACCGGGTAGCTCTCCTGCTGCCAGCCGTCGCGGTCGAGCGCCTGCTTGAAGTAGCCGTGGCGGTAGAACAGCCCCACGCCGGTGAGCGGGATGCCGAGGTCGGAGGAGGCCTTCAGGTGGTCGCCGGCGAGGATGCCGAGGCCGCCGGAGTACTGCGGCAGCACCGAGGTGATGCCGAACTCGGGCGAGAAGTACGCGATCGCCCGGGGCGCGTCGTCGCCCGCCTTGCGGGCGTACCAGCGGTCCTCGGACAGGTAGCGCTGGAGGTCCGCGTGCGCGGCGTCGAGCCGGTTGCGGAAGTCGCCGTCGTCGACGAGCTCCTCGAGCCGCTCCCGGCCCACGGCACCGAGGAAGCGGACCGGGTCACCGGCCACCTCGTGCCACAGCCGCGGGTCGATCGAGGCGAACACGTCCTGGGTCGGTGGGTGCCAGGACCAGCGCAGGTTGCCGGCCAGGACGGACAGCGCACCCAGCGGCTCGGGCAGGACGGGACGGACGGTGAATCGACGGAACGCTCGCACGATCCAGCACGGTAGGGCATTTCTTGGATCGATCCAACCGGCGCCCGGTCGGCAGCGCCGGACGGGCCCCAGCCCACGGCCGGGTGGAGAGGGACGACACCCCCCGGATCGGCACGCATAACCCGCGGCCCGCTGCGGCGTTGTCGCGGGCATGACGCACCCCCGCCCCCGCTTCGGCCGCACCGCCCTCGCGGCCGTGTCGCTGCTCGCGATCTCCACCATCGCCACGATCCCCGCGCCGGCCACCGCCGAGCCCGAGACGATCACGCCGGGCCCGACCCCGCGCGACGTCCGCACGCTCGGCGACCCCGTCGCCGGCCCCGCCGACCTGGACGCCCGCGGCACCGCGGCGCCCTCCGCCCTGCAGCGCCAGGCCGTGCGGGCCCTCGGCGACGTCACGGTGCGCTGGGGCTCCCTCGGCACCCCCTCCTCGATCCTGCCCGCCGACGGCAGCCTGGGCGCGGCCCCGGGCAGCCCGGTCGACGGCGCCCGGGCGTGGCTGCGTGCACACGCCGCCGCCTTCGCGATGACCGCCGCCGACGTCGACGACCTGGTGCTGGTGAGCTCGCAGGCGTTCTCCGGCTCCGCCGCGCGGGCGGTGCTGTTCCGGCAGGACCTCGACGGACTCGCCCCGGCGCTCGGCGGGCTCGTCACGGTCGGCGTCGCCGACGGCGAGGTCGCGCACGTCTCCTCGTCCCTCGCCCGCCCGACGGGCACGGTGCCCGCGCCCGCGCTCACGCCGCTGCAGGGCTGGCTCCGCGCCGCCACGAACCTGTCCGTGGGCGTGCCCGCCGGCCAGGTCGCCGACATCACCCGGACCGTCGCGAAGGGCTGGACCCGACTCACGGTGCCGGGCTTCGCCCAGGAGCAGCAGGTACGCCTCCGCGCCCTGCCGCTGGCGGACGGGTCGGTCCGCCCGGTGCTCGAGGCCAACGTCGTCGACGTCACCGGCGGCGCCGCGCTCGCCTTCACCTCGCTGGTCGACGCGGTGACCGGCGAGGTCCTCGTCCGCCACAACAAGGTCGAGAACTTCGCCTACAACGACGTCTTCACCGGCGCGATCACGCCCACCCAGTGCGGCCCCAAGCACCCCTTCGACCTCGAGGACGCGCTGACGAGGTCGATCACCGCCGTCGCGACCGGGCTGCCCGTCGACGACTTCGTGGTGAAGATCTTCCGCGGCGACACCCTGCTCGTGGCCGGCGACCTGGCCACCAACCCGGAGGTGGCGACGTACTCCGCGGCGTCCATCCCCAGCGGCACCTACTCCGTGCAGGTGTGCCCCTTCGACGCCGCCTCGGTCATCGTCGGGCAGTACGCCGTCGCCGTGACGACCAGCGACACCGCCGCTCCCGGCACCGGCGACCTCGAGGTCAACCCGCGCTGGCGGCTGTTCCCCGCCAACCCGACCCTCGACTCCCCCGACGAGACGCCGAGCAACTCGGTCGTCGCGTGCTGGAGGCGGGACACGAGCGAGTGCGCCACGGCCCCCAGCCCGCTGGCCAACGTCGCCGCGTTCGGGCCGTGGGACACCATCGGCGCGCTGCCGACGTTCACCACGGTCGGCAACAACGCCAACACCCACGAGGCGTGGGCCAGCCCGCTGACCCCGGGCGGCCTCCTCCAGGCGCCGGTCTCCGCCGAGCGCCGCTACACCGCGGAGTTCACCGACGCCTGGAACAACAGCCGGTGCGACGTGACGCAGCTGCGGCCCGGCGGCAACGACATCGACGCCTCGGTCGGCAACCTGTTCGCCGCGCACAACCGGATGCACGACTACTCCTACTACCTCGGCTTCACCGAGGAGAACTACAACCTGCAGCTCGACAACGGCGGGCGCGGCGGGATCGGCGGCGACCAGGAGATCGGCAACGCCCAGGCCGGCGCCATCACCGGCGGCAGCCCGAGCTTCCTCGGCCGTGACAACGCCAACCAGATCACCCTCCAGGACGGCACGCCCGGCATCACCAACCAGTACCTGTTCGAGCCGATCGCGGGATCGTTCTACGCCCCCTGCACCGACGGCGGCCTCGACATGGGCATCGTCGGGCACGAGTACACCCACGCCATCACCAACCGGATGGTCGGCGGGCCCGACGAGGGGCTCACGTCCGAGCACGGCGGGGCGATGGGCGAGTCGTGGAGCGACCTCATCGCCGGCGAGTACCAGTTCTCGCACGGCTACAGCAACGGCGGCAACGTCTGGGCGGTCGGCGCCTACGCCACCGGGAACACTGAGACGGCGATCCGCGACTACTCGATCGACGACAACCCGCTGAACTTCTCCGACTACGGCTTCGACAGCACCGGTCCGGAGGTCCATGCGGACGGCGAGATCTGGAACGGCACGATGTGGGAGGTCCGTCAGGCGCTCGTCGAGAAGTACGACGCCCGCTTCCCGTACGACGACGAGGCCCTGCAGCTGGCGTGCGCGCAGGCCACGCCGAGCACCACGCCGCGCGCGGTGGAGACCTGCCCGGGCAACCGTCGGTGGGTGCAGCTGATGTTCGACTCGTTCCTGCTGCAGCAGGGCGCCACGTCGATGCTCGACGCCCGTGACGCGTTGATCGCGGCCGACCAGATGCGCTTCGGCGGGGCGAACCGAGACGTCCTCTGGGGTGCGTTCGCCCGTCGCGGCCTGGGCGTGGACGCCTCGGTGGTCGACGCCGACGACCACGAGCCGGTGCCGAGCTTCGCGTCGCCGAGCGGCCCGGTGTCGACCATCACGTTCGCGACGACTGGCCGGGCGAGGGTCTACGTCGGCGACTACGAGGCCCGGGTGACCCCCGTGGCCGACACCGACCCGAGCACCGACCTCGGCGCGAGCGCCCGCTTCGTCCCCGGCACGTACGACATGCTCGCGGTCTCGCCCGACCGCGGGTTCACCCGCTGGACGATGACGGTCCTCGCGGACGGCCGGGCCCGCACCGAGACCGTCGGCGACGTGGTCAACCTCGCCGCCTCGGCGGCGGGCGCGTCGGTCATCGGCGCCACCGACGGCTCCCTCAACGCCGAGGCGCTGATCGACGGCACCGAGGCCACGAACTGGGGCGGGGTGACCGAGGCGCAGGTCGACGAGTCGAACCCGTCGGTCGCCGTCGACCTCGCCGGCGGGCTCAGCACGGTGGACCGGGTGCAGGTCAGCGCCCACCTCACGCCCGCCCCGGAGTCCGGCACGGCGCTCCCGCTCGCCCAGGAGGACCCCGACTCGGGCTCGCGCTTCACCGCACTGCGCCAGTTCGCGCTCGAGGCGTGCACCTCCGGCTGCGGCGCGGCGGACGCCACCTGGCGGCGCTTCTACACCTCCCCCGCCGACGCCTTCCCGAGCGGGCTGCCCCGGCCGACGGCCCCGACGCTCACCATGCGGTCCTTCGACGTGCCCGACACGGAGGCGGCCGCCGTCCGGCTGGTGACGCTGGAGAACCAGTGCACCGGCCAGGAGGCCTACGCCGGGCAGCAGACCGCGAGCGCGACCGTGCCCACCGACTGCAAGTCGGGGTCGGACCGCGGCACGATCGTCCACGCCGCCGAGCTGCAGGTCTTCGGCGAGGACGCCACGCTGCCGCCGCAGCCGACCGCGCCCGGCACCGGGGGCGCGGGCGGCTCGACGGGCACCCCGGGCACCCCGGGCACCCCGGGCGCGCCCGGCACGGCGGCGGCGACGCGGCTGCGGATGATCGTCAAGCGCGCCTACCAGACCGCGCGGAAGCCGGCGCCCGTGCTGTTCCTCACCGTGCGCTCCGGCGCCGAGAAGGAGGCCGGCAGGCTCGTCGTGCGGCTCAACGGGCGCAGGTGGCGCAGCGTGGCCACCGCGGACGGCACGGCCCGCGTGCGGGTGGCGAAGAAGCACCTGCGTCCGGGTCGCAACCGCGTGCGCGTGCGGTTCGTCCCGGCCGACCCGGCGGCGTTCGCGCCCTCGCGGACCCGGCCGAGGCGGATCACCGTCGCCGAGCGCTGAGCCGCCGCGGCCGGGGCCGTCCCAAGGGGTGGCCTCGGCCGTGGCTGGCTTGCGTACGGCATGCGGGTTCGCAAGTGTGGTGCCATGGTTGGACGGATACCCGTGATGGACGTCTCCCCGGTCGTCGACCTGGGCCGCCAGGCGGCGAAGGCCACCGTCGGAGAGCCGATGCCCGTACGGGCGACGGTGTTCCGCGAGGGGCACGACCAGCTCGGCGCCGAGGTGGTCGCCACCGACCCGTCGGGCCGGAAACGCGACCCGGTGCGGATGCGTCTCGAGGGCGAGGAGCCCAACCGCTACGTCGCCCACGTCACGCCCGACGTCCCCGGCGAGTGGACCTTCGAGATCCACTCCTGGTCGGACCCGCTGGCGACCTGGCAGCACGACGCCGGCATCAAGATCCCCGCCGGCGTGGACGTCGAGCTGATGTTCACGGAGGCCCGGCTGCTGCTCGAGCGGGTCGCCGCCGGCACCGGGAGCGCCGAGCTCGACAAGGCCTCGGACGCCGTCGTCCGCAGCGCCCTGGCGGCCGCCGCCGACACGGAGCGGCCGGTGGCCGCGCGCCTGTCGGCCCTGCAGGACCCCGACCTCGACGCCATCCTGCTCGCGCACCCGCTGCGCGAGCTGCTGACGGTGACCGGGCCGTTCTCCTTCCGCGCCGACCGCACGCGCGCGCTCTACGGCTCGTGGTACGAGTTCTTCCCGCGCTCGGAGGGCGCGACGCGGGACGAGAGGACCGGCAAGGTCACCAGCGGCACGTTCCGCACCGCAGCGCAGCGCCTCGACCGCGTCGCCGAGATGGGCTTCGACGTGATCTACCTGCCGCCCATCCACCCCATCGGCGAGGTGAACCGCAAGGGCCCCAACAACACCCTCACCCCCGGCCCGGACGACACCGGCTCCCCCTGGGCGATCGGCAGCAAGGACGGCGGGCACGACGCCATCCACCCCGACCTCGGCACCTTCGAGGACTTCGACGCCTTCGTGGCGCGCGCCGGCGAGCTCGGCCTCGAGGTGGCCCTCGACCTGGCCCTGCAGGCGGCGCCCGACCACCCCTGGGTCACCACGCACCCGCAGTTCTTCACCACCCGCGCCGACGGCACGATCGCGTACGCCGAGAACCCGCCGAAGAAGTACCAGGACATCTACCCGATCAACTTCGACAACGACCCGGCCGGCATCTGCCGCGAGGTGCTGCGCATCGTCAAGCTGTGGATGTCGCACGGGGTGCGGATCTTCCGCGTGGACAACCCGCATACCAAGCCGCTGGCGTTCTGGGAGTGGCTGCTGGCGGAGGTGCGGCGCACCGACCCCGACGTGGTCTTCCTGTCGGAGGCCTTCACCAAGCCGGCGATGATGCACGCCCTCGGCGCGGTCGGCTTCCACCAGAGCTACACCTACTTCACCTGGCGCACTGCCAAGCGCGAGATCGAGGAGTACCTGGTGGAGGTCTCCTCGCAGTCCGACCACCTGATGCGGCCGAACTTCTTCGTCAACACCCCCGACATCCTGCACGCCTACCTGCAGTACGGCGGACCGGCGGCGTTCAAGGTCCGCGCGGCGCTGGCCGCGACCGGGTCGCCGAGCTGGGGCGTCTACGCCGGCTACGAGCTCTTCGAGCACGTCGCGGTGAAGCCGGGGTCGGAGGAGTACCTGGACTCCGAGAAGTACCAGATCCGCATCCGCGACTGGGCCCGGCGTGACGCCGAGGGCACCACGCTGGCGCCCTACCTCACCCGGCTCAACGAGATCCGGCGGCAGCACCCGGCGCTCCAGCTGCTGCGCAACGTCACCATCCACTGGTCCGACGACGACCAGGTGCTGGTGTTCTCGAAGAGGCACGAGGACGACGTCGTCATCACCGTCATCAACCTCGACCCGCACGGCACCCGCGAGACGATGGTCCACCTCGACATGCGGGCCCTCGGGCTCGGCGACCTCGACTCCTTCGTCGCCCACGACGAGATCACCGGGGAGGACTGGAGCTGGTCGCAGCACAACTACGTCCGCCTCGACCCCGGCCACGAGCCCGCCCACGTCATCACGGTCAGGAGGACCCGTTGACCGACCATCCCACGTCCGGTCAGATGCCCGCCGATGCAGGAGCCGCGACAGCGGTGCTCAACGCCGAGCCCGAGTGGTTCCGAACGGCGGTCTTCTACGAGGTGCTGGTGAGGTCGTTCCGGGACTCCAACGGTGACGGCACGGGCGACTTCAAGGGGCTCATCGAGAAGCTCGACTACCTCGAGTGGCTCGGTGTCGACTGCCTGTGGATCCCGCCGTTCTTCACCTCGCCGCTGCGCGACGGCGGCTACGACGTCGCCGACTACAACAACATCCTCCCCGAGTGCGGGACCGTCGACGACTTCCACGAGTTCATCGACGCCTGCCACCAGCGCGGCATCCGCGTGATCATCGACTTCGTCATGAACCACACCAGCGACGCGCACCCGTGGTTCCAGGCCAGCCGCAGCGACCCGGACGGGCCCTACGGCGACTTCTACGTGTGGTCCGACACCGACGAGCTCTACGAGGAGGCCCGTGTCATCTTCGTGGACACCGAGCCGTCGAACTGGACGTGGGACCCGGTGCGCCAGCAGTACTTCTGGCACCGGTTCTTCCACCACCAGCCGGACCTGAACTTCGACAACCCCAAGGTCCACGACGCGATGCTCGAGTCGATGGCCTTCTGGCTCGACATGGGCCTCGACGGCTTCCGCCTCGACGCCGTGCCCTACCTCTACGAGCGTCCCGGCACCAACGGCGAGAACCTCAAGGAGACGCACGACTTCCTGAAGAAGGTCCGCCGGTTCGTCGACGACAACTACCCGGGCCGGGTGCTGCTCTGCGAGGCCAACCAGTGGCCCGCCGACGTGGTCGAGTACTTCGGCCCGGAGCAGACCGCCGACGGCCGCTGGGTCGGCACCGAGTGCCACATGGCGTTCCACTTCCCGGTCATGCCGCGCATCTTCATGGCCGTCCGCCGCGAGTCCCGGTTCCCGATCTCGGAGATCCTCGAGCAGACGCCCGCCATCCCCGAGGGCTGCCAGTGGGGCATCTTCCTGCGCAACCACGACGAGCTCACCCTCGAGATGGTCACCGACGAGGACCGCGACTACATGTGGTCGGAGTACGCCCACGACCCCCGGATGAAGGCGAACATCGGCATCCGCCGCCGCCTGGCCCCGCTGCTGGACAACGACGTCAACCGGATGGAGCTGTTCACCGCGCTCCTGCTGTCGCTGCCCGGGTCGCCGGTGCTCTACTACGGCGACGAGATCGGCATGGGCGACAACATCTGGCTCGGTGACCGCGACGGCGTGCGCACGCCGATGCAGTGGACGCCCGACCGCAACGCGGGCTTCTCCTCCGCCACCCCGGGCAAGCTGCACCTGCCCGCGATCCAGGACCCGGTCTACGGCTACCAGTCCGTCAACGTCGAGGCCCAGCTGGAGAACACCTCCTCGCTGCTGCACTGGACGCGGCGGCTCGTGCACGCACGACGCCGCCACCCGGCGTTCGGCCTCGGCGAGTTCACCGACCTCGGCGGCTCGAACCCCAGCGTGCTGTCCTACATCCGCGAGCACTCGCCCGCGGGAGGCGGGGCCGAGGGACGCGACGTGATCCTCTGCGTCAACAACCTGTCCCGCTTCCCCCAGCCGGTCGAGCTCGACCTGCGGCACTGGGAGGGCATGGTCCCCGTCGAGCTCCTCGGCGGGGTGCCGTTCCCCAAGGTCGGCGAGCTGCCCTACCTGCTGACGCTCGGCGGCTACGGGTTCCTCTGGCTCCGGCTGACCGACCCGACGACGACGACGGGGGTGGAGGGATGAGCGCCCCGACCGAGGTGCTGACCCAGTGGATCGGCGAGGCCCGCTGGTTCGGCGGCAAGGGCCGTGAGTGGACGCTCGCCGGCGTCCGCCGGGTCGGCGAGCTGCCCGACGCCCCGCCGGGTGTCCGCGTCGTGGTGGAGCTCGCCGAGGTGGCCTACGCCCCGAGTGGCGAGGACCAGGCGGCGGAGTCCGAGCTCTACCAGCTTCCGCTCGCCTACTACGCCGAGCCGCAGGAGCGGCTCGCGCACGCCCTCGTCGGCGAGTGGGACGACGAGGACTTCGGGCACGCGTTCGTCTACGACGCCGTCCACGACCGCGAGTCGATGGCGCTGTGGCTGCGGGCCTTCGCCGCTCCCCCGACCAGCACCGCGCGCGGGTTGCTCCACTTCCACCGCCTGCCCGGGCACGAGCTCGACCTGGAGGCCCACTCGACCCTCTTCAGCGGCGAGCAGTCGAACTCCTCGGTCGCCTTCGGCGAGGACGCGCTGATGAAGGTGTTCCGCAAGGTGACCCCCGGCGTGAACCCCGACATCGCGATCCACCAGGTCCTCACCGAGGCGGAGTCCACCCACGTCGCCTCGCTCTACGGCTGGCTCGACCTCGTCGACGACGAGCTCGGAGGGACGGACTCCACGATCCAGCTCGCCATGCTGCAGCAGTTCCTGCGCACCGCCAGCGACGGCTGGGACCTGGCGCTGGCCAGCGTCCGGAACCTCTTCGCCGAGGCCGACCTCCACGCCGACGAGGTCGGCGGGGACTTCGCGGGCGAGGCGGCGCGGCTCGGCGTGGCCCTGGCGGAGGTGCACGCCGACCTCGCGGCCCACTTCCCGGTCGAGCGGCGCGATGCCGCCGCCGTCGCCGGTCTCGCCTCCGCCATGGAGCAGCGGCTGAGCGAGGCGCTCGAGGTGGTGCCGGACCTCGCCGCGCACGAGGCGCGGCTGCGCGAGACGTACGCCCGGCTACGGGCGCTCGACGCGATCGAGGTGCAGCAGGTGCACGGTGACCTGCACCTCGGCCAGACCCTGCGGACCTCCAAGGGCTGGAAGATCGTCGACTTCGAGGGCGAGCCGGCCAAGCCGCTGGCCGAGCGGCTGAGGCCCGACTCCGTGTGGCGCGACGTCGCCGGGATGATCCGCTCCTTCGACTACGCGCCGCGCGTCGTCGCGCTGACCGGGGGCGGCGTCGACAGCGGTGGCGAGGCCGAGCAGCGCGCCTACCGCGCCGGCGAGTGGTCGGCGCGCAACCGCGCCGCCTTCCTCGACGCCTACACCACGCAACGCGGCTGGGACCTCGACCGCACGGCCGCCACGCTGCTCGACGCCTACGTCGCGGACAAGGTCGTCTACGAAGCCGTCTACGAAGCGCGCAACCGGCCGGGATGGCTCTCCATCCCGCTGGCCGCCCTGAAAGGGACCCAGTGACTGAGAAGAAGCACAGGAAGGGGCGGCGCACCGCCACCGTCCAGCAGGCGCCCGTCCAGCAGGCGCCCGTCGAGCAGGCAGCCGTGGAGCAGGCGCCCGTCGAGCAGGCGCCCGTCCAGCAGGCACCGGTCGCGCACGCACCGGGCGAGCTCGACCTGCACCTCATCGGCGAGGGACGCCACGAGCTCCTCTGGACGGTGCTCGGCTCCCAGGTCGCCCCCGACGGCACGTCGTTCCGCGTGTGGGCCCCCAATGCGATGGAGGTGCAGGTCGCCGGCGAGTGGGCCGGCTGGGACGGCTCGGCGCACCCGATGACGCGCCTGGACGGCTCCGGGGTGTGGCACGCCTGGGTCGAGGGCGCCGGCGTCGGCGCGCAGTACAAGTACCGCATCCGCGGCGCGGACGGCCAGTGGGTCGACCGTGCCGACCCGCTGGCGCAGTACACCGAGAAGGCGCCCAGCTCGGCCTCGGTCGTGTGGCAGTCCCAGCACGAGTGGGGCGACGACGCCTGGCTCGAGGCGCGCCGGACCCGGCAGCCGGTCGACGAGGCGATGTCGATCTACGAGGTGCACCTCGCCTCGTGGCGCAAGCACTACTCCGGCGACCTCTACTCCTGGGACGAGATCGCCGACGCGCTGGTCCCCTACGTCTCCGACCTCGGCTTCACCCACGTGGAGTTCATGCCGGTCATGCAGCACCCGTTCGGCGGCTCGTGGGGCTACCACGTGACGTCGTACTTCGCCACGGACGCCCGGTTCGGCGACCCCGACGGGCTCAAGCGGCTCATCGACCGGCTCCACCAGGCCGGCATCGGCGTGATCCTCGACTGGGTGCCCGGGCACTTCGCCACCGACGAGTGGGCGCTGGCGCGCTTCGACGGCACCCCGCTCTACGAGGACCCCAACCCCCAGCGCGGCTGGCACAAGGAGTGGGGTTCGCACATCTTCAACTTCGGGCGCAACGAGGTGCGCAACTTCCTCTACGCGAACGCCGTGTTCTGGCTCGAGGAGTTCCACGCCGACGGCCTGCGGGTCGACGGCGTCGCCTCGATGCTCTACCTCGACTACGCCCGCGAGCACGGCGAGTGGTCGCCCAACAAGTACGGCGGACGGGAGAACCTCGAGGCGGTGCAGTTCCTCCAGGAGATGAACGCCACCGTCTACAAGCGGGTCCCCGGCATCGTCACGATCGCGGAGGAGTCGACGGCGTGGCCCGGCGTCACCGGCCCCACCCGCGACGGCGGCCTCGGCTTCGGCTTCAAGTGGAACATGGGCTGGATGCACGACTCGCTGAACTACGTCGCCAAGGACCCGCTCTACCGCAGCCACCACCACGGGCAGATGACCTTCTCGCTGGTCTACGCCTTCGCGGAGAACTACGTCCTGCCCATCAGCCACGACGAGGTGGTCCACGGCAAGGGCTCGCTGCTGCGCAAGATGCCGGGCGACCGGTGGCAGCAGCTGGCCAACCTCCGCGCCTACCTCGCCTACATGTGGGCGCACCCGGGCAAGCAGCTGCTCTTCATGGGGTGCGAGCTGGGCCAGGAGTCGGAGTGGGCCGAGAGCCGCGAGCTCGACTGGTGGCTGCTCGAGCACCCCGAGCACGCCGGGGTGCACGCGATGGTCCGGGACATGAACGCCGCGTACAAGGCGACCGGCGCCCTGTGGGGCCGCGACAACGACCCCGAGGGCTTCCAGTGGATCGACGCCAACGACGCCGGCCGCAACACCTTCTCGTTCGTCCGGCGCGCGCACGGCGAGCCCGACCTGGTGTGCGTCAGCAACTTCGCCGGCACCCCCCACGAGGGCTACCGCCTCGGCCTGCCGTCGGCGGGCACCTGGACGGAGATCCTCAACACCGACGCTGACGTCTACCACGGCTCCGGCGTCGGCAACCTCGGCTCCATCCGCGCCGTCGACGGCGAGCACCACGGGCAGCCGGCACACGCCGACATCGTCGTGCCTCCGCTGGCGACCGTGTGGTTCCGGGCCGCCGACTGACGCGGCCCGGAACCGGTTCCGCCGGCTAGGTGAGGTTGATCATCCGCAGCATCCCCATGAGGGCGTGCGGCATGCCCTGCATCTCGGGGTCCGGGAAGAAGCACATCACGACGTACTGCCCGGGCGGCAGGTCGTAGTCGACGGTCATGCTCCGTCCCGGGCTGAGCGAGCCGGTCTCCATCGACCCCGGGAGCACCCACGACGGGGGCGGCCCCTCCTCCCCGCTCTGCAGGAACTGCAGCACCTGGTCGGTGGTGGTCCCGGCAGCCACCTGCTGGAGCACCACGAAGTGGGGCACCGCGGCGCTGCGCTTGTTCTTGAACAGGAACCGGCCGTTCGCGGGGAGCGTCGAGGCGCCGCCCCACGCGAGACCGCGCTTGGCGAGGATGCGGCCGTCGGTCCGCGGCGCGGAGGACGACCTCACCGGCCCACGGACGACCAACGTCTTGCCGGTCACCACTCCGCGCTGGCCGATGGCGAACGGCGTGTAGGCACCCGGGCGCGGGAAGACGATGGTGCCGGAGCCACCGCCGGCGAAGCCGCCGATGATCGTGGCGTTCCGGATCGCTCGCTTGAGCGCCTTCATGTCGTTCTTCGCGCCGAACCTGTTGACGTCCCGGGTGAAGTCGGCGACGTCGTAGCCCTTGTCGAACGTCACGAACTCGACGATCCCGGCGCCCTTGACGGCGAAGTGGACCCGGCCCGCCCTCAGGCGGTCGGCGCCCTTGACCCTGATCGTCTTCTTGGTCAGCGTCGCGGTGAGGTGGGGCATGGCGGCTCGTGCCGTCGGTGTGGCGGCGCTCGCGGCACCGGCGGTCGTGGGAGCGACGAGCAGGGGCGAGGTGGCGAGCGCGGTGGCGCACACGACCGCCACCGCCCTGCGCAGTCTGGTCGGCACGTGCATGGTGGTCCAACCCTTCTGGAGAGTGCGTGCCGGACGTCGGCACAGCAGCACCTTCCAGTGAAGGCACGGTCGTCCGCGCTTGTCATCATCCACTTTCGTGACGTCGCGGCCAGGTCCAGACCACCGTCGCCCGGGAGGTGCCGGTCCCCCGTCGCTGGTGCACACTCGGGACGATGACGTGGACCCTGCGTAGCAGGCCGACTGCGTGGCTGGTCGGCATCGTGGCGTGCGCGATGGCGCTCGTGATCCCCGACCTGGGTACGGCGCCGGGCGGGCGGACGGCGTCCGCCGAGCCGGTCCGCAACGCGACCATCGTCATCGAGGAAGGTGGTGCCCGGACGGGCTTCGCGACGCCGGAGGTGACCGTGGGCGGCGGCGGCGCCGTCACGGTGGTCAACCTCGACTCGATGGACCACACGGTCACGTCGGTCGCCCGCGCCGCCGACGGGACGCCCGTGTTCGACGTACGCGTCCCTGCCGGGACGTCCGCGACCGTGCCGGGCGTCGGCACCCTCGCCGCCGGCCCGTGGGCGTTCTTCTGCAAGCTGCACCCGGGCATGCGCGGCGTGATCACCGTCGAGGGGGTCGCCGGTGGCGTCGAGCCGGTGGACACCCGCTTCGAGCAGCCCCTGGTCGTCCCCGCCACCCGCCGGGGCGCCGACGTCAGGCTCGTCATGCGCCGCGCCCGGGTGCGGGTGCTCCCGCACGGACGGCGCACCGCGATGTGGACCTACGACGGCACCTACCCCGGACCGACGATCAAGCGGCGCGGGGGGCGTGGCACCGAGGTCACCGTCGTCAACCGCCTACCTCGCGGCGCCGGAGCCATGTCGACGCACCTGCACGGCGACCACCACGCGCCCGCGGACGACGGGCAGCCCACCACCCACCTCGTCCGACGCGGCGGCGAGCGTACCTACGACTACCCGCTGGTGGTCGACGGCCGCCCCGAGCCAGGCTCGTTCTTCTGGTACCACGACCACCGCATGGACCGCACCGCTCGCAACAACTGGCGCGGCCTGCAGGGGATGTTCATCGTCACCGACCCGCCCAGGCGCGGGTTACGGCTGCCGACGGGCCGTCGCGACCTGCCCCTCATGGTGTCCGAGCGGTCGTTCAGCGCAGCCAACCAGCTCACGGACCCCTTCGCCCACGGCCCCGAGATGGTGGGCCACCACGGCGAGATGGCGTGGAGCGGACCGCACGCACCGCCGGACGACGCGACGGTGGGCGACAAGGTGCTGGTCAACGGTCGTTTCGCGCCGTACCTCGACGTGTCGGCGACCCGCTACCGGCTCCGCCTCCTCAACTCCTCGCCGTTCTCGAGCTACAACTTCACGCTGTCCGACGGCAGGCCGTTCCTGCACATCGGCACCGGCAGCGGCCTGCTGCCCAAGGCGGTGGTGCGGTCGAGCGTGCTGCTCGGTCCCGCCCAGCGCGCCGACGTGATCGTGGACTTCAGCGGTGCCACCGGGCAGCGCCTCGTGCTCGCGTCGGTGCCCGCCGCGGCCGGAGCCACCGGTGACGACGCGCGGGAGACATCCGTGATGGAGTTCCGGGTCGGTGCCCCCGCCCGCGACGCCTCGCGGCTGCCGTCGCGACTGCCGTCGCCCGAGCTGGTGTCGCCCGTCCCGGCCAAGGTGTCGCAGACGTGGACGTTCGGGCTCGAGGAGTCCGCGCACAGCAGCTACTGGTCCATCAACGGCCGCGCCTTCGACCCCGGTCGTGTCGACCACCGCCCCCGCCTCGGCACCGTGGAGCGGTGGCGCTTCCGCAACACCAGCGACGTGACCCACTACGTCCACATCCACGCCGAGCAGTGGCGCACGCTCCTGCGCGACGGCAAGCGGCCACCGCCGTGGGAACGGGGCCTGGAGGACACCTGGCGGCTCGAGCCCGGGGAGCAGGTCGAGGTCGCCGCCCGCTTCACCGACTACACCGGGCCGTTCATGATCCACTGCCACATGCTCGACCACGAGGACCACGGGATGATGGCTCGCTTCGACGTCGTGCGCTGACGCGACGTCGGGCGGACCCTCCCCGGCGGCACCTCGAACGTCCGCGGCTCCCTCCGGGCAGGGCTCGCTAGGGTGGCCGGGTGGCAGACCCCCGGGACTCGATCAGCGTGACGACCGTCGCCGACGGCGTGGCCAGGATCCATTGGGAGGGAGCGCCGACCACCGACGCCCTGCGCCACGAGGTCGCGGCGGCCCTGACCGAGCACAGCCGGGTCGAGGCGCTCGTCGCGATCGACGACGCGGCCGGCCAGAGGGCCGCGACGTGGGCGGGGCTGCACCGCGAGGGCGTACGCCGGAGCGTGGACGACGACGGCGGGCAGTCCGACCACGTCGTCTACGCCCGCCTGGTCACCGACGCGCCGGTCCAGGAGCCCGGGGGCTTCCGGGCGCTCCTCAACTCGTTCCTGCCCCGCAAGCGGGCGATCGCCCAGATGCTCCTGCGCGACACCGAGGGACGCGTCCTGCTGTGCCGGCTCACCTACAAGCGCGACTGGGACCTGCCCGGCGGCGTGGTCGAGGTCGGGGAGTCGCCGCGGGTGGCGGTCCAGCGCGAGGTCGAGGAGGAGCTCGGCCTGCAGATCGAGCCCCGCGGCCTGGTCCTCACCGACTGGCTCCCTCCGTGGGGCGGCTGGGACGACGCCGTCTGCCTGGTCTTCGACGGTGGCACCCACCCCACCTCGGTCCTCGCCGGGGTGGTCATGCAGGAGCGCGAGATCCGCGACGTGCGCTTCTGCACCCTGGAGGAGGTCGACGAGCTGGCGGCCGACTTCACCGCCCGCCGGGTGCGAGCCGCGGTCGGCGGCACGGAGGCGTATACGGAGTCCGGTCGCTGAGGCAGGATGCCCTCATGACCTGGGTCTACGACTTCTCAGAGGGCAGCAAGGACCAGAAGGACCTGCTGGGCGGCAAGGGCGCCAACCTGGCCGAGATGACGAACCTCGGCCTGCCGGTGCCGCCGGGCTTCACCATCTCGACCGAGACGTGCCGGGCCTACCTCGGCGAGGGCGGCGAGCCGGACGGGCTGGCCGAGGAGGTCAGCGAGCACCTCGCCGCGCTCGAGGAGGCGATGGGCAAGAAGCTCGGCGACGCCGACGACCCGCTGCTCGTCTCGGTGCGCTCGGGAGCGAAGTTCTCCATGCCCGGGATGATGGAGACGGTCCTCAACGTGGGACTGAACGACACCTCGGTCGGCGGGCTCGCCGCGCGCAGCGAGTCCGAGCGCTTCGCGCAGGACTCCTACCGCCGGCTGCTCCAGATGTTCGGCGGCACCGTCCTGCACGTGGACGCCGAGCTGTTCTCCGACGCCCTCGACGAGGCGAAGCGGAGCAAGGGCACCGACTCCGACCTCGACCTCGACGCCGACGACCTCCGCGGGCTCGTCGAGACCTTCAAGGGCATCATCGAGCAGGAGACGGGACGCGCCTTCCCGCAGGACCCCCGCGAGCAGCTCGACCTCGCGATCCGCGCGGTCTTCGATTCCTGGAACACCGACCGGGCGCGGCTCTACCGTCGCCAGGAGCGCATTCCCGAGGACCTCGGCACCGCCGTCAACGTCCAGGCCATGGTCTTCGGCAACTTCGGCATGGACTCCGGCTCGGGCGTGGCCTTCACCCGCGATCCCGCGAGCGGCGAGCAGGGCGTCTACGGCGACTACCTGCAGAACGCCCAGGGCGAGGACGTCGTCGCCGGCATCCGCAACACGGTGTCGCTGGCCGACATGGCGCAGATCGACCAGCGGTCCTACGACGACCTGATGGAGATCATGACGCGGCTGGAGAGGCACTACCGCGACATGTGCGACATCGAGTTCACCGTCGAGCGCGGCAAGCTGTGGATGCTCCAGACACGTGTCGGCAAGCGCACCCCCGAGGCGGCGTTCCGGATCGCCGTGCACATGGTCGACGAGGGCCTGATCCAGATGGACGAGGCGGTCCTGCGGGTGAGCGGCGACCAGCTCGCGCAGCTGATGTTCCCGCGCTTCGACGCCGGGGCCGAGCGCACGCTGCTGGCGAAGGGCATGAACGCCTCCCCCGGTGCGGCCGTCGGCAAGGTGGTCTTCGACTCCGACACGGCCGTGGAGTGGGCCGAGCGTGGCGAGGACGTCATCCTCGTCCGCAAGGAGACCAACCCCGACGACCTGCGCGGCATGGTGGCCGCTCGCGGCATCCTCACCAGCCGCGGCGGCAAGACCTCCCACGCCGCCGTGGTGGCCCGGGGCATGGGGCGTACGTGCGTGTGCGGAGCCGAGTCGCTCGACGTCGACGCCAAGGCGCGGGAGTTCCGCGTGCGCGACGGCGACACGGTCCGCGAGGGCGACGTGATCTCGATCGACGGCACGACCGGCGAGGTGTTCGCGGGCGCCGTCCCGGTCGCCGACTCCGTGGTGGTGCGCCACTTCGAGGGCGAGAAGCTCGACGACGACCTCGCCCACGCCGTGGCCCGCATCATGGCCCACGCCGACGGGGCCCGCCGCCTGCGGGTGCGCACCAACGCCGACACCCCCGACGACGCCGCCCGGGCCCGCCGCTTCGGTGCCCAGGGCATCGGCCTGTGCCGCACCGAGCACATGTTCCTCGGCGAGCGGCGGGAGCTGGTGGAGCGGCTCATCGTCGCCGAGGACGAGGCCGGCGTCGACGCCGCGCTCGCCGAGCTGCTGCCGCTGCAGCGGCAGGACTTCACCGAGATCCTCGAGGCGATGGACGGCCTGCCGGTCACGATCCGGCTCCTCGACCCACCGCTCCACGAGTTCCTCCCCGACCTCACCGAGCTCAGCGTGGAGGTGGCGCTCGCCGAGGAGCGGGGCCGGGTCGAGGAGCGGGCGGCCACCCTGCTCACCCACGTCCGCCGCCTGCACGAGCAGAACCCGATGCTCGGCCTGCGCGGCGTACGCCTCGGCATCCAGATCCCGGGCCTGTTCCGCATGCAGGGGCGCGCCATCGCGGAGGCCGCCGCCGACCGGATGGCCGCGCACGGCACCCCGCGGCCGGAGATCATGGTGCCGCTGGTCGCCAGCGTCCGCGAGCTCGAGATCGTGCGGGCCGAGCTCGACCAGCAGATCGCCGAGGTCGAGGAGGAGCGCGGTGTGAAGCTCGACATCTCGATCGGCACGATGATCGAGCTGCCCCGGGCGGCGTTCCTCGCCGACCGGATCGCGAAGTCCGCGGACTTCTTCTCCTTCGGCACCAACGACCTCACCCAGATGGCGTGGGGCTTCTCGCGCGACGACGTGGAGTCCTCGTTCTTCTCGCGCTACTTCGAGCACGGCATCTTCGACGTGTCGCCGTTCGAGTCGCTGGACCAGCAGGGCGTCGGCGGCATGGTCGAGATGGGCACGACGAAGGGGCGCGGCACCCGCCCCGACCTCAAGGTGGGCGTCTGTGGCGAGCACGGGGGCGACCCGCGGTCGGTGCACTTCTTCGACGACGTCGGCCTCACCTACGTCTCGTGCTCGCCCTTCCGCGTCCCGGTCGCGCGCCTCGAGGCGGGGCGGTCGGTGCTGGCGAAGCGGGACTCAGAAGAGCGCTGAGGCGAGGTTGCGGCGCCCCGCCAGCACCCGCGGGTCGTCGTTGCCGACCGCGGCGAACAGCCCGAGCAGGTGGTCGCGTGCCCTCGACCGGTCGGGATCGGCCGTCCGGGCCACGAGGTTCACCAGCCGCGTGAACGCGTCCTCGACGTGTCCGCCCAGCATGTCGAGGTCGGCGACCAGCGTCTGCGCGTCCACGTCGTCGGGGTTCTCCGCGGCGGCCGCTCGCGCCTGGTTCAGGTCGACGCCCTGCGTGCGCTGCATGACCTTCGCCATCGCGAGGCCGCCGGCGGCCTCGACGTCGGCGGGATTGGCGTCCACCAGCTTCTGGTACTCCGCGACGGCCCGGTCGATGTCACCGGCCACGAGGGCGTCCTGGGCGGGCGCGTAGCGCGGGTCGACCGCCTCCTCACCGTCCTCGTCGGGCGACGAGCTGGACCGCGGCTGGTGCCGGCCGGTGATCCCCTGCGCGGTCAGCTGCTGACCGACCTGGGTGAGCGCGGTCCGCAGCTCCTCGATCGGCAGCACGTCCTGCAGCAACGGCATCGGGCGTCCGTCGACGACGGCCACCACCAGCGGGATCGACGGGATCTGCATCGCCTGCGCGATCTGGGGGACGGCGTCGATGTCGACCAGCCCGAGCAGGAAGCGGCCCTCGTGCTCGCCGACCACGGTCGCGAGGTCGTCGGCCAGCTGGCCGCTCTCCGGCATCCGGCTGCGCGAGTAGAACGCCAGCAGCACCGGTGCGGTCATCGACTGCTCGAGCAGTCCCTGGAAGTTCTGCTGGTCCACGACGACGCTGTAGGACCCACCGCCCGAGCCCGCGCTCGCGGGTCCGCCCGCCGGAGCGGGCTGGGGAGCGGGCTTGCCGAGACCGGAGAGGTCGATGGCACCTGGACGGCTGAAGGGCTGCTGCGTCATGGCCCAATCCTAGGGAGAGGAGCCAGCCGGGAGGCGACGGGTCGGTAGCCTCGCCACCATGGGATCTCGGGGTGCCGCGCTGGTGGCGCGCCACCGGCGCAACGTCGGTCTCCTCGTCCGGTTCGGCGTCGTCGGCGCCTCGGGCGTGCTGGTCAACCTGGCCACCCTCGTGGTGCTCCGCCGGCTCGGGCCGCACTTCGACGAGGCGGTCGTGGCCCTCGGCGGCACCGACTTCAACCTGCGGTGGTACCACGTCTACTCGACCGTCGCCTTCCTCGTCGCCAACCTCACCAACTTCCAGCTCAACCGCTCCTGGACGTTCCGCAGCAGCCGCGCGGCCGGGTGGTGGCGGGAGTACTGGCCCTTCCTGGTCGTCGGCCTCGGCGGCCACGCCGTCGGACTGGCGCTGCTCACGCTCCTGCTGCACCCGCACTCGCCGGTGGCGTTGCCGACCGACGTACTGGACGACTCGACCGGCCTGCGCACCCGGCTCTACTGGGCGCAGCTGGCGGTCATCGTGCTGGTCACGCCCCTGTCCTTCGTGCTGAATAAGCTGTGGACCTTCGCTGCCGTGCGGACAGGACACGCTGACCTCGCCGACCCGTTGCACGAGGACCGGGTGATGCCCGCGGAGGACGCGGCCTGAGGCCTGGCCGTGCTGACGGGCCGTGCCTAGACAAACCTTGGTCGGGTTTCGCGAAAACGACTCCCGCCGCCGAACGTCACGGCTACCGTTCCCCCAGTCCCGCCACCCTGACACCACAACGCGGGACACGGCCGGGCAGCCGGTCGAGGTCAGCCCAAAACCCCTGGAGGAAGCAACACATGTCGGACAAGTACGACGCCATTCTCGAAGACATCGCGGCCGGCGTGAACGGCTTCATCGGTGCCTCGATCGTCGACCTCGAGAGCGGGATGCCGCTGGCCACGAAGGCCACTCGGGACTTCGACCTCGACACCGCGAGCGCCTACAACAGCGAGCTGGTCAAGGCGAAGCTCAACACGATGCGCATCCTCAACCTCTCCGGTCTCGAGGACATGCTGCTGACGCTGCAGACCCAGCTGCACCTGATCAAGCTCGTCGGCACCGAGGCCTTCATCTACGTCGCGGCCGACCGACAGTCGACGAACCTCGCCCTCCTGCGCAGCGCCGTGAACCGGGCGGCCGTCGGCCTGGGCTGAGCCGCCCGACGGCGTCCGTGAGCGAGCACCCCACGACAGAGACGAGGCATCGGTGAGCGCGGAACGCGCGAACCCGTCGCGCTGGCGGCGGCGCCGCTCCGACGCACCCGTGGACGGTCCAGAGGACGGTCCCGAAGGCGGTCCCGAGGGCGGCCCGGAGGGCGCGTCCGGGACGCCCAGCGTCAGCGGCCCCGAGACACCTTCGGTCGATCCTGTGCCGCGTCCTCGCGCCGCGACGTCGAGCCGCGGGCCGGGGGCGTCGGGGGGCTCGTGGGCGGGACGGGCCTCGGACCACCGGCGCGCCCAGGTCCGTGCCCGTGGACCCGAACGGGAAGCCGAGGGGCAGACCGGGCCCGTGGACTCCACCCGCGGACAGGACCGGCCCCTTCGGCGAGCGGTCGAACGAGCCTGGACGCACGTGGTGGACACGCTCGAGCACGACCTCGGCGCGGTCAGCTCGGTCCTGCTGTGCACGGCTGCGGGGGTCCCCCTGGCCGCCGACGGGTTGCCCGACGCCGAGGTGCGGAGGGCAGCCCGTCTCACCGGCGGCATGTTCGCGGCCGGTCGCGAGCTCGGAGGCCGCGGCGAGGGTCTGCAGACCATCCAGCTCTCCTCGGGTGAGCAGCACACGGTCATCGCCGCGGTACCCGTGCCGGGGCAGGAGACGCTCGTGCTGTCCGCGACGGCGGAGGGAGTCGGACTCGGCGTGCTGCTCGTGCGGACGCGCCAGGTCGTCGACGACCTCCGCGAAGTCCTGTCAGCTGCGGCGGAGTAGCTCGTCGGCGGCGGCGTACGGGTCGACGTCGCCGTTCGCCACCCGGTCGGCCAGGGTGTCGAGCGCGGCGCCGCCGTCGGTGCCCCACCGCTCGCGCAGGGTCGCGAGGGCGATCGCCTCCACCTCGCGGCGCGCCCGGAGCGTACGCCGCCGCGCCAGCCCGCCCGACTCGGCGAGCCACGCGGCGTGCCGCTCGATCTCGGCGAGCAGCTCGTCAATCCCCTGCCCCGTGCTCGCGACGGTCTGCAGCACCGGCGGCCGCCACGCGCCTTCCGGCCGGTCGGCCATCGAGAGCATGGTGCGCAGCTCGCGACGGGTGCGGTCGGCGCCCTCCCGGTCGGCCTTGTTGACCGCGTAGACGTCGCCCACCTCGAGGATGCCCGCCTTCGCGGCCTGGATGCCGTCGCCCATCCCGGGCGCCAGCAGCACGAGGGTCGTGTCGGCGAGCCCGGCCACCTCGACCTCGCTCTGGCCGACCCCGACGGTCTCCACGACGACGACGTCGCACCCGGCTGCGTCCAGCACGCGAACCGCCTGCGGGGTCGACCGGGCGAGGCCGCCGAGGTGCCCGCGGGCACCCATGGAGCGGATGAAGACGTCGCGGTCGAGGGCGTGGTCGCCCATCCGCACGCGGTCGCCGAGGAGCGCACCGCCGGAGAAGGGCGAGGACGGGTCCACGGCCAGCACGCCGACGCGCCGCCCGGCGCGCCGCATGGCGGTCACCAGGGCGTTGGTGGTGGTCGACTTGCCCACGCCCGGCGCGCCGGTGACGCCCAGCACGTGCGCCCGCCCGGCATTCGGGCCGAGCGCGGACATGACCTCGCGCAGCAGCGGCGAGGCGTCCTCCACGAGGGTGATGAGGCGGGCCACGGCCGCCGGATCACCCTCGCGCGCTCGCCCGACGAGCGCGGGGACCCCTGCGGCGCCCCGCCTCGTCACGCGCGTCCCGCGCGCGTCGTCACGCGGGGACGCGGACGATCAGGGCGTCGCCCTGGCCGCCGCCACCGCACAGAGCAGCCGCCCCGACGCCGCCGCCGCGGCGCTTGAGCTCGAGGGCGAGCGTGAGCACCACCCGGGTGCCCGACATGCCGACGGGATGGCCGAGCGCGATGGCACCGCCGTTGACGTTCACCTTGGCGTCCTCGATGCCGAGCTCGCGCGCCGAGGAGATGCCGACCGCGGCGAAGGCCTCGTTGAACTCCACCAGGTCCAGGTCAGCGGGCGAGATGCCCTCCTTCTCGCACGCCTTGGCCGTCGCCGCGGCGGGCTGGAGCTGCAGCGTGGAGTCGGGTCCGGCGACCTGGCCGTGGGCGCCGATCTCGGCGAGCCAGGTCAGACCGAGCTCCTCGGCCTTGGCCTTGCTCATCACCACGACGGCGGCCGCCCCGTCGGAGATCTGGGAGGCCGAGCCGGCGGTGACCGTGCCGTCCTTGCTGAAGGCGGGGCGCAGCCGGGCCAGGGACTCGACGGTGGTGTCACCCCGCACGCCCTCGTCCTCCGCGACGACTATCGGGTCGCCCTTGCGCTGCGGCACCTCCACCGGCACCACCTCGTCGGCGAAGACGCCGTTCTTCCAGGCGACGGCGGCCTTCTGGTGGGAGTAGGCCGCGAAGGTGTCCTGCTCCTCGCGGGTGAGGTTCGCGCCCGCGGCGTTGCACTCCTCGGTGAGCAGGCCCATCGCCTGCGAGGTGAACTGGTCGAAGAGCGCGTCGTAGGCCATGGAGTCGACGAGCTTCACGTCGCCGAACTTCACGCCCTCGCGCGACTTCGGCAGGAAGTGCGGGGCCTGGGTCATCGACTCCATGCCGCCCGCGACGACGATGTCGCACTCCCCCGCGCGGACCAGCTGGTCGGCCAGCGCGATGGCGTTGAGGCCGGAGAGGCAGACCTTGTTGATGGTGATCGACGGCACCGACATCGGGATGCCGCCCTTCACGGCGGCCATCCGGGCGGGGTTCTGTCCCGCACCGGCCTGGATGACCTGGCCCATGATGACGTAGTCGACCTGCTCGCCGCTCACGCCCGCCTTGTCGAGCGCGCCCTTGATGGCGATCCCGCCGAGGTCGGCGGCCGAGAAGTCCTTCAGCCCGCCGAGCAGGCGTCCGATCGGGGTGCGCGCCCCCGCGACGATGACGGAACCGGTCATGAGCTCTCCTCCAGGCGTGCGGGTGTCGGGTGCTTCGTCCGTCGACGATACCCATGCGCCGCCCCGGGCGGCAGGGTGCGCACCCGGGCCGCGATGAGGCGCACGTCACACCCGCTCGCGCGGCGCACCGCCCGAGTGCACGATGTCGGCCATGACCACACCCGCACCGCCCGGCGACCCGCTCGGCGACGTCCGCCACCTGTTCACCGCCATCGACCACGTCGGGATCGCGGTGCCCGACCTGGACGAGGCCATGGCGTTCTACCGCGACGTCTACGGCATGGAGATCCTCCACGAGGAGGTCAACGAGGAGCAGGGGGTGCGCGAGGCGATGGTCGGCGTCGGGAACTCCGGCTCCTGCATCCAGCTGTTGGCGCCGCTGACGGCGGAGTCCACGATCGCGAAGTTCCTCGACCGCAACGGTCCCGGCATCCAGCAGCTGGCCTTCCGCGTGGCGGACGTCGAGCACGTGGCGGACGTCCTGCGTGGGCGCGGGCTGCGCCTGCTGTACGACGCACCGAGGCGGGGCACGTCGGACAGCCGCGTGAACTTCGTCCACCCCAAGGACGCGGGCGGCGTGCTCGTCGAGCTCGTCGAGCCCGCCACGGGCGCGACGCACGCCTGAGCGACGTACGTCACACCTTCGACCGCCCGAGGTTACTCGCCGGTACCTTGACCCGAATCGTGCCACCGACGCCCACCAGGAGACGCCCGTGCAGAACATCCTCGAAGCCATCCAGTCCGGCGAGGCCACGTCCGAGGACTTCGCCGCCCTCGAGCTCCCCGAGTCCTACCGCGCCGCCTTCGTGAAGAAGGACGAGGTGGACATGTTCGAGGGGCTGCCGTCGAAGGAGAAGGACCCGCGCCGGTCGATCCACGTCGACGAGGTGCCGCTGCCCGAGCTCGGTCCCGGCGAGGCCTTCGTGGCCGTCATGGCCAGCGCGATCAACTACAACACGGTGTGGACCTCGATCTTCGAGCCCGTGTCCACCTTCGGCTTCCTGGAGCGCTACGGCCGCAGCAGCGAGCTCACCAAGCGCCACGACCTGCCCTACCACGTGGTCGGCTCCGACCTCTCCGGCGTCGTGCTCAAGGCCGGCCCGGGCGTGACCCGCTGGAAGCCGGGCGACCGCGTCGTGGCCCACTGCCTGTCGGTGGAGCTCGAGGGCCCCGACGGCCACAACGACACGATGCTCGACACCGAGCAGCGGATCTGGGGCTTCGAGACCAACTTCGGCGGTCTTGCCGACGTGGCGATGGTCAAGGCCAACCAGCTCATGCCCAAGCCCGAGCACCTCACCTGGGAGGAGGCCGCCTCCCCGGGCCTGGTGAACTGCACGGCGTACCGCCAGCTCGTGAGCACCAATGGCGGCAACATGAAGCAGGGCGACAACGTGCTGATCTGGGGGGCGTCGGGAGGCCTCGGCGGTTTCGCGACCCAGTACGCCCTCAACGGCGGCGCGACGCCGGTGTGCGTGGTGTCCAACGAGGAGAAGGCGAGGATCGCCCGCAGCATGGGAGCGGAGCTGATCATCAACCGCTCCGAGGAGGGCTACAAGTTCTGGAACGACGAGGGCACCGAGCAGGACCCGCGCGAGTGGAAGCGCTTCGGCGCCCGCATCCGCGAGCTCACCGGCGGCGAGGACATCGACATCGTCTTCGAGCACCCCGGTCGCGAGACCTTCGGCGCCTCGGTCTTCGTCACCCGCAAGGGCGGCACCATCACCACCTGCGCCTCCACCTCGGGCTACATGCACGAGTACGACAACCGCTACCTGTGGATGAACCTCAAGCGGATCATCTCCAGCCACTTCGCCAACTACCGCGAGTCGTGGGAGGCCAACCGCCTGGTCGCGAAGGGCGCGATCCACCCGACGCTGTCGAGGACCTACCCGCTCGACGAGGTCGGCCAGGCCTCGCTCGACGTCCACCTGAACGCCCACCAGGGCAAGGTCGGGGTCCTGTGCCTCGCGCCCGAGGAGGGGCTGGGCGTCCTCGACCACGAGATGCGCGCGCAGCACGAGACGGCCATCAACCGGTTCCGGGGCGTCTGACCCCGGACCCGAGACGTCCGACACACCCCGGTTTGCCGATCCTCCGCGAGCCGGGGTGTGAACGTGTGGGGACATCGGACAGACTGGCACCGACGCAGTCCGTACGACGTGAGAGAGGGTGCCTCACCATGGCTTCCGACCAGGGCCTGTCCATCTTCGACGAGCCGGAGTCGACCGACGGCGCGGGAGAGGAGACCCAGGTCCTCCCGGTCGCCGGTGCCGAGTCGCGCGCCGCGGAGATGGCCCCCGAGGCCACCTCCGAGACGGCGCCCGAGGAGCGCGAGGTGCCCGCGGCGGTGCGGACGACCGACCCCCAGCCGACCCGCCGCTCCCCCGTCATCCCCCCGCCGGCACCGGCGGCGCGGGCCTCCGCACCGGCCCCCGCACCGGCCCCCGCGCCGGCTCGGCGCCCTGCAGCCCCGTCCGGCCCGACTCCCGTCGCCGACCGGCCGGTCCCGCCCGTCCCGCAGGGGGCTCCGCTGCCGGTGGTGCGCCGTGGCGGCTACGACAAGGCGGCCGTCGACCAGCGCGTGGGCCAGCTCCAGAGCGAGAAGGCCGGCCTCGCGACCAGCCTCGCGAGCAGCGAGCAGCGCGTCATCGAGCTCGAGGCCGAGCTCGAGCGGCTGCGGGCGGAGGTCGCCGAGATCCAGAACCCGACGTACGCCGGGCTCGGCGGCCGGGCCACCTCGATGCTCAAGCTCGCGGAGGAGGAGGCCGCCGACGTCCGCGCGGCCGCCCGGCGGGAGGCCGCCGACATCCGTGCGCAGGCCGAGCGCGACGCCCACAGCATCCGCGCCGACGCCGCCCGCGAGGCCGACGACATGCGCATGGTGCAGCTCAAGGAGCTCGACGAGATGCGCGCGCGCCTCACCGCCGACGCCGAGACCGAGCGCAGCCTGGCCAGGTCGGAGGCCGAGGACCTGCTGGCCGCCGCCCGCCGGGAGGCCGACCAGGTGCGGCTCGCCGCCCAGCAGGAGACCAACGAGCTGCGGGTGACCGCCACCCGCGAGGCCGAGCAGGCCCGCGCGGCCGCCGACCGGGAGGTCCAGGAGGCGCGCCGGACGCTGGCGGTGGAGAAGGAGCGGCTGGCCCGCGAGGCGGCGGAGCACCACAGCAACGCCACCGCGGAGACCCAGCGCCTGGTGGCCGAGGCCGAGGCACGTGCCAACGCCGCCGAGCAGCGCGCCCGCGAGGCCACGGCGCAGGCCAACGCCCACCGGCAGCAGGCCCAGTCCGAGGCCGAGGGGCTGCTCGCCCGCGCCCGCCGGGAGGCCGAGCAGGTCGTCGCGTCCGCGCGCACCCAGGCCGAGTCCATCAACGCCACCCGGGTCGCGGAGGCCGAGCGCGAGCTCGCCAACATCCAGGCCGAGGTCGAGCGCGCGGCCAAGCGGCGTGACGCCATCACCGCCCAGCTCGGTGCCCTGCGCGACGTCGTCGCGGGCTTCGCCGAGGACGAGTCCTGAGCTGGCGTGCCCGGCTGCGCGACGCCGTGAGGTCCGCGCCGGAGGACGGCGACGCCACGACCTCGCGTCCGTCGCAGCCGGCACCGCCTGTCGGGGCCGTTCCCGAGGAGCTCGTCGAGCAGGTGAGCGACCACGCTGACCGGGCCGAGGCCGCCGCCGACGCCGCGGAGGAGGCGGCCCAGGAGTCCGCGCAGTCCGCCACGGAGATCGCCGAGCACATCGACGATGCCACCGACCTCCTCCTCGACGACGCGGCTCCCGCGCCCTACGTCCCGGTGGAGCCGGCCGCCCCGCCGTCCCAGCTGCTGCGCCACGCCCCGTTCAACGTCGGCTTCTTCGGCGCGCTCGGCGCGCTGGTGGCGTTCTTCCTCGCCCAGCAGCTGCTCAGCATCTCGTCGGTGCTGGTGCTCCTCGTGATGTCGATGTTCCTGGCGATCGGGCTCAACCCGGTCGTCGAGTTCTTCATGCGCCGTGGCGTCCGTCGCGGGCTGGCCGTGCTGCTCGTCCTGGTCGTGGTGCTGGGCGTGCTGGCGCTGTTCGTCGTCGCCGTGGCGCCGGTGATCAGCGACCAGATCGCCCAGATCACCCGCAACGCCCCCGGCTGGCTCGACGACCTGCAGTCCAACCGGCAGGTCCAGCGGCTCGACGACAAGTACGACGTCATCGCCAAGGCCCAGGACTACATCGCGAACGGCGAGTTCGGCCAGCGGGTCTTCGGCGGCGCCCTCGGCGTCGGGCTCCGGGTGCTGTCGGCGCTGACCAACAGCCTCATCGTCCTGGTGCTGATGATCTACTTCCTGGCCTCGCTGCCGAGCATCAAGCACGCCGGCTACTCGCTGGCGCCGGCCTCCCGTCGCCCCCGCGTCAGCCAGCTCGGCGACCAGATCATCCGCTCCACCGGCGCCTACGTCGCGGGTGCCTTCCTCGTGGCGCTGTGCGCCGGCCTCAGCACCCTGGTGTTCTCGTTCGTCGTCGGGCTCGCCGACTACGCCTTCGCGCTGGCGTTTGTCGTCGGGCTCTTCTCCCTGATCCCGGTCGTCGGAGCGTTCGTGTCCGGCGCGATCATGACCCTGCTCGGGCTGACCGTCTCCCCCACGATCGCGCTGGTGGCGCTCGTGTACTACCTGGCCTACCAGCAGTTCGAGTCCTACGTGATCTACCCGCGCATCATGAAGAAGTCGGTGGACCTGCCGGGCTCGGTCACCGTGGTCGCCGCCCTGGTGGGCGGCTCGCTGATGGGCGTCATCGGAGCGCTGCTCGCCGTGCCGGTCGCGGCGGCGCTGCTGCTGCTGCACCGCGAGGTGTTCCTCAAGCGACAGGACGCCCGCTGACGGCTCCCTGGTCGCGGTCGGGGTCGAGGTCCGGGCCGCGGTCCGGCTCCGGCTCCGGCAGCGGAGCGGCCCCGAGCGCGGTCCGGCCCTCGCCGAGCTTCACCACGACGACGCCGGCGAGCACGAGGAGGCCGCCGCCGAGCTGGACCGGCCTCGGCAGCTCGCCGAGCAGCAGCCAGGCCCAGACCACCGCGGCGAGGACCTCGCCGAGCGCCACGAACGACGCGAGCCGGCTGCCGAGGCGCCGTCCGGCCTCGATGCCGGTGACGTAGGCGAAGGCGGCCGTCGCCAGGCCGAGCGCCAGGACGGTGGCCCACCACGGCACGGTGAAGCCGTCGTAGACCGCGTCCGCACCGGAGGCGCTGAACGGCAGGAGTCCGGTGGCCCCGGCGGCCGAGAGCACGACACCGGCGACGAGCAGCCCGCCGGCCGCCAGGCTGATCCCGGGCAGCCCGTTGCCCTCGTCGGCGGAGATGATGAAGTACGACGCCGCCCCGACCATCGCGCCGAGCGCCCACAGCACCCCGGCGGTGCTCAGGTCGGCTCCGGACACCACGTCGAGGACGAGCACCAGTCCGGCGGCGGCCAGCACGGCGCCGAGCCCGGTGAGACCGGAGGGCCGCTGGCCGTGGCGCAGCCACAGCCACACGACGACCGCGACGGGAGCGGTGTACTCGAGCAGCAGCGCCACGCCGACCTGCATGTAGGTCACCGCGTAGAAGTAGCAGAGCTGGGCACCGGCGACGGCCGAGATGCCGTAGCCGGCGATGAGGCCGGCGTTGTCGCGCAGCAGGTGCCAGCGCCCGCGCAGCGCGAGCAGGCCGGGCACCAGCAGCACCACCGCGGCGATGACCGTGCGCAGCGTGACCGCCGCGCCGGCGCTCCAGCCGGTGTCGAGCAGCCCGCGCGCCAGCGCTCCGGACATGCCGAACGTGGAGGCCGACGCGACCGCGAGCACCAGTCCGGTCGCGGCCCGGGACGAGGGGGTGTCATGAGTCAAAGCCTTCACGGTCATGACGCTACGACGGCTGCGTGTAATGTGTCAACGTGCTCTTCACGGATGACACGGATGCGGCCCTGCAAGCCGCGGTGGCCCTGGTCAACTCCACCGACGAGCCCGGCGACCCGCTGGGCTCGGTCGACGACCTGTCCGCCTTCCTCGCCTCCTGGTCCTACACCGGCCGCCACGACGCCACGGCGGACGAGCTCGAGGCCGTACGCCGGCTGCGCCCGGCGCTGAAGGCCCTGCTCCTGGCCGAGCGCGACGAGGCCGCGGAGATCGTGAACGGCATGCTGGCCACGGCACGGGCGCTCCCCCAGCTCCAGCGTCACGACCACTGGGACTGGCACCTCCACGCCGTGGACCCGGACCGTCCGCTCGACGAGCGGGTCGTGGTGGAGACCGCGATGGCGATGGTCGACGTCATCCGCGCCGACGAGATGTCGCGGCTCGACCGCTGCGCCGCCGACGACTGCGACGACGTGGTGCTCGACCTCTCCCGCAACCGGTCCCGGCGCTACTGCTCCACGACCTGCGGCAACCGCGAGGCCGTCGCGGCGTACCGCGCCCGGCAGAGGGGCTGAGCCGGCCGCCCTCGCGGACCGGCCCGATTCGTCACGCGAGGAAGCGGCGCACGACCTCGAGGAAGACCTCGGGCTGCTCGGAGTGCACCCAGTGCCCTGCGCCCTTGATCAGCACGCGCCGGTTGCGCGGGAAGCGCCGGTCCATCTCCACCGCGTGCTCGTCGGAGATGTAGTCCGAGCGCGCGCCGCCGACCCACAGCACGGGACCGTCGTACGTCGCGTCACCCAAGCGGTCGCCGGGCCAGCCGACGAGCTCGGACATGTGCTCGCCCAGCAGGTCGAGGTTGACCTGCCAGTGCCAGCCGTCGTCGGTGCGCCGCAGGTTCTGCAGCAGGAAGCTGCGCACCACCGGGTTGGGCACCGGCTCGCGCAGCGCCTCCTCGGCCTGCTCGCGGCGCTCGAGCACCGCGCGGTCCATCGCCCGCATCGTCTCGATGTACCCGACGAACTCCCGCCCGCTCTCGTAGGCCACGGGGGCGACGTCGACCACGGCGAGCCGCTCGACGAGGTCCGGGTGCCGCAGCGCCACGCACATCGCGATCTTGCCGCCCATCGAGTGCCCCACCAGCGCCACCGGCTCGTCGCCCAGCTCGGCGGCGACGAGGTCGGCCAGCTCGAGGTAGTCGAAAGTGTCCGTCCACGGAGAGCGCCCGTGGTTGGGCATGTCCAGGAGCAGGACCCGGTGGTCGGCGCTGAGCGCCCGGCCGGCCTGCGTCCAGTTCTTGCCCTGGCCGAAGAGTCCGTGGCAGAACACGACGCGCGACCCGGAGTCGCCGAGCTCGGTGCGGTGCAGGCTCACCCGGCCATCCTCGCGCAGCCCGCTCGGCTCGCGACGACCGACCCGTCGTCGGCGAGGTGACAGGTGGGAAGCAGCCGGTCGGGTCAGAAGTCGAAGCCGTCGAACATGCCGCCGATGCCGTCGCCGATCCCACCGAAGAGGTCGCCGATGCCCTCGCCCATGGCGCCGATGCCCTCGCCGAGGCCGTCGAACCCGCCGCCGAACAGCATGCCCATGAACATCCAGTCCATCGGCGAGAAGGCGCCGAAGTAGCCGGCCGCGTAGGGCTGGTAGGCGCGTCCGCCCTGCCAGTAGGGGACCCGGCGGGAACCGACCATCACCTTGCGGATGTCGGGCTCCGCGCCGGCGCGGACCCGCTCCACGTCGAGCGCGCAGGCAGGCACGTCGCGCGACGCGCCACCGGGAGGTGTCCACGGCACGTCGGCGACGGACAGACCGTGGCGGGGGTCGAAGAAGCACGGCGGCCGGCGCTGCGGGAGCGGCTCGCCCGCGACCCGGGCGCGGACGCACGCCATGGCGTAGCGACCGTCCTCGAGGATCTCCGTCACGTGCTTGACGTCCTCGGCGCGGGTGAGTCCCGCGGCGGCGGTCTTCGCGGCCTCGTAGGAGTCGAGGGCGCGCTGGTAGTCGGCGTTCGCACCGGGGTCGAGCTGCTGGCCGGCCATCTCGATGTCGAGGTCCTGCAGCTCGACGCCGAGGGCGGTGACGTCCTCCTCGGCCAGCCTCTTCACCGGCGCCACCTCGGCCTCGAGCCGCGCCAGCTCACGCTTCTTGCTCGACTTCCCGGCCGCCACGGCGGTGGCCGTCAGCCCGCCCAGGACGACCAGCACGAGCACGAGTTCCATGGCTCCAGCGTACGCAGCGACGGCAAGGCCGCGGCCCCCTGAAGACTGCGGGAGCAGGCCGCCGTCGACCCCCGACGACGTCGGCCTGCTCCGGCCGGGTGCCGACGGGCGGCGGGGTCCTCCCCTCGTGCGGCCCCGACCCCGTCGGCGTACGAGAAGGCTCCCGCGGCAGCCGCGCCCCGGGCATCCGTAGTCCTACCTAACTCGGCCCCTCCGATGGCGCTACATTCGGGACGTGCTTGCCACGTGCCTCGGTCGCGACGACGTCCAGCGCGCGCTGAGCCTGGCCCTCGACGACTCGCGGTGGGTGACCGTGGTCGGTCCACCCGGTTGCGGCAAGACGCTCCTCGTGCGCCACGTCGCGGCGGGCCGCTCGAGCGCCTCGTGGGTGGACGCCCGCAGCCTCCGCACCGTCGACGACGTCCTGGTCGCCGCGCTCGAGAGCCTGGAGTCGGAGACGGCTCCGGGCGACTCGCTGGCCGGCGCCCTCGGCCGGGCCGTCGACGGACGGGAGTGCGTGCTGGTCCTCGACGGCCTCGACCTCGACGCCACCGGGGCGGGCCCGGTGCTGCAGTCGGTGCTGGAGAGCACGAGCGACGCACGGGTCGTCGTGACCGCCCGCACCACCGCCGGCCAGCCCCTCGAGTCCGTCGTCCGCGTCGGGCCGCTGCCGGTGCCCCCGCAGCGAGCGCCGCTCGAGGGGCCGGCTGTGGAGCTGTTCCTGCGACGCGTCCGCGCCGCGGGCCGGCAGGTGGACCTGGCCGCGCAGGGGCACGAGGTACGCCGGCTGCTGCGGGCCACCGGCGGCCTGCCGTTGCTGATCGAGCAGGTGGCCGTGCAGTCCGCGCTCGTGGGCCTCGGCAACGCCCTGGCCACGGTGAGCCTCGACCAGGCGGTCGACTCCGCGCACGACCTCCTCGACCAGGCGAGTGCGTCCGCGCTGCGCCGGATCGGCCTGCTCGACTTCCGCGTCGGTCTCGGCGTGCTGGCCCGGGTGCTCGACGTCCCGGTCCCCGAGGCCGCCGAGCGCGCCGGCGGCCTCGTGCGCCGCAGCCTGCTCGAGGTCGACGCCGAGGGCCGCTTCGACATGCTCTCCCCGATCCGCGGCCGCGCCCGCGCCCTGGCCACGCCGGACGACGTCGCCGCGGTGAAGGCCGGGCTGCTGGCGTGGGCACAGGCCCACGCGCCGGACCACGACAACTACGGCGCAGCCGACGCCGAGTGGCTGAGCGACCTGCCCGCGATGCGGCACGCGGTGCTCACCGCGTGCGCCGACCCCGAGACGCGGGCCGAGGGCTACTCGGTGGCCAACCGGATCTTCTCCTCGCTCTACACCTCGATGCGCACGCGGGAGGCCGTCGAGATCCTCGAGGGGGCGCTCGCCAGCGGGGACGGCCCCCCGGCGATCGGGGCCCAGGTCGCGCGCCGGGCCGGGATCGCCGCCTCGGAGATGCGGGGCAGCTACGAGGGGCTGTGGCTGCTCGACCGGGCCGACCAGCACGCGTCGTCGGCGCCGCGGCCCGAGGAGCAGCTCGCCAAGACGGCCTCGATCCGTGCCGAGATGCACCTCGACGCCGGCGACACGGCCCGCGCCGAGGCCGAGGCGAAGCGCGCGATCAGCCTCGACCCGGAGGGGTCCATCAGCCGGCAGGCGACGCGCACGCTCGCCGACGTCTACGCCTCGCAGGGCCGCTTCGCGGAGGCGACCCGGGCGGCCGGCGAGGCGATGCCGGCGCGCACGTCGCGAGACGAGCGCTGGATCGACCTCTCCGCACGCACCGTCCTGACCCGCATCGCCCTCGAGCAGGGCCGGATCGCCGAGGCGGTGGCCGGCACCCGCGCCGTCGTCCTCGAGGCGCGCGAGCTCGCCGAGGACCGGGTCGGGCTGCTCGCCGAGACGCTGCTGCGGGGGCTCGACCCCACCTGGGTGCCGACGGAGGTGGTGCGCGAGACGCTGCCGTGGGCGGTGCGCCTGCCGGTGCTGGCCCAGGACGGCCGCGACCTCCTCGTGCGCGGCGAGTCGCGTCGGGCGGCCGGGCTGGCCGCCGACGTGGTGGCGCTGGCCGACTCGGCGCGACTGGGCCGCGACGGCGTGGAGGCGCGGCTGCTGCTGGGGCGGGCGCTCGTCGACCTCGGCGACCTCGACCAGGCGACGACGACCTACCTCACCGCGCTCGAGCAGTGCCGAGCGATGCGGCTCCCCCTGCGCGCGGCCGACGTCCTCGACGGCCTCGCCGGCGTCGCCCGTGCCCGTGACCTGCCGGAGGCGCGAGCCCTCGCGGCAGCGGCCTTCGCCATCCGCACCCCGCGGCTGGCCGTGCGCTGGGGCTACTCCGCCGACTACGACGTCGTCCCGGCGAGCCGGGCTCCGGCGGAGTGGATCGACGGCGACGAGCTGTCCGCCGACGCCGTCTCGCTCATCACGGCCGTCTTCACGCGGCCGACGTCCGCTCCCCCGTCGGTGCTCGACGCGCTCACCGCGGCCGAGCGCCAGGTCGCCGAGCGCGTGGCGCACGGCCTGACCAGCCGGCGGATCGCCGAGGAGCTCTTCGTCTCCCCGCGCACGGTCGACGCGCACCTCACCCACATCTACCGCAAGCTCGACATCAGCTCGCGCGCCCGCCTCGCCGCCCTGGTCGTCGACAACCGCTGACCCGCGCCCTCGTCGACGCCGGCGCGCACGGCGTACGACCTCCCGCCCCCGGTGGCGGTGCGTGAGGCAGCTTTCCTGCCGCCGAAACCTGCGCCACGCACCGCTCGCCCGCGCCCCGGCCCTGGGGCGGTGCGTGAGGCAGCATTCCCGCCGCCGAAACCTGCTTCAGGCACCGCTCGCCCGCGCCCCGGCCCTGGGGCGGTGCGTGAGGCAGCATTCCCGCCGCCGAAACCTGCTTCACGCACCGCTCGCCCGCGCCCCGGCCCGGGGGCGGTGCGTGAGGCAACATTCCCGCCGCCGAAACCTGCGCCACGCACCGCTCGACCGCGCCCCGGCCCCGTGGCGGTGCGTGAGGCAGCATTCCCGCCGCCGAAACCTGCGCCACACACCGCTCGCCCGTGCCTCACGCCCCGCTCGGGCGTCAGTGTCGGCGAGGAGGACGAGGATGGGTGCATGAGCCGGAGCATCCAGGTGACCTTCGACGCCCACGACCCCGAGGCGCTGTCGCGCTTCTGGGCCGCGGCCATGGGCTACGTCAACCCGCCGCCGCCGGGCCGGGCGCTCGAGCCGGGCGAGGACCCGTTCGAGGCGTGGCGGGCGTTCCTCGCCGCGGTCGGCGTGCCGGAGTCGGAGTGGAACTCCGCCTCCGCCGCCGAGGACCCCGACGGCGACGGCCCACGCCTGTTCTTCCAGCGGGTCCCCGAGGGCAAGTCCGCCAAGAACCGGGTGCACCTCGACCTGCGCGCCGCTCCCGGGCTCGAGGGCGACGAGCGGATGGTCGCGCTCGAGGCCGAGGGCGAGCGCCTCGTGGCCCTCGGCGCCTCGCGGGTGGAGCGCCACGAGCCGGCGCCGCCGATGACCGCGGGGCACATGGTCATGACCGATCCCGAGGGCAACGAGTTCTGCCTCGACTGAGCGGCGTACGTCAGCGGCTGCTGTAGTCCCGGAACCCGCGGCCGGTCTTGCGACCGAGGTACCCGGCGGTGACGAGGTGCTCGAGGAGCGGCGCCGGCGCGAACCCCGGCTCGCGGAACTCCAGGTAGAGCTCCCTCTGGATCGCCAGGGACACGTCGTTGCCCACGACGTCGAGCAGCTCGAAGGGGCCCATCGGGAGGGCACAGCCCTGCTTCATGGCGGTGTCGATGTCGTCGGCGGTCGCGTAGTGCGCCTCGAGCATCTTGACCGCGTCGTTGAGGTAGGGGAACAGGAGCGCGTTGACGATGAAGCCGGCGCGGTCGCCGCACCGCACGGGCACCTTGCCGATCCGCTCGCAGAGGGCCAGGACGGTCTCGGTGACGTCCTCGTCGGTCGCGACCGTGGAGACCACCTCGACCAGCTTCATCACGCTGGCCGGGTTGAAGAAGTGCATGCCGACGACGTCCTGCGGACGGTTGGTGACCTTCGCCATCGCGATGATCGGCAGCGACGACGTCGTGGTGGCGAGGATGGCGCCCGCACCGCCGCGGCCGCCCCGGCAGATCTCGTCCAGGTTCTCGAAGAGCGTGGTCTTGACCGCAAGGTCCTCGGCGATCGCCTCGACCACGAGGTCGACGTCGGCGAGGTCGTCGAGCGAGGTGGTGCCACGCATGCGACCCAGCACCGCGGTCTTCTCCTCCTCGGTCGCACGGCCACGCTGGACCTGCTTGTCCATGCTCCTGCTGATCGCGGCGACCACGCCGTCGACCTTGTCCTGGCTGCGCCCCGTGAAGAGCACGTCGTGGCCGGCTCGTGCGAAGACCTCGACGATGCCCGCGGCCATGGTCCCGGTGCCGACGACCCCCACGAGCCGGATGTCGTGGCGCAGCTGGGGCTTGTCGGCCTCGCTGGGCGTGTGCACGTCGGGCACCACGACGGGCGAGTCGGGCGCCTCGTAGGTGTAGAAGCCGCGGCCCGACTTGCGGCCGAGCAGGCCCGCGGTGACGTACTGCTTGAGGATCGGCGCCGGTGCGTGCAGCCGGTCGCGGCCCTGCTTGTACATCGTGTCGAGGATCTCGTACGCGGTGTCGAGGCCGATCAGGTCGAGCAGGGCCAGCGGGCCCATCGGATAGCCGCACCCGAAGCGCATCGCGGCGTCGATGTCCTCGCGCGAGGCGTACTTGGCCTCGTACATCGCGACCGCGTGGTTCAGGTACCCGAAGAGCAGCGTGTTCGCGATGAAGCCGGCCTTGTCGCCGCACACGACCGGGTTCTTGCCCATGCCGACCAGGAGGCGCTGGACGTCGGCCAGGACGTCGGGCTCGGTGACCACGGTGCGGATGATCTCGACGAGGTCCTGCACCGGGGCGGGGTTGAAGAAGTGCACCCCGACGACGCGACCCGGGCGCGCGTTGGCGGTCGAGATCTCGGTGACGCTGAGGGAGGAGGTGTTGGTCGCCAGCACCGCGTCCGGACGCACGACGGAGTCGAGGGTGCGGAAGATCGACTTCTTCACCTCGAGGGACTCCACGACCGCCTCCACCACGAGGTCGGCGTCGGCGAGGTCCTCCATCCGGGTCGTCAGGGTGATCCGGCCCAGCAGCTCGGCCTGCTCGTCCTCGGCCATCTTGCCGCGCTTCACCGCGCGCCCGGTCGAGTGCTCGAGGTGCTGGCGGCCCCGCTCGACCGCGCCGTCGTTGACCTCGACGCCGATCACCCGCCGCCCGTTGCGGGCGAAGACCTCCGCGATCCCGGCGCCCATCGTGCCCAGGCCGATGACGCCGATCGTGGTGAAGTCGCGGGTAGCGGTCTCAGTCATGGGGGCATGCTCCCACGGCGCCGGAGCCCCGTCCGTGTGGGAAGCGTCACTCGTCCGGGTGGTCGCACCGCGCACGACGACCGCGCGGGGGCGTACGTCGGCCACGCATGCGGACCACGGTAGATTCGCCCGTCGTGAGGATCGTCGTCGCACGCTGCCAGGTGGACTACGCGGGGCGGCTGACCGCCCACCTGCCGCTCGCCACCCGCGTCCTCATGCTCAAGTCCGACGGCTCCGTGCTCATCCACTCCGATGGCGGCTCCTACAAGCCGCTCAACTGGATGTCGCCGCCCTGCACGGTGCGCGAGGGCGTGGCGGAGGACGGTCGCGCCGAGTGGCTGGTCTCCGCGACCAAGACCGACGACACGCTGCGCATCCTCATCGACGAGGTCCTGCACGACAGCTCCCACGACCTCGGCATCGACCCCGGCCTGCAGAAGGACGGCGTGGAGAAGCACCTCCAGGAGCTGCTCGCCGAGCACCCGGCGAGCCTGGCCGACGGGCTCACCCTGGTCCGTCGCGAGTACATGACGGCGATCGGCCCGGTGGACCTCATGTGCCGCGACGCCGACGGGGTCTGCGTGGCGGTCGAGGTCAAGCGGCGCGGCGAGATCGACGGCGTCGAGCAGCTCACCCGCTACCTCGAGCTGCTCAACCGCGACCCCCTGCTGTGCACCAACGGTCCCGTGCGCGGCATCTTCGCCGCCCAGGAGATCAAGCCGCAGGCGCGGGTGCTGGCCGCGGACCGCGGCATCGCCTGTGCCCTCGTCGACTACGACGCGCTGCGCGGGATGGACGACGCCGAGCACCGGCTGTTCTGATGCCCGACGCCGTCCCGGAGCGCATCTTCCACATCGCCACCGCCGCGGACTGGCGACGGGCAGGTACACCACCTCGACGGTGGGCCGGACCCTGGACGAGGTCGGCTTCATCCACGCGTGCCGCCGCGACCAGGTACGAGCAGTGTTCGACCGCTACCACGCCTCGCTGGGCGAGGACCTGGTCCTGCTGACGATCGACCCCGCCCGGCTGACCGCGGCCAGGGTCGTGCTCGAGCCCGTCGGGGACGACACCTACCCGCACGTCCACGGACCGCTCGAGCGCGACGCGGTGGTCGGGGTCGCACCGCTCGACCGCCGCGGGCGCCCGCAGACGCTGACGTCGCTGTGGGTGCGGGGCATGGCCCGCCGGATGGGCGTCGCCCTGGTGGTCATGGTGCTCGTCACCGTCCTGGTGCTCGCCCTCACCTGACGCCTAAGCCCGGGCGGGCCCAGGCGGGCCAAGGCGGGCTCAGGCGGCCCGGTCGCCGCGCTTGCCGGCCACCTTGAGGTCCACCTTGACCAGCCGGCGCTTCTTCACCGTGTAGCCCGGGGGCAGCGTCCCCTCCTTGAGCATGCGCAGCGGGCAGCGCTTGCACTTCGTCGAGGAGACGCAGCACTTCTTCTTGGGCAGCTTGGCGACCTTCGCCTTGCTCGCGCCCTTCTTGGAACCCACGCCTGCACCCTAGCCCAGAGTGAGGCAAGGCTTACCTCGCATCCCGGCTGGCGATCCCGGCCCACGAGCGGCACACCCAGCCGTCGGCGTCGCCCTCCAGGGCCACGACGTCGCAGTGGCCGAGCGGCACGTCGAGGGCGTGAGCGGGATCGAGGTTGCGTGCCAGCGCCGGGACGGCGGCGCAGACGGCCCCGCCGTGGCTGACCACCAGGACGGCCTCGCCGCGATGGGCGTCGGCGACCTCCTGCACACGGCAGCGACCCGAGCGACCACCTCCGCGCCGCTCTCCGCGCCCGGGACGCGTGCGTCGAGGTCCCCCGCGAGCCAGGCCCCGAACGTGTCGCGGAACGGGTCGGGGTCGCCGGTGCCCCCGGCGTGGTCGCCGACCCCGAACTCGCGCAGCCCCTCGCGAACGACGACGTCGACGCCGAGCACGGCGGCAGCGACCTCGGCGGTCTGGACCGCCCGGGCCATCGGGCTCGACCACACGGCGGCGACGCGCTCCCCGGCGAGCCGGTCGGCCAGGGCACGCGCCTGCTGACGTCCCAGCGGGCTCAGCCAGCCGCCGGAGTCGCTGACCAGCTCGCTCTCGTAGCGGGCCTCACCGTGCCGGGCCACGAACACCCGGGCGGCGCACTGCAGGTCAGCCACGCGCCAGCGCCACGACGTCGTCCGCGCAGCCCCACGACAGCGTCACGCCCGCTCCGCCGTGGCCGTAGCAGTGCACCACCTCGCCGACTCGCTCGAGCCGGACCTCCGGCCGGGCCGGGCGCAGCCCGACCTTGTGCCGGAGCACGCGGGCACCCTCGAGCGCCGGGACCAGCGCCGTGGCGCGGTGCAGCACCTGCTCGGCCACGGCGGGGTCCGGCGTACGGCTCCACTCACCCTCGAGGTCGGTGCCGCCGAGCACGATCTCCCGGGCTCGGGGCACGACGTACGTCAGCCCGGCGGCGTCCAGGGTCCAGCGGTCCAGCCCCACCTGCTCCACGACGACCACCTGGCCGCGCACGGGCTGCACCGTCCGGTCGGCGCCGAAGTGCCGGGCGCCGAGCCCGGTCGCGTTGACGACGAGGCTGCCGTCGGCGGGCAGCGACGACAGGTTCATCCGGGTCAGCGTGCCGCCGAGCTCCTCCACCCGCGCGACCAGCCAGCGCAGGTGGACCGGCATGTCGACCACGGGGCTCACGAACGTCCATCCGTCGGCGTAGCCCGGTGGCAGCGCGGTCTCCCGGTCGAGGGCGGGCACGGCTCCGCGCCACCACGGGTCGGGACGGGGCTCGGTGAGCACCTCCGTGCCGGTGAGCATCCGCACGCCGGTGCGCTCGTCGCCGGCCAGCCTCGCGAAAGCGTCGTACGACGTCCTGGCCCAGGCGGTCACCCGGTCCTGCGGCAGCGCGCGGTAGGGGTACCAGAGCGCCGCCGCGACCGCGGACGTGGTCTCGAGCGGCAGGTCGCGCGCCACCACGTCGACGCGGTGGCCCGCCTCGAGCAGCCGCACCGCGCAGGTCAGTCCCACCACCCCGGCACCGACCACGATGACGCGCCGCGCGGGACCGGTCGAGGCAGCAGGCATGTCGGCAGTCTGCCAGCCCGGTCAGTCCAGGTCGTTGGCCTTGCGGATCACGTCGACGAAGCCGTCCATGATCTCGGTCAGGCCGAAGTCCTTCGGGGTGTAGACGGCCGCCACGCCGCGCTCGACCAGCGCCTTGGCGTCCGAGCCGGGGATGATCCCGCCGACGATGACCGGCACGTCGTCCAGGCCGGCCGCCGCCAGGCCGTCGAGCACGTCGGGCACGAGCTCCATGTGCGAGCCGGACAGGATCGACAGGCCGACCAGGTGCACGTCCTCCGCGACGGCTGCAGCGACGATCTGGTCCGGGGTGAGCCGGATGCCCTGGTAGATCACCTCGAAGCCGGCGTCGCGGGCGCGCACGGCCACCTGCTCGGCACCGTTGGAGTGGCCGTCGAGACCGGGCTTGCCGACCAGCACGCGCAGCCGGCCGCCCAGCTCCTCGCCCGTCGCCCGGACCCGCTCGCGGACGGCCGCCAGCTCGGCGCCGGCCTCGGCGACGCCGACCGCTCCGGACACACCGGTCGGTGCGCGGAACTCGCCGAACACCTCGCGCAGCGTTCCGGCCCACTCCCCCGTCGTGGCGCCGGCGCGCGCGGCGGCCAGCGTCGGCTGCATGAGGTTGGTCCCGGTCTTCGCCGCCTCGGCGAGCGCGGCCAGCGCGGTGGCCACCTCCGCCTCGTCGCGCTCGGCCTTCCACGCCTCGAGGCTGGCGAGCGCCGCCCGCTCCGCCTCGGGGTCCGCGGTCTGGATCGCCGCGTCGAGGTCGGCGGTCAGCGGCGAGGGCTCCGTGGTCTGGAACCTGTTGACGCCGACGACGACCTCCTCGCCCGACTCGATCCGCGCCCGGCGGGCGGCGTGCGCGGAGACCAGGTTCTGCTTCATGTAGCCCGACTCGACGGCGGCGATCGCGCCTCCCATCGCCTGCACCCGGTCGATCTCCGCCCGGGCGCCCTCCACCAGCTCGGCCACCTTGGCCTCGATGACGTGGCTGCCCGCGAAGATGTCGTCGTACTCCAGGAGGTCCGACTCGAAGGCGAGCACCTGCTGGAACCGCAGGGACCACTGCTGGTCCCACGGCCGCGGCAGGCCGAGCGCCTCGTTCCAGGCGGGCAGCTGCACGGCCCGGGCGCGGGCGTCCTTGGACAGGGTCACGCCGAGCATCTCCAGCACGATGCGCTGCACGTTGTTCTCCGGCTGGGCCTCGGTCAGGCCGAGCGAGTTGACCTGCACGCCGTAGCGGAAGCGCCGCATCTTCGGGTCGGTCACGCCGTAGCGCTCACGGGTGATCTCGTCCCACAGCCGGACGAACGCCCGCATCTTGCAGGTCTCCTCGACGAACCGGACGCCGGCGTTGACGAAGAACGAGATGCGGCCGACGACCTTCTCGAAGTCCTCGTCGGAGACCTGCCCGGAGCTGCGCACCTGGTCGAGCACGGCGATCGCGGTGCACAGGGCGTACGCCAGCTCCTGCACGGGCGTCGCACCGGCCTCCTGCAGGTGGTAGCTGCAGATGTTGATCGGGTTCCACTTCGGGATCTCGTGGACGGTGTAGGCGATCATGTCGCTGATGAGCCGCAGCGACTGCTGCGGTCCGAACACGTACGTCCCCCGGGACAGGTACTCCTTGATGATGTCGTTCTGGGTGGTGCCCGCGAGCAGGTGGGCCACCTCGTCGGGCGCGAGCCCGGGGTTCTGCTCCTCGGCCACCACCTGGTACATCGCGAGCAGCCACATGGCCGTCGCGTTGATCGTCATCGACGTGTTCATCTCGGTGAGCGGGATGTCGCGGAAGAGCTTGCGCATCTCGCCCAGGTGCGGGACGGGCACGCCGACTTTGCCGACCTCGCCGCGGCTCAGCGGGCTGTCGGGGTCGTAGCCGGTCTGCGTCGGCAGGTCGAACGCGACGCTGAGCCCCGTCTGTCCCTTGGCGAGGTTCGTGCGGTACAGGGCGTTGGACGCCTCGGCGGTGGAGTGACCGGCGTAGGTCCGCATCACCCAGGGGCGGTCCTTCTCGCGACCCGGCGGCCTGGCCGCGGCTGCTGCCGGCGAATCCGTCATGGCGACACAGTAGGGCGGCGGTTGCCGGCGAGTCACCGGGCTACAGGTGTGACGGATGCCTCACGGCGCTCAGGCGGTGGCGGCCACCCGCTCGACCTCGATCGCGTGCGCGAGCCTGGTCAGGTGCGCCATCCGGCGCACCGCCGGGCCGGGGTTGCGCACCGTGAGGTGGTGGCCGGAGAGCCAGGCGGCGCGGGTCGCCACGGCGAGCAGCCGCAGCGCGGTGGCGTCGATGGCGGTCACGTCGCTCATGTCGATGACGACGTCGCCCTCGCCCACCTCGAGGCGCTCGTAGATGGCGCTGCGGACCTTCCCCGTGCTGCGCACGTCAAAGTCGCCGTGCAGGACGAGAGTGTGACCGTCGACGACGATGTCCATCCGGTGCTCCTCACCGGCGTCCCCCGACGCCGTGGCGGTGACTGCTGTCACTCCTACAGACGCAGTTGTACCCCGGCCGGTTGCCTCCATACCCGAACCCGTGCGGGGAGTCCCTGGGGCTAGGCTCCGCCGCATGGTCAACCTCACGCGCATCTACACCCGCACCGGCGACGGCGGGCGGACCCGGCTCGGCGACATGAGCGAGACCTCCAAGACCGACCTGCGGCTCGAGGCGTACGCGTGCGTCGACGAGGGCAACGCCCACATCGGCGTCGCGCTCGCGCACAGCGCCGTCGACGGAAGCCTCGACGAGGACGTGGTCGCCGTCCTCACGCGCGTGCAGAACGACCTCTTCGACGTCGGCGCCGACTTCTCCACGCCGGTGGTGGCTCCCGACGACCCGGAGCAGCCAAAGTACCCGCCGCTGCGCGTCGAGCAGGGCTACGTGGACCGCCTGGAGGGATGGTGCGACCACTACAACGCCGAGCTGCCGGCGCTGCGCTCCTTCATCCTCAACGGCGGCACGCTCGGAGCGGCGCACCTCCACGTGGCGCGCACGGTCGTACGCCGCGCCGAGCGCGCCGGCTGGGCGGCGTGGGCCGAGCACGAGGACACCATGAACCTCCTGGCCATCACCTACCTCAACCGCCTCTCCGACCTGCTCTTCATCCTCGCCCGGCACGCCAACCGCGAGCGTGGCGACGTGCTGTGGGTGCCCGGCGGGGAACGCTGACGGCACGACCCGGGGCGTTCCCGGCACAGCGCCCGCCGCCTGCTGTGGAGAGCGCCCGACCGGCGTGGGTGGCCGGTGACACGATGGGTGCCTCATGGACATCCGCCGCTCCCTCACCGACGCCTACCTGGCCGGCTTCTTCGACGACGGCACGCTGTCGCGTGCCCGGGCCTACCAGGACGCCGTCGAGGAGCTGGCGGTGGTCCACGAGACCGACAGCAGCCTGACCGCGACGGCGGCGGTGCGGGGCAGCGCCCCCGACCCCTACCGGGTGCAGTTCCACGCCGAGGTCCACGCCGCCGCGAACTGGGTGTTCAGCGCCTGCTCGTGCCCGGTCGGGCGGATGTGCAAGCACGGCGCCGCCGTGGCACTGCGCCTGCGCGAGCCCGCGCCCGCGCCGCGCCCGGCGGACCCTCCGTGGCGCCGGCACCTCGCGCGCCTCGGCGACGAGCTCGAGGCACGGGCCAGGTCGACGCTCTCCGGCCAGCGGCTCGGGCTCGAGGTCTCCCGCAGGGCGGCGGTGCGCTGGTCGCGCAGCTCCGGCGGCGACCTGACGATGCGTCCGGTCCGTCCGGGCGCCCGCCGCGGCTGGGCACGCAGCGGCGCCGAGTGGAGCGACCTCGCCGGGCCGGTCGCGCTGTCGCGGTTCGTGCCCGCGCAGGTCGAGGCGCTGCAGGCCCTGCACCGGGCGCTGGTGTCGCGGCACGCGTACTTCGCCGCGGGCGCGGCTCCGCGACTCGACGACTACGGCGACCACCTCGTCCCGGGGCTGCGCGCTGCCGTCGCGGCCGGGGTGACCCTGGTCGCCGGCGCCGGGGTGTCCTCGGTGCGGCTGAGCGACGCTCCGGCCCAGGTCGTCGCGGACCTGACCCAGCCCGAGGGCCGGCCGACGCTCGTGACGTCGGTGCAGGTGGGCGACGCGCGCTGGCGCGGGGGCGCGGTCGTGCCCGTGGGGCGACCCGCGACGTCGGTCGGGCTGCTCGACGGTGACGACCTGGTCCTGGCCGACCTCTCCGAGCCGTGCCCCGACGCGGTGATGGAGCTCGTGCTCGGCGATCCCGTGGTCGCGGAGCCGACGGACCGGGCGGCGTTCCTGGAGGCCGTGGGCCCGCTGGCGCGCGTGGCCCGGGTCGCGTCGTCCGACGGCTCGCTCGAGCCGCCCGCTCCCCCGCGTCCGCGACTGGTCCTCACCGTCACCTGGCAGGCGGCGGTGCACGCCACGCTGCACTGGGCGTGGCGCTACGGCGAGCGGCGCACCGCCCTGGCGAGCGAGGACCCGCTCGGCGGTGTCCGCGACCCCGACGCCGAGCGCGCGGTGCTGGCGGGCGTCCCCGACGGGCTGACGACGACGACCGAGATCGCGGGCGGTGACGCGCTCGCCCTCGCCCTGCACGACCTGCCCCACCTGCGGACCCTGCCCGACCTCGAGGTGGAGGAGCGGGAGCCGCCCGTCTTCCGGGAGTCGACCGCCGACCCCGAGATCGCCTTCACCGTGGCCGCGGCACCTCCCGGGCACACCGACTGGCTCGACCTCGAGGTGCACGTCACCGTCGACGGCGAGCAGGTCCCGCTCTCCGACGTGCTCGCGGCCGTGACCCGGGACGAGCGCTACCTGGTGCTGCCCAGCGGCACCTACGTCGCGCTCGACCGGCCGGAGTTCGCCCGGCTGCACGAGGTGGTCGCCCTCGCCGCCCAGCTGCGCGAGTCCGATCCCGACCGGGTGCGCGTGGGGGCCGCCGACCTCGGCGTGTGGGCCGAGCTCGCCGACCTCGGCGTGGTGGACGAGCAGGCAGCCGCGTGGGCCGAGCGGGCCACCGCGCTGCGCGACGTCCAGGAGCTCCCGCGACCCGAGCCCGTCGGCCTGGCGACGACGCTGCGCCCCTACCAGCTCGAGGGGTTCTGGTGGCTGGCGTTCCTGCGCGAGCACGGGCTCGGCGGGATCCTCGCCGACGACATGGGGCTCGGCAAGACGCTGCAGGTGCTCGCCCTGGTGCAGCACGCGGTCGCCACCGGTGCCGACTCGCCCTTCCTGGTCGTCGCCCCGACCAGCGTCGTGACGGCGTGGCGGCAGCAGGCGGTGATGCACGCCCCCGGCCTCCGCGTGGGCGTCGTGGGCCGGCGCACCGACGACGTCGCGGCGGTCGCCGACTCCAGCGACGTCGTGGTGACCACCTACACCCTGCTGCGGCTGGAGCGACAGCAGTTCACCGCCCGTCACTGGAGCGGGCTGGTGCTCGACGAGGCGCAGCAGGTCAAGAACCACCAGGGCAAGACCCATGCCGCCGCCCGGGCCGTCGACGCCGACTTCCGGCTGGCCGTGACGGGCACGCCCTTCGAGAACCGGCTGATGGAGCTGTGGTCGCTGCTCTCCATCACCGCCCCCGGCCTCTACCCCACCTCGCGCCGCTTCCGCGACGTCGTGGTGGGTCCGGTCGAGAGGGACGGCGACGAGGCGGCGCTCAGGCGCTTCCGCACGCGGATCCGGCCCTTCGTCCTCCGGCGCACCAAGGACCTCGTCGCGGCGGAGCTGCCGCCGAAGCAGGAGCAGGTCCTCGAGGTCGAGCTCGAGCCGCGGCACCGCCGGATCTACGACGCCCACCTCGCCAAGGAACGCCAGCGGATCCTCGGGCTGGTCGAGGACTTCGACCGCAACCGGGTCGCGATCTTCACCGCCCTGACCCGGCTGCGGCAGCTCGCCCTCGACCCGGCGCTCGTCGACCCGGACCACGAGCACGTCGGCTCGGCCAAGGTCGACCTGCTCGCCGAGCACCTGGTCGAGATCACCGCGGAGGGTCACCGGGCACTCGTGTTCAGCACCTTCACGACCTACCTGCGCCGCGTGCGCGACCGCCTGGGCGACGAGGGCGTCGCCACGGTCTACCTCGACGGCACGACCAGGGACCGCGACGCCGTCATCGAGGCGTTCCGCGGCGGCGAGGCCCCGGTGTTCCTCATCAGCCTGAAGGCCGGCGGCACGGGCCTCACGCTCACCGAGGCCGACTACGTCTTCCTGCTCGACCCCTGGTGGAACCCCGCCGCGGAGGCGCAGGCCGTGGACCGGGCCCACCGGATCGGTCAGGCGCGGCACGTCCACGTCTACCGCCTGGTCGCCGCCGACACCATCGAGGAGAAGGTGATGGCGCTGAAGGCCCGCAAGGCCGAGCTCTTCGCCAAGGTCATCGACGGCGACGGCGCCTCGTCCACGGGCATCACCGCCGACGACGTCCGCCGCCTCTTCGACGACTGACGGCGGCGTCGCGAGGTCGGCAGCCCTACGCGCCGGGCTCCCCGACGCGGTCCACGACCGGCTCGCGCACCGCCCGCCCACCGTGCCGCTCGCGCGCCGAGGGCACCACCAGTGCCGCCGGCATCAGCAGCACGGCGACCACGAGCAGCGCCTTGAGCGTGCCGACCTGGTCGCCGACGAACCCGAGGAGGGGCGGACCGGCGAGGAAGGCGGCGTACCCGATCGTGGAGACGACGCTGACGCGCGAGGCGGCTCGCACGGGGTTGTCGGCCGCAGCGCTCATGCCGACGGGGAAGCCGAGCGAGGCGCCCACCCCCCACAGGACGATGCCCGCCACGACGAGGGCCGGGTGGGTGGCGAAGACGATCAGCAGGACCCCGGCTCCGGCGATCACCATGGTCCCCCACAGCACGAGCACACGACCGAAGCGGTCGATCAGTCCGGTGCCGGCGAACCGGCCGGCCGTCATGGCCAGCACGAACACCGCGAAGCCGGCGACGCCGACCGCGTGCGAGACGTCGTGCCCGTCGACGAGGGCGACCGCGAGCCAGTCGTTGGCGGTGCCCTCGGTCATCGCCAGCGCCAGTACCATCACGCCGATCAGCAGGGTGCGCGGCTCGAGCCAGGCCCGAGCCGCCGAGGTGGCCTGCTGCTCGCGCCGCTCCACGACGGGCAGGAAGGACGGCGACGACCGCCACACGAGGACCACCGACAGCACCACGACGGCCGCCAGGTGCGCGAGCGCGGGGACGTCGATCCGGATGAGCAGCGCTCCCAGCAGCGCGCCTACGACCGTCCCGCCGCTGAAGCCGGCGTGGAAGCGGGGCATGATCGTGCGGCGCAGGCCGCGCTCGACCTCGGCGCCCTCGACGTTCATCGCCACGTCCCACACGCCGATGCCCAGGCCGTAGACGAAGAGGCCCACGACCGTGAGTGCCAGCAGGTGGCCCAGGCCGAGGGCGGCGGCCAGCATCCCGGCGGTGGCCGCAGCCGCCCCGACGCGGACCACGCGGACGGTCCCCCACGCGTTGATCGCGGCACCCGTGGTGGGCAGCGCCAGGACCGACCCCACCGCGATGGCCAGCAGCAGGAGGCCGAGCTGGCCGTTGGTGAGGTCGAAGCTCGAGCGCACCTCGGGGATCCGCGACACCCAGCTCGAGAACACCAGCCCGTTGAGGAAGAACGTCAGCCCGACGGCGTTGCGGGCAGCGGTCAAGGTGGGCACGGGCAGCTCCTCGCAGGCACGAACCAGCTCGGCGGACGGTCGGCGAAACGTTTCGATCGAATCGATTCGATGCTAGCGTGGCCGTCGTGCCCCGTCCAGTTCGCACCTCCCCCGGAACCCCGACCGGAACCCCGGCCGGAACCCCGGCCGGAAGCCCGGCTGGAACCCCGGCCGGGACGCCGGCACGCACGCCCACGCTGGCCGACGTCGCCGCGGCCGCAGAGGTCTCGCTGTCCACGGCGTCGCTCACGTTCTCCGGCAACAAGCCGGTCTCCGAGGCGACCCGCTCGCGCGTGCTCGCCGCGGCCGCCTCGCTGGGCTACACGGGCCCGAACCCCCTGGCACGCAACCTGCGCCGCGGCCGCAGCGGCGTCGTCGGCATCGCGGTCGGCCGGCTCAGCACCGCGTTCAGCGACCCGGCCGCGCTGCCCATGCTCGACGCCATCTCCCAGGTCCTCGACGCCGCCGGCCTCGGGCTGCTGCTCATGCCGGACGACGCCGACCACGTCGGTCTCCCCCTCGACGCCGCGATCTACGACATCTGCGGTCGCGAGACCTGGGGCTCCTACGACGAGCTCGCGGCGCGCGAGGTGCCGATGGTCGTCGTCGAGGGTCCGTCGTGGCCCGGCACCACGTTCATCGACATCGACCACCGCGGCGGTGTCGCGGCCCTCGCCCGCCACCTGCACGACCTGGGTCACCGCCGGGTGGCGATCCTCATGCTCGAGGCGTCACACCCCCAGCGCGAGCGCGAGGCCGGGCTGCGTGAGGTGTTCCCCGACGCCGAGGTCGTCGGTGCGTGCGCCAGCGACATCGGTGCCGCCCAGGCGACGGTCGCCGCGTGGCTCGACGCGGCTCCCGGCGGCAGGCCGGGCGTCACCGCCCTGGTGTGCCAGAGCGACGTGCAGGCCGCCGGCGCCGTGGTGGAGGCCCGCCGCCGCGGCCTCCGCGTGCCGGACGACCTGAGCGTCGCCGGGTTCGACGGGGTGCCCACGCCGTGGCTCGACGTCGACCTGACGACCGTGGCGCAACCGCTGGCCGAGAAGGGACGCGCGACCGCACAGGCGGTCCTCGACCGGATCGCCGGCGCCGAGACGGCCGACGTGGTGCTTCCCGTCGAGCTCCGCCTCGGCGGCTCGACCGGACCCGTCGCTCCCCCGACCGACGTGGCCGGCTAGCGCCGGTTCCAGTCGGTGCCCGGGGGGCCGGACTCCAGCCAGGACTGGAACCCGGTCAACGACGCCTCGCTCATGGCGATCTCGAGCGGCTCGCCGCCGTAGCGGCACGACGCCACCACGTGGCCGTCGTACAGCGACATCTCCTCCGGCCCTGCCGGCGAGCGGCGGCCGGAGTACTCCAGCAGGTCGCGGGCCCAGACCCGCTTGGGTCGCGGCGACAGCGAGAAGATGCGGAACCACTCCAGCGACTGGCCGGAGTAGCGACCGATGCCGAGCAGCCACCCTCGGCCCGGGCGGTCGGACCGGGCCCGGTAGCTGAGCTCGAAGGTGCCGCCGTGGCGGGCGAGGAGGCGGCGCCGGACGATCAGGGAGATGCCGTAGAGCAGGGCGAGGAGCAGGATGAGCCCGACGATGTCGAGCGCCCATTCCCAGACCGGCATCCACACCCCTCGCAACGCAGTGAGCGCACGAACCATGCGGTTCGTGCGCTCACCCTAGCGGTCGGTCGGACGGCTCCTGTCAGGAGGCCCGCTCGACGGCGCGGATCCGTGCCTCGGCACGACGCACGGCCTCCTGGGCCGCGTCGTCGTTCTCGCCGGACGCCTGCGCCCGCTCGAGGTCCTGCCGAGCCTTCTCCAGGTTGATCTCGTGCGACATCTCGGCGCGCTCGGAGAGGATCGAGACGCGGTTGTCGGCCACCGACAGGAAGCCGGCGTCGACAGCGGCGACCCAGGTCTCGCCGTCCACCGTCTGCACGTCCACCACGCCCTCGATGATCGAGGACAGCAGCGGAGCGTGGTTGGGGAGGATGCCGAGGTCGCCTTCGGTCGTGCGGGCGATGACCATGGTGGCCTGGCCCGACCAGACGAGTCGGTCGGCGGCGACCAGCTCGACCTGGAGGGCCTTGTCGGTCGAGGCGTCCGAGGCCATCAGAGGCTCTTCTGGATCTCGGCCCACTTCTGCTCGACGTCGTCCAGACCGCCGCACATGAAGAAGGCCTGCTCGGCCACGTGGTCGTACTCGCCGTCGGCGATCTTGTTGAACGCCTCGATGGTGTCGGCCACCGGGACGGTCGAACCCTCGATGCCGGTGAACTGCTTGGCGACGTAGGTGTTCTGCGACAGGAAGCGCTGGATGCGGCGGGCGCGGCTGACGATGATCTTGTCCTCCTCGGACAGCTCGTCGACACCGAGGATCGCGATGATGTCCTGCAGCTCCTTGTTGCGCTGCAGGATCTGCTTGATCCGGATCGCGCAGCGGTAGTGCTCGTCGCCGATGTACTGCGGGTCGAGGATCCGCGAGGTCGACGTCAGCGGGTCCACCGCCGGGTAGATGCCGAGCGAGGCGATCTCCCGCGAGAGCTCGGTGGTGGCGTCGAGGTGCGCGAACGTCGTGGCCGGCGCCGGGTCGGTGTAGTCGTCGGCCGGGACGTAGATCGCCTGCATCGAGGTGATCGAGTGACCGCGCGTCGAGGTGATGCGCTCCTGGAGCTGGCCCATCTCGTCGGCGAGGTTGGGCTGGTAGCCCACCGCGGACGGCATGCGACCGAGCAGGGTGGACACCTCGGAGCCGGCCTGGGTGAAGCGGAAGATGTTGTCGATGAAGAGCAGCACGTCCTGCTGCTGCACGTCACGGAAGTACTCCGCCATGGTCAGCGCCGACAGGGCGACCCGCAGGCGGGTGCCCGGCGGCTCGTCCATCTGGCCGAAGACGAGGGCGGTCTGCCCCAGCACCCCGGCCTCCTCCATCTCGACGATGAGGTCGTTGCCCTCACGGGTGCGCTCGCCGACACCGGCGAACACCGACACGCCGCCGTGGTCCTTGGCGACGCGGGCGATCATCTCCTGGATCAGCACGGTCTTGCCGACGCCGGCACCGCCGAACAGGCCGATCTTGCCGCCCTGCACGTAGGGGGTCAGCAGGTCGATGACCTTGATGCCGGTCTCGAACATCTGGGTCTTGGCCTCGAGCTGGTCGAAGGCCGGCGCCTTGCGGTGGATGCCCCAGCGCTCGTTGACCTCGAACGTCTCGCCCTCGGCGAGGTTGAGCACGTCGCCGGTGGTGTTGAACACCTTGCCGAGCGTCGCGTCGCCGACGGGCACCGTGATGGACTCACCGGTGTCGCGCACCTGGGCGCCGCGGACCAGGCCGTCGGTCGGGCGCATGGAGATGGCACGCACCATGCCGTCGCCGATGTGCTGGGCCACCTCGAGGATGATCGTCGAGGTCTCGCCACTCAGCGTCAGGTCCACCTCGAGGGCGTTGTAGATGGCCGGCATGGCGTCGGTCGGGAACTCGATGTCCACGACCGGGCCGATGACGCGCGTGATGCGACCGACCGAGCCGGCAGCGCCGCTGGTCGTGGTCTCTTCGACGGTTGCAGTCATGTCTCTCTTCTCCGCTTCAGTCTTGACCGGCGTTCGCGTCGGCGAGGGCGTTGACGCCACCGACGATCTCGCTGATTTCCTGGGTGATGCCGGCCTGGCGGGCCTGGTTGGCGATTCGGGTGTACTTCTTGATGAGCTCGTCGGCGTTGTCGGTCGCCGACTTCATCGCCTTCTGACGGGCGGCCAGCTCGGAGGCGGCCGCCTGCAGCAGGGCGAAGAAGATCCGGCTCTGGACGTAGCGCGGGAGCAGGGAGTCCAGCACGTCGGACGGCGACGGCTCGAACTCGTAGAGCGGCAGCAGGTCGCCCTCGGCAGGCGCCTCGGTGCCCTCGACGACCTCCAGCGGGAGGAGGCGCACGGCGGTCGGCTCCTGGCTCAGCATCGAGCGGAACCGGGTGTAGACGACGTGCACCTCGTCGACGGGCCGGGCGTCGGAGCCCGACTCGTCACCGTCGGTGTCGGCGAGGAAGGCCGCGATCAGCGTGGCCCCGATCTCGGCCGCCACGTCGTAGGTGGGCTGGTCGGAGAAGCCCGTCCACGCCTGCACGACCTCGCGCTGGCGGAACTTGAAGTAGGCCTCGCCCTTGCGACCGCTGGTGTAGAGGTCGACGTCCTTGCCCTCGCCGCGGAGCTTCTCGACGAGGCGCTCGGCCTCCTTGATGACGCTCGAGGAGTAGGCGCCGGCCAGACCGCGGTCGGAGGTGACCACGAGCACCGCGGCCCGCTTGGGGTCCTCCGGCTCGGTGGTCAGCGCGTGGTCGACGTTCGAGAACGTCGCCACGGCCGACACCGCGCGGGTGAGCTCCCGGGCGTAGGGCGCGGCGGCCTGGGCCCGCTGCTGCGCCTTGATGATCCGCGAGGCAGCGATGAGCTCCATCGCACGCGTGATCTTCTTCATCGACTCCGTCGACTTGATCCGCGCGCGGTACTCGCGTACGGAGAGGGCCATCTCGTCAGCCCCGCTTCTGCTTGACGATCTGCTCCTGCTCGACGTCCTCGTCCTCGAGGGCGACGTGCTCCTCCTTGCCGGCCTTGATGCTCCGGCCGTCGGAAGTCTCGAACTGGTCGAGGAAGGAGTCGTAGGCGGAGCTCAGCTCGGCCTCGGCCGCGTCGTCGAACTTCAGCGTCTCGCGGATGCCGGCGAGGATGCCCTCGTGCGAGCGCCGGAGGTAGTCGAGGAACTCGCCCTCGAACCGCAGCACGTCGTCGGTGGGCACCTTGTCGAGGCGACCGGTCGTGCCGAGCCACAAGGAGGCGGTCATCTCCTCGACCGGGTACGGCGAGTACTGCGGCTGCTTGAGCAGCGCCATCAGGCGCTGGCCGCGGTCGAGCTGCTGGCGCGAGGCCGCGTCGAGGTCGGAGGCGAACATGGCGAACGCCTCCATCGCGCGGAACTGCGCCAGGTCGACCTTGAGCGAGCCGGTGACGGCCTTCATCGCCTTGGTCATCGCCGAGCCACCCACGCGCGAGACCGAGACACCCACGTCGATGGCGGGACGCTGGTTGGCCGCGAACAGGTCGGACTGCAGGAAGATCTGGCCGTCGGTGATCGAGATGACGTTGGTCGGGATGAACGCCGAGACGTCGTTGGCCTTGGTCTCGATCATCGGCAGGCCGGTCATCGAGCCCGCACCCAGCTCGTCGGAGAGCTTGGCGCAGCGCTCGAGCAGGCGGCTGTGCAGGTAGAACACGTCGCCCGGGTAGGCCTCGCGACCCGGCGGGCGGCGCAGCAGCAGCGACACCGCGCGGTAGGCCTCGGCCTGCTTGGTCAGGTCGTCGAAGACGATCAGGACGTGCTTGCCGTCGTACATCCAGTGCTGGCCGATGGCCGAGCCGGTGTAGGGGGCGAGGTACTTGAAGCCGGCCGAGTCCGAGGCGGGGGACGCCACGATGGTGGTGTACTCCAGAGCACCGGCCTCCTCGAGTGCGCCGCGCACGGAGGCGATGGTCGAGCCCTTCTGGCCGATGGCGACGTAGATGCAGCGGACCTGCTTGCTCGGGTCGCCGGACTCCCAGTTCTGCTTCTGGTTGATGATCGTGTCGATCGCGATCGTCGTCTTGCCGGTCGCGCGGTCACCGATGATGAGCTGGCGCTGGCCGCGGCCGATCGGGGTCATCGCGTCGATGGCCTTGATGCCGGTGGCGAGCGGCTCGTGCACCGACTTGCGCTGCACGACGGTCGGCGCCTGGAGCTCGAGGGCGCGACGGCCCGTGGTCTCGATGTCGCCGAGGCCGTCGATCGGCTGCCCGAGCGGGTCGACGACGCGGCCGAGGTAGCCCTCGCCCACGGGGACCGAGAGGATCTCACCGGTGCGGCGGACCGACTGGCCCTCCTCGATCTTGTCGAAGTCACCGAGGACCACGACGCCGATCTCGCGGGTGTCGAGGTTCAGGGCGATGCCCAGCGTGCCGTCCTCGAACTCGAGCAGCTCGTTGGCCATGACCGAGGGCAGGCCGCTCACGCGGGCGATGCCGTCGGCCGCCTCGGCAACGGTGCCGACCTCTTCCGTGGTCGCCGCGTCGGGCTTGTAGTCGGACACGAAGCGCTGGAGCGCGTCCCGGATCTCGTCCGGACGGATGGAAAGCTCCGTCATCTCATCTCACCTGTTCCTGGTCTGGTCTGCTCGAAAGTTCTGGTGGTGCGGGGGGCTGGGTGCCGCGGCTCAGCCGGCGAGCCGGCGTCGTGCCTCGTCGAGGCGGCTGGACACCGTGCCGTCGATGACGTCGTCCCCGATCTCGACGCGGATGCCGCCGAGGACCGCGGGGTCGACGACGACGTTGAGGTGGATCTCGCGCCCGTAGGTGCGCGCGAGGCCGTCGGCGAGACGCTGGCGGTCGCCGTCGGAGAGCGGCCGGGCGACGTGGACGGTGGCCACGCCCTCGCCGCGGACGTCGGCTGCCACCTTCTGGTAGTCGGCCAGGGCGACCCCGACCGTCCGGTAGCTGCCCGACAGCGACTGCTGCACGAGCACGACGGTGGCCGGGAGGACCTTGTCGCCCAGCAGGTCGGCCAGCAGCCGCGCCTTGTCGTCCCGGCTGCGGGCCGGGTCGGACAGGGCGTCGCGCAGCTGCGGGTTGGCCTGGACGACCTGCGCGAAGGCGAACAGCTCGTCCTCGAGACGACCGGCGTCGCCACCCGCGGAACGGGCGACCGAGACGACCCCGAGCCGCTCGAGGGCGTCGGGGAGGTCGCGGCCGGCGGTCCAGCGCTGGGCCACCGCGACGGTGACCACGGCCAGGGTGAGCTCGGAGACCTTGCCGGACAGCACCTCGCGGAGCAGCCCGGCCTTCGCCTCGCTCGGGACGGACGCGTCGGTGACGACGCGCCGCAGGGTGGGCTCGGCGCGGAGGAGGTCCGCCACACCGAACAGCTCCGGCCCGACGGCGCCGACGTCACCGGAGCCCGGGAGGGCACCGGCGGTGGCGGCGTACGCGTCGGCAGACGCTCCTCGCAACATCAGTTGACGCTCCCCGCGGACGTGCCGTTCTGCGCCTCCAGCTCGGAGAGGAAGCGGTCGACGACCCGGCTCTGGCGAGCCTCGTCCTCGAGGCTCTCGCCGACGATGCGCCCGGCGAGGCCGGTCGCGAGCGCGCCGACCTCGGCGCGGAGCGAGGTGACCGCCTGCTGGCGCTCGGCCTCGATCTGGGTCTTGCCGTGCTCGACGATGCGCTGGGACTCGGCCTGGGCCTGCTCCCGCATCTCGGCGATGATCGCCGCACCCTGCTCGCGTGCCTCCTCACGGATGCGCGCGGCCTCGTGCCGGGCGTCGGCGAGCTGCTTCTCCAGCTCGGCGAGCTTGGCGTCGGCCTCGGCCTGCTTCGACTCGGCCGCGGCGATGCCGCCCTCGATCGCCTGCGTGCGCTCGGCGAAGGTCTGCTCGAAGCGAGGAGCGACGAACTTCCAGATGAGGAAGAACAGCAGGCCGAAGACGACGAGCGACAGGGCGGCCTCGACCGGCACGAAGCCGAGCGGGTTCTCCGGGGCGTGGCCGCCCTCGGTGGGCTCGGTTCCTTCCGCGAGGAAGATCAGATTCTGCATGGCAGTCCTTCGTCAGTCGTGCAGGCGGGTCGTGTCAGAGGACGAACGCGAGCGCGATGCCGATGATGGCGAGCGCCTCGGCCAGGGCGAAGCCCAGGATGGCGATCGACTGGAGGCGGCCCTGGGCCTCGGGCTGACGGGCGACACCGGAGATGTAGGCGGCGAAGATCAGGCCGATACCGACACCGGGGCCGATCGCAGCGAGACCGTAACCGACCATGTTGAGGGAGCCTTCCACGGCTTTGTCCTTTCGGTTGTTTCTACTTGAGAGCTGGGTGGTGAACTGTGGGGCGAGCGGTCGTGCTCGAGCGCTCAGTGCTCGTCGGCGAGGGCGCCGGAGATGTACATCGCGTTGAGCAGGGTGAAGACGTAGGCCTGCAGGAACTGCACCAGGAGCTCGAGGAACGAGATCGCGATCGCGAGCACCCACGCCAGCGGGCCGGCGACGTAGCCGATGCCGCCGTACTCGATGAGGAACAGGCCGCCGGTCGAGAAGAGGATCAGCAGCAGGTGGCCGGCGAACATGTTGGCGAACAGACGCAGCGCCAGCGTGACCGGCCGCACGAGGATGTTGGAGAAGAACTCCAGCGGCACCAGGAGCGGGTACATCACCGGGCTGACGCCGGACGGCACGCTCTGCAGCTTGAGGTAGCCGAGGAAGCCGTGCTTCTTGATCCCCACGGCGTTGTAGATGACCCAGCTGAGCCCGGCCAGCGCGTAGGCCATGGACGCGCGCGAGAAGGTCGGGAACTGGATCCCCGGGATGGACGCGAACGCGTTGTTCACGAGGATGAAGAAGAAGAGGGTGACGAGGTACGGGACGAACCGGAGGAAGTCGTGGCTGCCGATGATGTCGCGCCCGACCGAGTTGCGGACCATGCCGTAGGCGCTCTCGCCGGCGAACTGGAGGCGGCCCGGCACGAGGGTGGCACGGCGGGCGGCGGCGTAGAAGAACACGAAGACGATGAGGGCACCGAGCAGCAGCTGCACCATCGGCTTCGTGACGGCGAGCCCACCGAGGTTGAACAGCGGCACAGCGTCGAAGTCGAAGCTGTTGGGCCCGGGAGCGACGAACTCGTCGCCGGACGCAGCCATCGTGATGCCGAACATCGAGTCAGTCTCCTACTGGCTTGACTTGTTGAACCGTGCGTACGTCATGTAGATCCCGAAGCCGGCACCGATGAGGATGCCGATCGCCACGAGGAAGCTCGTTCCGAGCCAACGGTCGAGGGCCCAGCCAGCCAGACCGTAGACGCCCACGCCCGACACGACGTAGCCGAAGGCGTGCCAGGGGTCGCCATTGGGGGTGTCGTCGGGTCCGGCCGTCGGGGGAAGCTGTCGAGCCATCGCGTGCCGCACACTAGCAGCGGGAGGAGTCATCGCTCACCCCCGGGGTGCTGCGCCGCACCGCCCGTGGGGACGCCGTCGTAGGACGGGATCCGCTGGCGCGTGGCGGCGACCAGCTGGCCCACCAGCCACAGCAGCGTGACGGCGATGACCCCGGCGGCGAACCACCCGCGCGACAGGGTCGTGGCGTCCCACCCGGCACGCTCGATGGCCGCCACGACGAGGGCCAGGGCGAGGAGCTGCAGGGCGTAGGTCATGAGTGCCACGAGCAACGAGGCCGACGGCATCACGCGCGCCACGAGGCCGACGACGAGGATGCCGAGCGCGAAGACGACGAGGGTCAGCACCCCTCCGGCTGCCGCCCCCACGACGCCCGCCCTGCCGTCGGCGACGGCCGCGACGAGCGCCAGGACGACCACGGCGAGGCCTCCGGCGGCCACGGCACCGAGGAGCGGCGACATCCCGGTCGGGAAGTCTGGCGTCGACTCGGTCGTCATGGCGGCGGCCTGTCTGTCGGAGGTCGTGTTCGTCTGCTCGTGAAAACTATCACAAAGTCCTGCGCGGCTCGAAATCGCGGTCAGGGGACGGCCGTCCCCGCGGGTGCGTCGCCCGCCGGGCCCGGCGGGTCGCCGTCGACACGGCCCTCGACCGCCGCGTTCTCCGGGAGGCCGGTGTCGCCGAGCCCGGTCTTGCGCGGCCGGTTCACCCTCGGCAGCACGAAGGTCATCGCCACCGTCACCGCCAGCATCGTGCCCAGGCTCCACCACACCCACGGCTCCGTGTTGAGGCTCACCAGCACCGCGCCGGTGGCGATGGTGAAGGCCCACAGCCACATGATCACCACGGCCCGGCGCTGGGAGTGGCCGATCTCGAGGAGGCGGTGGTGCAGGTGCTGCTTGTCCGCGCTCATCGGCGAGCGTCCCGCGCGCGTCCGGCGCACGACCGCGAGCACGAGGTCGACCATCGGGACCATCAGCAAGGAGATGGGCAGCAGCACCGGCAGCACGGTCACGAAGAGGCCGTTGCCGCCGCTCGACACGTCGGCCACCGGGAACTGCCCCGACATGGTGAGCACGCTCGCCGACAGCACCAGGCCGATCAGCATGGACCCGGAGTCGCCCATGAACAGGCGGGCCGGGTGGAAGTTGTGGGGCAGGAAGCCGGCGCACGCACCGGCGAGCGCGGCGCTCAGCAGGGCGCCGGTGGTGGCGAGCGTGAGGTTGTTCTGCGCGGTGAGGACGTAGCAGTAGAGGAAGAACGCCGCCGCTCCGATGCCGACGACGCCCGCCGCGAGGCCGTCGAGCCCGTCGACGAAGTTCACCGCGTTCATCGTGCCGATCACGAGGAAGAGCGTGAGCAGCGCGGCCTGGGAGCTGTCGATGGAGAACAGCTCGCCGTCCGTGTTCGGGAACCACCAGAACTTCACGCCCTGCACGACCAGGAAGCCCGCGACCAGCACCTGCCCGCCCAGCTTGGTCAGCGCGTCGAGCTCGAAGATGTCGTCGATCACGCCCACCGCGCAGATGAGCGCGCCGGCGATGATCACCGTGCGGGCGTCGTCGAAGACGAAGCCCTCGCTGCGCAGCCCCAGGAACGGCAGCTCGCGCGCCACCAGGTACGCCGCGCCGATGCCGCCGAGCATCGCCAGGCCGCCGAGGTAGGGGATCGGCTCGGCGTGGACGTCGCGGTCGCGCACCTGGGCCACGGCTCCGGTGCGCAACGCGATCTCGCGGGCGACGACCGTGAGGAGGTAGGTCACCGAGAGGGCGACGAGGAAGACGAGGAGGTACTCCCGCACGGGCCCTAGCCCTGGTCCTCGAGCACCACGCCGTGCTCCTCGAGCGCCGCGTTGAGCGTGTCGAGGGAGAGGGCGCCGAGCCGCAGGACCCGGCCGCCGGGAACGGTCGCGTCGACGATGGTCGAGGCCTCCCCTCCCGGAGAGGTGCCGCCGTCGACGATCACTGCGACGGCGTCGCCGAGCATCTCCTCGGCCTGGTCCGCGTCGGTCGCGGCGGGGCGACCGGTGAGGTTGGCCGAGCTGACCGCGAGGGGTCCGGTCCGCTCGAGGACGGCGAGCGCCACCTCGTGGTCCGGCATCCGGACCGCGACGGTGCCGCGCGTCTCCCCGAGGTCCCACATGAGCGAGGCCTGCTGGCGGCACACGAGCGTGAGCGGACCGGGCCAGAACCGCTCGACGAGCGTGCGGGCCCAGGTCGGCACGCCCTCGGCGAGCGCGTCGAGGGTCGTCGGGGCCGAGACGAGCACCGGCGGCGGCATGTCGCGGCCGCGTCCCTTGGCGTCCAGCAGCCGTCGCACGGCGTCGTGGGAGAAGGCGTCGGCCGCGATCCCGTAGACGGTGTCGGTGGGGATGACCACCAGCTCCCCCCGTCGCACGGCACCCGCGGCGGCGGTCACCGCCGCCTCGCGCCCCTCCTCGGTCGAGGTCTCCAGCCTGTCCACGTCGCTCATCGTGCCAGTCGCGCGGTCAGGTAGCGCGGGCGACCCGCGAGGTCGCGGTGGTCGGCCACGTCCACCCAGCGACCCGACCCGGCGAACACGGCGGGAGCCGACCCGCCCTGGACGTCGGCGTGCTCCGCCCCAACCACTCCCCCGGGCCGCAGCAGCTGCGCTGCACGACGTTCGAGCACGCGGATGGCGTCGAGGCCGTCCTGGCCCGAGAACAGCGCGAGGTGCGGGTCGTGGTCACGCGCCTCGGCGGCCACCGACTCCCACGCCTCGAGCGGGATGTAGGGCGGGTTGCACACGACGACGTCGACGGTGCCGAGCAGGTCGTCGAAGGCAGCGGCCATGTCGCCCTGGCGCAGATCGACGCCGGTGCCGGACAGGTTGCGCTGCGCCCACGCCAGCGCCGCCTCGTCGAGCTCGACGGCGTGCACGTCGGCGTGCGGCACCTCGTCGGCCACCGCGCGCGCGATGGCGCCGGAGCCGGTGCACAGGTCGACGACGCGACACGTGCTGTTCTCGTGCTCGGCCGTCCGGGCGGCCTCGATCGCCCACCCGGCGAGCAGCTCGGTCTCCGGCCGCGGGACGAACACGCCCGGGCCGACGGCGAGCTCGACGTGCCGGAAAGCGGCGGTGCCGGTCAGGTGCTGGAGGGGCTCCCGGGCGGCGCGGCGCGCGACGAGCGCGTCGTAGCGCTCCGCCTCGACCGAGGACACCTCGTCGACGAGCGCCAGCCGGCCGAGCGGCACGTCGACCACGTGTGCGAGCAGCAGGTCGGCGTCGCGCTCCGGCGAGGCGACCCCCGCCTCACGCAGCCGTGCCGCACCGTGCCGCCGCGCCTCCCCGGCACGCACGTCAGCCTCCCGAGCCGGGCTCGAGGGCCGCCAGCCGGGCGGCCATGTCGGCCTCCACGCACGAGTCGAGCACCGGCTGGAGGTCGCCGTCGAGCACCTGGTCGAGGTTGTAGGCCTTGTAGCCGGTGCGGTGGTCGGAGATGCGGTTCTCCGGGAAGTTGTAGGTCCGGATCCGCTCGGATCGGTCCACCGTGCGCACCTGCGACCGGCGCGCCTCGCTCGCCTCGGCGTCGGCGGCGTCCTGCGCGGCCTGGAGCAGCCGGGCGCGCAGGATGCGCATCGCCTGCTCCTTGTTCTGCAGCTGGCTCTTCTCGTTCTGGCAGCTCACCACGATGCCGGTCGGCAGGTGGGTGATCCGCACCGCCGAGTCGGTCGTGTTCACGCTCTGGCCGCCGGGGCCGCTGGAGCGGAAGACGTCGATGCGCAGGTCGTTGTCGTCGACGTTCACGTCGACCTGCTCGGCCTCCGGCATCACCAGCACGCCGGCCGCCGAGGTGTGGACACGGCCCTGCGACTCCGTGACGGGCACCCGCTGCACCCGGTGCACGCCGCCCTCGAACTTGAGCAGGGCGTACGGCGTCTGGCCGGGCTCGACCGTTCCGCGGGCCTTGACGGCGGCCGTCACCGACTTGAAGCCGCCGAGGTCGGACTCGGTGGCGTCGAGCAGCTCCACCGCCCAGCCGCGGGCCTCGGCGTAGCGGGAGTACATCCGGAGCAGGTCTCCGGCGAAGAGGGCCGACTCCTCGCCCCCCTCCCCCGACTTGATCTCCAGCAGGGCGTCCTTGCCGTCGGTCGGGTCGCGCGGCACCAGCAGCCTCCGCAGCCGCTCCTCGGCGACCGCACGCCGGGCGGCGAGGTCCTCGGCCTCCTGCGCGAACACCGGGTCGTCGGCGGCGAGCTCGCGGGCCGCCTCGGCGTCGTCCCCCAGCTGGAGCCAGTGCTGCCACGTCGTGACGACGGCGGTCAGCTCGGCGTAGCGCTGGTTGAGCTGCTTGGCCAGGCGCTGGTCGGCATGGGTCTCGGGGAGCGCGAGGCGCCGCTCGAGCTCGGCATGCTCCTCCCGCATGCCCTCGACCGCCTCGAACATGTGCTCCTCCTCAGACCCGACCCGTGCAGACGACCAGACAGACGACCAGAAAGACGACAAGGCGCCGGCCACCCGCGAGTGCGGACGACCGGCGCCGATGCCTGCGCTACTTCTTCGCGGCCGGGGCCTTCTTGGCGTAGCGGGCCTCGAAGCGGGCGACGCGGCCGCCGGTGTCGAGGATCTTCTGCTTGCCGGTGTAGAACGGGTGGCACTGCGAGCAGACGTCGGCGTGGATCGTGCCGGAGGTCGCGGTGCTGCGGGTGGTGAACGACGCGCCACAGGTGCAGGTCACCTGGGTCTCGACGTAGTCGGGGTGAGTGTCCTTCTTCATGGTTGTCCTCTCGAGTTTGCTCCGGGTCGCCCGCGTGGATCGCGTAGTGACGTGAACCGGAACCGGCGCACAAGTGTGCCACCGGTCCGAACACCGACGCCAATCCGGGCATTCCCGACCGGACCGGCGCCGGCCGGGCCGTCAGCGCGGGCCGAGCACCTTCGCGACCGCCTGCTGCGAGTCGGCGGCCGCGAGCTGCCTGCGGACGTCGGCGACGACCGCTCCCTCCGCGGGGGCGAGGAGCTTCTCCTCGTGGCGGGTGCCGGAGGCCGTGACGTCGACCGCGGGCCTGATGCCCTTGGCGGCGCGCTCGGTGCTCAGCACGAGCTCGAGGTTCGCCGTGCCCGCGAGCTCCTCGAGGAAGAACTCGTCGGTGGCCGACCCGGTGCCCACCGCGACCGTGGCCAGGATCGTCAGCGAGCCGCCGTCCTCGATCGTGCGGGCCGCTCCGAAGAACTCCTTCGTCGGGTGGACCGCCGAGGCGTCCACCAGCCCGGCGAGCACGCGACCGTTGGCCGGCGCGGCGAGGTTGTACGCGCGGCCGAGCCGGGTGAGCGAGTCGAGCAGCACGACGACGTCGTGGCCCAGCTCGACCAGCCGCTTGGCGCGCTCGACGGCGAGCTCGGCGACCAGGGTGTGGTCCGCCGGCGGACGGTCGAAGGTCGAGGCCACGACTTCTCCCTTCACCGCGCGCTGGAAGTCGGTGACCTCCTCGGGACGGGTGTCCACGAGGACGACCATCACGTGGCACTCGGGGTTGTTGGTCGTCACCGACTGCGCGATCGACTGCAGCAGCGAGGTCACGCCGGTGCGCGGCGGCGCGAGGACCAGGCCGCGCTGGCCCTTGCCGACCGGGGCCGCGACGTCGATGACCCGGCCGGTCAGGTCCGTGCCCTCGGTCGCCAGGCGCAGCCGCTGGTGCGGGTGCACCGGGACCGCGTCGGCGAACTCCGGACGCTCCTTGGCGCTGTCGGCCTCGGTCCCGTTGACGCTGTCGATGCGGACCATGGGGTTGAACTTCTCCCGACGCTCGCCCTCGCGCGGCTGGCGCACCTGCCCGACGACCGCGTCGCCGCGGCGCAGGTGGTACTTGCGCACCATCGACAGCGACAGGTAGACGTCCTCGGCGCCGGGCAGGTAGCCCGAGGTCCGGACGAACGCGCAGTTGTCGAGCACGTCCAGGATGCCCGCAGCGGGCACCAGCACGTCGTCCTCGAGGATCGTGGTGTCGGGCTCGTTGCGCGCACCCGGCCGAGCCGGGGTGCGGTCGCGGCCGCGCCGACGACGGTTGCGGCGGCTGCCGCCCTCGCCGTCCTCGTCGTCGTCGACCTGCTGGGACTGCCGGTCCTGCTGGCGGTCTTGCCGGTCCTGCCGGTCCTGGCGGTCCTGACGGTCCTGACGGTCCTGGCGGTCCTGGCGGTCCTGCTGACCGTCCCGCTGCTTCTGCTGCTGGGCCGGCTTCTGCTCGCCCTTCTGCGAGGCGTCCTGCCGCTGGCCCTTCTGGCCCTTCTGGTCCTTCTGGTCCTTAGGGTCCTCCTGCCGGTCCCGCTTGGCCCCCCTGTCCTGGCCGTCGGACGGCTCCCCGGACGGGTCCTGCCGCTGGTCCTGCTGGTCCTGGGGCCGATCCTGCCGCTGGTCCTGTCGCTGGTCCTGGCGCTGGTCCTGCTCGGCCTGGCGCTGCTTGCGGGTGCGGGTCCGCACGGTGCTCCGCGCTGCCGGCTCCTCCGACGCCGCCGCGGCGCCCGCCTGCTCGGCGCGGGCCTGCTCGGCCCTCGGCTGCTCGGCCCGCGGCTGCTCGGCCTGCGGCTGCTCGGAGGAAGGCGGCTGCTCGATGCGCAGCTGCTCGGACGAAGGCTGTTCGGACGAAGGCTGCTCGGTCTGGGCCTGGCCGGACCGGGCGCCGCCGGACTGCGCCCTGATCGCCTCCACGAGCTGCGCCTTCTTCATCGAGCCGGCGCCGGCGATGCCGAGCCCCGCCGCCATCGACTTGAGGTCGGCGAGCAGCATCGAGCTGAGGCCGCCGCCCCTCGCCTTCTTCGCGGGCGCGGCCTGGGCCGTCTCGGGGACAGCGTTCTCCGCGGTTGCAGCGGGGGTCTCGGTCACGTGGGTCCTTCGCACGTCGCGTCGCCTGCGGGACCGGAGGAGCGGCCGCCGAGGCGGATGGTGGTCGCCCGTCCACACGGACCCGATGACTGCGGGGGTCCGGGACGGGCAGCTGCGCCGAGCGGCGCGCCGTCAGGTTAGCAGCACCGCGCCCGCGGGCTCGATCGCCAGGTCGTGGCACTGCCAGCCGTCGGGGCGGCGCGCGGTCAGCACCGAGGTGTCGGTCGAGCCGAAGGCGAGCACGGTGGGACCCGCACCGGAGACCACGGCGGGCACGCCGTCGGCCCGCAGGCGGCGTACGAGCGAGAGGGTCTCGGGCATCGCGGGCTCGCGCTGGTCCTGGTGCAGCCAGTCGCGCGTGGCCGGGAGCAGGTGCTCGGGGTGGCCGGTGAGGGCGGCGACGAGGAGGGCGGCGCGACCGGAGTTGGCGGCCGCGTCGGCGTGCGGCACGGTCGCGGGCAGCAGGCCCCGGGCGACCCTCGTCTCCACCCCCGTCGGCGGGACGAAGACGACGGCCGTGATGCGGGGGTCGACGCCGGCGCGGACGGCGTACCAGCGACCGTCCTCCCGGCCGGAGATCACGAAGCCGCCGTAGAACGCCGGGGCGACGTTGTCCGGGTGACCCTCCAGGTCGGCCGCGAGGTCGAAGAGCGCCTCGTCGGAGGCGAGGAGCTGGCCGCCGGCGACGAGCGCCCGGGCGAGCACCACGCCGCCGACGATCGCCGCGGACGACGAGCCGAGGCCCCGCGCGTGCGGGATCATGTTGCGGCACGACAGCCGCAGCCCGGGCGGCTGCTCCCCCATCAGCTCGAACGCGGCACGCATCGCCCTCACCACCAGGTGCGACTCGTCGCGCGGCACCCCGTCGGCCCCGGCGCCCTGGACCTCGACGGCGAGGCCGTGGGGGACGACCTCGGCCTGCAGCTCGTCGCGCAGCGAGAGGGCCAGGCCGAGGGAGTCGAAGCCGGGCCCGAGGTTGGCCGAGGTCGCCGGGACGGTGACGCGCACCGGCCCGTCCACGAAGGTGGTCATCGACCTCAGGCCAGTCCGGCGGCCGCCGCCGCGGTGTCCACGTCGGCGTCGACGACCGTGTCGACCATCTCGCCGCAGGACTCCAGCGCGGTGGCAGTGTCCTTGAGGCCGTGGCCGGTGACCGTGACCGCGACCGTCGTGCCGGCGAAGTCCCGGCCGGACGCCACCGCGGCCAGCAGCCCGGCGACACCGGCGGCCGAGGCCGGCTCGACGAAGACGCCGTCGTGGCGGGCCAGCTCGATCTGCGCGGACAGGATCTGCTCGTCGGACAGCGCCGCGAAGCCGCCTCCGCTCTCCTTGGCGGCCTGCTCGGCGAGGTGCCACGAGGCGGGGTTGCCCACGCGAATGGCGGTGGCCTTGGTCTCGGGGTCGGGGAACGGCTCGCCGGTCACGAGCGGGGCGGCACCCTCCGCCTGGAACCCCAGCATCGCCGGACGCCGGGTCGCGCGGCCGAGCTCGGCGTACTGCTGGTAGCCCAGCCAGTAGGCCGAGATGTTGCCCGCGTTGCCGACGGGGAGGAGGTGGTAGTCCGGCGCGTCGCCGAGGAAGTCGACGACCTCGAACGACGCCGTCTTCTGGCCCTGTAGCCGCACCGGGTTGACCGAGTTGACCAGCTCGACGGGGTAGTTCTGCGACAGCCCGATGGCGATGGCGAGGCAGTCGTCGAAGTTGCCGCGCACCATGATGACCTGCGCGCCGTGCACGACCGCCTGGGCGAGCTTGCCCGCGGCGATCTTGCCCTCCGGGACGAGCACGAGCGGCTTGAGCCCCGCCTTGGCGGCGTAGGCAGCCATCGAGGCCGACGTGTTGCCGGTCGAGGCGCACACGACCGCCTCGGCGCCGAGGTGCCGGGCGTGCGAGATCGCGGCCGTCATGCCGCGGTCCTTGAAGGAGCCCGTCGGGTTGTCCCCCTCGACCTTGAGCCACACCTGCCCACCCGTGAGGCCCGAGAGCCACTCGGAGTGGACGAGCGGCGTGCCGCCCTCGCGGAGGGTCACCGCGTGCAGGCCGTCGGGCAGGTCGAGGAGGTCGCGGTACTCCTCGATGACGCCTCGCCACTGGTGGCTCATTCGTCGCCTCCCTCGACCCGCATCACCGAGGTGACCTCGCGGACGATGTCCATGCTGCGCAGCTGGTCGACCGTCGCGCTGAGCGCCGCGTCGGGCGCGGCGTGCGAGACCACGACGAGCTGGGCGTCGGCGCCGCGGCCCTCCTGGCGCACGGTCTGGATCGAGACGTCGTGGTCGGCGAACGCGTTGGCCACGGCGGCGAGCACGCCCGCGCGGTCGTCGACGTCGATCGCGACGTGGTAGCGGGTGCGGGTCTCGCCCATCGGCTGCACGGCCCGGTCGGCGTACGCCGACTCGCCCGCGCCGCGGGTGCCGGCCAGGCGGTTGCGCGCGACCGTGACGAGGTCGCCCAGCACCGCGCTCGCGGTGGGCGCGCCGCCGGCTCCCGGCCCGTAGAACATCAGCTGGCCGGCGGCCTCGGACTCCACGAACACCGCGTTGTAGGCCTCGCGCACACTGGCGAGCGGGTGCGTCCGCGGGATCATCGCCGGGTGCACGCGGGCCGCCACGTGGTCGCCGCGCAGCTCGCAGATCGCGAGCAGCTTGACCACCGCGCCCATGTCGCGGGCGCTGGCGACGTCGGCGGCCGTGACCTCCGAGATGCCCTCGCGGTAGACGTCGGCAGCGGTGACGCGCGAGTGGAAGGCGAGGCTGGCCAGGATCGCCGCCTTGGCCGCGGCGTCGAAGCCCTCGACGTCGGCGGTGGGGTCGGCCTCGGCGTAGCCGAGCTCCTGCGCCTCCTCGAGCGCCTCGGAGAAGCCCGCGCCGGAGCTGTCCATCTTGTCGAGGATGAAGTTGGTGGTGCCGTTGACGATGCCGAGGACGCGGGTCACCTTGTCGCCGGCGAGCGACTCACGCAGCGGACGCAGGATCGGGATGGCACCGGCGACGGCGGCCTCGTAGTAGAGGTCGCGCTCGGCCTTGGCGGCGGCCTCGAAGAGCGTCGGGCCGTCCTCCGCGAGCAGCGCCTTGTTGGCGGTGACGACGCTCGCGCCGTTGTCGAGCGCGGCCAGGATGAGCGACCGGGCGGGCTCGATCCCGCCGATCACCTCCACGACCAGGTCGACGTCGTCGCGCGCCACCAGGCCCGAAGCGTCGGTGGTGAGCAGCCCCTCGGGGACCTCGACGTCGCGCGGCGCGTCGAGGCGGCGCACGGCGACCCCGACGAGCTCCACCGGGGCGCCCACGCGGGCCGCGAGGTCGTCGCTCTGCTCGCTCAGCAGCCGGACGACCTGCGAGCCGACCGCGCCGCAGCCGAGCACGGCCACCCTGAGCACGTCGCCACGGGAGGCGCGCACCTCACCCTCACTCATGAAACACCCACATCGGTCGCGAACAGGTCCGCCTCAGTCTCCCGTCGCAGGACGGTGAACGTCGTCCCGTCCCGAACTCCGATCACCGGAGGACGCAGCGCGTGGTTGTAGTTGGACGCCATCGACCTGCAGTAGGCCCCGGTCCCGGGCACCGCGACGAGGTCGCCGGGGCGGACGTCGCCGGGCAGGAACTCGTCCTTCACGACGATGTCGCCGGCCTCGCAGTGCTTGCCGACCACCCGGGCGAGCACCGGGTCGGAGCCCGACGCCCGGGAGGCCAGCGTGGCGGAGTAGTCGGCGTCGTAGAGGGCGGTGCGGATGTTGTCGCTCATCCCGCCGTCCACCGAGACGTACGACCGGCGCAGGCCACCGTCGAGGGCGACCTCCTTGACCGTGCCCACCTCGTAGACCGTGCACATCGACGGACCGACGATCGCCCGGCCCGGCTCGATCGAGAGCCTCGGCCGGGCGATGCCGAGCGCGCGGCACTCGTGCTCGACGATGCCGGTGATCCCGGCCGCCAGCTCGGCGGGCTCGGACGGGTCGTCCTGCGTGGTGTAGGCGATGCCGAAGCCGCCGCCGAGGTCCATCTCCGGCATCTCGACACCGAGCTTCTCACCCACCTGCGCGTGCAGTGCCAGCACCCGGCGGGCGGCGACCTCGAACCCCGAGGTGTCGAAGATCTGGCTGCCGATGTGGGAGTGCAGGCCGAGCAACCGGAGGCCCGGCGCCGCGTGCACCCGGCGCACGGCCTCGAGGGCGTCGCCGCCGGCGATGGAGAAGCCGAACTTCTGGTCCTCGTGCGCGGTGGCGATGTACTCGTGGGTGTGCGCCTCGACGCCGGCGGTGACTCGCACCATCACCCCCACCGTCCGGCCGAGCCGGGCGCAGGTCTCGGCCAGCCGCTCGATCTCCACGAAGGAGTCGACGATGATCCGCCCGACCCCGAGGGCGACGGCTCGCTCGAGCTCGCCACGGGTCTTGTTGTTGCCGTGGAAGCCGACCCGCTCCATCGGGAACCCGGCCCGCTCCGCGACGGCCAGCTCGCCGCCCGAGCACACGTCGAGGGCCAGCCCCTCCTCGTCGAGCCACCGCACGACGGTGGTGCAGATGAACGCCTTGCCGGCGTAGAACACCTCGTAGCCCGCGAAGGCGTCGCGGAAGGCGCGGGCCCGCGCCCGGAAGTCGTCCTCGTCGAGGACGTACGCCGGCGAGCCGTGCTCGCGGACCAGCTCGGGCAGCGGCACCCCGCCGACGCTGAGCACGCCGTCGGTCTTGGTGGTCGTGCGCGACCAGAGGTGCTCGACGAGCGCGTCGGGGTCAGCCGGCTCGCGCAGCCAGTGCGGTCCGCCGGGGCGGGTCGAGCGCAGGGCGCCGTCCGCGTGCGCCCAGCCGGAGGGATGGGCTGTCGGCACGCTCGATCACATCCTCTCGGGGGCGGAGACACCGAGCAGCCGCAGCCCGTTGGCGACGACGGTGCGGGTCGCGTGGACCAGGACGAGTCGTGCCTCGTTGGTCGGCGTGACCGGCTCGTCGCCCATCGGCAGCATGCGGCACTCCCTGGTGTCGTACCACTTGTTGAACACCGAGGCGGTGTCCTCGAGGTAGCGCGCCACCCGGTGGGGGGCGCGCAGCTCGGCGGCCGCGCTCACCACCCTGGGGAACTCCGCCAGCGCCCGGAGCAGCTGGCCGTCGAGCTCGTGCGCCAGGAGCGTCGGGTCGAACGAGTCGCCGGGAAGGGACATCCCGAGGTCGGCGGCGTTCTCGATCATCCGGCAGGTCCGCGCGTGCGCGTACTGGACGTAGTAGACCGGGTTGTCGTTGTGGGCCCGGGCCCACAGGTCGAGGTCGAGGTCGATGTTGGTGTCGTTGGTGTAGCGCGCGAGGGCGTACCGCGCCGCGTCGACGCCGATGGCGTCCACCAGGTCGTTGATCGTCACGGTGGTGCCGGCGCGCTTGGACATGCGCAGCGGCTTGCCGTCGCGCAGCAGGTTGACCATCTGACCGATGAGGATCTCCAGGTCCTTGCCCGGCTCGTCGCCGAAGGCGGCACACATGGCGTTCATCCGACCGACGTAGCCGTGGTGGTCGGCGCCGAGCATGATGAAGCAGCGGTCGAACCCCCGCTCCTTCTTGTCCAGGTAGTAGGCGAGGTCGCCGGAGATGTAGGCGGGCGAGCCGTTGGAGCGCACGATGACGCGGTCCTTGTCGTCGCCGTACTTCTCGGTCCTCAGCCACAGCGCGCCGTCGGCCTCGTAGGTGTTGCCCATCTCGGTGAGCCGCGCGATGGCGCGCTCGACGGCGCCGGACTCGTGCAGGTTGTTCTCGTGGAAGTAGACGTCGAAGTCCACCCCGAAGTCGTGGAGCGACTGCTTGATCTCGGCGAACATCAGCTCGACGCCCTCGGCGCGGAAGATCTCCTGCGCCTCGTCCTCGGGCAGCTCGAGGACCTCGGGCCGCTTGGCCACGACGTCCTTGGCGATCTCCTCGATGTAGGCCCCGCCGTAGCCGTCCTCGGGCACGGGCCGTCCCTTGGCCCAGGCGAGCAGGGAGGAGCTGAACCGGTCGAGCTGGGCACCGTGGTCGTTGAAGTAGTACTCCCGGGTCACCTCGGCGCCGGAGAAGGCGAAGACCCGGCCCAGCGCGTCGCCCACGGCGGCCCAGCGGACCGCGCCGATGTGCAGGGGGCCCGTGGGGTTGGCCGAGACGAACTCGAGGTTGATCTTCTCGCCCGCGAACGCGTCGGAGGAGCCGTACGTCTGCCCCGCGGCGACGACGTCGGCCGCGACCTGCCCCTGGGCGCCGGCCTCGACCGTGACGTTGAGGAAGCCGGGACCCGCGACCTCGACGTCGCCGATGCCCGCGGAGGCGCGCAGCCGGCCGGCGACGAGGTCGGCGAAGGCCCGAGGGTTGGTGCCGGCCTTCTTGGCCAGCTGCAGGGCGACGTTGGTGGCGTAGTCGCCGTGCCCCTTCTGCCGGGGTCGCTCCACCGTGACCTGGGTCGGCACGCCGTCGGGCAGCGTGATCGCACCGTCGGCCACGAGGGCCTCCAGCGCGTCGACGATGGTCTCGGAGAGCTGCGAGGGATTCACCGGACAAGCCTATCGGCGGCCGCCGGCTCGGACCGAACCGGTTTCACGCCGTGGCCCCCCGGCCGGCGCCCGGGTCCTGCCCTAGGGTTCTGCGCTGTGACGACGCACCCGACCTACGACCAGCTGAGCGGCCTCCCCGCCTACGTCGAGCAGCCCGTGCCGATGCCCTTCGAGGACATCAACGGCCACCTCAACGTCCGCCACTACATCGGCATCGCCAGCGAGGGCCTCGACGAGTCCCTCGTCGAGGTCGGGATCCCTCAGATGTGGCCGCTGACGCACGGCCAGGCGTGCTTCACCGCCGAGCACCACGTCACCTACCTCAGCGAGCTGCGCACCGGCGACCAGATGTCCGCCCGGGTGCGCCTGCTCGGCCGCTCCGAGCGCGCCGCGCACGTGCTGGTCTACCTGCTCGACGAGACCCACCAGAAGGTCGCCTGCGTGGTGGAGGAGATCTTCTTGCACATCGACCTGGAGACCCGGCGTACGGCGCCGTGGCCCGAGGACGTCGCCGCCGCGCTCGACGCCCGCGTCGCCGAGCACGAGGGCCTGCCCTTCCCCGCCGTGACCTCCGGCTCCCTCGCCCTCCGCTAGGCGGTTTCACGACCGCGTCGCACGACCGGTAGTCTTCACCGCGCACCCAACCCGGAGCTCCTCCGGGAGAGGTGCAGGCCTCCGTAGCTCAGGGGATAGAGCACTGGTTTCCGGTACCAGGTGCCGCAGGTTCGAATCCTGCCGGAGGCGCCCCCGCTGCTGTCGCAGCCGCTCGCAGACCGACGGACCCACTTCGACGTGGGTCCGTTCGTCATTTCCGGCCCCGTCCGCGGTGACGGCCGTCACCAATCCGTGCTCCCCTCGTTGACGGCCTGAGGGAGTTACTGGCCGGTCACTGGGGACGGCCCACGTGTCGACTCCCCCGGACCCCGGGAGGGAACATGCAGAACCTGATCCGCCGACCGTTGGCGGCAGCCGTCGCCATCGGCGTGAGCGCCTCGCTCGCGCTGGCCACCGGAGTCGCACCGGCGCTGGCCGACGGAGCCGGCACCGGCACCGACGCCCGCGCGGCGCGGTCGGCGCTGACCGACTTCGGCTATCGCGGCGACGTCTACGGCGTGAAGCTGGTGACCGACAGCGTCGAGGCGCTCAACCTCAAGGACGCGCACGCACAGCAGCTGTGCACGCGCTCCGTGGGCAAGGTCACCGAGCAGCGGAGCGCTGTGTCGGTCCCGGACAACCCGCTGATCCACGTCTCGGCGAGCACGAGCCGCACCGAGACCTACGTCGACGGCAGCACGCACGGCGTCCGCGGCACCAACACGATCGGCGACATCTCGATCGGCGGGACCGTCGGTCCCCTGACGACGCCGCGGCTGGTCATCAAGGGCCTTCAGACCACCGCTCACGCGTTCAACACCCCGCGGGGCTACGGCCACGCCGAGAGCTTCACCTTCGCCAGCATCTCCCTCGAGCTGCTGGAGAACACGGTCGTGCAGCAGCTGCCGCCCGAGCTGCAGCAGCTCCTCGCGCCGCTCGAGCAGGTGACCGACACCGTCTTCACCGGCACGCAGCAGGCCGCCCAGCAGGTCTTCCAGGTCCTCAGCGACGTCACCAAGCCGATCGTCATCCCCGGTCTCGGGTCGATTGCGCTGGGCTACAAGACCGGCCGGGCCAACAGCCACAACGCCCAGTCCCAGGCCTCCGCGCTGCGCATCGAGGTCACCGCCGGCGGTCGTCGCCAGCTCGTCGAGCTGGGCACGGCGCGGGTGCGCATGGGCGGTCCCGCCCCGGTCGGCGTCTTCCGCTCGGGCGGCACGGCCATGGACTACCAGGCGCTCCGGGGAGCGCTGAAGTTCGGCAACGTGCAGCACAAGGCGCTGCCGTGCCAGGGCTCGCGCGGACGCACGCAGACCTACCAGGTCCCCCACGCCAGCCAGCTGGTCCCGGTGCCCGTCCTGCTCGACGGCATCACCTACCAGGTCAACGGCGACCAGTACCGCGCCAAGAAGGTGGCCAAGGGCTGGTCCCGCACCGCCATCAGGTCGGTCTCGATCCCGACCGCGCAGCTCGTCATCACCGACGTCAGCTCGCGGGCCGCGATGCGCCAGAAGACCGGCAAGCGGGTGGGCTCCAAGGTCTCGACAGCCATCGGGTCGATCACCGTCGGCGGTCAGCCGCTCGAGGTGCCCGCCCCCGGCGGCGTCGTCGAGCTGCCCAACGGCGCCGGCGAGATCCAGCGGCAGCTCGTCGACACCGGGTCGCGCGGGTCGCAGGTCATCGCGCTGCGGATCAAGCTCTACTCCGAGGCGGTCGTGATCGACCTCGCCCGCACGGCGGGCCGGATCTACCCCCACTGAGCACCGGGCGGGGTCGCTGCGCGACCCCGCTCAGCAGTGACGCAGGGCGGCGTCCTGGCGGGCCTCGCGCCCCAGGCGCCGCGCCTGCGCCACGTCGGGGAACACCACGCTCGCCGCGCCCACGAAGCCGATCCGACCACCGATCACGCAGGTGGTGATCCTGCGCGGGTCCACCTGCGCGACGGCCTGCGCGATCTCGAAGAGCTCGGCGGGCGAGGCGTTGGTGTCGGTGTGCGCCAGCACCGTCATCACGCCGCGCTCGATGAAGCCGGGCTCGTCCGCCTGGCTGCGGATGCGCGCATGGATGCCGCGCAGCGTGCGCTGCTGGTTGGCCGAGCGGTCGAAGTCGCCACCCGCGAGGCCCTTGCGGATCCGGGAGAACGCCATCGCGTTGTAGCCGTCGAGGTGGACCCGGCCCTTCGCGAACCCTTCCTTCTTCAGGTACGGGTCGGAGAACCGGCGCGGGTTGCTCACGGTGATGCCCCCGATGTCGTCGACCATGTCCTCGAAGAACGGGAACCGGGTCACGACGACGTAGTCGGGCTCGATCCCCACCAGGTCGCTCATCGCTCCGGCCATGCCGCGCGGGCCGGCGACGTAGAGGGCGGAGTTGATCTTCTCCCGACCGTGCCCCGGTATGGCGACCCAGGAGTCGCGGGGCACCCCGATCGCGGTGGCCGAGCCGGTGCGGGTGTTGATGCCGACCATCTGCAGCGCGTCGCCGCGCGCGCGGGTCATCTCCTGTCCCGGCCGGGCGTCGGAGCCGACCGCGAGGATCCACACGACGTCGTCCCCACCGGTTGCGACACCCTGCGCGTGGCGGATCTTGACCAGGCTCACGTCGGTCGGCTGCACGGCGGAGGGCGGGATCGCGAGGCCGGTGGCGGCGAGCACGGCGGCCAGCACGGCGGTCCGGGTGGTGCGGCGCGCACGCCGCAGGTGCCCCACGAGGTCGGTCCGGCGGGTGGTCATCGGCGGGCTCCCCTCGCGACGTCGTAGCCGAAGATGCGCCACGTCCCGCTCCTGCGCGTGAGGAACAGCCGGCCGCGGACGGTCGTGGTCGCGGTCCTCGGTCCGGTGGTGTCGAACCGCAGGACGAAGTGGGCCGTCACGGCCCGGGCCTGCCCGCGGGTGGCCAGGATGTCGAGGGTGACCGCGCGCCGCCGGGGCGTGACCGACTCGATCCGCCGGCCGGTGGTCTGGTTCGTGAGCAGCGCCTTGTCGCTGCGCGCGCGCTCCTCGGCAGCCCCGGTGAAGCCCGGGAACGCCGACGGGAAGCTGCTGCGCGGATAGGTGCCCCCGAGGTAGGCGGCCTCCCACCAGCGGTCGACGACCTCGCCGACCTGCCGGCGCACTGCCTTGCGCCGCGCGACCGGGAGCCGTCCGTGCACGCGGTGGATCCCGGTCCTCGTCGGCACCGGGTGCGAGGCCAGCTCCACCTGCGCGTCGCCGCCGGGACGCTCCGGCGCGGCCGACGGATCGCCGGTGGACCGGCAGCCCGCGGACAGCGGGAGCAGGGCGACGAGGACGACTCCCGCGAGGCGACGGGCACCCCGGGTGCGGCCCGATGAGGGGCGTGGCATGAGCTCTCCAGGCAGTGGTGTCGGGGCTGTGGCCCACACCATGCATCAAACGAAAGGCCCGCCCCTGCATTTGCGTGCGTGTGCGACTAGCCTTGTCGGCGACTTGGTCATTTCCTCGCGCGAAGAATCCTGGAAGAGGCGAAACAAGCGTGGCGCAGTCCCCGAACGGGCAGTCCGGCAACCAGTCCTCGGTTGCACCGTCATCCGACCTCGGAGCCAACGAGTGGCTCGTGGAGGAGATGAAGGAGCAGTACGACAAGGATCCCGCCAGCGTGGGTCCGGAGTGGGCGGCGTACTTCGGCAACGGCAGCTCGGCGGCCTCCGCCGCGCCGGCGGCCCAGGCCCAGCCTGCGAAGCCTGCCGCGGCTGCCGCCCCGGCCTCGGCGCCCGCGAAGGCCCCTGCCAAGGCCCCCACCCAGGCGGCCGAGAAGGCGCCCCAGAAGGCGCCCCAGCAGGCTGCGTCCCCGACGCCCCGCACGTCGACCCAGAGCTCGTCGGCGGCCCAGCAGGAGGCGCCGAGGACGGAGTCCCCCGCGCCCAGGTCCACGCAGCGTCCGGCCGCCGCCGCCGAGGAGCCCGCCAAGGGCACGAGCAGCCCGGTCGCGAAGGACCCCAAGCCGGCCGCCCCGACCGACGCGGGCGACGAGCCCACGTACACGGTGCTGCGCGGCGCGCCCGCCCGCACGGCCGCCAACATGGACGCCTCCCTCAGCGTCCCCACCGCCACGTCGGTCCGCTCGGTCCCCGTCAAGCTCCTGTGGGACAACCGCACCGTCATCAACAACCACCTCGCCCGCGCCCGCGGCGGCAAGGTCTCCTTCACCCACATCATCGGCTACGCCCTCGTGAAGGCGCTGCGCGCGATGCCGGAGATGAACGTCGGCTACGAGGTGGTCGACGGCAAGCCCAACCTGATCACGCCGGCCCACATCAACCTCGGCCTCGCGATCGACATGCAGAAGTCCGACGGGACCCGGCAGCTGCTCGTCCCGAGCATCAAGGGCGCCGAGGCCATGGACTTCGCTGCCTTCTGGACCGCGTACGAGGAGATGGTGCGCAAGGCGCGCGACGGCAAGCTGACCGTCGCCGACTTCCAGGGCACCACGATCTCGCTGACCAACCCCGGCGGCATCGGCACGGTGCACTCGGTGCCGCGCCTGATGGCCGGCCAGGGCGCGATCATCGGCGTCGGCGCCATGGAGTACCCGCCGGAGTGGCAGGGCGCCTCCGAGGAGGCGATCAACCGCAACGCCATCAGCAAGGCGATGACGCTCACCTCGACCTACGACCACCGCGTCATCCAGGGCGCGCAGTCGGGCGAGTTCCTCAAGCGCGTGCACGGCCTGCTGCTCGGCGAGGACGACTTCTACGACGAGATCTTCCGCTCGCTGCGCATCCCCTACGAGCCGATCCGCTGGGCACGCGACGTGGTGGCCAACCACGACGACGACATCGTCAAGCAGGCCCGCATCCTCGAGCTCATCCACGCCTACCGGGTCCGCGGCCACCTCATGGCCGACACCGACCCGCTGGAGTACCGCCAGCGCAGCCACCCCGACCTGGAGGTGGAGTCGCACGGCCTCACCCTGTGGGACCTCGACCGCGAGTTCGCGACCGGGTCCTTCGGCGGCGAGGGCCGGCGCTTCATGAAGCTGCGCAACATCCTGGGCATCCTGCGCGACTCCTACTGCCGCACGACCGGCATCGAGTACATGCACATCATGGACCCCGAGCAGCGCAAGTGGATCCAGGAGCGCGTGGAGCAGCCGCACGTGAAGCCGCCCCGAGAGGAGCAGCTGCGCATCCTGCTCAAGCTCAACCAGGCCGAGGCGTTCGAGACGTTCCTGCAGACCAAGTTCGTCGGCCAGAAGCGCTTCAGCCTCGAGGGTGGCGAGACGACGATCCCGCTCATCGACGAGATCTGCGAGGCGGCCGCCGAGACCGGCCTCGACGAGGTCGCCATCGGCATGGCGCACCGCGGCCGCCTCAACGTGCTGGCCAACATCGTCGGCAAGAAGTACAGCCAGATCTTCCGCGAGTTCGAGGGCAACATCGACCCCCGAACGGTCCAGGGCTCCGGCGACGTGAAGTACCACCTCGGCGCCGAGGGCGAGTTCGTCGCCGGGTCCGGCGACAGGATCAAGGTGTCCGTGGCGGCCAACCCCTCCCACCTCGAGGCGGTCAACCCGGTCCTGGAGGGCATCGCGCGCGCCAAGCAGGACATCCTCGACCAGGGCGAGAAGTTCCCGGTGCTGCCCCTGCTCGTGCACGGCGACGCCGCGTTCGCCGGGCAGGGCGTGGTGGCCGAGACGCTCAACCTCTCGCAGCTGCGCGGCTACCGCACGGGCGGCACGGTGCACCTGGTCATCAACAACCAGGTCGGCTTCACCACCGCTCCCGGCTCGTCGCGCTCCTCCCTCTACGCCACCGACGTGGCGCGGATGGTGCAGGCGCCGATCTTCCACGTCAACGGCGACGACCCCGAGGCCTGCATCCGGGTGGCCCGGCTGGCGTTCGACTACCGCCAGGCCTTCAACAAGGACGTCGTCATCGACCTCGTGTGCTACCGCCGCCGCGGGCACAACGAGGGCGACGACCCGTCGTACACCCAGCCGCTGATGTACGACCTCATCGAGCAGAAGCGCTCGGTCCGCAAGCTCTACACCGAGTCCCTCATCGGTCGCGGCGACATCACGATCGAGGAGGCCGAGCAGGTCCTCAAGGACTACCAGCAGCAGCTGGAGCGGGTCTTCACCGAGGTGCGCGAGGCCAGCTCGGAGGCGCTCACCGAGTGGACCACCGTGCCGGACTACCCGGACAAGCCGGCGGGCGACTTCTCGACCGCGGTCAGCCCGGAGGTCCTCAAGCGGATCGCCGACAGCTACGTCACGCCGCCGGAGGGCTTCACGGTCCACCCGAAGGTGATGCCGCAGCTGCAGCGCCGGGCGGCGGCGATCACCGAGGGCCCCATCGACTGGGGCACCGGCGAGATCCTCGCCTTCGGCTCGCTCCTCATGGACGGGCGCCCGGTGCGGCTGGCCGGCCAGGACTCGCGTCGTGGCACGTTCGTGCAGCGCTTCGCCACCATCATCGACCGCACCAACGCCGACGAGTGGACGCCGCTGACCAACCTCACCGAGGACCAGGCCAAGTTCCACGCCTACGACTCGCTGCTCTCGGAGTACGCCGCCCTCGGGTTCGAGTACGGCTACTCCGTCGCGCGGCCCGAGGCGCTGGTGCTGTGGGAGGCGCAGTTCGGCGACTTCGTCAACGGGGCGCAGATCGTCATCGACGAGTTCATCTCCGCCGGTGAGACCAAGTGGCGCCAGCAGTCCGGGGTGGTGCTGCTGCTCCCCCACGGCTACGAGGGACAGGGCCCCGACCACTCGTCGGCGCGCATCGAGCGCTTCCTGACGATGAGCGCCGAGGACGCCATGGTCGTCGCGCAGCCGTCGACGCCCGCGTCGTACTTCCACCTGCTGCGTCGCCACGCGCTGGGCGAGGAGCACCGTCCGCTCATCGTCTTCACGCCGAAGTCGATGCTCAAGCGCAAGGAGGCCGCCTCGCAGCCGGCCGACTTCGTCGGGGACACCACCTTCCGGCCGTTCATCGGCGACGCGAGCGCCGACCCGGACAAGGTCGAGACCCTCATCATGTGCTCGGGCCGGGTCACGTGGGACCTCATGGTGGAGCGGGGCAAGCGCGACAACGGCGACACGTTCGCGATCGGCCGCATCGAGCGGCTGTACCCGAACCCGGTCGAGGAGATCAGGGCCGAGATCGCCAGGTACCCGCACCTCAAGGCGATCCGCTGGGTGCAGGACGAGCCGCGCAACATGGGCCCGTGGCCGCACTACCAGCTCAACGTCTGGCCGCACCTCGACCTCACGGTCGAGCCGATCACCCGCCCCGCGTCGGCGTCGCCGTCGGTCGGCACGGTGAAGCGCCACGTGGAGGAGCAGAAGACGCTGCTCGACGCGGCCTTCGAGGCTCCGCGCGGTCACAGCACCGACTACTGAGGTCCGCGGGTGTACTTCACCGATCGAGGCATCGAGGAGCTCGAGAAGCGCCGGGGTGACGAGGAGGTCACCCTGGCGTGGCTCGCCGAGCAGCTCCAGGCGTTCGTCGACTCCCACCCGGACTTCGAGGTGCCCATCGAGCGCCTGGCCACCTGGCTGGCGCGGCTCGACGATCCCGAGGACTGATGTACCCCCCGGCGCCGTGGCGGCTGCACGGCCAGCTCTGGCTGTCGCTGTTCGGGGTCGGTAGAGGCGGTGCGCCGGGGCGCCCGCCCGGCGTGTGCGCGGTGGCGCTGGTGCGCTACGAGGCGCCGGGGGTGCTGACCTACGACGAGCTGCTGGTTTCCCGTCCGGTGGCGCGTCCGGTGCGCGGCGTGACGGTCGACCAGATCTGGGTCGACTCGGCTGCCTCGATGCTGGGCGGCCGGGAGCTGTGGGCGATCCCGAAGGAGCTCGCCGCGTTCGACGCGGGGGTGCGGCGCTCGCGCCTCGTCGACCGGGCCGCCTGGCGGGTCACGCACCAGGGCGCGCCCGTGCTGCAGGCACGGTTCGAGGACGCCTCCCGGTTCGCGCCGCGGCTCCCGTTCCGCGGCACCGTGTGGCAGCCGGGGCTCGTCGGCGAGCCGGGGCTCGACGGTCCGCGCAGCGCACGGCTCTCGGGCTCCGCCCGCGCGCTCCCGTGCCGGGGCCGGTGGCACTTCGCCGGCGACGGGCCGCTCGGCTGGCTCGCGGGGCACCGGCCGTGGCTGTCCGTGCGCCTGACGGACTTCGCGCTGGAGGTCGGCGGAGCGTCCTAGGTGGCGCGGGGCACCACCGGACGGACCGTCACGTCCGGGATCGTCGCGTCCGCCGGCAGGTCGATGACGTGGAGGATGGTGTCGACGACCGTGTCGGCGCTGATCCAGCGCGAGGAGTCGTACGTGCGACCCTCCTGCTCGTGCACCTTCTCCTGCATGGGCGTGGCGGTCCTGCTCGGGTACACGGTGCTGACCCGCACCCCGTTGTCGACCTCCTCGGCGCGCAGCGCGTCGGCCAGGGCACGCAGGCCGAACTTCGAGGCGGCGTACGCCGACCAGCCGGCGCTCGCGGTGAGCCCCGCCGAGGAGTTGACGAAGACGATGCTGCCGCGGCTGCGACGCACGTGCGGCAGGAACTCGCGCGTGAGCACCGCCGGGGCGGTGAGGTTGACCGTCACCTGCTCCTCCCAGGCCGCCAGGCGAAGGCGCTCGACGGGTCCGAGGTCCACCACACCGGCCACGTGGAGCAGCGTGTCGACCGCACCGTCGACCTGGCGCCCGATGCCGTTCAGCGTGCCCGGGTCGGCGAGGTCGGCGACCAGCAGCTGTGCCTGCGGGAACGACGCGGCGAGCTCGCGCGCGCGGGCGTCGCTGCGGGCGAGGAGGACCAGCTCGTCGCCGCGGTCCGCGAGCCGGTGCGCCAGCGCGAGGCCGATGCCGGAGCCGGCACCGGTGAGGACGTGACGCCGCGCGCTCACCGGGTGAACACGATCTTGCCGAAGACGTCGCCCTGGGCCATCGCCGCGAAGCCGTCGCGCGCCTGGTCCATCGGGAGCGCGCGGTCGACCAACGGGCGGGTCCCGGTGGCGTCGAGGAACCTGACGAGGCGGTCGAGCTCCCCGCGGGTGCCCATCGTCGAGCCGATCACCGACAGCTGGGTGAAGAAGATGCGGGTGAGCCCGGCGTCCGCGACGTCGGGGCCCGAGGTCGTGCCGCTGATGACGATGCGGCCGCCCGGGCGCAGCGAGCGGACCGAGTGGCTCCACGTGGCCCTGCCGACGGTCTCCATGACGGCGTCGACCCTGACCGGCAGGCGCGTGCCGGACTCGAACACCTCGTGGGCGCCCAGCTCCAGCGCGCGTCGGCGCTTCTGCTCGTCGCGACTGGTGGCGAGGATGCGCAGGCCGGCGGCGCGGCCGAGGATGATCAGCGCGGTCGCGACGCCGCCGCCGGCGCCCTGGACCAGCACGGTCTCCCCGGGCTTGCAGTCGCCCTGCACGAACAGCATGCGGTAGGCCGTCAGCCACGCGGTCGGGAGGCAGGCCGCCTCCTCGAAGGAGAGCGAGGCGGGCTTGGGCACCAGGTTGCGGCGGGGTACGACGACCTGGTCGGCGAAGGTGCCCTGATGCCGCTCGGACAGCAGCGAGCGGCCGGGGTCGTCGGCCTCTGCGCCCGTCCATGCCGGGTCGCCGATGACCCCGTGGACGACGACCTCGTTGCCGTCCTCGTCGAGCCCGGCGGCGTCGCAGCCGAGGATCATCGGCAGCGACTCCTGGCGCAGCCCGACCCCGCGCAGCGACCACAGGTCGTGGTGGTTGAGGCTCGCCGCCCTCACGGTCACGGTGGCCCAGCCGTCCGGCGCCTCCGGGGCCGGCCGCTCCCCCACCACCAGGCCGCTCAGCGGGTCGTCGGACGAGAAGGACTCGGCGTAGACGGCGAACATCCTCAGACCCTAGCGAGTGGCGCTCGTTATCCGCTTGCGGGTCCCGGGGCCGGACGATTGGCTGGCGGCGTGAGCATCGACGTACGTCCCTCGCAGGACGCCGACCGCTACCTCGCCACCGACCAGCTCGTCTGGTTCAGCGAGGTCTCCCCCTCCGACGCCGACCACCTGCGCCTCGGCATCCCCGAGGACCAGCGGTTCGTCGTCGACCTCCCCGGCGGCCCGCGCGACACGCACAGCGGCATCTACGGGGTCCGGCCGATGCAGATGTCGCTGCCCGGCGGCGCCCTGGTGCCGATCGCCGGCCTCACCTGGGTCGGCGTGCACCCCGACTGCCGCCGGCGGGGCGTGCTCTCGGCGATGATGACCGACCACCTCGCGCGGACGCGCGAGGCGGGCACGGCCGTCTCCGCGCTCCACGCCAGCGAGGCCGCCATCTACGGTCGGTTCGGCTACGGACTCGCCGTGCTCACCCACCAGGTCGACGTCGGTCGCGGGACGACCTTCACGGCGCCGCACCTCGAGCACGAGGCGGCCGCGATCACGACCACCCTGCAGACCATGTCCGACCCCGGGGTCGCCGAGCGCATGCGGGCCTGCCAGCTCGCCGCCGCGCCGGACGTCCCCGGTGCGGTCGTCGGGTCGGCCGACTTCTTCACGCTGATGACGTACGAGTCGCCGGAGCAGCTGCGCGGCAAGGAGCGCCGCCGCGTGGTGTTCGCCCGCCGCGACGGGACGGACGTCGGCTACGTCGGGCTGCGCCGCGAGCACCGGTGGACGAACGCGCGGCCGTCCGGCACGGCCACCGCCGGCATCTTCTGCGGTGGCCCCGCGGCGCGGCTGGCGCTCGCCCGACGGGTCGTCGACCTCGACCTGATGGGCACGACCAGGCTGGAGAACGTCGGGCTCGACGACCCGCTGCTCGGCTGGCTCGGGGGGCCGCGTGGCACCGGCGACCTCCAGACGTGGGACAGCACGTGGGTGCGCCTGGTCGACCTCCCCGCGGCGTGGGCACTGCGCGCCTACGAGGGGGACTGCGACGTCGTCGTCGAGGTGGAGGACCGCCACGCGCCGTGGAACGCCGGGCGTTGGCGCCTGCGCTGCTCCGGCGGCGCCGGGGACGCCGGCCGCACCGACTCCCCCGCCGACCTCACGCTCGCCATCGACGTCCTGGGCGCCGGCTTCCTCGGTCACTCGATCGCGGCGGGGCTCCGCGCGGGCCTGGTGCGCGAGCACCGGCCCGGCGCGTACGGCGAGCTCGCGCGGGCGATGCGCACGCTGGTCGCACCCGAGCCCTCGATCGGCTTCTGAGCCCCCCGGCCGCGACAGGCGTCAGCGGCGCGCGACCCCGTCGCGCCGGGCCGCCGCCGCGACGGCCGACCGCACGGCGCCGGGCACCCGTGGGTCGAACGGCGACGGGATCACCAGGTCCTCGCGCACGTCGTCGCCGACGAGCTCGGCGAGCGCGGTGGCAGCGGCGACCTTCATCCCCTCGGTGATCGCCGTGGCGTGGACGTCGAAGGCGCCCCGGAAGATGCCGGGGAAGGCCAGCACGTTGTTGATCTGGTTGGGGAAGTCGGACCGGCCGGTGGCCACCACGCGGGCGTACCTGTGCGCCAGGTCCGGATGCACCTCGGGCGTGGGGTTCGCCAGGCCGAAGATGATCGCGTCGTCGGCCATCGAGGACACGATGTGCTCCGGCACCTGGCCACCCGAGACGCCGATGTAGACGTCGGCTCCCGCCATCACGTCCGCGAGGCTGCCGCTGCGACCGAACCGGTCGGCGGTGTCGCGGGCGAGCGCGGCCTTCACCGCGGTCAGGTCGGACCGCCCGGAGTGGAGCACGCCCTGCCGGTCGAGCACCACCACGTCCGCGACCCCGGCCTCGAGCAGGATGCGGGCGACCGCGACGCCGGCCGCGCCCGCGCCCTGCACCACCACGCGCGCGGTCGCGGGGTCGCGACCGGTCAGCCGGAGGGCGTTGGTGAGCGCGGCGAGCGCGACGACCGCGGTGCCGTGCTGGTCGTCGTGGAAGACGGGGATGTCGAGGCGCTCCTTGAGCCGCGCCTCGATCTCGAAGCAGCGCGGCGCCGAGATGTCCTCGAGGTTGATCCCGCCGAAGCTCGGCGCGAGCCGGGCGACGGTCTCGATGATCTCGTCGACGTCCGTGGTGTCCAGGCAGATGGGCACCGCGTCCACGCCGCCGAACTGCTTGAACAGCACCGCCTTGCCCTCCATCACCGGCATCGCCGCGGCGGGGCCGATGTCGCCGAGACCGAGCACCGCGGTCCCGTCGGTGACGATGGCGACCGTGTTGGGCACCCAGGTGTAGTGCTGCGTCATCGACGGGTCGGCGGCGATGGCCTCGCAGACACGGGCCACGCCGGGGGTGTACGCCAGCGAGAGCTCGTCGGGGCCGCGCAGCGCCACCGTCGAGACGGTCTCCATCTTGCCGCCGACGTGCAGGTCGAACACGGGGTCGCCCGCGTGCGGGTGAGGCGTGGCCATGCCGGGGATACTGGCACAGCTCAGCGGCTCCGGAGCCTGCGTCCCACACGTGGCGAGGGCCACACCCGCAGGCGTACGACGCCCAGCACGCGCTCCTCGGCGACGGGCCCCCGGTGGCGTGAGTCGACGCCCTCGTCTGGGTTGTCGCTCAGCAGCCACCACCCCGGGGCGCCTGACGCCGTGCGCCGTGGCTCGACGGCGCGCTTGACCGTCAGCGTCCCGTCGGCGAACCGGGCGACCACGAGGTCCCCGGGCCGCACCCGGGCACCGTGGCGCACCAGCAGCAGGTCGCCCTCCGACAGGGTCGGCAGCATCGATCGGCCCCGCACCCGCGCGGTGCCGAAGGGCGCCCCGGGACCCTCGTCCCCGGGGACGAGACCCCGCTCCCGACGCCGTCGCACGCGGAGTAGTGTCGCAGCTGCTGCACATCTTCCCGATCGAGAGGAATCCGATGCTTCGCCACCTGCTTGCCCCGACCGTCGAGGTCTCCGCCCACTGCGACCTTCCCTGCGGCGTCTACGACCCCGCCCAGGCGCGCATCGAGGCCGAGTCCATCAAGGCGATCATCGCCAAGGTCGCCGACAACGACGACCCGGACTTCCGCACCCGCGCGATCCTCATCAAGGAGCAGCGCTCCGAGCTCGTCAAGCACCACCTGTGGGTGCTGTGGACCGACTACTTCAAGCCCCCGCACTTCGAGAAGTACCCCCAGCTCCACACCCTGGTCAACGAGGCCACCAAGCTCGCCGGCGCGTCCGGCACCAAGGGCGAGCTCGACGCCGAGGTGGCCGACAAGCTCCTCGCCAAGATCGACGAGATCGCCGAGATCTTCTGGGAGACGAAGAAGGCCTGAACGCCTGGAAGGCCTTGACCCGCACCAGCGCTGATCCGACGCCGCCTCAGTCCGCCACGAGCTCGCACGTGGACTGAGTGCGGCGTCGAGCACGTTCTGGGTCCGGTCCTCGTCATACGGGGAGGAGTGGGCGTTGCGCAGCACACGGCGGCCACACGCTTGAACCGCCGCTCGCCGGATCAACCTGTGACGTTGCTCGCCCCACAGGCGGGGCCCGGGCAGCACGAGGCTCCCTCAAGTTGACCTCACGGACACGCGTTCGGATGGTGGCCATCATGAAGAAGTTCGTCCCAGCGCTGGCGGTGGTCCTCGGCGTCACCGGCCTCGCGATCCCCCACCCTGCACACGCGGCTCCGTCCCGGACCACTGCTGTCGCCGACGCGTACGTCAACGTCCGCTCGCAGAGCGTCCGTCATGCCGATGCGGTCACTCTCAAGGTCGACGGAACCGCCGGGCGCCGCAAGCAGGCCTTCTTGAAGTTCACCGTCCCGACGGTGCCTGCCGGTCAGGAGCTCAGCCGGGTGGCGTTGCGGCTGCGGCCGCTGACCTCGTCCAAGCAGGGCGTCCGTGTCCATCGCACGAGCCGCCGATGGTCCGAGGAGACGCTCACCTGGGGCAGCAAGCCCACTGGGCGGACACTGCTGGGAGCGTCGGCCGCGGTGCAGTCCGGCGTGACCGAGGTCATCGAGCTCGACGCGTCCCGCATCGCGCCCGGGCGGGTGTTGTCTGTCCGGGTGGCGACCTCGGCGCAGTCGCCCGTGTCGTTCGCGTCCAGTGAGGCGCGCACCGTCGCCTACCGGCCCAGCCTGTCGGTGCGCCGCTCCTCCGCCACGACACCCAGCCCGACCCAGACGCCCACCTCGGCCGGTGTTCAGCCGACCGGTGTGGCGGGTGGGTGGAGCACCACGTTCCAGGACGAGTTCAACGGCACCAGCCTCGACACGAGCAAGTGGAAGCCGAACTGGTTCGACGAGGGCGGATCCATGAACAACGTGGGCACCTACGCCGACAACGTCACCGTCGCCAACGGTGAGGCGCGTCTGCAGCTGTCGTCCTCCACCCGGGGCGCCCTGATCCACACGGGCGGCGGCTACCGGGGCGACCCGAACCGCTACGGCTTGCCCGTGGGTGGCGTGGCGGAGGCTCGCATCTGGTTCCCTGGCAACGGGTCGTCGCTGTACAACTGGTCCGCATGGTGGGCCAACGACACCTACGACGGTGTTTCCGGTCAGCCGGTCAATGGTGAGCACGACATCGCCGAGATCCTCAGCAGCGGTGCACTGACCGTCAACTACCACAGCAGGTCGGGCGCACACAACCAGGGCTCGGTGCCGGGCTACTGGGGCGACGCGTTCCACACCTACACGCTGCACCGGAAGCCCGCGAGCGTCGACGTCTACTGGGACGGCCGGTTGGTCAAGTCGTACTCGACGGACGACAGCGGAGCTCCGATCGAGCTGATCCTGAACGTCGGATCAGGTCAGGGCACCACGGTCACCGGTCCTGCTGGGGCGATGCGCGTCGACTACGTGCGTGCGTGGGAACCCGCGCACTGACCGCACCCACGTGCGTCGTCCACGGCGGCCCAGGCGTGCGATCCACCTGAGGAGCGTCGCCGACAGCCCTACGGCCGGCCCGGTTCGCACGAGGTCCCCACGAGGCCAGCGGACCCGCGCGGGAAGCGGCGCGGCAGCGTCATGGTCGGCCCTTGCCCGCCCCAACTCGCGGACCTTCCGCAGGCCTCCGGTCGGAGCGCGGAAGGCACCGTTCAGGCCTTCTTCCGATCGGCTCGCCGCTGCGCTCCTCGGTCCCTCCACACCGGGCCCGGCCGCCACACTCGTGGCCGCCGGGCCCGGTGTCGCATGTCCTAGGGTGTGGCGAGCACACCAGCCTCGACGACGGGACAGGACGCAGATGGCAGACAACACGGGGGGCGCCCGCGCCGACGTCGAGCTCCGGCTCCCCGCCGAGGGTGCCTACGCGACGATCGTGCGCACGACCGCCGCGGGCCTGGCGGCACGGCTCGACTTCACGATCGACGACATCGAGGACCTGCGGATCGCCATCGGGGAGGCGAGCGCGCTAGCCATCGGTGAGGCGGACCCCGGGACGGACCTGGTGGCGTGCTTCTGGTTCGGTCGGGGGTCGATGACCATCGAGCTGGACGCCGAGGCCGTGGACGACCCACCACTCGATCCGGAGAGCTTCGCCTGGCAGGTGCTCGACACGATGGCGCAGGACGCGTCGGCAGGATCCGAGGGCGGCCGCTTCCGCGTCCGCTTCACGGTGACGTCGACGGTGGCTGCGGGGATGACAGGTGCCGAGCTCTGACATGAGCGACGTCACGGGGGACACGGGGGACCACCTGGCGGCGGAGGCCGCGCTGCACCGCGAGCTCGACGAGGACGTCGGGCACGTCGGCCTGGAGCAGGTCCGCACGCGCAGCGCCGAGCTGTTCGAGGTCCTGCGCGGCGACAGCGGCGTGGTGGAGCAGGCGAGGGCGCGCGACGACCTGGTCCACCTGCACCTGTCGCTCGTCGAGCACTGCGCGCGGCGCTTCCGCAACCGCGGCGAGCCGTTCGAGGACCTCGTGCAGGTCGGCACGATCGGGCTGATCAAGGCCATCGACCGCTTCGAGACCGACCGCGGCGTCGAGTTCTCGACGTACGCGACCCCGACGGTGATCGGCGAGATCAAACGGCACTTCCGCGACAAGGGCTGGGCCATCCGCGTGCCGCGTCGGCTCCAGGAGCTGCGGATGCAGATCGGCGCGGCGACCGGGGAACTGACGCAGAAGCTGGGCCGCTCCCCCACCCCGCGAGAGCTGGCCGAGGTCATCGGCTGCACGGTGGAGGAGATCATGGAGGGGATCGAGTCCTCCCACGCCTACGCCACGCTGTCGCTGGACGCCTCCGACGACGACGACGACGGTCCGCCGGCCATGCTCGCCACCCTCGGCGTGGAGGACGCCAACATCGAGCACGTGGAGGTCCGCGAGTCGATCAAGCCGCTGCTCGAGGGCCTCGGTGACCGCGAGAAGCGGATCCTGCTCCTGCGCTTCTTCAAGAACATGACCCAGTCGCAGATCGCCGAGGAGATCGGCGTGTCACAGATGCACGTCTCGCGCCTGCTCACGCGCACCCTCGCACAGCTGCGGGCCTCGCTCGAGCAGGACTGAGCCCCTCACGCGGGACGCGCGTCCTCCTCGAGCACCCGCGTGGTCGCCGGGTGCAGCAGCCCCGCGATGACGAGGAGCGCCGCCAGCGCGAGCGCCACCGGGAGCAGGACGCTCCAGACGTCGCGGAAGTTCCAGGCCAGCCCGAGCTGGATGAGCTGCACCATCACGACCGGCCCGCGGGCCCAGCGTCGCGCCTTCCACAGCGACCAGGCGCACCAGGCGAGCCCACCGGCGGCGGCGAGGAAGAAGATCGACGTCGTCACCCCCATGGTGAGCCGGGCCGCGCGGAGGTTGGCCACCTCCAGGACACCGAGCACGAGCAGCCCGAACGCCTCGAGCGCGGCGAGCGAGGCGGCGACCACGAGCGGAGGCGGCGCGACGGGGTCGGGATCCCGGGGATCGGCCGAAGGGGTGACGGGCACCGGACAACAGTAGTTGTGACCGACGCGACCTGCGTGTGGGGTTGTGTGAACGTTCAAGTCTTGCCAGTCTGGACGCTGCGCCTCGTAGCGCCCGGGCTCCGCTGAATGTCCGAAAACAGCACCTGCCTGTGAACTTGGAAAGAGGGATTCCCCCACTCATGGATTGGCGCAGCCGCTCCGCATGCCTCGACGAGGACCCTGAGCTGTTCTTCCCAATCGGCAACACCGGACCCGCGATCCTCCAGATCGAGGAGGCCAAGCAGGTGTGCCGACGCTGCGAGGTGCGCGAGCAGTGCCTTGCCTGGGCCCTCGAGGCCGGGCAGGACCACGGAGTCTGGGGCGGTCTCAGCGAGGACGAGCGCCGGGCGCTCAAGCGGCGCAACGCGCGCGCCCGGATCCGCACCGCCTGACCGCGGCGCGGTGACGCGCTAGTCGACGGGCAGGTCCGCCTGCACCCGGGTGCCCCGGCTCCCGGGACCGATCTCGAGCACGCCGCCCAGCTCGGACTCGACGAGCGTGCGCACGATCGACAGGCCCAGCTGGGTCGATCCGTCGAGGTCGAAGCCCTCGGGCAGGCCGCGGCCGTCGTCCTCGACGACCACGTGCAGCCGCCCGACGATGCGTCGCGCCGTCACCACCACCCGGCCCTCCTCCCGACCCTCCCCCCGGTCGGGGAGGTCGGCGTAGCCGTGCTCGACGGCGTTCTGTAGCAGCTCGGTGAGCACCATCGCCAGCGGGGTGGCGGCCTCCGACGCCAGCTTGCCGAAGGATCCCCTGCGGACCACCCGCACCGGCACCTCCACGCCGCTCACGTCGACGACCATGGAGCCGAGCCGGTCGGCGATGTCGTCGAAGTCGACGGTCTCCTCCACCGCGTGGCTCAGCGTCTCGTGGACGATCGCGATGGAGCCCACGCGGCGCACGGCCTCCTCGAGCGCCGCCTTGGCGTCCTCGGCGCGGGTGCGCCGGGCCTGCAGGCGCAGCAGGGCCGCGACGGTCTGCAGGTTGTTCTTCACGCGGTGGTGGATCTCGCGGATCGTGACGTCCTTGGTGACCAGCTCCCGGTCGCGACTGCGCAGCTCGGTGACGTCGCGCACCAGCAGGAGCGCACCGCTGCGCTCCCCCTGCGGGCGCAGCGGGATGCTGCGGACGATCAAGGTGACCTCGTCGGTGCCGACCTCGGTCGCGCGGCCGTCACGGCCGCCGAGGACGGCGCTGAGCGTCTCCTCGTCGGGGCGCATCCGGACCGGCACGAGCTCGCGGGTGAGGTCGGTGAGGACGAGCCCCGCGAGGTCGCCCTGCAGGCCGAGCCTCCGGTAGGCCGAGAGCCCGTTGGGGCTGGCGTAGACGACGCGCCCGGCGGGGTCCAGCCGCACGAAGCCGTCCCCGACCCGCGGCGAGTCGGCGTGGTCGCTGCGCTGGCCCGGGAGGGGGAAGTGGCCCGCGGCGATCATCTGCGTGAGGTCGGCCGCGGTCTGGAGGTAGCTGAGCTCGAGGCGGCTCGGGGTGCGTACGCCGAGCAGGTTGGTGTTGCGCGCGATGCAGGCGACCAGGCGCCCGGCGCGGCGCACCGGGATCACCTCGACCCGCACGGGCACGTCGTCGCGCCACTCCGGGTCGCCCTCCCGCACCAGGCGCCCGGTCGTGAAGGCCTCGTCGAGCATGCGGCGGCGACCGGTGGGGATGAACGTCCCCAGGACGTCGTCGACGAGCGCGGTGGGGCCGGTCGTGGGTCGCATCTGCCCACCGGCCCAGTAGCCGCGGCCCTCGCGGTCGGGCAGCCACAGCACGAGGTCGGCGAAGGAGAGGTCCGCGAGGATCTGCCAGTCCGCCATGAGCAGCTGCAGCCACGAGACGTCGTCCTCGACGAGGTCGGTGTGGGCTCGCACGAGCTCGTGGAGGGAGGGCACCCGGCAAGCCTAGGTGCACCGCAGCCCCGGACTAGGGCAGTGTGGGAGGCGGCTGGCAGGATGGGGCTCATGTCGCTCGGGTACTGGAGCCACGTGCAGGCCGCCGGGTTCGAGGTCCCCTCGGACCGCCCGCTCGACGACCTCACGGCCGAGCTCACCGCGATGCTCGGGTCCACCGAGCCCGAGGTCCGCGACGGCACGGCCTACCCCGCGCTGGCCACCTGGATCGGCCGCGGCGTCTACGACGACCTGCTGGCCGGGCTGGGCGACGGCATGGTGGCCGGACTGTCCGTCGGGCTCGGCGACACCGGCGCCGACACCGTCTTCCGGCGCAGCTTCAGCGCGCTGATCCTCGCCGAGTGCCTGCACCGCAACAACGAGCAGCACCTGCTGCCCGGCGCGAAGGTCCTCGACTGGGGCGACCGCATCGCGGTGTGGTTCCTCACCGAGGCCGACACCCGGGGCTTCGTCCCGGGCAAGGGCTGGGCGCACGCGGTCGCGCACGGCGCCGACGCCATCGGCGCGCTCGGCGAGTCCCCGCACCTGGCCGGGCCGGAGCACGCCGCGCTCCTCGACGTGCTGGCCGAGCGGCTGGTCCGGCAGCCCGCCGAGGCCCCCCTCGCGGCGGGAGAGCCCGACCGGATCGCCGCCGCCGCGATGCGGATCCTGCGCCGCAACACGCTCGGCACCGACGTCCTCGAGCCCTGGATCCTGCGTCTCGGCGCCGCCGGCAACCCCTTCGGCGGGCCGGTCGACCACGACCCCTTCGCCGCGACGGCGGCCGCGCAGGCGTTCCTCCGGGCGCTGTTCGTCCAGCTCTCCCTCGCGCCCGACGCGCCGGCGGTGCGGCCCGACCTGCTGCTCGTCCTGATCGAGGCGCTGCGGACGACCAACGCCCCCTACCTGCGGGTAGCAACCGGCTAACCTCGGTCCATGACCGAAGAGATCACCGGGCACAGCGGCGAGCTCGCCGTGCACGTGGCCCGCGCCCACGGCGTGGAGACGATGTTCACCTTGTCGGGCGCCCACGTCTTCCCGATGTACGACGGCGCCGTCCGGACGCAGAAGGAGGGGCAGGGCCCGCCGATGCGCCTGCTCGACGTGCGCCACGAGCAGACCGCCGCCTTCGCCGCCGAGGCCACCGGCAAGCTGACCCGGGTGCCCGGTCTCGCGGTGCTGACCGCCGGGCCGGGCGTCACCAACGGCATCAGCGCGATCGCGCAGGCCCAGTTCGCCGGGTCGCCGATGGTCGTCGTGGGCGGCCGCGCGCCGCAGAACCGCTGGGGCACCGGGTCGCTCCAGGAGCTCGACCAGCCGCCGATCATCGCCCCGGTCGCGAAGGCGGCGCGGACGTTGATGACCGCCGGCGACGTCGCCGCGGGGATGGACGAGGCCTTCACCCTGGCCCGCTCGAGCCACCGCGGACCGGTCTTCGTCGACGTACCGATGGACGAGTTCTTCAGCTCCGCCTCGGGCACCGTCGGCACCGGCGAAGGGGTCCGCATCGAGCCCGACCCGGACGCCGTGGCGGCCGTCGCCCGGCTGCTCGCGCGGGCGAAGCGCCCGGTCCTGGTCCTCGGCACCGACGTGTGGGCCGACCACGCGGAGGCGGCCGCGCTGCGCTTCGTGGAGGACCTCGGCATCCCGACGCTGACCAACGGCATGGGCCGCGGGGTCGTGCCCGGGGGGCACCGCTCGCTGGTCACCAAGGCGCGGGGCGCCGCGCTGTCCGGCGCCGACCTGGTGGTCGTGGTGGGCACGCCGCTGGACTTCCGTCTCGGCTACGGCCTCTTCGGCGGGCCCGACAAGAACCCCGACGGCGCCTTCGCCAAGGTGGTGCACATCGCCGACTCCCCCGCCCAGGTCTCCGGGCACGCCGAGCTCGCGGCGTCGGTCGCCGGTGACCTCACCACCGTCCTCGACGGCCTCCAGGCCGCGATCGAGCGCGGCGACAAGCCCGACTGGCAGGCGTGGGCCGACCAGCTGGCCGACCAGGTCCGGGCGGCTGCGGCCCGCGACGCCGAGCTCCTCACGGCCGAGGCCGACCCCATCCATCCGGCCCGGATCTACGGTGAGCTCGTGCCGCGGCTCGAGCAGGACTCGGTGGTCATCGGCGACGGCGGCGACTTCGTGTCCTTCGCCGGCAAGTACGTCGAGCCGCAACGGCCCGGCGGCTGGCTCGACCCGGGTCCCTACGGCTGCCTCGGTGCCGGTCTGGGCGCGGCCATCGCGGCCCGCCTCGCCCGGCCGAGCGCCCAGGTGACGCTGCTGCTCGGTGACGGCGCCGCCGGCTTCTCGCTCATGGACGTCGACACCCTGGTGCGCCACGACCTGCCGGTCGTCATGGTGATGGGCAACAACTCCGCCTGGGGCCTGGAGAAGGGCCCGATGCAGATGCTCTACGGCTACGACGTCGTCGCCGACCTCGCCCAGCGCACGCCCTACGACGAGGTCGTCAAGGCACTCGGCGGCGCCGGCGAGACGGTCACCGACCCGAGGCAGATCGGCCCGGCGCTCGACCGCGCGTACGCCGCGGGGGTGCCCTACCTCGTCAACGTGATCACCGACGTCGAGGCGGCCTACCCCCGCAACACCTTCGGCATCTGAGCGGCACCGCCATGGAGCTGCGCCGCATCCGACCCGAGGAGCACTCGGCGGCCGGCGAGGTGTGCGTGGCGGCGTACGACCCGCTGCTCGGCGGCGCCGAGGACGACTACCGGAGGCGGCTGCGCGACGTGGCCGCGCGCGACGCGCAGGCCGAGGTGTGGGTGGCCGTCGAGGAGCGGCGGCTGCTCGGCGTCGTGACGTACTGCCCGCCGGGATCCCCGTGGCGCGAGATCGGCCGTGACGACGAGGGCGAGTTCCGGATGCTCGCGGTCGACCCGGCAGCCCGGGGCCGCGGGGCGGGCACCGCCCTCGCGCGGCTGTGCGAGGACCGCGCCCGTGAGCACGGTGCCACCGGGATGGCCCTGTCGTCGCTCGCGACGATGTCGTCGGCGCACCGGGTCTACGCCCGGCTCGGCTACGAGCGCGACCCGGGCCGCGACTGGTCGCCGGTGCCCGGCGTCGACCTGCTCGCCTTCAGCAAGTCGTTCTGAGCCTCAGCACCGGCGCATCGTCGACGGGTCCGTCGGGTCGTCGAAGCACACGACGGCGCCGGGCAGCGCGGCCATCTCGGAGCGAGACACCGTCTGCCAGAACCAGAGCCGCCAGGTGCCGTCCTCGGCGGCGACGGCGGTGACGAGGGTGCCGTCGGGGGTCAGCCAGGTCCGGTGCGACCCGTCGTCGGTGAGGTCCACCTCGCCGACGGGGTCGAGCGCGCGGAGCCGTCCACCGTCCTGGCGGAGGACCTGGACGTAGCCGGGGTCGGAGGACGAGGCGATGACCACGGAGGCGCCGTCCGCGAAGACCCCCACGGGCTGCGTCGTGAGGACCCGTGGATCGGCCACGTCGAGAGCGTGGTCGATCGTGCGGCCGTCCGCGCCCTCGACGACCAGGCTCGGGTCGGCGACCGCCTCCAGCCGCGCGGTGAAGGCATACCCGTCGTCGAAGGTGGCTGACTCCCCGAGCCCGATGCTCTCCTCGGCGACGTCGGCCACGTCGGGGAGGTCGTCGGCGGCCCCGTCCTCGCACGGGGTCCTCGCGTCGTCCATGACGTCGTGCCGGAGGCACCCCGCGTCCACGTGCTCGAGCCGCCCGTCCTCGGTGAGGCGCCACGTCCAGGCATCGCGCACGGTGACGAGCGGCCTCACGATCGTCATGTTGCCCCTGGCGTAGGCGTTCACCGACCGGCTCGACCAGAGCTCACCGTCCTCGACCCAGAAGTCCTGCTGGCGCACCATCTCGTAGTGCTCGGTCTTCGTGCCCGGGACCGGGATGTCGCCGCTGAGGAGCAGCTCCGGCTCCTCGGCGACCGCCTCCACCAGCAGGCCGTCACGCAGGTCGAACACCAGCGGGTGGCCCCCGCCGCCCGGTCCCGCGGCGGGGTCGTCGTACCGGAGCACCAGTTCCTGGTCGCCGTCGCCGTCCGCGTCGACGGGCGGCAGCGCGGTCGTCCCGATCGTGGTCCCGAGCTCGGCGATGCCGTAAAGGTCCTCGCCGGTGCTGCTGAGGGTCGTCTCCAGGCGCGTCCGTCCGTCGAAGTCCTCCGTGGGCTCGCCGAGGAAGTCGACGACCTCGTCGGTGCCGTCGCCGTCGAGGTCCAGCCGGGCGGGCGTCGAGACGTCGTCGGCCTCCCAGTGGCGCCCCACGTCGTCGGGGAGCACGACGGGCGGCTCGTCGGGCCTGGGCGCGACGTCGTCGGAGCGCGGGTCGCGGCCCAGGCCCTGCAGGACCACGCCGAGGACGAGGAGCACCGCCGCGGCGGTGGCGAGCAGCACCCACGGCGACCAGCGCGGTCGCAGCGGGGCCGCCGGCGCGAGCGGCGCGAGGTCCTCGGGACGTACCAGGTCGGCACGGGCCGTCAGCGCGGCACGCAGCCGCTGCTCGAGGTCGACCGTGTCGGGCGTGGTGCTCATCGCTGCTCCGTCCCCTCGCTCCGCGGCCCGGTGGGCCGCATGCCCTTCTCCAGCGCCACCAGCGCGCGGCTGGCGGTGGACTTCACGGTGCCGCGACTGACGTCCAGGGTCTTGGCGATCTCCGCCTCGGACAGGTCGGACCAGTAGCGCAGCACCAGGACCTCCCGCTGGCGCGGCGCGAGCCGGTGCAGCGCCTCGATGACCTCCCGGTGCTCCTCCGCCAGCACCGCGCTGTCCTCGGGCGAGGGCGCGGCGACGTCGTGGGGAGGTGAGTACGCCCGCGCGGTCCGCCGCCGACGCAGCGCCGACCGCGCGGTGTTGACCACCGAGATCCGCAGGTAGGCCAGCGCCTTCGACGGGTCCCGCACCGCCTCCGGCCGCCGGGCGAGGGCGGCGAACGCGTCCTGCACGACGTCCTCCGCCGAGGCGAAGTCGTCGACGAGGAGCACCGCCAGCCGGACCAGGGCGAGCCGGTGGGCAGCGTAGAGCTCAGTGATGTCCACTGAAGGCTCCATCCCGAGGGACCTCGTGCTCATGTCTGGTAGACGTGTCGTCGTCCCTCAGGTTGCCCCACCGACCCCACCATCTCCGGGAGGCCCTCCGTGCCCCAGCTCCAGACCGCGACGCTGACCTACCACGTGACCGACGAGGACACCGCCGCGTCGCTCGGCAGCGGCTCGCTCCCGGTGCTCGGCACGCCCCGGCTGCTCGCGTGGCTCGAGGCCGCGACCTGCGCCTGCCTCGCGCCGGTGCTCCCGGCAGGCTCGACGAGCGTGGGCACGCGGGTGCAGGTGGAGCACCTCGCCGCCAGCCCCGTCGGCGCCGAGGTGGAGGTCAGCGCGTCGAGCGCGTACGAGGACGGCCGGCTGCACCGGTTCACCGTGAGCGCGCGGGACACCTCCTCGGGCAAGGTCCTGGCGGCCGGCGAGGTGACCCGGGTCGTGGTGGACGCGGAGCGCTTCCTCTCGCGGTTGTGAGCCGGTCGCGACCCCCGGACATGCAAAAGTCCCCGCCGCGGCGGGGACTTCTACGGTGCTGACGTCGTGTGACGCTCAGGCGTTGGGGCGCTTGCCGTGGTTCGCGCCCTTCTTCTTGCGAGCGCGGCGCTTGCGTCCGGTCTTGCCCATGGTGGTCCTCCTGGAATCGGTGCTCGGAGCAGTGTCTCAAATCCGCCACGGCGCAGCGAATCGGGTCGGCGCGACCGGCTCAGGCGCCACCCTCGGTGATCTGGACCGTGACCTCGCGCAGCCGCAGGCGCACGCGGTCGCGCAGGGACTCCGGCGCCGACTCCGAGCAGGAGCGGGCGACGAGCTGCTTGACCGCTCGCTGCAGGTCGTAGCGCTCGAGGCACGGGCCGCACTCGCGCAGGTGCATCTCGACGACGGCACAGTCGGCCTGGTCGAGCTCGTTGTCGATGAGGTAGACGATGCGCTCGATGTAGTCGACGCACTCGTCGTTGCCGTGCTCGTCCGTGCTCACGACCCGCTCCCCTCGTTGGTGCCCGGAACGGTGCTGGCGGGCAGCAGGTCGTTGGCGCGGACGTAGTCGGCCAGCATGTCGCGGAGCTGGCGGCGACCGCGGTGCAGGCGTGACATCACGGTGCCGATGGGCGTGTCCATGATCTCGGCGATCTCCTTGTAGGGGAATCCCTCCACGTCGGCGAGGTAGACGGCGAGGCGGAACTCCTCGGGCAGCCGCTGCAGCGCCTCCTTGACCTCGGAGTCAGGCAGGTGTTCCAGCGCCTCCATCTCTGCGGACCGCAATCCGGTCGAGGAGTGCGACTCCGCGCGGGCGAGCTGCCAGTCCTCGACGTCCTCGGACATCGACTGCTGCGGCTGGCGCTGCTTCTTGCGGTAGGAGTTGATGTAGGTGTTGGTGAGGATCCGGTAGAGCCAGGCCTTGAGGTTCGTGCCGGGCCTGAACTGGTGGAAGGCGCTGTAGGCCTTGGCGAACGTCTCCTGCACCAGGTCCTCGGCGTCGGCGGGGTTGCGCGTCATCCGCATGGCCGCCCCGTAGAGCTGGTCGAGGTAGGGCAGCGCGTCGCGCTCGAAGCGCGCCGAGCGGTCGCCGGAGCTCTCGTCGTCCACCACGACTGCAGCGGCGTCGTCCGGCGGGGACATCTCGTCCTTCAGCGATTCAGTCATCGCCTCCCACAGTACCTCTGCGGGTCGTTCGAGGGTCAGTGCGTTCACACCGGCCCCAACACCTCACCCGGCCGAGGGATTCCCGACGACCTCGCGCACCAGCCACTCCAGCGTCGACTCCACGACGATGCCCATCGCCTCGTCCTGGCTGACCTCCCCGCGGGCGGGGACCTTGAGGCCGTGGTCGCCGCCCGGGACCACCACGAGGTCGAGGCCGTCCTGGTCGCCCGGGAACTCCTCCGGGCGGCCCATCGGGTCGCGCTCGCCCTGCACGACGAGCGTGGGGAGCCCGACCCCGCGCAGCTCCGGCAGCCGCGTCGGCTCCGTCCTCCCCGGCTGGTGCAGCGGGAAGGACAGCGCCAGGCACCCCGAGGCCCCCAGCGAGCGGGCCGTGCGCGCGGCGGAGCGGGCACCGGCCGAGCGGCCCCCGACCACGAGCGGCGTACGCACCCGCATCGCGTCAGCGGCGCACGTCAGCGCCGCGTCGAGGGTCGCCGGCGCGGTCGCGATCCTGCGACCGGCCACCCTCCACGGCTGCTCGAAGAGCACCACCGACACGCCCTGCGCGGGCAGCGCGTCGGCCAACGCCCACAGGTCGCGCGCCTCCACGCCGCCGCCCGCGCCGTGGCTGAGCAGCAACGTCGCCATCGGGCTGGTGGCGCGGCGCGTGTGCAGGCGACCCTCGCCGTGGGGCGTCGCGACGGAGCGCACGGTCGCCTTCTTCACCGGGCCGCCTCGACGGGCTCGACCGGCAGCGGCTCGACGAGCTCGGGCCCGTTGTTGCGCACGTTGCTCACCAGCCTCGCCACCGGGTAGGCCTCCAGCCGTCCGGGCGCGGCCGGCACCAGCAGGGAGGTGTCGCCAGGGACGCTGGGATCGAGCCACTGCTGCCAGCGCTCGCGCTCGACCATGAGCGGCATCCGGTCGTGGATGTGGCCGAGCGAGTCCTCGGCCTGGGTGGTGAGCACGGTGCAGGTCCACCGGAAGCGGTCCGGATCGTCCTCGGCCCTCGTCGGGTCGCGCCAGATCTCGTAGAGCCCCGCCATGGCGAGGACCCCTCCGTCCCTGGGGCGGATGAAGAAGGGCTGCTTGACCGGCTTGCCCTTCGCGTCGGTCTGCGAGGTGGGGTACCACTCGAAGTAGCCGTCGGCCGGCAGCAGGGCGCGACGGGTGGCGAACGCCTTGCGGAAGGCCGGCTTCTCCGCCACGGTCTCCATCCGGGCGTTGATCATCCGGTTGCCGATCGAGGGGTCCTTCGCCCACGACGGCACCAGCCCCCACCTGAGCACGCGGAGCTGGCGCTGCGGCGCGGCGTCCCGGGCGGCCGGCTCACGCGACGCGGGCCGCTCGACCACCGCGTAGACCTCCTTGGTCGGCGCGACGTTGTAGTCCGCGGCCAGCGGCTCGGCGATCCGGCTCTCGACCACCTCGAACTCCTCGACCAGGTCGTCGGGCTGCCGGGAGGAGGCGTAGCGACCACACATGCCTCGACCCTAGCCGCGGCCCGGCGCGGCGTCAGCCGCGCGCCAGCTCGTCGAGGAGCATGCCGGCACCGGCGTCGGTGCCGGGCAGCCCCTCGATCCACACCCGGACGAACCCCGTCGGCTCGGCGCCCTCGAGGAGCGTGCGCAACAGCTGCACGCGCCTGCCCAACCGGTCGTCGCGCCGGGTGAGGATCCCGACCCGGTGCAGGCCCAGACGCGCGACGGTCTCGTCCCGCACGAACGCGGTGCGCGCCAGCTCCCCGGCCCGGGCCAGCCGCATCGCGCGGGTGAAGTGGTCGTCGGGCTCCTCGGAGGGGTCGTCACCGAACGGCATCGCGGCCACCACCAGCGCACACGTCGCGGCGCCGCCCTCCACGTCCGCGCCGAGCCGGTAGAGCTCGGTGAGCCGGCTGCGCAGGTGCGCCTGGCTGGAGAGTCCGGTGAGCGGGTCCTCGCAGGACAGCTGGTGCAGGTAGCCGAGCGTGGTCTCGCTCCAGGCGGTCAGCAGCGCGGCCACGGCGTCGTACGACGGATCCGTGCGGCGCACGCGCCGGGTGGTGGCGCGCAGGCCCTCCATCGCCTCGCCCACCGAGGCCCCGTCGCGCGCGAGCTCCTCACCGGCGACCGCGCAGGCCTCCAGCACGCCGGTGCCTGAGGCGAGCGCCTCCCCCAGGGCCTCGAACCGGTGCGACAACCCCGACCGCCCGGTGGACCCACCAGCGCTCGCCCCAGGACCGGGTGCCGCGAACCGACGCCCACGTGTGGCGAAGATCTTCACGGCGTACCCCCATGCTGGTGCGTGCTCGACGATGAGACGGACGTCGCGCGCGGTCATGACGCGGACCAGACCGGAAATCTCCGAATCCACCTTCTACTCCACCGACGGCGCCGCGGGGTCTACCCTCACGGAGACCGACGAACGCGTCGGGTCCTGCGTCCAGGAGCGTCGGCATGACCGTGGCCACCAGCCTCGAGCCGCGCGGGGATGCCGAGCTCATCTCGGCCGTCCGCGGCGGGGAGGTCGACGCCTTCGGCACGCTCTACGAGCGGCACGTGGAGGCGGCCCGGCGGCTGGCCCGCCAGCTCGTCGCGGCCGGCGACGCCGAGGACCTGGTGTCGGACGCCTTCATCAAGGTGCTGGGGGTGCTGCAGCGCGGCGGCGGCCCGGACGTCGCGTTCCGTGCCTACGTGCTGACCGCGGTCCGGCGCCTCCAGGTGGACCGCTTCCGGGCCGCGTCCCGCCTGCACACCACCGACGACATGGAGCCCTTCGACCCGGGCGTGCCGTTCCGCGACACGGCCGTCGAGGGCTTCGAGAGCGCCGCCGCGGCCCGGGCGTTCGCCTCCCTGCCCGAGCGCTGGCAGCTCGTGCTCTGGCACACCGAGGTCGAGGGCGAGAAGCCCGCGGACATCGCGCCGCTGCTGGGGATGAGCCCGAACTCCGTCTCCGCGCTGGCCTACCGGGCGCGCGAGGGCCTGCGCCAGGCCTTCCTCACCCAGCACGCGGCCGGGCTCGAGCAGGACACGTGCCGGTGGACACACGCCCAGCTGGGGGCCTACGTCCGTGGCGCGACCTCACGGCGCGACGGCGCCAGGGTCGAGCAGCACCTCCAGGACTGCCGGACCTGCATGGCGATCTACCTGGAGCTGAGCGAGGTCAACTCCGGGCTGGGGGCGCTCCTGGCGCCGCTGCTCCTCGGCGGCGCCGCGACCGCGTACCTCGGGTCCGCCGCGGGAGGCCTCGCCGCGCCCGCCGGCCTCGGCGCGGCCGTGGGCCGCCTGCGCGACCTGGTCGTCGGCAACAGCGGCGCCGCCGCGGTCGCCGGGGTGGCGGCCTCCGTCGTGGTGGTCGGGGGCGCGGTGACGATCGGGCTGTTCCACGGCGACCGGAGCACCACCGAGCCGTCGGCCCTCGACCCCGTGCCGGGAAGCACCGCTCCGCACGAGTCCGGGTCCCCGCCCCTGCCGGCGACCACGGACCGGACGACCCCCGGTGGCGCGGTGCAGCGACGCGAGGACTCGGCGCCGCCGCCGGACGACCTCCTCGTCGTCCCCCCGCCGCTGGTGGCCGACCCGACGGGCAGCCCGGCGACCCCCGACCCCACCTCGGACCCCACCTCGGACCCGACCTCGGACCCCACCTCGGACCCCACCTCGGACCCCACCTCCGACCCCACCTCCGACCCGACCTCCGACCCCACCCCCGACCCCACCTCGGTGCCGACTCCCACGCTCGAGCCGACCCCACCACCTCCGCCGGTCCCGACCCCCACGCCCACGACGGACCCCACGACGGACCCGACGACGAACCCGACGACCGACCCGGACCCAGACCCGGACCCAGACCCGGACCCAGACCCGGACCCAGACCCGGACCCAGACCCGGACCCGGACCCGGCACGGGTGGACGTCTCGGTCACCGGCGCGGTGACGAGCTCGCGGCCGTTCCACACCGCGACGGTGCGGGTATCCGGCGTCCCCGAGGGCCGCACCGCGACCGTGCGGATCCGCTTCACGGGGTTCGGGGCCGTCGTCAGCGAGGACCGCAGGTGCGACCAGCGGGCCGGGGACCTCACCTGTGCGGTGCCCGCAGCGAGCACGACGCCGGTGGTGGTGACCGTGGTGTCGCCCCTCGGCGGCGCGCTCGAGGCCGCGCTCGACCCCGTCCCGGGCGACACCGACCCGGCGAACGACACCTGGCGCGCGGTCCTCGACTGACCACCCGACTGGCCACCCGACCGACCACCCCCACGCCAGCACCCGTGCGGACGGGGCGCCCCTCCCCCGGATCGTGTAGACAGAAGGCATGACGATCACCCGGTTGCTCGCCCGTCCGATGCTGGCCACGATCTTCGTCGCCGGCGGCATCAACGCCCTCCGCAACACCGAGGCGCACGCCGACAAGGCCAAGAAGGTGACCGACAAGGTCGTCCCGGCCGCCCGCCAGGCGGTGCCCGGGGCGCCGATCCCGACCGACCCCGTCACCCTCGTGCGGATCAACGCCGCCGCCCAGCTCCTGGCCGCCGGCGCGCTCGCGACCGGGCGGGCTCCGCGCCTCAGCGCCGCGGTCCTGGCCGCCTCGCTGGTGCCGACGACCCTCGCCGGGCACGCGTTCTGGGCCGAGGCCGACCCGCAGGCCAAGGCCGCCCAGAAGCTGCAGTTCTACAAGAACACCTCCCTGCTCGGCGGCCTGCTGCTCGCGGCGGTGGACACCGAGGGCAGGCCCGGACTGGCCTGGCGTGCCCGCCGTGCTGCGGCGGACGTACGGCGCGAGGCCAGGCAGGTGGCGAAGGACGCCCGCCGGGGGGCCACGCTGGCCAAGGCCCAGCTCACCTGATCGGTAGGCTGCGCGGGTGAGTGAGCTCTGGCCCGCACCGCGCCCCCGCGACCGCGTGGACGCGGTCGTCTCGCTGCCCGGCAGCAAGTCGCTGACCAACCGGGCCCTGCTCCTCGCCGCGATCGCCGACGGTCCGAGCGTCGTACGCCGCCCGCTCCGCTCGCGCGACACCCTGCTCATGGCCGCCGCGCTCACCGCCCTCGGCACCGGCATCGACGACACCGGCGACGAGGTCTCCCGGGAGGGTGCCGGCGACTGGGCCGTCTCCCCCGGCGCGTGGGACCGCGACGCCGACGTCGACTGCGGCCTGGCCGGCACCGTGATGCGCTTCGTGCCGCCCGTCGTGGGCCTCGCGCGAGGCACCGTGCGGTTCGACGGCGACGCGCACATGCGCCTGCGGCCCGTCGGCCAGATGCTCGCCGCCCTGACCGAGCTCGGCGTCCGCGTCGACGACGGAGGTCGCGGCGCGCTGCCGTTCGCCGTGCACGGGTCCGGGTCGGTCCCCGGCGGCACGGTGACGATCGACGCCAGCGCCTCGTCGCAGTTCGTGTCCGCCCTGCTGCTGGCGGGCGCGCGCTACGAGCGCGGCGTCGACGTGCGCCACGTCGGCAAGCCCGTGCCGTCGCTGCCCCACATCGAGATGACCGTGCAGATGCTGCGCAGCCACGGCGTCGAGGTGGACGACTCCGACGCCAACCGGTGGGCCGTCGCCCCGGGCCCGGTCCGGGCGGTGGACCACGTGATCGAGCCCGACCTGTCCAACGCCGCGCCGTTCCTGGCCCTCGGCGCCGCCACCGGCGGCCGGGTCACCGTCACCGGGTGGCCGGGGTCCACGACGCAGCCCGGCGACGAGCTGCGCACGATCCTCGCCCTGATGGGCTGCGAGGTCACCCTGTCCGACGGCGGCCTGACCGTGGTCGGCCCCGACCGGCTCGCGGGCGTCGACCTCGACCTGCACGACGTCGGCGAGCTGACCCCGGCCGTCGCCGCGTTGTGCGCGCTCGCCGACTCCCCCTCCCACCTGCGGGGCATCGCCCACATCCGCGGGCACGAGACCGACAGGATCACCGCGCTGGCCACCGAGCTGGGACGGCTGGGCGCCGACGTCACCGAGCGCGACGACGGGCTCGACATCCGGCCGGCGACCCTGCACGGCGGCACCTTCCACACCTACGCCGACCACCGCATGGCCCACGCCGGGGTCATCCTCGGCCTGGCCGTCGACGACGTGCTCGTGGAGGACGTCGGCACCACAGCGAAGACCTTCCCCGACTTCGCGACGGCCTGGAGCCGCGCGGTGCACGGCACGCCGGCCGCGGCCGGGGCACCGGCCGGGACCGCCCTGTGACCGGTCGCTACTCCGAGCACGACCAGGAGCACTACGAGCGCCCGCGCCGCCGTACCCGCCCCCGCACCAAGGACCGTCCGACGTACGCCGACGCCGTCGACGGACGCGTGGTCACCGTCGACCGCGGCCGCTTCACGCTGCTGGTCGAGGGGCGGCGGGTGCTGGCGATGAAGTCCCGGCCGCTGGGCCGCAAGGGCGTCGTCGTCGGCGACCGCGTGCGCGTCGTGGGCGACACGAGCGGCGCCGACGGGTCGCTGGCCCGGATCGTCGAGGTCGTCGAGCGGAGCACGACCCTGCGCCGCACGGCCGACGACGACGACCCCGTCGAGCGGGTGATCGTCTCCAACGCCGACCAGCTCGTGGTCGTCACCGCGCTCGCCGACCCCGAGCCCCGACCGCGACTCATCGACCGCGCGCTCGTCGCGGCCTACGACGCGGGCATGGCGCCGCTGCTGTGCCTGACGAAGGCCGACCTCGCCGACCCCGAGACGCTGCTGTCGACCTACCGCTCCCTCGGCGTCCCGTGGGTCGTCACCCAGCTGCGGGGCGAGGGCGCCGGCGACCTCACCGAGCTGCGGGACCGGCTGCGCGGCCGGACCAGCGTGCTCGTGGGGCACAGCGGCGTCGGGAAGTCGACCCTGGTCAACGCCCTCGTGCCCGACGCCGGGCGCGAGGTGGGCATCGTCAACGCCGTGACCGGTCGCGGCCGGCACACCTCCACCAGCGCCTACCTCCTCGAGCTGCCAGACGGCGACGGCTGGATCATCGACACCCCCGGCATCCGGTCGTTCGGCCTGGCCCACGTCCGCCCCGAACGGCTCATCGAGGCCTTCCCGGACCTCGACGAGATGACCGAGGACTGCCCCCGCGGGTGCAGCCACGGGAGCGGCGAGCCCGAGTGCGGCCTCGACGACGCCGTCGAGGCCGGCCGGGCCGACCCCGACCGCGTCGAGTCGTTCCGCCGGCTGCTGTCCGCCCGCGAGGGCGCCAGCGACTGGTGATCAGCCCCAGACCGCCTCGGCGCCGGACTCACCGGCGAGGAAGACCGTGACCACCAGCGCGAGCGCCCCGAGCACCAGCAGCGCCGCCGCCGGGATGCCGAGCCGGGTCTCCCGCGCGCCCCGCCCGGAAGCCAGTGCCGAGGCCCCTCCGAGGGCCCAGGCCGCGAAGCCGGCGACCAGCACGTAGCCCAGCGCCACGTTGCGCATCAGCTCGCCCGCCTCCTCGTGCTCCTCCACGATCGGCGCCAGCTCGGGCCGCGCGGACAGCAGGTCCTCCCCCGCCGCGACCGCCACGAGCGACGCCACGGCCGTGACGACGGCGAGCACGACGAGAGGCCAGCGCAGCAACCACCGCCACCTCGCGACGAACGCGTAGGCGAGCCCGGTCAGCGCCGACAGGGGCCCGAAGACGACGACGGCGTGGACGACGAGCGGGTGCAGCGGCACACCGTTGAGTTCCATGCGGGCAGGCTAGGGCGCGATGCTGGGAATAGCCTGTGAACATGCCCCTCACCGGCTCCACCGACCACACCGACGACCTGCGCCTGGCCCACGTGCTCGCCGACGACGCGGACTCGTTGACCCAGGCGCGCTTCAAGGCCCTCGACCTGCACGTGATGAGCAAGCCTGACCTCACGCCGGTGACCGACGCCGACAAGACCGTCGAGGAGGGCATCCGCCGCACGCTGTCCCGCGTCCGCTCGCGCGACGCCGTCGTCGGCGAGGAGCAGGGCTCGAGCGGGCACAGCCAGCGCCGCTGGATCGTCGACCCGATCGACGGCACGAAGAACTACGTGCGCGGCGTCCCGGTCTGGGCCACGCTGATCGCGCTCGCGGTCGACGACGAGGTGGTGCTCGGGGTCGTGTCGGCGCCGCAGCTGCAGCGCCGGTGGTGGGCGTCGGCGGGCAACGGCGCCTGGACAGGCCGCTCGCTGCTCAAGGCGACGCGGTGCGAGGTGTCCGACGTACGCCGCCTCGAGGACGCCTCGCTGAGCTACTCGTCGCTGTCGGGCTGGGACGAGCGCGGCCGGCTCGACGACTTCGTGTCGCTGACCAGGCGCTGCTGGCGCACCCGCGCCTACGGCGACTTCTGGTCGTACATGCTGCTGGCCGAGGGGGCCGTCGACCTCGTCGCGGAGCCCGAGCTGGCCGTCTACGACATGGCGGCGCTCGACGTCATCGTGCGGGAGGCGGGCGGTCGGTTCACCTCGCTGGACGGCACCGACGGGCCCTGGGGCGGCAACGCCCTCGCCTCCAACGGGCACCTGCACGACGCCGCGCTGTCCTTCCTCGGGGCGCTCGACGACGAGGCCGACCCCGACGTGCCGCGACGGGGACCCGGCTCGGTCAGCAGCCTGCGCGACCGGCAGGCCCCACCGGTCCTCGACTGAGCGCTGTCCCTCCCCCGTCCCGCTTGGCTACGGTGACCCATCAGCAGTCTCCGTGCCGCACGAGAGGTAGGGACCATGAGGATCAAGGACGTCATCTCGGCCAAGGCCGACCAGGCCGTCGTCACCATCGCGCCGGACGCCACGGTGCGCGAGCTCGTGGCCCTGCTGGCCGAGCACAACGTCGGAGCGCTGGTGGTCAGCGAGGACGGTGAGCGCGTCTCGGGCATCGTGAGCGAGCGCGACGTCGTCCGCCGACTCCACACCGACGAGGCCGTGCTCGACAGCGCCGTCGGCGCGATCATGACCGCCGACGTGCGCACCTGCGCGGGCGAGGACGCGCTGACCGACCTCATGCAGACGATGACCGAGCACCGCGTCCGGCACGTCCCGGTGGTGGCGGCCGGTCGGCTGACCGGCATCATCAGCATCGGTGACGTCGTCAAGAGCCGCATCGGCGAGCTCGAGTTCGAGCGCGACCAGCTCGACAGCTACGTCCACCGGACCTGACAGACCATCGATGGGAGCAGCAGTGAACGACAAGCCCGACGTCGACCCGCACATGGGCGAGGTGCCCGCCGACCTGGAGGTGACCGACCTCGTCGAGGGCGAGGGGGCCGAGGCCACGTCCGGCTCGACCGTCTCGGTCCACTACGTGGGCGTCGCCCACTCCACGGGCGAGGAGTTCGACGCGTCCTACAACCGCGGCACCCCGCTGCAGTTCCGCCTCGGCATCGGCCAGGTGATCTCCGGGTGGGACACCGGCGTGCAGGGCATGAGGGTCGGCGGCCGCCGGCGGCTCGTGATCCCGCCGCACCTCGGCTACGGCGACCGCGGCGCCGGCGGCGTCATCAAGCCCGGCGAGACGCTGATCTTCGTGGTGGACCTGCTCGAGGTCCGCTGACCCGCACCCCGGGGGGCGGCGGTGCCGTCGTCGCGGGCGGGCCTGCGGACCACCGGCGCCTCACCAGGGGACGTCGATCTCGGCCTCACCCGTGGCGACCCGGGCCGCCAGCCCGCCCAGCGTGACCACGTCACCGGGGACGAGCTGGCGGCCCCGGCGCGTCTCGACCTCGCCGTTGACCGTCACCGCGCCGTCGGCGATCACCGGCTTCGCCTCCGCGCCGCTCTCGACGAGGTTCGCGAGCTTGAGGAACTGACCGAGTCGGATCGACTCGTCACGGATCGGGACGTCGACGGGTTCACTGCTCGGGGGCACTTCTCTAGGGTAGGCGTCCGTGCGCACCTCACGCTGGTTCCGGTCCGCCACCGCGCTCTGCCTGCTGCTGCCGGTGCTGGCCCTGGCCTCGCCGGCCGACGCCGAGCGCGCGCCCCGCGAGCGGGCGGGACGGTCGGGGTGCTGGGCGCAGGCCGGGGTCGAGACGTGCTTCACCTCCCCGCCCACGGTCCCGAACGACCCGACCGTGCTCGACCGCCCCAGCCGGCTCTTCGACACCGCCGGCCCAGGCGACACCATCCGTGTGGCGATGTTCCGCTGGGACATCGCCCCGCCGACCGACGCGCTGATCGCGGCGCAGCGGCGCGGCGCCGTCGTGCTGCTCGTCGGCGACGACGACCTCCGGCTCAACCGGCACGGACGACGCCTGCTGCGGGTGATCGAGGAGCAGGACCCCGCCCGCCGCAACGTCACCGTCTGCCGGGGGGCGTGCCTGCCGTGGCGCGCGCCCGGGCCGTACCCGGACAGCCAGGACGTCCAGCACCTGAAGTTCTACGTCACCGACATCGGCGGGGTGCAGTCGTTCATCACCTCGTCCGCGAACCTCGAGGACCGGCAGTACCGCCAGTACAACTCGTTCCTCAAGATCGACGACCCCGCCCTGCACGGCTTCGGAGTGGCGTACTTCGACCGGCTCGCCGCCCAGAGCCTGCGCGTGGGGGGCGAGCGCTGGAACGACCGCCGCAAGGTGTGGAGGCGCGGTCCGCTGACCGCCGCCGTCTACCCCAACCGCAGCGACCTGCTGCTCGACACGTTGCGAGACGTCTCGTGCACGCGCGGGGCCCGCGACGTCTCGGCGATGTTCGCCGTCATCCAGCGCGCCGACGTGCGCGACCGGCTCGCCCGGCTGTCCAGGTCCGGGTGCCGGGTGCGCATCGTGACCTCCCGCGACACGGTCGAGAACTGGCTCCAGCAGGCGCTCCCCGCCGGGGACATCCCCGACGCCCGCGTCCGCACGGCGCTGACCCACGACAAGATGCTGGTGGTGCACGCGCGCTACCGCGGGAGGAAGACCCACCTCGTCGTCACCGGCACGTCGAACACCACCTGCGGCGGACTGCTCTACAACGACGAGGTGATGGTGCGCCTCGTGGGCAACCGCTGGCTGCACGACCAGTACCTCGCGCACTTCGACGACGCGTACGCCCACGCGAGGCAGAGCGCGACGCGCGTCATGCCGGTCATGAAGCCCTGCCGACGCTGAGGACGATGCCTGGTGGGGCGCCCGGTCACCCGGTCAGCAGGGTGACCGCGTGGATCAGCACGCCGACCAGTCCGCCGACGATCGTGCCGTTGATGCGGATGAACTGCAGGTCGCGGCCCACGTGCAGCTCGATGCGCCGTGCGGCCTCCTTGCCGTCCCAGCGCTCGATGGTCGAGGTGATCACCGTGGTGACCTCGGCGCCGTAGCGCTCGACCACGAAGACCGTCAGGTCGGCCGCTGCCCGGTCCAGCCGGTCGCGAAGGGCGGCGTCCTCGCGCAGCCGCTGCGAGAAGGCGTTGAGCTCGGCCAGCAGCCGCTGGCGCACCGCACCCTCGCGGTCCCGGATCGAGGTGAGCAGCGCGGCGCGCATCGCCTTCCACAGCGAGATGGCGGTGGTGACGACCTGGGGGTGGTCGAGCAGCCGGTTCTTCAGGGCCTCGGCGCGGTCGCGGGTCGGCTGGTCGTTGAGCAGGTCGTGCGCGAGCTGGCCCAGCATCGAGTCGAGGGCCTCGCGGGCGCGGTGACGAGGGTCGTCGCGGATGTCCTCCACCCACGCGAGCGCCTGCACGTGCAGCCGCGAGGTCACGGCCTCGTTCAGCCGCGGCGGGGCCCACCACGGCGCCCGCTCCTCCAGCACCTGCGAGAACGTCTCGGGGTTCTCCAGCAGCCAGCGGTGCATCTCGTCGAGCGCGAGGTCGACGAGGCCGTGGTGCAGGTCGTCGCGCAGCACCTCCATGAGCGTCGAGCCCAGCAGCGGCGCGATGGGCTCCTTGCGGAAGCGCGGCACCAGCGCCTGGGTGACCAGGTCGGCGACGTGCTCGTCGCGGACCTTGCCGAGCGCGATCGCGGCGACGTCCGAGGCCTCGTCGACCACCCGGCGGGCGTTGGCGGGGTCGGCCAGCCAGCCGCCCACCCGCGCGGAGATCCTCGCCGCGCGGACGCGGTCGCGGACGACCTCCTCCTGCAGGAAGTTCTCGCCCACGAACTCCTCGAGGCCCTTGCCCAGCTCGTCCTTGCGCTTCGGCACCAGCGCGGTGTGCGGGACGGGCAGCCCGAGCGGGTGCTTGAACAGCGCGGTCACCGCGAACCAGTCGGCGATCGCACCGACCATCGACGCCTCGGCGCCCGCGTTGACGAACCCCCAGAATCCGTCGCGCCCCAGGGTGGCGACGTACACGCACGCCGCGAGCAGCAGCAGCCCGACAGCCACCGTGCGCATCCGGCGCAGACCCCGGCGGCGGGCCTCGTCGGCGCCGGGGTCGGGGGTGATGAGCGAGAGGGACGGCGTGCTCGCTGTGGTCGTGGCGGCCATGCGCGCCATCCTCTCCCAACCCGCACAAGCCCCGCGTGCCAGAATGCCGCGCATGCCTCGCACCGTCATCACCTTCGGCACGTTCGACGTGTTCCATGTCGGACACCTGCGCGTGCTCGAGCGCGCCGCCGAGCTGGGCGACCGGCTGGTCGTCGGCGTCTCCGCCGACGCGCTCAACGAGAGCAAGAAGGGCCGGGCCCCGATCTTCAGCCAGCGCGAGCGGCTCGCGATCGTGGGAGCGCTCAAGGTGGTCGACGAGGTGTTCGTCGAGGAGAGCCTGGAGCAGAAGCGGGACTACGTCCTCGAGCACGGCGCCGACGTCCTCGTGATGGGCGATGACTGGGCCGGCAGGTTCGACGAGCTGTCCGACGTGTGCGAGGTGGTCTACCTGCCGCGGACCCCGGCGATCTCCACCACCGCCATCATCGAGCACATCGCCGACCTGTAGTCGCTCGTCGGACGCCGCGGCGTCGCACGGCCGGGTTAGGGTCAGCCACGACACGACCGACACGAGGGGAACCATGCGCAGAATCGTCACCACCGCAGTGGCCATCGCACTGGTGGGCGGGACGGCACTGGCCGCTCCGTCCGTCGCTGCCGACAACGACCGTCCGGCCCTCCGGGAGTCCCGGGGGCTGGACCCCGAGGCCCTCCTCGAGCGCTCGGCCGAGCCGGTGCTGCCCGCGCTGCCCTCGCTGGAGGAGCAGGTCGACCCGACCGCGTCCGAGACGCTCGCCACCGCGCGCCGCGTGCTCGCCGGCGACGCCCGTCCCACGGACCCCTCCGCCACGCTCGTGCTGCGCGACCTGTGGATGAAGAAGTCGGAGCTGCGCGGCACCGAGCGCCGCCGCGCCGACGCCCTCCTCGCCCGCCCGACCGACGGCGTCAGCGACCCCCAGGGGTTCGGCTACACCGTGGCCGAGGCACCGCCGGTCTGCAACACCCGCCTGTGCGTGCACTACGTCCCCACCGGCACCGACGCCCCGCCTTCCCCGGACTGGCCTGCGCAGAACCTCGCGACGATGGACTCCGTGTGGTCGACCATCGTCGACCAGATGGGCTACCGCGCTCCCGTGCGTGACGGCGCCAGGGGTGGCAGCTCGCTCTTCGACGTCTACCTCAAGGACCTCGGTGGCGACCTCTACGGCTTCTGCGCCGGCGAGCGCCGCGCGAAGAAGCGCACGGCCTCCGGCTACTGCGTGCTCGACAACGACTTCGCGGCCTCGCAGTTCCCCAACGGGACGCCGCTCGACAACCTGGTCGTCACTGCCGGGCACGAGTTCTTCCACGCCGTCCAGTACGCCTACGACTACGCCGAGGACCCGTGGATGCTGGAGTCCACGGCGACCTGGATGGAGGAGCGCATCGCCTCCCACGTCAACGACAACCGCCAGTACCTCCCGGTCAGCCAGATCTACGCCCCCCAGATCCCGCTCGACGCCTTCAGCCAGACCAACGGCTTCCAGTACGGCAACTGGGTGTTCTGGGAGTACCTCTCCTCGCGCTACGGCACGAGGATCGTCAACAAGGCTTGGAAGCAGGCGGGCACGCTCAAGGGCGACGGCAACAAGTACAGCCTCCAGGCGATCGACCGCGTGCTGCGCGGCAAGGGCGGGCTTCGGAAGAACTACGCCACGTACGCCGCCGGCAACCTGACGCCGGCCGCCAACTTCCCCGAGGGCGCCGAGTACGCCGGCGGCCGGATCTTCGCCGGCAAGGCGCTCAGCAAGCGGAAGCGGTCCAAGCGGTTCGCGACGCGCATCCACCACCTGGCCTCCGCGTCCTACCTCTACGTTCCCGGCACCGGCCTCGACGGCCGCAGGTGGAAGCTCGCGCTGCGGGTCAGCGGACCGGCCAAGCGCACGTCGCCGTCCGCCGTGGTCGTCGTCCACCGCGTCGACGGCAGGCGCCAGGTCAAGCTGGTCCGGCTCGGCCGCGGGGGCGACGGCGGCACCAGGGTCTCCTTCGACAACCGCTCCGTCGGTGCCGTCTCGGTCACCCTGGTCAACGGCTCGACGCGCTACCGGTGCGACCGCGACACCGTGCTGGCGTGCGGCGGCAAGCCGGTCGACGACCGGCTCCGCTTCGCCGTGAAGGGCCGCGTCACCAAGGGCTGAGCGCCCATGGTGCTCAGACGCTGATCCGCAGCAGTGCGTGGAGGGCGGCGACGCACTCCCGCACCAGCTGCGACACCGGGACCGGGCGTTCGCCGGTCGGCACCGCCGACCAGGTGAGCGCCCGGTCCTCGGTGTAGGCCCACCACGCCCGGACGACCTCGCGCTGGCGCTCCGGGACCCCGAGCGCCGCCACCACGCGCTCGGTGCTGCCCTCGCGCACGGAGTCCACCACCTCGCTGACCCGCGGGTCGGCGACGCCGTGGCCGTGCACGAGCGCGAGGTAGAAGTCACGCCGCCGGTCGATCTGCTCGATCATCAGCCGGGTGACCATCTCGACCTGCACCTCCCCGGGCGCGTCCGGGTCCGGCGCGGTGGTGCGCAGCATCCGGCGTCCCGCGGCGGCGATGCAGGCGAGGTAGAAGTCCGTCTTCGTCGGGAAATAGTGGAAGAGCAGACCGCGGGAGATCCCCGCCTCGGTCGCGATGTCGTCCATCGAGAGGTCCTGGATGGGCTTCTCGACGATCTTGGCGAGCCCGATGCCCACGAGCTGCCGACGACGCTCCTGCGCGCTCAGGCGCCGGCGTACGGGATCGCGCTCGGCGGGTTCGGCCACGCTGTTGAGCATTGCTCAACAGTGTGCCAAGGTCAATCCATGGACTTCTCCCTCTCCCCCCGCGCAGCGGACCTCCGCGACCGCGTGCGCGCGTTCGTCGCCGACGAGGTCGAGCCCGTCGAGGCAGAGGTGCATCGTCGGACGACTGAGCTGCGCGAGTCCGGAGGGGACCACTGGACGCCCCACCCCGTCATCGCCGAGCTGCAGGGCAAGGCCCGCGCCCGGGGCCTGTGGAACCTGTTCCTGCCGGCCGAGCACGCCGGCCGCTACGCCGCCGACTTCGGGACCGACGGCGGCGAGGGCCTCTCCAATGTCGACTACGCGCCCGTGGCAGAGGCGATGGGCCGGTCGTTCCTCGCGCCCCTCGTCTTCAACTGCAACGCTCCCGACACCGGCAACATGGAGGTGCTGCTCCGGTACGGCACCGACGAGCAGCGCGAGCGCTGGCTCGAGCCGCTGCTGCGGGCGGAGATCCGCAGCGCCTTCTGCATGACCGAGCCGGACGTTGCGTCCTCCGACGCCACCAACATGGCCGCCACCGCCCGCGTCGAGGGCGACGAGGTCGTCATCAACGGCCGCAAGTGGTGGTCCACCGGCGTCGGCAACCCGGACTGCGAGGTGCTGGTCTTCATGGGGCTCTCCGACCCCGACGCCGACCGGCACTCGCGGCACACCATGGTCCTGGTCCCCCGCGACACCCCCGGGGTGCGGGTCGAGCGGATGCTCACCACCATGGGCTACCACGACGAGCCGCTGGGCCACGGCGAGGTGTCGTTCGACGACGTGCGCGTCCCGCTCTCGAACGTCCTGCTCGGGCCGGGTCGCGCGTTCGAGATCGCACAGGGCCGGCTCGGCCCCGGCCGGGTCCACCACTGCATGCGGGCCGTCGGGCTCGCGGAGCGCGCGCTGGAGCTCGCGTGCGCGCGGGCCACCTCGCGCACCGCGTTCGGCAAGCCCATCGCCAACCTCGGCGGCAACCGGGAGCGCATCGCCGACGCGCGCATCGCGATCAACCGCTCCCGCCTGCTGGTCATGCACGCCGCGTGGCTGCTCGACCAGGGGATGAGCCGCGAGGCGTACTCGGCGGTCAGTGAGATCAAGGTCGAGGTCCCCAACATGGCCCTCGACGTCATCGACACCGCCATCCAGCTGCACGGCGGCGCCGGGATGTCCGACGACTTCCCCCTCGCCGCGGCCTGGGTCGGGGCCCGCACGCTGCGGCTGGCCGACGGACCCGACGAGGTGCACCGCAACGTCGTGGCCAAGATCGAGCTCGGGAAGTACGTCTCGTGAGCCGCCGCGTGCTCGTCACCGGCGCCGCCTCGGGCCTCGGTGCCGCGCTGGTCGCGGCGTTCCGCGCTCGTGGCGACGAGGTGCTCGCGACCGACCGGGTGGCCGCCGAGGGCATCGACCTCGTCCTCGACATCACCTCCGACGCCGACTGGGCCGCCGCGGTGGAGGCCGTCCGCGAGCGGTGGGGCGGCCTCGACGTCCTGGTCAACAACGCCGGCGTGGCCGGCGGCGGCCGCGTGGACCGCTGCACGCTCGAGGAGTGGCAGTGGATCACCGACGTCAACCTGTTCGGACTGGTCCGCGGGACGAGGGCGTTCGTGCCGGTGCTCAAGGAGCAGCGCTCCGGGCACCTGGTCAACGTCGCCTCTCTGGCCGGCCTCGTGCACCCGGGCGGGATGGGCTCCTACAACGCCACGAAGGCCGCGGTGGTGGCGTTCACGGAGACGTGCGGCCACGAGCTGGCGTCGTACGGCATCCGGGCGAGCGTGGTGTGCCCGTCCTACTTCCGCACCAACCTGATGGACTCGATGCGGGGCAGCGACGAGGCGGTCGGCCGGCTCGTCGCCGGGCTGGTCGAGCGCTCCGAGGTCACCGCCGACGACGTCGCGGCCGCGGTGCTCGCCGGCATCGACGCCGGGGAGGACGTGATCGTGCCCGACGAGGCGGCGCGCCAGGCGTACTTCCTCAAGTGGGCGGATCGACCGGCCTACGACGCGATCATGCGCGAGCAGGCGGCGAAGCTCCGGGCGGCCGGCTCGTGAGCGGCGTGCCGGGCGCCCGGGAGGTGCGGGCGGAGGACGCCTTCGACGTCGCCCGGGTCGCCGCGTGGATCCGCGACAACGCCGCCACGCCCGAGGGCCTGGACGGCGAGCCCGAGGTCCGGCAGTTCACCGGCGGCGCGTCCAACCTCACGTTCCTGCTGCGCTACCCCTCGGGACGCGACCTCGTCCTGCGCCGGGCGCCTCGCGGCACGAAGGCCCGCGGCGCGCACGACATGCACCGCGAGTACGTCATCCAGTCGGCCCTGGCGCCGGTCTTCGACTACGTCGCGCCGATGGTGGCCTTCTGCGACGACCCCGACGTGATCGGTGCCGACTTCTACGCGATGGACCGTGTCCCCGGCGTGATCCCGCGCAGCGAGTGGCCCGCCGAGGTGCCGCTGCCACCCGAGCGGGCGCGCGCCCTGTGCCTGGCCGCCGTCGATGTCCTGGCCGAGCTGCACGGCATCGATCCGCACGCGGCCGGGCTGGCCGACCTGGGCAAGGGGCTCGGCTACGTGCGCCGGCAGGTCGAGGGGTGGTCGACGCGCTACCGTGCCGCCCGCACCGACGACGTGCCCGACCTCGAGCCGGTCATGGCGTGGCTCGACGAGCACCAGCCCGACGACGTCGCGACCTGCGTCATCCACAACGACTTCAAGCTCGACAACCTGGTGCTCGACGCCGACGACGTGACCACCGTCGTGGGGGTCCTCGACTGGGAGATGGCCACCCTCGGCGACCCGCTCATGGACCTCGCCGGCTCGATGGCCTACTGGGTGCAGGCCGACGACCCGGAGGACGTCCAGATAATGCGCCGCGTGCCCACGCACCTGCCGGGGATGCTCACCCGCGACGAGTTCGTGGCGGCGTACGCCGAGCGGACCGGCCGGACGGTCACGCCCGACCAGTGGCGGTTCTACGAGGTGTTCGGGCTGTTCCGGATGGCCGTCATCGCCCAGCAGATCTACTACCGCTGGTTCCACGGGCAGACGACCAACGAGATGTACTCGCTCTTCGGGGCCGCCGTGCAGATCGTCGGCAGGCGCCTCGACGGGCTGATCCGGTCGTGAGCCGCATCCTCCTGGTGCGGCACGGACAGGCCTCGTTCGGGGCCGCCGACTACGACGACCTCTCCCCCACCGGGCACGAGCAGTCCCGCGTGCTCGGCGCCGCCCTCGCCGCGCGCGGCGTCCGCGCCGACGTGGTCGTGGCCGGCGAGATGCGCCGTCACGGGCAGACCGCCGCCGGCGTGCTCGAGGGGGCGGGGTGGGCGAGCGACGTCGAGGTGGACCCGGGCTGGAACGAGTTCGACCACCTGCAGGTGCTCAGCGTCCACGACTCGCCGTCCACGGTCGACGGCGAGTCGGAGAGGGCCGCCTTCCAGCGGTGGTTCGAGGAGGCGACGCTGCGGTGGACCTCCGGCGAGCACGACGACGCCTACGACGAGTCCTTCGCCGCCTTCACCGCGCGGGTCGCAGCGGCCATGGACCGGCTGGTCGCGGCGCTGCCGCCCCGCGGGACGGCGGTCGTGCTCAGCAGCGGCGGACCGGTGGCGTGGGTGGCGGCCGCCCTGCTGGCCGATTCGTCCCCCGCCCGCACCGACCTGTGGCTGCGGCTGAACCCGGTCTCGGTGAACACCGGCACCTCGACGGTCGTCCGCGGCTCGCGTGGCACGACGCTCGTCTCGTTCAACGCCCACGACCACCTCTCCCCCGACCTCCTCACCTACCGCTAGGAGCCCCCATGGCACGGATCCTCATCACCGGGGCCAGCAGCGGCCTGGGCGCCGAGATGGCGCGGCAGTTCGCGGCGCTGGGCCACGACCTGGCGCTCTGCGCGCGGCGCACCGACCGCCTCGACGACCTGCGCGCCGAGATCGGCGCGGCCCACCCGGGCGTACGCGTGCTCGTCAAGGCGCTCGACGTCACGGACCATGAGGCCGTCTTCGGGACCTTCGAGGAGTTCGCCGCTGAGCTCGGCGGCCTCGACCGGGTCGTCGTCAACGCCGGGCTCGGCAAGGGACAGCCCCTCGGCACCGGCCGGTTCGACGCCAACAAGCAGACGGCCGAGACGAACTTCCTCGGGGCGCTGGCCCAGACCGAGGCGGCCGCCGCGATCTTCCGCCGCCAGGGCCGCGGCCACCTGGTGATGGTCTCCAGCTTCTCGGCGCTGCGCGGGATGCCCGGCAACATCACCACGTACGCCGCCTCGAAGGCGGCCGTCGCGCACCTGGCCGAGGGGTTCCGCGCCGACGTCCACGGCACCGGCATCAAGGTCACCGTGCTCTACCCCGGCTACATCGTCTCGGAGATGTCGGGCACCTCGGCGCGGACGCTCCTGATGACCTCCACCGAGAAGGGCGTGCGGGCGATGGTCGAGGCCATCGAGAAGGAGAAGGCCTCCGCCCGCGTCCCCGCCTGGCCCTGGGGCCCGCTCGGGTTCGTGGTCAAGCGGCTGCCGACCGGGATGATGAAGCGGATGGCCTGAGGTCGCCGGGTGTCCTCTGCGGGGCTGCGGAGGTGGCCGGCGGCTCGGAGGCATCAGCCCCGCCGTTCCTGGGCACGGTGGTCCATGACGCGGCACGCGAGGACATCGGACCGGAACTCGACGTTGCGCGCTGCGGCCGCGCGAGGGGCCGCGGCCGGCCTGGTGGGCGTGGCCGCGATGACGGTCGCGGAGAAGCTCGAGCAAGCCGTCACGCAACGGCCGAGCTCCTACGTCCCGGCCCGTGCGCTGCTCACGCTGCTGGGCCGGGAGCCGTCGGACCGCGACACGCCCGCGACGTGGAACCACGCGATGCACTGGGGCACCGGCGCCCTCCTCGGGGCCCTGCGAGGCGTGTGGGCGGCCATCGGCATCCGCGGGAGCCACGCCAACGCGACCCACACCGTCGTCAGGCTCGCCTTCGACCAGACCGTGGAGAACGCGACCGGGGTCGGCGCGCCGCCGGCGTCGTGGCCCAGCCCTGAGCGGCGCGTCGACGTGGCGCACAAGACGCTGTACTCCTTCGTCACCGGCCTGGTCGCGGACCGCTGGATCGCGCCGAGGCTGCAGTCGCGGCGTGGTGTGACGAGCCATTGAACGAGCCACTGAGGTAGGGCCATTGACGAGGGGCCACTGAAGGGACCACTGAAGGGGCCACTGAAGACGAGCCACTTGACGAGTGCCATCGGGCCCCGTGTGACGTGCGCTGCCCTCTCCCGCCGCCATCGGGTAGTCCACCGGGAAACGGTCGTCAGGACCGCCCCCGGACAGCCTCTTCCCGGTGGACTACCGGCGCCGGGGGCAGGCTCAGCCGAGCTCCCGCTCCAGCGCGTCGGTGAGCAGCGCGACGAGGGCCTCGGTCTGGATGTTGGCCGAGGACGACACCTCCTCGTCGGAGCCGTCGAGCGCCCGTGCGGCGAGGCCGGCCTTGGAGTCGATGAGCTCGGCGATGCGGGTGTCGATCGTCTGCGCGGCGATGATCCGCCACGCGGTGACCGGGTCGCTCTGGCCGATGCGGTGCACGCGGTCGATCGCCTGCGTCTGCTCGGCATCGGTCCACGAGAGCTCGGAGAGCACGACGTTGGAGGCGACCTGCAGGTTGACGCCCACGCCGGCGGCTGCCAGCGAGCAGACGATGACCTGCACGTCGGGGTCGTTGACGAACGACTCGATGGCCTTCTCGCGGGCCTTCGCCGACTGGTCGCCGCGGATGGAGGTGTGCTTGAGCCCGCGTCGGGTGAAGGTCTCCTCCGCGATGTCCATGACGTCGACGTGCCGGGCGAAGAACACGACCTTGCCGACGTTGCGCGCCAGCTGGGCGGCGTAGTCGGCGGCGAGGCCGGCCTTGGCGCGGCCGATGCGGCGGAACATCGAGAAGACGTTCTCCCCGCCGGTGCCCTGGTCCATCTCCTCGCGCTCCCACGTCGCCACGCGCCGGACGAGCTCGTGGTCGATGCCGTCGACCACCGAGCCCGTACGACGGGTCTCCAGAGCGGCCTTGTAGCGCTGGACGAGCCGGCGGGCGAGGTCCTCCTCCGCGGCGCGGATGGAGCGGGTGTCCTCGTCGTCGAGCTCGACCGGGATGTCGGCGATGCGCCGGGCGGGGATGTCCTCGGCGACGTCGACCTTGCGGCGCCGGACGATGCCCATGTCGATGACCGCCTTGCGGGCCGCCGGGTAGAACGGCGGGTCGGCCGGCGTCAGCTCGGTCTCCTCCAGCGCCTCCATCAGGCGGGCCAGCGGCTTGGTGTCGTCGATCCAGCCGAGGAACTGCCAGATCGCGCGGAAGTCCTCGATGTCGTTGATCAGCGGCGTGCCGGTCAGCGCCATCAGCAGCGGCCGGGCGGTGCGCGCGCGGAGCCTCTCCGACAGCTCGAGCACGTGGCGCGAGCGCTGCGAGGTCTTGTTCTTGATGAAGTGCGCCTCGTCGACGACCATGCCGCGGAAGCCGAAGGTGCTCAGCCAGCCGACGTGGCGGTCGAGGATCTCGTAGTTGACCACGATGACGTCGGCGAAGGCGTCGACCCGGTCGCCGTCGCCGTGGATCACGGTCGCGCGGCGGCGCGGGGTCCACCGCTCGGTCTCGCGGGCCCAGTTGGTCTTGACGACGTTCGGGCAGACGACGAGCAGCGGGTAGGCGTTGGCCGCCTGCGCGGCGAGCAGTGCCTGGGCGGTCTTGCCGAGGCCGGGCTCGTCGGCCAGCAGGAACGTGCGGTGGCCCTCCGCCGCGGCGGCGATCAGCCGCGCCTGGTGGGGCATGAGCTCGAGCTTGCCCGGGGCGTTGAGCGAGGTGGCCTCGGGCAGGTCCATGCAGGAGGACGCGCCGCCGAGCTCGAAGGAGCGGAACAGCGGGCCGAGCAGCTCCCAGCTGGCCAGCCGGCCGTGCACGCTGCGGCGCTCGCGGCCGATCTCGAAGTCGGGCTTGAGGAAGGGGTTGGCCAGCTGGTGCTGCAGGACCGACCGCGGGACGACGCGACGCTCGACGAGCCCGGGACCCGACTCGTCCTCGGGCTTCGGCTCCTCCTGCGCGGCCTCGATGCCGGCCTTGCGCAGCATCTCCAGGCGCAGCTCGCGGGCGCTGTCGGTGACGACGGCCTCCTCCGACAGCAGTCCGAAGAGGGAGGGGTCGCGGGTCGCGGTCTTGGCGAGGATCGTCGCGATCCCGTCGAGGCGCTTGAGCTCGTCGGCCTTCTGTGCCTCGGTGAGCTCGGTGGAGGCGCGTACGTCGGTGCGGTGCTCGCGCGCCAGCAGGGCGACGACCTGGAAGCGCACCCGCTGGCCGGGGGCGAGAGGACCCCGCTGCACGGCGGACTCCAGCTCGCGCACGGCGCGGGCGAGCACGGGGACGATGCCCTCGTTGTCCTTGTGGCGGGCGTGCGCAGGGGCACGACGGTTGCCGCGTTGACGCTGGCGCTGGGCCAAGGTGTCCTCCCGGACTGGGTACGCGTCGCGGAGCAGGCGAGCCTGGGTCGGCGCTGACCTGCACACCACGGCGTGGAGGTTTGGTGCGGGCGTCAGGGGGCGGTGGCCGGTGGACCTGGGGTGGTCAGTGGGGCACGGCGTCTGGACGCTGCGACCACTGTAGCCCCCGCACGGCCGTTGCGGGTAACTCCCCGCACCCGGCGCGCCCGGCGTCGCGCCGATCCGCAGCGGGTCGTGAGAGCGTTCACCCATGTCGGAGCGCGCGCGCCGGGGCCGGCCCGGGCACGACCAGGAGACCGTCCTGCGCGTCGCGATCGCGCTGTTCAACCGGCAGGGCTACGACGCCACGAGCATGGGCGACCTCGCCCGGGAGCTGGGCCTGACCAAGTCGGCGATCTACCACCACGTGCCCAGCAAGGAGCACCTCCTCGAAAGGGCGCTCGACGAGGCGCTCGACGAGCTGACGGCCGCGCTCGACGCGGTGCACGCCGACCGGTCCCACACGCCCGAGGAGCGTCTGCGTGCGGCCGTGCGCAGCAGCGTCGTCGTCCTCGCCCACCACCTGCCGGCGGTCACGCTGCTGCTGCGGGTGCGCGGCAACACCCCCGCCGAGCAGAACGCCCTCGCGCGTCGTCGCGACATCGACCACCGGCTGGCCGAGATGGTGCGCGAGGCCGCCGACACCGGCGCGATCCGCGCCGACGTCGACCCGCTGCTGGCCAGTCGGCTGCTCTTCGGAATGGTCAACTCGATGACCGAGTGGCTCCGCGACGGCAGCGACGTGGCTGCGCTCGCCGACACCGTCACCACCCTGGCGTTCGACGGCCTGGTGCGGCACAGCACCTGACCGCCTGCGGCCTCAGGGCTCGAGGCACGCCGGTGTCGAGTCGCCCGGTCCGTCGGGGTCGAGCGTGCTCCCGGCCGCGTCGCGCAGCACGACACGGTCGACCGTCGGCAGCTGCTTGAGGGTCGGCAGCACCTCGCCGGCGATGCTCACCGTGGCGCCACCGCTGCGGCAGCGGCCCGTGAGCCGCAGGTCGGCCACGCCGCCCGCGACCGTCAGGTCGTCGTACCCCGTCGCGCCCGAGCGCAGCAGGCGCAGGCCCCGCGCCCGCTCCCCCGGCAGCGGGCCGGCGAAGAGGCGGTCCATCAGGCCGGTGGCGGGTGCACCCGGCACGACCGGGCGCCGGACGGGGACGAAGTAGGGCTCCCACCCGTCTGCGAAGCGGTCGCGGTCGAGGAACCACACCTTGCGCCGCACGGTGGCGAACCCGGCCCCGACCTCCACGACGACCCGCGGCGGCGCCTGCAGGGTCGTCACCCGCACCGGCGTGCGTCTCGCCAGCCCGAGGCCGTACGTCGTGACCGCCTCGAAGTCGCCCGCGCGGACGGCGGTCATGACGTTGGGCAGGGCGTACGCGACCCGGCGGGGCGCCGCGGTCGGCGAGCCGTCGTCGGTGTGCGCCTGGGCGGGCTCGAAGCGCACCCGGAGGAGGGCCCGGCCGGCGACGCGCACGCGGCGCCCGGACCCGTCGGCGAACAGTCGACGGACGTAGCCGACCCGCCGCGACTCGGGCAGGCCGCCGCGGAACTCGAAGACGACGCGGTCGACGCCGTCGCGGTGAGCCGCCCGCACGGCGACGAGGACGGGGGTCGGCGGAGCGGACGTCCGGGGCCGGTCCGCGGGCCCGGACGTGGCCCGGCCCGGCGCCGGACCGAGCGTCACGGCGAGCAGCAGCGCCACCAGCAGGGACAGCCAACGCATCCTCACCACGCACCTCCTTGACGCGTACGGGACCTCCCAACGCTAGTCATCCCCAGCGACGGAGGGAAGGTCTCCGAGCCGGTCGAGGCGACCCCGCGGCGCGTCAGGCGTCGAAGTCGACCGTCACCGTGTCGCTGACCGGGTAGGACTGGCAGGTCAGCACGAACTGCTGCTCGACCTCGTCGGGCTCGAGGGCGTAGTTGCGCACCATCTCGACCTCACCCTCGACGACCTTCGCGCGGCAGGTGCCGCACACGCCCCCCTTGCAGGCGAAGGGCAGGTCGCTGCGCACGGCCTGGGCGGAGTCGAGGAGCGTCGTCGCGCGAGGCATCGGCGTGGTGGTCGCCCGTCCGTCGAGCACGACCGTGACGTCGCTGGTCACGCCCTCCACGACGCGGTCGGCGTGCCGCAGCTGCGGTGGCGGCGCGTCGACGAAGAACAGCTCGAAGTGGACCTTCTCGGCCGGGACGCCGAGCTCGGCGAGCACGGCTCGCGCGTCCTCGACCAGTCCGAGCGGGCCGCAGAGCCACACGTGGTCGACGGCCGGGAGCGGCACCTTGAGCGTCAGCAGCCGCCGGAGGCGGTCGGCGTCGAGCCGGCCGGAGAACAGCTCGACGTCGCGCGGCTCGCGGGACAGCACGTGGACGAGGTCGAAGCGTGGTCCGTGGAGGTCCTTGAGGTCGCTGAGCTCCTCGGCGAACATCACCGACGTCGTCTCGCGGTTGCCGTAGAGCATCGTGACGGTACTCCCGGGGTTCGCCAGGACGGACGCCGCGATGGACAGCATCGGGGTGATGCCCGACCCTGCGGCGATGCAGAGGTGCCGACCGGGGCTCGCCGGGTCGGCGCGGAAGCCGCCGGCGGGCGCGGCGACCTCGATCGTCTCCCCGGGCGCGACCTCGCGGATCAGCCACGACGAGAACATGCCGCCCGGGACCTCGCGCACGCCGATGCGCGGAGCGGCTCCGGCGGGGGCGCAGATCGAGTAGCTGCGGCGGTGCTCCACGCCGTCGACCACGCGGCGCAGGGTCAGCGACTCCCCCGGCGCGAAGGCGAACAGCTCGCGCAGGTCGTCGGGCACGTCGAAGGTGACCGCGGCCGAGTCGTCGGTGAGCGGCTCCACGGCGCGGACGGTCAGCTCGTGGAAGGTCGGGGCGGCCATGTCGCTCAGATCTCCTTGACGTGGTCGAACGGCTCCAGGCAGGACGTGCAGCGGTACTGCGCCTTGCACGCCGTCGAGCCGAACTCCGAGACCAGCTCGGTGGCGGGTGAGTCGCACTGGGGGCAGCGGACCTGGCGGGCGGTGGGCAGCAGGGTCAGCGGGATCGGCCCGTCGGCCGACGGCGCGGGCCCCGGGGGCGAGATGCCCGCCGCAGCGAGTGCCACCCGCCCCGCCGGCGTGATCCAGTCGGTGGTCCAGGCGGGGTGAAGGCTGATCCGCACCTCGACCTGCTCGAAGCCGGCGCCGGTGAGCGCCCGGACGAGGTCGTCGCGCATCGCCGCCATGGCCGGGCACCCGGAGTAGGTCGGCGTGATCTCGACGACGACGTGGGAGTCATCCACCACCTCGACGCCGCGCAACACCCCGAGGTCGGCGAGCGTGAGCATCGGCAGCTCCGGGTCGGTCACGCCGGCTGCGACGGACCGGGCCGCGGCCACCTGCCGCCTCGGTGGTCGAGTGGCCCGCGCGGCACGAGCGGGCGTGCCGAGCCTCACCACACGCCCCTCGGGTGCGCGCGCGCCACGGACTGCATCTCGGCGAGCATCCGGCCCAGCGCCTCGCCGTGCATCCCGTCGCGTCCGGTGCGTCCGAGCACGCCCGCGCGGCGCGGCGCGGAGGGCCGGGGCACGTCGGCGGCGTCGAGCACCTGGTCGAGGACCGCCTCGGCCGCGTCGCGCACCGCTGCGGGGTCCACCCCCACACCGGACTCCGCGGCGGCGGCCTCGACCGGGTGGGTGTCGAACAGCTCGGGCCACAGCGGCCACAGCGCGTCGAGCGCCGCCAGCAGCCGGCGCCGCGACTCCGGGGTGCCCTGCGCCAGCGTGACGAACCAGCGGGCGGCGTAGTCCCGGTGGTAGGCGAGCTCCTTGACGCCCTTCGCGGCCACGGCGGCCAGGACGTGGTCGGCGCTGGAGCGGAGTCGCTCCCAGGTGGCGAGCCGCCACACCGAGAAGAGCAGGATCCGGACCGTCGCCTCGGCGAAGTCGCCGTTGACCACCTCGGCGAGGCGCACGTTGCGCAGCTCGTGGGCCTCGCGGAAGTACGCCAGCGCGTCCTCGGGCGGTGCCGGCGAGCCCTCCGGCAGCACGGGCACGACCGAGGCGTCGGCCCTGGCCGCGCGCGCCAGCAGGAGCCGCGCCTGGCCGAGCAGGTCGAGCGCGATGTTGGACAGCGCGATGTCGTCCTCGAGGTCGGGGGCGTTGCTGGTCCACTCCGCGATCCGGTGCGACATCACGAGTGCGTCGTCGCCCAGCATCAGGGCGTACGTCGCGAGCGTGGGCGCGTCGACGCCGGCGGGGACGGTCGTGTCGAGGCCCGCCAGCGGGTCCTCACCGTGCCCCTCGGGAACGGGGGCGGCGCCGAACGCCCAGTGGGCGTCGTTGACCAGCAGGCCGGAGTAGGCGCTGTCGTGCTCGTCCTCGGCGGGTCTCTCGGTACGGGAGTTCATCGCAGCCTCGCGGGGTGGAGTCACATGTGGGGGACGTGGTCGGGGATGTCGTAGAAGGTCGGGTGCCGGTAGACCTTGTCGCCGCTGGGCGCGAACATCGGGTCCTTCTCGTCGGGGCTGGAGGCGGTGATCGCGTCGGCGCGGACCACCCAGATGCTCACGCCCTCGCTGCGGCGGGTGTAGACGTCGCGCGCGTGCAGCAGGGCCATCCGGTCGTCGGCGGCGTGCAGCGACCCGACGTGGACGTGGTTGAGGCCGCGCTTGCCCCGGACGAACACCTCGTAGAGGGGCCACTCCGGCTCCGGCGGCGAGACGCCCTCGCCCGTCGGGACGCCCTGCAGCGGCACCGCGCCGTGCCCGCCCTCGGCGGAGAGCTCGCTCATCGCGCGCCTCCCGCCTGCCGGGCGGCGTACGCCGTGGCGGCCTCACGCACCCACGCCCCCTCTTCGTGGGCGCGCCGCCGGTGCGCGATCCGCTCGGCGTTGCAGGGACCGTTGCCCTTCACGCCCTCCATGAACTCGTCCCAGTCCGGCTGGCCGAAGTCGTGGTGCCCGCGCTCCTCGTTCCACCTCAGCTCGGGGTCGGGGAGGGTCACGCCGAGGGCCTCCGCCTGCGGGACGGACATGTCGACGAACTTCTGGCGCAGCTCGTCGTTGGTGTGGCGCTTGATGCCCCAGGCCATCGACTGGGCGGTGTTGGGCGAGGCGTCGTCGGGCGGTCCGAACATCATCAGGGCGGGCCACCAGAACCGGTCGACCGACTCCTGCACCATCGCGCGCTGCTCCTCGGTGCCGCGCATCATCGTGGTGAGGAGCTCGTAGCCCTGGCGCTGGTGGAAGGACTCCTCCTTGCAGATCCGGATCATCGCCCGGCCGTAGGGGCCGTAGGAGGTCCGGCACAGCGGTACCTGGTTGCAGATCGCGGCGCCGTCGACCAGCCAGCCGATCGTGCCGACGTCGGCGTAGGACAGCGTCGGGTAGTTGAAGATCGAGGAGTACTTCTGCCGCCCGGCGAGGAGCAGCTCGGTGAGCTCGAGCCGCGAGACCCCGAGGGTCTCGGCCGCCGAGTAGAGGTAGAGCCCGTGGCCCGCCTCGTCCTGCACCTTGGCGAGCAGGATCGCCTTGCGGCGCAGGCTCGGCGCGCGGGTGATCCAGTTGCCCTCGGGCTGCATGCCGATGATCTCGCTGTGCGCGTGCTGCGCGATCTGCCGCACGAGGGTCTTGCGGTAGCCCTCCGGCATCCAGTCGCGCGGCTCGATCCGGTCGTGCCGGGCGATGGTCGCCTCGAACTGCCGCTCGAGCTCCTCCGGTGCGGTCTCCGTGAGCGTCATGGGTCCTCCGACGGGGTCTGCACGACATTTACTGACCGATCGGTCTGGTATTAGTGTGTCACTCGTCACCCCGGCAGGCAAACACCGGCCTGCGCCCGCTCCGATCCCGAGGAGAACCGCCGTGACCCGACTGCTCGAGAGCTATGCCGCCGGCCGGTGGTACGCCTCCTCCGCCGAGGGCGACCCGCTGCTCGACGCGGCGACCGGCCAGGAGGTCGCCCGGATCTCCAGCGCCGGCCTCGACCTCGGCGCGATGGCCCACTTCGCGCGCACCGTCGGCGGACCGGCCATCCGCTCGCTGACCTTCCACGAGCGCGCTCTGCTGCTCAAGGAGCTGGCCACGCACCTGACCGGGCTCAAGGAGGAGTTCTACGAGCTCTCGCTCGCGACCGGCGCCACCCGTCGCGACTCGCTCATCGACATCGACGGCGGCTTCGGCACCGTCTTCAGCTACTCCTCCAAGGGGCGCCGGGAGCTGCCGAACGACACCGTCGTCTGTGACGGCGACCTCGAGCAGCTCGGGCGGACCGGGGTCTTCCTCGGCCAGCACGTCTACACGTCGCGGCCCGGCGTGGCGGTCCAGATCAACGCCTTCAACTTCCCCGTCTGGGGCATGCTCGAGAAGCTGGCGCCGGCCTTCATCGCCGGGGTGCCCTCGATCGTCAAGCCGGCCAGCCAGACGGCGTACCTCACCGAGCTCGTGGTCCGCCGGATCGTCGAGTCGGGCATCCTCCCCGAGGGCTCGCTCCAGCTGCTGGCCGGCTCGGCGGGCGACCTGCTCGACCACCTCGGGGTGCAGGACTCGGTGGCGTTCACCGGCTCCGCCCACACCGCGGGGATCCTGCGCCAGCACCCGTCGGTGCTGCACGGAGGCGTCTCGCTGCAGGTCGAGGCCGACTCGCTCAATTGCTCGGTGCTGGGCCCCGACGTCACGCCCGGCGACCCCGAGTGGGACCTGTTCGTCAAGGGCGTCGTCACCGAGATGACCGCGAAGGCCGGTCAGAAGTGCACGGCCATCCGGCGGGTGATCGTGCCGGCGTCGGTGGCCGGCGAGGTGACCGACGCCATCGCGCAGCGGCTGGCGACCGTGACGGTCGGCGACCCCGGCGACGAGTCGGTCCGCATGGGCCCCCTCGCCTCCCTCGCGCAGCGCGACGAGGTCCGCAAGGCCGTCGAGGCGCTGCGCTCGTCGTGCGACGTGGTCCTCGACGAGGGGAAGGTGGCCGGCGACGCCGAGCGCGGCGCGTTCATGTCCCCCGTCCTGCTCCGTGCCCGCGCCGGCGCAGTCGAGCCGCACGACGTCGAGCCGTTCGGGCCGGTGTCGACGGTGCTGACGTACGACTCCCTCGACGAGGCGGTGACGCTGGCCGCGCGCGGCAGGGGCTCCCTCGCCGGCTCGGTCGTCACGCACGACCCGGCCGTCGCGCGCGCGCTCGTGCTCGGCCTGGCGCCGTGGCACGGCCGCATCCTGGTGCTCGACCGCGACGACGCGCCCGAGAGCACCGGGCACGGCTCGCCCCTCCCGATGCTGGTGCACGGCGGGCCGGGCCGGGCCGGCGGCGGCGAGGAGCTCGGCGGCGTCCGCGGCGTGCTGCACCACATGCAGCGCACGGCCATCCAGGCCTCCCCCGACATGCTGACTGCGATCACGGGCCGGTGGACGCGTGGCTCGCGGCGCACGGTGACCCCGGAGCACCCGTTCCGCCACTCGCTGGCGACGCTGCGCGTGGGCGACACCATCGCCTCCGAGCCGCGGGTGGTCACCCGGGCCGACATCGACCACTTCGCGGAGTTCACCGGCGACACCTTCTACGCCCACACCGATCCCGACGCCGCGGCGAGGAACCCGCTCTTCGGCGGCATCGTCGCGCACGGCTACCTCATCGTGTCGCTGGCCGCCGGGCTCTTCGTCGACCCGGCGCCCGGCCCGGTGCTCGCCAACTTCGGCGTCGACGACCTCCGGTTCCTGACCCCGGTGAAGGCGGGCGACTCGATCCGGGTCACCCTCACCGTCAAGCAGATCACCCCGCGCTCCTCCGCCGACTACGGCGAGGTGCGCTGGGACGCGCTCGTGACCAACGGTGACGACGAGCCGGTCGCGACGTACGACGTGCTGACGCTGGTGGCCAAGCAGACCGAGGGGGTCGAGCAGTGACCGCGTCGGTCCAGCGCGCGGTCGGGATCGTCGTCCTGCTCGTCCTGGGTGCGCTCAGCCTGCCGGTGGCGGCGTCGTTCCTCGACGGGGAGGGCACGGAGAACTGGATCATCCCCGTGCAGCTGCTCGCGATGGCGGCCGTCGGCGCGGCGGTCACCGTCGGGCTGCCGGCCCTCGCGCGCGACGGTGCCGACACCACGCGGCGGGCGCTCACCGGCGCGTGGTGGGGCCTGCTGGCGGCCTTCGTCGGCGTGCTGGTCTTCTGGGTGCTGGTCAGCGGCTTCGACGGTGCGTGAGCCCGGAGGTGGCGTGGCGCTGCCTCAGCCGCTGTAGGGGACCTCGCTGGTCCACCGGTCCGGGTCGCGGGTCACCGCCGACCAGATCGCCTCGGCCACCCGGTCGGGGGTGAACGCGCCCTGCCTGGCCAAGGTGCCGCGGACCGTGACGGAGACGGCTCGGATGCCGTCGGGCGACAGCGTCTTGTCGAGGCTGTGCACGAGGTTGCGCACGCCCGCCTTCTGGACCCCGAGCGAGGCCGCGCCCTGCCAGGGGTCGTCCGCGGCCATGCTCCCGGTGACGCTGACCCGGCCGCCCGCCGTCATGTGGGGCCGCGCCGCCTGCACCACGGTGAGCAGGGCGCCCACGCCGAGGGCGACGTCTGCCAGGAGCTCGTCGACGGTCAGCGTCAGCGGGTCCTTCTCGCGGTAGGCGCTGGGGTTGAAGTGCAGCACGTCGATGCGGCCGGCGTGCTCGCCGAAGCGGCGCACGGCCTCGCGCGCCGCCTGCTCGTCGGTGACGTCGGCGACCGCGTGCTGCACGGCGGCGCCGCGCGCCTCGAGGTCGGCGACGAGCCGGTCGAGGACGCCCTGGTCCTGCCCCAGCAGTGCGACGTCGTGGCCCTCGTCGGCGAACCGTCTGGCCACCGAGCCGCTCACGCCCGGTCCGGCACCCACCACCACGAGGACAGGCCTGCTCATGGAGCAGTCCTACCGCACCGCCTCACTCGGCGGTGTGGGGGTGCTGCCCGGTGGGGTCGTCGGGCACCGCGTCGGGGCCCTGCCTGCCCTCGTCGACCTCGCCCGGGTGGGGGTCGGGCTGACCGGCCACGGAGTCGCCGGAGCTGATCGGCTCGCCGCCGCCCTCGATGTCGGCGAGCTCGCTGACCTGCCCGCCCTGGTCGGGTCCGTCGTTCGTGGTGTCCTTGGCGTCGCTCATGCCCGGACAGTTCCCCCGCGGGACCCGCACATGCGCCCGGGGGCTCACCTGAGCGGGTGGTGGCCGTCCGGTGAGCGCTGGTTACGGTCGAGGCATGACGCGTTTCGGATACACGCTGATGACCGAGCAGAGCGGCCCGCGCGAGCTGGTGGACTACGCCGTCGCGGCCGAGCGGGCGGGCTTCGACTTCGAGGTGATGAGCGACCACTACTCGCCCTGGCTGACCGAGCAGGGGCACGCGCCGTACGCCTGGACGACCCTCGGCGCGGTGGCGCACGCCACCGAGCGGGTGGGCCTGATGACCTACGTGACGTGCCCGACCCTGCGCTACCACCCCGCCGTCGTGGCCCAGAAGGCGGCGACGCTGCAGATCCTCGCCGAGGGACGCTTCGTCCTCGGACTGGGCAGCGGGGAGAACCTCAACGAGCACGTCGTGGGCGAGGGCTGGCCGGCCATCGCCGAGCGGCAGGACATGCTCGCCGAGGCGATCGAAGTCATCAGGGCGCTGCACACCGGCGAGCTCGTCGACCACCGCGGCGACTTCTTCCAGGTCGACTCGGCGCGGATCTGGGACGTGCCCGAGCAGGGCGTGGACATCGGCGTGGCCGTGGCGGGCGACCGGGCGATCCACCGGTTCGCAGCGCTGGCGGACCACCTGGTCGCGGTGGAGCCGAGCGCGGAGATCGTGGAGACGTGGAACGAGGTCGACGGGGCGCCGCGCGTCGGCAGGGACGCCCGGGCGATCGGCCAGATCCCGATCTGCTGGGACCCCGACGAGGAGGCCGCCGTCGCCCGTGCGCACGAGCAGTTCCGGTGGTTCGGTGGCGGCTGGTCGGTCAACGCCGACCTGCCGACGCCCGCGGGCTTCGCCGGGGCGACGACGTACGTCCGGCCCGAGGACGTCGCGGAGTCGATCCCCTGCGGGCCCGACCTCGACAAGGTCGTCGACGCCGTGTCGGCCTACTGGGAGGCGGGCTTCACCGACGTCGCGCTCGTGCAGGTCGGCGACGAGGGGCAGGACCGCTTCCTCAGCGAGGCGGCCGGCCCGCTGCTGGAGAAGCTGCGGGCAGCCGCCGGCTGAGCAGGGACGCGCTCAGCGCCAGCCGAGGTCCGGCGCCACGTCGGTGAGCACCGACTCGAGGATGTGGGCGTTGTAGTCCACCCCGAGCTGGTTGGGCACCGTCAGCAGCAGGGTGTCGGCCGCGGCGATGGCCTCGTCCTCGGCGAGCTGCTCGACGAGGACGTCGGGCTCGGCGGCGTACGTCCTGCCGAACACCGCGCGCAGGTTGGCCTCGATCTGGCCGAACTGGTCGGAGCTGTCGCCCTCGTGGCCGAAGTACGCGCGGTCGAGGTCGGTCGTGATGGGCATGATCGAGCGGCTCACCGACACACGCGGCTCACCCTCGTGCCCCGCCTCGCGCCACGCCTCGCGGAACACCTCGATCTGCCTGCGCTGCTGCACGTGGAACGGCTCGCCGGTCTCGTCGGCCTTGAGCGTCGAGCTCATCAGGTGCATCCCCATCTGCGCGGTCCAGCGGGCCGTCGCGTCGGACGCGGCGCCCCACCAGATGCGGCTGCGCAGGCCCGGCGAGTGCGGCTCGAGGCGGAGCAGCCCCGGCGGGTTGGGGAACATCGGGCGCGGGTTGGGCTGAGCGAAGCCCTTGCCCTCGAGCACCTGGAGGAACACCTCGGTGTGGCGGCGCGCCATGTCGGCCTGGTCCTCGCCGTCGGCCGGCTGGTAGCCGAAGTAGCGCCACCCGTCGATCACCTGCTCCGGTGAGCCGCGGCTGATGCCGAGCTGGAGCCGGCCGCCCGAGATCAGGTCGGCCGCGCCGGCGTCCTCGGCCATGTAGAGCGGGTTCTCGTAGCGCATGTCGATGACGCCCGTGCCGATCTCGATGCGGCTGGTGCGCGCGCCGACGGCGGCGAGCAGCGGGAAGGGCGAGGCGAGCTGCCGGGCGAAGTGGTGGACGCGGAAGTACGCGCCGTCCGCGCCGAGCTCCTCGGCGGCCACGGCCAGGTCGATCGACTGCAAGAGCGTGTCCGACGCCGAGCGCACCTGGGACTGCGGCGAGTCGGTCCAGTGGCCGAAGTTGAGGAACCCGATCTTCTTCATGACCGGTTCAACGCTCAACCACCGCGGTTGTTCCCAGCGGGGCGGTCGTCCCCAGCGCTCGGGACCGGCTGCCCCTCCCGGCTGCCGACGTACGCCCGCGCCCGCAGCGCCGCGAGCCAGGCGGGCGCCAGGCGCCACGACTGCGGCGGGTGCAGGACCGGGTCGAAGTCGGGGCGCGGCTGCTCGGAGCGGCGGTCCACCCGGATCGTGCCCGCCTGCACGTCACCGTGCCGGCCGACCACGCGGAGCGCGAAGGTCGCCGGCAGCCGTCCCACCAGCACGTCCGGGTCGGGCGAGTCGAGCCCGGCACCGGGCGCGTCCACGACGACCTGCAGGCGCTCACCGGACGAGGAGCGCCACCACATGAGCGACGTCAGCGTGGCGCCCGACCACCGCCGTCCGGGTCGCAGCACGTAGCGCTGCCACCCGGAGGCGCCCGGAGCCGTCGTGCACAGGACGTCGACCGGCGGGTCCTGGAGGAGGCGGACCGCCATGCCCAGCAGGTCCGGCACGCCGCGCGGCGTGCCGATGCCCTTCGAGAGGCGGACCAGGCAGTCCCACTCGCCCTGCTGGAGCGGGCCGGGGCCGTGGATCTCCGCGCGTCCCTCGTAGAGGACGCCGTCGGGGTGGAAGGCGGGAGCGGACCGGGCGGCGGCGATGGCCTTGAAGGCATGGCGGTAGGGGGCAGGCACGGGCGTGCAGTACCCCGGGTCGGGCCCGCACACGCACGGGCCCCGCTGGGGGCCGCTCCGCTGCATCCTGATCGTCGCCCTCGTGCGGATGGACGCGACCTTGACCCGCAGCGATCGGTGATATCCAATATATCGGTGCCTGTGCCCCCGTCCTCCGCTCCGGTCCGCACCTCGCTGCTGCGCGACACCGTCCACGAGCGGCTCCGCGACGCGATCGTCGACGGCACGCTGGCGCCGGGCGAGGTCGTCCGCGACACCGAGCTGGCCGCCTGGCTCGGCGTGAGCCGCACGCCCGTGCGGGAGGCCCTGCTGCGGCTCGGCGAGAGCGGCCTGGTCCGGGCGGCGCCCGGACGCTCGACCGTGGTCGCGGAGATCGACGTCGCCGAGGTGCGCGAGGCGCACGCGGTCGTGGCCGCCATGCACCGGCTCGCGGTGAGCGAGGCCGTCGCCCGGCTCACCGCCGACGACCTCGAGCGCATGCGCGACGCCAACCGGCGCTTCGCGGCAGCGGTCGAGCAGCGTGACAGCGGCGCCGCGCTCGCGGCGGACGACGACTTCCACGCGGTGGCGGTGGAGATCGCCGGGAACCGCGCCGTCGCCACGGTGCTCGCCCAGTTCGGCCCCGTCGTCCGCCGCCTCGAGCGCCGCCGCTTCGCCTCCCACGCCGCGGCCGAGTCCGTGGCGCTGCACGAGCGTCTGGTCGAGGCGTGCGCCGGCCGGGACGCCGACGCCGCCGCCGAGGTGGCCTTCCGGACCTGGCAGAACCTCGCCGACCTCATCCCGGCTCCCGATCCCGCCGCCGACCCCGACCAGCCCACCGCCCTGCAGGAGACCCCGTGAACCTCGAGCAGTTCGAGCGCTACCCGCTCACCTTCGGCCCCTCCCCCGTCCACCACCTGAGGCGCCTCAGCGAGCACCTGGCGTCGCGGGGCGGCGGCGCGCAGGTGTGGGCCAAGCGCGAGGACGTCAGCAGCGGCCTGGCCTACGGCGGCAACAAGGTCCGCAAGCTGGAGTACATCGTCCCCGACGTGCTCGCCAGCGGCGCCGACACGCTCGTGTCGATCGGCGGCTACCAGTCCAACCACACCCGCCAGGTCGCCGCCGTCGCCGCGCACCTCGGCCTGCGCTGCCGGCTGGTGCAGGAGAAGTGGGTGCCGTGGGACGACCCGACGAACACCCAGGTCGGCAACATCCTGCTCAGCCGGATGATGGGCGCGGACTCGCGCCTGGACCCCCACGGCTTCGACATCGGCATCCGCGACTCGTGGAAGGAGGCGATCCGCGAGATCGAGGAGGCCGGCGGCACGCCGTACGCCATCCCGGCCGGCGCCAGCGAGCACCGGCTCGGGGGGCTCGGGTTCGCCAACTGGGCCTTCGAGGTGGCCGAGCAGGAGAAGGCGCTCGGCGTCACCTTCGACACGATCGTGGTCTGCACCGTCACCGGCTCGACGCACGCCGGCATGGTCGCCGGCTTCGCGGCGCTGGAGGACCTCACCGGCGTACGCCGGCGGGTGCTGGGCATCGACGCCAGCGCCACGCTGGAGAAGACCCGCGACCAGGTCGCCAGGATCGCCCGGCACACCGCGGAGCTCATCGAGCTCGGTCGCGACCTGCGCGACGACGAGATCACCGTGCTCGAGGGGTGGGCCGGCGACCTCTACGGGATCCCGGTCGACTCGACGATGGAGGCGATGGCGCTCGGCGCCCAGCTCGAGGCGATGATCACCGACCCGGTCTACGAGGGGAAGTCGCTCGCCGGCCTTATCGACCTCGTGACCGGCGGCGAGGTCCCGCGCGACTCCCACGTGCTCTACGCGCACCTCGGCGGGCAGCCGGCCGTCAACGCCTACCACTCGCTCTGGCCCGCACCGCCGGCCTAGTGCTCGGACCAGGCCTCGGACTGGGTCAGCCGGAAGAGGTACACCAGGGGCGGCAGGACCAGCACGCCGGCGAGCCCCACCACCACCAGGAGCCCAGCGAGCGTGGCGTCCGCCCCGGCGGCGTCGCGGAGCGTGAGCTCGTCGACGAGCAGCCACGGGTACTGGCCCACTCCCCAGCCGCTGACGACGGCGGCGACGGCGAGCACCGCGGTGACGCGAGCGATCGCGAAGCGGCGGCGCAGCAGCAGGACCAGGGTGGCGACGCCGCACAGCCCGGAGAGCACCACGAGCGGCGCCGCGCGGCCCCTCAGGCCCTCGGCGAGGGTGGGCGCGTCGTGGGTGATCGGCACGAGCGCGGCGAAGACGACGGCGCCGGTCACCAGGCCGACGCCGAGGGTGCGGCGCCGCAGGGAGGCGGCGAGCGACGCACGCCCGGCACGGTCGGCGTCCGCGGTGAGGAACACGCCGGCGAGGAGCGCGCACGTGCCCACCGCGATGACGCCCCCGAACGTGGAGGTGGGGTTGAGCCACGACGACCACAGGTCGCCGCGACCCTCGGCCGGCACGCGACCCGAGGCGATCCCGCCCGCGACCGCGCCGAGGAAGTAGGGAGTGATGAGGGAGGAGCCGGCGAAGACCGCGCCGTAGAGCCGGGCCTGCCCGAGCGTCGGCGCGAACTTGCGGAACGCGAACGCCGCGCCCCGCAGCACGATCCCCAGCAGCGCCAGGAGCATCGGCAGGATCAACGTGTTCATCGCGCTGGCGAACGACTCGGGGAACCCGGTCCACCACATCACGAGCACGTAGATCAGCCAGACGTGGTTCGCCTCCCACACCGGGCCGATGCTGTGGTCCACGAGCGTGCGCAGCTCCGCGCCGCCGCGCGAGCCGCCGGCCGTCAGGTCGTAGAAGCCCGACCCGAAGTCGGCTCCCCCGAACAGGGCGTACGCCACCACGCCGACGAAGAGCGCCGCCGCGACGGCCAGCTCGAGCGTCACGACGCGTCGTCGGCCCGCCGGCCACCGCCGGCGGCCGCGGCCTCGGGCCCGTAGGGGCTGGGGAGGTCCTGCTCGCCGGCTCGCCACCGTCGAGCCATCGAGCGCAGCACGACCACGGCACCCACCGTCAGCAGGGCGTACAGCGTCGCCGTGGCGGCCAGCAGGATCCACACCTGCGGATTGTCGCCCGCGGCGTCCTCGGTGCGCAGCACCCCGTAGACCACCCAGGGCTGGCGGCCCACCTCGGTCGCGATCCAGCCCGCCTCGAGGGCCACCACCGCCAGCGGACCGGCGGCCACGGCGGCGCGGAGCGTCCACCGGTTCGCCAGGGGGTCGCGTCCCCGCCAGCGCGCGAACCAGTAGACGAGCACGGCCACGGCCAGGAGCGTGCCGATGCCGACCATCGTCTGGAACGCCACGTGGGTGACGTTCACCGGTGGCCGGTCGGCCGGCGGGATGGTCTCGAGCCCCTGCACCGGCTCAGTGAAGGAGTTGCGGGCGATGATCGAGCCGAGGCGCGGGATGTCGAGGGCCCAGCGCACCTCGCCGTCCACGAGCAGCCCGCCCAGCCGCAGCGGCGAGGGGCTCTCGGTCTCGGTGGCCAGCTCGAACGCCGCCAGCTTGGCCGGCTGGGTGTCGGCGATCCGCAGTCCCAGCACGTGCCCGATGAGGGGCTGGACGAGCGCGGCGACCGTGGCGAACACGAACGGCAGGGTGAACCCCAGCCGGTGGTGCCGGTCGCGGCGCCCGCGCAGCATGCCGGCGGCGTAGACCCCGGCGACGACGAAGCCGACCACCATGTAGGCAGCGACCCACATGTGCGCGAACTGCAGCAGGGCGCCGGAGCTGAACAGGACCGCCCACGGGTCGACGTCGACCACCTCGCCCCCCTCGATGGCGAACCCGACGGGCATGTTCATCCAGGCGTTGACGGAGATCACGCAGTAGGTGCCGACAACCCCGGCGAGGGCCATCGGCACGAGCATGAGCAGGTGCCGCTTCGGGGGGATGCGCCCCCAGCCGTAGAGGTAGAGGCCGAGGAAGATCGCCTCGACGAAGAAGGAGAGGCCCTCGAACGCGAACGGCAGTCCCAGCACGTCGCCGAACGGACCCATCAGGCCGGGCCAGAGCAGGCCCATCTCGAAGCTCAGCACCGTGCCCGAGACGGCGCCGATCGCGAACAGCACGCCGCTGACCTTCGCCCACCTCCTCGCCAGGCCGAGGGCGACCTCGTCGCCGCGGTAGACCCCGCGCCAGTGCGCCACCAGGATCATCGCGGGGAACGCCACGCCGAAGCAGGCGAGGATGATGTGCCACCCGAGCGAGAGCGCCATCTGCTGCCGCGCGGGCAGCAGGCCGGCGGGCTCGGCGGCCCAGGGCACCTGCGCCAGGTCGAGCCACGTCGGGTCCACGTCCCTAGCAAACCACGGGTGGTATGGCCGTCAGCGGTGACCCAGCAGCCGTCAGCCGAGGGCGAAGTCGAGCGCCGCCAGGGCGTGGAGCCGCGTCGTGGCGAAGACCGGCACGTCGACGTCCTCCGGTCGCAGGAGCAGCTCGATCTCGGTGCAGCCGAGGATCACGCCCTCCGCCCCGGCGGCGACGAGGCGCTCCACCACGTCGACGTACGCCGCCCGCGACTCCGCGCGCACCACGCCGTGGACCAGCTCGTCGTAGATCACGGCGTGCACCAGCTCGAGGTCCTCCCCCACCGGGACGAGCGCCTCGACGCCCTGCGAGGCCAGCCGGTCGCGGACGAACGCCTGCTCCATCGTGAACCGGGTGCCGAGGAGCGCCACGCGGGACAGCCCGGCTGCACGGATCGCCGCAGCGGTGACGTCGACGATGTGCAGCAGCGGGACGTCCGTGGCGGCCTCGATGGCGTCGGCGACCTTGTGCATGGTGTTGGTGCAGAGCACGAGGCACTCGGCTCCGGCCGCCTGCAGCGCGGCGGCCTCGGCTGCGAGGAGCGCCCCCGCCGACTCCCAGTCCCCCGCGGCCTGCATCGCCTCGACCTCGGCGAAGTCCACCGACGACAACACCACGCGCGCCGAGTGGTAGCCGCCGAGCCGCTCGCGCACCGCCTCGTTGAGCACGGTGTAGTAGAGCGCCGAGCTCTCCCAGCTCATGCCGCCCAGCAGGCCGATCTTCCTCATCCCCGTCGTCATGGCGACATTCAACAGCCCCGGACGTCGCTGGGCGGGTCTAGCGTGGCCGCATGGCCCCGACGCCCCTCGCCAGGTCCGGCGACGTCACCGTCGTCCCGGCCGACCACGCGCGCTTCGCCGACGTGCGGACGATGCTGGGTCCGAAGAACCCCACGTCCACGGTGTGCTGGTGCCTGAGCCACCGCATCCCCGCCCGGGAGAACCGCGAGCTGTCCGGGCCGGCGCGGGAGGCCTACGTCGAGGCGCTGACGCGCAGGCCCACCAAGCCGGGCGTCCTGGCCTACGACGGCACCGAGGTCGTCGGCTGGGCGGCCGTGGCTCCGCGGGCGGAGCTTCCCTACGCCCGGTCCACGAAGATCCCGCACGTCGACGACCAGGACGCCTGGTCGGTGTGGTGCATCCGCGTCCGCCCGGGGCACCGCGGTCGTGGCATCTCGCACGTCCTCCTGCGGGGCGCCGTGGCCTACGCCGGCCAGCGTGGCGCTCCCGTGGTGGAGGGCTACCCCGTGGACAACCGCGGCGCGAAGGTGGACCTCACGATGGCCTACGTCGGCACCCGCAAGCTCTTCGAGGACGCCGGCTTCTCCTTCGCGATGGAGACGCAGGCCACCTCGGCGGGCTTCCCGCGGGTCGTCATGCGCCGTCCCACTCCGACTGCGCTACCCTTAGTCGAGTAATTCACTGGAGAAAGGGGCGCGCATGGGAACGAACGAGGGTGACTGCCGGGTCGTCGTGGTGGGGGCCGGAGCGGGCGGGACGCTGGTCGCGACCCACCTCGTCACCGCGCTCTCCTCCCGCTTCCGCGTCGAGCTCGTCGACCCGGCGCCCACCACGGGTCGAGGCCAGGCCTACTCGACCGCGGACGACCGCCACCTGCTCAACGTGCCGGCGTCCGGCATGAGCGCGTTCCCGCGCGACCCCGAGCACTTCCTGCGCTGGTTGCGCAACCACCACGACCCGCGCTTCCAGCCCCACGACTTCGCGCCCCGCGCCGTGTTCGGCCGCTACGTGGAGAGCCTGCTGACCACCGCCACCGAGTACCCCGGCAACGCCCGGCTCGTGCGCCGCCGAGCGGAGGTCGTCGACATCGCCGCCTCCGGCGAGGAGTTCCTGGTCGAGCTCTCCGACGGCGACAGCCTGGAGGCGCGGGCCGTCGTCCTGGCCACGGGCAGCCGCCCCGGCACCGGTTGGGCCCCGCCCCCGCTGGCCGACGACCCGCGCCTCGTCGCAGACCCGTGGACGCAGCCGATCCCCGAGGTCGGCGACGTGCTGATGTTGGGGTCGGGCCTCACCATGGTGGACCTCGCGATCAGCGCCGACCGTCCCGACCGCACGATCCACGTCGTCTCGCGCACCGACGCCGTGCCGCGCGCCCACGTGCTGCCGACGACGCCCCCGGTGCCCCCGCCGCCCGGCATCACCCGCACGCAGGACCTCGACACGCTGCGCGCCACGCTCGGCGCGCACGTCGAGGACACCGTCGAGGCGACCGGCGACTGGCGCGCGGCCGTCGACGGCCTGCGCCCGGTCACCGCCCAGCTGTGGCGCGGGCTGTCGGAGGCCGACAAGCGCCGGTTCCTCGCCGAGGATGCCCGGTCGTGGGACGTGCACCGTCACCGGATGGCCCCGGCCACGGCTCGGCGGTTCCACGCCATCGCGGCCGCCGGCCGCCTCGAACGGCACCGCGGCACCATCACTGCGGTCCAGCCCGACGCGAGCGCCCTGCGCGTGACGCTCGACGACGGCACCACGCTGCGCGTGGCCGCGGTCGTCAACTGCACCGGCCCGGTCGGCTCCATCGCCGGCGACCCGCTGCTGAGCCGGCTCGCGCAGACCGGCCTGGTCCGTCCCGGCCCAGCGGGGCTCGGCATCGACACCGCCGACGACGGCCGGATCGTCGGCACGCTGCCGGCGACCCTGCCGTTCCTCGCCGTCGGCTCCCTGCGACGCGGCAACCTGTGGGAGTCGACGGCGATGCCCGAGATCCGCGAGCAGGCCTACGACGTCGCCCGCATCGTGAGCCGCTCGATGCACGGTGAGTCCCGCCGCCGCCCGGTCGACCCCTACGGGCTCACGCTCTCGACCAGCCCCGAGGCCGCCGAGCGCTACAACGCCGCCCTCGGCCGCCTGCTCCGCCTGCAGGACGGCGTCGAGGAGGGCCTGACCGACGCGGTGGCCGCCGACGGTGGGTTCGTCCAGGCGCACGCGGCGCTCGCCCTCCTCGGGCACGAGTGGGGCACCAACTCCCACTGGCGCACCTCGTTGCAGGCGGCGCACCGCGCTGCCTCCGACCGCCACCTCGACGACCGCGAGTCGTCGTTCCTCGACGCGGTCACCACGCGCCTGCGCTCCGACGAGGCCACCGGCGCGGCGGCCCTGCTGCGCCACGTGCGCCTCTTCCCGCGCGACGCGCTCGCCGTGAGCGTGGCCGTGCCGACGGTCGCGTTCGGCGGCCTCACGAGCGGCCCGCAGACCGCCGAGCTGGTCGAGTCGCTCGGGCGCTCCTACGGCGACGACTGGTGGTACGCCGGCCAGCTGGCGTTCGTGCGCCAGGACCAGGAGCGCTGGGCCGAGGCCGAGGACCTGTCCGCCTACGCCCTCTCCGTCGAGCCCGCCTCGGGCCACGCCGTGCACGCCCGGGCGCACGTGTTCTACGAGACAGGTGAGCACGACGCGGGCCTGGCCTGGCTCGACGAGTGGATCCGCAGCCGGGGCCCCGAGGCCAACCACCGCTCGCACTTCTCGTGGCACGCCGCTCTCCACGAGCTGATGCAGGACGACGTCGACGCGGTCCGGCGGCGCTACCTGCGCGAGCTGGCGCCGTCGCTGGTCAGCGGCAGCCGCGTCGTGGTCGACAGCGGCTCCCTGCTGTGGCGCGGGCACGTCACCGGCGCCTGGACCGGGGACCTCCCGGTCGCCGACGTCCGCGAGCGGGCGCCCCGCGAGTGGCTCACGGCCCCGCCCACCCCGTTCGCCGCGATGCACGCCGCCGTGCTGCTCGCCGCGGACCGCGACGCGGCAGCGCTCACCGACCTCGCCGACCTCGCCGCCCGCAGCGAGGACCGCGTCTTCCGCGACGTCGTCGCTCCCCTGTGCACCGGCCTGGTGCACGTGGTGGAGGAGCGCTGGAACGCGGCGTCGGCGGCCCTCGGGGGCGTGGTGCGCACGATGGTCCCCCTGGGCGGCAGCAGGGCGCAGCGCGAGGTCGTCGAGGACACGTTGATCCACGCGCTCGCGATGGCGGGGCGGACCTCCGAGGCCGCCGGGCTCCTCGACGAGCGGCTCTCGCGCCGGTCGTCCGCGCTCGACGCGCGGCGGCGTGCCGCGGTGCTGGCGGCCCAGCCCGTCGGCCAGTGATCCCGTCGCCGCGGGACCAGTCGCCGGTCAGGCGCGGTCCGGGAGCGGCGCCGCCGGGGTGCGCGCCACGACCGCAGCCGCGGAGACCAGGTCCCAGCCGGGGCTGAAGGTGTTGCGCCGCTGCAGGCGCTCGTGGTGCTCCTCGTAGAGGTCGAGCAGCTGCAGCACCGAGGCCAGGACGTCCGCGTCGGGGTCGTCGGGGCGCACGTCGCAGGCGTGGCGGGCCACCGTCAGGGGCACCTCGGGGTCCAGGCCGCGCTGCATCGCCTCGAGCGCCGCCAGCAGGTTGCTCGAGGCCGCCTCGAGGAACGGCCCGACCTCCCGGGCCTCGCGCGCCGGCGGCGGACCGAGCTCGAGGGGGTCGAGCCCGTCGACCAGGCGCGTGGCCTGCCCGCCGAGGACGGACGCGACCTGCCGGGGGTCCAGGCCGGCCTGCCAGGCGCACCGGCCCGCCGAGAGGAGGCCGTTGACCGGCGTGCTGTACGGCAGGTCGCTCGCGCCGAGCACCCGCCCGGGCGGCACCAGCCGGAAGAGGGCCAGCAGGTGTGCCGGCGTCCACCACGAGGTGTCGAAGAACAGGTGCGGCACGTCGGTCACGTGCGGGTGCAGGCGGCCGAGGTCGGAGAGCGCGCAGTGCGCCAGCACCATGCGCGCCCCGGGCCACCGCTCGCAGGCGTCGAGCACCGCCCTCCCGATCGAGTCCACCTCGGGACCGGCGTGCACGACGACCGGGAGGCGGCGCTCGTCGGCCATCGCGAACACCGGCTCGAGGCGCTGGTCGGCGAGGTCGACATCGTCGCTCGAGAGGTGGAGCTTGAGGCCGCGCGCGCCGGCGTCGAGCAGGCCCTCGACCGCGTCCACCTCGTCCGGGACGACGCGCACCAGCGCGCTGAGCCGCCCCTCGCTGCGCAGCGCGGCGTCGAGGACGGCGGCGTTCGCGATGCGGTAGCCGTCTGGCTCGGACAGCGGGAAGACCAGCGCGCGGCCCCGGGCGGCGTCGACCGCGCCGAGCAGCTCCTCCACGCTCGCGGTGACGCCGCTCGGGTCGCGGTCGCCGACGTGGGTGTGCGGGTCCAGGACCTGGGCGTCGGGGAGCTCCGCCAGCAGCCGGTCGTACCACGGCTGCACGAGGTGGTCGGCGTACACCGGGTCAGCCGTCCAGGTCCGCGGTGCGGGCGGCGAGGTCCGCGAGCAGTGCCGGCAGGCCGCCCTGGCGCGCGACCGCGCGCTGGCGCTCCGGCTCCGGTGGCCCGACCAGCATGGACTCGACCGCGTCGAGCGGCCCGTCGAGCCCGTCGCCCGCGAGAGCGACGCGTGCGTCGGCGAGGACCCGCACCGCCACCTCGCGGAGCGGCCGCATGGTCAGGTCGACGTCGAGCACCCGGGTCTCGAGCCCGTGGCGGCAGGCCCGGCTGTCGTTGACCGCGAGCACCTCGTCGGAGAGGTCGACGGAGTCGGGGGCCTCGACGGCGCGCCGCGCGATGCCCTGCACCAGCGCGGTCAGGCCGGCGACCGCCGCCAGCGACGGCACCGCGTCCATGACGCGCACCTCGATCGTGCCGAGCAGCGGCCGGGTCCGCACGTCCCACCAGACGTAGGTGTGGTCGGGGGACTCGGCGGCGTCGAGCAGCGCCTCGGTACGCTCGACGTACTCCTCCCAGCTCCGCAGCAGGGGCGGCACCGTCGTCCGCGGGTAGGACCGCAGGATCGCCGACCGGCTGGAGGCCAGCCCCGAGTCGACGCCGTGCCAGTACGGCGACCCGGCGGCGAGGGCACGCAGCAGCGGCACCTGGTGGCGCAGGCCGCGGTAGGCCAGCATGGCGGTCTCCGGGTCCGGCAGCGCCACGTGCACCTGCAGCGCCGCGGTCGGGGTGCGCAGCAGGCCGGCGTACTCGTCGAGGATGCGGTCGTAGCGCGGCGAGGACGCCAGCACCGCGCCGCCCAGCGCCGCGCTCGGGTGCACGCCCGCCGCCAGCGGCCGGGCGCCGCCGGCGGCCACGCAGCCGCGCAGCAGCCGCAGCGACCGCCAGACCTCCTCGGCGCTGGTGCACACCGGGGTGTTCAGCTCGACCTGGTCGACGTAGACCTCCCCCGTGACCACGCCGCCGTCGAGCGGCTGGGCGCTCAGCGACGCCACGAGCCCGCCGGCCGCGGCACCGAGCATCTCCCCCGAGGAGTCGACGAGCATCAGCTCCTCCTCGACCCCGACGGTGAGCTCCCCGCCAGGCCGGTACTCCGGCACCCGCACCCGATCCATCTCCTGCGGCACCCCCGTGGGAATCGCTGTCACGCCGGGACGGGTGCCCCCTGGCGGGCTCCCGCATGCGCCCCGCCCGGTCGCGGGGGCAGGGACAGCCGCAGCACCTTGTGCCACGCGCTGGCGACCTGCCGCAGCAGCGGCGCGCTCTGGTAGGCCAGCCCGTGCCGTGCGAAGAGCTCGCGCACGGGTCCGGCGATCTCGCGGTAGCGGTTGCTGGGCAGGTCCGGGAAGAGGTGGTGCTCGATCTGGTGCGACAGATTGCCGCACAGCACGTGCAGCAGCCACGGTCCCGACACGTCGGCGGAGCCCAGCATCTGCCGGAGGTACCAGTGCCCGCGGGTCTCGTGCTCGTCGATCTCCGCGACCTCGAAGGTCTCCACGCCCTCGGGGAAGTGACCGCACATGATGACCGAGTGGCTCCACACGTTGCGGGCCAGGTTGGCGACGAGGTTGGCGGTCAGCGTGCTGCGCGCCGAGCCGGTGGGCGCCGACAGCAGCGGGTGCAGCACGTAGTCGCGGAAGGCGTTGCGGCCCGCCCGCCGGGCGGTGGTGCGCAGCTCGCGCCGCAGCTGCGGGGACAGCCCCTTGCGCGACCTCAGCGCGTCACCGAAGTCGAGGTCGTACATCGCGATGCCGTACTCGAAGATGCAGGCGTTGACGAGGTTCCACAGCGGCTGCGCCAGGTGGCGCGGCTCCCACTCCTGGGCCTCGTCGACGCGCATGATGCCGTAGCCGAGGTCGTTGTCCTTGCCGAGCACGTTGGTGTTCACGTGGTGCCGGTCGTTGTGGGCGCGTCGCCACTGCTCCGGCGCCGAGGCGTGGTCCCAGTCCCAGGTGGAGGAGTGGATGCGCGGATCACGCATCCAGTCCCACTGGCCGTGCAGGACGTTGTGGCCGATCTCCATGTTGTCGAGCACCTTCGACAGGGTGAGCGAGGCCGTGCCCAGCCACCAGGCCGTGCGGCTGCGGCTGCCCAGGAGCACGACGCGCCCGCCCACCTCCAGGCACCGCTGGACGGCGATGAGCCGGCGGATGTACGCCGCGTCGCGCGCCCCGCGACTGGCGAGGACCTGCTCGCGCAGGGCGTCGAGGTCCCGGCCGAGCTGCTCGACCTCGGCGTCGCTCAGGTCGCCGTACGACCGGTGCGTGGGCCCGTGCTGCAGGAGAGCGACCATCGCACCCGGTGCCCCGGCGGCGGGCTCGGCATGCATCCGCCGATTTTCCTCCCGAGGGGTGGAGTGCTCCCCGGATCGGTGGGTACGGAGCGACATGACCGAACACTCCCACAACCCCGACCAGGACGCGGAGCCGCCGACGCCGGACGGTGAGGAGCCCGATGTCGGACAGCTGGATCCCGCTTCGGAGCCGGCCAGCGACCCCGACCCCGACCCGGACGCAGAAACGACCCCCACCCACTCCGAGGAGGACGCATGACGACGTACGGAAACGACCCAGGCAGCACGAGCGGAATCGGTTCGAGCACCGGCTCGAGCGACTTCGGTGCCAGCACCAGCTCGAGCGAGTTCGGCACCGGCTCCACCACCGGCTCCACCGGCTCCACCGGCTCGAGCGGCGACACCAGCGCTGCCGACAAGGCCAAGGACACCGCCTCGACGGCGGCCGACCAGGGCAAGCACGTGGCCGGCACCGCCAAGGACGAGGCGCTCAACGTCGCGGGCACGGCCAAGGAGCAGGCCCGCAACGTGGTCGGTGACGCCAAGCAGCAGGTGACCAGCCAGCTGAGCGAGCAGGCGACCACCCAGCGCGACAACCTGTCGCAGACGCTGCGCACCTTCGGCGACGACCTGCAGAAGATGGTCGAGGGCCAGGGCTCCGGCCAGGGCATGGCCGCCGACGTCGCCCGCGAGGTCAGCGACCGCGTGCGGGCCCTCGGCAGCCACCTCGAGAACCGCGAGCCCGGCCAGCTGCTCGACGACGTGCGCGACTTCGCGCGCCGCCGGCCGGGCGCCTTCCTGCTCGGCGCCCTCGCCGCCGGCGTGGTGGCGGGTCGGGCGTTCCGTGCCACCGCCGACGGAGCAGCGGCGGCGTCGCTCGCCGAGTCCGGCGGCACGACGGGCACGACGTACGGCGGCACCGGCACGACCGGCACGACGTACGGTGGCACCACGACCGGCACGGGCACCATGGGCACCGCCAGCGGCGCCGCCCCCCTGGCCGGCACCAGCACGGAGTCCAGCACCGACAGCCCGGGCACGACGGGGTACGACACCCCGGCGCCGCACCCGACGCTGACGACCCCGGCGAGCACCGACCCGACCACGTCGGGCTTGCCCGGCCAGCGCACCCAGGACACGCCGTGACGGGGCCCTCAGGGGTGGACCCGATGCTCGGGACCCCGGCAGCCGAGCCGGTGCCCCCGGCCCCCGCGGCGACCACGTCCGGGGCGACGGCGAGCAACGACAACCGCAGCCTCGGCGAGATCGTGGGCGACCTGAGCCACGACCTCACCACGCTGGTGAAGCAGGAGCTCGAGCTCGCCCGCACCGAGCTCAAGGCCGAGGCCACCAAGGCCGGCAAGGGTGCGGGGATGCTTGGCGGCGCCGGCGTGGCCGGCCTGCTGACGCTCATCCTCGCCTCGTTCGCGCTGAGCTACCTGCTCGACAACTGGATGCCGGTGGAGCTGGCGTTCCTGATCACCACCCTGCTCTGGGCAGCCGTGGCGGCCGTGCTGGCCGCCCGCGGACGCACCGAGCTGAAGAAGTCGAACCCGCAGCTGCCCGAGACGCAGCAGACACTCAAGGAGGACGCAGCATGGGCCAGAGCACAGAAGAGCTGAGCAGCGAGATCGCCCAGACCCGGCAGTCGATGACGGCCAACGTGGACGCCCTGCAGGACCGGGTCAGCCCGTCGGCCATCGTCGAGCGCCGCAAGGAGGCCGCCCGCGGCCGGGTGCGCAGCATGCGCGACAAGGTGATGGGCACCGCCCAGAGCGTCGGCTCCTCCGCGTCCGGCACGGCCGGGTCCGCCAAGGACTCCGCGGCCGGGGCGGTCGGCTCCGTCAAGGGCACGGCGTCTGGGGCGGTCGGCTCCGTCACGGGCACCGCGCAGGACGCCGTCAGCGGCGCCCAGGACAAGGTGCAGGGCGCGCCCCTCGCGGCCGGCCTGGTCGCCTTCGGTGCCGGGATGATCGTCTCCGCGCTCATCCCCGCCTCTGAGAAGGAGGCCGTCGCGGCCGGACACGTCGTCGACGCCGCCAAGGAGCACGGCCAGCCGGTCGTGGACCAGGCGAGGTCGGTGGCGCAGGACGTCGCCGAGGGCGTCAAGGAGACCGCGACGCAAGCGGCCCAGGAGGTCAAGGACACCGCCACGGAGAGCGCCGACAAGGTGCGCTCCGAGGGCCAGTCCGGGGTCGACGAGGTCCGCTCGCAGACCCAGTCCTGACCCCGGGCCTGATCCCTGGGGCCTGATTCCTCCGCGTACGCCGGCCCGCGCGCTCGCGCGGGCCGGCGTACCGGTCGGTCGACCCGTCACCCAGCCCTGCAGCACCCAGCCCTGCAGCACCAGCACTGCACAGCACCCGGAGGCACCCGTGCGCGCCATGGTCTACCGCGGTCCCTACCGCGTCCGCGTCGAGGACAAGCCGCGGCCCAGGATCGAGCACCCCAACGACGCCGTCGTCCGGGTGCGACGGGCCGCGATCTGCGGCTCGGACCTGCACCTGTACCACGGGATGATGCCCGACACCCGGGTCGGCCACACGTTCGGCCACGAGTTCGTCGGCGTGGTCGACGAGGTCGGCCCCTCGGTGCGCCACCTGAAGGTCGGCGACCACGTGATGGTCCCCTTCAACATCTTCTGCGGCACGTGCTTCTTCTGCGCCCGCGGCCTGTACTCCAACTGCCACAACGTCAACGCCAACGCGACCGCGGTCGGCGGCATCTACGGCTACTCCCACACCACCGGCGGGTACGACGGCGGGCAGGCGGAGTACGTCCGGGTCCCGTTCGCCGACGTCGGGCCGATGGTGATCCCGGACTGGCTCGACGAGGAGGACGCGCTGCTGATGACCGACGCCCTCTCGACCGGCTACTTCGGCGCGCAGCTGGCCGACATCCGCGAGGGCGACACCGTCGCGGTGCTCGGCGCCGGACCGGTGGGGCTGTACGCCGCCCGCAGCGCCTGGCTGATGGGTGCGGGCCGCGTGGTCGTCATCGACCACCTCGCCGAGCGCCTCGAGAAGGCGCGCACCTTCGCCTACGCCGAGGTCCTCGACTACGACGAGGTGGAGGACGTCGTCGTGGCCATGAAGCGGATGACCGACCACCTCGGCTTCGACCGCGTGATCGACGCCGTCGGCGCCGAGGCCGACGGCAACATGACCCAGCACCTGACCTCGGCGCGCTTCAAGCTCCAGGGCGGCTCGCCGACGGCGCTCAACTGGGCGATCGACGGCGTCCGCAAGGCCGGGACCGTGTCGGTGATGGGCGCCTACGGCCCCATCTTCAGCGCGGTGAAGTTCGGCGACGCGCTCAACAAGGGCCTCACCCTCCGGATGAACCAGGCGCCGGTGAGGCGCCAGTGGCCCCGCCTCCTCGAGCACATCGGCAAGGGCTACCTGAAGCCCAACGACATCGTCACCCACCGCTTCGGGCTGGAGGAGATCGCCGACGCCTACCACGTCTTCTCCGCCAAGCTCGACGGCTGCATCAAGCCGGTCATCGTCGTCAGCGACGACTGAGCAGACTGAGGAAGGACGTCCCGTGCCCTACAGCGCCGACAAGCCCCCGCTCCCCGAGTCACCCGACGAGCTGCGCGCCCGCATCCCGGGCTGGGGTGCCGACCTCGACCCGGCCGACCGCCCGTCGTACCCCCGCGAGGTCCTCGACCTCAGCGCGACCGGCGCCCACTGGGACGTCCCGGTGGACCAGCCCGGCGGGGTCGGCCGGGAGCGCTCGATCGAGCACGCACGCCTCACCCCCGTGTTCGGCACCGCCCAGCCGTTGCGCGGCCTCGCCGGCCCGATCCGGCGCTACGCGTACGCCCGGCACAGCGAGGGCAAGGCCGCCCACTGGCTGCTGCTGATCGCCGCGGACCGCGTCGACGTGGTCGAGCACGTGGTGCGGTCCTTCGCCAGCCTGCGCCCGGACAACCCGCTCACCGAGACGGGCATCCGCGCGGAGACGACGCACGGCGGGCTGCGGTCCCGGCGCGGGCGCAGCGACGTGCGCCACCACGCCCTCGACCCGGTCGTCAACGGGGCGCCGTGGGCGCTGGGGGCGTACGCCGCCTGGCGAGCGGTCCGCGCGCTGCGTCGCTGAGTCGGGCCCGCGGGACGCCGCGGGCCCGGGGACCGAGGTGCGTGACAGCGCCCGGGCGGGGTACCGCGGTGGCATGACCTCACTCGCAGACCAGGACCTCGAGAGCCTCGGCGGGCCGCTGAGCATCCTCACCCGGCAGAAGCGCGACCACGAGCGTCTCGACCGGCTGCTGCAGCGGCTGGACCGCAGTGCGCCCGGTGTCGAGGAGGACGCCACCCTGCAGGCCATCGCGCGCCTGGTGTTCCCGCACGCCTTCGCCGAGGAGTCGGTGATCTGGCCCGCCGCCCGTCGCGTGCTCCCCGACGGCGAGGAGCTCACGCTCCAGGTGGAGCAGGAGCACCAGGAGGTCAACGAGCTGTGGACCTCCTTGGAGGACCTCGCACCCGGGACCCCCGAGCGCCGCGACGTGCTCGCGAGGCTGGCGACCGTGCTGCGCGAGGACGTGCGCGACGAGGAGGACGAGCTGCTCCCCCGCCTCCAGGACGCTCTCAGCACCCGCCGGCTGCAGGTGCTCGGCGTCGCGTGGGAGGCGGTGCGCCGCACGGCGCCGACGCGGCCGCACCCGGTCGTCTCCCGGCGGCCGCCGGGCAACGCGCTGGCCGCCCTCCCGCTCACCGTGCTGGACCGCAGCCGCGACGCGCTCGAGTCGGGCGGCAGGCGCTTCCCGCACCTGCACGCGCGCACCTCACGGACGAGCGACCGCCTCGCGGCGGTGGCCGGCCGCGTGGAGCAGGCCGGGCCCCTGCGCCGGGGCGAGGATCCCTCCACCCACCGCGACTGAGCGCTCGAGCATCCGGCGCGCACCGCGCCGAGCGAGCAGCACGGCGAGCACCACGGCCGCCATGGCCGCGCCGAACGGCGTGAGCGTGAGCGCGCAGCACAGCGCGAGGAGGAGCTGGACGCGGTCACCGGTGGTGAGCTGCGCGGGCGGGGAGACGAGGCGGTGGGCGGACACGGGATGCTCCTTCACGAGCGGCGACAGGGTCTGGGTCTGGGTCTGGGTCTGTCTGGGCTGAGTTCGGGTCGCGGGGGGCGTGAGGCGGTCGCCTCACGCGAGGACGAGGAACGCGAACCCCACGGCGAGGGCGGGGATCGTGGTGAGCACCGTCGCGACGAGCGCCGAGCGGTGCTCCAGGGCCAGCAGGGGCAGCAGCGCGTCGCCGTCCTGGCTGATCGTGTTGGCGACGAGGGTGGCCAGGGGCATCCCGCCGGCGGCGAACATCCCGGCGAAGACGAGCTGCACGGCGCAGCCCGGGACCAGGCCGACCAGCGCCCCGACCAGCACGCCCGCCACGCCCAGGACCGGGAGCGTGGATCCGTCGAACCCGGTGAGGTGGGTGACCATCGACCAGGCGAGGTAGGCGACCGCGACCCACACCGTCACGAACGCCACCTCGTGGCCGCCGTGGCGCAGGACCGCCGCGAACGACGTCTCCGAGGCGGATGACTCGTCGTCGTCGGCCAGCCGGCAGCCGGCGCGGGCGAAGACCACGACGGCGACCGTCGCACCGAGCACGCCGAGCACCAGGTACAGGGTCTCCGGGTCGAGCAGCTGGAAGGTCACGGGCAGGCTCACGGTCGCGCCGCCGCCGATGGCGAGCCACAGCAGGACCGGCAGGACGCCGACCTCGTGCAGCGCGAACGCGGGTCGCGGCGCGGCCGGCACGGCTCGGGCCGCGACCGGCACCGGGGCGGGCGCCGGGACCGCTGTCGGGGCGGGCGGGGCCACGCGCCGGGAGGTGGGTGCGGCGGCCGGCCGCTTCCGGCGCGGGTCGAGACCCACGGCGTCGACGAGCCAGCCGGTGCACGCCCCCACCACCAGCAGCAGCCCCTTGAGCTGCACGGTGAGCCACGGGTCGTGGGCCAGCAGCACCCAGGACGCGTCGCCCATGGTCGCCACCAGGGCGGCGACGGCCGAGCCGTACGACACCGCACCGCGGCCGTAGGCCGCCATCACCATGATGGCGCCGCCGCAGCCGGGGGGCATCGTGAGCGCCGCCGCCACCAGGGGGGCCGCCGCCCGGCGCCGCTCGAGGGCGGCGTCGAGGCGGTGGCCCCACCGGCAGCGTGCCCAGCCGAACGGCGCCACCATCAGGGCGACGAACACGCCGACCTGCATGAAGGCGTCGGCCAGGGGGCGGAGCAGGAGCTCGGTCATGGCAGCGGCTCACTCCCCCGGAGTGAGCTTCTCCTTGGCCTTGTTCATCAGGTTCTGCGCCCCCTGGGCGTAGGCGCCACCGGCGGTACCGGGCTTGCCGGGGCCCTTGGAGCCGTCGTAGGTGGAGAAGTGCAGCGGGTCGGGGGCGGGCAGCTCCTGCACGTCGTCGGTCAGGGCACGGCCCTCCTCGAACCTGATCTCCTGGTCGCCGACGAGGGTCGTGCCCTGCGCCCAGCGGCCCTCGTGGGCGGTGCTGCCCTCGTGGAAGCTGTAGAAGACGCTGGCGTGCTCGGAGGCCTCCTCGTCCTTGCGCGAGTCCTCGAGGCCGTCGGTGTGCCCGTCCTCGATGAGCTGCTCGATGCCGAGCAGCCACTGCTGCTGGTGGAAGGTGTCGCGGGCCAGGGCGAAGGAGAGCGTCTCCTTCACCCCGGGGTCGTCGGTCATGCCGATGAGGCGGGACACCTGGAGGCGGCCCTGTGCCTCGGCCGCCACGTTGTGCCGGAAGTCGGCGAGCAGGTTGCCGCTCGCGACGATGTAGCCGGCGTTCCACGGCACGCCCTGGCTGTTGGTCGGCATCGCGAAGCCGCCGCTGACGATCGCCTGCTGCGGGTTCTGGCCGCCCAGCACCGCGGCGAGCGCCGGGTTCGCGGCCGCGGCCTCCGCCTGCGTCTCGGCCGGCGCTCCCTCGAGGAGCCGCGCCAGCAGCGTCGTGAGCATCTCGACGTGGCCGATCTCCTCGGTGCCGATGTCGAGGATCATGTCCTTGTACTTGCCGGGCGTGCGGCACGCCCAGCCCTGCCACATGTACTGCATCATCACGGTCATCTCGCCGAACTGGCCGCCGATGACCTCCTGCAGCTTGGCGGCGTAGAGGGCGTCGGGACGCTCGGGCTTGGCGCTCCACTGGAGCTCCTTGGTGTGCCGGTACATGACGGTCCTTCCGATCGCGTGGGGTGGCAGGAGCGGGTGTCGCTCCTGGCCGTCCACGCTCCCGGAGAGCCGTTCGGTCCCCGTGACGGCGGCGGCTGCGCTGCCGTACGCCTCGTGTCCCCTGCCTGTCCACTACGTGTCCCCCGCGAGTCGTCCGAGGCTCCCGCCCGGCGTTCCGGCGGTGTCCACCCATCGCCGACGGGCCGTCGCGGCCGGCGCGGCGCGGCGTCACGGCGGCGTCACCGGGAATGCATGGACGCCCGGGTGAGGGGCACTGACAGCGCACGCGATCGCGATCTGGGGAGGCGCTGTGGCGTTGACGGCACGACTCAACCTGCTCGGAGGGTTCCGGCTCGACATCGACGGACAGCCGCACGCCGTCCCGGCCAGCGCACGCCGCCTGCTCGCCCTGCTCGCCGTGCTCCACCAGGGACGCCGCGCCTCGCGCAGCGCCCTCGCCGAGATGATGCGCCCGGACTCCGATCCCGCGCGCGCCACCTCCACCCTGCGCTCGGTGCTGTGGCGGCTGCCGCGCGACCGCGGCCGCGCGCTCGTCCTCGGCGACGCGCTCGAGGTGTGGCTGCACCCCGACCTGAGCGTCGACCTGTGGGAGGCCGAGGCCCGCGCCAGCCTGCTGTGCGGCACCGACTCGCCGAGCGTCGAGGACCTGCCGGACCTGTCGCTGCTCACCCAGGACCTGCTGCCGAGCTGGCACGACGACTGGCTGTCGGTGGAGCAGGAGTCGTTCCGGCAGCGCCGCCTGCACGCCCTCGAGCGGGGCGCCGACCTGCTGTGCCGTGCCGGCCGCTACCACGACGCGCTGCGCGCCGGGCTGGGCGCGGTGCGCTCGGAGCCGCTGCGGGAGAGCGCCCACCGACAGGTGATCGCCGTGCACATGGCCGAGGACAACCACGCCGAGGCGCTGCGCCAGTACGACCACTACCGGCGGCTGCTCGCCGACGAGCTCGGGCTGGCGCCGAGCGCCACGATCCGACGACTGGTGGCGCCGCTGCTCGGACGGCCGGTCGACCTTCCGTCCCGGGCGGAGTGAGCCGGCGGGCGCTCGTTCAGCCGGTGGTCGGGACGAGGCTCACGACGTCGCCGTGGGCGGGGCGGCGCAGCGTGGCCTGCAGTCCCCGCTCGCGTGCGCGGGCCTCGAAGTCGGAGACGGGCGAGCGGAAGACGGTGTAGTCGTCGTGGTGCACCGGAATCACGACCGCGGGCCGGCACCGCTCGACGAAGTCGACGCCCATCGGGGCGTCCATGGTGACGGTGCGGAACAGCACCCGGGTGCCGCCGAGGTGCACGACCGCGGCGTCGATGCCGGGGAACCGCTCACGGACCTCGTCGACGTGCGAGCCGGTGAGGGTGTCGCCGCTGAAGTAGACGCGCCGACGCACCTCGCCGCCGACGACGTGCTCGACGATGCTGCCCATCACGGGGGGAAGCATCTTGCCGAGCAGCCCCCGCGCGTGGATCCCGGGGACGGCCGTGACGCGGAGCTCCTCGCCGTCCTTGGTGAGGGTGTGCTCCTGCCAGGTGCGCAGCGCCTGGCCGTCGAACCCCCACGAGTCCAGCCGGCGCACGGCCTCCGGCGTGGAGAGCACGGGCGGTGACCGGTCGAGCCGCGCCTTGGCGACCCGGTCGAAGTGGTCCCCGTGCAGGTGCGAGAGCAGCACCGCGTCCAGCGGCGGCAGCTGCTCGGGCTCGAGGGCCGGATCCGTCAGGCGACGGGTCCACAGGCCCCACCCCAGGTAGGCGCGCTGGCCGCGGTGCAGGAAGTTGGGGTCCGTCAACAGCGTGAAGGACCCCAACGTGACCACCGTGGTCGCGTTGCCGATGAAGTGGAGCCTGTCGCCCGTCGTCATGGGGCTCAGGCGGTGACGGAGCCCCGGCTGCGCTTCCCGAGGACGACGCCGAGCCCGATCATGGCGACGCCGAGGACGAAGTGCAGCCAGTCGTCGGCGGTGTTGAGGGGCACGAAGTTGGCCTGCGACGACTTGTCGATCACCAGCCCGTAGAGCCACAGCACGAGGTAGATCGCGCCGCCGCCGATGAGGAAGGTGCGGGCAGTGGACGCGGTGCGCGCCAGCGCCAGGCCGGCGGCGCCGAAGAGCAGGTGGACGACGTTGTGCAGGATCGACACCTGGAAGATGCCGAGGAGCTTGGCGTGGGACTCGTGCCCGGCCGCCTCGAGCCCGTCGTACTGCGTGGTGATGCCGGGGATGAACCCCAGGACCCCGACGAGCAGGAAGGTGGCGCCAACGAGGACGGCCGCCGCCTGGACGGGTGAGCCCTTGGTGTTCCGACCGGTGTTGAGGTGTGCGCGCTCGGTCATGGGTGTTTCCTCCTCTCGACGCCGTGGATGTCGGCGTCCGTGGACCTCCCCCGTACCCATTGGCTCGCCTCGCACGCACCGACCCACCCCGAAAGCGGGGTCCGGCTCGACGTGGCCCACGCCACGTGCCGGGGAGGTCTGGGACGGCCGCCGACTGGGTACGGCACGGGGTGCACCCCCCGACGAGAGGACGACTCGTGAACCCCATCCGCACGGTCACCGGAGTGATCACCCATCCCGCCCGGACCGCTGGCGCCGTCGCCGGAGCGACGATCGGCACGTCCGTGGGCGCCGCCCGGGCCGGCCTCCGCACCACGGCACGCGTCGTCGGCTGGGCCGTCGAGCGTGCCACCGGGGCGACGCCCGTGCCCGCCGGCGCCCCGTGGACGGCCGCACCCGACGCCGCATCCGACGCCGGGTCCGAGGCCGATGCGGCGCCCGCTCCCGTGGTGGACGAGGTGCTGGGGACGCGTACGGCTCCGGCCGACGGGACCGCCGCGAAGAAGGCGCCCGCCAAGAAGGCCGCCGCCAAGAAGGCCCCGGCCGAGAAGGCTGCCGCCAAGAAGGCTCCGGCGAAGAAGGCCGCAGCGAAGAAGGCCCCGGCCAAGAAGGCCCCGTCCAAGAAGGCGGCGGTGCTCGCCCCCGCCCTCGGCATGAGCGAGGCCGAGGTGGCTGCCGGAGCAGCCGACGAGACCGTCGACGACCTGACCACCCCGTCCGGCATCCCGGCGGCCGCCGAGGGCTTCAACCCCGACACGACCGACACCGACCTCCACCAGCCCGGCACCGAGCCCCTGGTCGACCCGGCGACCGTCAAGGCCGTCGCCAGCGAGTCCGAGGTCCTGAGCAGGGCGGCCGACCCCGACAAGGGCTGAGTGTCGGTCCCGGCACCTATCCTCGAAGGCATGCACCGGATCTTCACCACGAGCGTGGCCTCGGTCTATCCCCACTACGTGGCGAAGGCGGAGCGGAAGGGGCGCAGCCGGAGCGAGGTCGACGAGGTCATCGCGTGGCTGACCGGGTTCGACGCGGAGACGCTGCAGGCCCACCTCGCGGCGGGCACCACCTTCGAGGACTTCTTCGCGCAGGCCACGCTCAACCCGCGTGCCGAGCAGATCACCGGCTCGGTCTGCGGGGTGAAGGTGCAGGAGGTCGACGACCCGCTCATGCGGCGGATCCGCTACCTCGACAAGCTGGTCGACGAGCTGGCCAAGGGTCGGCCGATGGAGAAGGTGCTGCGACGCTGAACGGCTGGACGGACGCCACCGGGGTACCGGGCGGCATGGACGCGGCAGACGACCACCCTCCCGGGCCGGCCCCCGGCCCAGGCCGCCGCTGGCGGCAGCGCACCGTGCACGCGGACGGGGTGGACCTCGCGGTGCACGAGACCGGCGACCCCGACGCGCCCCCGGTGGTGCTGGTGCACGGCTATCCCGACACGCACCGGCTCTGGCTCCCGGTGGCGAGGCGCCTCGCCGAGGACCTGCGCGTCGTGGTCTACGACACGCGCGGACAGGGGCTCTCCCTCACCGATGCTCCGGACACGTCGTTCGCGCTGCCCCGCCTGGCCGCGGACCTGATGGCCGTCCTCGACGAGGTGTCCCCCGACCGCCCCGCCCACGTGGTCGGCCACGACTGGGGCTCGGTTCAGGCGTGGGAGGCCGTCTGCGAGCCCGGCGCCGAGCGCCGGGTGGCGTCCTTCACCTCGATCAGCGGCCCGAACCTCGACCATGTCGCCGACTGGGTGCGCCGGACGCTGCGCCACCCGAGTCCCGGTGGCCTCGCGGGCGTGGTCGGCCAGGCCGTCTCCTCGTCCTACGTGCCGTTCCTCGTCTCCTCCCTCGCCCCGCCCGTCCTCCGGGTCGCCGGCGGGCGCGACATGGTGTCCGGCCTGCGCTACTACCGGGGGAACCTCGGCGGCGCGGCGCGGCGCCCCCGCGAGCGGCGGACGTCGGTGCCGGTGCTGCAGCTCGCGCTCACGCGCGACCCGTTCATCCGCGAGGGGTCCCTCACGGCCAGCGACCCGTGGTGCGAGAACCTCCGCCGCCGCCACCTGGCCGCGGGGCACTGGGCTCCTCGGACCCACCCCGAGGCGGTCGCCGACGAGGTGCGTGCCCACGTCGTCGACGTCGAGGGCCGGCTCGGAGGTCCGCCGTCGTGAGCCGGGTCCCCACCGCGCTGGCCGACCGCCTCCTCGACGTCCGCCGCATCTACCACGAGCGCGACATCGAGCGCTTCGCCCGCGCCCGCGAGGTGCTCGACCGGTTCCCCGACGCCGAGCGCATCGAGGTGCTGTCGCACCAGGCGATCCCCGGCCTCTACGGCAACGCCGGCGCCGTGGAGGACTGGGTGCGCAACAAGCAGGAGGTGCTGGTCCTGGGCGAGAAGAAGTCCCTCAGCGCCCGGCGCAACGAGCGCTCGAGCGACTGGATCGCGCCGTCGACCGCCAACGGCTGTGCCATGGCGTGCTCCTACTGCTACGTCCCGCGTCGCAAGGGCTTCGCGAACCCCATCACCGTGTTCGCCAACATCGAGGCGGTGCTGGGATACCTCGAGCGCCACGCGGGGCGGCAGGGCGTAAAGCCGGAGCCCAACCAGTGCGACCCGGTGGACTGGGTCTACGACATCGGCGAGAACAGCGACTGCTCGGCCGACGCGCTGGTCTCCGACAACGTGCGCGACCTGGTCGACCTGTTCGCCCGGCTGCCCAACGCCAAGGCCAGCTTCGCGACCAAGCTGGTCAACCGCGACCTGCTGACCTGGGACCCGCGCGGCGGGACCCGCGTGCGGTTCAGCCTCATGCCCGAGGGCACGTCGCGGCTGGTCGACGTCCGCACCTCCAAGATCGCCGACCGCATCGCCGCGATGGACGACTTCGTCGAGGCGGGCTACGAGGTCCACGTCAACCTCAGCCCGGTCATCGTCCACGAGACCTGGCTGGAGGAGTGGTCCGAGCTGCTCGAGCAGGTCGCCGACGGCACCAGCCCCCGCACCCGGGCACAGCTGGCCGCGGAGGTCATCTTCCTGACGCACAACGAGGACCTGCACGAGGTGAACCTCGGCTGGCACCCCCGCGGCGAGGAGCTGCTGTGGCGGCCCGACCTGCAGCAGCCCAAGCGCAGCCAGAGCGGCCAGGTCAACGTGCGCTACCGCACCGGCTGGAAGGGGCGCTGGGTGAAGCAGCTCACCGACCTCCTCGCCGACAAGCTGCCGGAGTGCCGGGTGCGCTACGCGTTCTGAGGACTGGTCCTCAACCTCCTGAGGGCGAGGCCCGGTCCGGTCCTCACTCCTCGCCGCGCTGGCGGCGCAGCCAGGTGATCGGGTCGCCGTCGTCGACCACAACGCCGTGCCGCAGCAGGAGGTGCCGCGCGAGCTGCCGGCGGGCCGCGGAGTAGGTCACCACGTGGGCGAGGACGCTGGCCATCACGAAGCTCTCCGGCGGGTCGCAGAGGGCGTCGACGAGCCGGTCCTCCCAGGCGCCGCGCGCGTCGAGGTCCCGCACCGTCGCGAGCCACCTCGGCGCCACCTCGTCGTGGCGCGACAGCAGGGTCGCCGGGTCGCGCCCGGCCGCGGGCGGGAGGTCGGCGCCCTCGATCGCGGCGAGCCAGATCTCCTTCGTCGCGACCTGGTGCTCCAGCAGCTGCGCCAGCGACTCGTCCGGGCCGTCGAAGCCGAGGACCTGCATCCCCGGGAGCAGCGGTGCCTCGTAGGCGTCCGCCGGCACGCCCTTGGCGAGGTCGAGGAGGGTCCGCGTGTCGTCGAGGTCGTGGCGGACGAGGTGCTCGGTGATGGGGTTCACGCGCTGCTCCGTGGACTGCACCCACAGCGACATGGGTGGGTGGAAGTGGATGCCGTTGGGGGCCGGGAGCCAGTGCCCGGACGCCGGCGTGCTGGGCGGGTGCCCGAAGGCCCTGCTGTACGCGCGAGCGAAGCCCTCCACCGACTCGTAGCCGGCCTCGAACGCCGCGTCGGTGACGCTCGACCCTCCGGCGATCCGCCAGGCGGCCCGCTCCAGCATGACGCGCCGGCGCATCGCGACGGGCGGCTCGCCCGCGTCGCGGCGCAGGCGCCGGTTGAAGTGGAACGGCGAGGCGTACGCGCCGCCGGCCATGTCGGCGAGGGTCGCGTGGTCCTCGTCCAGCACGGCGTCGAGGAGCTCGCGGAGGCGGTCGCGTCCCGACTCGGTCATGGCCCCAGTCTGCGGGACCGGACGAGTGGTCCGCCCGACCGGAATTGCCCTGTGCGCCGTCAGGGCGCCGGCTGCCTGGGCTCCGGCGCGGCATCCCCGGGAGGCAGGCCCAGGCGCTCCCGCACCGCCGGCGCGAACGGGCTCCAGGCGCACCAGCGCGGGAAGTCACGGACCAGCCGCGGCGGACCGGTCAGCGTGAGCGCGCCCTGGGCCAGGGCCTCGGGGTAGGTGACGATGCCGGAGAACACCCGCATCAGGTCCACGGGCGCCACCACGACGACCAGGTCGGTCTCGAAGCCCGGCGGGTCCGTGCAGACGGAGGTCTCGCGACGCTCGATGACCATCCAGATCCGGGTCGGGGCGTCGCCCGCGTAGTCGAACTGCACGACCGTGCGCCGGTCGGGCAGCGCGGCGACGTCGAGGCGCCGCGACATCCACCAGGTCAGGGTGACCGGGTCGACCTCGCGCGGCTCGGGCTCGCTGAACATCCAGCGGACCGCCCACTCGCCGACGGCCATGATGACCTTCTCGAGGTCACGGCCCGCAGGGGTCAGGTGGTACTCGTGACCGGTCGGCGTGGCGACCCGGTCGACGACGCCCTTGCGCTGCAGGTGCTCGAGGCGCTGCTTGAGCAAGGTGCGCGAGATGCCCGGCAGACCGCGGTCGATCTCGTTGAACCTCTTCCCGCCCAGGACCAGCTCACGGACGATCAGCGGCGTCCAGCGCTCCGCGATGACGGCACTCGCCAGCGCGACCGGACAGTACTGCCCGTAGTCCTTCACCCCATCAGTGTCCGCCCGTCCCGACGGCGAGTCCAGAAACTGTTCCGCCCCGGTCCAGAAGTCGTACTGGAGGGCGGTGCGGCAGGCGGGAGAACGTGGTCGCACAGCCCAGCCACCCAGCACAGGAGGATCCCATGACCACCACGTTCGACCCCGTCGCCTTCAAGGCCACCACGCGCACCCAGTGGGAGCAGGCCGCCGACGCCTGGCACCGGTGGGGACCGGCCATCGAGGACTGGCTGGGCGCCGCGACCCGGCAGATGCTCGACGACGTACGGCTCCGCCCGGGATCGGCCGTGCTCGACGTGGCCGCCGGGGCGGGCGGACAGTCCCTGGCCGCGGCCCGTCGGGTCGGTCCGTCAGGACGCGTCCTCGCGACCGACATCTCACCGGCGATCCTCGAGCACGCCGCCGCCGTCGCCGCCGCGGAGGGACTCACCCAGGTCGTCACCCTGGAGGCGGACGGCGAGGACCTCGCCGGGGTCGCGGACCGGTCCTTCGACGCCGCGATCTCCCGCGTCGGCCTGATCTACTTCCCGGACCAGCACCGCGCGCTCAGCGAGATCCACCGCGTGCTGCGCCCCGGTGGGCGGCTCTCGGCCGTCGTCTACTCGACCCCAGATCGCAACGGGTTCTTCTCGCTCCCGGTCGGCATCATCCGGCGGATCGCCGACCTGCCGGCGCCGCAGCCCGGCCTGCCCGGGCCGTTCAGCCTCGCCGCGCCCGGGGTCGCCGAGGCGGCGTACGCCGCCGCCGGCTTCGAGGACGTCACCGTGACCGCGGTGCCGTCCCCGGTCCGGATGGCCAGCGCCCGCGAGTGCGTGCGGTTCGAGCACGAGTCCTTCGGCGCGCTGCACCAGATGCTCTCCGCGGTGACCCAGGCGGACCGTGACGCCGCGTGGCGGGAGATCGAGGAGGCGCTCGAGCAGTTCGAGGGGCCCGACGGCTTCGTCGGCCCGTGCGAGATGCTGGTGGTCAGCGGGACACGACCCTGACGCCGTGGCCGGGCGCCCGCCGCGACGACGGGACCGTCAGCCCGTGACCATGACCTGGGCCGCCGTCTCCTTGACCTTGGCGTCGGCCCAGCGCATCTGCCTCAGGGTCTGGGGGTGCGCGTCCTGGCAGAGCCCCAGCAGCTCGCGGTCCTGCATCGCCTGCGCGGTCTGCGCCAGCACCTCCCAGTCCAGGGAGACACCCGCCGCCTCGCGGTGGATGTGCCGGAGGTCCGCGAGCAGGAGGAGCGACGGCTCGTGGAGCCGGCCGACCGCCTCGGCGGCCTTCTGCCTCAGCCGGGCCAGCAGCGCCGACTCGTCCTCCGGCTCCGGGTCCAGCTCGACGCCGTAGTCAGACCCGACGCGCGCCAGGTCGCGGGCGTGCTGCTGGGACCACCGTGCGATGTCGCGCGCGACGTGGAAGACCTCCTGGTCGGTGCGCTGCCTGTCGCTGAGGTGGAGCAGCGCGCCGGCCAGGTCGTTCTCGGCCCGGTGCAGCTCCTCGATGGCGGCACCGACCTTGTTCCCATGGAGGCTGCGGAGGCTCCGGACCACGCTCATGGCCGGGCCCCCGTCCCGCCGGAGTCCTCGTGGACGAGGGCGGTGGCGATCCCCCGTGTTGCAGGGACGCCGGCGTCGACCGGGCGCGACCCCGTGGTCGTCGGCGCCGATGAGGGCGTGCCGTCGGTGGCCCGCACCCGGGTGGCGGCGGCCGCGGCCGTCTTGAAGATCGGCTGCTTCGACGCCGGGTCCCAGTCGGTGGGGGTGAGCTCGTTGGCCGCACGTCCGACCGTGCCGGGCTCGTGCCCCGCCTCGGTGTCCCAGTAGCCGTAGTGGAACGGCAGGAACAGCACGCCGCGACGGATCCCGCTCACCCGCAGCCGGGCGGTGACCTCTCCTCGGGGGGTCGTGATGCGCAGCAGGTCACCCTCGCTCCAGCCGTGCCGCTCGGCATCCGCGGCCGAGGCCTCGACCCACACCTCGGGAGCCGCGGCCCGGAGCTCGGGTGCGCGCCCGGTCTTGGTGCGGGTGTGGAAGTGGTACAGCGTCCGGCCGGTGATGAGCTGGAAGGGGTGCTCCTCGGTCGGCAGCTCGTGGGGCGGCAGGTACTCGCCCGCCTTGATCACCGCCTTGCCGTCGGGATTGAGGGCGCGGTACTCCACGGGCGACACCGGGGAGCCGGTGACGAGGTCCCGGCCGTAGCTCTCGCAGTAGTCGGGCCGGGACCAGAACCGCCCGCCGGCGTAGAGCCGCTCCGTGCCGTCGGGGTGCTCGTCGGTGCAAGGCCACTGGATCCCGCTGCCGCCGCGCAGCCTGTCGTAGGTGATCCCGGTGTAGTCGCACGGTCGGCCGCGGCTGCACTCCTTCCACGCCTCGAAGGCCTCCTCGGGCGTGGACCACTTCACCAGCGGCGCCCCGTCCTTGTCGCGCAGGTCGAGGCGGCTCGCGTAGTCGAGCAGGATGTCGAGGTCCGACCGGGCCTGCCCCGGCGGGTCGACGGCCCGCTCCGAGAGGTGCACCGTCCGGTCGGCATTGGTGAAGGTGCCCGTCTTCTCCCCCCAGGTCGCCGCGGGCAGCACGACGTCCGCGAGCCGGGCGGTCTCGGTCAGGAACAGGTCCTGCACCACGAGGAAGAGCCGGTCCTGCGACAGGATCGACCGCATCCGCCGCAGCTCCGGCATGGACACGACCGGGTTGGTGGCGGTGACGTAGAGGAAGCGGATCGACCCGTCCTCGACGTACCGCATCATCTGCATCGCGTGCGTAGGGGCGGTGTAGTGCGGGATCCGCATCGGGTCGATGTTCCAGATGCGGGCGAGGTCCTCCACGTGGGCGTCGTTCGACCAGTTGCGGAACGCCGGCAGGTCCCCGTCGGCGCCGCACTCGCGGGTGTTCTCCGCGGTCGGCTGACCGTTCATCTGCAGGACGCCGCAGCCCGGCCGGCCGAGCATGCCGCGGACGATGTGCACGTTGTTGACCTGCACGGCGGCGGCGGTGGCCTGGTGCGACTGGTAGAACCCCTGGAGCACGCTCGAGACGAGGCGCTCGGCCGTCCCGATGAGCCGGGCCGCCTCCCGGAGGTCGCCGGCGGGGACGTCGCACACCTCGGCGGCGCGCTCGATCGTGCAGTCGTCGACCATCTTCCGCAGCTCGGGAAACCCGACGGCGTGCGCGTCGACGTACGCGTGGTCGACCCAGTCGTTGACGAGGAGCTCACGCAGGAGCGCGTTCATCAGCATCACGTTGGTGCCCGGACGTGGCGCGAGGTGCACGGTCGCGTGCCGCGCCACGGGTGTCCGGCGCGGGTCGACGCACACGATGCGGGGAGGGTTCGGTCCCGCCAGGCGGTCGAGGACCCGGGTCCAGAGGACCGTCTGGGTCTCGGCCATGTTGTGGCCGTAGAGGCAGATCGTGTCGGCGTGGTCGAGGTCGGCGTAGGACCCGGGCTGCCCGTCGCAGCCGAACGACTCCTTCAGGGCCGCCGCCGCAGTGGCCGTGCACAGCCGCGTGTTGCCGTCGACGTGGTTGGTCCCGATCCCGCCGTGCGCGATGAGCCCGAGGGTGTAGTACTCCTCGATGAACAGCTGCCCGGTCGTGTAGAACCCGATCGAGCTCGGGCCGCGCTCCTCGAGCAGCTCGCGGGTCCGCCCGGCGACCGCCCCCATGGCGGTGTCCCAGTCCGTCTCGACCAGCCGTCCGTCCCGGCGGACCAGCGGTCGCGTCAGCCGGTCGGGCGAGCCGTTGGCCTGCCACCCGTAGAGGTCCTTCGGGTCCAGCCGGCCGCGGTTGACCCGGTCGACCGCGCGACCGCGGACGCCGACGATCCGGTCGTCCTTCACCGCGATGTCGATGCCGTCGCCGTTGGAGTGCAGGATCGACGCCGACTGCACCCACCGGTCCACGTCCTCGGGCGCGATCCCGTCCGCGAGGTGGGTGTCCACCCGGACGGGCCAGTCCTCGCCCGGGCCGTACGGCGTCCGGCTGCCCCACGGCTCGGCCACCCGGTCCACGCGTCGTACGACCACGAACGACGGGTACCCGCGGCCCCGACGACGATGCGTCCCGCGACCGGCGCGACGCTGCCGTCACGTCCGCAGTGCACGCATCCCCTCCCCCGCCCTGGGCACTGGGAGGCCCCTGACCGACGGGCCGAGGAGGCAGACGTGCGTGGCTGGACCGAGCTCACCTCCGGACGGGCCTGACGTGGCCGGGCAACGACTCGTCGCCGACCTCGTCGTCGACCGGCTCCGTGACTGGGGCGTGCACCGGCTCTTCGGCTACTCCGGCGACGGCATCAACGGGTTCATGGGGGCGCTGCGCCGGGCGGGTGGCGACCCTGAGTTCGTCCAGGCGCGGCACGAGGAGAACGCCGCGCTCATGGCCGTCGGCCACGCGAAGTACACCGGCGGGATCGGCGTGGTCACGAGCACGCAGGGACCGGGGGCCGTGCACCTGCTCAACGGGCTCTACGACGCCAAGCTCGACCACCAGCCCGTCGTCGCGATCGTCGGGCAGCAGCCCACGACCGCCCTCGGGGCGGAGTACCAGCAGGAGATCGACCTGACCAGCGTCTTCAAGGACGTCGCCGCGCAGTACGTCCAGGCGGTGCTGGCCCCGGAGCAGGCCCAGATGGTGCTCGACCGTGCCTTCCGCACCGCGCTCGCCACCCGGTCGCCGTGCGTGGTGATCCTTCCCCACGACGTCCAGGTGGCCCCGGCGCCCGACGCCCTGCCGCACGAGCACGGCGTCGTGCCCACGTCCGTCCAGTGGCGCCCACCCCGGGTCGTGCCGCACGACGTGGACCTCGCCGCCGCCGCCGAGGTGCTCGACGCCGGCGAGCGGGTCGCCCTGCTCGTCGGCCAGGGCGCCCGCGGCGCGGGCGGGCAGGTGCGCGCGGTGGCCGAGCGCCTCGGCGCCGGCGTCACCACCAGCCTGCTCGGCAAGCCCTTCTGGGACGAGACCCTGCCCACGAGCTGCGGCGTGATGGGCCACCTCGGCACCACCGCCTCCGGCTGGCTGCTCGACCAGTGCGACACCCTGCTGATCGTCGGCAGCAACGACCCGTGGACGGAGTTCTACCCCGCTCCCGGGCAGGCCCGCGCGGTCCAGGTCGACATCGACGGCCGCCACCTCGGCAACCGCTACCCGGTGGAGGTCGGGCTGGTCGGTGACGCCGCCGAGACCCTGGAGGCGCTGCTGCCGCGCCTCCGCCAGCGGGACGGGTGGCGGGCGGACGTCGAGGACCGGGTCCGGGAGTGGCACGACCTCGCCGAGCGGAGGGCCGGCGCCGCCGCCCGCCCGCTCAGCCCCGAGCGCGTCGTGCGGGCGCTCTCCCCCCGCCTTCCCGCCGACGCGCAGGTCAGCGTCGACGTCGGCTCGGTGGTCTACTGGTACGCCCGGCACCTCACCCTGCCGCCCGGCGTGCCGGCTCACCTGTCCTCGACGCTGGCGTCCATGGGCTCGGGACTGCCCTACGGGCTCGCCGCCAAGCTGCACGCCCCCGACCGGCCGCTGGTGGCGCTCGTCGGCGACGGCGCCATGCAGATGAACGGCATCTCCGAGCTCGTCACGGTGGCGCACCGCTGGCGCGAGTGGGCCGACCCGCGGTTCGTCGTGCTCGTCCTGCACAACCAGGAGCTGGCCGAGGTGACCTGGGAGCAGCGCGAGACCGAGGGCGACCCTCGCTTCGCCGCCAGCCAGGCGCTCCCCGACTTCCCCTACGCGGCGTACGCCGACCTGCTGGGCCTGACCGGCATCCGCGTCGACTCGCCCGACGGGGTGGACGCCGCATGGGACCGCGCCCTGTCCGCCGACCGGCCCGTCGTGCTCGAGGCGGTCGTCGACCCCGACGTCCCGCTGCTCCCGCCCTTCCCCGCCGGGCGGGAGAAGCTCGACAGCTTCCGGCGCGGGCTCGACCAGGAGGAGGACGGCGGCCACGCCCGCGAGCTGCTCGACGAGCAGGCCCGGCAGGAGGAGTGAGGCGCCGGCTGAGCGGGAAACAGATCGAGGCCAGACGAATGTCTGGCCTCGATCCGATTGGTAGCGGGGGCAGGATTTGAACCTGCGACCTCTGGGTTATGAGCCCAGCGAGCTACCGAGCTGCTCCACCCCGCGTCGGTGAACAGAACATTACAGGGGCGCCGCGGCGGACCCCAAATCGGGGTCCCATGGCGCTGCTCACACCGCGACCGCGGCGCGTCGGACAGGACGAAGCTGCCGCCCCGGCGACGGCGTACGCGGGAACGGCCCGTCGGACAGGGCTTCGTCCTGTTCGACGGGCCGTCCGACGGGCCTCCGACCGATCGGCTCAGCCGGCGAGCCGGACGGCCTCCTCGATGAGGTCGCGCCCCTCCTCCATCAGCCGGGCCCACCTGACGGTGTCGCCGCGCTGCTGCGCCGCGTCCGCCTGGTTGAACTTCTCCTCGGCCTGCACGAGCAGCTGGCGGATCTGCGCCTGCGTGCCCTCGGGCGCCGGGGTCGGCTCCTCGCCGGGCTCGTCCGTCGGGGAGGCCGACGGCGGCTCGGTCGGCTCCTCGCCCTCCTCGCCCTCGGGGTCCTCCGGCGTGGCCGGGACGCCGTCGAGGGAGTCCTCGATCGCGTCACGCAGGGTCTCGCCGATGCCGACGCGGCCCTGGTAGGAGACCAGCACGAAGCGCAGGATCGGGTAGGCCGACTCGTCGTCGCGGCGCGTGTAGAGCGGCTGGACGTACATGAAGCTGTCGCCGATCGGCAGCGTGAGCAGGTTGCCGAACACCGGTGTGGCGTCACCCTGGGTGAAGCTCAGCAGCTCCTGCCGGACGGTCTCGTCGGTGCTGAGCGCCGCGGCGATCAGGCGCGGGCCGTCCGTGCGGGTGTCGGGCAGCTCGAGGACGGAGATCTTGCCGTAGTCCTCGGTGTCCGTGGCGTCGCTGTTGACGCTCATGAACGCCGCCAGGTTGTCCCGCTCGCGCGGCACGTAGACCGAGGTCAGCGACCACGTCGACTCGCCGTCGGTCTCCGAGAACAGCCGGTACGGCGGCTGGAGCCGCGTCGCCGCCTGCGGGTCCTTCGGCACCTCCCACCGGGTCGAGCCTTCGTACCAGTCGGCCGCCGAGGTCTCGTGGTAGCGCTGGTACTGGTAGCGCTGGGCCTTGAACAGGTCCTCGGGGTAGCGCAGGTGCGACAGCAGCTCGTCGGGGATCTCCTCGCGCTCCTCGAGCACGCCGGGGAACACCTCGTCCCACGCCCGCAGGATCGGGTCGCTGTCGTCCCAGGCGTAGAGGGTGACGGTGCCGTCGTAGGCGTCGACGGTCGCCTTGACCGAGTTGCGCATGTAGTTGATCTCGTCGGTGGGCAGCGTCTGGAAGCCGCTGTCCTGCTGGAGGGAGTCGTCGGTCATCGTCTCCAGCGACTCACGCTGCGACAGCGGGTACTTGTCGGTGACGGTGTAGCCGTCGAGCACCCACTTGATCCCGCCGTCGACCACCACCGGGTAGGGGTCGGAGTCGACGGTGAGCCACGGCGCGACCTTCTCGACCATGGTGCGGGGGTTGCGGTCGTAGAGCACCTTGGAGTTCTCGTGGACGCGGCCGGACAGGATGAAGTTCGGCTCGCCGAACTTCACGGCGTAGAGCAGCTTGTTGAACAGGCTGCCCACGGGCACGCCGCCCTGGCCGTCGTACGTCGTCTCGGTGCCGGACTCCTCGGCCTCCGAGCTGCTCGTCCCGCGCGGGAGGTCGAGCTCGATGTCCTCGCCGCCGTCGGGCTTGCCCACGATGCTGTAGGACGGGCTCTGCTCGCCGTAGTAGACCCGGCCCTCGAAGTCGTCGCCGTACTCGCGGCTCAGCGCGTCCTCGTCGGCCTGCTGGCCCTCCGCCCACTGGATGCTGAGCGACTGGCTGGAGTCGTCCTCGGGGCGCTGGTTGGCGTACGCCGCGATCACGCCGTTGCCGTGGGTGTAGACCGTGTGCAGGTTGGACCAGTCGCGGTCGCCCTCGGCGATGCCGTTCTGGTAGAGCTCGCGCACGCCCAGCACGACGGCGCGGTCGGTCTCGCCGATGTCGTAGCGGTCCACGTCGAGGACGTTGCTCACCGAGTAGTAGCCGCGCACCTGCTGCTGCTGCTCGAAGACCTCGCTCACGACCTTCGGGTCGACCAGCGGCACGTTGGAGGTCGCCGCGTCGAGCTCGTCGAGGCGGCCGTCGGCCGGGCCGGGCGAACCGCCCACCGGCCTGGTCTCCACGGCGTCGAGCGCGTAGGCCTCGCGGGTCGCGTCGATGTTCTCCTTGATGTAGGGGCCTTCGCGGTCCGGCACGTTGGGGTTGACCCGGATGGCCTGGACCAGCGTCGGCACGATCAGCCCGAGGATGATCGCCGACAGCGCGAACAGGGCCACCCCGACCGACGGCAGCAGCCACGTGCGCCGCCAGATGTTGGCAAGGAAGAGCAGGGCGCAGACGAGGGCGATGCCGGCGAGGATCTCCTTGGCCGGCAGCACGGCCTTGTCGTCGGTGTAGCCCATGCCGGTGAAGATCGAGCCGGAGCTCGTCACGAGGTCGAACCGGTCGAGCCAGTAGTCGACGGCCTTCGCGATCACGAACATCGCCAGCAGCGACGACACCTGGATCTGCGCGGCGCTGGTCAGGCGCTCACCCGGGCGCGCGGAGAGACGGATGCCGCCGAAGAGGTAGTTCATCAGGATCGAGGCGATCAGGCCCACGACCGCCAGCGCCATGACGTAGTCGACGACGTAGTGCCAGAACGGCAGCTCGAAGACGTAGAACCCCACGTCCTTCTCGAAGTAGGGGTCGGTCGTGCCGAACTCCTGCCCGTGCCGCCACAGCGAGTAGCTGCGCCACTGCCCCGACGCGGAGGCGCCGGCGAACAGGCCCATCACCACCGACGCGCCGGCGACCACCCAGGCCATCCGGGGGGCGAGGAGCTGGCGGTAGCGGTCCATCCCGTCGTCGGGGACGCCCGGCATGCCCGGCCACAGCACCGGACGGAAGCGGTAGGCCATCGACATCGCGAGCGCGACGGTCGCCGCCATCAGCCCGGCGAAGACCAGGAACAGCCCGACCCGGGTGAGCAGCAGCGTGCTGAAGACCTCGCTGTAGCCCACCGACCCGAACCACAGCCGCTCGGTCCAGAACGACGCGAACCCGCTCAGCAGCATGAAGGCGAGGATCAGGACGATCGCGGTGATGACGAGCGCGCCGGGGCGGCGCGACGACGTCACGGTACGGGGGCCGCCCGGACCTGCGGGTCCACCGGGCCGCTGCGGGCCGTCGGGGCCCTGGGGGCCGCTGGGTCGGTCGAAGGGATTGCTCATGCCGGCGCCTGCTCAGGGATTCTCGTGGGGGTCGGACGGGGTGTCGGAGGGGGTGTCGTGCAGCGTCGCGTGGAGGAGCGCGAGCAGGCCGGGGACCAGCTCGGTGCCGTTGACCACCGACTGCTCGTCGTCGTGGGCCCGCAGCCGCAGGGCGCAGTACGACGCCCCGGCGCGCGTGACGCCGGCGACCATCCGGACCTCCTGGCGGTCGGGGTGCTCGCGGGCGAAGACCTCGGCGGCCGCGGGGTCCTCGGGAATCTCCTCGTCGGTGCCGGGCGGGAGCACGAGCCGCTCGATCACGGCCGCGCACCCGGCGACGCTGTCGGGCCAGGCGATGGTGGGCAGCGCGTCCTCGAGCGCCTGGCCGGGGGGCAGGCCCTCCTGCTCGATCGGGGTGAAGGACCCGTCGTCGCCCGGGCCGTCGATCGACATGGCCGCGGCGAGTGCGGGCTCCTGCGCCACGAGCTCGGCGGTGTCGACGAGGGCGTAGAGCCGCGCCGGCTGGTCCCAGCCGTCCTGCGCGACGTGGGCCTCGATCTCCAGCACGGCTGCCGCCAGTGCGGGATCCTCGGGCAGCGCGTCGGGCGCGGCCGGGTCGGGGATGGAGTCGCTGGGGTCCGTCATCAGGCGGTGTCCTCACAGGTCGGGAGGTCGGTGTCGGGGTCTGCGACCCAGTCGGCCAGGGTCTCGAGGGTGCCGTGCAGGGTCGTGGCCCGGGCCAGCCGCATGCTCCCGGTGTCCACTCCCCCGATGCTGTTGCAGTTGTCGGCGGGCACGAGGAAGAGCTCGGCGCCCTCGTCGCGCGCCGCCGCGATCTTCTGCTGGATGCCCCCGACGGGTCCGACGTCGCCGGCGGGGGTGATGGTGCCGGTGCCGGCGACGTGGGCTCCGTCGGTCAGCGAACCGGGCGTGAGGGTGTCGTAGATCGCCATCGACATCATCAGCCCGGCGCTCGGCCCACCGATGTTGTCGGCGATGTCGACGCTCACGCGGAACGGGAAGTCGTAGCCCGGCCCCGGCGTGATGCCGACGCGGAGGTCGCCGTCGACCTCCTCGGGGACGAGGTCCACGCTCACCTCCTCGTCGCCGCGACGCACGAGGAAGGTGATGGGCTCACCGGCCCTCGCGCCGTCGACCGCGTCGACGACGTCCTGGGCGTCGTCGACGGCGGTCCCGTCGACCTCGAGCAGCACGTCGCGCACCTCCAGCTCGCCGTCCGCGGGCAGCCCCGGGGTCACGTCGAGCACCTCGACGATCGGGTCGACCTCCTCGCCGAGCTCGGTCAGCGCAGCCGCCACCGCCGTGTCCTGCGAGGACACCATGGCGACCTCGGACAGGCGGTCGCTGGACTCGTCGGTCTCGTCGGGGGCGTAGACCGAGGACCGCGGCCACACCGCCGCGTCGGGGTCGAAGTAGGCGCGCAGCAGCTCGGGGAGGGTCACGTCCTCCTGCGGCGTGCTGACGTAGACGGTCGTCATCCGCAGCTCGCCCTCGTCGTGGTACGCGCGGTGCCCGGTGACCCGCACGGTCTCCCCGCCGTCGTCCTCGCCGAGGATGTCGACCGTCGGTCCGGGGTAGTAGGTGACGTAGGGCAGCGGCACGAAGGCGGCCGTGCCCCACAGCACGGCCAGCAGGCAGAGCGCGAGAAGCCCCGCCCTGGTCCGCTGACTCATGGGCGCAACTCTCTCAAACGGCCGCAACCGGCCGGCAGGCAGCCGACCGGCGGTCGACCGACGGCCGGTGCGCGGCGGGTCAGGAGGCGCGCCGGGTCGTGCCGTCCCGGCCGGCGCCGTGGCTGGGACGCACCGCGATGCCGGTGCTGCGGTCACGCACGGGCGGGGACGTACGCCGGGTGCCGGCGGGCAGCTCCTTGGCCAGGGCCCTGCCGAGCCGCTCGACGGCGACGTCGCGGTCCACCTCGCCGTGCCCGTCGCGCCCGACCCACGACACCCAGGCCATCGCCGCGACCGTCACCACGACGGACGGCACCAGCCACAGCAGGATTTCCACGCCCCGAGCCTAGGAGGCGGCGCGCCTCGGAGCGCGCAGGCGCTACGGCGTGCCGACCCACTCCTCGGTCCGGTCGTCGAAGACCTGGTGCTTCCAGATCGGCACCTCGGCCTTGAGCGTGTCGATCAGGGCACGCGACGCCGCGAAGGCGTCGCCGCGGTGGGCGGCCGTCGTCGCGACCACGACCGCGAGGTCGCCGATGCGCAGCGGTCCGACGCGGTGCACCGCCGCCACGCCTCGTACGTCGTGCTCCTCCGCCACGCGTCGGCACACGTCCCGCAAACGCGCGAGCGCGGTCGGGTGCGCCGAGTAGTCGAGCGCGGTCACGCCCTTGCCGCCGTCGTGGTCGCGGACCTGCCCGATGAACAGCGTGAGCCCGCCGGCGCCGTCGTCGCCCAGTGCGTCGACGACCTCGGTGACGTCGAGCGGGGTGTCGCGGATGTCGACGAGGCGCAGGGGGTCGGTCACGCCTCCGAGTGTAGGACCGAGCGGGGATGCCGGGGCTGGGCGCGGTGGGTACCGTTGCGGGCATGAGTGACACCCCCGGAGGCCCGGGATCGTCCGGTCGGGATCCCGACGACAACCCGTTCAAGGGCACGCCGTTCGAGCAGATCTTCTCGCAGATGGGCGGGTTCGCCGGCGGCATGCCCGACCTCAACGCACTGATGGCGCAGATGCAGTCGCTGTTCGCCCCGAACGACGGTCCCGTCAACTGGGAGACCGTGACCAACCTCGCCCGCCGCGCCGCCGCGCAGGAGCCCGACCCGACGGTCACCACCGCCCAGTCCGCCGCCGTCGCCGACGCCGTGCGCCTCGCCGACCACTGGCTCGACACGACGACCGAGTTCCCGTCCGGCGTCACCACCACCGCGGCCTGGTCGCGCGCCGAGTGGATCGTGGAGACCGTCCCGGTGTGGAAGGTCCTCGTCGAGCCGATCGCCGGCTCCGCCACGCAGGCCCTCGGCCAGGCCATGCCCGAGGAGATGCGGCAGCTCGCCGGGCCGTTGATGGCGATGCTGGGCAAGGCCAGCGGCGCCATGGTGGCCTCGCAGGTCGGCAGCGGCCTTGGGGCGCTCGCCGGCGACGTGCTGAGCGCCTCCGACATCGGCCTGCCGCTGGGCCCGATCGGCCGGGCCGCGCTCCTGCCGACCAACGTCGCCGCCTTCGCGGCCGAGCTCCCCGACGTCACCGCGGACGACGTGCTCCTCTACCTCGCGCTGCGCGAGGCGGCGCACCAGCGCCTCTTCGCGGGTGTGCCGTGGCTGCGCGACCACCTCATCGGCGCGGTCGCCGAGTACGGCGCCGGCATGGACTTCGACACCTCCGGCATGGAGACCAAGCTGCGGGAGGTCGACCTGAGCGATCCGACCGCGATGCAGGACGCGCTGGCCGGCGGGCTGTTCGACCCCGAGCCCTCCCCGGCGCAGAAGGCCGCCCTGGAGAAGCTCGAGGTCACCCTCGCCCTCGTGGAGGGCTGGGTCGACGAGGTCGTCGGCCAGGCCACCGCGGAGCGGATGCCCGCGGCCGCCAAGCTGCAGGAGACCGTACGCCGCCGCCGCGCCGCGGGCGGACCGGCCGAGCAGACCTTCGCGACCCTCGTCGGGCTGGAGCTGCGGCCCCGCCGGCTGCGCGACGCCTCCACGCTCTGGGGCTCGCTGCGCACCCGTCAGGGCACCGAGGCGCGCGACGGCGTGTGGATGTCGCCGCACCTCCTGCCCACCGCCGCCGACCTCGACGACCCGCTGGGGTTCCGCGAGGACTCCGTCGCCCCGGGCGAGCTGTCCGAGGACGAGTTCGACGCCGGCCTGCGCGAGCTCCTCGACGGCGGCGACCCGCGACCCGGCGAGTGAGCCCGGCCCTGCACGCCAGCGCCGTCGCGACGCTGACGGCGTGGGCACCGCCCTCCCCCGAGCAGGCTGCCCTGCGCGAGCGCTACCTCGCCCACCTGGCCGCCCACGACGACGGGCTCGCCAAGGCGTGCTTCCCCGACCACCTCACCGCGGGCGCGATCGTGGTCTCCCGCGGCGCCGACGCGGTGCTGCTCAACCACCACCGCAAGGCCGACGCCTGGCTGGCCTTCGGCGGCCACCTCGAGCCCGGTGACGCCTCCCTCGCCGCCGGCGCCCGTCGCGAGCTGGTGGAGGAGTCCGGACTCGTCTCGTTCGACCTCGACCCCGAGCCGTTGTCGCTCGACGAGCACACGGTCGAGTTCTGCTCCGAGCGCGGTACCGTCCACCACCTCGACGTCCGGTTCCTCGCCGTCGCAGCGCCCACAGCCGCCCACGCCACGAGCGCGGAGTCGCTCGACGTGCGCTGGTGGCCGGCGGACGCGCTGCCGCCGACCTTCGACGACATGTACGTCCTCGTCGACGCCGCGCTGGCTCGGGTGCGCGGTCAGTCCCCCGGCTCGCCGGGCTCGCCAGGTTCGACACCGCCCGGTGGCGGCTCGAGGCGCGCCGCCGCGGAGTAGCCCTCCAGGTAGCCCTTCGCCTTCTCAGCCCGCGGGTAGCGGTCGACCCAGGCCCAGAACGCCGGCGTGTGACCGGGCTCGAGCAGGTGCGCCAGCTCGTGCACGAGGACGTAGTCGACGACCCACCCCGGCACCTGCTGGAGGCGGTCGCTGAGCCGGATGGTGCGGTCGCCGGGCGTGCACGAGCCCCAGCGCGCGTTCTGGTTGGTCACCCAGCGCACCGAGGCCGGCACGGCGAGGCCGCCGAAGTAGAGGTCGTTCAGCTTGGCCGCCCGCGCCACCAGGTCGTCGTCGGAGCGCAGCCGGCGCTTCTCCTGCCGCTCGATGCGGGCCACCATGTCGGCGACCCAGGTCGCCTCGTCGCGCTTGCTCATCGTGGCCGGGATCAGCACGACGATGCGGTCGCCGTCGCGGTAGGCGGACACCGTGCGCCGGCGGCGGCGCGAGCGGCGCACCTCCACCTCGGGCGTACGGGTCCGGGTGCTCATGGGCCGAACCTAGCCGCCCCCGCCCACGCACGGGTGGCGAAACGCGCGGGTCACAGTCGCGCCGATGCCCACTCCAGCAGCCGGTCGCGCTCCCAGGTGGTCACGATCCGGTCGGGCTCGATGCCCACCTCGGCGGCCCGGGCGGCACCGTAGTCGAGCATGTCGAGCTGGCCCGGCGCGTGCGCGTCGCTGTCGATCGAGAACAGGCACCCGAGGTCGCGGGCCAGCTCGAGGAGCTCCGTCGGGGGGTCCCGGCGCTCGGGCCGGCTGTTGATCTCCACCGCGACGCCCTCCTCGGCGCAGGCGGTGAACACGGCCCGCGCGTCGAACTGGCTCTGCGGACGGACGCCCCGGCTGCCGGTCACCAGGCGGCCGGTGCAGTGGCCGAGCACGTTGGTGTGCGGGTTGCGGACCGCCGCGACCATGCGCCGGGTCATCTGGGGTGCGTCCATCCGGAGCTTGGAGTGCACCGAGGCCACCCGCACGTCGAGCCGTCGCAGCATGTCGGGCGTCTGGTCGAGCGAGCCGTCGTCGAGGATGTCGACCTCGATCCCCTTGAGGAGCGTGAAGCTGCCGCCCAGGTGCTCGTTGACCGCCTCCACCACGGCCAGCTGGCGGGTGAGCCGCTCGGCGCTGAGGCCGTTGGCCACCCGCAACCGCGGGCTGTGGTCGGTCAGCACGAGGTAGTCGTGCCCGAGCTCCATGGCGGTCATCGCCATCTCCTCCAGCGGCGAGCCCCCGTCGGACCAGTCCGAGTGCGAGTGCAGGTCCCCCCGCAGCCGGGCACGGAGCTCCTCACCGCCGTGGGCCAGCGGGCCGGCCGTGGCCTCCAGCCTGACCAGCCGCTCGGGGACGACGCCGTTGCAGGCGTCGGTGATCACGGCGGCGGTGCTCGGTCCGATGCCGGCCAGCTCGGTGAGCGTGCCCTCCGCGGCGCGCCGGCGTACCTCGTCCTCGGGAAGCGGCAGGATCGTGCGGGCGGCCTTGCGGAACGCCTCGATCCGGCGGGTCTCCTCGCGCTGGCGCTCCATGAGGAACGCGATGCGCCGCAGCGTGGCGACGGGTCCGCGTGCGGGCTGGACGTCGCCGCCGTCTTCGCTCACGTTCTTCTCCTCCACAGGGCCTGCGGTGCCGAAGCCGCTGGTCACCGGCACAGTACGGCGCGGGGCCGGCGATGTCGCCCACAGGGTCCTCCCCACGGCCGACCGCGTCCTCCACGGCCCCCGGGATGCCGTCCCCACAGCATCCACAGGTCTGTCCACAGGGGTGGACACTGATGTGTTGACCGCCCGCGGGCACGGCCCTAGCGTTGCGCAGCAGACGGGCCCCGCGGTCCCTCGACGCCGGCAGGGGAAGGCAGGCGTGGTCGGCTGCGGGGCCCTTCTTCCGCGCCGCGGCGGATCAGCGGCCGCGGAAGCGCGGCGGGCGCTTCTCCCTCGCCGCCCGGATGCCCTCCTGCAGGTCGGCGGTCGCGAGCGTGACCGGCTGGGCGAGCGCCTCCCACTGCAGGGCGGACTCGAGGTCGGCGTGCCCGCCGCCGGCGAGGGCCACCTTGGTCAGCCGCGCCGCGATCGGGGCGGTCGCGGCGACGTCGGACGCCGTCGCGAGCACCTTCTCGAGGAACGACCCGGCTCCGAGCACCCGGGAGACCAGCCCGAGCCGCAGCGCCTCGTCGGCGTCGACCACCCGGCCGGTGAGCAGCAGATCGCGCGCGTGCGCCGGCCCGACGACGTCGGGCAGCAGGTAGGTGCCCGCCATGCCGGCGTGCATCCCCAGCCTGGTGAACGGCACGCCGAGCCGCGCCCCCTCGGCGGCGTAGCGGATGTCGCAGGCCAGCGCCAGGCACAGGCCGGCGCCGATCGCGGGCCCGTTGACCGCGGCGATCGTGGGCACCTCCAGCCGGCGGAGCGAGAGCCAGGCGCGGTAGAACGGCAGCATCCGCGAGCGGAGGTGGTCGACCCCGGCGTCGGGCTCGCTGGCGATCCAGGAGGTGTCCCCGCCGGAGCAGAAGGCGCTGCCCTCGCCGGTGACGACGACCGCGCGGACCGACCGGTCGGCGGCGAGCGCGTCGACGGCGGCGACCCAGGAGGAGGTCATCTCCTCGCTCATCGCGTTGCGCATGTCGGGGTTGTCGAGCGTGAGCAGGGCGACCCCCTCGGAGGGCCGCTCGAGGCGCAGGTGGACGAGGTCCGGCGGGGTCTCTGGCATGCGCCGAGGGTACTGATGGCGCTGAGCGTAGGAGCAGGCGGATTCACGCTCAGCGCGTGTGGTGCGTGAGCGTGCGCCACGCGTGGCGTAGGGTCTCCGACGGAGCACCGGCGACCGCCGGCGCTCCCCGGCGGGCTTCCCCTTCGACAACCCCGTCGCGACGACCACGAAGAAACAAGCAAGGAGGCCGTCATGGCGGAGACCTGGAGCGGCGAGTTCTACTGCGTCAAGTGCAAGGAGAAGCGCGAGGCGGAGGGCGAGATCAAGGTCAACGACAAGGGCACCAAGATGGCCAAGGGCGTCTGCCCGGTCTGCGGCACCAACTTGAACCGGATCCTCGGCAAGGCGTGAGCCTCACCCCGTGAGCTGATCCGCGGCGGCGTCACCCATCGGGTGGCGCCGCCGCTGCTTTCCCGCCGGCCGCGTCCCCTGTGGACGACGCCCCGGCCGACCGGGGCGCGTGGCAGCCTCGGCTCATGACCGGCTCCGCCCCTTCCGCCCCGCTGCGCGCGCAGCTCGACTGCCCGGACGTGTGGCACCGGCCCGTGGTCGGCGCGCTGGCCGCCGCCGGGGTCGTGGTGGACGACGCCGCGGCCGTCGGCGTCGCGGTGACGCCGGGCCGCCTCGTCTCCGCGAGGATCGACGACTGGAGCGTCGCCTCGCTGCCCCACCTGCTCGTCGCCGTGCGTCCCTGGGCCGTCGAGGTCGGCCCCTGGGCCGCACCCGGGATCGGGCCGTGCGCACGGTGCGTGGCCGCGGCCGTGCTCGACGAGGGCGACCGCACCTGCACGGACCACCTGCCGCCCCCACTGCTGGCCCTCGCCGCCGGCGCCGCCGCCCGCGACCTGGTGGCGTGGGGCCGGGGCGAGCCGCCGCACTCGTGGCTCACGTCGTGGCGCCACGACCACGAGCCGCTGCCCACCGCCCGCCGCTGGCAGCGGCACCCCTACTGCGGGTGTGCGTGGTTCGACCTCGGGTGAGCCGTCCCGGACGGGGTCACCACCACTCGCTGTCGAGCTTGCTCTCCATCGCGCGCAGGTGGCTGCGCGAGCAGGTGTCGCAGAAGGACCGCCTCCGGCCGTTCTCGACCGCCGTCGTCCACGTCAGGGTCTCGGCCTCGGGTGCCTGCGTGCCGCAGAAGTCGCACGTCACGGGCTCGCTCACGCCTCGAAGGCTACTCCTGACGACCGGTTGGGCCGCGCGCCGAAATCGACACGAGCCGGTACGTCGCCACCGTGACGACGTACCGGCTCGTGCTGTGCTCACCCGCGATCAGGGCGAGAGCCTCCCCCAGAGGGGGATCGATCAGATCGCGCGGGCGAGTGCGAGACGCGCCTGCTGCGCGGCCTGCTCGGCCTTGCGGCTCATCCGACGGGCCAGGGCCAGCTGGTGGCCGCGTCGCAGTTCGTGCGCCTCTCCCAGGCGCGCGGACATTTGCGCGCGTGCGAGTTCTTCGTGCATGAGATTCATGTCGGTGCTTCCGTTCCGGTAGGTCTTCATCGATGTTTTCCTGTGTTTCCTCGGTGGAGTCGGGTTCGCGGTGGCGCCTACGCGGCTGCCCCGTCCTTCTGGTCCTGGCTGGCCTGTACGGCGACCTGCTCGGACTTGCGGGGCCGGCCTCGCGGCCGCTTGCGCGGGATCACCACGCCCTGGAGGAAGAGCTCGCCTCCCCAGACGCCCCACGGCTCACGCCGCTCGAGGGCTCCGTCGAGGCACAGCGCCTGCACGGGGCAGTCGGTGCAGAGGGCCTTGGCGTGCTCCACGTCCGCGGGGGACTCGGCAAACCACAGCTCTGCGTCGTTGACGCGGCAGGGCAGCAACTCCTCATCCACCTCGGCAGCTGCGTCGTGCAGGGCTCCGAGCGGGGCCTGGGGCTCCAGCTCGGGCGTGACGTCGGCAGCTCGGCGGTCGAGAACGCTGATGGTCATGTGTTCACCTCCTCCTCGTTGACCTGATCGCGGGTGTGACGGACAAACAGAAAGGCCGCGGATCCCGGGTTCGGGTTCCGCGGCCTGGAGGCTGCCGGTGCGAGGTTGTGACCTAGCTCGACGGACTCCAGGCGGGAGAACCCGGGAAATCGCCCTTGACGCGCACGATGGCGGCGGCGTCGCCCTGGACAGCCACCACGCCGGCGCCGAGGGCGCGCGTGTACGCGCAGGGGCGGCCGAGGGTGGACATGCCGAAGGACGGCGTCCACGCCGTCATCGTCATCGTGTTGTTCTCCATGGGGGCCACCTCCTTCGGGGCATCGGGCGCGGATCGTTGTCAGCGATCCCAGTGCGCGGGTCGTGAGTGGAACGTTAGACCCCGGCGTACGTCAGGGGCAAACGATTTAGTGGCCATTACATGAAAAAACTTCTGCAGAGCGCCGGACGGCCGCCTGCACGCCCGGTCCGGACCCCTCAACTGGTCTGGACCGCCACGAGGGCGAGCACCTCGTCGCCGTACTTGGCGATCTTGCTCGGGCCCACGCCGCTGATCGCGCGCAGCGCCTTCACGTCGGAGGGCACGTGCTCGGCGATGAGCTGCAGCGTCGCGTCGGTGAACACCACGAACGCCGGCACGCTGTCCTCGGCGGCTCGCGCCAGGCGCCACTCGCGCAGCCGCTCGAAGAGGGCCTCGTCGTAGGACGCCGGACAGCCGGCGCACCGGGCGGTCTTCTTCTCCTGCGCCGTCGACAGCGCCCTGCCGCACTCGCGGCAGTGCAGGGCCGAGCGGTTGCGCCTGCTGCGCTCGCGGCGCTGCCCGGCCACGCCGGGCGCGCCGTCGAGCAGCGGCGCGAGGAAGGGGGAGCTGCCGCGCGTGGGGCGGCCGCCGGGCTCGCGAGCCGCGGCCCAGGAGACGGCGAGCTCGTCGCGGGCCCGGGTCATCGCGACGTAGAGCAGCCGGCGCTCCTCCTCGACCTCCGCCGGGGTCTGCGCCTGCGAGATCGGCATCATCTTCTCGTGCATGCCGGCCACGAAGACGGCGTCCCACTCCAGGCCCTTGGCCGAGTGGATGGTGGCCACGGTGACCGCGTCGGCGACCGGGGCGTGCTGCTCGCTCGCACGTCGGTCGAGGTCGTCGACGAGGTCGCCGAGGCCTGCGTCGGGTCGCTCACGACCGAAGTCCGCGGCGAGGTCGACCAGCGCCTGCAGCGACTCCCAGCGGTTGCGGACCTCTCCCCTGCCCTCGGGCGGGTCGCTGCTGTGCCCCATCTGGGACAGGACGGCCACGACCGCGTCGGCCACCGGTCCGTCGGCCTCCCCGCTGCGCGCCGCGCCTCGCACCAGCGTGATCGCCTGGCGCACCTCGGGACGGTCGAAGAAGCGCGCCGCACCGCGGACGACGTAGGGGATGCCGCGCGCGGCGAGCGCCTCCTCGAAGCGCTCGGACTGCGCGTTGATGCGCAGCAGGACGGCCATCCGGCTGGCCGGCGTCCCCCCGGCCCGCAGCGCCGCCACGCGGTCGGCGACGGCCTCCGCCTCGGCCACCTCGTCGCTCGCCTCGCGATAGCTGATGGCGGCACCGGAGGGCCGCTGCGCGACGAGGTCGACACCCTTGCTCGGGGTGCCGGCGAGCAGCTCGTTGGCGGCCGCCACGACCTGGGGCGTGGAGCGGTAGTTGCGGACCAGCTCGACGCTCGTGGCCGACGGGAACCGCTGCGTGAACTCGCGGAGGTAGCGGGCGTCGGCGCCGGCGAAGGAGTAGATCGTCTGGGCGGGGTCGCCGACCACGCAGAGCTCGTCGCGCCCGCCCAGCCAGAGGTCGAGCAGGGCGTGCTGCAGCGGTGAGACGTCCTGGAACTCGTCGACGACGAACCACTTGTACTGGCGGCGCACCTGGGCCGCGACCGCCTCGTTGTCGGCGAGCAGCCCGGCGCCGAGGAGGAGCACGTCCTCCATGTCCATGCGGCCCTGGCCGCGCTTGACCTCCTCGTAGGCCTCGAAGGCGCGCGCCACCACCTCCGGCTCCAGGCCGGACACCGCCCGGCCACGGGCCCGGGCGATCGCCGCGTAGGTGTCGGGAGCGACGTTGGAGACCTTGGCCCACTCGATCTCGCTGGCGAGGTCGCGCAGCGTCGCCTGGTCGACGCCGAGCCGCTGGCGGCGCGCGGCGAGGGCCAGCATGCCGAGCTTGGACTCCACGAGCTCGGGGAGGTCGCGGTGGTGGACCCGCGGCCAGAAGAACCGCAGCTGGCGCAGGGCGGCCGAGTGGAACGTCCGCGCCTGCACGCCCGGCGCGCCCAGGGCCCGGAGGCGCTCGCGCATCTCGCCGGCCGCGCGGGTGGTGAACGACAGGGCCAGCACCTCGGTCGGCGCGTAGACCCCCTGCGCCACGCCGTGGGCGATGCGGTGCGTGATCGCGCGGGTCTTGCCGGTGCCCGCGCCGGCGAGCACGCGGACCGGCCCGCGCAGCGCCTCGGCGACCTGTCGCTGCTCGGGGTCGAGCGCTTCGAGCAACGGAACAACTCCTGCGAGGTCGTGGTTGACAGGGGTGGGAACCACCCGTTCCATCACCCTAGACGCCGGAGGGGACACTCCATCCCATGACCTTCACGATGTTCACCACGCCCTGGTGCGGCTACTGCCACCGCCTCAAGAGCCAGCTCGACCGCGAGGGCATCGAGTTCTCGATCGTCGACATCGAGCAGCAGCCCGACGCGGCGCTCACCGTCGAGCAGGCCAACGGCGGCAACCAGACCGTGCCGACGCTGCTCTTCACCGACGGCAGCACGCTCACCAACCCCTCCGTGGCGCAGGTCAAGGAGAAGCTGGCGGCTCTCGCGTGAGCACCGCCCGAGCGGGACGCCACGCCGGACCGGGGTTAGCCTGACGTCGTGTCACTGCTGAACTCGATCGACCGCGACCACGTCCTCACCGCGATGGAGACCTGGGACGCGGCAGGTGGCGCCAACTACATGCTCGTGCGCGGCGGCGTCTCGACGCACGTGCTGGTGCACCACGGCAGGGAGTACGACGCCGCGGCGATCGCCGGCATCGCGCATGGTCTCGCGACGGGCCGCACGCTCACTCCTGCCGACATCCCCGGCGGCGGCGCCGGTGCCAGCAAGGCGCTGACCCGTCTGGGGTTCGACATCCGCGACGACTCGCCCCCGAGCACCCGCGTGCCGGGCACCCGCGCGAGCACGCCGCGTACGACGTCGGCTCGCGGCACCGGGACGCCGCGGCCGTCGCGGCCGTCGCGGGTGGCGGCCACCGACAAGCCCGTCGACCTCTGCCCGCGCTGCTTCATCGCCCTGCCCGCGACAGGTGTCTGCGACACCTGCGACTGACGCCGCAGGACCCCGCTCAGCCCCAGCCGGGGCCGTCGAGTGGGCGGCCGAACCAGCTCTCGATGAGCGAGGACGAGATCGAGACGCCCCGCGGCACGAGCAGCTCGCCTGCGCGGGCGGCGGCCTCGAAGTCGGTGCGCGTCCACCAGCGCGCCTCCTCGATCTCGGCGCCGTCGACGTCGATCTCGGTGGTCACGGCCCGGCCGGTGAACCCGAGCATGAGGCTCGCGGGCAGCGGCCAGGGCTGGCTGCCGAAGTAGGTCACCTCGCCCACCGTGACCCCGACCTCCTCGGCGACCTCGCGCCGCACGGCGTCCTCGAGCGTCTCCCCCGGCTCGCAGAAGCCGGCCAGTGTCGACCACCGCCCGGCCGGCCAGGCGACGTTGCGGCCCAGCAGGATCGCCTCGTCGTCCCCCTCGCCATGGGTGATCGCCATGATGACGGCGGGGTCGGTGCGCGGGAACTGGGCGCGGTCGCACTGCGTGCACCGCAGCTCGTGGCCGGCGGCCCGGCTGACCAGCGTCCCACCGCAGCGCGGGCAGAAGCGGGTGGCGTGGTGCCACTCCGCCAGGCCGATCGCGTGCATGAGCAACGGCGCCTGCCCGGTCGCGTCTTGGGCCAGCAGCGGGAGCACCGCGCGCAGCGGCACCCACTCGTCGGCGCTGCCGGGAGCGTCGGCGGGGTCGACCACCACCGCCACGTGCACGACGCCGTCGCGGTCGCCGAGGAGCACCAGCGTGCCCTCGGGCGCCTCCTGCGGTGCTGTCCACTGCACGCTGCCCTCGACCGGGCGCAGCCGGATGCCGGCCACGACCAGCACGCGCGTCGCCGGGTCCGACATGCGCTCGGCGAGCCACGCCTCGTCGGTCCGGCGCAGCCCCATGCGGTTGTGTGCGTGGGCCGAGAGGGCGACGTGCGGCAGGGGGCGCTGGGCGGTCACGCCGTCAGGCTAGCCCCGGCTCCCGCGACCGCCGCCCGGACGCCCCACGGGGTCGCCGCGACCGGCGGGGACCGCGTCACTGCCTAGGCTGGGCGCCGTGAGCACCCACATCGGCGCCCAGCCGGGCGACATCGCCCCCACCGTCCTGCTCCCCGGCGACCCCCTGCGAGCGAAGTGGATCGCCGAGACCTTCCTCGACGAGGCCCGCTGCTACAGCGAGGTCCGCGGGATGTACGGCTACACGGGCACCTGGAACGGTCATCCCGTGTCGGTGCAGGGCTCGGGGATGGGCCAGCCGTCGATGTCGATCTACGTCAACGAGCTGTTCACCGACTACGACGTGCAGTCGATCGTGCGGGTGGGCTCGTGCGGCGCCGTCACGGAGGCCGTCGGGGTGCGCGACCTCGTCATCGCCTCCGGCGCGTGCACGGACTCCTCCATGAACCGGATCACCTTCCACGGCATCGACTACGCACCGGTGGCCGACTTCGGCCTGTTGCGGCGGGCGGTCGAGGCCGCGGAGGCACGGGAGGGCGGGTCGCCGTTCCACGTCGGCCTCATCTTCTCCAGCGACTCCTTCTACCCGACGCGCCCCGAGCTCCTCGGCGAGATGGTGGGCTACGGCGTGCTCGCCGTCGAGATGGAGGCCAGCGCGCTCTACACCCTCGCCGCGAAGCACGGCCGCCGCTCGCTCGCGATCTGCACGGTCTCGGACCACATCGTCACGGGCGAGGAGACGACGGCGCAGGAGCGGGAGCAGACCTTCGGCGAGATGGTCGAGATCGCGCTGACGGCCGCGTTCGGGTCCCCGGGCGGTGCGTGAGGCAGCTTTCGAGGCGCGGGAACCTGCCCCACTCACCGCTGCCGGGGCGGCGACCGCACGGGCGGTGCGTGAGGCAGCTTTCGAGGCGCTAGAACCTGCCCCACTCACCGCTCCCGGGGCGGCGACCGCACGGGCGGTGCGTGAGGCAGCTTTTCGAGCGTCAGAACCTGCCTCACACACCGCTCCCCGGGCGGTCAACGTACGGGCGGTGCGTGACGCAGCCTTTCGAGCGCCAGAACCTGCCTCACTCACCGCTCTCGGGCGGTGACGCAGCTTCTCAAGCGCCAGAACCTGCACCACACACCGCTGCCGGGCCCCCCGGGCATACGCCCGCGCCCATACGCCCGTACGCGCGACCCCGGGGTCAGAGGTCGGAGAGCAGGCGCTCGAGGCCGTCGCGGTCGGGCAGGTCGGCGGGCTCGACCGTACGGCCGGACCGCACGTAGTGGAACACGGCACGCACCCGGTCCAGCGGCGTCCCGGTGAGCTCCGACCAGGCGAGCCGGTAGAGGGCCAGCTGGAGCGGGTCGGCGGTCTCGTGGCGGTTGGTCTTCCAGTCGACGAGCAGGAACCCGCCGTCGGGCTCGGCGTAGACGGCGTCGATCCGGCCGCGCACCACCTGGCCGCCCAGGACCAGCGCGAACGGCGCCTCCACGGCGTGGGGCGCGCGGTCGCCGAACGGTCCGTCCTCGAACCGCTTGACCACTTCTCCGAGGTCGGCCTCGTCGTCGATGCCTGCGTCGGCGCGGCCGGGGAGCTCGTCGGGCTCGATGAGCGCCTGCTGGCCGAAGCGCTCCTCGACCCACGCGTGGAAGGCGGTGCCGAAGCGCGCCGCCGGCGCGGGTGGTCTGGGCATCGGCCGAGCGAGCTCGCGGGCGAACGCTGCGGGGTCGTCGCGCAGCCTGGCCAGCGAGGTCACCGAGAGGCTGCTCGGCAGCGGCAGGTCGACCGTCGTCGCGCGCTCGGCCCGCGCCTCGGCGAGGAGCTGCGCCAGGTCGTCGTCCCACTCGGCCACCCGGGCGGCCTCCACCATGTCGAGGCCCTCGTCGGGGGCGGTGCGGTCGACGGACCGGACGAGCTCGGCTGCCGCGAGCCGCCGGCGAGCCTCCTCCCCCGGGCCGGGGACGGGCCAGGGGCGGGAGGTGTCGACGTCGTCGTTGGGGTTCGGCGACCTGGGCGGCGGCTTCTCCAGCCAGCGCTCGACCGGCCGACCCCACTCCTCGAGCTGCTCGCGCACCACCCGCTGGTAGTCGGAGGGCCCGAACGGCGTGGAGCGCTGGCCCCAGACGTACGACGTCACGCACAGGTGGTGAGCCGCCCGGGTGAAGGCGACGTAGCCGAGCCGCAGCTCCTCCTCGGCGTCGTGGGCCTTGGTGGCGGCGCGGTAGGCGTCGAGCGCGGCCTTGTCGTGGCCCTGCAGCTGCGGCTGGTCGGCGCGGTCGCCGCGGAGCGGCGCGGGCAGGACCGCGGGCGAGGAGGTCCAGAGCGTGCGGGACCTGTTGCTGGGGAAGCGCGTCTCCCCCACCCCGACGCAGAAGACCGACGACCACTCCAGGCCCTTGGCACGGTGGACCGTCACCAGCTTGACGGAGTCGGCGGCGGTCGGGGTCGCCACGTCGAGGCCGTTGCCCTGGTCGTCCTCCGCGGTGAGGTAGGCGAGCAGCGCCGGGAGCGTCACGTCGCCGTCGACAGACTGGAACTCCGCGACGGCCTTGACGAAGAGGTCGAGGTTGTCGCGTCGGGCCGCCGCGGCCGGCGAGGTCGCCGAGGCCAGCTCGACGTCGACGCCGGTCGTGTCGATGATGCGGCGCACCACGTCGAGCAGCGGGTCGCCGACGTGGCCGCGCAGGCGGCGGAGCTCCGCCGCCAGCAGCGCGAACCGGTCGCGCGCCTCGGGCGAGTACGCCGCCTCCCCCGGCGACTCGAGCGCGTCGCTGAGCGCCGGGAGCTCGGAGGCGTCGATGCCGTCGGCGATCTGGAGCAGCTGGTCGGCGATGGTCGCCGTCGCCGCACGACCGCGGACGCCGGCGACCTCGGCGGCGCGCTCGGCCAGCAGGCGCAGGTCGCGCGGCCCGATCGCCCACCGCGGTCCGGTGAGCAACGTGAGCATCGCGGCGTTGGCGGTGACGTCGTGCAGCAGCGTCAGGGTGGCGACGACCTCGGCCACCTCGGGCAGCCGGATGAGGCCGGACAGGCCGACGATCTCCACCGGGACCCCGGCCGCGGTGAGCGCGTCGTAGACCTCCTCGGCCTGCGCGTTGTCGCGGCTGAGAACCCCGATGTCGGACCAGGCGGTGCCGTCGTCGTGGACGCGCCGGACCTCCGTGGCCAGCCATGCGAGCTCGTCGACGGAGCGCTCGAACACGTGCGCCTCGACGCGGCCCTCGGCGGCCCCGTCAGCCGCCCGCAGCCGGGCCACCTTGTCGCCGTAGGCGGCCAGCAGCGGCTCGGCGAGCCGGTTGGCCACGTCGAGGATGCGGCAGTCGGACCGCCGGTTGACAGTGAGCGGCAGCCGGCCCGGCTCTCCGTCGGGGACCGGGAAGGTCTCGGCGAAGTTGAGGATGTTCGACACCGAGGCACCGCGCCAGCCGTAGATCGCCTGGTTGGGGTCGCCGACGGCCATCACCGGGTGGCCGAGCCCGTGGTCGACGTCGGGACCCGAGAACAGCCGGGCCAGCATCGTGGCCTGCGCGACCGAGGTGTCCTGGTACTCGTCGAGCAGGACCACCTTGAAGCGCCTGCGCTCCAGCTCGCCGACCTCCGGCTGGTCGTCCACCAGCCGCGCAGCGAGCGCGATCTGGTCGCCGAAGTCCATCAGGCCGAGGTCGGCCTTGAGCGTGCGGTAGCCCGTGACCAGCTGGAGCAGCTCGGCCCTCCGGTCGATGGCGTTGATCGCCTTCGCCGGTCCCTCGAGGTAGGTCTTGCGGGCCTTGCCGGCCAGCTCCTCCTCGATGGCGCGCTCGAACCCGCGGCGCGCCTCCCCGTCGACGCGGCGTACGTCGTCGGCGTCGACGAGGTGCTCGCTCATCGCGCCGTCGAGGGCGAGGAGGTTCTGGATGGCGGTCGCCGGGTGGTCGGTGAGCAGCTCGATGCGGCCGGTGAACCGCTCGATGACCCGGGCGCCGACCTGGTAGCGGGAGGCGTCAGAGACCACGCGGGTGTCCGGCTCGTGGCCGATGCGGAGGCCGTGGTCGGTGAGCAGCGTCGCGGCGTAGGCGTGGTAGGTCGCCACGGTCGGCTCCAGCACGTCCTCGCCCTCGGCGACCACCGAGCGGTCCAGCAGCCCGGCGGCGCCGAGGGCGGTCGTGACACGGTGGCGCAGCTCGGCGGCGGCCTTGGTGGTGAACGTGAGCCCCAGGACCTCCTCGGGGCGGACCTTGCCGGTCGCGACCAGCCACACCACCCGCTGCGCCATGAGGGTGGTCTTGCCGCTGCCGGCGCCTGCGACGACCACCGTGGGCCGCAGCGGCGCGGTGATGGCGGCCCACTGCTCGTCGCTGGGGGCGTGGCCGCCCATCAGGGCCTGGAGGTCCCGGGGCGAGTCGAGCCGCACCGGCGGGCTTCCGGGAGTCGGGGAGGCGGGAGTCGGGGAGGTGGGAGCCTGGGTCACTGGACGGTCACGCTCCCTGCGCCCTTTGCCGGGCAGATGGGGACGAAGGGGCACTCGCGGCAGTGGGCGCCCGCGGTCGCCGGGAAGGTCTCGGCCCGCACCAGGTCGGCCGCCCGGGCGAGGGCGGTGCGCAGCACGGTGCGCTCGGGCCCGCCGTCGGCGTGCGGCGGCTGCGCCTGCACCTTGGCGCGCGCGGAGTCGTCGTCGATACCGAGCTGCACGAGCTCCGCGCCCCCGGAGGCGACGGCCCGGCCGGCCGCCTCGTCGAGCGCGCCGGTGTCGACGGCGTACTGGTAGAGGGCGAGCTGGAGGTTGCCGGCCACGGCGGGACCGGTGGGCGCGCTGCGGGCGCTCTTGAAGTCCACGACGACGACCCGACCGGCGTCGTCGATCTCGAGGCGGTCGGCGAACCCCGTGAGCAGCACCGGGCGCCCGTCGACGTCGACCGTGCTCTGGAAGCGCTGCTCGGCGCCGAGGACGGCGCGGGGGTTGTCGAGGTGCCACTGCACGAAGCGCGCCACCGCCTTGCGGATCCGGGCGAGCTCGCGCTGGCGCGACCACGGGGTGCGGAACGCCAGCCGGTCCCAGACGGCCTCGACCTCGGCCATGAGCGGCTCCACCTCCGCGGCGAGCTCGCCGACCGCGACCCGTTCGGCGAGGGCGTGCAGCACCTGGCCGAGGTTGGCCGACTGGTGGACCGTCGAGACGCCGCCGGCCTCTCGCTCGAAGAACCACTGGGCCGGGCAGACCAGGATCGACTCGAGCATGCTGGCAGAGACCGGCACCGGCCGGTCGGGATCGCGGATCGGCGCCACGGACCGCGTGGCGCTGCGGGTGCCCCACCAGGTGGACGGGTCGGCGGCAGGCACCAGCTGGCGGCCGTCGGCCTCCTCGGCCGCGAGGGCGGCGAGGCGTCGCGCCGCGGCCTCGCGGAGCGCGGGTGACACGGCAGGGTCGGCAGCGGTGCGACGCAGCTCGGCCACGAGGCCCCCGAGGGACAGCGGACGCGGCGGGCGACCGTCCTGGTGGTCGATCGTGACCCCGAGCTCCTCGAGGAAGCGCGAGGGCTGCTCGCCGTCGTCCTCCCGTGAGCGCACGGCGGTCACGACGAGGCGTCGCCGCGCCCGGGTGCAGGCGACGTAGAACAGGCGCCGCTCCTCCATCAGCAGCGCCCGGGTGGTGACGGGCGGGACGAGGTCGGGGTGCCCGGTCGCGTCGACGCCGATGCGGTCGGCGCCGAGCAGCGTCGTGCGGCGGCGCAGGTCGGGCCAGCCCTCCTGCTGCACGTGCGCGACGACGACGAGGTCCCACTCCAGGCCCTTGGAGCGGTGCGCCGTGAGCAGCCGCACGGCGGCGCCGCGCACGCCCTGCTCGGCGAGCGTGTCGGCCGGCAGCTGCTGGGCCACCACGCTGGCGAAGAAGGTCGCGACCCCGACGTGGTCGCGCTGGTCGACGGCGCGGGACGCGAGGTCGAACAGGGCCACGACCGCGTCGAGGTCGCGGTGCGCCCGGCGCGCTCCCGCGCCCCCTGCCTCGACCTGCCGCCGGAGCCGCTGGGGCCAGGCCGTCGACGACCACAGGTGCCAGAGCACGTCCTCCACGCCGGCCCGCTGCGCCAGCATCCGCGCGCCACCGCGCAGCAGGTCCGCCAGCGCGGCGGCGCGCTGCACGTCGGGACCGTCGAGCCCGTCGAGGAAGCCCAGCTCCACGACCGCCAGCCGCAGCAGCTCGCGGGAGGTCCGTCGGGCCGCGGCGTCGGGCACCTCCTTCTCGCGGGCGCGCAGGCGGCGCACGAGTGCGCGGAGGTCGGACGCGTCGAGGCCGCCGAGCGGCGAGAGGAGCAGTGACTCGATGCGGCCGGGGTCGAGGTGGTCGGGCGAGTCGGGGTCGTCGTTGTCGAGGTTGACCACCGCCCGCAGGGCGTCGAGCAGCGGCAGCACCGCCGGGTCACGCGCCAGGGGCAGGTCGTCGGACGCGACCTCGACGGGGACCCCGGCGGCGGCCAGGGCGCGCCGCAGGGGCGGGATGCTGGTGCGTCCCGACCTGACCAGCACGGCCATCCGGTCCCAGGCGATGCCGTCCTCGAGGTGCGCGCGGCGGAGGAGGTCGGCGAGCCGCTCGGCCTCGGCGCGCTCGGTGTCGTAGGTGACGACCTCCACGCGGCCGGGACCCTGCGGCCCCGGGACGGCCTCGGGCGCGAGGAACGCGTCACGGGCGGAGGCGTCGATGCTGCCGGTCAGGGTGAGCCGCTGGGCCACCCGCCCCGCGGCGAGGAGGATCCGGGGACCGAACCGTCGGGTGCGCTGCAGGACCACGACCGGGGCGGGGGCGCCGGAGGCGGTGGGGAAGCTCGCGGGGAAGTCGAGGATGCCGCGCACGTCGGCGCCGCGGAAGCCGTAGATCGACTGGTGCGGGTCGCCGACGACCGTGAGGTCGCGGCCGTCGCCGGCGAGGGCGCGCAGCAGCGCGACCTGGCCGGGATCGGTGTCCTGGTACTCGTCGACGAAGACGTGGCGCCACCGGGCGCGGAGCTCGTCGCGGTGGGCCTCCGCCTCGATGACCGCGCGGCGGATCAGGTCGGAGTAGTCGGTGGCGCCGAGGTTGTCCAGGACCGTGAGGTACTGCTCGAGGAACAGTCCCGCGGCGACCAGCTCGGGCAGGTCGTGCTCGATGCCGAGCGCGCGCAGCCCGGCCGGGTCGAGTCCCTTCTCCCGCGCCCGCGCCAGGACGGCCTGCACCTCGCGGACGAAGCCGCGGGTGCCGGCCGCCCGCCGCAGGGGCTCGGGCCACACCACTGACTCGGGGTTGTCGCGGAGCAGCTCGCGCAGCACCACGTCGGCCTCGGGAGCCGACAGCAGCCGGATGGCCCCCTCGTAGAGCTCGGCGAAGGCGTACTTGCGCACGAGCGCGTAGGCGAAGGAGTGGAACGTCGAGCAGGACGCCGCCGACGTCGTGCGCGCCACGCGCGCGGTGACCCGGTCGCGCAGCTGCTCGGCGGCCTTGCGCGAGAACGTCAGGGCCAGCACCGAGTCGGGCGAGGCCCCGCGTCGCTCGATGCGGTCGACGATCGCCTCGACCAGCGTGGTGGTCTTGCCGGTGCCCGGACCGGCGAGCACGAGGAGCGGGCCGCCCTCGTGGTCCACCACGCGCCGCTGGTGCTCGTCGAGCTCGGGCACCACGACCTCGCGGTCGGGGCGCACGAGCCGGTAGCGGACGGTCGGGGTGCTCACAGTGACACCCCATCACGAGGGACCGACAGTGTCCCGCCGGTCCCGCGCAGCGGCGGGCGCGTGTCGGGTCGGTCCCGCTGGCCCCGATCAGCCCAGGTCGACGATCGCGGCGACCGGACCGCCGCCCTCGGGACCCTGGTGGGCGGCGGAGACGGAGACGAACACGGCCGGGTCGCCGGTGACGGCCGCGGTGACGCCGCCGACGCACGCCTTGATCTGGCGGTGCCAGTGGACGTCGGAGTCGTCGAGCATCGCGTTGCGCCGGCCGCGGACCATGCCGTCCTGGCTGGCCTCGCACTTGAGGAAGACGTTGACGAGCCTGCCGTCGAGGTCGCTCGTGCGCGGGCGCTCGGGCAGGTCGAGGCCGGCTGAGCGGATGGCCTCCCAGATGCCGTCGGCGTCGAGGGCGTCCTTCATCACCGAGTGGCCGATGCGGTAGCGGCCACCCACCCCCGTGGCGTTGCCCACGACGACGATCTGCGCCTGGTCGAGCTCGACGCCGGAGGAGCACGAGGCCACCGAGGAGTACAGGTCGCGGTCGTGCATGACGTCGGCGTCGGTCGGCATCTCGATCTCGCCGAGCGCGACGGCGATGCCGAGGCCGGTGACGCCGTTGGAGAGGTCCATCGACTCGTGGGTGTGCTCGGTCCACACCTTCTTCCCGCGGGACTTGGCGTCGCGGATGGTGTGGATGGTCAGCAGCGGCGTCTTGGTCTGCACGTAGTGGACGTCGGCCGGGTCGGTGATGCCGGCGCGCTCCATCGCCACCTTCACCCCGGCGGCGACCTTCTCGATCATCGCGGTGTAGCCGATCTCCTCGGGGAGGATCGGCTCGCTCATGGCGAAGCCGGCGGTGAGCCGCATCTCCTGGCGCGACGGGTCGTCCTCGGGGACGTCGGTGGTCGCGAAGATCGTCGCGTGGGGGCTGATCACGCCGTCGGTGCCGCCCGACCACACGATCGGCACGCCCTTGACCTGCTCGGGATCGGCCCCCTTGGCCACGAGCGCCTCGCGGAAGGCCCGGTCGGCGATGATCCGCGTGTAGTCGTTGACGCCACCGTTGCCCTCGGTCTTGCCGATGATGGCGAACACCCGGTCGGCGGCGATGACCCCGTCGTCGATGAGCTTCGTCAGCTCGGAGGCGTCGGCGACCGAGTGGATCGGGACCTTGCGGACTTCGATGGCGCTGGGCATGGCGGTTCCTTTCAGGATGCTTCCACGGGGAGTACGACGGTGCCGGCGTCGCCGGTGACCGCCGCGGTGATCTGGTCGAGACTGGTGATCACGCCGGTGCCGCCGGTGGCCTCGACGAAGCGGCACACCGCGTCGACCTTGGGGCCCATCGACCCGGACGCGAAGTGCCCCTCGGCGGCGTGCGCCCGCATCCGGTCGACGGTGAGGCGGCCGAGCGGCTCCGCGTCGGGCTCGCCCCAGCGGACCACCGCGTGCGGCACGTCGGTGGCGACGACGAGCACGTCGGCGCCGGTCGTGCGGGCGAGCAGCGCGGCGCCGAGGTCCTTGTCGATGACCGCCTCGACGCCGGCGAGCGAGCCGTCCGGGCGGCGTACGTGCGGGATGCCGCCGCCGCCGTTGGCGATCACCACGAAGCCCGCCTCGATGAGGGCGAGCACGGCGGGGGCGTCGACGATCTCGCGCGGCTCGGGGGACGCGACGACGCGGCGCCAGCCCTTCTCGCCGCGGTCCTCCCAGGTCTCGCCGTGGCCGACGAGCACCTTCGCCTCGGCCTCGGTGAGGTGGCGCCCGATCGGCTTGGTGGGTCGGGTGAAGCCCTCGTCGTCGGCGTCGACGACGGTGCGGGTGACCAGCGCGGCGCTGCGCCGGTCGAGCCCGCGCGCGGCCGTCTCCCGGTCGAGCGCGTCCATCAGGACGAAGCCGAGCGTGGCCTGCGTCTGCGCCCCGCACCAGTCCAGCGGCACGGGCGGAACGACGCCGGCGGCGAGCTCGTTCTTCACGAGCAGGTTGCCGACCTGCGGGCCGTTGCCGTGGGTGACCACGACCTCGTGGTCGTGCTCGAGGAGGCCGGCGACGGCCGCCATGGCGACCTGCGCGGCGGCGATCTGGTCCTCCGGGCGCGCCCGCCCGTCGGCGTTCGTCATGGCGTTGCCGCCGAGCGCGAGCAGGACCCTCATGCGGCGACCCTAGTGATCGTGCGCGGGGTCCCCCACCGGCAACAGTTGTCAGTGGCTGCGCCCGCTGAGCGCAGGTGTTGCCAAGGGGTGGGCGTCGAGCCGCAGGCTCAGCCCAGCGCCGCCCCGCACTCGGCGAGGGCCGCGCGCATGGCGGTCCGCCAGCCGTCCGGGTCCCTCGCGTGACCGGCGGCGTGGGCGGCCTCGAGGGCTGCGTCGAGGTCGCCGAGCGCGGCGTCGGACTCGGCCGCCCGCCCGGACTCGATGATCGCCCAGTCGAGCAGGAGCACGGAGGCGGCATAGCGCGCCCTCCTCCGCTCCTGTCCCGACTCCGCCGCCTCGCCGGCCCTGGTGGTCAGCTCGCAGGCCGCCTCGGCGTGCTGGCGGGCCTCGGTGCCCGGCCGGGTCTCGCCCTCCTCGGTCTGCACCGCCACCAGGGCGAGCGCACACAGGGTCGCGGCGGTGACGAGCGCCGCGGCCAGCACCACGAGGTGCCTGCTCCTGCGGACCGGGGGGCCGGACGCGGCGGTGCGCCTGCTCGGGTCGCCGCTGCGTCGTGCAGCGCCTCTGGACGAGCTCACGGTGGGGCCTCTCTCGGGACCGCGTGGGTCGATGGGCGGGACGATCGGCCGGCGCGTCGTGGAGCCGCTGGCCGATGGCGGGCCGGCCCCGAGGGGACCGGCCCGCCGACCCGGCGTGACCTGGGGTCACGCGCCGGGCTGGGAGCTACCGACCGAGGCCGACGCGCGTCTTCCTGCCGGGGTAGGAGGTGGCGTCGTAGGGGTCCGTGCCCTGCGACCGCTCCTTGGCGTTGGAGTGCCCGTCGCCGTCGATGTCGGTGTCACACGCATCGCCCTGCCCGTCGCGGTCCAGGTCGGCCTGACCCGGGTTGGGCTGCTTGAGGCAGTTGTCGCGCGAGTCCGCGACACCGTCCCCGTCCCGGTCCGTGCCGGGCGCGGTGTGGACGACGGTGCGCACGTCGGTGGCGAGGACCTCGTCGTCCTGCATCCACACGGTCCGGACCTCGCGGGCCCCCGCCGGCACCGTGACGTCGATCGCGAAGGTGTCGGGTCCGTTGCTGGACTCGACCTCCTCGCTCGCCGCCTCGACCCCGTCGACGAAGACGGTGACCGTCTCGTCGGACGGCACCGGGCACCCGGTGCTCCCCGGCGCGGCCACGTCCGGGCACGCGTCGTCGCCGTCGGCGACGCCGTCACCGTCGGTGTCCACGGGCGTCTCGCCCTCTGCGGGACCGCTGGGCACGATCGTGGCCTGCAGCGTGTAGGTCGTCGACGGCACGCCCACGACGAGGTAGGGGTCGACCGTGATGTCGAGCGTGCCCTGCACGTCCTGCAGGACGAGCCGCTCGGGCTGACCCGCGGTGGCCGCCGAGCCCGACGCCGCACCGGTCACGACCATGTCGAGGTCGCTGGCGTCGGGCCAGGTCATCAGCAGCTCGACCGTGCTCTTCTCCGGCACGGGGAGGGCGAAGCGGTGCCCGGGTCCGCCGGTCACGCCGAGGGTGCTGTCGGTGACCACGAACGTGTTGCCCCCCGCGCGCTGGAGGTCGACGGTGTCGAGGACGGCGCCGCCGGTGGTGCCGCCGCTCGTCCCGGAGGAGGCGGTGGTCGTGGCGGCGGGCTGCACGCCCGCCGGGGCGGCCACGCCGATGCCTCCCTCGTCCGGTGCGCGGTCGTCGGCCACGACGGTCCACATGTTCGTCGGCGCGCGGTAGCTGGTCAGCGCGAAGACGTCGTACGGCGCGGTGACCTTGGCGCCGGCGAGGTAGCTGCGCGGGATGCGGAAGGTGACGGTGCCGGCCGTCGCGTCCCACTCCGACCACTCGCTGGGCAGCTCGGTCTCCATGGAGTGGTCGTAGGTGACCACCGTGGCGGGGTTGCGCGGGTCGGGGATCGTCGACTCGATCTCGCGGCCGTCGATGCTCACCCCGTACTTCGGGAGCCCGACGACGCCCTCCGGCCAGAGCTGGTCGACCTTCACCGTGGCGACCACGTCGAGGTCGGTGACCTCCACCTGCACGTTCGCGATGTCGGTGACCGGCGTGAGCGAGTCACCGTCGGCGTCGTCGTGGGAGGCGCTCGCGGAGGTCGGCGGACCGTCGAGGGGGCGTCGCTCCACGGTGCCGGCCACCTGCAGCCGGCCGTCCGCCGTCTCCGCCCCGTGCTCGGGACTGCTGAGGGTCAGCACCGGGGTGCTGGTCTCCTCCGGCTCCGGCGAGAAGTCCACCGGGTCGCCCGGGACCAGGCCGAGGTCCGGCTGCGGGCAGTCCCACACGGAGCCGGTCGAGGACGCGTAGAGGTGGTCGTCGGGGTGCTGGACCTGGAACGGGTTGGCCCCGTCCCCGGCGGCGTCGTTGGGCTCGAGGCGGTCGGCCGCGGTGACCGTGCCGTCGCCGTCGACGTCGAGGTAGCGACTCATCCGGACCGCGAAGGCCTCGACGTTGAGGGTCGAGACGCACTTGTTCTGGCCCACCGGATCGGCGCTGTACGCCATGATGTCGGTGGTGGGGACCGGGCCCCACTCGCCCTCGGCCCCGTCACCGACGTGGCCCAGGGTCAGGCAGTGGCCCGTCTCGTGGAGCACGAGGTCGTAGAGCGAGAACGTGTCGGTCTTCCCGGGCACCGGGTCGATGGCGCCGTTGACGGAGAAGCAGACGTTGCCGCCCTTGCCGCCGCAGTCCTCGACGTACGTCCCGCCGCGGGTCTCGTGGTGGGAGTCGAACCCCGGGAGCATCTCCCAGGCGTCGAGGTCGAAGGGGTTCTCCACGTTGTGGCACGGGACGCCGTCCTCGTCCACGATGCCCAGCTCGCCGCCGAGGTAGACCGGGTCGACGCCGATCCCGAGACCGCCCGCCGGGTTGCTGGCGATGACCACGATCTCCGGGTCCACGAGGGGGTACGTCGTGAGCTCGCCGCCGCCGTCGCCGGTGAGGTCGATGGTGTCCACGGTGATGTGGAAGTCCACCCCGTCGCGGAGCCAGCCGAGGCCCATCTCGTCGGAGAGGTAGTCGATGCCGCCCTCCCAGGACTGGACGGCCTGGCGCATGATCCGGAGGTCGCGCTCCGCCGTCGGGGAGGCCGGGACCAGGATGGCCACGTCGACCTGCGGGGAGTCGAGGGCGTTGAGGCCCAGCTTGCCGTGGTAGCAGACGTTGGCCGGGTTGTCCCGGCTCATGTCCTTGATGCAGCCGGGCGGCAGGTTGCCGTCACCGAAGTAGGGGCCGACGTAGTCGTCGGCCGGGCTGGCCTGGGCCGGCGAGGAGTAGGTCGAGGCGATCCCCACCAGGGAGACGCTCGCCAGCACCGGAGCGAGGACGAGGGACAAGGGTTTGCGCAACGGTCGTTCCTTTCGAGGCGCCCGTGAGGGTTCGGGCGGCCGGGGCCGTGAGCGCCGGCGGTGGCCGGCCACGACCGGTGGCACGGGGGGAGCCACCGGCAGGCACAACGTCCGGCGATCGGCGGAGTTACGCAGATCACATCGGCGGTGACCCGGCGCGGCGCGGCTCGCAGTGCTCCGTGCCGGCGCCGGCCTCGGAGCGCTCGGTCCAGGACGTCGCTGTGACAGGCTCGGGCCGTGCTGCCCGCCGACCTGCCCGACGACCTCGCCACCGAACCGGCGCGCGACGTCCTGGCGGCGCTGGCGTCCTGCCGCGCCGCCGACCTCGAGCGCGAGGGCATCGCGATGTACGTCGCCGTGGTCGACGCGCGCCCTGGCCGTGGCAGCAGCGACCAGCCGGGCGCCTCGTCCCGTCCGGCAGACACCCGCCTGGCGGAGCTGTTCGACCACTACCACGACGCACTCGCCCGAGCCGGCTTCCCTCGACCCGCGCACGAGCCGCCGGACGCCCCCGACCTCACCGGCGGAGGGCGCGAGCTCATCGACGTGCTCGTCGTGCTCAGCGACCACCACCTGCACGCTCGACCGCAGGAGGTGTCGTGAGCGGCGTCCTCGAGCCGGCCCGCCAGCGCGCCGCCTTCGCCGCGGGTCGCTACGTGCGCGTGGTGAACTGGCACAACACCCCCGCCACGGACCGGTCCACGCTGCGGGCGGAGCTGGCCTGGTACGCCGCCCGGTTCGACCCGGTGCTGCCCGAGCACCTCGACCGGTTCGTCGAGACCGGCGACTGGGGGCTCGAGCGACCCGGCTTCGTGCCGTGCTTCTACGACGCCTACCGCAACCACGTCACGGTCGCCGTGCCGGCCCTCGAGGAGCTCGGCCTGACCGGCTGGTTCCTCCCGCCGACCGGTGCCCTCGACGTCCCGCACGAGCAGCAGCGCGACTACGCCGCGGCGCACGCCATCGACCTGCTCCCCGACGAGCCCGACGGCCCGTGGCTGATGACGTGGGACGACCTCGCTCGGATCGCCGAGCGGCACGTCGTCGCGGCGCACACCGCGCACCACACCGGCGCCGACGAGATCCTCACCGCCGAGGACGTCGAGCGGGAGGTGCACGAGCCGGTGCGGCTGATCACCGAGCTGACCGGGACGGTGCCGCCCGCCTTCGCGTTCCTGCACGGCACGGTGCCGGTGCCGGGCACGGTCGCCGGCGACGCGGTGCTGGCCTCGGGCGTCAGGTACGCCGTAACGAACACCGCCTACGTGCGCATCGCCGACTGACCCCCGGCCCCTGCGCGTGCCAGCGCGACCTGCGCGGCGTGCCATCCGGGCTCGCGGTACAGCGGCAGCAGTGACCCGGCCACCGCGTCGAGGGCGTGCCGGTCGAGCCAGGCCGGGCCCCCAAGCCGCTGCTCGGCCTCCGCCGTCAGGTGCACCCGAGCCCACCCGGCCGGCGCCTCCCCCACGCGGACGAGGTCGGTGCGCCCCGCCTGCACGAGGCGGCGCACGTTGCGCTCACCGATCCGGCCGTAGGCGACCGTCTCCACCTCGAGGCCGGGCACCAGCACCTTCGCGGCGTGCACCCCGTCCTCGGGCGCCGGGGAGAGGTCGGCGACGAGCACCTCGTGGCCCTCGGACTCCAGACGGCCGCACAGGACCGCGAGCACGTCGTCGCCGGCCACCGCCTCGCTCGGGAGGTCGGTGAAGCGGACGGTGGTCCTGCGCGCCAGCACCTTCCCGCGCAGCAGCGGCTCCCAGTGCTCGCGCGGCGCCCTCAGCCAGGCGAGCATCGCCGCGAGCACCCGCTGCTCCTCGCCGGCGGGGTCGACCGCCTCCACCTGGGCGAGGAACTCGGGCGGCGCCACGCCTCGGACGGCGTCGAGCGGGCCGTGCATCAGCTGCTTGCGCGCCCGGGCGCTGGCGAACTCCAGCACGGCCTTGCGCAGCGCCTCCTCGCGATCGGGATGCACCGCCTCGCCGCACGCGGTGGCCGAGAGGATGTCGTCGTCGTCCGCCATGCCGACCACGTCGATGTTCGCCATGCCGAAGTCGGTCGCGGCCAGCTTGGCGACGACGTCGACGCCGGCGGCGCGCAGCCGGTCCAGCACGGCGAGGGTCTCGGCGTCGCGCACCCCGTCGAGGTCGAGGACGACGCCGGTGTCCATCGCCCGGAAGGTCAGGCCGTTGCCGTCACGCTGCAGGACCTCCAGGACGCCGTGCGCGATCGCCTGCTCGAGCCGCCCGCCGGCACCGAGCCCGTTGGTCACCGGGGTGACGAGCCAGCCGCCCGGCGCCGCCTCTGCCGGCAGCTCGCCGCGCGCGCTGGCGACCAGCTCGGCGGGCGCGAGCACCTGCTCGTCGGTCAGGCTCCCGCCACGCAGCCGGCGCAGCGCCCACCACGCCAGCGGCCGGTCGTCGTCGAAGTCCGTCCCGGCGGGGAGGCCGAGCAGACGGGGGTCGACGACGCCGTGGTGGCCGTGCCGCCGGCGCATCTCGCGGGTGGACCCGCGCTCGACCTCCCGTCCTGCCAGGGCGAGCCGCGAGCCCACGTGCTCGACGCACTCGCCGAGCGCCCCGACGCGGGCCCTCAGCTCCGTGGCGCCGTAGCCGAGCCCCGACGTGGTGGACTCCCCGCGACCGTCCGCGCCGGTCCACCACGTCGCCCACACCGGTACGCCGACGCGGTCGAGCTGCGTGACCGGGAACTCGATCAGCCGATCGGGGCCGAGGGCGGACACGAACCGCTCGGCCACCTCGCGCAGCGCGGCCTCGACGTCTCGCGCCTCGTCCGGTCCGTGCGCTGCCGAGGATGCACCCGCCCCGCCCGTCACCCGGTCAGGGAAGCGGACCCGGAGCCGAGCGGTCAATCACGGTCCACCGCCCCGCGCGCCGCCGTCTCGCCCAGAAGGGTGGTGGCGGCCGTCCGGCGATCCGCGAAGGTGTCGTGATGAACGCGCGTCCCGCGGGCCCGCCGGCACTCCACCTCTCCCGTCGGACGCTGCTCGGCGCCGTCGGCGGCGTGACGGCCGCCTCGTCGCTGAGCGCCTGCGGCGGCTTCTCGCGGCAGGAGAGCGGCGGCGGTGGCGGCTCGGACACCCTGCGCTTCAAGACGTGGGCGAGCGACGCGGAGAAGAACGCGTTCACCCGGCTCGTCGCGGCCTTCAACGAGGCCGAGGGCGTGAGCGTCGAGCTCGAGGTGGTGCCGTACGCCGAGATGTTCACCGCCGTCGACACCGAGCTGCAGGCCGGCAACCCGCCCGACGTCTTCCGGGTGGACTACCCCACGCTCGGCACGTACAGCAGCACCGACCAGCTGCTCGACCTCGGCGACCAGCTCGACGACGACCTCACGGGCGACCTCATCCCGGCCCTGTTCCAGGCGGTCCAGTACAACGGGACCCCCTACGGCGTCCCGCACCAGACCGACACCACGGCGATCGTCTACCAGCCGCGGCTGCTGCGCGAGGCCGGCATCGCAGGGGTCCCGGACTCGCTGGACTCGGCATGGTCCTGGCAGGAGTTCGCCGACGTCGCAGAGCAGCTGCGGGGGTCCTTGCCCGACGGGGTCTTCCCGTTCGCCTACGACTGGCAGCAGCTCGGCGCCTACCGGTGGCTGACCTGGCTCTTCGAGGCCGACGGCCGCTTGCTCGGCGACGACCTGCGCACCCCGGCGATCGTCAGCGCGGAGGGTCGCAAGGCACTCGAGTACACGCGCCAGTTCCTCCAGCGGGGCTGGGTCCCGCCCAACACCTCGGTGAAGGGCGCCACCTACCCCGACACGGCGTTCGCCTCGCAGAAGGTGGCGATGGCCTTCGTCGGCGACTTCCTGCTGCCCTCGCTCGAGACGAGCATCGGCGACGGCTTCGAGTGGCAGGTGACCTACCAGCCGCGCGACGTCCGCGCGAGCACCGACCTGGGCGGCAACGCCCTGGTCGCCGCGGCCGCCACGGACAACGCCGACCTGGCGGCGACCTTCCTGCGCTTCATGGTGGATCCCGACAACATGCGCACCTTCTGCGAGGAGACCACCGAGCTGCCGACGCGTCAGTCGCTCGTCGACGCCGAGCTCGACTTCGCCGTGCGTCCCGACCTCATGCCCACCTTCGTCGAGCAGGCGACCACCATGACGCCAGACGACGTGGCGCAGGTGACCGTTCCGTTCTTCGCCGAGATCAACACCGTGCTGCAGAACGAGCTCGAGCTGTGCTTCGTGGACGGTCAGTCGGTGGACGACACGCTCACCAACATCGCCGACGCGCTCGAGTCCGCGGCCGGCTGAGGTCCCGGCGCCGATGAGCACGTCGACGCGAGCGGCCCCGGCCGTCGCTCCCCCGCTGCTGCCGGGCGACCGCCGCCCGCGGCGCCGCCGTCGCGGCGGACGCGAGGCGGCCGTCGGCTGGGCGTTCGTCTCGCCGAACCTCGTGCTCCTCGTCGCGTTCCTCTTCCTGCCGCTGGTCTCGGCCCTCGCGATGTCGTTCCAGGACGTGTCCTCGTTCGGCGGCAGCACGTGGGTCGGGCTCGACAACTACCGGCGGCTGCTGTCGGAGGACGTCTTCTGGCGCACGCTCGCCAACACGCTCGTGTTCACCGCGGCCACGGTCCCCACGAGCATCGCGGCCGGCCTCGTCCTCGCCGTCCTGCTCGACTCCGCGGTCCCGGCGCGCGCGGTGCTGCGCACCATCATCTTCGTGCCGATCGTCATCAGCGGCCTGGTGGTGGCGCTCATCGGGTTGCTGATGTTCGACGAGGGCGTCGGCATGCTGAACGGCATGCTGGCCGCGGCCGGGCTCGACGGCGCGAGGTGGCAGACCGACGGGACGCTCGCGATGGTGTCGGTGGTCGTCATGACGATCTGGACCCGCCTCGGCTTCGCGATGGTCGTCTACCTCGCGGCCCTCCAGGACGTGCCGCGCGAGGTCACCGAGGCCGCAGAGGTCGACGGCGCCGGCGCGCTGCAGCGCTTCTGGTGGGTGACCGTGCCGATGCTCTCCGCCCCGACGTTCTTCCTGCTGGTGATGAACGTGATCTGGTCCTTCCAGGTCTTCGACATCGTCTACGTCATGACCGGCGGGGGGCCCGGCAACGACACGGAGATGCTCGTGACCTACGCCTACGACCAGGGCTTCGGGCCGACCCGCGACTTCGGCTACGGCTCCACGATCGGGGTGGTGATCTTCCTGCTGACGCTGGTGGTGGTGGTCCTGCGGCTGCGCCGCGAGCGGGCGGAGGCCCGGCCCGCCGGAGGCACCCGGTGAGCCGCTGGACACGGTTCGTCGTGGTGGCGGGCGTCTGCGCGATCATGCTGTTCCCGCTGTACTGCATGCTCGTCGTGGCATTCACCCCGCGCGACGCGCTGTTCGACGCCGGCGCCCAGCTGTGGCCCGACGCGTTCACCACCGACAACTTCACGAGCCTCTTCGCCCGCTTCCCGGTCGGGACCTGGTTCGTGAACTCGGTCATGGTGGCCGCGGTGACCACGGCGATCTCGGTGACGGTCAACCTCCTGGCCGGCTACGCCTTGGCCAAGCTCCGCTTCCTGGGCCGCGACGCGGTGTTCGTCCTGATCATCTCCACGATGATGATCCCGGCCCAGGCGATCATGTTCCCCCAGTTCCGCACGGTCATCGACCTCGGCCTCTTCGGCACGTTCTGGGCGGTGATCCTGCCCTCCGCCGCGACCGCCTTCGGCATCTTCCTCGCCCGGCAGTTCCTCCTCGCGATCCCCGACGAGCTCCTCGAGGCGGCCACGATCGACGGGGCGGGACAGCTGCGGATCTTCCTGCGCATCGTGCTGCCGCTCTGCAAGCCCCTGATCGCCGTCCTCGTCCTGCTGGCGTTCATGGCCCAGTGGAATGACTTCCTGTGGCCGCTGATCGCGCTGAAGGACCCGGCGCTCTACACGCTGCCGGTGTCGCTGCGCTTCCTCCAGGGACAGTACGACGCGGACTACGGCGGACTCATGGCAGCTGCCCTGCTCACCTGCCTGCCGCTCGTGGTGCTGTTCCTGTTCCTCCAGCGCTACTTCGTGCAGGGCATGGCGCGCACCGGCATCAAGTAGTCGCCGGGGACGGGGGCCGACCCAGCAACCACGCCAGCACCCGCGTGCCCACCGGCAGGCCGTGGTCGTCGTAGTGGGCGAACATCGCGCTCAGCCACGGATGGAGCTGCGGGTCCGGCACCCGCCGGACGTCCACGCCGGCCTCGGAGGCCAGCTCGCGCACCGTCGCCCGCCGCGTCGCCAGCTCGTACGTCGCCCCGTCGTGGCCGGGCTCGGTGAGCACCACGGCCGCCGCGCGGCCGAGGTCGGCGAGGTCGAGGAAGCCGAACGGCACGTCGGGCGAGTAGGGCAGGTCGAGCGGCCCGGTCAGGTCGAGGTTCTGCAGGTACGCGCCGGGCTGCAGGATCGTCCAGCCGAGCCCGGACCGGCGCACCAGGTCCTCGGCGACCGCCTTGCCGAGATGGTGCGGCATCGCGGGCGCGTAGGGCGAGGCGACGGAGTGGTAGACCGCGCGCCGCACCCCGGCCTCGGTCAGGGCCCTGAGCGCCTCGGCGACGTACGCCGGCTCGTCGGGGTGCAGGTTGGGCGCGATGACGTACGCCGCGTCGCAGCCCGCGACCGCCCCGGCGAGGTCGGCCCAGTCCGCCCGCCCCAGGGGCCGGGCGTCGACGCCGCGACCGGCGAGCGCGGCGCACACGGCGCGCCCGGTCTTGCCGTGGCCACCGACGACTGCGACGCGCACCGGCTCAGATCCTGTCGACCTCGGCGAACGCCGCCCCGTCGGCGAGCGCGGCGTAGCCCGGGCCGCGGTGGAAGAACGCGTCCGCGCTGCGGTCCCAGGGCGCCCGGCCGGCCCGCTCCGCCTCCGTCGCGCGCGGGTCGTGCCCCAGGTCGCCCTCGTCGACCGACCCGGTGAGCACGACGCCGTAGTCGCGCAGCGCCGCCTCCGGGGACACCTTGCGCCAGAGCACGTCACGCACGACGAGCTCGGGGTCGCGGGCCAGCGGGTCGCCCCAGCCGCCGCCGCCCGTGGTGCGGATGCGCACCACCTGGCCGGCCTTGACGACCTCCGCGTCGGCCAGGGCGTCGACCTCGCGCTCGTCGGGACCACCGGGGTCGATGACGACCTGGAACGGCGCGCCGGCCTTGCCGCCGCGCACCCCCCAGCACGCGAGGATCGAGCGGTCGGCGATGGACATGAAGTGGGCGTCGGCGAGCATCCGGATGTGCTTCTCGTAGCCGAGGCCGCCGCGGTGCTCCCCCGCGCCGCCGGAGTCGATCGCCAGGCCGAGGCGCTCGACGACGAACGGGAAGCGCGACTCGGTGAACTCCGTCGGCAGGTTGCGCGAGTCGGGGACGACGTGGATGGTGTCCTCGCCGTCGGCGTAGTAGCGGCCGCCCGAGCCGCCGCCGAGCACCTCGCGCATCAGGTAGTCGTTGCCGTCGAGGTCCTTGCCGTAGACGCCGGTGTAGCGGATGGTCTCCTGGTCGGCCGGCATCCTGCCGTCGACGGCCTTGGCCACGACGCCGGCGAGCACGCCGAGCAGCCGCAGGATGACGAAGGTGCGGGCGTTGGTGGGCGCGGGGTGGATCGGGGTCAGGAGCGTGCCCTTCTCGGGGAAGCGCATCTCGATCAGGGGAACGATGCCCTCGTTGACGTCGAGCTCGGCCATCCGCTCGGGGGTGTCGGCGAGGTTGCGCAGGATCGGCGCGAGCCACTTCTTGAGGAAGTTGCCGCCGACGTAGTCGCCGCAGTGGTTGATCGGACCCCTCGCCTGGGCGCTGGTGCCGGTGAAGTCGATGATCAGCCGCGGCCCCGCCGGACGGCCGTTGTCGGGGTCGGCCGGTGCGTCGCTGACCTTGGTGAGGGTGATCCGCTGCGTGTGCAGCTGCGGCTCGTCGACGCCGTCGTGCTCGGCGTAGTCCTCCCACACGTAGGTGCCGTCGGGGATCTTGGACAGGATCTCGCGTCGGTAGGTCTCGGTGGTCGCGTCGAGGATGGCGTCGAACGACGCCTCGATGGCGTCCCGGCCGTAGCGGGCGAACAGCTCGCCGAGCCGGCGCGCCCCCATCAGGCAGGCGGAGCACTCGGCGTCGAGGTCGGCGGCCAGGCTGTCGGGCATCCGCGAGTTGCGCGTCATGATCCGCAGCGCGGACCGGTTGGGGACGCCGGCGTCCCAGAGCTTGATCGGCGGGACGGCCAGCCCCTCCTCGTAGACGGTCGTCGCGTTGCTGGGCATCGAGCCCGGCACCGCGCCGCCGATGTCGTCGTGGTGGCCGAAGGCCTGCACGAAGGCGACGACCTCGCCCTCGTGGAAGACCGGCACCGTCACGCAGAGGTCCGGCAGGTGGCCGATGCCGCCCTCGGACTCGTACACGTCGTTGTGGAAGAACACGTCGCCCTCGCGCATCTCCGCGATCGGGAAGTCCCGCACGATCGGGTGCACCAGCGCGCTGTAGGAGCGGCCGGTGAGCTTGCGCAGCTGCCGGTCGTGGATGCCGGCGCGGAAGTCGTGGGCGTCGCGGATCATCGGCGAGCGGCTGGTGCGACCGATCGCGGTCTCGACCTCCATCTCGACGCTGGCGAGGGTGCCCTGCACGATCTCGACGAGGATCGGGTCGACGCCCGTGCCCGGTGGGGTGAGCCGGCCGCCGTGCTCGTACGACGTGGGCAGTCCGGCGGGGTTGACCGGCTTCGCCGTGACGTACGCCGGGTCGACCGCGCGGGTCGTCGGGCCGGCGGTGGTGGGGGCGGTGCCGCTCATCGGGCGGCCTCCTTCCGGATCACGAGGTTGGCCCAGTCGTCGACCACGACCTCGAAGCCGGGGTGCACGGGGATGGTGGAGCCGAACTCCTCGACGATCGCGGGGCCGCTGAACGTGTCGCCGGCGCCGAGGTCGGCGCGCCGGACGACCGGGGTGTCGACGTAGCCCTGCTCGGGGTCGAAGCACACGGGGCGCCGGCCGTCCTCGGCCCGCTCGCGCAGGTCGCCCTCGGCCTTGTCCAGCGTGGGGATCGCGGGCCGGGTGATCGGACCGATGCCGGTGACGCGCAGGTTGACCCACTCGACCTGCTGGTCGCGGTCGCCGCGGAAGTCGTAGCCGTAGAGCTGGCGGTGCTCGGCGTGGAAGGCCTCGGCGACCTGCTCGACGTACGCCGCGTCGACGCGGCCCTCGGGCGCCGCGACGCGCACCTCGAACGCCTGGCCGACGTAGCGCACGTCGACGCTGCGCTGGAACCGGTGCTGCGCCGGCGCGAAGCCCTCCTTGGCCAGCGCCTCGCGTGCCCGCTCCGTGAGGTCGTCGAGGATGCCCTGCACGACGGCGTGGTCGAGCGCCGACTCCTTCGCGACGTGGGTCTGCACGTAGTCGTTCTTCACGTCGACGGTGAGCAGGCCGAAGGCGCTGACGTTGCCCGGGTTGGGCGGCACGACGACCCCGGCGAGGTCGAGGATGTCGACGAGCCGGCAGGCGAGCAGCGACCCGGAGCCGCCGAAGGTCGTCAGCATGAAGTCGCGCACGTCGAGGCCGCGCTTGACGCTGACCTGGCGCAGCGCGTTGGCCTGGTTCCACGCGGAGATCTCCAGGATGCCGGTGGCGCAGCGCTCGAAGTCCAGGCCGAGCCGCTCGGCGAGGTCGGCGATGCCCCTGCGGGCGGCCTCGACGTCCAGCGGGATCTCCCCGCCGAGGAGGTGGGGCGGGATGCGCCCCAGCGTCACGTGAGCGTCGGTGATCGTCGGCTCCGTGCCGCCCTTGGCGTAGCACAGCGGCCCGGGGTCGGCGCCGGCCGACTGCGGCCCGACCTTCAGCGTGCCCTCGGGCGAGAGCCAGGCGATCGACCCGCCGCCGGCGCCGACGGTGACGACGTCGATCATCGGGATCTTGCTGGGGTAGGCGCCGACGGTCCCCTCGGTCGTGAGGGTCGGCTCGCCGTCGAGCACGACGGACACATCGGTCGACGTACCGCCGCCGTCGCAGGTCAGCACCCGCGGGAAGCCGGCGACCTCGGCGATGAGCGCGGCGCCGAGGGCGCCGGCGGCCGGGCCGGAGAGCACCGTGGTGATCGGTTGGTGCACGACCTCGTCGGCCGACAGCACGCCGCCGTTGGACTTCATCACGTAGAACGGAATGGGCGCGCCGCCCGTGCTGGGGCCACCGGTGAAGGCGTGCAGGCGGTCCTGGATGTTGGTGACGTAGCGGCTCACGTTGGGCTTGACCGCCGCGTCGACGAGCGTGGTCATCGAGCGCTCGTACTCGCGGTACTCGCGGAGCACCTCGCTGGAGATCGACACCACGGCGTCGGGGTGCTCACGGCGCAGCACGTCGCGCATCCGCAGCTCGTGGTCGTCGTTGGCGTAGGCGTGCAGCAGGCAGACGCCGATGGTGGTGATGCCGCGCGCCGCGAACCACCGGGCCGCCGCGACGGCGGCCTCCTCGTCGAAGGGGCGTATCTCCGCGCCCGTGTGGTCGAGGCGCCCGCCGACGGTGCGGACCCGGTCGGCCGGGACGATCCGGTCGGGCTTGACCCAGAAGTAGGAGTTGCCGTAGCCGTCGGGCACGGACTGGCGGGCGATCTCCAGCATGAACTCGTAGCCCTCGGTCGTGATGAAGCCGAGCGCCTCGACCTTGCCCTCGAGCAGCTTGTTGGTGGCCACCGTCGTGCCGTGGGAGACGGCGCTGACGTCACCGCCGTCGGCCCCGACGATCCCGAGGATCTTCTCGATGCCGGCGATGAACCCGTCGGCGGGGTTGCCCGGGGTGCTCGGCGTCTTCGTGGTGACGAGCTCGCCGGAGTCCTCGTCGAGGGCCACGACGTCGGTGAACGTGCCGCCGGTGTCGATGCCGATCCTGATCCGCCGCCGCGTCCGGTGGGTGCTCGCCATGGGGACGATTCAACCGAGGCGGCCGCGGCGTAGGCCACGGCAGACGTTGCCGACCGAACGCCGTTTCGTCGGCAAGTCCTGCGGTACGGGTTGCGTGTGCGGCGTACCTCCGGCTCCGGCGGGTCGTGCACAGCGCCGGGGTGCTCGTCCCCAGCCTCGGGTGGTTCGTGCACAGGTCTGTCCACAGGGTGGGGGTCGTCGCGAATCCCCCGCCTAAGCGGGGGATTGCGAACTTCCGGGGGCCTGCACACCCCGAGAAGTTCGGACAACCCCCGGGAAGTCCGCTCAGCCGAGCAGCTCCTCCACGGCGGCCGCGACCTCGAGGAGGCGGCGGTCGGCACCGTGGCGTGCGACGAGCTGGACGCCGACGGGCAGCCCCTCGGCGGTGCGGCCGGCCGGCACGGAGATCGCGGGACAGCCGGTGACGGTGATGAAGTACGCCGAGCGCATCCAGGCCAGGTAGTCGGGCATCTCCTGGCCGTTGATCGACTCCGGGTACTCCTGCTCCACCGGGAACGGAGGCACCTGCGAGGTCGGCAGCAGCAGGACGTCGTGGTCGCCGAAGAACAGCCGCATCGTCTCCGACAGGGCGGTGCGCTGGGCGTACGCGCGCGCGACATCCGCGCCCGTCAGCGACTCGCCGGCGCGGATGTTGGCCTCCAGCGAGGGCTTGAACGACGTCGGGTGCCGGGCGAGCAGCGGGCCGAGCTTCGCCTGGAAGTGCCACGCCCGCAGCGTGCGGAAGGTGTCGTCGGCCAGCGCGAGGTCGGGCGCGGCCTCGACCACGGCGGCACCGGCGTCGGAGAGCCGCGCGGCGGCGGAGCGTACGACGGCGGCGACCTCGTGGTCGACCACGAGCGCCCCGCCGAGGTCGACCGAGGACGCCACGCGCAGGCCCGCCAGCGGGGCGGGCGCCAGCGGAGGGGCGAACGCGGAGCCGGGGTCGCCCAGCGCGTGCGGCGCGCGCGGGTCAGGGCCCGCGATGACGGACAGCAGCAGGGCCACGTCACCCACGTTGCGCCCCATCGGGCCGCCCACCGACGTCGTCTCCCACTGGTTGTACAGCGGCCACTCCGGCACCCGGCCGAGGGAGGGCCGCATGCCGACCACCCCGCAGAACGACGCCGGGTTGCGCAGCGAGCCGCCCATGTCGGAGCCGTCGGCGAGGGGCACCATGCCGGACGCCAGCGCGCAGGCCGCTCCCCCGCTCGACCCGCCCGCCGAGCGCGAGGGGTCGACGGGGTTGCGGGTGACGCCGAAGACGGTGTTGAAGGTGTGCGAGCCGGCGGCGAACTCCGGGACGTTGGTCTTGCCGACGAAGACCGCACCGGCTCGACGGATCCGCTCCACCAGCAGGTCGTCGTGGTCGGCGACGGCGTCGGCGTGGATCGGCGAGCCGTACGTCGTGCGCCAGCCGCGGAGCGCGTGCGTGTCCTTCACCGCGAAGGGCAGGCCGTGCAGCGGTCCGCACTCCTCGCCGGAGGCCTGCGCCTGGTCGGCGACCGCCGCCGCCGCGCGTGCCCGCTCCGCGTCGAGGGACACGATGGCGTTGAGCCCGGGGTTGCGCTCCTCGATCCGGTCGAGGTGCAGCTCGAGCAGCTCGCGGGCCGAGACCTCGCCCGAGCGCACCGCAGCCGCCTGCTCGCGGGCGGTGGAGTCGACCGTCAGGTCGGTCACCGGCGACGCCCGATCAGCACGCCGAGCGTGACCAGACCGGCACCGACCGCGATGCCGAGCAGGAACTCCTGGCGCGACCCCGTCGTGGCGGCGGCGGCCGGGGCCGTGAACACCCGGCCGGTCGCCGGCTCGGGGGAAGCGCTGGCGGCGCCCTCACCGGGCTCGGTCACGGACGGGGCGGCGGCGCCCCCGCCGGCCAGCACCGCGTCGACGTTGCCGAAGAACTCGCCCGCCATCCGGCGCGAGACGCTGGTCAGCATCCGCTGGCCGACCCCGCCGATCATGCCGCCCACGACGGCGTCGGCGTCGTAGGACACCCGCGTCGAGGACCCCTCGGGGGTGAACCGCACGTCGACCGTCGCGCCGATCGTGCCCGGCGCGCCTGCGCCCTCGAGCCTCATCACCAGCGACTCGTGCTCGACCAGGTCGGTCAGCACGCAGGAGCCGGCGTACGTCCCGCGGATCGAGGCGACCCCCGCGGTCACGGTCATGGCGTACGCGTTGTCCCCCGTCGCCTCGAGCCGCTCGCAGCCCGGGATGGTGCGGACGAGGACCGCCGGGTCGAGCAGCGCGTCCCACGCCTTCTCCACGGGAGCGGCCAGGACGTTCTCTCCGGTGAACTTCATCGGGTCTCCTTCTGGGCGGCGTGCTCGGCGGCGGGCTCGGCGGCGGGCTCGGCGGCGTGCGCGAGGCGCAGCTCGAACAGCTCGGACGGCGAGATCGGCATCGCGGTGATCGCCAGGTCCGGGTGGTGGGGCCGCTCGGCGTCCTCGATGGCCGCCGCGAACACCGCGGCGGACGGGATGACACCCGCCTCGCCGGCGCCCTTGATGCCCAGCGGGTTGAGCGGGGACGGCGTCTCGAGGTGGTCGATGTCGATCGAGGTCGGCACCTCGGTGACGTAGGGCATGAGGAAGTCCATGAACGAGGCGTTGAGCAGCTGCCCCGACTCGTCGTAGGCCATCCGCTCGTAGAGCGCGCCGCCGACACCCTGGGCCACCCCGCCGTGGATCTGCCCCTCGACGATCATCGGGTTGATGAGGTGACCGCAGTCGTGCACGACGGCGTACTTGAGGATGCTGATCTCGGCGGTGTCGGGGTCGGTCTCGACGATCACCGCGTGCATGCCGTTGGCGAACGTCGACCGCGCCGGCGAGTAGAAGTCCTTGCCCTCCAGCCCCGGCTCGTCGTCCTCCGCGACGGGCGGCTTGCCGGGGTCGCCCACGGAGAACTGCGTCGCGGCCTTGGACGCCTCGTCGAAGGCGTAGCGCAGGGGGTTCGACAGCACGGCGACGGTGCCGAGGTCGATCGAGGCGTCGGTGCCCCGCACCGAGACCACCCCGTCGGCGATCTCGAGGTCGGACTCGTCGGCCTCGAGCGCCTCCGCGGCGATCCGCAGCGCCTTCTCCTTCGCCCGCAGCGCCGCGAGGTGGATCGCCGAACCGCTCATCACGGCCGCCCGGGAGGCGAAGGTGCCCACGGCGTACGGCATCTTGCGGGTGTCGCCGGTGGTGATCTCGACGTCCTCGAACCGCACCCCGAGCGTGTCGGCGACGATCTGCGCGAAGGCGGTCTGGTGGCCCTGCCCCTGCGTGGTGAGCCCGGTGGCGACCTTGACCCTGCCGGAGGTCTCGATGTGCACGTGCGCGCCCTCGTAGGGGCCGACGCCGGTGCCCTCGACGTAGCAGGCGAGGCCGATGCCCACCCGGCGGCCCTCGGCGGCCATCTCGGCGCGGAAGTCCTCGAACTCGTCCCACCCGACCAGCTCCTTGAGCTTGGCGAGGGACGCCGGGTAGTCACCGGAGTCGTAGGTCAGCTCGCGACCGTCCTGGAACACGAGCCCGTGCTCGTAGGGGAACTCGTCGGGCTGGATGAAGTTCGCGCTGCGCACCTCGGTGCGGTCCGTGCCGAGGTACGCCGCGATCGCGTCCATCGTCCGCTCCATCACGAAGCAGCCCTGCGGGCGGCCGGCGCCGCGGTAGGGCGTGACGATCACGGTGTTGGTGTAGAGCGACTCGAACGCCACCCGGTAGTTCTGCGGCTTGTACGGTCCGAGCAGCTGAGTGGAGGTGATGATCGGGACGATGAGGCCGTAGGGCGTGTAGGCGCCGTGGTCGTGCCAGAACTCCACGCTGAGGCCGAGGAGGCGGCCGTCGTCGTCGAAGCCGACCTCCACGTGGTGCTGCTGCGCCCGCTCGTGCGCGGAGGAGATGAAGTGCTCGCGGCGGTCCTCGGTGAACTTCACCGGCCGGCCCAGCGTCATCGCCGCGAGCGGCACCAGCAGCTCCTCGGGCCACGGGTGGTTGATCTTCACGCCGAAGCCGCCGCCCACGTCGGGGGTGACCACGTCGACCTTCGCGAGGTCCAGGCCGAGCTTGGCGGCCACGCAGCCTCGTACGCCGGTGGAGGTCTGGGTCGACGACCACACCGTCAGCCGGCTGGTGTCGGGGTCCCACCGCGCCACGGTGCCGCGGCCCTCCATCGGCGTGCAGGCCGAGCGCTCGACGTCGAGGTCGAGCGTGAGCGTGTGCGGTGCGGCCGCGATGGCGGCCCGCGCGTCGCCGGTCTCCTGCACCATGCGGGCGCCGACGTTGTCGGGCACGTCGTCGTGCACCGCGCGCGCGGCTTCCCTGGCGGCAGCGATGCCGACGACCGGCGGGAGCTGCTCGTAGTCGACGCGGATGCGCGAGACCGCGTCCTCGGCGACGTAGCGGTCGGTCGCGACGACGAAGGCGATCGCCTCGCCGACGTAGTTGACCTCGTCCTTCGCGAGGGCGTACTGCGTGCGGCCGTGGGTGAGCGTGGGGTGCGGGATGAGCAACGGCAGCGGCTCGGCCATCGGCCCGGTGAGGTCGTCCCAGGTCCACACCGCGACGACGCCCTCGACGTCCAGCACGTCGGCGACGTCGATGTCGACGACGCGGGCGTGCGCGTGGGGCGAGCGCAGCACCGCCGCGTGCAGCAGGCGCGGGTCGTCGTGGAGCAGGTCGTCGACGTAGCGTCCCTGCCCGCGCAGGAACCGCTGGTCCTCCACCCGGGGGACCCTGCTGCCGAAGAGCTTCGTGGTCACCGGTCCTCACCCCCGCCGTCGACGTCGGTGGAGCGGGAGGCAGGGCCCTCGGCGCCGATCTCGGCGGCGCGCAGCACCGAGCGCACGATGTTCTGGTAGCCGGTGCAGCGGCACAGGTTGCCCGCGATCATCTCCCGGGCCTCGTCCTCCGAGGGGTCGGGGTTCTCCCGCAGGCCCGCCGTGATGGTCGTCAGGAAGCCCGGCGTGCAGAAGCCGCACTGCAGGCCGTGGCAGTCGGAGAACGCCTGCTGCACCGGCGACAGCGAGCCGTCGGGCTCGGTCAGCCCCTCGACCGTCGTGATCTCGGCGTCGACCGCCGACACCGCGAGCATCAGGCAGGACCGCACCGGCCTGCCGTCCACGAGGATCGTGCAGGCGCCGCAGACGCCGTGCTCGCAGCCGACGTGGGTGCCGGTGAGCCCGCAGTCGTGCCGCAGCGCGTCGGAGAGCAGCCGTCGGGCCGGGACCCGTACCTCGTGGACGGAGCCGTTCACGCGCAGGCGCACGTCGTGCAGCTCCTCGGGTGCGGGACTGGTCATGCGCTGCTCCTCTCGCCGGCCCGCCTGCGGGCGTGGTCGGTCGCGTCGGCCAGCACCCGCGGGGTGAGCACCGTGACGAGGTGGGCCCGGTAGGCGGCGCTCGCGTGGATGTCGCCGGCCGGCTCGAGCTCCGCGAGCGCGGCGGCGGCGGGGTCGCCGGCAGGGTCCGTCACGGCGTCGGTGACGTCGACGACGACCGGCACGTCGCTGGCCGAGACGTAGCCCACGCGCGCGCGGGTGACCGCGTCGCCGTCGGTCTCGACGTGCGCGGCGGCCCCGACGAGGGCGTAGTCGCCGTGGCGCCGGGCGATCTCCTGGAACGCCACCCCGGCGCCGGGCCCGAGGGCGGGGAAGAACGCCTCGACGGCGATCTCGTCGTGGGCCAGCGTCGTCTCGAGCGGGCCGGCGAACAGCTCCGCCGCCGGGACGGTACGACGGCCGCGCACCGACGCGACGTCCACCGAGCCCTCCAGCAGCCGCAGCACCATCGGCATCTCGGCCGCGGCGTCGGCGTGCACCACGGAGCCGACGGTGGTGCCGCGGTTGCGGATCGTCGGGTGGGCAACGTGGCTCAGCGCCATGGCGAGCAGCGGCTGGGCGGCCGCGGCCCCCGAGGAGGCCAGGACGTCGGCGTGCCGGGCGAGCGCCCCCACGCGCACCCCGTCGTCGTCAGACGTCACGTGGTCGAGGTCGGGCAGGGCGTTGATGTCGACCAGCATCGACGGGGCGGCCAGGCGCATGGACAGCAGCGGGACGAGCGACTGACCGCCGGCCAGCACCTTCGCCCCCTGCGTGCCCGCGAGGGCCGCGAGGGCCTCCTCGAGGATGGACGGTCGCAGGTAGGCGAAGGGTGCGGGCTTCACGAGGTCAGTCGTCCCGGTGCGAGCCGCGCCGGCGATCCGCCTGGTCGCCGCCGAGACCCCGGTGGTCCTCGACGTGTCCGGGCCGTCCGGCGTCGTCCGGGTGGACGGTCTCGTCGACGTAGCCCTCACGACCGGGCCGGTCGGCCTGACGATGCTGGTCGACGTGGTTGAGGCTGCCGGCGATGGACGTGGAGGACTCACCCAGCCGCCCCTTGACCATGTGGAAGAACACGATGACCAGGATCGTGCCCAGCGCGATGCCGCCGAGCTCGAAGTCGTCGCCGAAGGTCAGGGTCACTCCGCCGATGCCGGCGATGAGGCCACCGGCGAGGCCCACCAGGTTGACCGGGTTGCCGAAGTCGACGCCGTTCTCCACCCAGATCTTGGCTCCCACCAGACCGATCATCCCGTAGAGCACCACGGTGATGCCGCCGAGAACGCCGCCCGGGGTCGCGTTGACGATCGCGCCGAACTTCGGGCACAGCCCGAGCAGGATCGCGACCACCGCGGCGACGTAGTAGGCGGCGCTGGAGTAGACGCGCGTCGCGCCCATGACCCCGATGTTCTCGGCGTACGTCGTGGTGGGCGAGCCACCGAAGGCGCTGGCGAACGCGGTCGCGACGCCGTCGGCGCCGATCGCGCGGCCCATGTAGGGGTCGAGGTCCTCGCCGGTCATCTCGGCGACCGCCTTGACGTGTCCGGTGTTCTCGGCGACCAGCGCGATGACGCCCGGCAGGACCAGCAGGATCGCGGTCAGCGAGAAGGACGGGCCGTGGACGACGGAGACGCCGTCGGCCAGGGTGCCGCTCGGCAGGCCGATCCAGTCCGCGGCCTGGACGCCCGCCCACGAGACGCGGTCGTGCTCGGTGGCCTCGGTCGCGCCGCCCAGGACCGAGGTGATGGGGCCGAAGACCAGGTCGGCGAGCCACGACAGCAGGTAGCCGAAGATGAGGGCCAGGAACACCGCGATGCGCGACCAGAAGCCCGGCAGCATGACGGCGGCGAACACCATGAAGGTCGCGGTCGCGAGCGCGATCCACTGGTCCTGCGGCCAGTAGATGCCCGCGACGACCGGGGCGAGGTTGAAGCCGATGAGCATCACGACGGCGCCGGTCACGGCGGGCGGCAGGATGCGGTGGATCAGCTCGGCGCCGGCGAAGTGGATCAGCACGCCGACCGCGGCGAGCACCAGGCCGCCCACGAGGATCGCGCCCGTGACGTACGAGGAGTCGTTGCCCTCGTCGAGAGCGCGGATCGCGGCGACCGAGGCGACGAAGGAGGCACTGGTGCCGAGGTAGCTGGGCACCCGGTTCTGGACGATCAGCAGGAACAGGATGGTGCAGAGGCCCGAGAACATGATGGCGAGGTTGGCGTCGAGCCCCATCACCAGCGGGAACACGAAGGTGGCGCCGAACATGGCGACCACGTGCTGGGCACCGAGCCCGATCGTCTTGCCCCACGGCAGGCGCTGCTGCGGCAGCACCGCCTCACCCGGGGCGGGATCGACCACGTCCCACTTGAACATCGACATGAGCAGGCCTCCAGATTCGGTGGGTGTGGACCCGAGAAGCCACAAACTAGTGCGGCCCATCTCACACCCTCACTGGCGACATCTGCCGAAGGAACGCCGAAGTCGATGACAAGTTCTTGGGCGGGTCGAGCGGCTGCCGACCCCGCGCGGGCCCTGGCAGGGCACGACCGGCGGCCGCACCGCGGCACCTGCCGGCGGGACGTGACGGACGGGACGTAACAGATCCGGGCGGCTGGTCGCTGTAGTGGCGGGGTGGCGAACGGACCGCCCCGACACGAGGAGGATCTCCTGTCTGTCTCCATCCGCTTCGCCGGCCTGGCCACCGCGGCCGCCGTCGCCCTCGGCGGCGCCGCCGCCGCCCCGGCCGCCGCCGACGAGGCACCCGCCCCCGCCCCCTGCGCGCAGCAGCAGGCCAAGGTCGACAAGGCGGAGGGCGCCCTGGAGCGGGTCACCGCCGTCTTCGCGCGCCAGGAAGCCCGGGTCGCGAAGGCCAAGAAGGCCGTCGCGCAGGCCGAGGCCGGCCGCGAGAGGGCTGCCGCCCGTCGAGCGCTGGCCGCCGCGAAGCAGGACCGTGACGAGACCAAGGCGACCGAGCGCGCACAGCAGCAGCGCCTCGCCAAGGCCCAGGAGCGACTCGCCACGTGCGAGGCCGAGCAGGAGACCACGGAGGCCTCCGCCCAGGCCTGACCGGCCGGGTGCTCAGCCACGCAGCCGCGCCCGGGGGCGCACGACGGGGGCCGGTCCACGACGGACCGGCAGGGACGTGCGGCCCCGGGGCCCGCCCTAGGCTCGCGGCATGGAGTACCGCCACGCCCTCGTCCGCCGCCCGTCGCCTCGCATGGGCGAGGGGCTGGTCACCCACATCGAGCGCAGCGACGACGTCGACCCCGACCTGGCCGTGCGCCAGTGGGAGTCGTACGTCGAGGCGTTCCACCGCGCCGGATGGACCACCGACGAGGTCGAGCCCGCCGACGAGCTCCCCGACTCGGTGTTCGTGGAGGACACGATGGTCGTCTACGGCGACCTGGCCGTCATCAGCCGCCCCGGCGTGCCGGAGCGGCGCGGGGAGACCGTCGCCGCCGAGGCGGCGGTCGCCGCGCACGGCTACCGCATCGCGCACATCGAGGCACCGGGCACGCTCGACGGCGGGGACGTGTTGAAGTTCGCGGGCCGCGTGTGGGTCGGGACGGGCGGGCGCACCAACGCCGACGGCGTCGCCCAGCTCCGCGCCCTCCTTGCGCCGCTCGGCGCCGAGGTCGTGGGCGTCCCGGTGCGCACGGTGCTCCACCTCAAGACCGCGGTGACCGCGCTGCCGGACGGGACGGTCGTGGGCCACCGCCCGCTGGTGGACGACCCGGACGTGTGGGCCGGACACTTCCTCGAGGTGCCGGAGGAGTCCGGCGCCCACGTCGTCCTCCTCGACGGCACGACGGTGCTCATGGCCGCCTCCGCACCGCGGTCGGCCGCGCTGTTCCGGAGCAGGGGCCTGGACGTCGTCACCGTCGACATCTCCGAGTTCGAGAAGATGGAGGGGTGCGTCACCTGCCTGTCGGTGCGCCTCCGCTCACGCCCCGTCTCCGCCTGAGGACCGGCCGACCCGGTGAGCCTTGCCGCTGCGGCAGGGTCGAGCCCGCTCAGCCCACGATCTCCAGCGCCCGCAGCGCCACGGCGACGTCGAGGCGCAGGTGCGGGTCGGTCGCGACGGGGCCGAGGATGCGCTGCAGCTTGCCGACGCGGTAGCGCATCGTGTTGTAGTGGAAGAACTGGGCGCGCGCCGCCTCCGCCACGTTGAAGTTGGTGTCGAGGAGCACCTGCAGGGTCTGGCGCAGGTCGGCCGCCTCGGCGGTGCGGTCGGCGAGCGGACCCAGCACGTCGGAGGCGAACGCCGTCAGCTCGGCGCTGTCCGGCACGAGGGCGAGCAGCCGGTGCAGGCCGAGCTGGTCGAAGCGGGTCACCGACCCGCCCCCGTGCACGCGGCGGCCGATCTCGACGGCTCGCTGCGCCTGGCGGAACGCCTCGGGCAGGTCCGCGAGCCCGTGCGCCACCCGGCTGACCCCGGCGGAGAACGCGATCCTGCCGCCGCCGCGGTCACCGCGCACACCATCGACGATGCGGTCGACCGCGGCGTGGCCGACGGCGGCCGGTGCCCCGGGGTCGACCGGGACGAGGGTCACGACCTCGCGGCTGAACGCCACCGAGGCGATGCTGTCGTCGGCGGCCGCCGCGACCTGCCGCCACGCGTGGGCGAACCGGTCCTGCCACGCGCGCCGGTCCTCCGGGTCCGGCCCGAGCTCGGCGATGGCGTCGGGGTCGAGCACGGCGACCACGACCACCACCGGCCGGTCGAGGTGCCAGCCGAAGGCCTGCGCGTGCTCGGCGACGTCCTCCTCCTCCCCCGCCCGGCCGAGGAACACGTCGCGCAGGAAGTCGCCGCGGTACTTGTTCTCCACGGCGGTGATCGCCTCGACGCGCGTCACGAGCAGCGCCGCCACGATGGCGGCCCGCTCGAGCGCGTGCACGTCGGAGGAGTGCACCCGGCCGTCGGGACGCAGCGCGACCAGGCGTGCCAGGTCGACGCCGGCGGCCACCACGCGGCGCACCACCGCCTCCCCCGGTCCCACCGCGGTGCCGTCGGGGTCGATCCGCTCGACGCGCACCCGGCCGCTCGGGTCGAGCAGCCCGGCGCGCGCGAGCGCCTCCCGCTGGGCCTCGTCGAGGTGCGCTGCCCGCTCCCGGCCGTCGGTCGAGGTGAACACCACCCCGCAGCCCAGGGCGGCTCCCACGGCCTCCGCGATCGCGGCGAGGTCGCCGCCCTCGAGCACGATGTGCGTCAGCGCGGTGTGCAGCGCGTCCGCGCGCTCCAGCGCCGCGACGGCCTCCGGATCGCTTATCAAGTCTTGGCCCACTTCTGCCCCTCGCTTGTCAGGAAGTCACATTCGCGAGTGTCGCACGGGCCGATAGCGTCTGGCAGGTGACCTCCAGCCCGACCGTGCCGGACGAGCCGGTCATCGCGGTGGCGGCCCCGGTCCGCGTGCGGACGCGGCTCGCCGCGGCGGACGACGGCCCCCGGCGCGTCGTGCACGCGAGCCCGACCGCCGTCTACGTCGACCTCGACGGCTGGTGCCTCGGCCTGGTCTCAGCCACCGCGAGCCGGGTCCCGTGCGCGCTCTGGTCGACGCTGCCCGACCTGACGGACCTCGACCCGGTGGTCCGGGTGCGGCGCGGGACCCTCGTCGTCGGCGGTCGCGAGGCACGCGTCACCCGGCTCGTCGACCCCCGCGCGGCCCGTCCCCGGTCGGGCGCGGGACCCACCGCCCGACCGGCGTCCGGCGCGACGACCGCGCTCGCCGCGGCGTACGACCTGCCCGCCGACGGCCGGCTCACGCCCGGCCACCTCGACCGGCTGCTCGGCCGCGGACCGGGACTCACGCCGCTCGGCGACGACGTGCTGGCGGGCTGGCTCGCCGCCCGCACCGCCGCCGGGGCACCGGACGAGGTGCTGGCCGCGGCCGTGCGCCAGCGCCTGGGCGCCACGACGCTGCTGTCCGCCACGCTGCTCGACTGCGCGATCCGCGGCGAGTCGCTGCCGCAGCTCGCGGACTGGCTGGCCGCCCCCACCGACGCCAGCGCCGGCGCGCTGCTGGCCGTCGGCGCCACCTCGGGCGCCGGCCTGCTCGCCGGCGCCGAGCTGGCCATCGCCTCCCTGCCCCGCCGCACGACCCCCAGGAGGGCTGCATGAAGGACCACGTCGAGCTCCGCAGCGGCGCCTACGCCGACTCGGTGACCCTGCTGCAGGTCAGCCGGTCGGTCCAGGCCACGCCCGGCGTGGTCGCCGCGCAGGTCGCCATGGCCACCGGGCTCAACCTCGAGGTGCTCGAGGGCATGGGATTCGACGTCCCGGAGTCCTCGCCCAACGACATGGTCGTCGCACTCCGGCTCGACGACGACGCCGACCTCGCGGCGGTCCTGGCGGCGGTCGACGCCGCGCTCGCCCCCGCCCGGCCCGACTCGGGCCGCGCCACGGTCGCGCCGCCACGCACCACCGCGTCGGCCCTGCGTGCCGTCGCGGGCGGCGCCGTCGCCCTCGTCTCGGTGCCCGGAGCCAGCGCGAGCGTCGAGGCGATGGACGCTCTCGAGGCGGGGCACGACGTGATGGTCTTCAGCGACAACGTGCCCCTCGCGGAGGAGGTCGCGCTCAAGACGTACGCCGCCGCGCGCGGGGCGCTCGTCATGGGCCCCGACTGCGGCACCGCGGTCATCGACGGCGTCGGGCTCGGCTTCGCCAACACGGTGCGCCCCGGCCGGATCGGGATCGTGGCGGCGTCGGGCACCGGGTGCCAGCAGCTGCTCGCGCTGCTGCACCACGCCGGGGAGCGGCTGGCCGCCCAGGGGCACGACGGCGTGGGCGTGCGCCACGCGATCGGCGTCGGTGGCCGCGACCTGTCGGCCGCGGTCGGGGGGCTGGCCACGCGCGAGGCGCTGCGCCGCCTCGACGCCGACGCGGACGTCGACCTCGTCGTGGTGGTCTCGAAGCCGCCCGCCGCCGAGGTGGCCGACGCGCTGACGTCGTACGCCGACGGGCTCGCGACGCCCGTCGAGCTCGGGCTGCTCGGCCCCGGGCAGCGGGACCTGACCGCCGTCGCGGAGGCGGTGCTCGCACGGCTCGGCCACGACGCCCCACCGTGGCCGGTGCACGGCGCCGACAACAGCGGTCCCGCGACGGGGCCGCTGCTGCGGGGGCTGTTCGTCGGCGGCACGCTGTGCGACGAGTCGATGCTGCTGGCGACCGAGGCGCTGGGCCCGGTGCGCAGCAACATCCCGCTCACCGACGACCTGGCCCTGGGCGACGACCTGCTCGCCGACACCCACACGTTCGTGGACTTCGGCGACGACGCGCTCACGCAGGGGCGCGCCCACCCGATGATCGATCCCACGCTGCGCCACGAGCAGCTCGCGCGGGCCGCCGCAGACCCCGGCACCGGCGTGCTGCTGCTCGACCTCGTGCTCGGCCACGGGGCCGAACCCGACCCGGCCGCCCTCCTCGCCCCCGCCATCCGGCAGGCGCGCCGCGACCGCCCGGTCCCGGTGGTCGCGAGCCTCGTCGGCACCGACCTCGACCCGCAGGGGCTCGCGCAGCAGCGGGACGCCCTGGTGACGGCCGGGGCGGAGGTCCACCTCTCCAACGCGGCGGCCACCCGTCGCGCCCTCCAGCTGATCGGAGACGCCCGATGACCAGCGCAGCCACCGGGGTCGCCCCCGGCACCTCGGGCCCCACCGGGGTCACCCGCGGCGCCTCCACCCCCACGGTCGTCGCCTGCGGCGCCGACATGCTCGCCGACGCCGTGGCCGGGCAGGCCGTCGACGTCCAGCGCGTCGACTGGCGCCCGCCGATGCCCGGCACGGAGGCGCACCTCGCGACCGTCGCGACCGACCCGCGCCGCCCCGAGGCCAACCGGAGGGCCGTCGCGGCGATGCTCGGGGTCACCGCCCACCTCGTCGACGTCGCGCCGGCGGCCGAGGTCCTCGGCCTGGAGCGCGGTCAGTTCCTGCACGCCGGCCCGCCGATCGACTGGGAGCGCGCCTCCGGTCCCCTGCGCGGCGCCCTGATGGGCGGCGCGGCGCTGGAGGGGCTCGTCGACGACCCCGAGGACGCGGTCGCGCTCTTCGAGTCCGGGCGCGACGTGAGCCTGGAGCCCTGCCACCACCGCAGCGCCGTCGGCCCGATGGCCGGCGTCGTCACGCCGTCCATGTGGATGTGGGTCCTCGAGGACCGCGCCACCGGGCGCCGGACGTACTGCTCGCTCAACGAGGGGCTCGGCAAGGTGCTGCGCTACGGCGCGTACGGCCCCGAGGTGCTCGACCGCCTGCGCTGGATGGGCGACGTGCTCGGCCCGCTGCTGCAGGCGGCGGTGCGCGGGACGGAGGAGGCCACCGACGTCACGGGCATCCTCACCCAGATGCTGCAGATGGGCGACGAGGCGCACAACCGCAACCGTGCCGGCACGCTCATGCTGCTGCGCGACCTCTCCCCCGCCATGGTGGGCGCCGGGTTCGACGCCGCCGACGTCGCCGCGGCGCTGCGCTTCGTCGGTGGCAACGACCACTTCTTCCTCAACCTCGCGATGCCGGCCTGCAAGCTGGCGCTCGACGCCGGCCGCGACGTCCCCGGCTCCACCATGGTCGTGGCCATGGCTCGCAACGGCACCGACTTCGGCATCCAGGTCTCGGGCACCGGCGACGAGTGGTTCACCGGCCCGGCGCAGGTCGCCGAGGGCCTCTTCCTCGGCGACTACGGGCCCGACGACGCGAACGCCGACATCGGCGACTCGGCGATCACCGAGACCGCGGGCATCGGCGGGTTCGCGATGGCGACCGCCCCGGCCATCGTGCGGCTGGTCGGCGGCACGGTGCCCGACGCGCTGGCCACGACCCGGAGGATGCACGAGATCACGCTCGCCGAGAACCCGCGGTGGTCGGTGCCGGTCCTGGAGTTCCAGGGCACGCCGACGGGCATCGACGTGACCAGGGTGTGCCGGACGGGCATCCTGCCGCAGATCAACACCGGCATGGCCGGCCGCGTCGCCGGCGTGGGCCAGGTCGGTGCCGGCCTGGTCACCCCGCCGGCCGAGATCTTCCCGCAGGCGCTCGCCGCCCTCGCCGCCAGGGCGGCTCAGGCGTCCGCGGGGCGCTCGTTGTAGACGCCGGCGAGCTCCTGGCCGGACAGCTCGGCGATCGCGGTCATGATCCGGTCGGTGAGCTCGCGGCGCGCGCGCCCCGACGGGACGCCGTCGTACTCGCCCGCGACCCGGATCGGCTCGCCGAAGCGCACGCTCACCTCGGCCAGCCGCGGCCGGCTGGACCCGACCGGCTGGATGTCCTCGGTGCCCCGCAGCCCGACCGGGACGACGGGGCAGCCGGCGGTCAGCGCCAGGTGGGCCACCCCGGTGCGGCCGCGGTAGAGCCGCCCGTCCCGCGAGCGGGTGCCCTCCGGGTAGATCCCGAACGCCTCCCCGCGTCCGAGCACCTCCAGCGCGGTGTCGAGGCTGGCGAGGGCGGCCCTGCTGTCGTCGCGGTCGACGGGCAGCATGCCCAGCCCCTCGAACCAGGCCCGCTGCGCGGCGCCCTTGAGCCCCGTGCCGGTGAAGTAGTCCGACTTGGCCAGGAAGACGACCTTGCGCGGCACCACGCAGGGGATCACCACGCTGTCGACGAACGACAGGTGGTTGCTCGCCACGATCACCGGGCCGGTGGGCGGCACGTGGTGCAGGCCCTCGATGGTCGGCCGCCACACCGCGCGCGCCAACGGAGGGACGACGCTGTGGAGCACCGAGTAGAGCATGGCGTCATTGTGCCCCGAGGCGCGGCTGCCAGAAGGCACGCGCCATGTCCACGGACCCGCCCGGACGCAGCGGCGTCCCCTCCTCGAGGTAGGCCTGGCGCGCCTCGGCGTCGTGCGAGGGCGGCAGCGACCCGTCGGCGCGCACCACTCGCCACCACGCGACCGCGGCGCCGTGCGTGGCCATCACGGTGCCGACCAGGCGCGGACCGCCGCGGCCGAGCCGCTCGCCCACCACGTCGGCGATGGCGCCGTACGTCGTCACCCGCCCGCGCGGGACCAACTCGGCGCACTGCAGCACGAGCTCGACGTAGAGCTCGCGCTCCTCGGCGGTCGTCACGCGGGCCCGGGCCGCACCAGGCGGGCGGTGAGGAGCAGCATCGCGACGGTCGTGGCCGCGGCCGCCAGCCACAGCCACGACGGCGCGGCCCCCGGGTCGAGGCCGCGGACCGCGAGCCACGTCACGGGCAGCGGCACGAGCGCCAGCAGTCCGCGGGCCGACCAGCGCCGGGCCAGGCGGCGGTCGACCGGGAGCGTCGCCGGGCCGTAGGAGACCACCGTGGCCGCCACGTGCGCGGCGACCAGCAGCGCCCCCACGACCAGCACCCGCCAGTCGACCACCCCGTGCGCGGCCCACCAGCCGGCGACGATCGCGAGCGGCACGACGCCGACGGCGTGGTCGGGCAGCCACGCCCATGCCGCGGCCGAGACCACCACCCCGGCGAGGACCGTCCCGTGCGGGACCTCCGGCAGCGCCAGCGCCAGCGCGGCGCACGGCAGCACGAGGAGCAGCGCCCGGAGGGCGACGACCGTCGCGGTGACGCCGGGCCGCAGGACGCGCATCAGGCACGCACCTTCGGCACCTGTGCACGGCGCGCCAGCTGGTGCAGCACCGTGTCGAGCGTGCCCGGCCCCCGCCACGGCACCACGGGTGTGCCGAGGGCGGCCAGGCGTCGCAGCCGGTCGTCGCGCTCGATCCTCTGCATCCGCGCCGCGAGGCTGGGGAGGGCGAGCCGGTCGGCGCCGTCGGGAGCGGTGAGCGCGTCGCCGAGCGTGTCGACCACCACGACCGACGCCCCGCTGCGCTGCAGGCCGGCCGTCGCGGTCACGAGCGGCGTGAACAGCATCGGCGACAGCACGTGCACCACGCTGCCCGCTCCCGCGCCCAGGTCGAGCCGCTCGGGAGGGGTGCTGCGCGCCTCCGTGCGCACCCGGGCGAGGGTGCCCTGGAGCCGCTGCAGGTGCCGGGGGCCGGACCCGAGCGGCACCCGTGCGCCGTTGGCGGCGACCACGAGGAGCCCGACCCGGTCGCCGGTCCGGACGTGGTGCTCGGCGAGCGCCGCCGCTGCCCGCACGGTGAGGTCGAGGGTGCTGGCGTGACCGTCGATCCCGCCCGAGACGCCGATGTCGCGCAGCCCGTCGACGACCAGCCACACCCCGGCGTCCTGCTCGGCGCGCGTCGTCACGACGTGCAGCTCGCCCGTGCGCAGCGAGACCGGCCAGGTGATCCGCTTGAGGCGGTCGCCGGGCGCGAAGGGCCGGATGCCCTCGAGCTCGGTGCCGCTGCCGAGCCGCCGCGAGCGGTGCCGTCCGACGAGGCCGTCGGGCTGCGGCACCTCCGCCCGGGTGTCGTACGGCGCGGTCTGGGGCAGCACCACGAGGCTGTTCTCCGGCAGCGGCACCGGCCCGAAGCGCCAGCCCGCCCACGCGCTGGTGAGCGCCACCCGCTCGGCACCCACCGCGCGCCGGCCCCACCGGCGCGGGCTGAAGGCCACGCCCGGCAGCCCCTCGTCGACGAGCGAGCCCACCGTGCCGTACGTCGGCGAGGTGGCGACGTGCACCGCCCGGGCGGCGACCCGGGTGACGTGCTCGACACCGGCGAGGTCGTCGACCTCCAGGCGCGACGTCGTGCCCTGCCCCTCGTGGAGGCGGTGGTGGTCGAGGCGGGCGACGAGCCGCGGCGACCGGCGCGGCCGGCCGGCGAGCCCCATCGCGGCGAGGACCACGAACGGCGCGGCCAGCACCACCAGCACCTCCTGGCCGAGCACGATCCCGCCGCTCACACCACCGAGCGCGAGCAGGCACGACCGGACCAGCGCCGGGGTGGGCCGCCACGAGGTCACCGCTGCGCGCCCCCTCCGGCGCCCGGGGACTCGAGGGTCCGCGGCGTCGCCACGCCGGACAGCACCGCGTCGACCACGCGCGTGCCCGAGGCCTGGGTCATCCAGAGGTCCGGCTTGATCGTGATCCGGTGCGCGAGCACGGCGCGGGCGACGACCTTGACGTCCTCGGGCACGACGAAGTCGCGGCCCCGGATCGCCGCCCACGCCCGCGCGGTGAGCACCAGGCCGAGGCTGCCGCGCGGCGAGGCCCCGGTCAGGACGTCGGGGTGCGCCCGGGTCGCGGCGACGAGGTCCACGCAGTAGCGCGCCACCGACTCGTCGACGACCACCTCCTCGACGGCGGCCTGGGCGGCCGTGAGGCCGGCCGCGTCGGTGACCTGCGCGATGTCGACCTCCTCGCGCCGGCGGTCCAGCCGCCGGCGGAGCACGTCGTGCTCCTCCCGTGCGGTCGGGTAGCCGAAGCCGACCCTCAGCAGGAAGCGGTCGAGCTGCGCCTCCGGCAGCGGGTACGTGCCCTCGTACTCCACCGGGTTGGCCGTGGCCAGGACGTGGAACGGGCTCGGCAGCGGGTGCGTCTGCCCCTCCACGGTGACCTGCCCCTCCTGCATCGCCTCGAGCAGCGCGGCCTGCGTCTTGGGAGGGGTCCGGTTGATCTCGTCGGCGAGCAGCAGGCCGGCGAACACGGGGCCCGGCCGGAAGTCGAACTCGGCGCGGCGCTGGTCGTAGACGTAGGAGCCGGTGAGGTCGGCCGGCAGGAGGTCGGGGGTGAACTGCGCGCGGGAGAACTCCAGGCCGAGGGCGCCGGCGAACGAGCGGGCCGCGAGCGTCTTGCCCAGGCCGGGGAAGTCCTCGAGCAGCACGTGCCCCTTCGCCAGGATGCCGGCCAGCACGAGCGCCAGCACCTCGCGCTTGCCCACGACGGCGCGCCCCACCTCGTCGAGCACGCGCTCGGCGAAGGCCGCGACCTGCTCGGGCGCGGCGGGCGCCGACAGCCGGTCGGGGGCTGGGCCGGGGCGGTCAGCTTGGGTCACGGACGTCCTCGATTCGGGTCAGGATGCGGTCGATGTCGGGCGGCGCCAGCCGGTGCGTGCCGGCCAGCTCCCGCTGCACGGCGTCGCCCAGCCCGGGGTCGCGGGCCCGCGCGAGCGCCACGAGCCGGTGGGCCAGGGCGTCGGAGGGGTGGTCGGCCTGCTGGTGGCTCGAGAGCACGCGGAGGTCGGGCGTCGCCTCGTCCACCCGGTCCGACGGAGCCGGCGGTCCCTGCTGCCACTCGGCGGCGGGCACGTCGACGGTGTCGATGACCAGGTACGCCGTCGCCAGCACGACGACCGACCAGACGACGTACGGCAGGAGCCGGGGCTCCATGTCGAGCCAGGCCGTGACGGCGTAGCCGATCCCGGCGAGGACCGCGCCGCCCGCCGCGCGACCCCGCCACAGCGCGGGGAGCCGGCTCATGCGTCCACCCCGAGGCTGTTCCTCAGGACGGCGAGGGCGGCCAGCGCCTCCGCGCGGTGCGCCTCCGTCACCGGGTGGTCGGAGAACCGGGCCTCGCGGTAGAGCTGCGCGAGCCGGCTCACCGAGCCGGTGTCGGCGTCGGCGATGTCGAGGATCCGCACGGCGTACTCCGAGGAGGTCTCGGACGGCCGTCTCGCCACGCCCGCCCGCTCGCCCTGGACCTCGAAGCGGTGCCACGCGGCGACGATCGCGTTGCGCGGGTCCCCGTCGCCCAGCACGGCGTCCTGCTCGGCGGCGTCCGCGGCCACCTGCTCGGCGACCCGGACCGGCTCGTCGAGCACGGCGAAGCCCACCGCCGAGCGCTCCTCCGTGCGCGCGCGACGCACCCGGACCTCGCGCAGCACCGTGGCGAGGAGCCACAGCACGAGCGCCGCGACGCCGGCCACGAGCGCCGCGAGGAGGAGCCAGGCGAGGACCTGCACCCACAGCGGGGGCGGCCGCTCGACGACCTCCTGCGTCCCGTCCGCGGACCCGGCGGGCACGTCGCAGGCCTCGCGCCCGGCAGGGTCCTCGGGCGCGGGGACGGCGGTGCCGTCGTCGGTGCCCACCGGGGGCGGGATGCAGCTCGCGGTGGTCGTGGCCGTGGCCGGGCGCGGCCCGGGGCCGGTGAACACCTGGTCGGGGCCGAGCAGGGTCGCCCAGGCGACGAGCACCATCAGCAGGCACGTGCCGGTCACGGCGACGACGGCCCGTGCCGCCGGTGGTGTCCGGTCGCCCCACGCACGCATGGCGCGACCCTAGGTGACGCCGGTCGCCCGTGCGAGTGGCGCGGGGACGTCGGTCAGTACGCCGGCTGGCTGGGGTCGACCTGGCTGACCCAGGCCACGACGCCGCCGCCCACGTGCACCGCGTCGGCGTACCCCGCGCCCTTGACGATCGCGAGGACCTCGGCCGAGCGGACGCCCGACTTGCAGTGCAGCACGATCGGCTTGTCGCTGGGCAGGTCAACGAGCGCGTTGCCGTTGAGGAACTCGCCCTTGGGGATCAGCTTCGCGCCCGGGATCCGGTTGATCTCGTACTCGTTGGGCTCCCGGACGTCGATGAGCTCGAAGTCCCGGGTGCCCTCCTCGCGCTCCTTGAGCATCGCCTCGAGCTGGGTGACCGAGATCGTCGAGCCGGCCGCGGCCTCCGCCGCCTCGTCGGACACCGCGCCGCAGAAGGCGTCGTAGTCGATGAGGCCGGTGACGGTGGGGTTCTCGCCGCACAGGGCGCAGCTCGGGTCCTTGCGCACCTTGAGCTTGCGCCACTCCAGCTCGAGGGCGTCGTAGATGACGAGCTTGCCGACGGCCGGGTCGCCGATGCCGGTCAGCAGCTTGATCGCCTCGTTGACCTGGATCGAGCCGATGCTCGCGCACAGCACGCCCAGCACCCCGCCCTCGGCGCAGCTGGGGACCATGCCCGGCGGCGGGGGCTCGGGGTAGAGGCAGCGGTAGCACGGAGCGTCGTCCGCCAGCGTCGGCGCGAAGACCGACGCCTGGCCGTCGAAGCGGTAGATCGAGCCCCACACGTAGGGGATCCCGAGGAAGTAGGCGGCGTCGTTGACCATGTAGCGGGTGGCGAAGTTGTCGGTGCCGTCGACGATGAGGTCGTAGCCCTCGAAGACCCGCATCACGTTGTCGTTGTCGAGCCGCTCGTTGTGCACGACGACCTCGACGTAGGGGTTGACCTCCGCGATCGACTCCTTGGCCGACTCCGCCTTGGGTCGGCCGAGGTCCGACATGCCGTGGATGATCTGGCGCTGCAGGTTCGACTCGTCGACCTCGTCGAACTCGGCGATGCCGAGCGTGCCGACGCCCGCCGCGGCGAGGTAGAGCAGCGCCGGGGAGCCGAGCCCGCCGGCGCCGATCACGAGCACCTTGGCGTTCTTCAGCCGCTTCTGCCCGGCCATGCCGACGTCCGGGATGATCAGGTGGCGGCTGTAGCGGCGCACCTCGTCGGTGCTGAGCTCGGCTGCCGGCTCGACAAGTGCAGGGAACGACACGACTTCTCCTCGACTCGGGGAACAGGCACAACCGGCGCGACGCCGGCTCTGTTCCCTGCCATGGTCGCCCCGCTCCTGGCGGCACCCCGACGAGTCCCGCCATCCGGACGTCGCGGCACCCACCGGCGCCGCAGCATCTGCGGCCCTGGGCGTGTCCCGGCCGAAGATCTCCTTGCCAAACCCCGCCGGCGTGGAGTGGAGTAGCCCGCTGTGGTGCCCAAGAGCCGGACGGTCCGGTGGCCCTGGGGGGTGCAGGCACTGCCGTATCTCGTGGAGCACCAACGTGAACAAGCTGGCAACCGGCGTCCTCGCCGGAACCGCCACGCTGGCCCTGGGCCTGACCGCCCTGTCGCCTGCCGTGGCTTCCTCCTCCAGCGACGCCCCGGCGTCCTCGGAGAAGGTCAGGTCCAAGCCCGACAACCGGACGTCGCCGCAGATCAGGAGGCAGGCGCGGCTCAAGGCCAAGGCCCGCGCGATGGTCGAGAACGGGTCGGCCCGGGCCCGCACGACGCCTGACGGCACCCAGGTGGTCGAGGTCGCCGAGGGCGAGTTCGTGGAGCTCGGGGAGACCGGCACGGACCGCATCTGGACGATCCTGTCCGAGTTCGGCACCCAGGGCTCCAAGAAGCTCGGCCTCACCCCCGGCCCGGTGCACGACGCCATCCCGCGCCCCGACCGCACCCAGGACAACTCGACGACCTGGGAGCCGTCCTACGACAAGGCCTACTACGACGACCTGTTCAACGGCCCCGGCGAGTCGATGGCCAACTTCTACTCGGCCCAGTCCAACGGCGCCTACACCGTCGACGTGACCACGGAGGACTGGGTCACCGTCCCGGGCAACGCCTCCACCTACGGCGACAACGCCGTCGAGGACGACGGCGGCTCGTGGGCGTTCATCGACGACACCGCGGACGCCTGGGCGACCTCCTCGGGCAGGTCCACCGCGGAGCTCAACGCCTACCTGTCCCAGTTCGACGTGTGGGACCGCTACGACTTCGACGAGGACGGCGTCTTCGACGAGGCCGACGGCTACATCGACCACTTCCAGGCCGTGCACGCCGGCGAGGGCGAGGAGGCCGGCGCCGACCCCGACGCGATCTGGTCGCACCGCTGGTACGCCTACCCCACCACCGCCGGGTCCGAGGGCCCGTCCGTGGACGGCAAGCCCAACCTCAACGGCGGAGCGCGCATCGGCGACACCGACTACTTCATCGGCGACTACACCGTCGAGCCGGAGAACGGCGGACTGGGCGTCTTCGCCCACGAGTACGGCCACGACCTCGGGCTGCCCGACTTCTACGACACCAACGGCGGCGACAACGGCTCGTCCTTCTGGACCACCATGTCGTCCGGGTCCTGGCTCGGCCACGGCGGCCCCGACGAGGGCATCGGCACGCACCCGGGCAGCTTCGGCCCCGCGGAGAAGCTCTTCCTCGGCTGGCTGAAGTACACCGAGGTCGACAAGGGCGCCGGCACGCGGAGCATCACCCTGAGCCCGTCCGAGAAGCAGGTCGAGGGCGCCTACCAGGCCGTCAAGGTGAACCTGCCGGCGGCGACGACCACGCAGGCCCAGGTCGACATTCCCGGCGGTGAGCGGGCCTGGTGGTCAGGTCGCGGCGACGAGCTGCGCAACACGCTGACCCGCGACGTCCCGGCGGCCGACACGGTCACCGTCACCGCCGACGCCTGGTACGACATCGAGCAGGGCTACGACTTCCTCTACGCCCAGTACTCCGTCGACGGCGGCGACACCTGGACCACGGCCGGGCGCGCGCTCACCGGCGCCAAGACCCGCTGGGGCGGCCTCCGCTTCAGCTACAAGGCGGCCGGCCAGGTCACCAAGTTCCGCTTCCGCTACGCCACGGACGGCGGCGTGAACGGAGCCGGCGCGTTCCTCGACAACATCACGATCAAGGCGGACCGGACCACGTTCACCGACGACGCCGAGACCGAGGCACCCGGCTGGACGGTCAAGGGCTGGAAGCGCTCGACGGGCACGGAGACGGTGTCGGACAACCGCTACTACCTCATCGAGAACCGGCAGTACGTCGGCTACGACGCGACCCTGGCCGAGGGCCCGTACAACTTCTCCGAGGCGGTCACCCGACCCAACTGGGTGGAGTTCTTCACGTTCCAGGACGGCATGCTGGTGTGGCTGGTGGACCCGACCACGGCCGACAACAACACCTCGGTGCACCCGGGCTCCGGCTACGCCCTCCCGGTCGACGCCACGCCGAACTCGTTCACCTACAGCGACGGCACCAGCCCGACCAACCGGCGTGAGCCGTTCGACGCCACCTTCGGCCTCGACGTGATCGACCGGACCTGCCTCCACAAGCAGATCGCCGTCGACAGCACGCTCGAGACGTGCTCGGGCGGCGTGCCGCAGCAGGCCACCTTCGACGACACGCTGGTCTCGGCCTACTACGACGCCGCGAACAACCCGCAGAACTCGGTGCGGGTCGCCGGCGAGGGCGTGAAGGCCACCGTGAGGAGCGTGGACGCCACCACGCGCGCCATGCTCGTGGACGTGACCTACTGAGCCGCCGACCGACCGACGGCTGACCGGCGGGGAGGGGCTCCGGGCACCGGGGTCCCTCCTCGCACGTCGGGCTGCCGATAGGCTCGCCACCAGCACCCGGCAGCACCGGCCCGCCTCCCCCGCAGCAGCACCACGGCCCCAGGAGCACCACGTGACCGCAGGCACCACCGAACCCTCCTCCGACGGGGCGTTCGCGCGACCCCGCGGCGGCCGGATGCCGCGGCGCGAGCGCCGCGCGCAGCTGCTCGAGTCGGCTCTCGAGGTCTTCGTGGCCCAGGGCTACCACGCCGCCGCGATGGACGACATCGCCGACCGCGCCGGGGTCTCCAAGCCGGTGCTCTACCAGCACTTCCCCGGCAAGCTCGACCTCTACCTCGCGCTGCTCGACTCCTCCTGCGACATGATCATCGACAACTGCCGCGAGGCCCTCGCCTCCACCACCGACAACAAGGACCGCGTCGCGGCGACGATGAAGGTGTTCTACAGCTACGTCGCCTCCGAGGAGGGCGCGTTCCGGCTGGTCTTCGAGTCCGACCTGACCAGCGAGCCCGACGTGCGCGAGCGCGTCGACCGAGTCACGACCGAGTGCGCGTCGATGATCGCCGACGTCATCCGCACCGACACCGGCCTGCCCGACGAGGCCTCCGAGCTGCTCGCCGTGTCGCTCGTGGGAATGGCGCAGGTGTCCGCGCGGTTCTGGCTCGCGGGCGGTGGCGGGATCTCGCAGGACGACGCGGCGGCCCTCATCGCCGGTCTGGCCTGGCGCGGCATCCGCGGCTACCCGATGACCGACGACCACTGACCCGACCCAGGCACGACCCCTGGCACGACCACCGACCCGTCATCATCGAGACGGACCGGACCGACCGGTACGCCACGACGGACCGGCGAACGACAACCCCGACAGCTGAGGAGCATCACCGTGGAGGTCAAGATCGGCGTGCAGCACGCCCAGCGCGAGCTGGTGCTCGACACCGACAGCACGCCCGAGGACATCGAGAAGCGGCTGGGTGAGGCCCTCGCCACCGACGGCGTGCTGCACCTGCGCGACACCAAGGGCAGGGCGGTCGTCGTGCCGGCCGCGAAGATCGCGTACGTCGAGCTGGGGTCCCCGACCGCCAGCACCGTGGGCTTCCGCTGAGCGAGGGCCGTCCGTGGGTCTGATCTGGACCGCGATCGTCACGATCCTTCTCGGTCTGGTCATCGGCTTCCTCGGCAAGGCGGTCGCACCCGGGTCGCGCGACAACATCCCCCTGTGGCTCACGGTCGTGTGCGGGATCCTCGGCGCCGTCGTGGGCAACTACCTCTACTGGGCGCTCTTCGGCGCGGCCGACGGCTACCGCGGCGGCGACATGCACGACACCAACCGCGGGCTGGACTGGTGGCGGCACGCCTGGCAGGTGGGGGCGGCCGCCGGCCTGGTCGTGGTGGCCGCGACCGTCACCGGGCGCCGCGACCGCGCGGCCTGAGCCCCGGCGGGCTCAGGCGTCGAGACCGAGCTCGGCCATCCGCGCCGCGTGCAGCTCGGTGAGCCGGGCGAACATCCGCCCCAGCGCCGCCAGGTCGAGCCCGGGGCGATCCACTCCCCCGGCCAGCAGCGCCGTGAGGGAGTCGCGGTCGCCGGCCACGCGCTGCGCCTGCGTGAGCGCCTCGCCCATCAGGCGGCGCCCCCACAGCGCCAGGCGACCGCCGAGCCGGTGGTCCTCGGCGATGCCGGCGCGCACGCGCTCGACGATGAACGCGGTCTGCCCGGAGTCCTCCAGCGAGCTGATGATGACCTCGCGGGTCTCGGGGTCGAGGTAGGCGGCGATCTCGCGGTAGAAGTCCGCGGCCAGCCCGTCACCGACGTACGCCTTGACGAGTCCCTCGTAGAAGTCCGAGGGGGCGGTGTGGGCGTGGAAGCCGTCGAAGCTCGACCGGAAGCCCTGCATCGCCTCGGCCGGGTCGGCGCCGAGCTGCTCGAGCCGCTCGACGAGCTTCTGCAGGTGCCCGAACTCCGCGGTGGCCATCGCGCCGATCGCGATCTTGTCGTCGATGCCGGGCGCCAGCTTGGCGTCCTCGACGAGCCGCTCGAAGGCGGAGAGCTCGCCGTAGGCGATCGCGCCGAGGAGGTCGACTGCTGCGCGGCGGTAGTCCTCGTCGGGCGATTCCGTCATGGTCGCAGCCTAGCGATAGCATGACCGGGACCGAGCCGCCGTCCTTCCGCCGGTGGCCGCCTGTATGTGCGCGGTCGTCATCCCCTCCCGGGAGCTTTCGAGTGGGTCGACCGCATACGCGTGGGACACCCGACTCTTCCGAAAGCGACCTTCGTGACCACCTTCCGTGACATGGGCGTGCTGCCCGAGATCTGCGACGCGCTCGAGCGCGCCGGCATCACCACCCCCTTCGCCATCCAGGAGATGACCCTCTCGGTCGCGCTCCTCGGCACCGACCTGATCGGCCAGGCCCGCACCGGCACCGGCAAGACGCTGGCCTTCGGCATCCCCGTCCTGCAGCGCTCGGTCGCCCCCAGCGACCCGGCGTACGCCGACCTGCCGCAGGGCAAGCCGCAGGCCCTGATCGTCGCGCCGACGCGCGAGCTGGCGCTGCAGGTCTCCAACGACCTGCACCTCGCGAGCAAGGACCTGGGCCTCCGGGTCCTCACCGTCTACGGCGGTGTCGGCTACGAGCCGCAGCTCGAGGCGCTCGAGAGCGGCGTCGACATCGTCGTCGGCACCCCCGGCCGGCTCATCGACCTGGCCAACCGCCGGGCCCTCGACCTGTCCCACGTCCACGCGCTCGTCCTCGACGAGGCCGACGAGATGCTCGACCTGGGCTTCCTCCCCGACGTCATCACGCTGCTGTCGAAGACGCCCGAGACCCGCCAGACGATGCTGTTCTCGGCCACCATGCCGGCGGCCATCGTGGCGCTCGCCCGCACCCACATGCGCCACCCGATGAACATCCGCGCGGAGTCCTCCTACGAGAACGCCACCGTCCCGGCCACCGCGCAGTTCATCTACCAGGCCCACGACCTCGACAAGCCGGAGATCATCGGGCGCGTCCTCCAGGCCGAGGACGCCGACAAGATGATCGTCTTCACCCGCACCAAGCGCCAGGCGCAGCGGGTCGCCGAGGACCTCCAGGAGCGTGGCTTCAAGGCGTCCCCGCTCCACGGCGACATGGCGCAGGTGGCGCGCGAGAAGGCGCTGGCGAGGTTCCGCGAGGACAAGATCCAGGTCCTGGTGTGCACCGACGTCGCGGCCCGCGGCATCGACGTGCGCGGCGTCTCGCACGTCATCAACTACACCTGCCCCGAGGACGACAAGACCTACGTCCACCGCATCGGCCGCACCGGCCGGGCGGGTGCCTCCGGCACGGCGATCACCTTCGTCGACTGGGCCGACCTGCACCGCTGGAAGCTCATCAACAAGGCGCTCGACCTGCCGTTCGACGAGCCGCAGGAGACCTACTCGACCTCCGAGCACCTCTTCCACGACCAGGGCATCCCGGCCGGCACCAAGGGCCGCGTCGTCGACCCCGCCCCGGCCCCGAAGCGGGAGGCCAAGGACCGCGCTCCGCGCGAGCGCCGCTCGGGTTCCGGTCGCTCGGACTCGGGTCGCTCGGACTCGGGTCGCTCGGACTCGGGTCGCTCCGACTCCGGCTCCGCGGAGTCTGGTGACGCGCCGCGTCGTCGCAACCGCAGCCGTCGCCGTACCCGCGGCGGCCAGTCGGTCGAGGCCCCGAAGGCCTGACCTCCGGTCACCGCCTGGAGCGGGCGGGCCTCGCCTTCGGGCGCGAGGCCCGCTCGACCAGGGCGCGCGCCACCTCGCGATAGGCAGCGGCGCCCTTGCTGGTGCGGCTCGTCGCGAGGATCGACCGCCCGGCCGCCGGCGCCTCGGCGAACTTGATCGTCTTGGGGATCGGCGGCTCGACGACCTCGAGGTCGTAGGTGTCGCTGATCGTCTCCAGCACGGTGCGGGCATGGGTGGTGCGGCCGTCGTAGAGCGTCGGGAGCACGCCCCACACCTCCAGGCCGCGGTTGGTGAAGCGGCGCACGTCGTGGACGGTGTCGAGCAGCTGGCCGACGCCGCGGTGCGACAGCGTTTCGCACTGCAGCGGCACGAGCACCCCGTCGGCCGCCGTGAGCGCCGCGACCGTCAGGACGCCGAGCGAGGGCGGGCAGTCGAGCAGCACCCAGTCGTACGCCTCGTCCCCCCGGTCCTCGGCGAGCTGCTCGAGCACGCCCGCGACGACGTGCTCCCGACCGGTGCGGGTGAGCAGGTCGGCCTCGGCGCGGGCGAGCTCGATGGTGGCCGGCAGCAGGTCCACCCCGTCCTCGGTCGCGATGACGACCTCGGCGGGGTCGACACCCCGGGTCAGGACGTGGTGCACGGAGGTCTCCACGTCCTCGGGGTCGACGCCGAGGGAGAAGGTCAGGCACGCCTGCGGGTCGAGGTCCACCAGGAGCACGCGGTGTCCGAGCTCGGCGAGCGCAGCACCGATGGACGCCACGGACGTCGTCTTGGCGACGCCGCCCTTCTGGTTCGCGACGGCCAGCGTCACCGGGGCCGCTGCGGTGCTGTGGGTGCTCATCGTCGGCCATTGTGCCGGACGGGGTCGCGGTCCATCCGGACCTCCTGAAATGCTCGGGCCCATGACGACCTCCCTCATCACCGGCGCGACCGCCGGCATCGGCCACGAGTACGCCGTCCAGCTCGCCGCCCGCGGCGACGACCTCGTCCTCGTCGCACGCGACTCCGCACGGCTCGAGGAGGTCGCCGAGGAGCTGCGCCGCGCCCACCGGGTCGACGTCGAGGTGTTGGTGGCCGACCTCACCGACCGCTCCCAGCTGGCTCGGGTGGAGGCTCGGCTCGCGGACCGCGACCGCCCGGTCGATCTGCTCGTCAACAACGCCGGCTTCGGGCTCAGGAAGCGCTTCCTCGACAACACCGCGGACGAGGAGACGGCGATGCTCGAGGTGCTGGTCACCGCCGTGCTCCGGCTCAGCCACGCCGCCCTCGGCGCGATGGCCGAGCGCGGCCACGGGGGCATCATCAACGTCTCGAGCGTCGCCGCCTTCCTCCCCCGCGGCACGTACTCCGCCGCCAAGGCGTGGGTCAACAGCTTCAGCGAGTGGGCGCACCTGGAGTACGCGTCGCGCGGCGTCACCGTCATGGCGCTGTGCCCGGGCTTCACGAAGACCGAGTTCCACGAGCGGATGCAGGTCCGGCGCGGCGACGGCTTCATGTGGCTCGACGCCGACTTCCTGGTCCGCACCTCGCTCGAGGACTTCGCGAAGCGGCGGGCCTACTCCGTGCCGGGGGCCCAGTACAAGGCGATCCGGCTGCTCACCAGGGCCATCCCCAACCGCGCCCTGCGGCTGACGCAGTCGGTGGGGCGGCGGTGAGCCCGCGGCTGGTCGCCGTCCGCCGGTGGCGGCCCGTCTGGCGGGCCGGTGTGCGGAAAACCTAGGATCGCGGCTCGACGACGGGGAGGTCGGATGAGCAAGCCCGCGGTGGACTACGGCGCGGTGTTCGACGCGACGCCGACGCCGTACCTGGTCCTGACGCCCGACCTCGTGATCGTCGGGATGAACCGGGCGCGCGAGGCGGTGACGGGCACGCGGCGCGAGGACATCGTCGGCCGGCCGGTCTTCGAGGTGTTCCCGGACAACCCGGGCGACCCGGCCGCGACGGGGGTGCGCAACCTCCGGGCCTCGCTCGAGCGCGTCCTGGCGACGAAGGCGCCCGATCCCATGCCCGTGCAGAAGTACGACCTGCTCGACCCCACGACCGGCGACTTCGTCGAGCGGTGGTGGAGCCCGGTGAACGTGCCGGTCCTCGACGAGGACGGCGAGGTCGCGCTGCTGCTCCACCGCGTCACCGACGTGACGGAGTGGATGCAGGTCCGGTCAGGGCGCCAGCTCGAGGTCGTGCCGTCGCTCGACGAGGCGGACAGCGACCTCTACGCCCGGTCCCAGGACCTGCACGCCGCGTGGATGCAGGCCAGCTCGGACCTCGAGAACTTCCGTACGGCGATGCAGTCCCAACGCGTGATCGGCCAGGCGGTCGGGTTGCTCATGGCCCGGCGCGGCCTCGACGCGCAGCAGGCGTTCGCCGTGCTGGCCACGCAGTCGCAGCACACCAACGTCAAGCTCCGCGAGGTCGCGGCCGAGCACGTCGCCCGTCACGGCCGGCCGGACTGACGCAGGCCGGCCGCCGGCGCTCAGCACCTCGGCGAGGAGCCGGCGACGGGCTCATGCGTCCCCGTCGACGGGGAGCCGGACGGACACGACGGTCCCGCCCGCCGTCCCGCCCTCGATCCAGATCCTGCCTCCGTGCCGTTCGACGATCCGTCGGCAGGTCGCCAGTCCTATCCCGTTGCCGGGGTACGCCGTCGCCTCGCGGTGGAACGCCTCGAAGACCCGCTCCCTCGACTCGGGCGCGACGCCGATCCCGTTGTCGGCGAAGCGCAGCGTCCACGCGTGCGTCGCGGGGTCCTTCTCGGCGCTGACGTGCACGTGGGGCACCACTCCCGGCGCCACGTACTTGAGGCCGTTGCCGATGACGTTGGACACCACCTGGCGGAAGAGGATGGCCTCCACGTGCAGCGACGGCAGGTCGTCGCGGGTGACGCGGACAGGGCGGTCGGACAGCACGGCCAGCTCGTTCGCGACGTCGTCCACCAGGGCGTCGAGGTCCACCTCCTCGCGGCGCAGCGCGGCGCCCTCGGCGCGCGAGTACGCCAGCAGGCCCTCGATCAGCGAGTTCATCCGCCGTGCGGCGCGGGCGATCGCCGCGGCGGCACGAAGCGCCGTGGCACGCTCCCCCTCCGACTCCGCCAGCAGGTCGGCGTGCATCGCGATCGCCGTCAGCGGGTTCTGCAGGTCGTGGGCGACAGCCGCGCTGAAGCCGTCGAGCTCGGCGTTCGCCGCGGCCAGCTCCTCGTTGGCCCGGCGCAGCTCACGGTTGAGCCGGACGAGCTCCTGGGCGGCCGAGCGTCGCTGCGTGACGTCCACGAGCTGGTGGATGCTGTGGATCGGCGAGCCGTCGACCTCGCGCACGACGGTCGCGCTGAACGCCACCCAGACGTGTCGGCCGTCGCGACCGATGAAGCGCTTCTCGTACTGCAGCTTGTCGACTGCACCGCTGAGGAGCCGAGGAACCAGCCGGGCGTCGCGGCGCGCGTCGTCCGGGTGCGTGATCTCGCTGCACGACATGGAGCACAGCTCCTCCTGCGAGTAGCCGAGCATCTTCACAGCCGCCGGGTTCGCCGAGATCACGCGTCCGAAGTCGGCGTCCCCGACCTCGGTCAGGAGCATGCCGACCGGCGCGTTCTCGAACGCCATCCGGAAGCGGTTCTCGCTGAGCTCGAGCGCCGTCCGAGCCGACTCCCGGTCGGTCACGTCACGGATGAAGGCGTGGAACCGGCGACCACCGTCCCACTCCAGCTCGCCGACGCTCAGCTCGACGAGGATGTGGCGGCCGTCGCGGCACACCGCCTCGACCTGCACCGGGTCGGCTCCCAGCCGCGGACGGCCACCGGCCGCGCGGCGCCGGAGCCCCTCGTCGTGGGCCGCCTTGTACGGCTCCGGCACCACCAGGTCGGTGAGGAGCTGCCCGACCGCCTCCTCCACCGACCATCCGAAGAGCCGCTCCGCCGCGCGGTTCCACCACTCGACCCGGTCCTCGTGGTCGAGGACGACGAAGGCGTCCGGCGAGGTGTGCATGGCCGCGAACAACAGCTGGTCGCGTGAGGCGGCAGCATGGTGTCCGTCGGTCGCGTCCGCGCGGGACACAGACGTCTCGCGCCCGGCCCCACCCTCCATGTCGGTCAGTATGGACCCTGCCGGCCCCTTCGCGGCGGGTCGTGCACGAGCGGGGTCCGGGAGGCGGTGCCCCGCCGGGGCGGCGAGGACGCGGCCGGCGAGGACGTCGCTCAGGAGCGGGCGATGCGGAACTCGTGCCGGAAGCCCACGAGGCCGGGCTCTCGGGAACGGACCTCGACGCTCAGCACGCGTGCCTCGAGCCCGACAGCGACCGGGGCGAGCGCGAGCCCCTGCTCGAGCGCCTCGGCGACGCGCGAACGCCCGACCAGGAGCTCGTCGGACGGCACACCGGCAGCCATCAGGCGCAGCACCACGACGCAGACCGCGTGGATGGCGGCTTCCTCCGCCGAGTCGTATCCGAGCACGAGGTCCCGGTCCTCGGCCGGCCGGCGCACGCTCAGACGCACGGTGGCGTCGACGAGCACGACCCGGCTGTCCTGCGTGACCAGGGGGCAGCCGGTGAGCACGTAGTCACGGTCGCGGAGGTCTTCGGGCTCGGATGAGCGACGTGCGAACAGCCCCATGCGCGCATCGTTTCCCACGCAGGGTCGGTCGAGGTGCCGGTTCCAAGCGCTGGACCGAGGCCAGCAGCACCTCGCGCACCGCCTGGGCCCGAGCGACGCCCTGCGGTCCCGGCCGCTCGCCCGGGCAAGCCGAGCTGTTGAGCAGGTACCGAAGGCTGTGGTGCCATCGCCAGGGCCGGGCAGTGTTCCTGCATGAGCAGGAACTTCTGGATCGACGACGACTGGTGGCGCGACTGGTTGTTCTGGGTCGGCGCGGTTGCCGCCGGCACCGCTGCAGCGCTGTCACTCGCCATCACGGACAGGAGCATGTGGACGGTCGCTCTCGGAGCCCTGACGTCCTCTGCACTCACGGTCGCCGTGCTGGGGTTCGTCCGGACGGCCTACCGCTCCTATCGCGAGGACCAGGCAACCCCTCCTTCCTCACGACGCGGGCACGTCACGGCTCCCGATATCAGGGAGATGCGCACACCCGGCAGGTCCGCGCGCATCCCGGCGGACGGGTGCGTCGCTAGGGTCGCGTGGTGACCGATCGTCCTGACGTCGTCTGCATCTGCGGGTCGGCGAAGTTCTCGACCGAGATGCGCGCGGTGAACCGGGAGCCGACCCTCGCCGGGGTCATCGTCGTCGCTCCCAGCGAAGCGGACGAGCCACCCACACCGGAGCAGAAGCTCGTCCTGGACGACCTGCACCTGCGCAAGATCGACCTGGCGGATCGGGTCCTGGTCGTGAACCCGGGCGGATATGTCGGAGAGTCGACGCGAAGGGAGATCGCGTACGCCCGAGCGGCCGGCAAGCCGGTCACCTTCACCCACCCCCGCTGAGCGACAGGACCGCGCTCGTCGGCAGGTCCGGGCGTGCTGGTGGCCCGATCACCGGGTGGGTGTCGGGCTCAGCGGGGCGGTTGGGGTCGTCGGTGGGGTGGGTCGGTGGTGACGGTGCGTCCGGACG
>NZ_JAFMSY010000002.1 GCF_017916455.1 Nocardioides xinjiangensis | reverse complement strand
CATACCGAACCCGGAAGTTAAGCCTTTCAGCGCCGATGGTACTGCAACCGAGAGGTTGTGGGAGAGTAGGACGCCGCCGGACATACATTTGGCAGGGGCCACCAGTGATCTGGTGGCCCCTGCGCCATTTGGCGGCGCTGGTGAGTACCGTTGCACCCGGGACGGGCGGAGCGTCGTCGAGCTGAAGAAGGAGAGTGCGGCTGTGGCCGAGGACCGTCGAGGACAGCGACCGGCACGAGGTGGCTCGGGCGCGAGCCGGCGTGGGCCGTCCGGCGGAGAGCCGTCCCGCGGCCGGGGCGCACCCTCGCGCGGTGGCCAGCAGGGCGGGAAGCCGACCGGCGGGAAGCCGACCGGCGGCAAGCCGACCGGCGGCAAGCCGACCGGCGGCAAGCCGATCGGCGGCAAGCCGACCGGCGGCAAGCCGACCGGCGGCAAGCCCGCCGGCGGCAGGAGCGGTGGCAGGCCGTCCGACGGCCGGAAGCCGTCGGGCTCGCAGCAGCGGGCGTTCCGCCCGCGTGCCGAGGAGCGGCCACGGACCGCCGACCAGGCCGCCTACGACGGCCCCGACCTGCCCGAGGGGATCACCGGCGCCGAGCTCGACCACGGTGTCCGGGCGCAGCTGAAGGGGTTGCCCGAGAAGCTCGCGGCACGGGTGGCTCGCCATCTCGCTGCAGCCGGGATGTACATCGACGAGAACCCGGAGCTGGCCTACCAGCACGCACTGGCAGCGCGGGCGCGCGCCTCGCGGATCGCCGTGGTGCGGGAGGCGGCGGGGGAGTCGGCGTACGCCGCGGGCCACTACGCCGAGGCGCTCGCCGAGCTGCGCGCGGCGAAGCGCATGAACGGCGCCACCGACTACCTGCCGATCATGGCTGACTGCCACCGGGCCCTCGGCAACCCGGAGCAGGCGATCAAGCTCGCCAAGAGCCCCTCGGTCGCGAACTTCAGCTCCGAGGCCAAGGCGGAGATGACGCTGGTGGAGGCCGGAGCCCGGCGTGACATGGGCCAGCTCGACGCCGCGCTCCGTACGCTCGAGCTCGCGCCGCTGACGTCGAAGAGCCGCGCCCCGTGGGTCGTCCGGCTGCGCTACGCGTACGCCGACACGCTCGAGGCGGCCGGCCGCGAGGCCGACGCCCTGGCGTGGTTCCACCGCACGCACGCGATCGACTCCGAGGAGCTCACCGACGCCGCGGCTCGTGCCGACCTCCTCGAGCGCCGCCAGGACTGATCGGCCCGGGCGCTGGCATTCGGGCGCCACTTCGGTCACAATGGAGCTCATAATCACATAGGTGTCACTCGACTCTCGTTGAGCACTGACGACAGAACGCTGGGGAAGGCGCATCTGGAGCGTTGGAACTCAAGGAGGTCTAGGTGACCACACGCATTGCTTCCCGCCCGGACGGTCCGGCGACGCGGGGCATCCTCTACGTGCACTCGACCCCCTCCGCACTCTGCCCGCACATCGAGTGGGCGGTCGGTGGGGTGCTCGGCGTCGCCGTGTCGCTCGACTGGACGCCACAGCCCGCCCAGCCGGGGACCTACCGCGCCGAGCTGTCGTGGAGCGGTCAGGCCGGCACCGCCGCGGCGGTCGCCTCGGCGCTGCGGGGGTGGAACCACCTCCGCTTCGAGATCACCGAGGAGCCGACGAGCTCGACCGAGGGCACCCGGTTCTCGTGCACGCCCGACCTGGGCATCTTCCACGCCATCACCGGCCCGCACGGCGACATCCTGATCCCCGAGGACCGGCTGAAGGCAGCCGTGGTGAAGGCCGCCCTGGGCGACACGACGCTCCTGATCGAGATCGACAACCTCCTCGGCAAGCCGTGGGACGACGAGCTCGAGACCTTCCGGCACGCCGGTGAGGGCGCACCGGTGCGGTGGCTGCACCAGGTGGTCTGACCTTCAGCGGTTCCGCCTGCGCAACCGGAAGCTCTCGGTCACCGTCACGGACGTCTCCTTCGACGTCCCCTCGTAGGCGGTCAGCCGACCCGTCAGCGTGAAGCGCCCCGGCGACGTGGCCCGCCGGCAGAGCCGGTAGGTGAGCACGCCCGCCTCGTCGTCGTAGGGGCCGAGGAGCGACTGCGAGTTGACGCCCCTGTCGAAGCGGTCCTGCAGCGTGATGTCGAACGTCCAGTCCTCCGACTCCGACACGACCGCGTAGGCGTAGCGGTAGTCCTTGCACCCCCGCCTCAGGCGGCCGTCAGCTGCGCTCAGCGTCCCGGAGACCTCGACCTGTTGGACCTCGGCCGTGGGCGGCGGCACCGGGTCCGTCGGCAGCGGCGGCAGCGGGACCGGCAGCACGCCGCCCGCGGTGACGACCGCCGAGGCGAGCAGGGTCGACAACATGGCACCTCCGAGGGGTTCGGAGGGTCAACGACCGGGATGTGACGTACGTTACGTGCCGACCCGCCGCCGGTTCAGAGCGGGATGTTGCCGTGGCGCCCCCGGCGTACGCCGGCGGTGTCGATCTCGTGGCGCATCGCCTGGGCGATGGCGCTGCGGGTGCGGGTCGGCTCGACCACCTCGTCGACGACCCCGATCTCGACGGCCTTGTCCACGCCGCCGGCGATGCGCTCGTGCTCGGCGGCCAGCTCGGCCTCGACCTGCGGGCGGATCTCGGGCGAGACCTCGGCGAGCTTGCGGCGGTGCAGGATGCGGATGGCCGCCACCGCGCCCATAACGGCCACCTCGGCGCCCGGCCACGCGAGCACGCGGGTGGCTCCGAGCGAGCGGGCGTTCATCGCGATGTAGGCGCCGCCGTAGGTCTTGCGGGTCACCAGCGTGACGCGGGGGACCACGCACTCGCCGAAGGCGTGCAGCAGCTTGGCGCCCCTGCGCACCACCCCGTCCCACTCCTGCCCGACGCCGGGGAGGTAGCCGGGCACGTCGACCAGCACGACGAGGGGGACGCCGAAGGCGTCGCACATCCGCACGAAGCGGGAGGCCTTCTCCGCGGAGAGCGAGTCGAGGCAGCCGCCCAGGCGCAGCGGGTTGTTGGCGACGACACCGACCGTCCGGCCGCCGAAGCGGCCGAGCGCGGTGACGATGTTGGGCGCCCAGCGGGCGTGGAGCTCCTGCATGGTGCCCTCGTCGAGCAGGCCCTCGACGAGGGGGTGCACGTCGTAGGCGCGCTTCTTCGACTCGGGAAGGAGGGCGCCGAGGTCGCGGTCCTCGACGGAGTCGGCGGCCAGGCTGCCCTGGGCCCCGAGCAGCGAGGCGACCGTGCGCGCCTTGTCGAGCGCCTCGCGCTCGGACTCGGTGAGGATGTGCACCACGCCCGAGCGGCGCCCGTGCGGCTCCGGACCACCGAGGCGGAGCATGTCGACGTCCTCACCGGTCACGGAGCGGACCACGTCGGGTCCGGTCACGAAGATCCGGCCCTCCGGACCGAGGATCACGACGTCGGTGAGCGCCGGGCCGTAGGCGGCGCCGCCCGCGGCCGGACCGAGGACCACGGACACCTGCGGGATGACCCCGGAGGCCTGCGTCATGACCTGGAAGATGCGGCCGACGGCGTGGAGGGACAGCACGCCCTCGGCGAGCCGGGCGCCCCCGGAGTGCCAGAGACCGATGATCGGCACCCCGTCGGTGATCGCGCGGTGGTAGGCGTCGACCACGACGCGGCAGCCGACGTCGCCCATCGCGCCGCCCATGACGGTCGCGTCGCTGCAGAAGGCGACGACCGACGTGCCGTCGACCCGGCCGACGGCGGCGAGCATCCCGGACTCGTCGTCGGGCGTGATGAGCTCGAGGGTGCCCTCGTCGAGGAGCGCCGTGAGCCGGTGCACCGGGTTGCGCGGGTCCTGCTCGCGGGGGAGCTTGGCGGGCTTGCCGGCGGTGGCCGTGGTGGCGGCGGTGGTGGTCATCAGAGGCTCCCGAAGGCGACCGCGACGTTGGCCCCGCCGAACCCGAACGAGTTGTTGAGCGCGACGATGTCGCCCTGCGGGAGGTCGCGCCTGGAGGTGGGGATGTCCAGCTCGACCTCCGGGTCCAGGTCGTCGAGGTTGATGGTCGGCGGGCTGACCCGGTCGTGCAGGGCCATGACCGTGGCCACGGCCTCGAGCGCCCCGGCCCCGCCGAGCAGGTGGCCGGTCATGGACTTCGTGCTGGTCACCACGCACCGGTCGACGTGCTGGCCGAGGACGGCGTGCAGCATCAGGCCCTCGGCGATGTCGCCCTTCGGCGTGGAGGTGGCGTGGGCGTTGACGTGGACGACCGACGCCGGGTCGACGTCGCCCTCGCGGAGGGCCATCGCGATGGCGCGTGTGCCGCCGCGGCCCTCGGGGTCGGGCTGGGCGATGTCGTGGGCGTCGTTGCTGATGCCGGCGCCGCGGACCTCGGCGTACGCCCTCGCTCCGCGGGCACGCGCGTGCTCCTCGGACTCGAGGACCAGCACGGCGCCGCCCTCGCCCAGGACGAAGCCGTCGCGGGCGGTGTCCCAGGGACGGGAGACGGTGGTGGGGTCGGCTGCGTTCTTCGACAGCGCCATCATGTTGGCGAACGCCGCCATGGGCAGCGGGTGGATCGCGGCCTCGGTGCCACCGGCGATCACCACGTCGGCGCGGCCGAGCCGGATCAGGTCGACGGCCATCGCGATGGCCTCGTTGCCCGAGGCGCAGGCCGAGGTGGGGGCGTGGACGGCCGCGCGGGCGCCGTACTTGAGGCTGACGTTCGCGGCCGGGGCGTTGGGCATGAGCATCGGCACCGCGAGCGGCGAGACCCGCCGCGCCCCCTTCTGCAGGAGGGCGTCGTAGTTCTCGAGGAGCGTGGTGACGCCGCCGATGCCGGAGGCGACGGCCACGCCGAGGCGCTCGGGCTCCAGGCCGGCGCCGTCGAGGCCGGCGTCGGCCCAGGCCTGGTCGGCGGCGACCATGGCGAACTGGCTGGACCGGTCGAGCCGGCGTGCCTTGACCCGCTCGAGGACCTCGGAGGGCTCGACGGCCACCCGGCCGCCGATGCGCACGGGCAGCTGCTCGACCCACTCGTCGGTGAGGTGCGCGATGCCGGAGGTCCCCGACAGCAGGGCCTGCCACGTGGAGGCGACGTCACCCCCCACGGGGGACGTGGTGCCGAGGCCGGTGACGACTACGCGGGTCGAGGGCATCAGATGGGGTTCCGTTTCTCGCGGCGGTGGGTGGTTCGCAGGGGTGGAGGAGCGGCCCGGGTCGCGGGGGCCGGCGTGGACGCCGGCCCCCGCGACGTGCCGGGGTGTCAGCCCTGGGCGCGCTCGATGTAGGCGACGGCGTCGCCGACGGTCTTGAGGTTCTTGACCTCGTCGTCGGGGATGGTCACGCCGAACTTCTCCTCCGCGGCCACGACGACCTCGACCATGGAGAGCGAGTCGACGTCGAGGTCGTCCACGAAGGACTTGTCCAGCTGGACGTCGTCGGCGTCGACGCCGGCGACCTCGTTGACGATGTCGGCGAGGTCGGCGCGGATTTCTTCGGTGGTGGCCATGGGCCTTCCCTTCTTGTTGTGGGTGGTGCAGGGGTCAGGGGACGGTGACGACCTGGGCGGCGTACGCCAGGCCGGCGCCGAAGGCGATGAGCAGCGCGGTGTCGCCGCTGCGGGCGTCGCCCTCGAGCATCATCCGGTCGAGCGCGAGCGGGATGGAGGCGGCCGAGGTGTTGCCCTGGTCGGCGATGTCACGGCCGATGCGGACGTGCTCGGGGAGCTTCATCGACCGGGCCATCGCGTCGATGATGCGCATGTTGGCCTGGTGGGGCACGAAGACGTCGAGCTCCTCGGCGCTGACGCCGGCGGCGTCGAGCGCCTGCTGCGCCACCTTCGCCATCGTGAAGGAGGCCCAGCGGAACACGGGGTTGCCCTGCATGGTGAGGTGCGGCATCACGCCGGACCCGGGCTCCTGGTCGCTGCCGACGACGTCGCGCCAGTCCTCGCGCTGGCGGATGAGGTCGTACTGCTCCCCGTCCGAGCCCCAGACCACCGGCCCGACGCCCGGGACGTCGCTCGGACCGATCACGGCCGCGCCGGCCCCGTCGGCGAAGATGAAGGCGGTGCCGCGGTCGGTCATGTCGGTGATGTCGGAGAGCCGTTCGACGCCGATGACCAGGACGTGGCGGGCGCTGCCGCCGCGCACCATGTCGGAGCCGAGCGCGACCGCGTGGCAGAAGCCGGCGCAGGCGGCGGAGATGTCGAACGCGGCGGCGTGGTCGGTGCCGAGCTCGGTGGCGATCGCCGGGGCGATGGCGGGCGTCTGCAGCAGGTGGCTGACCGTCGCGACGACGACGCAGCCGACCTGCGCGGCCGTGATGCCGGCGCGTTCGAGGGCCTGCCGGGAGGCGGCCACGCTCATCATCTGCACGGTCTCCTCGGGCGAGGCGAAGCGCCGTGTCCTGATGCCCGAGCGCTGCTGGATCCACTCGTCGCTGGAGTCGATCGCGTCGACCACCTCGGAGTTCGGGACCAGGCGGGACGGCCGGTAGACGCCGAGTCCCAGGATGCGGGCGTGCGCCGCGCCGGCGGGGGCGTTGATCGTGGCCATCAGAGGGACGCCTCGGGGTGCAGGCGCAGCAGCGGCTGGCCGGGCGCGACGAGGTCGCCGTCCTCGACGAGCCACTCGACCACCGAGCCGCCGTGCGGGGCGGTGATCTCCGTGCGGTCGCGGAGGCTGGCGACGGCACCGATCGTGGCGCCCGGGGCGAGCAGGTGCAGCTGAGCGGCCTCGGCGGAGATGTGGAAGGTGCCCTTGGCGGGCGAGACGACCATGCGCCACGTCGGCGTGGTCTCGATCATCGACGCCTCGCCGTGCTCGTCGCAGAACTCCCGTGCCGCGTCGAGCTGGTCGGGTGTCTTGAGGGCGAAGGTCTCCACGCCCTTGAGCGCCCGCTTCGCGATGCCGGTCAGGGTGCCGGCGGGCGGCATCTCGAGGATGCCGGTCACGCCGAGGTCGGCCATGGTCTCCATGCAGAGGTCCCAGCGCACCGGGTTGGCGATCTGGCCGACGATCCGGCGCAGCACCTCGCGCCCGTCGTGGACGACCTGCCCGTCGCGGTTGGAGATGACCGGGGTGCGGGGGTCGTGGGTCGAGACCGACCGGGCGAGCCCCGCGAGGCGGTCGACGGCCGGCGCCATGTGGCTCGTGTGGAACGCGCCGGCCACGCTGAGCGGCATCAGCCGGGCCTTCGCCGGGGGCTCCTCGGCGAAGGCGGCGAGCTGCTCCATCGTGCCCGCGGCGACGACCTGCCCCGGACCGTTGTCGTTGGCGGGCGTCAGTCCGTGGCGCTCGATGGAGGCGAGGACCTCCTCGCGGTCGCCGCCGAGCACGGCCGTCATGCCGGTGGCCGTGGTCGCCGCGGCGGCGGCCATCGCGTTCCCGCGCTCGCGGACGAGGACCATCGCCTGCTCGGCGGTGATGGCACGGGCGCCCGCGGCCGCGGTGAGCTCGCCGACGCTGTGGCCGGCGACGGCGCCGATCCGCGCGAACGCGTCGGCGGGGTGCGGGAAGAGGTCCAGGGCGGCGATCAGGCCGGTGGCGACCAGCAGCGGCTGGGCGATCTTGGTGTCGCGGATCGTCTCGGCGTCGGCCTCGGTGCCGTAGTGCGCCAGGTCGATCCCGGCGACGGTGGCCAGCCAGTCGAAGCGGGCCGCGAACGTGGGGTCCTCCAGCCAGGGCGAGAGGAAACCGGGGGTCTGGGCCCCTTGACCGGGAGCGACGATGACGAGCACACCACCACTGTGCCGGGTCGGGGCAGCTCGTCGCGGGTCCGGCGCCGACGAAACTCACCCCCGGAACGTTGGAGGTTCCCTACAAATGCGTGCGGCCCGACTGTCGTCCCAGGATGAGCGCCAGCTGCAGGGCGAAGGCCTCCCGCGGTCGGGTCGGCGACCAGCCGGTGGCGTCGGAGATCTGGCGCAGCCGGTAGCGCACCGTGTTGGGGTGCACGAACAGGGCGCGGGCCGTCGCCTCGATCGAGGAGCCGTGTTCGAACCAGGCGCCGAGCGTCTCGATCAGGGTGCCCCGGGCGGCCATGAGCGGGAGGTAGACCTCCTCGACGAGGTGGCGCCGGGCGTGGCCGTCGCCGGCCAGCGCGCGCTCGGGGAGCAGGTCCCGGCTGGCCACCGGCCGCGGCGCGTCGGGCCAGCCGCTGGCCGCGCGGTGTGCGGACAGCGCCGCCCGCGCCGAGGCGCTGGCGTGGGCGAGGTCGGCGGTCACCGGGCCGACCACCACGGGGCCCTCGCCGAAGTGGTCGAGCAGCCGGGTGGCGGCCTTCAGCGGGTCGCTCACCCCGCCGAGCACCACCACCAGCCGGTCGCCCTGCGTGGCGCACAGGGCGTCCATGTCGCCGGCGCGCGCCGAGCGGCGCACGGACTCGAACACGTCGAGCTCGGCACGGTGGGGAGGCACCGCGCCCAGCACGACGGCGACGTCCCCGTGGGCGCCCCAGCCGAGCGCGCTGGCGCGCGAGAGCACGGTCTCGTCCGCCTCCGCACGTACGACGGCGTCGACCACGAGGGCCTCGAGCCGGGCGTCCCAGGCTCCGCGCGACTCCGCGGCGCGGGCGTACACCGCGGCGGTCGCGAACGCGACCTCACGGGCGTAACGGAGCACGGCGTCGTGCACCTCGCCGGCGTCCTCGGGGTCGAGGAGCGCGTCGATGGTGGTCTCGACCACGCGGATGCTGAGCCGCACCAGCTCGACGGTCTGCTGCAACGAGATCACGCCCGTCAGCTCGCGCGGCGCGGCGCCGAAGACCACGACGTCGAGCGGGTCGTGCGCCGAGGCCTCGACCTCGCGGTCGAACCAGTCCACGAAGCCCCGGATGCCGGCCTGCACGATGAGGCCGACCCACGAGCGGTCCTCCGCGCTGAGGTCGTCGAACCAGGGGAGGTCGCTCGACATCCGGGCCGTGGCCGCCGTGCTCAGCGCTCCCGTCGAGTTGCGCAGCGCCTCGGCGGCGCGGCGTCTCGAGGCGGGCATGGCACGACTGTAGTGGGATCCCACCCGTAGTGGGGTTCCCACGAAGCGCGGCGGCGTCGCCCCGCTCCGCGGCGCATCGCATGCTCGCTCGCCGGGTACGGGCACCACGCCGGTCGGACCCGGCAGCCGTCCCGATCGGAGGTCTCGTGCGCCGCACCCCCACGCCGCACCTGGAGCACGTCGTCGTGCACGGCCACCGGCGCGCGTACGTCCGGGCCGGCTCGGGTCCGGTCGTCCTGCTGCTGCACGGCCTCGGCTGCGACCACACCACGTGGGACGCCGTCATCGACTCGCTCGCCCGGACCCACACCGTGATCGCGCCCGACCTGCTCGGCCACGGCGCCTCGGACAAGCCGCGGGGTGACTACAGCGTCGCGGGCTACGCCAACGGGGTGCGCGACCTGCTGACGGTGCTGGGTGTCGACTCCGCGACGGTGGTCGGGCACAGCTTCGGTGGCGGGGTGGCGATGCAGTTCGCCTACCAGTTCCCCGGGCTGACCGAGCGGCTGGTGCTCGTGGGCTCCGGCGGCCTCGGGCCGGAGGTCTCACCCGCCATCCGTGCGATCACGACGCCGGGCTGGGAGCACGCCATGGGTGTGCTGACGGCCCCGGGCGTGCGCCAGTTGGCCGGCACGACCATGCGCCTCCTCGCGCGCAGCGGCGTGCGGGGGCTGCGCGACCTGGGTGAGGCGGCCGACGTGTACGACTCGTTCCGCGACCGCCACGCGCGGGCGGCGATCCGCCACGTCGTGCGGGCGGTGGTGGACTGGAAGGGCCAGGTCATCACGATGGCCGACCGCGCCTACCTGACCGAGGCGATGCCGATCTGCGTCGTGTGGGGCGCGGACGACCGGGTGATCCCCGCCTCGCACGCCGACAACGCCCGTGAGCTCGCGCCCGGCGCGCGGATCGAGGTCGTCCCCAACGCCGGGCACTTCCCGCACAAGGACCACCCCGAGCGGTTCGCCAAGATCGTGCGGGACTTCATCCGGACGACCGAGCCGAGCCGGCACGACCCCGAGCGGTGGCGGCGCCTGCTGCTGCAGGGTGCCGCCACCGAGCCCGTCGAGGCCGAGGCGGGGGAGCGCCCGCTGCAGCCGGTGCCCGAGGCGGGCTGAGGACTCCCCGGCCCGGGCCGTCGAGGGCAGGGGACGCGAGGTCGAGCGACCTCAGGCGTCCCCGCCCTCCTGCTTGATGTCCCTCGTCGCGGTGGGGTCGTCGATCTTGTAGCGCTGCGCCGCCTCGACGACCTTCTCCACCGCGATCTCGCCCGCGTCGGCCAGGGCCTGGAGGGCCTGGACGACGACGCTGACGGCGTCGATGTGGAAGAAGCGCCGGGCGGCGGGACGGGTGTCGGCGAAGCCGAACCCGTCGGCGCCCAGGACGCGGTAGTCGCCGGGCACCCAGCGGGCGATCTGCAGCGGGACGGCCCGCATGTAGTCCGACACCGCGACGACCGGACCCTGCACGCCGGCCAGCTTGTCGCTGACGTAGGCCGTGCGCCGCTCCTCGCCGGGGTGCAGGAGGTTCCACTCCTCGGCGGCGACGGCGTCGCGGGCCAGCTCGTTCCACGACGTGACCGACCAGAGGTCGGACTGCACGCCCCAGTCCTCGGCGAGCATCCGGGCCGCGTCGTGGATCCACGGGTAGCCGACGCCGGAGGCGAGCAGCTGGACCCGCGGGCCATCGCCCTCGGCAGTCGAGACCCGGTGGATGCCCCGGAGGATGCCCTCGCGGTCGACGTCGGCCGGCTCGGCCGGCATCGAGACGGGCTCGTTGTAGACGGTGAGGTAGTAGATCACGTCCTCGCCCTGGCCGTCAGGCCCGCCGGAGCCGTACATCCGCTCGAGGCCGTCCTGCATGATGTGGGCGATCTCGTAGGCGAACGCCGGGTCGTAGTGCACGACCGCCGGGTTCGTCGCCGCGAGCAGCGGGGAGTGGCCGTCGGCGTGCTGGAGGCCCTCGCCCGTCAGGGTCGTGCGACCCGCGGTCGCACCGATGAGGAAGCCGCGCGCGAGCTGGTCGGCCATTGCCCAGATCGAGTCGCCCGTGCGCTGGAAGCCGAACATCGAGTAGAAGATGTAGAACGGGATCATGTGCTCGCCGTGCGTGGAGTACGCCGACCCGGCGGCGGTGGCCGACGCCATCGCGCCCGCCTCGGAGATGCCCTCGTGGAGCATCTGGCCCTGCGCCGACTCCTTGTAGGAGAGCAGCATCTTCCGGTCGACCGACTCGTACTGCTGACCGCCCGGGTTGTAGACCTTGGCGCTCGGGAACATCGAGTCCATGCCGAACGTGCGGTACTCGTCGGGCGCGATCGGCACCAGGCGGTCGCCGATCTCCGGGTCCTTCATCCAGTCGCGCAGCAGCCGGACGACGGCCATCGTCGAGGCGAACTTGTTCTTGCCCGAGCCCTGCTTGAGCTCGGCGTACAGCTCGTCACCCGGCAGCTTCAGCGCGGTGGCCCGGTTGACGCGGCGGGGGATCGAGCCACCGAGGGCCTTGCGGCGCTCGAGCATGTACTCGATCTCCGGGGCCTCGGCGCCGGGGTGGAAGAACGGCGCGCCGCCGGTCGACTCGTAGGACTCCTCGAGGTCGCGGTCGCTGATCGGCAGGTAGAGCCGGTCGCGGAACTTCTTGAGGTCCGCGAGGGTCAGCTTCTTCATCTGGTGGGTGGCGTTCTTGCCCTCGAGGGCGTCGATCGTCCATCCCTTGATGGTGTGGGCGAGGATCACCGTCGGCTGGCCGGTGTGCTTGCTCGCGGCGTCGAAGGCGGCGTACACCTTGCGGTAGTCGTGGCCGCCGCGCGGCAGCTTCTCGATCTGCGCGTCCGACATGTGCTCGACCATCTTGCGCAGGCGCGGGTCACCCCCGAAGAAGTGCTCGCGGACGTAGGCGCCGTCCTCGGTGGAGTAGGTCTGGAACTGGCCGTCGGGCGTGGAGTTCATCTGGTTGACCAGCACCCCGTCGACGTCGCGGGCCAGGAGGGCGTCCCACTCGCGGCCCCACACGACCTTGATGACGTTCCAGCCGGCGCCGCGGAAGTTGGCCTCGAGCTCCTGGATGATCTTGCCGTTGCCGGTGACCGGGCCGTCGAGCTGCTGGAGGTTGCAGTTGATGACCCAGGTGAGGTTGTCGAGCTCCTCGCGGGCCGCGACCCGGATGGCGCCGAGCGACTCCGGCTCGGCCATCTCGCCGTCGCCCATGAAGGCCCACACCCGCTGCTGCGTGGTGTCCTTGATGCCGCGGTTGTCGAGGTAGCGGTTGAACCGGGCCTGGTAGATCGAGCCGATGGCGGTGAGGCCCATCGACACCGTCGGGAACTCCCAGAAGTCGGGCATCAGACGGGGGTGGGGATACGACGGCAGGCCGGCGCCCTTGCCGTGCTGGACCTCCTGGCGGAAGCGGTAGAGCTGCTCCTCGCTGAGCCGGCCCTCGAGGAAGGCGCGGGCGTACACCCCCGGCGAGCCGTGGCCCTGGATGTAGATCTGGTCGCCACCGCCCTCGTGGTCCTTGCCGCGGAAGAAGTGGTTGAAGCCGACCTCGTAGAGGCTGGCGGAGGACTGGTAGGTCGCGATGTGGCCGCCGACCTCGAGGCCCTTGCGGTTGGCCGAGGACACCATCACCGCTGCGTTCCACCGGATGAACGCGCGGATGCGGCGCTCGACCTCCTCGTCGCCGGGGAACCACGGCTCCCGCTCCGGCGGGATCGTGTTGATGTAGTCGGTGGAGCGCAGCGCCGGGACGCCGACCTGCTTCTCGCGGGCCCGCTCCAGCAGGCGCAGCATCACGTAGCGCGCCCGGTCGCGGCCCCGGTCGTCGAGCATCGCGTCGAAGGACGCGAGCCACTCCTGGGTCTCGTCGGGGTCGATGTCGGGCAGCTGCGTGGGGAGTCCCTCGTGGATCACCGACGCGACGGGGCTCTTGGTGGACTTCTCGGCGTCACTCACACGCTCATCGTGTCACGCGTCCTCCCGCCACGAAATCTACCCACGGGTAGTCCCATGCAGCGTGCCCCCGCGCACGGCGGGGCGCCCACACGTCGGGAGCGGAGGCGGACGGGGTTGCGGCGCCTGCGGTTGTTCCTGTGGACTGTGCGCACCATGCCTGACCGGGACACCCGGCAGGCGTACCCGGACATTGGAGGCACTGCGTGAGCTCGACGGTGGGCGACTCCGCCCCGGTGACAGGCGTGGGGGACCGGCTCGGGCTCAAGCCCGGCATGGTCGTCCAGGAACTCGGCTGGGACAACGACACCGACGACGAGCTCCGCGTCGCGATCGAGGACCGCATCGACGCCGACATGGTCGACGGCGACTACGGCAACGTGGTCGACGCCGTCGTGCTGTGGTGGCGCGACGACGACGGTGACCTCGTCGACGGTCTCGTCGACGCGCTGACCGACCTCGTGGGCGGCGGCTCGATCTGGCTGCTGACGCCCAAGGTGGGCCGGCCGGGCACGGTCGACCCGGCCGACATCGCCGAGGCCGCGCCGATCGCCGGGCTCTCGCAGACGACCACGGCGGCGGTGAGCAAGGACTGGCAGGCCACCCGCCTGGTCGCCCCGAAGACTCCCGCGTGAGCCCTCGCGGCGTCCGGTCGACCCTCGGGGCGCGGGCGTCCGGCGCCGCCACGACCCTCCGCGTCCTCGGCCGCGCGGGCGTGATCCGGCCCTACGGCCCCCGCACCCTGTTCGACGTGGGCCGCACGGTGCTGCGCTGGGGCACCGGACCGGCGGGCGGCTTCGCGACGCTCGCGGCCCGCGCGCCCCACCGGGTGGGCGTCGTCGACGAGCTCGGCGAGCTGACGTGGGGCGAGCTGCACCGCCGCGCGAACTCGCTGGCACGCGCGCTCGCCGAGCGCGGCGTCGCGGAGGGTGACTCGGTCGCGGTGATGTGCCGCAACCACCGCGGCTTCATCGACGCCTCGATCGCGGTCGCGCGGCTCGGCGCCGACATCCTCTACCTCAACACCGCGTTCGCCGGGCCCCAGCTGGTCGACGTGCTCGAGCGCGAGGCGCCGAGCATGGTGATCCACGACGAGGAGTTCACCGGCCTGCTCGCGGGCGCCGACGTCGAGCGCCGGCTGCTGGCCTGGACCGACGGTGGGGCCGGCTCGGGCGACGGCGGCACCGAGACCCTCGACCAGCTGGTGACGGCGTACGACGAGGGCGACCTGGCGCCGCCGCGGCGCCACTCCCGGATCGTCATCCTCACCTCCGGCACGACCGGCACGCCCAAGGGGGCGCCGCGCAACGAGGCCGGCATCGACGCGGCCGTCTCGCTGCTGTCCCGGATGCCCCTGCGGGCCGGGTGGCGCACGCACATCGCGGCGCCGCTGTTCCACACGTGGGGGTTCGCGCACCTCGCCCTGGCGATGCTGCTCGGCTCGACGGTGGTGCTGCGCCGCAGCTTCGACCCCGCCGCCGCGCTGCGCACCGTGCAGGACGAGCGGTGCCAGTCGATGGTCGTCATCCCGGTGATGCTGCAGCGGATCCTGGCGCTGGGTCCCGACGAGCTGGCCGCGACCGACCTCTCGCGCGTCCGGGTCGTGGCGTCCTCGGGCTCGGCGCTGCCGGCGACGCTGGCGCAGGAGTGGATGGACCGCTTCGGCGACAACCTCTACAACATCTACGGCTCGACCGAGGTGGCCTACGCCTCCATCGCGACGCCGGAGGACCTGCGCGTCGACCCGACGTCCGCCGGCAGGCCGCCGCACGGGACCGTCGTGAAGGTCCTCGACGAGGCCGGTCGTGAGGTCCCCGCGGGGGAGACCGGGCGGATCTTCGTCGGCAACGGCCTCCTGTTCGAGGGCTACACCAGCGGGGGGTCCAAGGAGGTCGTGGACGGGCTGATGTCGTCGGGCGACATCGGCTGGTTCGACGACACCGGTCGCCTGCACGTCGCCGGGCGCGACGACGACATGATCGTCTCGGGCGGCGAGAACGTCTTCCCGCAGGAGGTCGAGGACTGCCTGGTCGCGCACCCGCACGTCGAGGAGGTCGCTGCGGTCGGCGTGGACGACGACGACTATGGTCAGCGCCTGCGCGCCTTCGTGGTGCGCAGCGGCAGCGTGTCCGAGGACGAGCTGCGCGAGCACGTCAGGGCCAACCTGGCGAGGTTCAAGGTGCCGCGCGAGGTCGTCTTCCTCGACGAGCTGCCGCGCAACGCCACCGGCAAGGTCCTCAAGCGGGAGCTCGCCGAGTGGGAGGACCGGTCGCACGGCCGGGCACGAGACGACAGCGACGGCGAGGAAACATCGTGACGGGCAACGGACTGCGCATCGGCGACGAGGCGCCGGACTTCGCGCTCCGCGACCAGTTCGGGCAGGACGTGCGGCTGGGCGACTTCCGCGGGCGCAAGGCGGTCGTGCTGATGTTCTTCCCGTTCGCCTTCACCGGCGTGTGCACCGGTGAGCTCTCGGGCGTGCGCGACCGGCTCGACGAGTTCCTCACCTTCGACTCCGAGGTGCTGGCCGTGTCGTGCGACTCGGTCTACTCGCTGCGCAGCTTCGCCGAGACCGAGGGCCTGAACTTCCCCCTGCTCTCGGACTGGTGGCCGCACGGCGCCGTCTCGCAGGCCTACGAGGTGTTCGACACGACGAAGGGCGCTGCGCGGCGGTCGTCGTACGTCGTCGACCGCGAGGGCCGGCTGCGCTGGGCCGTGCACAACGCCAACCCCGACGGACGCGACCTGGACGAGCACCTGCGCCAGCTGCACGCGGCCCTCGAGTCGCACCTGGTCTAGACCGGAAAGCGGCAATTTCCGGATTCTCCGGACGCCGTTGCGCGGTGGTGTAATCTTCTTCTTGTTGAGCCGCTGGTGACCCGAGACGCCAGCGGCTCAACTCATTCCTCCCACGGGTCGCCCTGCCCGGCAGTGGCGGTGGCCGCCCCGGTCCGCACGACGCGGGTGTTCCCGTAGTCTGTGCCGCGCGCGTCGGTAGCTCAGCGGTAGAGCACTCGGTTTACACCCGAGCGGTCGGCGGTTCGAAACCGTCCCGACGCACCGCGCTCCTTGCAGCTCCATGAGAGGCCTCTCACGGAGGCCTCACGGTCGGCTCACGCCACGTCGGCAGAGTCCCTCTCAACCGGGCCGCACGGCCCCCGACGAGAGGAACCACCATGCGGAAGATCCTTCCCACCCTGCTGCTCGGCGTCGCCGGCCTCACCGCCTTCGGCGTCGTCGCCATGTCATCCCCGGTCGTCTCCTCGACGCCCGACGAGGCCACCAAGCGCGAGGACGACGCGCCCTCGCTGGTGCTGGTCTCCGACGACGACGATGACGACACCTTCGACGACGACGACGACGACACGCGGACCAACAGCCCGTCGTACACCGGTCAGAGCCGCGACACGAACGACTCGACCAACAGCAGGGTCAGCGCGGTCAGCCGCGACCGCGACAACAGCCGCGGCGACAGGACTCGCGACTGGACGCGCGACGGCGGCGACAAGACCCGTGACAAGACGGCCAACGCCACCAACGACCGCAGCCGCAACGACACGCGTCGCTGAGCGCGGACCGGCAGGGACGCGGAGCGGGAGGGACACCGACATGGGCAAGCGGGACGACGGCTGGGACCTCGCCGAGGGTGAGCTCCTGGCGCCCGGGCTGAGCGCCCTGCGCCGACTCGGCGGGGGAGCGGCCTACGAGGCCTGGCTGTGCTTCGACGAGGTCACCTGGTCGCCGGTCGTCGTCAAGGTCCTGCGTCCCTCGCAGGTGGAGGACGAGTCCTCCCGGCGCGGCCTGCGCCGGGAGGTCCTCGCCCTCGCCACCGTGAACCACCCCGTGGTCGTCCGCGGTCTGCGCGACGGCCATGACGGCGACCGGCCGCACGTGGTCCTCGAGCACATCGACGGGCCGCGCCTGTCGAGCCTGATCCGTCGTTACGGCCGCCTGCAGGAGCAGCAGTACCTGCCCCTCGCGATCGACGTCGCGGCGGCGCTGCACTACCTGCGCCACATCGGCTGGACCCACCTCGACATCAAGCCGAGCAACGTCATCATGGGCGCGCCCGCACGACTGATCGACCTCTCCGTGGCACGCCCGGAGGAGGACGCCCGCCGGTTGCGCCACCCCATCGGGACCGACGCCTACATGGCGCCCGAGCAGTGCGACCCGACCGGGCCGGGGGAGCGCGTGCCGTCTTTCGCCTCCGACGTCTGGGGGCTGGGCGCGACGCTGTTCCACGCGGTCGCCGGACGGCGGCCCTTCCAGCACGGCGACCCCGACGCGCACGACGTACGCGACCGCTTCCCGCAGCTGGTCGCCGCGCCCGCCGCGCTGCCCGACGACGTGCCCGCCGTGGTCGCCGAGGTCGTCCACGGCTGCCTGCGCCCGGACCCCGACGACCGGCCGCTGCCGCACGAGGTCGCCGAGGCCCTGGAGCCCGTCCTGGCCGGGCTCCCGCGCGGCTCGCTGGCCGGCTTCAGGATCCGCGGGTAGCGCTCGCGGTCGGACGCTCGGACCGCCCGGTCAGGCGTCCAGCCGGTAGCCGACGCCCCGCACCGTCGCGATCGCGCCGGCGCCGAGCTTCTTGCGCAGGTAGCCGACGTACACGTCGACGACGTTCGATCCCGGGTCGAAGTCGTAGCCCCACACCAGGTCGAGCAGCTGCTCCCGGGTCAGCACCTGGCCCGGGTTGAGCAGGAAGATCTCCGCCAGGGCGAACTCGCGGGCGGAGAGCTCGGACTCGCCCCGCGGCCCCGAGATGCGCCGCGTGCGCCGGTCCAGGCGCAGGCCGCCGACGACGAGGTCGTCCCCGCCGCCCGCCGGCGCGTCCGGCGGGGCGAGCGCCCGCAGCCGCAGCCGGATCCGGGCCATCAGCTCGGCGAAGCGGAACGGCTTGGCCATGTAGTCGTCGGCGCCGCTGTCGAGGGCCGTCACGGTGTCGGTGACGGAGTCGCGGGCGGTCAGCACGATGACCGGCATGCGGCTGCCCTGGGAGCGGAGCTGGTCGAGGACCTCGAAGCCGTCCATGCCGGGCAGCCCGATGTCGAGCACCATGAGGTCGAAGCGGCCCGACATCGCCTCGTCGAGCCCGCGCGGCCCGTCGCCGGCGATCGTGGGCTGGTGGCCCTCGGCGCGCAGGCCCTTGGCCACGAAGGAGGCAATTCGCTCCTCGTCCTCCACGATCAGGATCTGGGCCACGTCGTCTCCTCTCCTCGCCGGATGCGTCCACTTGATGTGGTCATCGCGTCATGGTCCGCTGGGGCAGGCTGATCTCGACGAGCGCGCCGCGCGGCTCGCCGTCCCGGATGCGCACGTCGCCGCCGTGCGCCTCGGCGATGGCGGACACGATGCTCAGGCCGAGCCCGAAGCCGTCGTCGCCGGCGCGCACGTGGCTGCGGCCGAAGCGCTCCAGCACGGCGTCGCGGTCCTCCGGCGGGATGCCGTCACCGGTGTCGCGCACCCACAGGCGCACGGTCCCGTCCTGCACCGCGGAGCCGATGCCGATCTCGGCCCCCGGGTCGGTGTGCTTCACCGCGTTGTCGGCCAGCTGCAGCAGGGCCTGGGTGACGCGCTGCTCGTCGAGCACGGCGCGTCCCCTCGCCATGGCGTCCAGCCGCCAGCGGCGGTCCCCGAGCGCCGTGGCCTTCGCGAGCACGGACTGGGTCAACGGCGTCAGCTCGACCTCGCCGAGGACGAGGAAGTCGGGGCGGCGGCTCTTGGCGAGCAGCATCAGGTCGCCGACCAGCCGGGACATGCGGTCGGTCTCGTCGAGCAGCAGGTCGCGGGTCTGCGCGAGCTCCTCGGCGTCGCCGTGGTCCAGCAGCTCGAGGTGGCCGCGGAGCACCGTGAGCGGGGTCTTGAGCTCGTGCCCCGCGTCGTCGAGGAACTGCCGCTGGGCGGCGAACCCGGCGTCGAGCCGCTCGAGCATCCCGTTGATGGTGCGGGTCAGGGCTGTGATGTCGTCGTTGCCCCGCTCGGGGATGCGCCGCGAGAGGTCGGTGGCGGTGATCTCGCGCGCCGTCTCCTCGAGGGTGCGCAACGGCGCCAGCAGCCGGCCGGACTGGAACCCGGCGATCGTGGTGATGAGGCCGAGGGACAGCAGCGCGATGAGGGTGTAGGTGCGCAGGGTCCGCACGAGCTCCTCGTGCTCGTCGCGGAGGAAGTTGACGATGACCAACGCCCCCTCGCCCTGGGTGTTGGTCACCGGGACGACGGTCACCCACGTCTCGCCGAAGGTGGGCGACTCGATGACCCGCGTGCCCCCCACCTCGGCGAGGTCGGCCAGGGCGTCCTGGTAGGCCGGCTCGTCGAGGACCTCCTGGCCGTAGCGGTTGACCGTGCGCTCGGGGATCTCGCCGCGCACGTAGCCCACGAGCATCTCGTCGTCGTCGGGCACGTTGCGGGTGAGGAACACGTTGAGCACGCGGCCGACGTCGTCGAACGGCTCGCCGGTCAGCGGGTCGATGCTCAGCCTGCGGAACTCGTTGATCTCCTGGTCGATCTGCGCGTTCACGGCCCGTTCGATGCGGGCGGACTCGAGGGCGTACACGAGCAGTCCGGCGCCGGTCATGGCAGCAGCGGTGAGGACGGCGATGACGACCGTGATCCGCGTGCGGACCGAGACGCGGGCGAAGCGGCGGCGGGCACCGTCAGTCGTCCCCGTCGTCGTCCCGATCGTCGTCGGTCTCGTCATCGTCAGGCCCGTCGTCGTCCCACTCGTCCTCGTCATCCTCCCCGACCGGCGTCGGCTGGGGCGTGACCACCCGGGCCTTGCCGCCGTCGCGCTCGCGCTCCCCGTCGCCGTCGTCGCGCTCCCCGCGGCCGGACCGCCCCTCGCCGTCGGACGGGCTCGACGTGGGCGGCCGGGGTGTCGTCGTGGGCGCCTCGGGAGCCGGCGTGGTGGGGGACCCGCCCGGGCGGTCCTGGAGGATGACCGGGCTGTGGTCGGCCGGCGCGGGCGGACCGGGGGACGCGAGGGAGCCGGCGACGTACGCCGTCACCGGCACCACGACCGCCAGGAGCAGGAGCACCTTGGACACCGGACCCATGGGCGGCAGGGTCGTCGAGCATCGTGGCGACCGCGTGAGAGGCGAATGAGAAGCTTCTTAGGGTCCGCTCGCCGACGCCCACGCGCCGTCCGCCGCACGACGCCGTCGACACCTCGCCGCGCCGGGTGACGCATGCCACAGTGAACCCATGATCGTCCCGTTCAGCGTCACCGACTTCATCGAGCGCGCAGCGGCCGTCTACGGCGAGCGGCCCGGCTTCATCGACGAGCCCGACCAGCCGGCCGGGTCGCTGGGCACCTTGACCTACGCCGAGGCGTACGACCTCTCCCGCAGGCAGGCCGCCCGGCTCGACGAGCTCGGCATGGAGGTCGGCGACCGGGTGGCGATCGTCAGCCACAACTCCGCGCGGCTGCTCACCTCGTTCTTCGGCGTCTGCGGGTCGGGCCGGGTCCTGGTGCCGATCAACTTCCGGCTGCGGCCCGACGAGGTCTCCTACATCGTGTCGCACTCGGGGGCGCGGGTGCTCTACGTCGACCCCGAGCTGGTCGACTCGCTGCGCGGCATCGACGTGGAGCACACCTTCGTGCTCGGCGACGACGAGTCGATGTTCGCCGCGCCCGGCGCCGAGCCGCGCGCGTGGCAGCCCGACGAGAACGCCACCGCGACGATCAACTACACCTCCGGGACGACCGCGCGTCCGAAGGGGGTCCAGCTCACGCACCGCAACCTGTGGACCAACGCCGTCACCTTCGGGCTGCACGCCGGGGTCAGCGACCGCGACGTCTACCTCCACACGCTGCCGATGTTCCACGCCAACGGCTGGGGCATGCCGTTCACGATGACCGGTCTCGGCGTGCCGCAGGTGGTCCTGCGCAAGGTCGACGGGGCCGAGATCCTGCGGCGGGTCGAGCAGCACGGGGTGACCGTGATGTGCGCGGCTCCCGCGGTCGCCGCCGCCGTGCTGGAGGCGGCGCAGTCGTGGGAGGGCGAGATCCCCGGCCGTGACCGGGTCCGGATCATCATGGCGGGCGCGCCGCCGCCCACGAGGACGGTCGTGCGGGTCGAGGAGGAGCTCGGCTGGGAGTTCGTGCAGATCTACGGCCTCACCGAGACCTCGCCGCTGCTGACGGTCAACCGCAGCCGTGCCGAGTGGGACGACCTGCCCGCCGAGGAGCGCGCGGCCAGGCTGGTGCGGGCCGGCGCCCCGGCGATCGGCGTACGCCTGCGCACCGACGACGAGGGTGAGGTGCTGGCCCGTTCGAACGTGATCCTCGAGGGCTACTGGGAGCGCCCGGACGAGACCGGGAAGGCGCTCGTCGACGGCTGGTTCCACACCGGCGACGGCGGCGTGATCGGCGAGGACGGCTACCTCAGCATCAGCGACCGGAAGAAGGACGTCATCATCACCGGAGGGGAGAACGTCTCCTCCATCGAGGTCGAGGACGTGCTGTTCTCCCACCCGGCCGTGGCGGAGGTCGCGGTCATCGGCGTGCCGAGCGAGAGGTGGGGCGAGACCATCAAGGCGCTGGTCGTGCTCGCCGAGGGTGAGCAGGCCACCGAGGCGGACCTGATCGCGTGGTGCAAGGACAGGGCGGCGGGCTACAAGGCGCCGACGTCGGTCGAGTTCCGTGACGAGCTGGCGCGCACCGCCACCGGCAAGCTGCAGAAGTTCAAGCTGCGCCAGCCCTACTGGGAGGGCCGGACGCGGCAGGTCAACTAGGGCGGCGGCGATAATCGGCCGCATGCCCTCCCTCGCGGACGTCGTCGACCTGCTCCACGCCTGGTACCCGCCCGGGACCGCCGACGCCTGGGACGCGGTGGGGCTGGTGGCGGGCCACCCGACGGCGGACGTCGGGCGCGTGATGTTCGCGGTGGACCCCACGATCGAGGTCGCCCGGGAGGCCGTCGAGTGGGGAGCCGACCTGCTCGTGGTGCACCACCCGCTCTTCCTGCGGCCGGTCAGCTCGGTCGCGGCGACGACCCCGAAGGGCCGCACGCTGCACGCGCTGACGCAGGGCGGGTGCGCGCTGCTCGCCGCGCACACCAACGCCGACCAGGCCGTGTCCGGCGTCTCGGAGTCGCTGGCGCTCGCGCTCGGGCTGACCGACCTCGCCCCCATCAGGCCGGCGCCCGCCGCGCCGCTCGACAAGGTGGTCACCTTCGTCCCCGCCGCCGACGCGGACGTCGTGCGCGCCGCTCTGCAGGAGGCCGGCGCGGGCCGCATCGGCGACTACGACGCGGCGTCCTTCACCGTGACCGGCGAGGGCCGCTTCCGCCCGCTCGACGGCGCCGACCCGGCGATCGGCCGCGTCGGCCGGCTCGAGGTGGTGGACGAGGCGCGGATCGAGGTCGTGGCGCCCCGCGCGCGGCGTACGGCCGTCGTCCGGGCGCTGCTCGCCGCCCATCCCTACGAGGAGCCGGCCTTCGACGTGCTCCCGCTCGCCGACCCGGGACTGGCGCCGACCGGCACCGGCCGCATCGGCACGGTGGAGCCCACCACCCTGGAGGGCTTCGCGGCACGGGTCGCGGCGGCGCTGCCCGCCACCGCCCACGGCGTCCGGGTCGCCGGCGACCGGGACCGGCCGGTGCGGCGGGTGGCGGTGTGCGGGGGCGCGGGCGACTTCCTGCTCGACGAGCTGGCCGGCAGCGACGTGGACGCCTTCGTCACCAGCGACCTGCGCCACCACCGCGCGGGCGAGTTCCTCGAGCACGGGGGTCCGGCGCTCGTCGACGTGGCGCACTGGGCCGCGGAGTGGACCTGGCTGCCGGTGGTCGAGGCTCGGCTCCGCGAGGCGACGGGCGATAGGGTCGTCACCCGGGTCAGCACGCGGTGCACCGACCCGTGGACGTTCCGCCCCTGAACCAGCAGGAGAGCCGTTGAAGGCCGACCCATCCCACCAGCTCAAGCTCCTCGACGTCGCCGAGCTCGACGCGCGGGCCGCGCAGCTGCGACACCAGCGCGCGCACCTGCCCGAGCTGGCCGAGATCAGCGCGCTCGAGGCAGAGCGCACCGAGCTCACCGACCAGGTCCGCGACGCGCGGATCGTCGTCGACGACCTGACGGCGGAGCAGGCCAAGGCCGACCGCGAGGTCGAGCAGGTCAAGGCGCGCCGCGAGCGGGACTGCACGCGGATGGACTCCGGCCAGATCACCAACCCCAAGGACCTCGAGCGCATGCAGCACGAGCTGGTCTCGCTCGAGCGCCGGATCGGCACCCTCGAGGACGCCGAGCTGGAGGTGATGGAGAGGCTGGAGGAGGCCCAGCAGGTCCTAGACGGCCTCGCGATCCGCGCCGACGACATCGACGCCCGGCTCGCCGAGCTCGTGGCCGCCCGCGACGAGAAGCGCGCCGCCATCGACGCCACGCTGCAGGAGGTCGCCGGGGCCCGCGGGCCGGCCGTCGAGGGCATGCCCGCGGACCTGATGGGGCTCTACGAGCGGCTGCGCGAGCAGAAGGGCATCGGGGCCGCGCTGCTCCGTGCGCGCCAGTGCGGCGGCTGCAACATGACGCTCGACGCCTCCGAGCTGGCCCGGATCCGCTCGGCCGACGCCGACGAGGTCATCCGGTGCGAGGAGTGCCAGCGCATCCTGGTGCGCACCGACGAGTCGGGACTCTGAGAGCCGCACCCCCCATGCGCTTCATCGACGCGGAGCTGGTCGCAGCCCGCGGTCGTACGTCCGTGCGCGCCCGCGTCGCCCGGCTGCGGGCCAAGGGCTGGGTGATCGGCCAGTGCGCGGTCGCGGCCGGTGTCGCGTGGTGGCTGGCCGCCGACGTGCTCGGGCACCGGCTGCCGTTCTTCGCGCCGATCGCCGCGGTCGTCTCGCTCGGGATGTCCTACGGCCAGCGCCAGCGCCGGGTCGCGGAGGTGACCGTCGGCGTCGCGCTGGGGGTGTTCCTGGGCGACGTGACCACGCACCTCATCGGCTCCGGCGGGCCGCAGATCGCGCTGATCGTGGCCGCCGGCATGTCGATCGCGCTGCTGCTCGACGCCGGGCAGCTGCTGGTCATCCAGGCGGCCGTGCAGGGGATCGTCGTGGCGGCGCTCGCGCCGGCGCCGGGCGATGCGTTCCTGCGGTGGACCGATGCCATCGTCGGCGGTGCCGTCGCGCTGGTCGCCGCGACGGTGGTGCCGCGAGCGGCGCTGCGCAAGCCGCGCGACCAGGCGGCGGTGGTGGTGCGCAAGATCGCCGAGCTGCTGCGCTCGTCGGCCGACCGGCTGGGCGACGGCGACGCGGACGCCGCCCTGGCCGTGCTGCGCGACGCCCGGTCGACCGACGCCCTGATCGCCGAGCTCCGCGCCGCCTCGGCGGAGGGCCTGTCCGTGGTGAGCTCCTCGCCGTTCCGCAGGCGGCACGGCGAGCACCAGCGCCAGCTCGCCGAGCTCGTGGAGCCGCTCGACGTCGCGCTGCGCAACACCCGCGTGGTCGTGCGCCGGGTGGCGGTGGCTTGCTACCGCCGGGAGCCCGTCCCGGCGTCGTACGCCGCGCTCCTGCGCGACCTGGCCGGCCTGACCGACCGGGTCGCCGACGAGCTGGTGGCCGACCGGATGGCGGTCGCGGTGATCGACGACCTCGTCGCGCTCGGGCGGGCCACCGCCACGGTCGAGCACAGCGACGACCTGTCCGCCGAGGTCATCCTGGCGCAGGTGCGCTCCATCATCGCCGACCTGCTGGCGCTCTGCGGGATGGACCCGCTCGAGGCGACCGACGTGATCCCTCCCCGCTGACGTGGCTCGGGCGGTCCTTGCGGCTCAGCCGTCGGCGCCCGGCCGCTGGGCCGGCGTCGAGAAGGGCGACTCAGGCCGCTGCCGCGGGACCCCGTCGACGCTGACGTCGACCAGCTCGTCGTAGAACGCCACCCGGCCGGCGATCGCGCCGACCGCCGGGGACGGCGAGGAGTACGACCAGGCGACGTTGGCCACCGCGGGCGGCCCCGGCCAGGTCCAGTAGTCCTCGGCCCACCCCTTGTAGGGACAGACGGAGGTGTTCTCCGTGGGCTCGAGGAGGTCGAGCCGCACGTCCTCGCGCGGCAGGTAGTAGCGGGTCGGCAGGTCCGTCTCCAGGAGCAGGACCGGGCGGTCGCTGCTCGCGACGGTGACGCCGCCGATCGCGACCTCCACGTGGCGCGAGCTGGCCAGCGCCTCCACACGCTTGTGCGGGTCGCGTGGGTGGCCGGTGACGTCCTCGTCCTCCTCCGTCCACTGCAACCGCCCGGGTTCCCAGGTGAGCACCACGCGGTCGCGCACGGCGTCGTCGTCGAGGCTCCACGCGGCGCAGCGCAGCACCTGCTCGCCCAGCACCACGTCGTACCAGCGCTCGACCGGGGCGTGCGGGCCGTGGAAGAAGAAGCCGTCGTACGCGTCCCCGTCCGACGGCTGCAGCAGGCCGTCCGCGACCTCGTCACGGCGGAACGCGTAGACGGGCGGGAAGCCTCCCTGCCACACCAGCAGCGGCTCGCGCGTCTCGACGACGACCCGGCCGCCGACACGGCCCCGCACCCACTTGTCGATCGGCTCGGTCCGGATCATCCGTCCAGTGTGCTCCCGGCACGGCCGGCCCGCCACCCTCCTCGACCGCAGGAGCGCCGCTGCTCAGGCCTCGGCCACGACGACGTCGAGCTGCGTCCCCTTGGGCGTGGGCTCGCCCACCTCGACGGTCCACCCCAGGCGGGTGAGGGTGTCGGCGAGCGCCGCGGGCGTGCGGGGGTCGGCCCCGTCCTCGAGCAGCGCCCGCACGATGCGGCCCTTCGTCGCCTTGTTGAAGTGGCTCACCACCGTCCGCCTGCCGCCCGACTCGTGGAGCACGCGCACGGTGGCGGTGCGCCGACCGACGTCGCCCGCGGGCCTCCAGAAGGCGGCGTACGTGCTGGAGCGGAGGTCGACGAGCAGGCCGCCGCGCAGCGCGTCGGCGACCGCGCCGCCGAGGACCTCGCGCCAGGCGCCGGCGACGGAGCCCACATCCGGCAGCACCGCGTCACCCGAGAGCCGGTAGGCCGGGATCCGGTCGCCGGGACGCACGATGCCGAAGAGCGAGCTCGTCACCGCGAGCCGCGCGCTCGCCCGGCGGCGCGCGGCGGGGGAGAGGGTGGCGAACCCGAGCGCGTCGTAGAGCACGCCGGTGTAGATCGCGTCGGCGCGGGCGGTGGGCGCCGACCCGAGCACCGCGTTGCGCTGCACGAGGTCGTGCTGCGCGGGACCCAGTCCCAGCACCGCGACCGCCTTCTCGGGGTCGTCGCGGCACAGCTCGGTGAGCGCCTGCAGGAGGGCGGTCCGGGTGGGGGTCAGCGCCGGCGACGACAGCGAGGCGAGGTCCACGGACCTGCCGCGACGCGGGGCCGACTTGCCTTCGCTGGGCGGCAGGAGGATCAGCACGCGGGCAAGCGTAGGGAGCGCGGAGTCCGGTGGTGTGGCTAGGGTCGCCGTATGCCGAGCAACCGCGTGGTGAAGGTCCGGTCGACGGGTGACAGCGTGAACGCACAGGAGATGCGCGACGGGATCGCCGCGATCCAGCAGGAGCTCGACGTGTCGCCGACGTTCCCCGGGTCGGTGGAGCGGGCCGCCGCCCGGGCGGCGGCCGAGCCCAGGCTGCCCGACCTCGACCGCACCGACATCGAGCTCGTCACGATCGACCCGGAGTCCTCCCGCGACCTCGACCAGGCGATGCACATCTCGCGGTCGGGCGACGGCTACGTGGTCCACTACGCGATCGCCGACGTCGCGGCGTTCGTCACCGCGGGCGACCCGGTGGACGTCGAGGCCAACCGGCGCGGCGAGACCCTCTACGGCGCGGACTCGAAGGTGCCTCTGCACCCGAAGGTGCTGAGCGAGGGGGCGGCCTCGCTGCTGCCCGACGAGGTGCGCCCCGCCTTGCTGTGGACGATCCGGGTCGACGCCATGGGCGAGGGCACCGACGTCACGGTCGAGCGGGCACTGGTCCGCTCGCGCGCCAAGCTCTCCTACGGCGACGTCCAGGCCGAGGTCGACGCGGGGACCGAGAGCGAGCTGATCGGGCTGCTCCGGGAGGTCGGCGAGCTGCGGCTCGCACGCGAGGCCGCGCGCGGCGGCGTGTCGCTGCCGCTGCCCGAGCAGGAGCTCGTCGAGACCGGGGACGGCCACTGGGAGCTGGAGTTCCGCGAGCTGCTCCCGGTCGAGACGTGGAACGCGCAGATCTCGCTGCTCACCGGCATGGCCGCCGCCTCGCTCATGGTCTACGCGCGCGTCGGCGTGCTCCGCACCCTGCCCCCGGCCGACCCGCGCGACGTGCAGCGCCTGCACCGCACGGCGCGGGCGCTCGGCATCGACTGGCCCGCCGAGCAGCTCTACCCCGACTTCGTGCGTACCCTCGACCCGTCGAGGCCGACACACGCCGCGATGATCGTCGCGTGCACCCGGCTGCTGCGCGGCGCCGGCTACGTGACGTTCAACGGCGAGCTGCCCGAGCAGGCGCAGCACTCGGCGCTCGCCTCGGAGTACGCCCACGTCACCGCGCCCCTGCGCCGGCTCGCCGACCGCTACGCCCTCGAGATCTGCGTCGCGCTCTGCGCGGGCACGGAGGTGCCCGACTGGGTGCTGGCCGCGATGACCGAGCTGCCGGAGACCATGACGCGCTCCGGGCGCCGCGCGAACCAGTACGAGAACGCCATCATCGACCTCTGCGAGGCCGAGCTGCTGCACGACCGCGTGGGGGAGCGGTTCACCGCGGTCGTCGTCGACGTCGACGAGAAGGACGGGACGAAGGGCGAGATCACCATCCAGGACCCGGCGATCGAGGCCCCGGTCACCGGCTCGTCCGCGCTGCCGCTCGGCGAGGAGGTCACCGTCGAGCTGGTGCACGCCGACCCCCGGACGCGGAAGGTGGAGTTCCGGCTGGGGTGAGCGGCGTACGTGCTGCGGCGCGCCGGACGACCAGAAGGACGTGGGTCGACACCGCTCACGCGGAGCGCGGGAGCGTGTCGCTGATTTCCGGTCGTTCGACGCGCCGGGTGAGCTCCGACAGCACCCACCGGACGTACGGCTGGTCGTGCATGACCTGCTCCCACGTGAAGCGCAGCACCCGCCAGTCGCGCAGCACGAGCAGGTTGTAGCGCGCGCAGTCCCGGCGATGGGCGCTCCGCGAGGCGTGGAAGGTCCAGGAGTCGGCCTCGAGGGCCACGCGCAGCGGGCGGCAGACGAGGTCCGGGCGGACCGTCCCGGTGCCGAGGCCGACGATGGCTTGGGGCTCCACGTCGAGCCCGCTCTCGAGGCACAGTGCCCGGAGGACGGACTCGAACGGGTTGGCCGCGCGGCCGTCGGCCTGCCGCAGCACCCGGCGCACGGCAGCGGCGCCCGCACCGCGCACGTCCAGGCCCTCGAGGTCGTCGCGGCAGAGGACCCCGGACCGCAGCGCCGAGTCGGCGACGGCGAGTGCCTCGTCGAACGGCAGGACGCGCGCACAGTCGACGACCGTGCGCACGGGACTCGTGACGCAGTCCCTCACCTGGTCGTCAGCCAGGTTCGCCCACCGGATGGTGACTCCTGTGCGCTGTCCGGGAGCGAGCTTGCGCCCGCGCCGCACCACCAGCTCGGGAGCGGGCGGCTGCAGCTTGAGCTCCCACCCGTGGTGAGCAGCGGCGCTGCGCAGGCACACCACGGCGGTCAGTGCAGTCGCCGCCCGCTGTGCCGCGGCGGCGGTGGGGAGGGCGTACCGACCGAGGGCGCAGCGGTCGACGCGGCCGTCGTGGACAGCCCGGCGCAGCGTGCGGCGGGTGGTGAGGCGCAACAGCTCCTCGGCTCGGGCGACGCCGCCGAGGCGCTCGAGGGCCGTCACGGGATCCACTGCGCCAGACTGCCCTCGACCGCTGAGTCGGCGCATCGTCCGTCCACAGGCGCGCCGGACGACCCGAAGTCGTGCGCGACCCGGCCCGTACGACAGGTGCCCGGCCACGACGCGGGTCGCGGTCGTCCGGCGCGCCGGACGCGGCCGTGACGGTCACCGCCTGCGGGGCCTCAGTCGAACACATGTTCTAGAGTTGTCCCATGGCGGGCGGCATGACACCCGGCGGGCACGAGACGCTGGCGCAGCGGGTCGCGAACACCCGAGCGCGCCAGGGCCACGGCACCTCGGACCTCCACGGGCAGCGGCCAGCGGGTTGGTTCCCGGGGGCGGACTCGGTTCCGGAGCCGGTCGAGACCGCTCCGCCTGTCCGCCACTGCTGGTACGACGGCCCGCACGGACGGCAGCCGGCGTTGCTGCTCGGGTGGCGCAACACCGGTGGTCACTACGACGGTCGGATCGCGGTGGCCGCCCAGGAGCCCGGTGTCGGCTGGGGGATCGTGGAGATGTGGGTCAGCGCCGCGATGCTGTCGCCTGCCTGACTCGTCGGACAAGGACCTCGGTCCGGCGCACCAGGTGCACACCCCTCAGGTCGGAGGGGATGGTGAGGAGTGGGCCGGCCTGTAGGCCGGGTTCTGTCCTGCTTGCGCAGGGGCGACCATCCATCTGCGACGACCGTTGCCGGCCGCCTGGTGCGATCTACCCGGATGCTCGGGCGGGCCGCCCTCGGACGCATCCTGTCTGATCTTGCTCCGGGTGGGGTTTGCCTAGCTGCGCCGGTCGCCCGGCGCACTGGTGGTCTCTTGCACCACCGTTTCACCCTTGCCGCCCCGCCACGCGGACGTGGAGGGGAGGCGGTCTGTTCTCTGTGGCACTGATCCCGCGGGTTGCCCCGGGTGGCTGTTGGCCACCACCCTGCCCTGTGGAGCCCGGACCTTCCTCGACCCACCGCCCGGAGGCGGCGGACCGCGGCCGCCCGGCCGACCCACTCGCGGACGAGTCTAGGGGTGGGTGAGGACCTCGGCGCCATCCTCGGTCACGAGGAGGGTGTGCTCGAACTGCGCGGACCGGCGGCGGTCGCGGGTCACGACGGTCCACCCGTCGTCCCACATGTCGTAGTCGGGCGTGCCGAGGTTGAGCATCGGCTCGATGGTGAAGGTCATCCCGACGCGGATCTCGTCGTCGTACCGCGGGTCGTCGTAGTGGGGGATGATCAGCCCGGAGTGGAACGCGGTGCCGATGCCGTGACCGGTGAAGTCGCGGACGACGCCGTAGCCGAAGCGCTTGGCGTAGGCCTCGATGACCCGGCCGATCACGTTGACCCGGCGCCCCGGCTTCACGGCCCTGATCGCGCGGTCGAGCGACTCCCGGGTCCGCTCGACGAGCAGGCGCGACTCCTCGTCGACGTCGCCGGCGAGGAAGGTGGCATTGGTGTCGCCGTGCACCCCGCCGATGTAGGCCGTGATGTCGATGTTGACGATGTCGCCGTCCTCGACGACGCGGGAGTCCGGGATGCCGTGGCAGACGACCTCGTTGACGCTGGAGCACAGCGACTTGGGGAAGCCCCGGTAGCCGAGGGTGGAGGGGTAGGCGCCGTGGTCGCAGAGGAACTCGTGGCCGATGCGGTCGAGCTCGTCGGTGGTCACCCCGGGCGCCACGTGCGACCCGACGAGCTCGCGCGCCTGGGCGGCGAGCCGGCCGGCGACCCGCATCCGCTCGATGGTCTCGGCGTCCTTGACCTCCTCGCCGGTGAAGCGCTGCGGGGCGGGCCGGTCGACGTACTCGGGACGGGCGATGTGCGGCGGGACGGCCCGCCGGGGGGAGATCACGGCAGGGGCTACGGCGGGCACGTGCGCGAGTGTAGTTTCGCGGCATGAGCGAGGACGAATACTGGTTCTGCCTGACCCACCACACGGTCGAGGGACGCGACGGCTGCAAGAACGCCGACCGCCTCGGCCCCTACGCCAGCCCGGCGGAGGCGTCCCGCGCGCTCGACAAGGTCGCCGAGCGCAACGAGGCCTGGGACAACGACCCGAGGTGGAACGACGACGGCTCGGACGGCGCCGACGGGACCCCGGGCCGCTGAGCGCCCCCGCTCGACCGCCGGCCCGGGGCACCCCGATCTCGCCGTGGCCCGTCGCCGGGCTCGTCGGCCTGGCGTGCGTCGCCTTCCTGATCGGCGCGACCAGCGTCGCGGTCGCCGCTCCGTGGTGGGCCTTCGCCGGGCTCGCGCTCGTGTGGCTGGTCGCCCTGGCCCTGGCGGTCGCCTGGTTCGTACGCCGTCCCCGCACGGTGGCGCTGCTGCCGGTGGTCGTGGCGGTGGTCTGGTTCGCGACGGTGGTGGGCGGCGCCCGCTACCTCGGCTGGTCGTGACCGCAGCCGCAGGCTCTCAGAACGTGTGCTCGGGACCGGGGAAGGTGCCGCCGCGCACGTCGTCGGCGTAGGCCTTCGCCGCCTCGAGCAGCACCCCGTGCACGTCGGCGTACTGCTTGACGAAGCGCGCCATCCTGCCCGTGCGCAGGCCGAAGGCGTCCTGCCACACGAGCACCTGGCCGTCGCAGCCGGCCCCGGCGCCGATGCCGATGGTGGGGATGGTGAGCTCCTTGCTGATCCGCGCGGCCACGTCGCCGGGGACCATCTCCATCACGACGGCGAACGCGCCGGCCTCCTGCACCGCGTGGGCGTCGGCGAGGACCCGGTCGCTCGCGTCGCCGCGGCCCTGTACGCGGTAGCCGCCGAGGGTGTGCTCGGACTGCGGGGTGAAGCCGATGTGCGCCATGACGGGGATGCCGCCCTGGGTGCACCTGCGGATCACGGGGGCCATCTCGGCGCCGCCCTCGAGCTTCACGCAGTGCGCGCCGGCCTCCTTCATGAAGCGGACGGCGGTCAGGTAGCCCTGCTCCGGGGAGGCCTGGTAGCTGCCGAAGGGCAGGTCGCCGACGACCATCGCCCGGGTCACCGAGCGCGCCACCGCGCGGGTCAGGGGGAGCAGCTCGTCGACCGTCACCGGCAGCGACGTCTCGTTGCCGAAGACGTTGTTCGAGGCGGAGTCGCCGACGAGGAGGAGGTCGATGCCTGCCTCGTCGAAGGTGGCGGCGGTGTACATGTCGTACGCCGTGAGCATGGTGATGCGCTCGCCGCGCTCCTTCATCTCGCGCAGGTGGTGGGTGCGCACCCGCTTCACGGGCGCGGCGGCCGGCGTGGTGGGTGCGGCGCCGGTGCCGTAGGGGGCGGTCTCCTCGGGCGGGGCGGACTCGTGGGACATGCGGTGCTCCTCGTCATCTCGCGGCTCCCCGGTGGAGTCCACGGACCGCGTCTCAGGCTAGTGGCGAACCCGCCGGTAGGACCGTGTGTCGCCGGTCACGCGCCGTGCGCGGACGGTCCGTGCGGGGCTCACCGCGCGCGGTCGGGAGCGGGTCGGCCAGCGCGACGTCAGCGCGGGGAGACGCGGAGCACCTCGTCGTCGTCGCCCTCGTCGGTCGTGAGAAGCAGGTCGCCGTTGCGTGCGGACGTGACCGAGCGGAGCCGCCCGAACCCCGTAAGCTCCTCCGGAATCCGGACGGAGATGAAGCGACCATCCGCGTCGAAGCGCAGGAAGAGCAGCTCTTCGTCCTTGAGGGCAGCGACGGCGAGCGTGCCGTCGAGGGCGCCCCAATGCCGGCCGCGCACCCATGCCGCCCCGGCGATCGCCTTGGTCGGGGAGCCGGTGGACCACCGGGCGTCGACCTGGGTCCCGGGCAGCGAGTGGTCGGTCATCGGCACTGAGGACTCATATCCCGGCACGGGGTTCCAGCCGTAGTTGCCGCCGGCCACGAGACGGTTGACCTCGTCGTCCTCCGACGGGCCGTGCTCCACCGACCACAACGACCCGTCCCGGCGCTGCGCCAGGCCCTGGACGTTGCGGTGGCCGTAGGTCAGGACGAACCGGCGGGCAGTCGCCGCGGAGGCCCATGGGTTGCCCGGCAGGGCAGCACCGGAGTCCCGGTGTATCCGCAGCACCTTGCCACCCAGGGAGTCGAGGTCCTGCGGGACGGTGCCGACGGCGGCGTCGCCCGTGCCGATGAGCAGCGCCGGCCCGACGCGGTCGAGGAGGAGTCGGCAGCCGCCGTGCCGGCCGCTGGTGGCGGGGAACCCGGCGATGAGCGTCCGCGATCCCGTGACCCGGCGCCACCGGGAGTCGACCCGCAGGCGGGTCACCCGAACGTCGTACGCGTTGCCCGCCGCAGCGCCGTGGCAGGCCCATACCACCCGACGCCTGCGGTCCACCGCGAGCGACATCAGGCCGGTCTCGCCCTCCACCCGGACCTGCCCGGACAGGTCCACGAGGGTGCGACGCTTTCCCTTGCGGACCACGCTGATGCGGGCGCGGTCGCGCTCGGAGACGACGAGCCGTCCGCCGGGCGCCTGCTGGACGTCCCACGGGTGCTCCAGGCCGCGCGCGACGACGCGCACGCGCAGCCCTCGAGCCGCAGAAGACCGCTCGGAGGACCGCCCGGAGGACCGCCCGTCCGCCGGTTCTCCGACCTTCGGGGACGAGCTCGCTGTCCGTGCCTGGGGATCGGGACCGGCCGAGGCGTTGCACGCGGGCAGGGCCAGCGCGAGCGAGGTGCCGAGGGCAACGGGCAGCAGGGTCGTCCGAAGGTGGAGGCGCACGTCATCGACGCTAGCGGCGCACGGCGCCCACCGGGCAACCCCAGATTCGGGGGTGTCCTTGCACGGATGGCGTCAGCGCGGGGACACCCGCAGGACCCGGTCGCGGGCGCCGTTGTCAGTCGTCACGAGCAGGTCGCCGTTGCGTGCGCTGGTGACCGAGCGCAGCCGGCCCAGGCCGGTGAGCCGCCGCGGCCGGACCACGTCCCGGAGCACACCGTCGCGGTCGAAGCGCATGAAGACCACGCGCGAGCCCTTGAGCGCCGCCACGGCGAGGGTGCCGTCGAGGCTGCCCCACTGCGCGCCGCTCACCCACGCGGCGCCGGACGTCGCGATCGTCGGCCTCCCGGAGGACCAGGCGGCCGCCTGCTGCTCGCCGGGCAGGGAGTGGTCGGTCATCGGGACGGACTCGTCGTAGCCGGGCACCGGGTTCCAGCCGTAGTCGCCGCCCGGCACGAGACGGTTGACCTCGTCGTCGCGGTAGCTGCCGTGCTCGACCGACCACACCGACCCGTCGGCGCGCTGGGCCAGCCCCTGCACGTTGCGGTGGCCGTAGGTCCACACGAACCGCCGCTTGCCGCTGGCGCCGGCGAAGGGGTTGTCGGGCATCGCCGCGCCGGTGCGGCGGTGCACGCGCAGCACCTTGCCGCCGAGCGAGTCGAGGTCGCGCGGATGGGTCCCGACGGCGGCGTCACCGGTGCCGATGAGCAGCGCGTCGCTGTCGCGGTCGAGCAGCAGGCGGCAGCCGCCGTGGCGGCCGGAGGTCGCGGGGATCCCGCCGAGCACCACGGCGCGGTGGGACAGGCGGCGCCAGGCGCGGTCGACCCGCCAGCGCGTCACCCGCACCTCGTGGCGACCTCGGCGGGTGGCGCCGTGGCAGGCCCACAGCGTGCGCGACCCGGGGTCGACCGCGAGGGACAGCAGGCCGGTCTCGCCGGACACCCAGACCGACCGCCTCAGGTTGGCGAGCGTGCGCCGCTTCCCCTTGCGTACGACGCTGAGGCGGGCGCGGTCGCGCTCGGAGACGACGAGCCGCCCGCCCGGCGCCTGCTGGACGTCCCACGGGTGCGCGAGGCGGCGGGCGACCGTGCGCACCCGCAGGACGGGCGCCTGCGCGGCCGACCGGCCGGCCGGCGCGACCGTCGCGCCGGGAGCGGCGGTGGTCGCCGGCGCGGGTTGGGCCGCCGAGGTCGGCAGGCCGGCGAACAGGCTCCCGGCCAGCGCGGCGAGGGACACGGCGAGCGCGGCGCGCCGAGGGGCCGGAGCGGTGGACGGGGGGCGCGGGGTGGTGCGAGGGGTGGGGCGCACCCTCTGACGCTACGGCGCGTCGGACGTCGGGTGACAGTGCCCGAAAGGGTGCCTCAGCCCGGGTGGACGGGGCGGGCCAGCTGGACACCGACCCTCGTCGTCGCGTAGCCCAGCCGGGTGTTGAGGGCGCGCATGGCGGCGTTGCCGTCCTGGGTCCACGTGTAGACCTCGTGGACCCCGTGGTCGGCGGCCCAGGCGAGGGCGACCTGCTTGAGGTGCACGGCGAGGCCGCGGCCACGCCAGTCGCCGCGCACGGCGGTGAGACCGTTCTCCGCGCGGTCCGGCTGGTCGGGGTCGAGCCCGAGGCCGGCGCACCCGACGACCTCGCCGTCGTGGAGGGCGAGGAACGTCGGGTCGACGCGCCACGACTGCACCCAGCCCTGCGGCGTGACGTCGAGCGGCGTGTCGACGGCGAAGCCGGCCAGCGCCTCGCGCCCGAAGCGCTCGTAGGCCGCCTCCCACAGGCCGGGGCGTTCCTCGGCCGTGACCACCTCGATGCCGTCCGGCACCGGGGACACCTCGACCGGCCCCTCGATGCGGAACGTCTGCTCCACCTCCCGGTTGACCTCGGCGAAACCGGCACGCCGCCCGAACGCCAGGGACCCCTCGTCGTCCGCGCCGGCACGCAGCATCGGGTAGCCGAGGCCCTCCACGTGCTGGACCAGGCGCTGCAGGAGCGCGGTGCCGACGCCGCGGCGCCGGTGCTCGGGCAGGACGCGCGGGGCGACGCTGCCCGATCCGGCCAGGTCGGACCGGTTGGCCATCCCCGAGCCGACGACCACGCCGTCCTCGCGAGCGAGGACCAGCAGTCGCTCGGGGGTGTCGGCGGCCCGCAGCTCCGCGACGGACTGCGTGCGCTCGTAGGGGACCACCGCGATCCGCACCCGACGCCAGGCCTCGAGGTCCTCGTCGGTGGAGCAGGGGCTGATGTCGAGGGCCATGACCGCACCGTAGGACGCGCCACGGCAACTCGTCCCCACCTTTTCCGCCGCTCGCGGACCGGTCGTCGTGGGCGACCCGAGGATGCGCGAGCCCGCGGTCGAGCCCGGCCCCGTGCCCGACCGACCGCCCGGAGGGAGGCACACGTGGCGATGCGGCGGTCCCTAGAGTGACGCCGTGGACTTCTACTCCGCCTATGCCCAGGGATTCGCCCGCATCGCGGCCTGCACGCTGCCCGTGCACCTCGCCGACCCGGCCGCGAACGCGGCGGCCGTCATCGAGCAGGCGCGGGCCTGCCACGACGACCACGTCGCTGTCGCGGTGTTCCCCGAGCTGGGCCTGACCGGCTACTCGGCCGACGACCTGTTCCTCCAGGACACCTTGCTCGCGGGCGTGGAGGACGCGATCGCCGAGATCGTCGCGGCGAGCGCCGACCTGATGACGATGCTGGTCGTGGGCGCGCCGGTGGTGCAGGGCAACCGGGTCTTCAACTGCGCGGTCGTCGTGCACCGCGGGTCGATCCTGGGCGTCGCCCCGAAGTCCTACCTGCCCAACTACCGCGAGTTCTACGAGCGCCGGTGGTTCGCACCGGGCGACGACCGCGAGCTCGAGTGGGTGACCCTCGCCGGGCAGGACGTCCGGTTCGGACCGGACCTGATCTTCCGGTGCCTCGACGTCCCGGGGCTCGACATGCACGTCGAGGTCTGCGAGGACCTGTGGGTGCCGGTGCCGCCGAGCGCGGAGGCTGCCCTCGCGGGCGCGACCCTGCTCGTCAACCTCAGCGGGTCGCCGATCACGATCGCCCGCGCGGAGGACCGTCGGCTGCTGGTCCGCAGCGCGAGCTCGCGGTGCGCGGCGGCGTACGTCTATGCGGCAGCCGGCCAGGGCGAGTCGACGACCGACCTGAGCTGGGACGGCCAGACCATGGTCTACGAGTGCGGCTCGCTGCTGGGGGAGAGCGAGCGGTTCCCCGACGGTCCGCGGCGCACCGTGGTCGACGTCGACCTCGACCTGATCCGCCAGGAGCGGATGCGGCAGGTCACCTTCGACGACAACCGCCGCACCCACGCCGAGCGCGTCCAGCGGTTCCGCACGGTGGAGTGGCAGCTCGAGCCGCCCGCCGGCGACATCGGCCTGTTGCGCAAGGTGGACCGCTACCCGTTCGTCCCCGACGACGCCGAGCGGCTCGAGCTCGACTGCTACGAGGCCTACAACATCCAGGTCTCCGGCCTCGAGCGACGCCTGTCGTCGATCGGCACGCCGAAGGCCGTGATCGGCGTGAGCGGCGGCCTCGACTCCACCCACGCGCTGATCGTGGCGTGCAAGGCGATGGACCGGCTGGGCCGTCCGCGCAGCGACGTGCTGGCGTTCACGATGCCCGGCTTCGCGACCGGGTCGACCACCAAGTCGTACGCCACCCGGCTGTCGCAGGCGCTCGGCGTCACCTTCGAGGAGATCGACATCCGCCCGGCGGCCGAGCAGATGCTGGCGGACATGGGGCACCCCTACTCGCGCGGGGAGAAGGTCTACGACGTCACCTTCGAGAACGTGCAGGCGGGGCTGCGCTACGACTACCTCTTCCGGCTGGCCAACCAGCGCGGCGGCATCGTCGTCGGCACCGGTGACCTGTCGGAGCTGGCGCTCGGGTGGTGCACGTACGGCGTCGGCGACCAGATGTCGCACTACACCGTCAACGCCGGGGTCCCCAAGACGCTCGTGCAGCACCTGATCCGCTGGGTCATCAGCCACGGCGAGCTCGAGGAGGCCAACGACCTCCTCAGGGAGATCCTCCAGCAGGAGATCACCCCCGAGCTGGTGCCCATCGAGGAGGGCAAGAAGCCGCAGGCGACTCAGGACACGGTGGGTCCCTACAACCTGCAGGACTTCACGCTGGCGCTGGTGGTGCGGCACGGCTTCCGGCCGCGCAAGATCGCCTTCCTGGCCTGGCACGCGTGGAAGGACGTCGAGTCGGGGGAGTGGCCGCCCGGCTTCCCCGAGGACGCGCGCGTGGCGTACACGCTCGAGGAGGTGCGCACCTGGCTGCAGGTGTTCGTCCGCCGCTTCTTCGCCAACCAGTTCAAGCGCTCGGCGCTGCCCAACGGGCCCAAGGTCAGCCCGAGCGGCACGATGAGCCCGCGCGGCGACTGGCGAATGCCCAGCGACGCCAAGGGCACGGCGTGGCTGGCCGAGATCGAGCGGGACGTCCCGGCGTCCTGACCCTGGGGCGGTGCGTGAGGCAGATTTTCGGGGCGCGGAACCTGCGTGACTCACCGCAGCTCGGGTGGGCGCGGGCCGGGGGGCGGTGCGTGAGGCAGCTTTTCGGGGCGTGGAACCTGCGTCACGCACCGCTGGTCGGGTGGACGGGTGCGGGGCGGTGCGTGAGGCAGCTTTTCGGGGCGCGGAACCTGCGTCACGTACCGCTGCCCGGGCGGAGCGGGGGCGGGGCGGTGCGTGAGGCAGCTTCTCGGGGCGCGGAACCTGCGTGACTCACCGCTCGTCGGCTAGTTGGGGGCGGGGCGGTGCGTGAGGCAGCTTTCCGGGGCGCGGAACCTGCGTGACGCACCGCTGCTCGGGTGGTTGGGGGCGGGGCGGTGTGTGAGGCACCTTTCCGGAGCGCAGAACCTGCGTCACTCACCGCTGCTCGGGTGGACAGGTGCGTGGCGGTGCGTGAGGCACCTTTCCGAGGCGCAAAACCTGCCTCACGCACCGCTCCGGACGACTTTGCCTGCCCTTAGCGGCGGGCTGGAGCGCGGTTAGCCGCGCCTCGACGAGCCTTCCTGTCGTGACGCCACCACGGCGTCGGACGAGGAGGAATCGTGCACAAGGCAGTCATCGGAGGGGGCGTCGCCGCGGCGGTCATCGTCGGAGCCGGAGCCTGGTGGGCCGTCGGCAACGCCGTCGAGGACCAGACCAGCGAGCGCGGCACGTGCGGCGGCGCGACCTGGGAGCTCAGCGCCGAGGCGGAGGACGACGGCACCGAGGTGAGTGCGGAGCTGCAGTCCTCCGGTCCGGGCGAGGAGTGGCAGGTGGAGCTGCTCCGCGGCGAGGCGTCGCTGCTCGACGGCAGCCGCACCACCGACGAGGACGGCGAGATCGACGTCGACGCCTACAGCTCCGGCAACCCCGGCGACGCGACGTACACCGTCACCTTCAGCCCCGCCGAGGGCGAGCCGTGCACGGCCACCCTCGGCTCCTGACCCGCACCCGACCGAACAGAGGAGACACCATGAAGAAGCTGATCGCCAGCACCGCCCTCGTCGCCACCGCCGCGGCGGGCACCACCGTCCTGGTCGCCGGACCGGCGAGTGCCGACGTCGAGCGGCGGGGCACCTGCGCCGGCGCGACGTACGAGCTCGGCGTCGACCGTGAGCGAGGCGGCTTCGAGGTCGACGCCGACGTCGACGGCGCCCGGGTCGGCAGCGAGTGGCGGGTGAGCATCCGGCACGACGGCAGGGTCGCGACGTCGCGGGTGCTGCGCGCCGACGGCGAGGGCGAGCTGGACCTCGACACGTTCCGTGGCGACACCGCGGGCTCCGACACCTTCCGGCTGTCCGTGACACCGGCGGGCGGCAGGACCTGCTCCACGAAGGTCACCGTGCGCTGACGCACGCCCGGTCGGCGGCCCGCCGACCGGCTGGAGCCCGGGTCAGGCCGTCCTCAACGTGACGGCGACCCGGGCTCCCCCCATGTCGGAGGTGCCCGTCGTGAGGCTTCCGCCCGAGTCCGCGGCCGTTCGCGCCGCGATCGCGAGGCCGAGGCCGGTGGACCCGGCTCCGCTCTCGCCCCGACCGGTGGGGTCCAGGCCGTCGGGCAGGCCGGGCCCGGCGTCGTCGACGACGAGCTCGACGCGGTCGTCGGTGGCGGTCAGGCTCACGCGTACGGCGGCGTCGTCGGCGGTGTGCGAGAAGACGTTGTCGAGCAGCACGTCGACCAGGGCCTCGAGGTCGGCACGGCTGGTGCGCAGCAGCGGACCGTGCGTGGCCAGGGCGAGGTCGTAGGGCCGGCCCTGGTCCTCGGCGAGCGGCTCCCAGTGACGGACGCGCTCGGCGATGACCGCGACCGCGTCGGTGCGGGGGTCGAGGCCCTCGCGCTCCGAGCGCCGTGCCTCGCGCACGATCTCGTCGACCGTCGCCTGGAGGGCGTCGAGGTCACCGGCGAGCCGCTCGCGCAGGTCGGGGTCGGTCACCGCCTCCACCCGCAGCCGCAGCGCGGTCACCGGGGTGCGGAGGCGGTGGGAGAGGTCGGCGACGTGCTCCCGCTCGCGCGCGAGCAGGAGCTGGATCCGGCCGACGAGGCGGTCGACGGCGCCGGCGAGCTCCTGCACCTCGCGCGGTCCGGACACCGCCGCCACCGGCGCGACCGTGCCGGTGCGCCCGAGCGTCTGGGTGTGCTCGGCGAGCCGGCGGATGGGCTGGACGACCGACCGGCCCAAGCGGTCGACGACGACCAGGGAGCCGGCGAGCAGGGTCAGCGCGAGCAGCCCGAGCAGGCCCCAGGCGACGCCCACCGCAGAGGTGATCCCCGGCTCGTCCACGACGACCCGGATCACCGGCGTCAGCGACGGGAGGGCCGAGTTGCCGCCACGGGAGACCGGCACGAGGACCTGCGAACCGCCGGCCACGTCGTCGACGCGGGCGCGCCCGGTGTTGCGCGCGTCGAGGACCCGCTCGTCCTCGCCGGGGTCGGGCCCGACCCCGGTCCCGTCGGGGTAGAGCACGGTGACCCGGGTGTGCTCGGCGGCGTCGTTGAGCCGGGCGACGTACTGCCCGACGACGCCCTTGTCCTGCCCGGACACCACCGTCTCGACCGCCTGCACCTCGAGCGCGGCCCGCGCCAGCCGGTCCTCCAAGGCGTAGCTGCGGACCAGGATGGCCATCGGCACCAGCATGGCGAGCAGGACCATCGAGATCGCCGCCGCCGCGGTGAGCAGGAGGCTGCGGCGCACCTCAGCCGTCCTCGGCAGCCGGCCCGTGGGCCGGCTCGGGGGCCGGCTCCGGGGTCGGCTCGGGAGCCGCGAGGCGTACGCCGACGCCGCGGACCGTGGTCAGGTAGCGGGGCGCGGCGGCGGTCTCGCCGAGCTTGCGGCGCAGCCAGGAGAGGTGGACGTCCACCGTCTTGTCGGAGCCGCCCCACGGCTGCCGCCAGACCTCGACCAGCAGGTCGCGCTTGGTGACCACCTCGCCCGGACGCTCGGCGAGGTGGGCGAGGAGGTCGAACTCCCGCGGTGTGAGCTCGACCTCGCGACCGTCGAGGTGGACCCGCCGGCCGGCGAGGTCGACCGCCAGCCCGCCGACGGTCACCGTGCTGGGCCGCTGGCGGCCGGCGTCGACGCGCCGCAGCACCGCCCGGATGCGGGCGTCGAGCTGGGCGCTCGTGAAGGGCTTGACGACGTAGTCGTCGGCGCCGGCGTCGAGCGCGCCCACGAGCGACGGGTCGTCCGCGCGGGCGCTGGCGATGATGACCGGCACCTCGCTCACGGCCCGCAGCATCGAGAGGACCTGCGTGCCGTCGACGTCGGGAAGGCCCAGGTCGAGGACGACCAGGTCGGGTGAGGAGTCGACGGCGAGCTGGAGGCCGCCCATCCCGTTCGGTGCCGAGGTCACGGTGTGGCCGCACTCGCGCAGGCCGCGCACCAGCAACGGCCTGATCCGGTCGTCGTCCTCGATGATCAGCACCTCGGCCACGCCCGAGACCGTACCGTCCCGGACGCCGGCCGCCCCCGGCCTTAGCCGCGCCTTAACCACCGCCTGGCCTCGTCCTCACCCGGCAGGCGGCACGATGGTCCGGTGAGGCGTCGGATGCTGCTCGTCGGGCTGTGGGCCGCCACCACGGCCGTGGCCGTGCTGGTCGGCGTCTTCGCCGTGTCCACCGTCGGGGCGACGATCCGCGACCGCGGCCCCGTCGGCGACGAGGTGGTGCGCGACACCGCCGTCGACCCCGCCTCGGTCCCGGCACCCGACGGGCCACGGGTGCGCGAGGAGATCTCCGGTGAGTGGGGCGCCTTCGTGGTGCAGTGCCGGGACACGTGGGCGTACGGCGTCGGCGTACGACCCGACGAGGCGGCCGGGTGGCGGGTCGTGAGCTGGGAGAAGGGCCCGGACGACGACGTGGACGCGGTCTTCAGCGACGGCCGCAACTCCGTGGACCTCGAGGTCTTCTGCAACCGGGGCCGACCCACCCTCGCCGAGCTCGAGCGCAACACGCTCGCCGACGACTGAGGAAGATGCAACCTCCCGCTGTCGCGGCGCGTCCACCCCTCGACGACCACTTCACGGGGAGAGACAGATGACCAACCGCATGACCACCCTCGGCACCACCCTCGGCACCGCCCTCGGCGCCGCGCTGCTCGCCGGCTCGCTCGCAGCCCCCGCGGCGGTGGCCCAGGCCACCCCCGTCGGGGCTCAGCCCGACCAGCGCGGCGCCCAGGCCCGCACGGCCCTGACCTTCGCGGTCGAGGACTGCGAGGGCTGCGAGGTCCAGCTCGTCAACGCACGCGGCACGCTCGATGCCGACGTGGTCCACGTCTGGCGGTCCAGGACCAAGGAGGTGCGGGGCGGCACGGTCACCTTCGACGTGGCCACCAGGCGCACGTGGGGCATGTCGGTGACCGTCGTGGCGCCGTGGGAGGGCCACACCGGCTACCTCACCACCGTCGCGTGGCGCTACAACGGCGAGCGGGTCGGCGACCCGGTCACGCTCGAGGAGGCGGTGACGAAGAAGCGTGCCTCGGCCTGCTGGGAGGGGGTGCGCCGCCGCGAGGTCACCGTCCCCCTCGTCGTCGAGAAGGTGCGCGTGGACGGCGTGAGGAAGAAGGTCAACGGCAGCATCGCGTTCGTGCCGACGACCGAGAGCTGGCTCGGGCCGATGCGCGAGGTCTGGGACGGCGTCCTCGGCTCCCAGGACGTCAACATCTGCCGCTGACGCCGCGCCTGACCGGGCCCGGGGATCGGCGGCGGGACGCTGGGGGCCGCGACCGCGCGGTCAGATCCGGATCCCGACCCCCGGCCCGACGTCGGCGCCCGTCAGGTAGAAGACGGTGAGCACGGCCACCCAGGAGATCCAGAAGGGCACCACGAACGGGATCATCCGCGAGATGACGGTGCCGAGCCCCGCGTCGGGCTCGTAGCGCTTGAGCATCACGAGGAAGATCCAGATGTAGGGGTTCATCGGCGTGATCACCTGGGTGGCCGAGTCGCCCACCCGGAACGCCGCCTGCACGAACCCCGGCTCGTAGCCCAGGAGCGCGAACAGCGGCACGAAGACCGCGCCCATCAGCGTCCACATCGAGGAGCCGCTGACGATGAACAGGTTGAGCAACGACGCGAGCAGGATGAACCCGATGATGGCGGGGTAGCCGGTGAGGCCGATCGACTCGAGGCCGTCGGCGCCCGCGACGGCCAGCGCGGAGCCGACGTTGCTCCAGTTGAAGAGGGCGATGAACTGACCGAGCATGAACGCCAGCACGATGAAGGCGGCCATGTCCTTGATGCCCAGGCCCATCACCTTGGGCACGTCGGCGGCCTCGCGCAGGGACCCGCTCACGAAGCCGTACGCCAGGGCGGGCCCGAGGAACATCACGAACACGACGAACACCGTGGAGTCCAGCAGCGGGGACTCCGGAAGGAACGCCCCGTCCTCGTTGCGCCACGGCGACCCGCCCGGCAGCACCGCCGCCAGGATCACGACGGCGAGCGCGAGGAACACCAGGCCCGCCACGCGCAGCCCGCGACGCTCCGCCGGCTTCAGGTCGGGGGAGAGGTCCACGGGCGCCGCCCGCAGCGCGGGGGCGACGTCCTCGTCGTCACCCGCGCCGCCGTCGAGGGTGGCGGCGGCGTCGTCCTGCTCGACCATGTCGACCGGCGCGTCCTCGCGGACCAGGCGCGGCTCGACGAGGCGGTCAATCACCAGGCCCGCGATCAGCGCCAGCACGACCGACGACGCCATGTTGAACCAGAGGTTGGAGACCGGGGTGACCGCCGCCCCGGCCTCGGGCAGGCCGGTCGTCACGGAGCTGGTGATCCCGGCGAACAGCGCGTCCAGGCTGGTGACCAGCATCGAGGTGGAGTAGCCGGCACCGACGGCGGCGAAGCCTCCGACCAGGCCCGCGAGCGGATGCCGCCCGGCTGCCTTGAAGACCATCGCCGCCAGGGGCGGCACCACGATGAAGGCGGCGTCGGCCATCACCGACGCGTTCACCCCGACGAACCCGACGGCGTACGGCAGCAGCCAGCGCGGCGCCGATCCGAGGCTGGCACGGATCGCCGCGCCGAGCAGGCCGGTGCGCTCGGCGACGGTGACGGCGAGCAGGATCGTCACGACGGTCACCAGCGGCGGGAAGCCGATGAAGTTGGCGCCGAGGTTGACCGTCAGCCAGGACAGCCCCTCGCCGGTGAAGAGGCCGCGGACGGCCGTCTCCTCGTCCGACCCGGGGATGGTCACCGCGGTGCCGAGCAGCTGCAGCACCGTGGAGATCACGCCGACGACGAGGAACAGGCCGAGGAACAGCAGGAACGGGTCGGGGAGCCGGTTGCCGACGCGCTCGACGGCGGCCAGGGCCCGGTCGGTGCGCGACGGCGTCGCGTCGGTGGCGGTCATCGCTCAGCCCTCCCCGAAGTAGGACGCGACGTCGACGGCGCCGCCGGCGGCCGCGAAGTCGTCGGCGGCCGCCTGCCGCAGCTCGGCGTCGCTGAGCCAGTCGGCGCAGACCGCCGCCAGCGACCAGGCCGAGTCGAGCACCACCCGGTCGGCCTCCTCGCTCACCGCGGCGTCGGCGAACTCCCGGGTGTGGAGCGACAGGTCGGCGTCGGTGATCCGGACCATCGCGTGGACCCCCGGCAGCCGGTAGGAGACGTTGCCGAAGTCGGTCGAGCCGGCGAACATCCGCGGCACCACGTCCGGCGGCAGCACGGTGCGCCCCCGCTCGCCGTAGCGGGTGGTCCACGCCGCGGCGAGGGGGCCGTTGCCGCGGACGGGCAGGTAGGCCGGTGCCTCGTCCCAGGACAGCTCCACGCCGCACCCGGTCATGAGGGCCGCGCCGCGGGCGATGTCGGCGAGCCGGTCGCTGAGGACGGCGAGCCCCTCGGGGTGCTCGCTGCGCAGGTAGAACAGCATCTCGGCGTGCTCGGGGATGACGTTGGGTCGCTCTCCGCCGGCGGTGACGACGCCGTGCACGCGGTCCGTCGGCGGCATCTGCTGACGGTGGAGCCCGACGCCGGTGTACATGAGGTTGACCGCGTCGAGGGCGTTGCGGCCCATGAACGGCTGCGCCGAGGCGTGCGAGGTGATGCCGGTGAAGGTGGCGCGGAGCTGCCGGCGGCCGAGGAAGAGCGGGTCGGCGATGTCGTAGGTGAACGGATGCACCATGAGCGCCGCGTCCACGCCCTCGAACGCCCCGTCGGCCGCCATGAGCTCCTTGCCACCGCCGCCCTCCTCCGCGGGGGTGCCGAGCCACACGACGCGACCCGGCAGGCGGTCGGCGACGGCGGCCAGTGCCAGGAACGCCCCCAGCCCGGCGGTGGCGATGACGTTGTGGCCGCAGCCGTGCCCGATGCCCGGCAGGGCGTCGTACTCCGAGAGCACCGCGATGGTGGGACCGTCGGGGTCGCCGACCTCGGCGCGCAGCGCGGTGGGGAGCCCGTGCGCCTGGCGGACCACGTCGATCCCGCGCCCCTCGACGAGGTCGGCGAGCACGGCCGCCGACCGGTGCTCCTCGAAGGAGACCTCGGGATGCTCCGACAGGTCGTGGCTGGCGGCGAGCAGCGTCGGCGCGAGCTCGTCCACGGCCGCACCCAGCGCCGCGAGGACGTCCGGGTCGGCGCCGGCGGTGGTGGCCTCCGGGGCCCGCGCCGTCCGGGCCAGGCGCCGTGCCTCCTCGCCGAGGTGGCGGAGCAGGAAGCTGTCCGGTGGCGTGGGGGCGGAGGTGCCGGAGGACTCGTCGTGGTGGCTCATCGTGCAGTGTCCCTTCCCGTGGGGGGCGGGCCCGAGCGGGCGACTGGTCTCGCGACGCTAGCACCGACCACACCTCAGCCACCGGACGGAACGGCCGCCGACGCCCCCTAGGGTGGTGCCATGGGCAAGCAAGAGGACTTCGTGCTCCGGGCGCTCGAGGAGCGCGACGTCCGGTTCGTGCGGCTGTGGTTCACCGACGTGCTGGGCTTCCTCAAGAGCGTGAGCGTGGCGCCCGCCGAGCTCGAGAACGCCTTCGACGAGGGCATCGGCTTCGACGGCTCGGCCATCGAGGGCTTCGCCCGCGTCTACGAGTCCGACATGCTCGCCCACCCCGACGCCTCGACGTTCCAGATCCTGCCCTGGCGCACCGGCGACGACGGCGGCCCGGCCACCGCACGGATGTTCTGCGACATCGTGATGCCCGACGGCAGCCCGTCGTACGCCGACCCGCGCCACGTCCTGAAGCGGACGCTGAGCCGGGCGGCCGACAAGGGGTTCACCTTCTACACCCACCCCGAGATCGAGTTCTACCTGTTCAAGGACGTGCCCGGGAAGGGTGACGAGCCCCAGCCGGTCGACCGCAGCGGGTTCTTCGACCACACCGCCCAGTCGCGGGGGGCGGACTTCCGCCGCGAGGCGATCACCATGCTCGAGGCGATGGGCATCTCGGTGGAGTTCAGCCACCACGAGGGCGGTCCCGGCCAGCAGGAGATCGACCTGCGCTACGCCGACGCGCTGACCACCGCCGACAACATCATGACCTTCCGCACCGTCATCCGCGAGGTGGCGCTCGGTCAGGGCATCTGGGCGTCGTTCATGCCCAAGCCGTTCACCACCCACCCGGGCTCGGGCATGCACACCCACGTCTCGCTCTTCGAGGGCGACCGCAACGCCTTCTTCGAGGCGGGCGCGGAGTACCAGCTGTCGCGCACCGGACGCCAGTTCATCGCCGGCATCCTGCGCCACGCCAGCGAGATCAGCGTGGTCACCAACCAGTGGGTCAACTCCTACAAGCGCCTGCTCGGCGGCGGCGAGGCGCCCTCGGGCGTGTGCTGGGGCCACAACAACCGGTCCGCGATGGTCCGGGTGCCGATGTACAAGCCCAACAAGGGCCAGTCGACGCGCGTCGAGCTGCGCACGATCGACCCGGCCTGCAACCCCTACCTCGCCTTCGCCGTCGTGCTCGCCGCGGGCATGAAGGGCATCGAGGAGGGCTACGAGCTGCCTCGCGAGGCCGAGGACGACGTCTGGTCGCTGACCGAGCGGGAGCGGCGCGCGCTGGGCATCACGCCCCTGCCGCGCAGCCTGTCGGACGCCATCGGCGTCGCCGAGGACTCCGAGCTGCTCGCCGAGACGCTGGGCGAGCACGTCTTCGACTTCTTCCTGCGCAACAAGCGCGCCGAGTGGGAGGAGTACCGGACGCAGGTCTCGGCCTACGAGCGCGACCGGATGCTCCCGGTGATCTGAGGCCGGCCCCATGACGTCGCCCGGGTCGTTCGTGCGCAAGGGGTTCGTCGACGGCGCCGCCGCCGCGCAGGGCGTCGAGCGGCTCGGTGACGCGGGGGCGCCGCTCGTCGACACGCTCGCCGCCTCCGCCGACCCGGACGCCGCGCTCGGCGGACTGCTCCGACTCGTCGAGGCCCTCGACGGGCAGGAGGAGGGGGCCGGGCGCCGGATGCTCGCGGAGGTCGCCGACGACGAGGGCACCGCCATGCGGCTGTGCAGCGTGCTCGGCGCCAGCGTCGCGCTGACGCACCACCTGGTCCGACACCCGGAGCACTGGCGGGAGCTGACCGACCCGACGCTGGGCAGCACCCGCACCGCGGCGTACGCCGTCCGTGAGGCGATGCTGGCGGCGGTGGGCGCCGACCCGCACGCCGAGGAGCCCGTCGCCGGGCTGCCGGACGCGGAGGCGGTCGACGCGCTGCGCGTGGAGTACCGGCGCATCCTGCTCCGGCTGGCCTCCCGCGACCTGGCCCACCACCTCAGCGTCGACGACGCGGCCGCCGAGCTGTCCGACCTCGCCGCGGCGACGCTGGACGCCGCGCTCGCGATCGCCCGCTCGCGTCTGGGGGAGAGCGCGCGCACCGCACGCCTCGCCGTGATCGCGATGGGCAAGTGCGGCGGCCACGAGCTCAACTACATCTCCGACGTCGACGTGGTCTTCGTCTACGAGCCGGCGTCCGACGGCGGCCCGGAAGGAGGCGGCGCCGACGGGACGGCGCTGCGGGCCGCCACGCAGATGGCCTCGCACCTCATGCGGATCTGCTCCGACCACACCCGCGAGGGCACCATCTGGCCGGTCGACGCCAACCTGCGGCCCGAGGGCAGCCAGGGCCCGCTCGTGCGGACGCTGGCCAGCCACCGGGGCTACTACGAGAAGTGGGCGAAGACCTGGGAGTTCCAGGCGCTGCTCAAGGCCCGCCCCGTCGCCGGTGACCGGGACCTCGGCCGCCGCTACTGCGAGATGGTGGCCCCGATGGTGTGGAGCGCCGCGGAGCGCGAGGGCTTCGTCGGCGACGTGCAGGCGATGCGCCGCCGGGTGCTCGAGCACATCCCGGCACACGAGGCCGAGCGCCAGCTCAAGCTCGGCTCGGGCGGTTTGCGCGACGTGGAGTTCGCCGTGCAGCTGCTGCAGCTGGTCCACGGTCGCTCCGACCCGTCGCTGCGGGAGGGCGCGACCCTCAGCGCGCTGGCCCGGCTGACGGCCGGGGGCTACGTCGGTCGCGAGGACGGCGAGCGGCTGCACGAGGCCTACTCCTTCCTCCGCGCCCTCGAGCACCGCATCCAGCTGCACCAGCTGCGACGCACCCACGTGCTGCCCGACGACGAGGCGTCGCTGCGCCGCCTCGGCCGCTCGCTCGGGTTCCTCTCCGAGCCCGCCGCCGCGCTCGACAAGCAGTGGCGCTACCACCGCCGCGAGGTGCGCCGGCTCCACGAGAAGCTGTTCTACCGTCCGCTCCTCGGGGCGGTCGCCAAGCTGCCCGGCAGCGAGGCGCGGCTGTCGCTGGAGGCCGCGGAGGCGCGGCTGTCCGCCCTCGGGTACGCCGACCCGCGGGCCGCGTTGCGCCACCTCGAGGCACTCACGAGCGGGGTCTCCCGCACCTCCGACATCCAGCGCACCCTGCTGCCGGTGCTGCTGGAGTGGTTCGCCGACTCGCCCGACCCGGACGCCGGGCTCTTCGGCTTCCGGCGGATCAGCGAGAGCCTCGGGCGCACGCCGTGGTACCTCACGATGCTGCGCGACGAGGGCCAGGTCGCGCAGCGGCTGGCCCTCGTCCTGGGCACGTCCCGCTACGCCACCGACCTGCTCGAGCGCGAGCCGCAGGGGGTGAAGATGCTCGGCGAGTCGCTGGTGCCGCTGAGCGCCGAGGCCGCGCTGGCCGAGATGCAGGCGCTGGTCGAGCGCGCGGAGACCCCGGAGTCCGCGGTCGCCGCGGTGCGCGCCGTACGCCGGCGCGAGCTGCTGCGGATCGCGTGCGGCGAGCTCGTGGCGGGGACCGACGTGGCGCTGGTCGGGCAGGGGCTCAGCCGCCTCACCGACGCCACGCTGCAGGCGACCCTCGCCGTCGCCACGGAGTCGGTGCGCCGGCACCGTGGCCTGGAGGCCCCTGCGAGCCGGATCGCGGTCATCGCGATGGGCCGCTACGGCGGTTTCGAGCTGTCCTACGGCAGCGACGCCGACGTGATGTTCGTGCACGAGCCCGCGCCGGGCGTCGAGCCGCAGGCGGCCTCGTCGTTCGCCACGGCCGTGGTCGGAGAGGTCAGGCGGCTGCTGTCCCTGCCGGCCAGCGACCCGCCGCTCGAGGTCGACCCGGACCTGCGCCCCGAGGGCAAGAACGGACCGATGGTGCGCACGGTGGAGTCCTACGCCGCCTACTACGCCAAGTGGTCGCACGTGTGGGAGTTCCAGGCGCTGCTCCGGGCGGACGCGGTGGCCGGCGACGAGGACCTGCGACGGCGGTTCACCGAGCTGGTCGACCCGATCCGCTTCCCCGCCGACGGCATCTCGGAGTCCGACGTGGTCGAGGTGCGTCGGATCAAGGCGCGTGTCGACGACGAGCGGCTGCCCCGCGGGGCCGACCGGCAGACCCACCTCAAGCTCGGGCGCGGGGGGCTCGCCGACGTCGAGTGGACGGTGCAGCTCCTCCAGATGCGGCACGCCGGGCGCGTCGAGGGGCTGCGGACGCCCCAGACGCTGCCCGCGCTCCGGGCCGCAGCCGAGGCCGGGCTGATCGCCGAGGACGACGCCGCCACCCTTGCCGAGGCCTGGCGCCTGGTGAGCCGGGTCCGCAACGCCGTGACGCTCGTGCGGGGCAAGCCGTTCGACCAGCTCCCGCGCGACGCTCGCGAGCGGGCCGCCGTCGCGCAGGTGCTCGGCTATCCGCAGGGCGCCTCGGACCAGATGGTGAACGACTACCTGCGCACGACGCGGCGCGCTCACGCCGTCGTGGAGCACGTCTTCTGGGAATGAAGCGGAAATCTTCATCGGTAGACAAATGAAGCAATAACCTTCACCATGGGTTGAGTGAAGGAAATGGCTGCAGTGATCGGCGACCTCGTCGGATCGCGCGCCTCGCTCGACCGCCGGCGCCTCCACGAGGAGCTGTCGCGCGCGATCGCCACGGTCAACGACCTCCTCGCCCCGGTGCGGCCCCTGTGGATCACTGCGGGCGACGAGTTCCAGGGGACCTTCGCCACCGTCGGCGAGGCCGTGCAGGCGACGCTCCTCGTGCGGGTCGAGATGTGGACGGTGTGCGACGTGCGGCACGGGATCGGCTGGGGCGGCACGACGCTCCTCGACGCCGGGGCCGGGATCGAGGACGGCCCCGGCTGGTGGGCGGCCCGGTCGGCGATCGAGGCCGCCGCGCGGTCGGAGTCGACCTCGGCCCAGCGGTGGCTGCGCACGGCGTATGCCGTCGCGGACGGGGCGCCGGGCGGTCCGGACCCCGGGCTGGTGAACGCCGCGCTCGTGCTGCGCGACGAGCGCGTGAGCGGCCTGTCGGAGCGCTCGGTGTCGGTGCTGCGTGGTCTGCTGTCCCACGAGACGCAGCGCGACGTCGCCGAGGAGCTGGGGATCAGCCCGTCCGCGGTATCGCAGCGGGTGCGCGCCGACGGCCTGGCGGCGATCGTCGCCGCCCACGACATGCTCGGGCCCGGACGAGGCGACGAGCAGCAGGAAGGAGGCGACCGGTGAGCTGGCTCGGGATCCTGCTGATCGGCTTCGCGGTCACCGACCTCACGCACTCCGTGCGCAGGACCCGGTTCCTGCCGGAGTGCGTCGGCGCGCTGGTGGCGCTCTGCACCGGCCTGCTCGCCGGGCTGACGTCGGGTCGTGACGTCGGTGCGCTCCTGGTCATCGTCGCGGTCGTGCTGGTGTGGGGTCTCACGGTCACCTGGGGCTTCGGCCACCCGGGCCCGAAGGCGGCCCGGCTCCCGCTGGGGGTGTTCGTCGTCGCGCTGCTGGGGGCCATCGCCTGCTCGGGCCTGGCGCCCGACGCCGCGGGTCCGCTCGGACGCTGGCTCGCCTCGCTCGCCGTGGCCGACCTGGGCGACGTCCCGGCCGACCGCTTCCTGCTGCTGCTCGGCGCCTTCGCGGTGCAGCTGTCGACCGGCAACGTCCTCGTGCGGCTGGTGCTCAAGGCGACCGGCACGATCAATCCGCGCGCCGACGGCGCGCTGCCGCCGACGCAGCTCAAGGGCGGCCGGCTCCTCGGGCCCCTCGAGCGCGTCTTCATCCTCGCCCTCGCCCTCGGGGGCCAGGTGACCGCTGCCAGCGTGGTCGTCGCGGCCAAGGGACTGCTGCGCTTCCCCGAGCTCTCCTCACGTCACGAGCAGCAGACAGTGCACGAGATGACGGAGTACTTCCTGCTCGGCTCGTTCGCGTCCTGGCTCGTGGCGCTGGGGTCGTTCGTCCTCCTCGGATGACGGGGGACGGCTCCGCCGCTCCCGGGGCGTGCGGGTTCGCGGGTCGGGCACGTGCACGCTCGGATCCGCCCCAGGCCGAAGCAGAAGAAGTACGTCACCGCACGGGCGGCAGGAGGATCCCGGAGCCGTTGATGCCGAGGCGCAGGAGCACCGGCCCGGGCGCGAGCAGGTCGTCGATGCGCGCAGCGCTCAACGCCTCGAGCTCCCGGAGCCGGACGGCGTACGCCTCCGGTCCGGTGAGACGGGCCTGCTGCAGCTCGAGCGCGTTGTGCCAAACCTTGCGCCGCGCCATGCGCAGGAACCGCCCGGAGGCCCGGTGGTTCACGGGCTGCAGGACCCGGTCGAGCAGCGTCACGCCCGACTGGGCGACCAGCTCCTCGTTCTCGGCACCGACGCGCGCCCGGAGCACCGCGTCGATCCGCTCGTGGTCGCGCCGCCGCCGCTCCATCACGACCGGGTCGGCGAAGTCACGGTCGTCGATCACCGCCAACAGGGCCTGGGGCAGGTCGTAGTTGATGTGGGCGTTGATGCCCAGCAGCACGTGCCGCAGCGGCGGCAGGTCGGGCGGTGCACCGAGTGCGAGCCGCCAGGGCAGCGGCACCCGTTCGCCGGCGGTCGCGTCGGCATCGAGCGCATCGAAGTAGAGGTCCGCGAACGCCACGTCCCACGCCTCGACCCACGTGCTGTCCTCGAAGACGCCTCGTCCGATCGCCTCCCCGACGGCGACGGTCGTGCGCAGGTAGGTGCTCAGGAACGCCCGGTGTCCGTGCTGGGCCGGCCCGAGACGGTCCAGGCACTGCTGCATGCGCGCCACCACGGCTGCCACACCGCCCTCGTCCGGCGCCATACGTGGTGTCCGATCTCCGCGTCCTGCACAGCACCCGTCCGGGGCCGCCTGCCACCGGTACCCGTCCGACGGCGACCACAACGGGGTGCCTCCAGGACTCGGTCCCACCGGCAGCCAGCCCGAGCGCGCCGCCGTCCGTGCGGCGTCGAACCTGCGCGACATCTCGTCGCGGATGCGCGCACGTCGTGCGTGGCAGCGCAGCGGTACCTTCCCGAACACGGGCACGGCGAGCGCGGTGACGCCCGGCCCCGGAGTCGGTCCACCGGCTGGCCCGTGTCATGCCCCGACTGCCGTGGGCTGGGGGTCGGTCGGGGCGAGAGCTCGAACGGCGGCACCGGGACGCAGGACGCGCGCGGCGATGGCGGGCCGCATCAACGCGGTGGGCCGGTCGAGGAGGTTGAGGACGCGCAGGTAGGCGTGTCCGACGACGGGGTCTCCGACGGCCGCCGCTTGCAGCCGCGACATGTAACGCCCGATCACACGCACCGACAGGGGGCGGTCCCCGGGCACCTCGGGAATCGACAGGTCGGCGCCGCTCACGATGTCCCAAGCGCCTCGGACCACTGGCGCAGCGTGACGGAAGAAGACGCGAGGGTCGTCGCTGCCGCTCTCGAGCCAGGACCGCAGGACCAGGGACTGCTGTGCGGCGACGGTGATCCCCTGACCGTAGATGGGGTTGAAGCAGCAGAGGGCGTCGCCGAAGACGATCAGGCCGCGTGGGAAGGTGCGCATCCGCTGGTAGTTGCGCCGGATGCTCGTCGGCGTGCGATGGGTCACGACCGGCCCGAGCGGCTGGCCCCCCAGCACGGCGGCGAACAGGTCACGAGGAGCGATCGCCTCGAGCTGGGGGAGGAAGTCTTCCTCCGCGCCGGAGGGCTGGTGGCTGCCGTAGCCGAACAAGGTCACGACCCAGGAGTCGTTCTCCACGACGCCGGCGGCCATGCCGATCGGACGGTCCGGCCGTGCCGCCACGACGATGAACTGGTCGCGCCCGGTCGAGCCGGCCAACCGGTAACGGCGTGTCGCGTAGCCCATGTTCGAGTGGACGATGTCCTCGGGTGGCCGCCCGTGGCCGAGCCCGTCGAGCCACGCGACGGAGCGCCCGGAACGCCCGCTCGCGTCGACGACGAGATCCGCGGACAGCGGCAGGTCCCGGTGATCGTCGCGCGCGACGAGCCGCACGCCCCTGATCCGGCCACCGCCGTCCACCATCACGCCGGCCGCGTCGGTGTTGTCCCGCAGCTCGACCGCGGGGTCCGCGAGCACGCGCTCCCGTACGACGTCCTCGATCAGCGGCCTCGTGGCGCAGATCGAGGGGGTGGTCACCTCGACGCGCGGGAGCACGCCGTACGCGTTGATGAACCGGACCTCGCCGGCGATCCGCGCGCTCGCCGCGCCGGCCGCCGCGAAGTCGTCGCGGATGCCGGGGAAGAGCTCGGCGAGGATCTCGTCCCCTCGGCCGAGGACGGAGTGGATGTGGCGACCCTGCGGCACGCCGCGGCGCGGCTCGTGGCCGCCGGTCAGCTGGTCGCGATCGACGAGGATGACCTCGGTGTAGTGGTCGGCGAGCACGCGTGCAGCGAGCAGTCCGGCCATGCTGGCGCCGATGACGACCGCACGGTCGCGAGCCGGCGTCGGGTTGGACTTCATGGAACACCTCCTGGTCGACGGATGCCAGCACCGTCATCCAGGTCGCTGCTCACTCTCCAGACCGGTTGCTGCTCACTTCCTGGCCACCGATCTCCCGGCGCCACAGCATCTCGACGATCCGCTCGACCCCGCGCGTCAGGTGTCGCCGGTAGGTGCTGAACGGCAGGCCGAGGACCTCAGCCGCCGCCTCCTGCGTGGGAGCGGGGCGGAGGTAGGTGCGATCGATCGCCCGGGCGAGCCGCTCCTCGCGAGGATGGCCCGCGAGGGCGTCCGCAGCGTCGCGGATCAGGGCGGCCAGGCGGTCGGCTGGCTCGTGGTCGTCGTCGCCCTCGACCACCAACCGGCTCCGGCACAGCGGGTTGGCCACCAGCTGGTCGCGGCGGTGGAGGTCCTTGAGTGCCCGACCGACGCTCGTGGCGAACTCGTCGAAGGACAGGGCGAGCAGGTCGGACCGACCGGTCGGCGACATCACCGGAGCGCCCAGCTCGCGGTCGGCCAGCAGGTCGAACCAGTCGGCCAGCGACCCGCGCCGGAAGTCGCGTCCGAACAAGGCGTAGGCCCCCGCGCCGATGCGGTGCTCGGCACCGTCCAGCCGCTGGTAGTCGATGAACTCCATGAGCGGGTCCATGGCACCCGAGTCGACCCAGCAGATCACGTCCCACGCCGTCGCCGGGTCCTCCAACAGGGTCTGGATGCTCAGCACCGGGCCCAGGTTCAGGGTCCGGGAGGGCGACTGGTTGCGCTCCGCGTCGATGAGGAACCGCATCACAGTCGCGTGGTCCCCCGGCCGGAGCGGGCGTCGGCGCTCGATCGCCTCGCGCGCCGCTCGCATCGTCGGGTCGCGCGCAAGGTCGGAAGCGTCGGCCAGGTCCAGACGCACCACCGCAGCGAAGCCGGCAGGCTCGGATGCCTTGGTTCGGACGACACGGAACGCTCCGGGCTGCCGGCCGAGCCAGTGCTCGACCAGGGCAGCCTGCGCGTCTCCCTGGTGGCGGCTGGTCATCTGCAGGAGGTGGTCCGCGTCCGTGGGGCGCACGCCGTCGAAGTACGCCGTACCGAGCTCGTCGTAGTTCCAGAACGCGGCCGTCGCGCTGTGCCGGTGCGCGTGGACGACCTGCATGATCGCCCGCTGTTGCTCGGCGCCCGTGACCTGTGTGGCACGACGGACGCTCGACCGCTGCACCCGCCGGTGCAGGTCTGCGTAGGCGACGGCGTCGCGCCAGCGGAGATCCGCGTCGATGACGTCGCGCGCCAGGTCGTGGGGGAAGACGCCATAGGGACCCACCTCGACCAGCGACAGCCCGCGCAACCACGCCAGCAGCTCGCCGGCGCGCCGCGTCTCGAGCACCTCCCTCAGCAGGTCCTCCGTGGTCATCCAGGCGTGGGCGCACAGCTGCAGCGCGCGACGGTGCGCCTCGTCCGGGATGCTGTCGACCAGCCGGCGGACCAGCTCGTCGACCAGGTCCGGCGCGTCCTCGAGCCGGGTCAGCGACTTCGCCGAGTCGTGCCGGGCCAGGTCGGCGACGAGGGACAGGGCCAGGGGGTGACCGTGCGTCAGCTCGGCGGCGGTCTCGTGCTCGGACTCGGGCACGTCGCACCCGGCCAGGTAGGCGGCGGTCTCCTCCGGTGCGAAGTTGCGCAGCCGGATCTCGCCGAGCAACTCCCGCCATCCCTCGTCCGACCGCCAGAGGTGGGACGGCGGCCTGCGTCCGGCGACGACCACGATCGCCGCCGCGGGCAGCGCGGGAAGCCAGTCGTGCTGGAGCCAGCCCTCCAGTGCCGCCGCGCGCTCGAAGCTGTCGAGCGTGATGATCGGTGCGGGATCGCCGTCCGTCGCCCAGCCCTGCACAGCGGCCTCGCGCAGGAGGGCGTCCGGACGGGGTTCCACTGACGCGAAGTCGACCTGGATCGCCAACCTCCCGGCGCCGGCCGCCTGCCGTCGGAACGCCTGTGTGAGTGAGCTCTTCCCTACGCCGCCCGGACCATGGATCCACACCACCCGGACGCTGGACCCGCCGGACAGGATCTGCCCGAACATCTCCTGCTCGGCCGCGCGGCCCACGAACCGGGCGGCCCTGCTGCGTCCGAGCGCGTCGGCGAGTGTCGCGCCTCTGCCCTCCGATCGGGCCATGGCGGGACAATCCCACGCCGTCCCACCATCGTCAACGACGATCGCTGGGTGCTCGGTGACGCTGATCGGGTGCGGCCAACCGCCGCGTGCCGGCGCAGCTCGAACGTCCGGATCTGCCGAGATCCGCTCAGGGCATGGCGGCGATGCTTGCTGGCCGCGACTCAGGGTGGGCATGCCACCAGCGGTGATTCAGCGATGTGCGCGCGGAGTCGTAGAGGTGGTCCACGACCCACTCCCGACCATCTGTCTCGTTGTCAAAGCGGTGCTCGAAGTTTCGATTGCCTCGCTCGGAGTAGAAGACGACCCAGGCACCCCCTTCCGGCAGTAGGTAGAGGGACTCGTGACCGTCATATCGATCGTCGCGAACGGCGGTGGACTCGAAGCCGTGCTCCTCAACCCACTGCAAGACGTCCTCTCGCGTGACCGACACCAAGTCTCCGAACGTGACGTCGTCGATCACGACGCCCGCGGGCAACTGGTCGACGGCCCACCTGAACGTGTTCCATCCGAGAATGGCCCGGATCTGCTCTTCGACCGGGCGCCGACGTAACTGACGCCCGCTTCCCTGTCCCCGTCGGAAGAACTTGATCATGGGTCGATTCTGACCGCCCGAGAGCGAAGCGCACGCATGTGCCGCGACGAGCGCGCGGATCTGCCGATGAGCGGACGTCTCACGCAGGCAGCTATGCCGAGTTGAAGACTGCCCACCCCACGAAGATGGCGAAGCCGGACAGCAACGCTGAATGGCACCCGACGACGACCGCCACGACGACGAGGCCGCGGCGCAGGAGCAACCCGGCTATCACCACGATGAAGACCGAGCAGACAACGCTCAGCCTCACCGACTCGCTGAAGTCCTCGTTGTAGAAGACGCCCGTACCACGGGACATGTCGTTCACCACGAACCACACGGCGAGAGACGCCACCGCCTGGATGGCGAAGGCGCCGAGGATGAGCCAAGAGAGCCGCGCTTCAGCACGGGTGGTGACTTGCCGCGACACGGGCACGAGTATGGCCCACCGAATCGACCACGATGTCTGCTTCGACAGAGATCCGGATCTGCCGAGATGCGCTCACAGGCGTAGCACGCGCCCCGCGACCACGAGGTGCACCTCGTCGCACGCCGCCGCGACGCGCTGGTTGACCGTGCCGAGCAGGTCGCGGAACAGGCGGCCGGAGCGGTGCTCGGGCACCACGCCGAGGCCCACCTCGTTGGTCACGACGACGACGTCCTGGCGGCACGCCACGAGCGCGGCGACGACCTCGTCGGTGCGCGCCAGCACGAGGGCGTGGACGGCGTCGGCGTCCTGCTCCCACGCGTCCTGGGCGTCGATGGTCGCGGTGAGCCAGGTGCCGAGGCAGTCGATGAGCAGCGGGTCCTCGGCCTCGGCGAGCACGCGGGGGAGGTCCTGGGTCTCCACCGTGCCCCACGACGCCGGTCGGCGCGCGCGGTGGGCGGCGACGCGCGCCGTCCAGTCGCGGTCGTCCTCGCGCTCGGGGGCGGCGCCGGTCGCGACGTACGTCGCCGGCGCACCGCCGATCAGCGACTCCGCGTGCGTCGACTTGCCGGACCGCACGCCGCCGGTGACCAAGATGCGCATGGCGGGCATCCTCGCAGAGGCGGCGCGGATCGGACGCAGGAGCGCTGGGTACCGAGCGGCATGAGCGAACACGCGTCCAGCCCCGAGACCACGGCCGCCACCGGCGCGGCCCCGACCGGCGCTAGGCAGCTCGCGGTCGTCACCGGCGCCTCCAGCGGGATCGGCCTCGAGCTCGCCCGGCAGTTCGCCGAGCACGACTTCGACCTGATCGTCGCCGCCGAGGACGACGAGCTCGCCGTCGCCGCGGCCGTCCTCCGGTCCGAGAGCGGCGGTCTCGTCCAGCCGGTGCAGGTCGACCTGCGCCGGCCGGAGGGCGTCGAGGAGCTCTACGCCGCGATCAAGGCCGACGGCAGGCCCCTCGCCGCCATCGCGCTGAACGCCGGACACGGCCAGGGCGGCGCGTTCGTCGACAACGACCTGGCCGACGAGCTCTCCATCATCGACCTCAACATCACCTCGACGGTGCGGCTGGCGAAGCTGGTGCTGCGCGACATGGTGGCGGCCGACGCCGGTCGGGTGCTCGTGACCTCGTCGATCGCCTCGACGATGCCGGGCTCGTTCCAGGCGGTCTACAACGCGTCGAAGTCGTTCCTCCAGTCCTTCACCGAGGCGCTGCAGAACGAGCTCAAGGACACCGGCGTCACGCTCACGTCCCTGATGCCCGGCCCCACGGAGACGGAGTTCTTCGAGCGGGCCGACATGGCCGACGACACGCTCGTCGGGACGTCGCCGAAGGACGATCCGGCGACGGTCGCCCGCCAGGGCTTCGACGCGCTTATGGACGGCAAGGACCGCGTGGTCGGGGGTGGCGTGAAGACCAAGGTGCAGGAGGCCGCGAGCAAGGCGATGCCCGACAAGCTCAAGGCCGCGATGCACCGCAAGATGGCCGAGCCGGGGTCGGGCAGCTGACGCAGCGGGTGACGGAGCGGGTGACGCCGTTCACGCGGTGGCTGCGGCCAGCACCAGCACCGCGAAGGAGACCTCCACCACGGCACCGAGCACGTCGCCGGTGATCCCGCCCAGACGGCGGACGCACCGCAGGAGCAGCGCCAGCGCCACCGCGACCGCCGCGACCAGCCCCAGCACGAGGGGCAGCGCGGACCCGACGACCTGACCTGCGGCACCCAGGACGGCGCCCGTCGCCACCAGCGCGGCAACGGCCGCCACCAGGGGCACCGACCCGACGTGGGCGGCGCCCAGGCCGTCGGAGCGGGCCGCCGGGACGCCGCGGACGCACGCGAGCGCGAGGCCGACGCGGGAGGCACACACCAGCAGTCCGGCCACCCACCACCCGTCGTCGTGCTGCACGAGCGTGCTGAGCCCCGCGGCCTGGCAGCCGGCGACGAGCACCACCGCGACGACGCCCGCGGGCCCCACGGGACCGGTGCGCATCACCTCGAGCGAGCGTTCGCGGGAGTACGACGCGGTCAGGCCGTCGGCGGTGTCGGCGAGGCCGTCCCAGTGGAAGGCACGGCTGCCGAGGGCGAGGGCCAGCAGGACGACGTACGCGACCGCGAGCGGCGGCAGGTCGAGCCACCGGCCGGCCAGGGCGACCCCTGCCGCGGCGACACCGAGGGGGAGGGCGGCGACCGGGGCGAGGACCATCGCGGTCGCGGCCACCGAGCGGTCCACGGTGCGCGGAGGTGGCACGCGCACGGCGGTCAGCGTGCCGGTGGCGAGCAGCCAGCCGTCGCGGAGGTTCACGAAGCCGACGCGGACGGACCGGACGAAGCGGACGGACCGGGAGGGCCGGGCAGGACCTCGGAGAGCAGCGCCACGTCGCGCAGCACCGCGATGCCCGAGCGGAGCACCGGCAGGGCGGCCACGGCGCCCGACCCCTCACCCAGCCGCATGTCCAGGTCGAGCAGCGGGTCGAGGCCGAGCGACTTGAGCGCGTGCGCCTGTGCCGGTTCGGTCGAGCGGTGCCCGGCGAGCCACCAGGCCGACGCACCCGGCGCGAGCGCCTCGGCCACGACGGCGCACGCGAGCGACATCAGGCCGTCGAGGACGACGGGGGCGCCTCGTCGCGAGCACTCGACCAGGAAGCCGGTGGTGGCGGCGAGGTCGGCGCTGCCGAGGGCGGTGAGCACCGCGACGGGGTCGGCGCCGCCGCCGTGCCCGAGGTGTCCGGTGCGCGCGAGCGCCTGCGCCACCACGTCCCGCTTCCGCACCCACCCGGCGTCGTCGACGCCGGTGCCGCGGCCGGTGACCTCGTCGGCCGGGAGCCCGAGCATCGCCGCCACGAGGGCGGCCGCGACGGTGGTGTTGCCGATCCCGAGGTCGCCGGTCATCAACAGCTGCGCGCCGTCGTCGACGAGCTCGCCCGCCAGCTCGGCCCCCAGCCTCAGGGAGCGCTCCGCCTCTCCGCGGCTGAGGGCGTCGGTGAGGTGGATGGCGCCGGACCCGCGCCGTACCTTGCGGGCCGTGACCGTGGCAGGCAGGTCGGACAGGTCGGCGTCGACGGCCACGTCGACGACGGAGACGGCCACTCCGTGCTCCGCGGCCAGCGCGCTCACCCCCGCGCGCCCCGCGACGATCGTGCGCACCATCGCCTCGGTGACGGCTGCCGGGTACGCCGAGACGGCGTGCGCCGCGACGCCGTGGTCGCCGGCGAGCACCACCAGTCGGACGTCGGTGAGCGCGCGGGGCGGCACCTCGCCCTGCGCCGCGGCGAGCCACGCACCGACCTCGCCGATCCGGCCGAGCGCGCCCGGTGGCGTGGCGAGGCCGGCGAGCCGCTCCTGCGCGACGGCCGCCGCCTCCGGCGACGGCGGGGCGATGGGCGAGTGTGCAGGGGGCTCGGTCATGACGGGCGCCAGCCTAGTGAGCGGCGTCCGGCGGCGACCTGCGAGGCTGGCCCGCGTGAGCGGTCACTCCGTGCTGCAGCTGCCCGTGCCGGCGCTGGAGGGGTGGGTGCGCGAGCGCACCGGGCACTACGACGCCGCCTTCGTCTCCACCGACCCGCGGTTCGGGCACGCGCACATCACGGCCCTCGGGCCGTTCGCCCCGTCGCCCTCGCGCCGCGACCTCGACACGGTCGCGGCCCTGGCGGCCACGACCGCGCCGGTGCGGGTGCGGCTGGGCGGGCTGGCCCAGTTCCCGGACGGCATCATCCACCTTGTGCCGGAGCCCGACGTGCGGCTGCGCGAGCTGACCGCCCGGCTCGTCGCGGCGTTCCCCGCGTGGCCGCCGTACGCCGGCGAGTTCGGCAGCGACGTCCGGCCCCACCTCACGCTCGACGCGGCCTCGGACGGGGTCGACCTCGCCTCCACCGCCGCACTGCTGGCGGACCTCCTGCCGACCGACGTCGAGCTGGACCGGCTCCAGCTGGCGTGGTGGGAGGCCGGCCGCTGCCACGTGATGCACGAGTGGCCGCTGACCGGCGGGGGCGCCTAGTCACATCGAGCCATCTCGGTCCCGATCGGGCCCGCCGGCGGGGGCGGGGCACGAGGCTGGCGGCATGCGTCGCCTCGTGATCTCGGTCCTCGTCCTCGTCGGCGCCTCCCTCCTGACCGCACCGCCGGCGACCGCAGCGGACGCGGACTGCGCCGACTTCGCCACCCAGGCGGCCGCGCAGGCGTTCTTCACCGCCGCCGGCCCCGGCGACCCGCACCGGCTCGACTCCGACGGGGACGGTGTCGCGTGCGAGTCCAACCCGTGCCCGTGCTCGACCTCCCCGGTGCCGGTGGCCGGGACGCCGACACCGACCGCCGCCCCCACGACCCCGGTCGCGACCCCGACGACCGATCCCGACGGCTCCGGCGGCGGGCCGGGGCGGCGCGAGCACGTGCGGGTGGTCCGCGTGACCGACGGGGACACGCTCGTGGTGCGGTTGCCCGACGGCAGCGAGGAGTACGTCCGGATCCTGGGGATCGACACCCCGGAGGTCCACGGCCGTCGCGAGTGCGGCGGAACGGAGGCCAGCCGGTCCATGCGCGGTCTCGCCCCGGTCGGCTCACGGGTCCTGCTGCTGTCCGACCCCAGCCAGGCCGACCGCGACCGCTACGGCCGGCTGCTGCGCTACGTGCACCGCAGCGGCACGGACGTGGGCCGCGCCCAGGTGCTGCGCGGCCGTGCGCAGGTGTACGTCCACCGTGACGACCCGTTCCGCCGCACCGCCTCCTACCGGCGCGCCGAGCGGCGCGCGATGGCCCGTGAGCGCGGGTTGTGGGGCCGGTGCTGGCGCTGAGCCCGGCGGGCGGGCGGCGTTGACCGGCATGGCAGGATCGGGCCATGGCTTCTTGGGCGCACCTCGAGATCACTGTCGACGACCAGGGCAACGTGGAGGTCGGCGGCTACAACGCCGACCCCGAGGCGCTCGTCGAGGGCACCGAGTCGTGGGAGGACCTGCTCTCCACCCTCGGCCTCAACGGCTGGGAGCTGGTGCAGGTGGTGCCCGGTCCGCAGACGACGTACTGGTTCAAGCGCCAGGCCTGACCGCCCGCCCGGCCCGCGCATGAGCGACGACCTCGGCGCCCGCCTCCGCGCGGCGTCGGCCTCGGCGGAGGCGATCTTCTGGCGTGCTCCCGGCACGCCGGCCGGCATGTTTCGCGACCTCGCCGCCTTCGCCGAGCAGCACGACATCGCCTGGGACCGCTACGGCGAGCGGGGTGCGGTCGAGCAGCTGGAGACCGAGGTCGCCGAGCTGCTCGGTAAGCCCGCCGCGGTGATGTTCCCCAGCGGCGTCATGGCGCAGCAGGCCGCCCTCCGGGCGTGGTGCGACCGCTCCGGGTCGCGCCGCGTCGCCCTGCCCGACCTGTCGCACCTGGTCCACCACGAGCAGGACGGCCCGCGTCGCGTGCTGGGCCTGGAGCTGGAGTGGTTGACCTCCGGGCGTGCGACGCCCACGGCGGCTGCGCTCGCGGCGGTGGGCGGGCGGCTCGGCGCGGCGATGGTGGAGCTGCCGCTGCGCGACGCCGGGTGCCTGCTGCCGACGTGGGACGAGCTGGTGGAGCTGTCCGAGGCGGCGCGCGACCGCGGCGTGCCCCTGCACGCCGACGGCGCCCGCATCTGGGAGTCGGTGCCCTACTGGGACCGGACGCTGGCGGAGGCGGCGGCGTTGTTCGACTCGATGTACGTCTCCCTCTACAAGGGCCTCGGCGGCTCGAGCGGCGCCCTCGTCGTCTGCCCGGAGGACCTTGCCGGCGAGCTGCGGGCGTGGCGGCAGCGGATGGGCGGCACGATCTTCTCGATGACGACGGCCGCCGTCGGCGGGCTCATGGGGCTGCGCGAGCGCCTGCCGAGGTTCGGCGACTACCGCTCCTGGGCCGTCGAGCTCGCCGGCGCGCTGCACGAGCACGGCATCCGGACCTTCCCGGAGGTGCCCCACATCGCCACGTTCCTGGCCTACGCCCCCGGCACGGCCGACGAGGTCAACGAGCGCGTGGTCGCCTGGGCCGAGGAGCACGCCGTGGTGCCCTCGGGTCTCTGGAGCGCGGCCGACGTGCCCGGGTGGGTCCAGACCGAGCTGACCTGCTACGAGTCGGCCGCTGCGCGCGAACCCGGCGAGGTGGCGCGCCTGCTCGCGGAGGTCGTGACAGGCCCGTCGCCGGCCACCTGAGGACGCGCGGCGCGGTTTCCGGGCGGCGCTCCCGGTGGCCTACATTCCTCCCGTGAGTGCTCAGGCCCCTTCCGCCGTCATCCTCGTCCGCGCGACCAGCTTCGTCCCCAACCCGGCGACCGCGGCCGACAACGCGTTCCAGTCCGACGCGCCCGCCGGCCAGTCGCAGGAGGCGACGTCGGCCAAGGCGCTGGCCGAGATGGACGCGCTGGCCGAGGCCCTCCGCGCGGCCGGCGTCCGGGTCCACGTGTTCGAGGACGACGACCACACCCGTCCCGACAGCGTGTTCCCCAACAACTGGGTCTCGACCCACGCGGGCGGCACGGTCGCCGTCTACCCGATGTACGCCTCGAACCGCCGGCACGAGCGCCGCGCGGACGTGCTGGAGATGCTCAAGTCGGAGTACCGCGTCCAGGCGATCGTCGACTACTCCGGCCTCGAGCCCGACGGCGTGTTCCTGGAGGGCACCGGGGCCATGGTGCTCGACCACGTGTCGCGCGTGGCGTACACCGCTCGCAGCCACCGCGCCGACGTCACCGTGCTCGAGCGCTTCTGCACCGACTTCAACTACGAGCCGATGGCCTTCGACGCGCTCGACTCCGACGGCGTCCCGGTCTACCACACCAACGTCATCGCCTGCATCGGCACCGAGGTCGCGATGATCGCCCTGGAGATGATCCCGGACAAGCACCGGCGCGACCAGGTGCGCGAGCGGCTCGCGGTGACCGGCCGCACGATCATCGAGCTGACCGAGCAGCAGGTCCGGGAGTTCGCCGGCAACGCGGTGGAGCTCTGCGGCCGGACGCCCGAGGGTCGGCGGCGCTACGTCATGGCGATGTCGGCGCGGGCGTGCCGCTCGCTGCGCCCCGAGCAGGTGGCCGCGATCGAGGAGTCCTGCGAGATCATCGCCGTCGACATCCCCACGATCGAGCTGGCCGGCGGCTCCGTGCGCTGCATGATCGCCGGCATCCACCTCGACCGGCGCCCGCCGCTCGAGGAGGCCGAGCTCACGGAGGCCGTGGAGGCCATCAACGAGGACAACCCGGTGACGCCCGACGGGCGCTTCGTCGACGGCAACGACTGACCGCCGCCGACGAGGCGCCCGCGCCGGGTCAGCGGTGGCGTCCCTTCGAGGCGCGGACGTCGACCCACACCAGCCGGTGGTCGCTCACCGGGAACGGGTAGACCCCGACGAGGCGCGGGAACAGCGGGTCGCTGCTCGGCAGCCAGTACACGCCGGATCCCCGCACCTGCAGGCTGCGGCTCGGCAGCACGTAGTCGGCGCGCAGGTTGCCGGGCGTCGTATCGGCGAAGTCGGCGGTGTCCTCGGCGGCCGGTCCGGTGTGCGTGAGGTTGGCGCCCGCCTGCGACCGCGACTGGTCCACCGCGCCGGTGGACCGGGGGCGGGGGTCCTGGATGCGCGGGTGGTCGAGCAGCTGGTGGATAGCCCGGCCGGTCGAGTCGCCGTCGAACGGGTCGGCGTTCTGGTCGCCCGCGATCACGAAGTCCTGGCCCTTGCCGAGGCCGCCCCGGCGTCCCGCGTCGTCGTAGATGTACGCGGCGCGCCGACCGCCGCTGACGTAGTCGGCCCACAGCCGGATCTCGTCGTGGTTGCGCGTGCCGTTGCGGTCCTCGGCACCGTCGAACGTGGGCGGCGTGGGGTGCGACACCAGGAAGTGCACGGGCTTGCGACCGGGCACCGCGACCGGGACGTCCCAGTGGGACTTCGACGAGAGCCGGAGGACGTCGAGCTCGTCGGGGGAGTACCAGTCGGCCGGGGCAGGTGTCGCCGGGTCGTCGGGGAGCAGCGCGCCGGGCATGTCCTTCCACAGGAAGCGCTGGAAGGTGCGGACCTCGTCGGTGAGGATCGGGTACCTGGAGTAGACGACCATGCCGTACTGGCCGGGGAAGAGGCCGAAGCCCAGCGAGTCGTCACCGCCCGCCTGGGTGCCGGGCCGGCCGACCTGGCCGTCGTTGTTCAGGTCGAATCCGCTCGGGACGCCGGTGTTGGACGGCGCGACGTAGTAGTAGGGGTAGTCGATGGGGGCGGCGCCGTTCTGCCCCACCGCGAGGTAGTTGTCGCGGAACAGCTCGGCCGCGCGCCCGGCCTCGTCGTGGTCGAACTCGTTGATCAGCAGCACGTCGGCCCCGGTGCGCTGGATGGTCTCCGCTGCCGCGGCAGCCTGCCGGTGGCCCGGGGTGGAGAGGTCGCGGACGAGCTCACCGGCCGTGCCCCGGTTGAGCGAGGCGTTGAACGTGGCGAACCGGAGCACCGGCGCGCGGTCGTGGGGCGCGCCACCGTGTCCGCGGCCGGCCGGGTGCCGGTCGCGGTCGCCGACGGACGACGTCGGCGGCGCGGCGGCGAGGCTCGCGGTGGTGAGGGTCGCGACGAGGGACATCGCGAGGGACATGGCGACGGTCGCGGCGAGGGTCGCGGCGAGCGCGGCCCGGCCGGCGGGGGTCGTGCGGGTGCGTGACGTCATGGAAGGACCTTTCCGAGCGGTTCCTCAGGGGACCTGGACAACCTACGACGAGCGCCGGGCACGGTCGCCCCAGTCCGCCGCCACCTGGGCGCCGACGTCGGGGTTGTCGGTGAAGACGTCGTCCATGCCGGCCCGGAGGAACGCGCGGATCTCGCCGGCCAGGTCGCCGGGGGCCGCCGGGTCGGTGGACGAGCGGAACTGCAGCGGCAGGAAGGAGTTCTCGCGGCGGAACGTCCAGCCGGTGACGGTGAGGCCGGCCTCGTGGGCGTTGTCGATGGCGTCGGTGGGGCGACCCAGCCTACCGTCGGGCAGCCGGGGGATCATCACGTCCTTGCACATCCCGACGCTGTCGGCGTAGCGGGCCACCGTCCGCATGCCCCGGCGGGTGACCAGGTCGGCGTACGTGACGCCGGTGCCGGCCGCGACCTGGTCGTAGGGCGCGCCGGAGCAGTCGACGAGCTGGACGAGCTCGAAGCGGGTCATCGGGTCGAGCGCACGGAGGTTGGAGACCTCGAAGCTCTGGATGACGACCGGTGTGTCCCCGGGGCGTACGCCGTTGCGGTGCAGTGCCTCGAGCAGGGGTCGCTCCGCCGGCAGGCCCGCCTGCGCCAGGTAGGTGCTGTGCTTGATCTCGGGGATGACGCCGAGCGGCTCGCCGTCGCACGTCTCGGTGCGCCGGGCGAAGGTGAGGACCTCGTCGAGCGTCGGCACCTGGTAGAGGCCGTCCCAGGCCGTGTTGCCCGGGCGCAGCTGTGGCAGGCGCTCCTCGGCCCGCAGGGTCTTGAGCTCGGCGAGGGTGAAGTCCTCGACGAACCAGCCGGTCACCGCGCGACCGTCGACCTGCTTGGTGGTGCGGCGCTCGGCAAACTCCGGACGCGCGGCGACGTCGGTCGTCCCGCCGATCTCCGGCTCGTGGCGGGCCACGAGCACGCCGTCCTTCGTCATCACCAGGTCCGGCTCGACGAAGTCGGCGCACTGCTGCGCGGCCAGCTCGTAGGCGGCGATGGTGTGCTCGGGGCGGTAGCCGGACGCGCCGCGGTGGGCGAAGACGACCGGACCGCCGTCGCGGACCCGCTGGCGGCGCAGGTCGACGTGGATGATCTCGATGTCGTCGGGCTCGCCGTCGACCCGGGCGTCGTCGCCGGGGAAGTTGTTGTCGTTGGTGAGCACGAAGCTGCCGTCGCGCAGCTGCACGATCGTCTCGTCGGAGACGAACGGGAACGAGAACGGGTCGCCCGTGCCGTAGCCGTCGCCGGCGCCGATGCCGTCGGGGTTCGCAATCTCCAGCAGGTCGAGCACCGGCTCGGCGACGAGGTGGCCACCGGGCTCGGTGCGGCCGAGGTCGACCTCGACGACGCGCTTGGTGACCGCCTGGGCGCCGCCGAAGTTGTCGCGCTCCAGCACGAGCATGCGGTCGCGGCCGACCATGAACGCGTCGCCGACGAGGTTGGCGGCCTCGACGGTGCGGTAGTCCCACGTGCGCCCGGTGTAGCGCATCGTGCGGGTGTCGAGCTGGTGGATCTCGCGGACGCGCTGGTCGGGCTCGTCGACCAGGGCGCCCTCGAGGACGGGGTAGGCGTAGCGCGAGCCGTCGAAGGCCATCGCCTCGAAGCCCTTGCTGGCGGGCAGGGTCGGTCGGGCGCCGGCGAGACCGGGGTGCTGGGGCGACTGCACGCCCGGCAGCGGCACCGGTGCTGCCAGCAGCTTGCCGGTGCGGTCGAAGTGGAGCACGAACGGCCCGAACTCCTCACCGACGAGGAAGCTGCCGTCGCGCAGCCGCACCACGGACTCGATGTCGAAGTCGGCACCGGTGAGCAGCCGCTCGGTGGTGGCCTCGTTGACGATGGGGAAGGGGACCTTGTGGTCGGGGTCGCGGAAGGAGAGGAAGCGGGGCAGGTCGACGGTGCCCTCACCGCCGTCGGCCCCTTCGAAGTCGGGGCGCGCCTCGTACATCCGCAGCAGGAAGTCGGCGGAGTTGGCCTTGGTGCCGAAGCCGTTGTCCGGCATGGCCCAGAAGGTGCCGTCGCCGTTGTCGAGCATGGCCGAGAACCCGGGGACCACCTGGCCGGGGAAGGGGCCGCTGCGTCCGTTCGCAGGGGTCATCCGGGTCCCCGACGGGGGACCGGGCGCCAGGAAGTCGGCGTCGAGGGTGGCGCGGCCGACCAGGGTCGGCACGTCCAGCCAGCGGCCCACGGCCTGGTCGGCGGGCCGCTCGGCGGGTCGACCCGACGGCCGGTCGGTGGACCGGTCGGTGGGCCGGTCGGCGTGGCCGGGTGCGCCGAGCAGGGGCAGGGTGAGCAGGGGGCTGACGAGGGCGGCGACGGTGGCGAGCGCCGTACGGCGGGGCAGGGGCATGGCGGGTCCTTCGCTGGTTCGCGGGTGCTGCGTGCAGGGCGAGGCGCCGGTGCGGGCCGTCGGCGACGGCCCGCACCGGGCGTGGGTGTCGGATCAGCCGCGGGTGACCTGGACGACCGACGGGCGCGGGCCGGCGAACTGGCCGCGGGCGGCGGTCGAGCCGGCGGGCACGAAGTCCGGGAACCGCGACTGCGGGGCCTCCCAGCTGCCGTCCTCGCCGGGGTGCTGGACGGCGACGAAGACCGAGCCGTCGCGGTCGTGGATGACCGGACCGCACGTCTCGGCGCCCGAGGGCACCGCGAGGAACTGCTGGACGTGGCCGCGCTCGGGGCCCTCGACCGGGACCTTGAAGAGGCCGTCGCTGACCTTGATCGCGCTGGGCTGGCCGTCGGTGGAGACCCAGAGGTTGCCCTCGCTGTCGAAGGCGACGTTGTCGGGGCAGGAGATGGGCGACACGGGGCCGGTCCAGCCGCCGAAGTAGGTGCCGGCCGAGGCGGCGTCACCGCAGATCAGGAACAGGTTCCAGGTGAAGGTCGAGCGGGTGTGGTCGCCGTTCGTCGGCGTGATCTCGACGACGTGCCCGTCCTTGTTGAGGGGGCGCGGGTTGGGCTCGGTCGGGCCCTCCTTGCCGGCCTTGCCGCGGTCGGTGTTGTTGGTGCAGGCGACGTAGACGCGGCCGTTGTGCATGCTCGGCTCCACGTCCTCGGGGCGGTCCATCTTGGTCGGCATGACCGTGTCGGCTGCGAGGCGCGTGTAGACCAGCACCTCCTCGATGGTGAACCCGGGCACCATGGACCGTCCGTCCTTGGTGAGCGGGATCCACTCGCCGGTGCCGTCGCTGACGCCGTCCCCGAGACCGTCGCCGGTGAAGCGCGCCACCGAGAGGTCGCCCTCGCTGAGGAGCGTCTTGTTGTGCCGGCGGTCCGACCGGCTGTCGCCGCTGCGCATGCGGTCGCGGGAGACGAAGCGGTAGAGGTAGTCGAAGCGCTCGTCGTCGCCCATGTAGGCCACGACGTGTCCGTCGCGGTTGACGATGACGTTCGCGCCCTCGTGCTTGAAGCGGCCCATCGCGGTGTGCTTCACCGGGGTCGACCGCGGGTCGGAGGGGTCGACCTCCACGATCCAGCCGAAGCGGTTGGGCTCGTTGGCGAACTCCGGTGTGGTGGCGTCCCACCGCGGGTCGAGCGAGCGCCAGTTGCGCGAGTCCTGCGTCGCGGAGAGGCCGTAGCGGGCCTCGCGGGGGTCGGTGCCGGAGGCGCGGAAGTACTGGTTGAAGTTCTCCTCGCCCGAGAGCACCGTGCCCCACGGGGTCGTCCCGCCGGCGCAGTTGTTCATCGTGCCCAGCACGCGGGTGCCCGTCGGGTCGGCCGCGGTCTTGAGCAGGTCGGAGCCGGCGGCGGGGCCGTCCACGGCGAACGGGGTGTCGAGGGTGATCCGCCGGTTGAGGCGGGCGCCCGGGACGTAGGTCCAGGCGTCGCCGCGGCGGCGGCGCCTGAGCTCGACGACCGACATGCCGTGGGCGGCCCACGCGGTGCGGATGACGGTGGCCGGGTCGGTGCCGGGCGGGAACATGATGTTCTCGTTGGTGTACTCGTGGTTGCACACCAGCAGCGCCCTGGTGCCCTGGCGGTTGGTCTCGATGATGTCGAGGTAGTCGTTGTTGTAGCCGAACTGGCCGGCCTGCGCCTCGGGCGTCTGGTGGGCGGCGTCGAAGGTGGGCGCGCCCCGCAGGATCGGGTCGCCCCAGCGGATGATCGTCCGCCAGTCGTAGCCGGCGGGGACGGTCACGTCGTCGACGGTGACCGGCGCGGGCGCGATCGCGTCGAACTCGAGGTCGAGGTGGTGACCGTGTCCGCCGTGCCCGTTGCCGTTGCCGTGCCCGGTCGCCCGGCCCGCGGCCGCGGGGGAGGCCGAGACCGCACCGAGGGCGGTGACGGTGAGCCCGGCGCCCACGACGGTGCGGCGGCTCAGGGCCTGCGCGGCGACGTCGCGGAAGTAGGACGTGTCGGTGGTGTTGGGAGCGGCCACGGAGCAGGCGTCGCCGCACCGGAGGTGGCAGGTCACCGCACTCCGGTTGCCGTGGGTGCGGCCCGCCATGGGGAGGAGGGGGAGGAGGGGCCGCGGGGTGGTGTCGGTCATCGTTTCTCCGTGCCGAGTGAGGGGGGATGGATGCACCGACGACTCTCGTACGCCGCCCGACCGGTTCGGAGTCCGGCAGGTGGACGTCCGGTGAACGACTCGACAATCGTGCCCCGCAGGCCCGCTCCGGCGGTACGACGGGCCGCGTCGACGACGAGCCGGCCGGTCCCGGCTGCCATGCTGACGCCGTGATCCCCAGCCCGCGTCGTACGGTCCTGCTCCTCCTCGGGTGTGTCGTCCTCGGCACAGGGGTGGCCCTCCTCCTAGCCGCCGACCTCGGGTCCGACGGCTACTCCACGTTCGTCAACGGGCTCACGCGCAGGACCGGTGCCGCCTTCTGGGTCGTGAACCTCCTGGTCGGCGTCGCCCTCGTCGCGCTCGCCGCGCTGCGCAAGGTCCGCCCGGGCGTCGGCACCGTCGTGCAGGTCGTCCTGGTGGGGGTGACGGTCTCGGTCGTGCTGGGTCTGCTGCCCACGCCGGACGCCACCGTCTGGCAGGTGCTCCTCCTGGTCGCGGCGTTCCCGGTGCTGGCGGTGGGCATCGCCCTCTACCTCGGCAGCAACACCGGCGCCGGGCCGGCCGAGGCGGCCGCGCTCGCCTGGGACCCGCCGGTGCCGTTCCGGTGGAGCTACAGCGCGGTGCAGGGAGGGGGAGCGCTGGCCGGGTGGCTGCTCGGGGCGACGGTGGGGGTGGGCACGCTCGCGGTCATCCTGCTCCTCGGTCCGGCGGTGGACCTCGCCGCCCGCCGGTTGCGGCTCGACCTCCGCCAGCAGACGGATCCGCGAGGAGCGGAGACGTCCTGACGGCGGTCGTCGTCCCCGCGGCCATCGTCCCCGCGGTGGTCGGCCGCGCCGGGGGTCGCTGACGGCCAACTACCCCGCCGCGGCCTCGTTCTCGAGCACCACGGCCAGTCCCTGACCGACACCGATGCAGATGGCGGCGACGCCCCAGCGGTGGCCGTCGGCGCGCATGGCCTCCGCGAGGGTGCCGAGGACGCGACCGCCCGAGGCGCCCAGCGGGTGGCCGAGGGCGATCGCGCCGCCTCGCGTGTTGACGACCTCGGGGTCGGACAGCCCGCGCTCCAGCCACGCGTCGACGCAGACGAGCGACTGGACCGCGAACGCCTCGTTGAGCTCGACGACCCCGACGTCGGACCACGTGATGCCCGCCCGGGCGAGTGCCTTGTCGGCGGCCTCGACAGGGGCGTAGCCGAACCGGTGCGGCTCGACGGCGTGCGTGCCGCGCCCGGCGATGCGCGCCAGCGGCTCGCGCCCGATGCGGTCGGCCGCTCCGGCCGAGCCGAGCAGCACCGCGGACGCGCCGTCGCTGAGCGGGGAGGCGTTGCCCGCGGTGATGGTCCCGTCCGGTCGGAACGACGGCCGGAGGCCGGCCAGCGACGCGGCCGTGGCGTCGGGACGGATCCCCTCGTCGCGGGCCAGGTCGACGCCGTCGACGGGCACGACGAGGTCGTCGTAGAACCCCGCCTCCCACGCCTCGTGGGCCAGCCGGTGCGAGCGCACGGCGAAGGCGTCCTGCCGGTCGCGGGAGACGTCGTACGCCTCGCAGAGCTGCTCGTTGGCCTCGCCGAGGGAGACGGTCCACTCGGCCCGCATGCGCGGGTTCACCAGGCGCCAGCCGAGGGTGGTGGAGACCAGCTCGGCGTTGCCCGCCGGGAACGCCCGCTCGGCCTTCGGCAGCACCCAGGGGGCACGGGTCATGGACTCGACGCCGCCGGTCAGGACGATGTCGGCGTCACCGGTCTCGATGGTGCGCGAGCCGGCCATGGCGGCGTCGAGGGACGACCCGCAGAGCCGGTTGACCGACGTGCCGGGCACCGACACCGGGAGCCCGGCGAGCAGGGCGGCCATCCGCGCGACGTTGCGGTTGTCCTCACCGGCTCCGTTGGCGTTGCCGAGCACCACCTCGTCGACCTCGGCTGCGTCGAGCCGCGTGCGCTCGAGCGCCGCCCGGAGCACCCCGGCCGCCAGGTCGTCGGGCCGGGACGTCGCCAGCGCCCCGCCGAAGCGTCCGAAGGGCGTGCGCACCGCGGCGTAGACGTGGGCCTGAGACGTGCTCATGCAGCCATCTTCGCCGATGGCCGCAGCGGCCCGGCCGGCGACACCTGCCGTGCCGCGGGAGGACCGCGATCGCGGGGTCGCAGCGCACTGCGCAAGGGCTGCGACCCCGCGAGGGGAGGGGGATCAGGCCGTCAGCTCGGCGTGGTCCCCGGTCCGGCTGGAACCGGACTGCGTGATCTCGATCTTGCGGGGCTTGGCCCTCTCGGCGACCGGGACGACCAGGCGCAGCACACCGTGCTCGTAGGAGGCGTCGATGCGCTCGAGGTCGAGGTTGTCGCCCAGCACCAGCTGGCGGCTGAACGCGCCCCTCGGCCGCTCGGCGGCCAGTGCCTCCCAGTCGCCGTTGCGGGCGACGCGCTCGGCACGCACGGTCAGCACGTTGCGCTCGACGTCGAGGTCGATGCTGTCGGGGGTGACGCCCGGCAGGTCGAACTCGATGACGAAGCGGTCTCCCTCGCGCCAGGCGTCCATCGGCATCACCGCGGGACGGTTGGTCGTGCCCATGAGCTGCTGGGCGAGCCGGTCGAGGTCACGGAACGGGTCGGTGTTGCGAAGCAGCATGTCGTCTCCTCCTGGTTCTGCCGGGTGGACCTCTGGTCCACGACCTGTAGTTGCTGTTATAGGTTTCTTATAGCCAATGGATGAGGCAAGATCAAGCCGAGCGGCTCGGAAATTTCGTCGGAGGAGGTGCGAGTGACAGCCAGCGACCACGGCGTGTACGCCATCTCCGTCGCGGCCTCGATGGTCTCGATGGAGATCCAGAACCTGCGGGTCTACGAACGGCGCGGGCTGCTCACGCCCGACCGCACAGCGGGCGGCACGCGCCTCTACAGCGCGGACGACGTGGCCCGCCTCGAGAGGATCCGCGACCTGCTGGCCGACGGCCTGAACCTGGCGGGCATCGCCCGCGTGCTGGAGCTCGAGGACGAGGTGCAGGAGCTGCGGGCCCGGCTGGACGACGCGCTCGCGGACCCCAACAGCAGGGACTCAGCCTGACGCCGGCGCGCTGGTCAGCACCCGCACCGCGAAGTCGGTGGTGAAGTCGTTGTCGAGGAAGCCGACGACCCGCGTCACGCGGTCGAGGTCCAGCGGGAGCAGTCCGCGCGACCCGGGGACGTCCGGGGTCAGGCCGAGGTCGAGGTCGTCGCGGCCGGCCATCATCTGCACGTTGAACTCGTAGCGCTCGCGGGCGCCCGGCGCCAGCAGTCGGCGCACGACGGTGGCGCCGACGCGGCGGCCACCCGTCTCGGCCGACCAGTCGTCGAGGGCGGCGAGGAGCGAGCGACCCTCCTGGTGGTCGACGTCGGCCCACACGGCGTCCATCGAGCCGGCGACGTCGAGCAGGATGGCCGCGGTCTTCTCGCCAATGCCCTGCACGCCGGGCAGGTTGTCGCTGGCGTCGCCCCGCAGGGCGGCGAAGGCCAGGTAGTTGGAGGGACGGACGCCGTACATGGTGAACAGCCGGGCGGGGTCGAGCATCGGCGAGCCGTGGATGCCGCCGTCGATGAGGCGCAGCACCCGGGTGTGGCGGCTGATGTGCGCGAAGGCGTCGCGGTCGGAGGTGATGATCACGCAGTCCCAGCCGTTGGCCGAGGCCCAGGTGGCGCCCGAGGCGTTGACGTCGTCGGCCTCGAGCCCGGTCGGTGTCAGCGTCGCCAGGCCCAGCGCGTCGAGGAGCGCGCCGGCGCGGTCGAGCTGGTCGACGAGCTGCGGGTCCTTCTCCGCGCGACCGGCCTTGTACGCCGGGTAGGCCTCGCGACGGATCGACGAGGTCCGGTCGTCGAGCCCGAACAGCACCGCGTCGGGGGCGAAGGAGTCGATCGACTCGAGGATCTGCCGCAGCATCCCGTGCAGCGCCCAGATGGGGCGCCCCGAGCGGTCCCGCAGGCCGGTGTGCGAGCGGGCGTGGTGGTTGCGGTGCAGCAGCGACGGGGCGTCGACGACGAGCAGCAGCCGGCGGGTGCGGGTCATCGAGGGGCGAGGCGCGCCGGGCCGGTCATGGGCCCACGATAGCCAGCCCGTCGGACGACCGCCCGGGCCCTAGGCTCGGACCGTCCGACCCGGACACCGGCACATCCACCACCGAGGAGAGACGTTGATCTTCATCACCGCGAAGTTCCCCGTGCTGCCCGAGCACGCCGACGACTGGCCGGAGATCTCCCGTGCCTTCACCGAGGCGACGCGTGCGGAGGAGGGCTGCCTGTGGTTCGACTGGTCGCGCAGCCTCGACGACCCGCACGAGTACGTCCTGGTCGAGGCGTTCCGCGACGGCGACGCCGGAGCGGCCCACGTCGGGTCCGACCACTTCCGGGCCGCGCAGGCGGAGCTGCCGCGCTACCTGGCCCGGACCCCGGACATCGTCAGCACCGAGGTCGACCAGGACGGCTGGAACGAGCTGGGCGAGCTCCGCGTCGGCTGAGCCACCGGTGGGGCGACCGACCCAAGAGGGTGGGGCGTCGCGTCCCCGCCAGGGGCACCATGGGAGACATGGCGGCTGAGCGGACCGAGGAGGTCGAGCGGAGCTTCGAGGTGCCGGACGGAGCGATCCTGCCCTCGCTCACCGGCGCCGCTCCGGGACTGGTGATGGGCCAGGCGAGCGAGCTCGCCCTCGACGCCGTCTACTTCGACACTGCAGACCTCGCGCTCGCGCGGCGCGGGGTGACGCTGCGCCGGCGTACCGGTGGCGACGACGCCGGGTGGCACGTGAGGCTGCCCGTGTCGACCGACGTGCGCACCGACCTCCGCTGGCCGCTGGGCGCGAGGAGCGCCTCGGTCCCGAAGTCCGTGCCGAAGTCGGTCCAGGCCCCCGTGCGTGCGTGGGTGCGGAACCGGCCGCTCGTCCCGATCGCGACCGTCACGACCCGGCGACTGCGACGCCCGATCAGCGACGAGACCGGTGGCCTCCTCGGGGTGCTGTGCGACGACGAGGTCAGCTCGGTCCGGCTGGTGGGTGACCGGCTGGAGCAGCGCTGGCGGGAGTGGCAGGTGGGGCTCGCCGCCGGAGGACCCCACGACGGCCCGGCGCTCCTGGACCTCGTGGCGACGCACCTGCGCGACGCCGGCGCGGAGGCGTCTCCCGGTGCCTCGACGCTGCGGCGGGCGCTCGCCGACCTGGCCCCGGACCCCCCGCGAGGCGTCGTCGTGCACCGGGACTCGACCATCGAGCAGGTGCTGGTCGGGCGGCTGCTCGACCTCGCCTCGCACCTGCACGAGCACGACCGCCGGCTCCGCGCCGACGAGGCCGACACGGTCCACGGGATGCGCGTCGCAGCCCGGCGGATCCGCTCGGCGCTCCAGACCTTCACGCCGCTGCTCGAGCGCGACCGCTCGGACCGCCTCGTCGGTGAGCTCCGCTGGCTCGGGCAGGTCCTGGCCGGGGCCCGCGACGCGGAGGTCCTGGGCAGGCGCCTGGCCGACCAGGTCGCGGAGCAGCCGGCCGAGCTCGTTCTGGGTCCGGTCGCGGCCAGGATCCGGACGGACCTGCGGGCGAATGAGAGGACGGCACGCGCGGCCGCCGTCGCCGCGCTGGACGACGAGCGGTACTTCGCCCTGCTCGACGAGCTCGACGCCTTCGCCGAGGCGCCTCCGTTCGTGGCGGATCGGGACGAGCCGGCGGCGTCGCGGCTCCCGGACCTGGTGGGGCGCGACGCGAAGCGGTTGCGTCGGGCGGTGGCGGAGGTGGGCGCGGACGAGGAGCCGCACGCCCGGGCCGCGTCGCTCCACGAGGCGCGCAAGAAGGCCAAGCGCCTGCGCTACGGAGCCGAGGTGGCCGTCCCCGTCCTCGGCAAGAAGGCCCGGCGGCTGGCCCGCGGCGCGAAGCGGGTGCAGCGCGCCCTCGGGAGGCACCAGGACGCCACTGTCGCCCGGGAGTACCTGCGCGAGCAGGGCGTGCGGGCCCACCTCGACGGCGAGAACGGGTTCACCTTCGGCCGCCTCCACGCCCTCCAGGACGCGGAGGCGCAGCGAGCCGAGGACGACTTCTGGCGGGAGTGGGACGACCTGCCCGTCCGGCGCGTGCGACGCAGGCTGGCACGCCGGTGACCGACCGGGACGTCACCGACGTGGACCAGCGGCTCGAGGCCGCGATCCTCGACCTCCTCGCGCGACGGGCGCCGGGGGCGACCATCTGCCCGTCCGAGGCCGCCCGCGCGGTCGCGGAGGCGGACTCGTGGCGGGAGCTGATGGAGCCCGCCCGCCGCGCCGCGGCACGGCTGGTCGACCGGGGCGAGGTCGACGTCACGCAGGGCGGCGACGTCGTGGACCTCGCCACGGCGCGAGGGCCGGTGCGGATCCGCCGGCGGTGAGGGATCAGGTGCCGCAGAACGTCGTGTAGGCACCGAAGGACTCGGGGGCGGGCTCGGCGTAGCGCTCCGCGCCCGGGCGTACGTCGTAGGGCGCGGACAGGACGTCGAGCAGCCGCTCCAGCGGCTCGAGGTCGCCGGCGGTGGCGGCCGCGAGGCTCTCCTCGACGAGGTGGTTGCGCGGCACGTAGACCGGGTTCACGCGGTCCATCACCTCGGCGGCCGGGTCCACCGCGAGCCACCGCTCGGCCCAGGCGTCGAACCCGGCCAGGTCGAGGACGAGTCCCCGTGCCGGCTCGGCGTCGCCGCGAGCGGCTGCTCCGAGGTGGCGGAAGAACGTCGTGTGGTCGACGTGGTTGTCCTGCGCCAGCTGGACCAGGTCGCCGACGATCCCGGCGGCCACGTCGTCGGCGAGGCCGTCGGGGAGACCCAGCTTGGCGCGCATGCCCCGCGACCAGGCGGCGGAGTACTGCGTGCGGAAGGCGCCCAGGGACTCGCTGGCCAGGGCCACCGCCTCGTCCTCCTCCTCGGCGAGGAGCGGCAGCAGTGCCTCGGCGAAGCGGGCCAGGTTCCACTCCGCCACGAGCGGCTGGTTGCCGTACGCGTAGCGGCCGCCGGTGTCGATGGAGCTGTAGACCGTCGCCGGGTCGAACGCCTCCATGAAGGCACACGGACCGTAGTCGATGGTCTCGCCGCTGATCGTCGTGTTGTCGGTGTTCATCACGCCGTGCACGAAGCCCACGAGCATCCAGGAGGCGACGAGGGAGGCCTGGGCCGCCACGACCGCCTCGAAGAGCGCGAGGTGGGGCTGGTCGGCCTCGGCCGCGGCCGGGTGGTGCCGGGCGATGGCGTGGTCGGCGAGCCGGCGGAGCAGGTCGGTGTCCCCGGTGGAGCGGGCGTACTGGAAGCTGCCCACGCGCAGGTGGCTGCTGGCGACCCTCGCCAGCACGGCGCCGGGCAGGACCTCCTCCCGGTACACCTGCCGCCCGGTGGCGACGACGGCCAGGGACCGGGTGGTGGGGATGCCGAGGGCGTGCATGGCCTCGCTGACGACGTACTCGCGCAGCATGGGGCCCACGGCCGCCAGTCCGTCGCCGCCGCGCGAGAACGGCGTCCGGCCGGAGCCCTTGAGGTGCAGGTCGCGCGGCCTGCCCGACCGGTCGACGAGCTCGCCGAGCAGCAGGGCGCGCCCGTCGCCGAGCCGGGGGGAGTACCCGCCGAACTGGTGGCCGGCGTAGGCCTGCGCGACCGAGGTCGTCCCCTCGGGCAGCCGGGTGCCGGTCAGCAGTCCGACGCCCTCCGTGCCGCGCAGCCAGTCGCGGTCGAGGCCGAGGTCGTCGGCCAGCGAGTCGTTGAGGACCAGCAGCCGCGGGTCGGGCACCTCGTCCGCCCGCCACGGCAGCGCGAGCTCGGGGAGCTCCCGCGCGAATCGGTCGTCGAGGGTGAGGGTGGTCGGCGTCGTCGGCGTCACCCCTTCGACGATACGTCGCGACGGTGAGACGCGCGGCCGAGCGCGGCGGTGGCGCTGCCGACGGGTGCCCTGCACGGCGGCGCCGAGGGGGCCTGTGCACCGTCGGTCGGCACGTCCGGCGGGGCTGCGTGCGGTCCGCGCGTGAAGCGGCGCGGACGGGGTACCGGGGGCTCGACGTCGAGCAGCGGCGTCGCCATCTCCGCGTGGAAGGCGCCGTCATGCGCCGAGCAGAACCCGTTCACATCGTCCCCGGCCTGACTCCCGACGAGCACTGCGCCGTTCACCACTTCATCCGCGTCCACGGTCGGCGTCCCACCCCGGCGGAGCTGCGTCGCGAGCTCTCGGCCGTCGAGCCGCAGCGGGCGGCTTCGGCCGTCGCCGTCGCCGGCGCCGTGAGGCGCGAGGTGGCTCGACTCCTCGCCCGCCTGTGACGGCCGACGACGTCCGGCGCTCGGCGACCGCCGGTCCCGTGCAGGCGCGGGCGCGGCTCGACGAGCTCGAGGCGCGGCTGCCCTGCCCCCTGTCCGGGGTCGCTGCCCCGTCGCGGCTGCACGACGCCCTCTCCGACGTGCTCGCGGGCGACGCCGGCGTGCCGGTCGAGCCGCCCGACTGACTTCTCCGGCTCCGCCGCACCGCCGGACCGCGCGCGCGGACCGGTAGGGTGGCCCGCGACCCTGTCGAGACACCGGCGAGGCGCGAGCGGACACGTGGTGGAGGAGCAGGGGACATGGGCGACGCACGAGAGCTGGTGAGCGGGTTCACCCAGCTTGCGCAGGCGCTGGCCGCCGCGCCGGACGAGGCGGCCCGGCTGCAGATCGGGGTCGACAGCGCGGTCACGCTGGTCAACCGCTGCGACCACGCCGGCATCACGATCAACTCCCGGGCCGGGGTGGTCACCAAGGTCGGCAGCGACGACGTCGTGCGCCGCGCCAACGACCTGCAGTACCAGCTCGGCGAGGGACCGTGCCTCGACGTCCTGCGCGACCAGGACACGCTCATCAGCACCGACCTGATGACCGAGCGCCGGTGGCCCCAGTGGGCTCCGCGCGTGCACCGCGACCTGGGGGTCCGGTCGATGATGTCGTTGCTCGTCTACACCGACCGGGTCTCCTACGGCGCGCTGAGCCTGTACGCCCGCTCGGTCGACGGCTTCGACGCCGACGACCTCGCCGTCGGACAGGCGGTCGCGGGCCACCTCTCCGTGATCATGTCGGCCGGTCGGGAGATCGACCAGCTGGGCATGGCCCTGCAGAACCGGACGATGATCGGGCGGGCCCAGGGCATCTTGATGGAGCGCCTGGACATGACCGAGGACCAGTCCTTCGACTACCTGCGCCGGGTCTCGTCGAACGCCAACCGCAAGCTGGTCGACGTCGCCAGCGAGATCGTCCGGACGCGCCAGCTGCCCCTCGTGGCCAAGCGACGGGACGACGAGGCGGCCTCCGACATCGCCATCGCGGCGCCGGCCGGCGCCGGAGGCCCGTCCTCCGGGGCCGTCGCCGTCACCATGTGACGACCCGCGCCCTCAGTCGTCGAGGTGCAGCCCGATGACGACGTGGGCGAGCACCGAGACGCGGATCCCCGCTCGGCGCGCCGCGTCCTCCAGCTGCTCGCGTGCCTCCTCGGGTGTGATCCCGCGCTGCTCGGCGATGATGCCGGTCGCCTGGTCGAGGACCAACGACTCCTCGAGCCGCTCGGGCGCCTCCTCGGCGGCGGCGCGCGTGGAGAAGGACAGGTCGGCGTTGGTCACCGCGCCCGGCGCCCACGCGGCGAACACGTCGGCCAGCTCCTCGTGCCGGTCCTCGAAGGTGTCCGGCGCCCCGCCGTAGAGGTTGACCGTCGCGACCACCTCGTCGTCCCGGACGACGGGAAGCGTCAGGGTGCTGTGCACGCCCGCAGCGGCACTGGCGCGGGCGAAGTCCTGCCACCTCTCCTCGCTGAGCAGGCCCTCGGGTGAGGTCGAGACACCCTGGTCGAGGTCGATGGCCTCGACGCACGGACCGCTGCCGACGTACTGCACGGCGTCGAGGGTCGCGATCTCCTCGTCGGTGGCCACCAGGGTGAAGGTGACGCCGGCGTCGCGGGCGGCGATGCTCACCCCGACCAGGCCGGGGGCCACCTCGCGTGCCCGGTCCGCGGTCGCGGTGAGCCGTTCGGCGAGGTCCTCGTCGTCGGGATCGAGCCGCAGCTCGTCGAGCGCCTCCAGCGTCTCCGGGATGGGTTCCACACGGCGACGTACCCGGTCCCGTCGCCGCCATGCGGTCCGGCGCGTTCTGCCCGCGGCGGATCCGCCCGGAGCGGATCTTCCTGTGGCGGGAGCCGCTGCCGGGCCAGGGTGGAGCCATGACCATCACCACCACGTCCGAGCGCATCGAGGACGAGCTCGTCCGGCGCCTGATGCACCAGCGGATCGTCGTCCTGGGGGAGGAGCTGGGCGAGGGGAACGGCAACCGCCTGATGCACCAGCTCCTGCTGCTCTCCGCCGAGGACCCGGAGGCGGACATCAGCCTCTGGATCAACTCCCCGGGCGGGTCGGTCTCCTCGATGCTCGCCATCCACGACGTCATGACCCTCATCCCGAACGACGTCAGCACCCTCGCCATGGGCATGGCGGCCAGCGCGGGCCAGTTCCTGCTGTCCGCCGGCACGCCCGGCAAGAGGTACGCCCTGCCGCACGCCCGCGTCCTGCTCCACCAGGGCTCCGCGGGCATCGGCGGCACGGCGGTCGACATCGAGATCCAGGCCGCCGACCTGCGACACACCCGCGACACCGTGCTGGGGCTCATCAGCCGGCACACCGGCCAGAGCCGGGAGACCGTCGAGCGCGACTCGCGGCGCGACCGCTGGTTCAGCGCGCGCGAGGCCGAGGCCTACGGCTTCGTCGACCGGGTGATCAGCACCGTCGACCACGTGACGCCGGCCCGCCGGCGCCCGGCGGGGCTCGGAGGTGTGCGATGAGCGGCTACACCATCCCGTACGTCGTCCAGCAGACGCCGCGGGGCGAGCGCACCCTCGACCTGTACTCGCGGCTGCTGTCCGAGCGGATCGTCTACCTCGGCACCGAGATCGACGACGGCGTGGCCAACGCGGTGATCGCGCAGGTGCTGCACCTCGCCTCCGAGAACGCCGATCGGCCCATCAGCCTCTACATCAACTCGCCCGGCGGCTCGATCACCGCGATGCTGGCCGTCTACGACGCCATGCAGTTCGTCCGGCCGCCGGTGGAGACGGTGTGCGTGGGCCAGGCGGCGTGGACCGCGGCCGTGCTGCTCGCGGGCGGAGCCCCCGGGAGGCGGGCGATCCTGCCGCACGGCCGGGTGGTGCTGCACCAGCCGGCGACCCAGGGTCGCGGGACCGTGCCCGACCTCATCCTCGAGGCCGAGGAGGTGGCGCGGGTGCGCCTGCTGCTCGAGGAGGTGCTCGCGCAGCACACCGGCAGGACGGCCGAGCAGATCCGGCAGGACACCGACCGCACGCTCGTGCTGCCCGGCGAGGCCGCGGTGGACTACGGCATCGTCGACACGGTCCTCACCGAGCAGGCGTCGGCCCTCGGCTGAGCCGCCGCGGCGGAATCGCCGCCGGGATGCCGGGTGCCGTCGAGGCCGGGTGCCGTGGTGGGCCGGTGCCCGTGGGTCAGGCGGCGAGGCAGAGCGCGTCGGGGCGACTGGCGCGACCGGCCAGCTCGCGGACGTCCAGGTCGAGAGCCCCGGCGATGGCCTGCAGCATCTCCGACGACGGGTCCTTGAGACCGCGCTCGACCTCGGAGAGGTACTGCACCGACACCCCGGCACGCTCGGCCACGTCGACCAGCCGCTCCTCGCGGCGGGTCCGTTCGCGGTGCAGCTCGCGACCGACGAGCTCGCGCCACAGGGGCTCGGGCGCCGCCGGGCGGGTCTGCTGTGCCGGCAACCGCAGGATCTCGCCCATGCGCCGAACCTAGCGGCCGTCTCCCGTCCCCCTCCAGCGGTTCCGCTCAGGGCGGAACGGGGGGCCGGGCGAGGGGCGGCCCGGACGCCCGTGTCTTGAGCGCCCGGGCCTGGGGCGTCAGGCACTCGCGATTGCCAGACGTCCTGCGCACCCGTACCCACGTTCCGCCGGTTCACGCGGAGGCGAGGAGCGCCGATCGTTGCCGCCGGCCGCGCGGGGCGCGGGTGCCGGCGGCCACCGGGATCGTCCATCGGGTCTCGGGGCACCATCGCGTCGAGCCGACGGCGGCGGGCCCGACCGGCGTCAGGCTGCGGGGACCGGTTCCGTCAGGTCGGCGCGCAGCCGCGCCAGGATGCGGGTGAGGATCCGGGACACCTGCGCCTGGGTGAGCCCCACGCGGTCGGCGATCTCCTGCTGGGTCCGCTCGTCGATGAAGCGCCACTGCAGGATCCGGCGCTCGCGCTCCGAGAGCCGGCTGATTGCCGTGTCGAGCACGAGGCGCGCCTCGAGCGAGGCGATCCCCCGGTCGTCCCAGCCGAGGAGGTCCGCGAGCGTCCCCTGTCCCTCTCCGGCGTGGCTGTCGATCGAGGTCGGCCGGAAGCAGCCGTCGGCCGACAGGGCCTCCACCACTTCGTCCAGCTCGACGTCCAGGTGGGCCGCCAGCTCGCTGGGCCGGGGTGAGCGGCCCAGCTGCGCGTGCAGCTCGTCCTGCGCCGTCCCGAGGCGGACCTGCAGCTCCTGCACCCGTCGCGGCACGCGGATCATCCACCCCGAGTCGCGGAAGTGGCGGCGCAGCTCGCCGCGGATCGTCGGCACGGCGTACGACAGGAAGTCGTGCCCCGCTGCGGCGTCGAAGCGCTGCGCGGCCTTGGTGAGGCCGACCAGCGCGACCTGCTCGAGGTCGTCGAGGTCGATGCCGCGGTTGCGGTAGCGGGCCGCCATCGTGCGTGCCATGGCGATGTTGGCCTCGATGAGCTCGTGGACCAGGGTGCTGCGCTCGGCTGCGGTGGTGCGCTCGCGCAGCCCGGCAGTGACGACGTCCGTACGTCGCGCCCGCTCCCTGCGCTCGGCCGACACGGGGTGCGCGGATCGTGCGGGGGCCTGCGCAGTGCGCAGGGGGGCAACGGTGGTGGCCACGGCTTCTCCTCAGGTTCGGTCGAACGTGTCGCCGCTCGATGTAAGCGTGGACAAACCATGTACGCCCGGAGGGTGCCGCGAACAGCCGAAAAACGAAAAGCATGGACAAACCGTGGACAGACCGCTGCGCCGGCGGTGAGTGGGACAGATTTCAGAACGGCGAAACCTGCCTCACGCACCGGCGCTGCGGGGGAGCGGTGAGTGAGGCAGGTTCCGGGACGGCGAAACCTGCCTCACGCACCGCTCGACGGGGGAGCGGTGAGTGACGCAGGTTCCAGTACGCCGAAACCTGCCTCACGCACCGCTCGGCGGACGAGCGGTGAGTGAGACAGGTTCCGGGACGGCGAAACCTGCCTCACGCACCGCTCGGCGGGCGGCGGTGCGTGAGGCAGCCTCCGTGCGGTCAGGAGGCGTTGGGGTCGCTGCCTCCGCTGGTGTCGCCCTGGGGGCTGGTGTTGTCCGTCCCGCCGAGGTCGCGGAGCAGCTCGTGGCAGCGGTGCGCCCTGCGGGTGTCCTCCTCCATCACGTCCCGGAAGAACTGGGCGATGTCGTCGCGCCCCGCGTTCTCGGCGTCCCGGACGTACTGGCCGTAGTCGTGCCCGGCCTTGAGCGAGTGGTACTGCACGGACACCAGGTCGTAGGTGACGTCGTCGAATCCGGTCTCTCCTGTGGCCATGGCCGTTCCTTTCCTGTCGGAAGTGGTGGTCCGGACTCGGTACCCCGTCGCTGCTGGATGACTCAGGCCCGGAACGGGTACCTGATGACGCACGCCCGTTCACCCGTTGATCGCACACCGGAGGTGACCCATGCCCGGCAAGCAGGAGCTGCCGTCGACGCTGGAGCGCTCGCCGAAGAAGGCGCAGCGCACCTGGATCGAGGCACACGACTCGGCCGTGGAGGAGTACGGCGAGGGCGAGCGCGCCCACCGCACCGCCTTCGCCGCCCTCAAGCACTCCTTCGAGAAGGTGGGCGACCACTGGGAGGCCAAGGACGAGAAGGGTCCCTCCGACAAGCAGGCCGCGAAGTCCGGCGCGGCGGCGCGCAAGGGCGGGAAGACGTCGGAGGGGGTCGACGCGAACGCCACCAAGGCCCACCTCATGGACCTGGCCCGGAAGCTCGACGTCACCGGCCGCTCGCGCATGAACAAGGACGAGCTGGTCGAGGCGATCAAGAAGGCGAACCGTCGGGAGACGCGGAAGAGCCGGAGCTGAGGTCGCGCCCGGCCGTGGCCGGTCACGCACCGACCGCGGCGGGCCGGCTCAGCCGACGGGGCCGTCGCGCCGGTCCACCTGCACCCGGTGGCCGGAGCGGATCGCCGTCGCAAGCTCCTGCAGCGTGGTGTCGCTGGGCGCGAGGCCGCGGTCGCGCAGCTGTGCGAGCAGCTCCTGCTCCACGTCGATGTCCGGAGACCTCGTGTACGCCGTCGCGGTGGCGTCCACTGCGTGCTGGGCGACCTCCGCCGCGTGCGGGTCCGGCTCGCCATCGATCGTCTGGAGCTCCATGTCGCGGCAGTACCCGCCGCCCGTCGTGCGATCCCCGCTCGACCTACGCCGAGGCGCCCCGCGGGCGCGCCCCGTCCGGCGGTGCCGGCCCGGGCGAGAATCCGGGGACGTCGTCGTACCCGGCCAGCCGCGCGGTCTCGAGGAAGGCCGCCGAGGCCGCGACGAGACGCAGCTCCCCGCCCCGCTGGACCAGTGCCCGGGCCTCGTCGCGCAGCACGTCGAGGCAGCCGGGGGCGATGACGTCGACCTGGTGCGCGTCGAGCTCCACCACGACGCACCCGCGCAGCCGCAGGCACGTGAGCACGTCGCTGAGGTGGTCACGGTGGTCGAGGTCGAGCGCGCCGGCCATGCGCACCAGCGCGCGCGGAGGTCGGACGGTGAACGTGAGGACGGGTCGCACGTCGGACATGCGCAGCCCTTCGCTCGGAGGAAGGGCGGCCGTGTGCTCGACCGTCACCGCCAAGGCTACGCCCGGGCGCGACGTACGTCATGCTCTCCGTCGCGGGCCGGACCGGTCGGGGCAGCTCGTGCCGGGGCCAGTCGTCAGCTGCAGGACGGGCAGAGCCCGAACAGCTCGACCACGTGCGTGACGTCGGTGAACCCGTTGTCGTCGGCCGCCTTGGACGCCCAGCGCTCGACGCTGGGGCCGTCGATCTCCACGGTCAGGCCGCAGCTGCGGCAGACGAGGTGGTGGTGGTGGCGGGGACCGCACTTGCGGAACAGGACCTCCCCGTCGCCGGTGCGCAGCGTGTCCACCTCGCCCGCCTCGGCCATCGCCTGGAGGGTGCGGTAGACCGTGGCCAGGCCGACGCGGTCGCCCGAGGCGCGCAGGTCGTCGTAGAGCTGCTGCGCGCTGCTGAACGAATCGGACGCAGCGAGGTGCTCGCGCAACGCCCGCCGCTGACGGGTGTCCCGGCGACCCTTCTCGCCGAAGGCGCGGGGGGTGGTCTCGGTCGGCATCCCTCCAACCTACCGGGACGGCGGCGGAGGAGGGACCAGCGCCGGTGGGTGCCGCTCAGGCGTGCTCGTCCGGTGCCGGCGCGCCGCGCTGGAACCATGTCGAGCTGATGTCGCGGTCCCACTTCCGGGCGTAGTCGACGAACGTGCCCACCTCGCGGAACCCGTGCTTGCGGTGGAAGGCGACCGATGCGTCGTTCGGCAGGGCGACGCCGGCGAGGAAGGTGCGCGTGCCGTGTCGCGCCGACCGAGCCAGGAGCTCCCGGTAGAGCGCGGATCCCGCTCCGCGGGCGCGTCGCTCGGGGTCGAGGTAGACCGACATCTCCACGGTGGCGTCGAACGCCGGTCGCGGCCGGTAGCGCAGGGTGGCGGCGTAGCCGATGACGTCACCCGCCTCCACGGCCACCAGGAGCTGGTGAGCGGTGTCCCCGGAGAAGCGCTCGGTCCAGGCCCGGACCTCGTCCTCGGTCGGCGGAACGACGTCGAAGGTGGAGTGCGTGTGGAGGACGTAGTGCGCCCGGATGGCCGTCAGGGCCGGCACGTCGCCGGGCTGGGCATGACGGACGGATGGCTGGGTCACGCGAGGCGCCCGTCGTCGAGCCGGAGGACCCGGTCGGCCGCCCGGATGCTCGCGTCGTCGTGGGTGACGCACGCGACGGCTGCGCCCCGCGCGGCCTCCTCGGCGAGGAGCTCGCGGGTCCGGTCGCGGCTGGAGCGGTCCAGGCCGGCGGCCGGCTCGTCCAGCAGCAGGATGTCGGCTTGCTGCACCAGTCCCTGCGCGAGCAGGGCGCGCTGTCGCTGCCCGCCGGACAGGGTCGCCAGCGGGCGCTCCTCGAGGCCGGAGAGGCCGACCCGGTCGATCGCGTCGTCCACCGCGCCCGGCGTGACGGAGCGGTGTGACCCGCGGCGCCGCGCCCAGGTGCCCATGGACACCACGTCGTGCACCGTCACCGGCAAGGTGTCGGGGGCGACCGGGCGCTGCACGACGAGCGCGAGCGTGCCGTCACGCTGGACGACGCCCCGCCGCGGCGGGCGGACTCCGGCCAGGAGCTCGACCAGGGTCGACTTCCCGGCGCCGTTCGGCCCAGCGACCGCCGTGACCGTGCCACGCCGCAGCGCCACCGAGACGCCATGGAGCACGTCGCGCCCGTCGTGGGCGTAGCAGAGGTCGTGGGCACGGATCGCGTCGAGCGTCGGGGAGGGCATGGGCACATCATAGCGATTGGTAATCATTCTCAATATTGTCTACGGTGGCGTCGATGTCCGTTCTCACCGAACCCTTCGGCACCGAGTTCATGCTGCGCGCGCTGCTCGGCGGCGCGCTCGTGTCCGTCATCTGCGGCATCGCCGGCACCTGGGTCGTCATCCGCGGGATGGCGTTCCTCGGCGAGGCGGTCGGCCACGGCATGCTGCCCGGGGTCGCCCTGGCCACGGTCGTCGGAGCGCCGGTCCTGCTCGGCGGGGTGGTCAGCGCGACCGCCATGAGCGCCGCGATCGGGGCGCTGCAGCGCCGGGGTCGAGTGTCGTACGACACCGCCATCGGGCTGCTGTTCGTCGGGATGCTCTCGCTCGGCGTGATCATCGTGTCGCACTCGAGGAGCTTCGCCACCGACGCGACCGCCCTGCTGTTCGGCGACGTCCTGGCGATGGAGGACGCCGACGTCGTCGTCCTGCTGGTGGCGCTGCTCCTGACCGCCGCCATCGCCGCCGGGTTCCACCGCTCGTTCGTGGTCGCGGCCTTCGATCCGCGCGTCGCGCAGACCCTCGGGCTGCGCCCCGGGCTGGCGCAGGTGGCCCTGGTCGCGCTCGTCACCGTCGCGGTCGTCGCCTCCTACCAGGCCGTCGGCACGCTGCTCGTCATCGGCCTGCTCCTCGGCCCCGTGGTCGCGGCGAACCGCTGGACCCGCCGGATCCCCACGACCATGACCCTCGCCTCCGCCCTCGGCTGCCTCTCGGTCCTCGTCGGACTGCTGGTGTCGTGGCACGCGGCCACCGCCGCCGGCGCGTCCATCGCCTGCGCCGCCATCCTCCTCGCCGCGCTCTCGGCCGCGCTCCGAGGCGTGGTCGACCTCGTGCGGGCGCGCTCGGCCGACCACTCCCACCAGCAGCCCGTCGGCCCGGCCCCGGCCGTCGCGACGCCCTCGAAAGGAACCGCGTGAACCGCCGTCCCCTCGCCTCCTGTCTCGCCGCGGTGCTGCTCGTGGGCACCGCGTGCTCCCCGAGCGACTCCCCGGAGGTCGGCTGGGACGCGGCCGGCGCTCAGCCGTCCTCGACGTCGGGCCCCGGCTCCGACGACTCCTCGGGCGACGACCACGGTGCGGTCGACGGGGCGGAGGAGGTCGCGGAGCCGCCGCTCCACCTGCTGACGCTGGACGCGGCGGGAGGGGTCGGTCTCCTCGACCTCGTCGACGAGACCGCGACCGTCGTCGGGACGATCGCACCTCCGGTGGCCGCGTCGACCGACGGTCGCTACGTGTTCGCCACGACGTCCGAAGGCGTCGAGGTCGTGGACAGCGGCATGTGGACCTGGGACCACGGCGACCACTTCCACTACTACCGCTCCGCGCCCGAGCTCGTCGGCGCCGTGCCCGGACGCGGCGTGCCGGTCGTCGCCCACGGACGCGTGTCCACCGCAGGCAGCACCGGGATGTTCTTCCCGGAGTCCGGGGAGGCGGTCCTGCTGGACAACGCGGCGCTCGACGCCGGCCGGCTGGAGGAGCGCTTCCGACTCGACCTCGTCGGGCGCGAGGGACTGGTGGCGCCCCTGGGCGACGGTGCCGTGGTGACCGTGCCGGACCGCTCCGGCCGGGTACGGGCCGTGCGCCGCGTCGCGGCCGACGGCACGGCGGTCGACGGCTCGCACGAGCGGTGCCTCGACGCGCGCGGCAGCATCAGCACGGCGGTCGGGCTGGCGATCGGCTGTGCCGACGGTGCCCTCCTCCTCGTCGAGGACGGCGACCGATGGGTGCCCGAGCGCATCCCGTACCCACGAGGTGTCAGCGCCCCGCCCGCCACCGACTTCCGGGCCCGCGAGGGGCGCCCGACCGTCGCCGCCCTCGCCGGGCGCGTCGGCTTCTGGCTGCTCGACACGAGGGAGCGGCGCTGGGACCTCGTCCGGACCGACGGCGACCTGCTGCAGGTCGTCGCCTCCGACGACGAGGAGGGCCACGTGCTCGCCCTCGACCGGGCCGGGCGGGTCCGGGTGTACCTCGCCGGATCGGGGGAGCAGGTGGCCATCACGCGGCCGCTGGTCGCTGCGCCCGCCGGCGCCCGCCACCCGGTGCCGCTGCTCGTCGTGGACGACCAGCGCGCCTACCTCAACGACCCGGAGGGCGGCCGCGTGCTCGAGATCGACTACGCCGACGGCGCCCGCGTCGCCCGCGAGCTCGTCCCCCCGACCGCCGCCCGCTTCTTCGCGGAGGTGGGTCGATGAGCGCACGCCGTCGCCTCCACCGTCGTGCGGTCGTCCCGGCCGTGCTGCTCGCTGCCGCGACGCTCGCCGCCTGCGCCGAGGGCGGGGACGACGGACCGCACGTCATGGTCACCACCAACATCCTCGGCGACGTCACGTCCCGGCTGGTCGGCGACACCGCACGGGTCACCACGCTGATGCGGCCGAACGCCGACCCGCACTCGTTCGAGATCTCCGCGCGGGAGGCCGCGCAGCTGCGTGAGGCGGACCTGGTCGTGTCCAACGGGCTGGCCCTCGAGGAGGGTCTCCAGCAGCACCTCGACCGGGTCGAGGACGTCGGCGTGGACACCTTCGTCGCCGGGGAGCACATCGACGTCCTCACCTACTCCGAGCGGGCCGGTGACGGCGCCCCGGACCCGCACTTTTGGACCGACCCCGCGCGGATGATCGACGTCGTCGACGCCCTCGAGCAGGCCCTCGCCGGGATCGACGGCATCGACGCGGCGGCCCTCCGGGCGCAGGCCGCCGACTACCGGGCGGACCTCGAGGCGCTCGACGAGGAGATGAGCGAGTCGTTCGCCTCGATCCCCGACCCGCAACGGGCGCTGGTCACCAACCACCACGTCTTCGGCTACCTGGCCGAGCGCTTCGACTTCCGGCTCGTCGGTGCCGTCGTCCCCGGCGGCACCACCCTCGCCTCGCCGAGCGCCTCCGACCTCGACGGCCTCGCGTCGGCGATCGAGGAGTCCGGCGTGCGGACGATCTTCGCGGAGTCCTCGCAACCCGACCGGCTCGTGCAGGTGCTCGCCGACGAGGTCGGCGTGGACGTCGAGGTCGAGGAGCTCTTCACCGAGTCGCTCACCGAGCAGGACGGTGGCGCGCCGACCTACCTCGACATGCAGCGCGCCAACACCGAACGGATCACCAACGGGCTCCGATGAGGAGCCCACGACAGAGAGGAAGCACCATGCTTCGATCACCGGCCCAGCGCCGAGGCCGCGGCACCGCACTGCGGGCGGCCGCGGCGGCCGCTGCCACCACCCTCCTGCTGGGGGCCTGCGGGTCCGAGGAGGACGCGGCGAGCAGCGCCGAGGAGCCGAGCGACCAGTCGAGCGAGAGCGCCCCGGCGGAGGGCCCTCGCCTCGCAGTCACCTACCAGGACGGCGTCGCCGTGCTCGACGGCGAGAGCCTGGAGGTCGTCGAGGAGTTCGCGACCGAGGAGTTCACCCGGCTGAACGCCATGGGTGACGGCCAGCACCTGCTGCTCACCACCAGTGCCGGCTTCCAGGTCCTGGACGCGGTCGCGCCGGACCTCACCGACCGCGTCTTCGAGGCCGACGCCGCCGGTCACGTCGTACGCCACGCCGACCGGACGGTGCTCTTCGACGACGGCACCGGGCAGACGACCGTCTTCGAGACCGACGCCCTGGCGGACTCGCCGGGCGAGCTGCCGGAGACCACCACCTGGCAGGCGCCGGAGGCGCACCACGGGGTCTCCATCGTCCTCGAGGACGGCACGCTGGTCACGACCGTCGGTGACGAGGAGTCCCGCAGCGGCGCCGTCGCCCTCCAGCGCGACGGCGAGGAGTGGACCGAGGTGGCCTCCTCCGAGGAGTGCCCGGCCATCCACGGGGAGGGCACCGCGGCGGGCGAGGCCGTCGTGTTCGGCTGCGAGGACGGCGCGCTGCTCTACCGCGACGGCGCCTTCGAGAAGCTGCAGGCGCCCGACGAGTTCGGCCGCATGGGGAACGCCTACGTCTCGGAGACCAGCCCGCTGGTCGTGGGGGACTACAACACCGACCCCGACGCCGAGGGCTACCTGCTCGACTCCGTCGCCCTCATCGACACCGAGGCCGGGACGCTCGAGCCGGTGTCGCTGCCCGACGGCGTCGAGTACACGTGGCGCGGCATCGTCCGCGGCCCGGACGACATGGCCTACCTCCTCGGCACCGACGGGGCCATCCACGTGCTGGACCCCGCCACCGGCGAGCTCGGCGACTCCTACCCGGTCGTCGAGCCGTGGGAGGGCCCGGAGGACTGGCAGAACCCGCACCCGGCCCTGAGCGTCGACGGTGACACCGCCTACGTCGCGGACCCGGCCAACCGCCAGGTGCACGCCGTCGACCTCGTCACCGGCGAGGTGACGGCCACCTCGCCGACGATGTCCGCCGAGCCCAACGAGATGGCGGTGGCTGTCGGCTGACCGGCCATCCGACCGCGCGACGGTGCCCCTGCCCGGCGGCAGGGGCACCGTCGTTCCCGGCTCCGGGCGGTGTCGCGCGGTCGGTACGATCGGCAGCGGCCGGCGCGTCGAGGACCCGGCTCGACCCGAGATGGATGAGGTGGCGCTGTCGATGGGGGCACAGGGCCGTCGGCGCGCCGATCCCGCGCCGCGCCGCTCGCGCCGTCTCGCCCTGGCGGTGGTCGCGCCGCTCGGTCTGCTCACCCTGGTCGCCCTGGTCCTGCTGTGGCCCTCGACCACGCCCACGAGCGCCGGGGAGTCGGCCCAGGAGGTCGGCGGCACGATCGTCGACGTCGTACGCGTGACCTGTGCCGAGCAGCTGCCGGACGACGTGAACGGGTGCGGCACCGCCGTCGTGCGGCTCGACGGCGCCGCGGGGGACGACGCCGCGATCGAGGCACCGCTGCCCAACGGCACCGGCGCACCCGAGGTGGCCGTCGGTGACGACGTCGTGCTCATCGCCAGCACGACGCCCGACGGCGAGTCGTTCTCCGTCGTGGACCACCAGCGGGCCTCGGGGCTCTGGGTGGTCGCCGCCGCCTTCGTCCTCGCGCTGATCGCCTTCGGGCGCTGGCGCGGGGTCACCGCGCTCGCGGGTCTCGCCGTCACGTTCGCCGTGCTGCTGCTCTTCGTGGTGCCGGCGATCCTGGCGGGGGAGTCACCGGTGCTCGTCGCGATCGTCGGGTCGGCCGCGATCATGCTCACCGTGCTCTACCTGACGCACGGCCTGGCGACCGAGACGTCCGTGGCCGTGCTCGGCACGCTGGTCAGCCTCGTCCTCACCGGGGTCCTGTCGGCCCTGGCCATCGCCGGCCTGCACCTGACGGGCGTCACCGACGACCTGTCCGCCTCCGTCGGGGCGGCCCAGGGCGTGAACACGCAAGGCCTGCTGCTGGCCGGCATCGTGATCGGCTCGCTCGGTGTGCTCGACGACGTCACGGTGACCCAGTCGGTCACGGTCACGGAGCTGGTCCGCGCGAACCCGCGACTGACCGCGCTCCAGGCCTACCGCTCGGCGAGCCGGGTGGGCCGGTCGCACATCGCCTCGGTGGTCAACACCGTGATCCTCGCGTACGCCGGGTCGTCGCTGCCGCTGCTCATCCTGGTCGTCGCCGCCGACGACTCGCTCGGTCGCGTGCTGACCGACCAGGTGATCGCGCAGGAGATCGTGCGGAGCGCCGTCGCGACGGTCGGGCTGGTCGCCGCCGTCCCGGTGACCACGGGGCTGGCCGCGCTCGTCGCCACGCGCGGGGCGCGACCGCCCGGTCGTCGATGACCCGGGTCCACCAGGACGACCATCCGTGTCGATGGCAGCTGCGCGGGGAGCACGCCCCGCGGGCCGACCGGGCCACGAGCAGGGTCAGTAGAGGCTCTTGCCGTAGTTGTCGGGACGGTAGTAGTCGTCGAGGTCCTCGAGCGTCTGGCCGGCCACCGGCTCGAGCTCGTGCGCGATCACCGCGCGGCGCGGGACCACGGCCTCGGGCGCCCACGTGTCGGGGTCCCACAGCTGCGAGCGCAGGAACGCCTTCCCGCAGTGGAAGAAGACGGTCTCGACGTCGACGACCAGCGCGAGGATCGGCCTGCGTCCGCGCACGGCCAGGTCGTCGAACCACGGCGCGTCGTCCACGAGACGTGCCCGGCCGTTCACGCGCAGGGTGTCGGTGCGGCCCGGGACCACGAAGTCGAGGCCGACGTAGGGGTTGGCGAGGACGTTGCGGTAGCCGTCCACGCGCCTGTTGCCGGGGCGTTCGGCGATCGCGATCGTCCGGTCGTCCACCACGTGCGCCAGGCTGCCGGCCGGGTCGCCCTTGGGGCTGGCGTCGCAACGTCCGTCCGCGTCCGCCGTCGCCAGCACGCAAAAGGGCGACGCGCTCAACCAGGCGCGGTCGATGTCGGTCAGCCGGGATCGTTCCTTGGTCCGGGCCCGTTGGCCGGGCTCGCCGACGATGGCGACGAGCTGCTCGACCGTCGTGATCTCCACCCGCGCAGTCTAGGCGGGTCGCCGTCCCGCCTGCGGCAGCCTGCGGCCGGCGGCGACGGCCCGGGCGCCGCGCGGGACGAGGCACGCCCGGGCGGGACGAGGCGCGCCCGGGCGGGATGAGGCGTGGCCGAGCGGGTACTCATCAGGCAACCGATCACACGGAGGCTCCTGTGGCACTGTCCTACCCCACCCAGCCCGGCGACATCGACCACCTGATCGCCGACGACCACGCCGTGGTCGAGCGCCAGTTCCAGCACCTCGAGGCCGGCCGCGGCAACCGTCGCGTGCTGGTGGACCAGGTGAGCTTCGAGCTCGCCCTGCACGCCTTCGCCGAGGAGACCGTGCTCTACCCGATCTGGCCGGAGCTCGGCATGGAGGACGAGCACGACGACGCCGAGCACGAGCACCAGCAGATCAAGGAGCTCCTGGTCGTGCTCGGCCGCACCGACCCCGGCGAGGACGAGTTCGAGGACGCCCTCACCCAGCTGATCTCCGTGGTGCGTCACCACGTGCACGACGAGGAGGACGAGGAGCTGCCGGAGTTCCGCGCGAAGGCCGGCGGTGAGCGGATGGCCCAGCTCGGCAAGGAGTTCCTGGCGGCGAAGCGCCAGGCCCCGACGCGCCCCCACCCCGCCGCACCCGACGAGGGCATCGCGGAGAGGATCGCCGGGATGCTCGCCAAGCCGCTGGACCACGTGCGCGACATGCTCTCGGGCAAGCAGAAGGAGATGGGCACGGACCCGTCGGGCACCCTCGACCCGGAGGCGCAGGCCATCGTGGACGCCCACTCGTCCTTCGGGCCGCTGCCGTTCGAGATCCTCGAGCCCGACCAGGCCCGCAAGCAGCCCGGCCCCGACGCCGCGGTCAAGAAGGTGATGGCCGAGCGCGGCCTGGAGGGTCCCGAGCCGGTGGCGTCCGTGGAGGACCTCCGCATCCCGGACGCCGCCGGTGGCGAGCAGACCCTGCGGGTCTACACCCCCGAGAGCTTCGGCACCGGCCCCCGTCCCGTGCTGATGTGGATCCACGGCGGCGGCTGGGTCCTGTTCGACCTCGACACCTACGACGCCTCCTGCCGCGGCCTGGCCAACAAGACGGGGGCGATCGTCGTCTCGCCGGACTACCGGCGCGCGCCCGAGGCGACCTTCCCGGCGGCGCACGACGACGTGCTGATGGCGTACCGCTGGGTGCTCCAGAACGCCGCCTCGTTCGGGGGCGACCCGACTCGGGTGGCGATCGGCGGTGAGTCCGTCGGCGGCAACATGGCGGCCGCCACGTGCCTGCAGCTCGCCGAGGTCGGCGAGACGGTGCCGGTCGCGCAGGTGTGCGTGTACCCGCTCGTGACCCCGGAGCAGCACGGCGAGTCGATGCAGGACGCCGCCGACGCGCGTCCGCTGAACCGTCCCCTGCTGTCCTGGATGGCGATGCACGCCTTCGAGGGCCGGCCCGACGCGGCGTCCGACCCGCGGGTGGACCTGCTCGGTGTGCCTGCCGAGCGCCTGGCGGCCTTGCCGCCGACCCTGGTGATCACGGCCGAGCGCGACGTGCTGCGCAGCCAGGGCCAGGACTGGGCGCGCCGGCTCGAGGAGGCCGGCGTCGACACGACGCTGCGCCACTACGACGGGGTGATGCACGAGTTCTTCGGGGCGGCGGCCGTCCTCGCGAAGGCCGAGGAGGCGCAGCAGGAGGCTGCTCGGCACCTGCGGCGTGCCTTCGGCGCGGGGGCGGACGAGCCGGACGGCGCGCCGTCCAGGTAGGTCCCCCGGCCGGGAGGGCCTACGCTGGGGCGGTGACCGACCAGGATCGCCTCGTGGAGGCCTCGCGCCAGCTCGCCGCCGCCCTGCGGCCGGGCGATCTCGACGCCACCCTGTCCAACATCACGGCCGCGGCGGTCGAGGTCCTCCCGGACGTCCAGTGGAGCAGCCTCACCGTCAAGCACGCGGATGGTCGCCTCGAGACCGTGGCCCCGACAGACGAGCTGCTGTGCGACGTCGACGCGGCCCAGTACGAGCTGCAGGAGGGGCCTTGCTACGAGGCCGCGGTCGACACCGTGCACATCACCGCGCCCAACCTGGCCGCCGATGAGCGCTTTCCGCGGTACGCCCCGATCGCCCTGCGGGCCGGCATCCGGGCTCAGGCCGGCATCCGGCTGTTCGACGCCGACGGGTCGAACGGTGCGCTCAACCTGTACTCGTCCCGGGTCGGCGCCTTCGAGGACCTCGGTGCGCTGTCCCTCCTGTTCGCCCACCAGTCGGCGATGGCACTGGACTACGCTCGCCAGATCGACCAGCTGCAGGAGGCCGTCAAGAGCCGCCAGGTCATCGGGCAGGCCGTCGGCGTGGTGATGGAGCGCTACTCGGTCGACGAGGCCCGCGCCTTCGGCTTCCTCACCCGGCTCTCCAACAACGAGAACCTCAAGCTCCGCCTCGTCGCCGAGCGCCTCCTGCAGGCAGGCGTCGAGGACGGGTCCGACCGCTGACCGGGCCGGCGCAGCCCTGCTGGCCCGCCGGGGCCGTGCCGCCTAGCATTCGGTGACGGGCATCGCGACCACGGGAGGAGGGCGCGTGGACGACGCGAGGCAGCTTCTCGGGGGATTCGCCCAGCTGGCACAGGCGCTGGCCGCCGCTCGCGACGAGGACGCGCGCCTCGAGGTCGCCGTCGCTGCTGCCGTCGAGCTCATCGCGCGGTGCGACCACGCGGGACTCACGGTGAACCAGAAGGGCCGGTTGGTGACCAGGGCCAGCAGCGACGACCTGGTCTGCCGCGCGAACCAGCTGCAGACCGAGCTGGGCGAGGGCCCGTGCCTGGACGTGCGCCGTGACCAGAACACGCTCGTGAGCCCGGCGCTGTCCGCCGAGCGGCGGTGGCCGGCCTGGGCGCCGCGGGTGCACCACGACCTCGGCGTCGACTCGATGATGTCGTTGCTCGTGTACACCGACGAGCACTCCTACGGCGCCCTCAGCCTGTACTGCGCGCAGGGGTCCCGGTTCGACGCCGACGACGTCGCCGTCGCCCAGGCGCTGGCGGGCCAGCTGTCGGTGATCATCGCGGCCGAGATGCAGATCGACCAGCTGGGGCTGGCGCTGCACAACCGCACGATCATCGGGCAGGCCCAGGGAGTGCTCATGGAGCGCTACGACATGACCGCGGACCAGGCGTTCGACTACCTCCGGCGCCTGTCCTCCACCTCCAACCGCAAGGTCGCCGTGCTGGCTGCCGAGATCGCCCGCACGCGCCGGCTCCCCGAGCCCGGCTGAGGGCCGCCTCAGGCCAGGCCCATGGCCCGTGCCTCCTCACGGAGGTCGTCCCGGACGCTCGGGTGGGCGGCGTGCTCGATCAGGTTGTGCGCCTGCTGCCGCTCGTCGCGGCCCCACATCCAGGCGACGCCCTGCTCGGTGACGACGGCCCCGTGCTGGAAGGAGGTCACCGGCTCGTCCACGAGCGGGACGATGGTCGAGACGTCGGCCTTCGGGTGCCAGCTGCGCAGCGCCATGAACGCCCGGCCGCCCGGGGAGTGGCTGGCGCCGACGGTGAAGTCGGTCTGGCCGCCGAAGCCGCTGTGGATGCGGGCGCCGATGCGAGAGGCGTTGGCCTGGTCGAAGAGGTCGACCTGGAGGGCGGTGTTGATCGACGTCATCGCCGGCTGCCGCGCGATCTCGGCGGGGGAGTTGGTGGTCTCGGTGCGGAGCATCCGCACCCGCGGGTTGTCGTCGACCCAGTCGTAGAGCTCCTGGCTGCCGAAGACGAACGACGTCCGCACGGGCGTGCCGCGGTCCAGCGCCCCCGCGCGCTCCAGTGCCAGGACGCCGTCGCTGAACATCTCCGTCCACACCCGCAGGCCGCGGCGCTCCAGCACGCCCGCGACGGTCGCGTCGGGCACCTCGCCGATCCCCGCCTGGAGCGTCGCGCCGTCGCCGATCTCCGCCGCGACCCTGGAGCCGATCAGGCGCGCGTCCTCGCCGGGCGCGCCGGTGACGTGGGTGGCGAGCGGGGCGTCCACCTCGACCCCCACGTCCACGTCGTCCACCGACAGTTCCGCGTCGCCGAAGGTCCACGGCATGCGCGGGTTCAGCTGGGCCACGACGAGCGCGCCCCGCGCCCGGGCGGCCTCGACCGCGGCGGGCAGCACGTTGACCTCCAGGCCGAGGGACACCCGGCCGTCGCGAGGCACGGTGGTGTGCACCACCACGACGTCCGGGGGGAGCGGTCCGTGGAACAGCCGGGGCGCCATGGAGAGGCGGCAGGGCACGTAGGACAGGCGCGGGTGCCGACGGAAGCCCGGTCCGACGAACGTCGTCTCCGGCACGACGCCCTCGTGGAGCGGCAGGTCCGGCTGCGCGTTGAGCGCGTGGAGCCGCGCCGTCGGCAGCTGCGCCAGCAGCGGGCCGAGCAGCGCGACGGGGGACGCGAAGTTGCCGCTGGTCACCACGCGTGGCACGCCCTCGACGGAGCCGCAGTGGTCCCCTACGGTGTGAACGGCCTGCTCGAGGTCGACGACGTGCATGTGGCCACGATGCCAGCCCGGCCAACCCGGGACGGTCACCGCGCTGGAGCACATGCGCGGACCGCGGCCGGGGTACGCGAGGCCAGCGGCCACGAACGAGAGGGACCGACCCATGACCAGCTCCGAGCACCATCGCGACGTCGCAGACGAGGAGCGCGCCTCGACGCCCAACTCGTCGGGTCCCGAGGGCGCGGCAGGCGGCATGGGCTCCAGCAGCGAGCGCGTCGGCCACGTCGGGCCGGGACAGACCGGCACCGACGGCCTGCGGGACAACTCGCGGCTCGAGACGCCGGCCGACGCTCCGCCCGAGCAGAGCTCGGGCGGGGAGGAGCCGAAGCCGGCGGGCGTCGAGCCGAAGGCGGGCTACCCCCGGCTGGACCCGCGGCACGAGGACAACCCCTTTCCCAGCTGATCCACGGGCACGGACGCCGATCGCAGCGCATGCCGGCGCCGCGCGTACGCCGGCGGCAGGTCGCCCCGGCATGTCCACGTCGTCGACGGGCTGCTCGGTCAGCCGAGCCGTCCCCTGGGCCGATGTCGTGAAAGTTGACGATGGACGTGGAGCGCCTCGCAGGCCAAGGTGTCTGCGAGCACCCGGTGCACGTGCGCCGGCGCACCAGCCCTCCGTACCGAAAGGTCGACCCATGTCGGTAGCCGCCGTGCGAGGCCGGACATCGCCCCGCGCCCCTCATGCCGACGGGGGAGGGCGACTCCGCGGACAGCCGGGGTGGGGTCCTGCCGGGACGGACCGGCCGTGACGCGGTCCGTCGGCGTGGTGGGAGCAGGCATCGTCGGCCTCGCCGTGGCGCGCCGGATCCAGGAGGTCCTTCCCGGCACCCGCGTCACGGTCGTGGACAAGGAGGACGGGGTCGCACGGCACCAGACCGGCCACAACAGCGGTGTCGTCCACGCCGGCATCTACTACAAGCCCGGTTCGCTCAAGGCTGCGCTCTGCCGGCGCGGTGTCGGCCTCCTCAGGGCGTACTGCGAGGAGAAGGGTGTCGTGTACGACGCCTGCGGCAAGCTCGTCGTCGCGTCGACCGCCGCGGAGGTCCTGCTCCTCGATGACATCGAGACCAGGGCGCGGGCCAACGGCGTGCCTGGCCTCCGGCGTCTGACCGGGCCGCAGATGAAGGATGTCGAGCCCCATGTGGAGGGCATCGCCGCGCTCCACTCACCCTCCACGGCCATCACCGACTTCGTCGCGGTCAGCGAGGCGCTGGCGGCCGACGTCGCCGCGGACGGGGGCGAGATCCGCCTGGCGACGGAGGTCCGGCACCTGAGCTCGGCGCCCCGGAGCGTCCACCTCACCACGGCGGACGGAGAGGTGCTCGAGTTCGATCACGTGCTCCTGTGTGCCGGTCTCCAGTCGGACCGGCTGGCCACGGCTGCGGGTGACGGGCAGGATCCGGCGATCCTGCCCTTCCGCGGTGAATACCTCAAGCTCGTGCCCGAACGAGCCGACCTCGTCCGCGGCCTCATCTACCCGGTGCCCGACCCCTCCTACCCGTTCCTCGGTGTCCACTTCACCCGCCGGGTCGACGGCTCCGTCGACGTCGGGCCCAACGCCGTGCTCGCGACGGCTCGGGAGGGCTACCGCACACGCGACTTCTCGCTGTCCGACCTCCGGGAGACCGTCACCTATCCGGGCTTCCGGCGTATCGCGGGGGACCACTGGCGGATGGGTGCCGCGGAGATCGCTGGGTCGTTGAGCGTCCGCCTGTTCGTCAAGCGCGCCCAGGCCTACGTCCCGAGCCTCCGGCGACAGGACGTGGTCCGCGGCGGAGCCGGCGTACGCGCCCAGGCCGTCGAGCGCGACGGGACGCTCGTCGACGACTTCCGCATCCACCGTGTCGGCCGGATCACCGCGCTGCGCAACGCACCGTCGCCGGCTGCGACGTCCGCGCTCGCGATCGCCGAGCACGTCGTGGAGGCCCTGGAGCTGGAGTAGCCGGCGCCGGGCCGCAGGCCCGGAGCGACCCGGAGGCCGGGACGCCCGAGTGGTCCCGGCTGCGGTCGGGCAGTCGTGGGGACGCGGGACGCGGGGCGCCCGCGGAACGGCTCATGGTCCCTCGCGTGGCGGGTACGTCCGGGACATGACCACTGCACCGTTCGAGCCCGGGACTGCGCCGGTTCCCGGCGAGCCCGACGTCGCCCCGTGAACCCGATCGCGCCCGGTGAGCAGCCGGACGCCCCGACACCGAAGCCCCAGCCGACAGAGTCCTGACCGAACCGCCCCCCACGTCGGCCGGCGCGGTAGTCCTGGCGACACCGAGCGCCCGCTCGGGCGCGGCGAACGGGCGCGGTTCACCGAGCGTCGCAGGCGCCCGGGGTGCTCGGACCAGCACGCGACCTTGGACGAACCTTGTCGGTCGCCCGCTAACCTCACCTCTCATGGATGCTGAACGCGACTCGGGTGCCGCCGACGTCCTGACACTGACAGACCTGCTCTCGGCCGCGGGACAGCAGCTCGAGGCGGCGACCACCGCCCGCAGGGAGGCGCTCGACAAGATCGCCGGCCTCGCCCGGGACGCCCGGGACGTGCTGACGGTCGAACGAATAGCACAGCTGGGCGCCGTGGCGCCGACGACGGTGCGCACGATGCTCGCCGTCGACGGCTCCTGAGGCCGCTCCGGCGCGGCAGCGCGGCCGGTCAGCCAGGGGTGCGGGCCCGGCCATGACGGGGACGTCGGTCTAGACCGCTCCCGACCGTTGCGTCACGCCGCACCGGAGCAGCCGTCTCGGACGCTGTAGGGGCAAGCCGCCTCGATCCCCCCGTGGTCGAACCTCCCGCAGGTCCACGGGCCCCCCAGGGGTCGAGGCAGCCCAACCGAGAGGGCGGCGGCGCGACCTGATCCCCGGACCAGGTCGCGCCGCCGCTCGAGGTCCGGCGACGGCCGGCACCGGACTCCTGCCCGTCGGCGCGGGAATCACGCGCAGGCCCCGGCAGCCTCCTACCCCGCGGTGTCGTCGGTCACTTCAGTGGGCGCGCCGGGGTGCGCACCCCGCTGACCGCGCTTGATCGGCGGGCCAGACCGAGAGATGGTTTACGACGTAAGCCCGCGGCCCGAGGACGGCATCCCATGACGAACCACACCTCGCACCAGACGCCCCTCGACAGCACGAAGGCGCTGCTGAGCCATCGCGACGTCACGTGGCGAGAAGCCAGCGAGGGCTCGGCCACGCTGGCAGCCGCGATCGCCGCGAGCATCGGTGTCGTGGTCCTCGCCAAGCTCACGCGCGCCCTGCTCGGCGAACGCCGCTAGGCGATCCCACCATGACTCCCGGCACGACTCCCGGCAGGAGCGCGGGGGATCGCTGGTCGCCGTGGTTGCGGTCGGTCGCCCTGTGCGGCGTGCCCGCCTTCTTCGGCGCCAGCTTCCTGTGGGGGACAGGCCGGGCGGTCTCCCTCGTCGCGCCCGTCCTCCTCGCGGTGATGATGGCCGGCATCGCGGTCACGCACTCCGCGACCACGGGCGGGGACGGGCAGCCTCCGTCCGCCGACGTGCCCGACACGTGCGCGCGCCGACGAGAGCTCGCACGGTGGTGCCGCGTCGCGGCTGCGTGCGCGGCCATCGTGCTGCTCCTGGCGGTCGTCTCGGTGCTGTCCGCGTGGTGGGTCCCACTGACGGCTGCCGTCCTCGTCGTGACGACACCGCCGGCGCGGGACTTCGCGCGCACGCACGTGCTCCACCGCGCGGGCAGCACGTCCACGGGGAACGCCACGATCCCCGAGCCCGGGTGGCCGCCGGGTCGCGCGCCGGACGACGGCGCGGGGACGGTGGCTGAGGTCTCGGGCCTGGACACGGCCGAGCTGTGCCACCTGTGGCGCGTGACGTTCTGGATGGTGCGCGACCTCCGCGCGCCCGCACGGACGCTCCGCGTCGTCGAGCTGCGCCAGGAGGTCCTCGACGAGCTGCACCGACGCCACCCGGACCAGGTCGAACGCTGGCTGTCCTCCGGCCGACACGGCGCCGACGGTCCCGCCCGCTACCTCTAGAGGCGTGTCCGCCCCAGGGCCGAGCGCCGAGCGCCTCCCGCGCTACCGTGAAGCCGGATCGGTCGGCTGCCAGAGGGGGGCGTCAGGATGAGCGAGGAAGGGCCTGAGGAGCTGCAGGCGGGGCCCGGTGGCGCGGGGGAGTACCCGGACGCGGACCGCGCCGCGGTCGAGGACGAGCCGCCGCCGTCCGCGCGCGTGCCGCTCTCCCGCGAGCGTGTCATCGCCGCCGCCTTGGCCTACATCGACGACAACGGCCTGCCCGGCCTCACCATGCGGCGCCTCGGTGAGCAGCTCGGCGTCGAGGCCATGGCGCTCTACCGCTACGTCCCCAGCAAGGAGGACCTCCTCGACGCCGTCGTCGAAACGCTCGTCGCCGACGTCCGGGCCGACGACGTCGTCGTGGACGCACCGCAGGACGGCTGGCAGGACTTCCTCCAGCGCCTCGCGCACGGCGTCCGGCGCATGGCGCTCGCCCACCCCAAGGCGTTCCCGCTCGTCGCCTCGCGCCCCGCCGAGGCGCCGTGGCTGCGCCCGCCCCTGCGCAGCCTGCAGGTGGTCGAGACGTTCCTCTCCGGCCTGCTCCAGGAGGGGTTCAGCGACGCGGCCGCCATCGAGGCCTACCGCGCCTACACGAGCTTCCTCCTGGGCCACCTCCTCCTCGAGGTCGCCGTGCACGGCGCCGACGTCGGCCCCCTCGACGTCCTCGACGACCAGACCGGCGAACCGGGCACAGCCCGATACCCGACCGTGGCGAAGCTCCGCGAACCGCTGTCGGAGGACCGGTCGGCGGTCGAGTTCGAGGAGGCTCTCGAAGCGCTTCTCGACCGTTTGTCGATCACCCGGAACGAGCACCTCGACGACTGACCGTCGGCTGTTGCACGACAACCCGTGTCGGGGCCGAGGCCCCGCTCGGGTCGCATGGCCCGTCCACCGGTGGGTACGGCTTACGTTGTAAACCACTACCAGCGGTGGTCGTCGACGTCCTTCTCCCGTGAGTGCGGCGTCGGCCGTCCATCGCGGACGGAGGACTCATGAGAGACGCACTGCGTGACGGCTTGAGCACGATCGCCGAGTTCGTGCCCAAGCTGGTCCTGTTCCTGGTCATCCTCGTCATCGGCATCGTCATCGCGAAGGTCGTCGCCAAGGCGCTCAACGCGATCCTCGAGCGCGCCGGCTTCGACCGAGCCGTCGAGCGCGGCGGTGTCAAGCGTGCGCTGTCGAGCTCGAAGATGGACGCCAGCGACATCGTCGCCAAGCTGATTCACTACACGCTCCTGCTGTTCGTGCTGCAGCTCGCCTTCGGCGTCTTCGGCGCGAACCCGATCAGTCGCCTCATCGAGGACGTCATCCGGTTCCTGCCGAGCCTCGTCGTGGCCATCATCATCCTCGTCGTCGCCGCGTCCATCGCAGCCGCCGTCAAGGGACTGCTGGAGAACATGATCGGCGGCCTCTCCTACGGACGAGTGCTCGCCAACATCGCCTCGGCGTTCATCCTCTTCCTCGGGGTCATCGCAGCCCTCAACCAGGTGGGCGTCGCCACGACGGTCACCACGCCGGTGCTCGTCGCCATCCTGGCCACCGTGGCCGGCGTGATCGTCGTGGGCGTCGGCGGGGGCCTGATCCGCCCCATGCAGCAGCGGTGGGAGAGCTACCTGACCACCGCCGAGCGTGAGGCCCCCCGGATGAAGGCCCAGGCCGGGAGCGCCCCGTCGGTGCGGGAGCAGGCCCAGTCCGCCGCGCAGGACCTCGGCCCCACCGGCTCCAGCGGTGGCCAGGGCAGCGCCGGTGGCACCGCCGTGTACGACCAGAACGCCGACCTCGGCGGTCCTGGCAGCACCGGCAGCACCGGCACCACCGGGCAGGGCACCGCGCCGCGTCAGTACTGAACAGCCAGCACGACCCCACAGCCGCAGCCCGACGCACCCCGCGTCGTCCGGCAGCCATCCCCGAGAAGGAGCACGCACATGACCATCGACACGAACACCGACGACTACGGCCGCTACATCGGCCAGACGCTCTACTCCAGCGACGACGAGCAGGTCGGCAAGATCGGCCAGGTCTTCCTCGACGACGACACCGACCGTCCCGAGTTCTTCACCGTCACACCGGTCTGTTCGGCATGAACGAGTCGTTCGTCCCTGCCTCCGAGGCGGAGCCGACCAGCGACGGCGTACGCGTGCCCTTCACCAAGGACCAGATCAAGGACGCGCCCAACGTCGACGTCGACAGCGGCCACCTCGACCAGTCCGGTGAGCAGCGCCTCTACGAGCACTACGGCATGACCTACTCCGAGCGCTCCAGCGACAGTGGGCTGCCCGCGGACAGCGCCGGCACCTACACCGGCGCCGGGACCGGCGCCGTCGGTGCGGCCGGCACGTCCGGCACGTCCACCGGCGAGGGACACGACACGTCGGGGCCGAACACCGACGAGGCGATGACCCGCTCCGAGGAGCGCCTCGACGTGGGCACGACCACGCAGGAGGCCGGCCGCGCGCGGCTGCGGAAGTACGTCACCACCGAGCAGGAGACCGTCACCGTGCCGGTGAAGAAGGAGCGGGCGGTGCTCGAGACCGAGCCCATCACGGGCGACAACCGCGACCAGGCCCTGTCCGGTCCCGCCATCTCGGAGGAGGAGCACGAGGTCGTGCTCCAGGAGGAGCGCCCGGTCGTCGGCAAGACGGCCGAGCCGGTCGAGCGCGTCCGCCTGGGCACCGAGACCGTCACGGAGGAGGAGACCGTCACCGAGGAGGTCCGCAAGGAGCACATCGAGTCCGAGGGCGACGTCGACGACCGTCGCGGCACCCTGTGAGCACCAGCGCCGACCAGCCCCGCCACGAGAAGCCTCGGCACGACGAGCGCTCGGCGGGCACCGCCGCCCGCGACGTCGACGCTGACGGCGTCCCCGACCGGCGCACGGTGGTGGCGCGCGAGAAGGAGGAGCACGGCGGTATCAAGTGGGGTTCGGCCTTCTTCGGCTGGCTCACCGCTGCCGGCACCGCCATCCTCGTCACGGCGCTGCTCAGCGCGATCGGCACAGCCGTCGGCCTGGGCGCCTTCTCGGGCACGCAGCAGGCGGAGCGCGAGGCGGCGCGGAGCGCGGAGACCGTCGGCGTCGTCGGCGCGATCGCGTTGCTCGTCGTCCTGTTCGTGGCCTACTACGCCGGTGGCTACGTGGCCGGGCGGATGGCCCGTTTCGACGGTGCCAAGCAGGGTGTCGCGGTGTGGGTCTGGGCGCTCGTCATCGCGGTCGTCGTCGCGGTCGTCGTGGCCGTCGCGGGCAGCGAGTACAACGTGCTCTCGCAGCTCAACAGCCTGCCGCGCGTGCCCATCAGCGAGGGCGACCTCGCGACCGGCGGCATCATCACCGCGGTCGCGGCCGTCGTCGCCAGTCTCGGCGGGGCGATCCTGGGCGGTCTCGCCGGGATGCGGTTCCACCGCAAGGTCGATCGCACCGGCCTGGGCGCCTGAGCCGGGAAGCACGAGCCTCCCGTCGCTCCGGAGCAGGGGGACGGGAGGTCTCGCTGTGCCCGTGCAGGTCCGCTCGGTGTCTCCGCCGCACCTCACCGGTGTGCTGGGGTCAGCTGGGGGAGTCGGCTGCGTTCGTGCAGTCCCACCGTGCCTGCAAGTGGTTCCACCAGCACTGCGTCCCGTGCGGATGCCGACGCGACGCCAGGACGGCCAGCGAGTCGAGGGTCCGGCCCGTCGCCGGTGTGGTCGTGCTCGGCACCCCCCTGCACAGGGTGCGCTCACGCGACGTCCCGTCCCAGGTCGGCACGACCCTCCTGGCACGGGCGGTGTCGAGGAACGCGTCCCTCAGGTCGTCGGTCAGTCCGTCGTAGGGCGAGTCCTGCGAGGCGTGCGCGGCCATCGCGACCTCGAGCTGCGCTCGGTGCATGTGCACGTCGACCAGGGTGCTGATCTCGTGGTCGGGGCTGCCGAGGACGGGCATCTCCTCACGCACATGCTGCCTGTCCTGCTCGTGAGCACGCATGTGCTCGACCCACTGCCGCATGAGGCTCTGCGACAGGCACGAGAGGTAGACCACGTCGACTCCGACCTCGGTGGCGGCCTGCAGTGTCGCCACTCGCACACGCTCGTGGTCGCGGTGCCCGTCGCTGGCGTCCAACGTCACCACCACGTCGGGACGCACCCGGCGCAGCGAGGTCGCGATCGCGTCGACGACATCAGCGAGCTCGGCCCCCACCAGGGAGCCGGCAGGCGCCGGTCCGACCATGCCGGAGTCGGCGAAGCCCAGCAGGTCGACCTCGGCGACACCGAGCAGCTCGCCGGCGCACCGGAGCTCCTCCTCGCGGACGGCGCCCAGCTCGGCGCCGGAGCGTCCGCTGCGGTCGCGGCCCGCCTCGCCGCGGGTCGCGCAGGTGACGAACGTCGTGTACCCGGACGCCGCGGCATGCAGCAGCAGGCCACCGCACCCGAAGGTCTCGTCGTCGGGATGCGCCACGACCGCCTGGAGTCGCGGCCCGGCAGGACCGCTCGACGTCAGCTCGTCCATCTCCTCGTCGACCCCCGCCACGTGCTCCCGACCCGGTGTCCGCTCACTGCACTCTGCACCATGTCGGGACGGCGAGGCATGCCGAGATGGGGCAGGACTAGACAGGTCGTGCTCAGCGGGCCGCGAAGACCCGAGTCGAGCCTGGTGGCTCGCTCATGGTCCACAGCCCCCGGCCGTTCATCCCCGGGCGCTTCGCGCGCCACACGCGCGTGAGGCGATTCGGTTTCCGCTGGGCGAGGACACCGGCGTGCCAGTCCGGCCGCATCGCCGCTCGCAAGAAGCCTCCGGTGTGGCCGTCAGCTCGCGGGTGCGAGCCATCCGGTGGCAGGACCGTGGATGTAGGCGGTGTAGCCCTCCCCGAGGTCGACGGTGAAGGAGTACGTGCAGTCGAGCAGGTCCTTGTGCTCTCGGTCGCTGCCGCCCTTCACCACGGTGCTCGGTCCGAACACCTCCACCGTGCCGTCCGGGGCAGTGACCTCGAAGGTGGAGGTGTATCGAGTCAGGTGGAACACGGAGGTGCTGGTGGTGACGAGCTGGGCGTTCCAGGTCTGCCCGGCACGCGCGATCGTGGTGTAGGTGTTCCCGTCGTCGCAGACGAGGACAACGGTGAGGCCGTCTGGTGGGTCAGCGCTGGCAGGCGCGGCGAAGCAGACCGAACTGATGCCGGCGAGCGCGGCGGCAGCGAGCCGCAGGTGTGAGGCTGAGGCTGAGGACATGGCGCGTCTCCTGGTGTCGTAGGGCTCGGACCCCACGTCAGCCGCGAGGGCCACCTTCGAGCGTGCGACTTCGGCGATCGGCGCGCCATCCCCCAGGCAGGCGAAGTCGCCCCTTCCGCCTCCGTCGCCCCCGAAGCCCCGACGTGGCACGCCAGTGCGGTGAGGGTGACCGTCCGGTCGCCCGGAGGGGTTGCTAAGGCAGCGCGGGGAGTCCGGATACGACGGTTGCCCGATCCGGTGTCAGGCGTCTTAGGCGGAGGCTGAGGCATACCAACCACCACCTGCCACCGGGAGCCCCACGATGTTCAGCGATCCCTACGTCATGCTCGTCGCGGCGAAGATGCACCAAGACGAGGTGCGGCGTTCCTTCCCCGCCCGCCCGTCCGTCGAGCCCACAACGCGAGCGGTCAACGACCGGTCGTCAGCCCGTCACGCAAGGCGCGTGCTGCTGCCTCGGTTCGGTTGGCGACGCCCAGCTTGGCGATGATGTGGGAGACGTGGACGCTGACCGTCTTCGGCGACATGACCAGCTGCTCTGCGATCGCCCCGTTCGAGAGCCCGTCCACCAGCAGGCCCAGCACCTCCGTCTCCCGAGCCGTCAGACCGGGTGCTGGGACGGAGGTCTCGAACCCGGTGATCCTGGCGCGCCTTGCGGCCGCCTCGATCCGTTCGCGCAACGGGTCGGCGCCCAGCTGCTTGCTGATGCCGTGGGCGCCGGCGAAGAGCTCACGAGCGCGCGGTCGGTCGCCGTCACGCGCCGCGCACTCGGCGGCGAACAGGTACGCATGCGCGGCGTCGTACGGGCGGTGACACCGGCTCCATCGCGCGGCGATGTCGGACCAGCCGGCGACCGTGTCCCGGTCACCGACCCGTCGCAGGTGCTCCGCGATCTCGACTGGTCGCAGCGCGAGCACGGGGTTCGCGTCCGGTGCTGGGCCGTCCACCACCGTGGCTGCCTGGGCCACCAGTACGCGTGCCTCCGGATCCGATTCACCGCGGCGGACACCTGATCGCAAGCCGGACACGAAGGCTTCGTACAGGTCGTTGCTCGGTTCGCCGTCATGCTGCAGGGCGATCGTCCGCGACACAGCGCGACACACTCCCGCACGGTCGCCCTCGGCGGCCGCGATCTCGGTCTCGATGAAGGTCCGCTGGATGGCTTCGCGAGACCAGCGCAGTCCGGGCGGAGTTCCTGGCGGTGCTTGCGGGATGGCGTCGAGACATGAGCGCGCGGCCGCGATGTCCCCGGTGCGGGCGCCGCGGATCCCCGACAGCGCGTTCCACCACGATTCGATGTCACCTCCGAAAGCGCCTTCCCTCGCCCGGTCGAGATCCTCGGCCATGGCGTCCCAGGCGCCGACCAACAGGTGCATGACCGCTCGCAGCATGTGCTGCACCACCCACAGATGAGGGTGAAGATGCGGATGGCGGGTCTCGGCCACGGTTCGGTCGAGCAGGGCGAGGGCGTCGTCGGGCCGTTCCGCGTTGGCGAGGCTGACGACGAGCCTGCATCGCGCATCGAGCACCCCCGCGGGGTGGTGTCGCTCCATCCAGGCCACGTGTTCCTCCGAGACGCGCACCGCTGCGTCGGGGTCGCCCCGACAACACTGGAGCCAGGCGAGAAGGTCCCACGCGTCAGCCAACAGCAAGGGGTCGCACATGGGCGCCAGCTGGTCGATGACCTCGAGCAGCATCGCCTCCGTCAGGTCCGGCAGGTCCTGGATCCACTCGTCGGCCAGGTGCACCATCACCGAAGCGACCTTCAGGTCCGACTCGTAGGAGCGGAGCCGCGCCAGGACCTTCTCCGACTCCGACGGGTCCACGACCCGGGTGAACTCCGCCTGCTGAGCGCGGCGCTCGCGCCAGAGGAGGAGACGCAACCACAGGGAACGCAGCCACTCGTCCTCGTCCGCGAGCTCCCGGTTGAGCAGGTCGTCGATCACGTCCATGTCACCGACTGACCAGAGTGCAGCGTAGAGCCGGCTCAGCACGGCGTCGCGTGTCAGGCCCACCCCCGGTGGAGCATCGTCCGGCCAGCCGGTGAAGGCTCGGTGCCACCAGTGCCGACGTGCGTGCTCGTCCTGGGTCAGCTCGGCGGCTTCGGCGGCGGCGATCGCGGCCTCGAAGGCACCTGCACCGCCCACTGCGTCGTGGTGCCGAGCCCGCTCGATCACCACTCGCAGGTCCTGGCCATCGTCCCCCGCGAGCTGGTCGAGGTGGGAAGCCCAAGCCTGGTGCCAACGACGGCGGTCCTCGCCGAGCAGGTCCCGGTCGACGGCGTCCTTGAGCAGGGCATGGTGGAATCGCAGCCCGTCGCCCTGAGGGTCCCGCACGAGCACGCCGTTCGTCCGCACCTCGTCCAGGGCTCGGTCGAAGGCAGCGCCGAGCCGGCTGACCGCCCGCAGGTGCGAGGGCGCGAGGAGGCCCTCGCCGACCGCAGCGGCCGCGAGCAGTTGGCGCGCCGGTGGAGACAGTCGGTCGAGCCGGGCGCGCAGCACCGTGCGGAGCGACCCTGCGACGCGGCCGCCCTCGGTGGCGAGCTGCTCGACGTAGAAGGGAAGGCCGTCGCTGAGCTGGCATATGCGCGTCACCGCCTCGGCCGGCAACCCACTCGCGAGCCCGGCGATCTGGTCACGCACCTCCCGCGTCGAGAGCGGACCGAGCTCGACGACCTCAGCGCGGCGGCCGAGCTCCGCGAGGTCTTGGGGAAGCACACCGATGGCATCGGGAGGTGTGCGGACGGTCGTCACCACGAGGAGCGCCCCGCTCATGACGCGCTCGGCGTAGAGGAGCAGGTCGCGAGTGGAACGATCGAGCCACTGAGCATCGTCGGCGAGCCAGCACACCGGTCGGTCGAGCGCCTCGACGAGGCGCATCACCGCCGCGATGACGTCGGCGCGGTCCACCGCGTCCGCGGGAGGGTCCGCGACCGACGGGACGAGCAGCGCGAGCAGGGGAGCGTCCCTGCCGGTGCGTCGGCGCACCTCGGCTGCGCCGTACATGCGGGTGATCGTCCGCACGAGCTCCGCTGCGCCGCCGAACGGCACCTCGGTGTCCGCGAGCGGCACGCCGTGGCTGGTCAAGGTCAGCCACGTCTCATCGAGCGAGGCGACCAGCTCCTGCGCCAGGCGCGTCTTCCCGACACCCGCTTCGCCGAGGACCAGGACGACGCGAACCGCGCCCGCTTCGGCGCTCTCGGCCGCATGCCTCAGCAACCGGAGCTCGCGCTCTCGGCCGACCATGGTGGCGGGCCCCGAGGACACCTCCCCAGAGTGCCGCAGGACTGCCGGGACGTCACCCCAGAACCGGTATGGCTCTACCCCGACCGGTCGGTCCGGCACGGGGACTCCGGCGAGGGGGTCCGGGTCGAGCGGGGGCCAGTGCAGGGTCGGTTGTGCGCGCGCACGTGAGCCGGTAGCGGCCGTGGCGTTGGGGCCGATGACGGTGACGCCGCCAACGACAGGACTCGCCATCGCCCCGGATCGGCGACGGCACGGGACGTGCTCGAGGCGGTACGACGCGTGCTGGTGTCGCTCCGAGGAGCTGGGGGAGCGACGTGAGTGGGAGCAAGGCGGGCCTGTGAGGTCGCGAGGGGAATGTGACGGCTCCGCACCGCAGCCGGAGGGTGCCCGACACACACCCCGGCGAGTCTCTCGGCATGAGCATGCAGACCCCCGCCCGCCGCCGTGGGCGCCGTTGGATCGAGGACTGGCGTCCCGAGGACGCCGACTTCTGGGAGACGACCGGGTCGTCGGTCGCGAGGCGCAACCTGGTGTGGTCGATCTTCGCCGAGCACGTCGGTTCCTCCGTTCGGCTGTTGACACCCCCGAGCCACTCCAGCAGGGAAGTGCGCGTCCCGCAATTTGATGTTAGCGTCTAGTCACATGAATAGGCCGTACCGGCAGACAGCTCGTCGTGCGTCGGCGGAGCAGACCGCCGTGCGCATCCTCGATGCGGTCGTCGAGCTGGCGTCGAGGACGTTGATGTCGCAGATCACTCTCGACGACGTCGCCCGTGCCGCGGGCGTGACGGTGCAGACGGTCCTGCGGCGCTTCGGCAATCGTGAGGCGTTGCTGGACGCCGCGCACGAGCATGGCGTCCGTACGGTCGTGCAGGAGCGGCGAGCGCCAGTCGGCGACGTCCGTGCCGCGGTGGAGGTGGTGGTCGACCACTACGAACACCGAGGTGACTCGGTGGTCCTGATGCTCGCGCAGGAAGGCACGGACACCCGCGTGGCCGGCATGGTGCAGCGGGGACGCGAGGTGCACCGAGAGTGGGTGATCGAGTGCCTCGGCTCCTTGGTGGAGTCGACGTCCGACCGCGAGGCCGTCCTGGACCTGCTTGCGGTCGCGACCGACGTCCTGACCTGGAAACAGCTTCGGCGCGACCTCGGCCTCGATCGCGCCACGACCGCAGACCGCATGGAGGCGCTGGTGCGAGCCGTCCTGCACGCCCAGCCGCCGCACGCTCGGCCCGGTGTCGCAGCTGCCCGCACCGGCGAGCTCCTCGACGACCCGGTGGAGGCCTGATGGCACGCATCCTCTTCGTCACCTGGGACGGCGGCGGCAACGTGCCGCCTGCGCTCCTGCTGGCGCGCGAGCTCGTCGCCCGCGGTCACGCCGTGCGCGTCCTCGGCCATGCCGAGCAGCGCCGCCCGGTCGAGAAGGCCGGCCTCGAGTTCGTCCCTCCCCGTCGGACGCGACCATTCGACGCCCTCGAGCAGCACTCGACCCTCGACATCGTCGCCGCATTCACCGACCGCGGCATCGGCCGGGACCTCCTCGCCGAGCTCGACACAGAACCGGCCGACCTGGTGGTGGTCGACTGCTTGCTCTTCGGCGCCCTGGACGCAGCTCGCCGGTCCGGCGTCCCGTACGTCGTCCTCGAGCACCTCTACGACGGCTACTACCGACGCGAGTGCCTCCGGGGTCCGCTCGGACTGGCGACCCGAACGCTCGGCTTGCGTCCTCGGGCGGCCCTGGACGGTGCGGCGCTGCGGCTGGTCGGCACGGCACCCGAGCTCGACCCGGTTCCCGGCACCCCCGAACCGAACCTGCGTCAGGTCGGCCCCCTGATCCCAGTGCCCGAGCAGTCGGCGAGCACGCCGGACGAGCAATGCGTACTGGTCAGCCTGAGCACCTTCGCATTTCCGGCGGCGCCGCGGGTGCTGTCAGCCGTGCTCACAGCCCTCGAGCAGGTTCCGGCCCACGTCGTGTGCACGACCGGGCCCGCGCTCAGCCCCAGCGAGGTGCCGCCGCGCGCCGGCCTGCGCATCCACCAGTACCTGCCTCACGCGCAGGTGCTGCCTCACGTCTCCCTCGTCGTCGGGCATGGCGGGCACGGGACGACCATGCAGGCCTTGGCGCACGGCATCCCGCTCCTGGTCATCCCTCTCGACCCGCAGACCGACCAACCCTCCGTGGGCAGGAGCATCCGCACCGCCGGGGCCGGCGCGACACTCGACCGCGACGCAGGACCGGAGGAGATCAGTCAGATGATCAAGTGGCTCCTCATCGATCCCGCCATCCGGGCTGCCGCAGGCGACCTCGGCGAAGCACTGCGACGAAGCCGCGGGCTCGCCTCAGCCGCCGACGAGATCGACCGGGTGCTCACCGCCGCCACCTAGTCGGTCGACAGCATCGGTCGCCATCGCCGCCTCGACGTCGCCTCGACCACAGCGGCCGCCCGCGCGACCATCGTCGACGCAGCCACGCGTCACGGTCCCCGAGGTGGTCACGGAGCCAGGTCCGCACACCCGGTGCTGATCGCAGCGTCCACCGGGCCGCCCTCTCGGACGGAGGGCTCGACGCCGTAGCAACACGGGTCGAACGGCCAGCCCGGATCGAGCGACATCGTGGCAGCGACGTGCTGCCGCAGAGGATCCCGCCGCAGTCTGCACCCCATCACGGAAGGCACCCCACTCTGCCGACGTCGCGACCTCCACAGTGGACGTGCGCCACCTCGCGGTCGTGGACTGGCCGGCCCGAATGGTCGATGCGGCTATCCGGCGGACTCGTTGCTGGGGCTGACACTGCGATGACCGCGTCTCGGACCACCGTCGGGCAGGAGTTGCGTCCCGGCGAAGCCAGCCAGTGCCACCAGCACCGGCCACAGAGCAAGGCGTTCGAGGGCACCCGATGCAGGACCATCACCGGAGAGCACGAACCCCGTCGCCGCCGTGGCGGTCACGACTCCCGCAGCAAGGAGCGCCCCGCCCAGGCGCGGCCGGTCATCGCGCAACCGCGCACCGAGGACGACCAGCGCGATCGGCTGCGCCACGAACAGGGGCGCCGCCGAGATCGTGTGCAGCGTGGCGTCCTGGTCGAGAGGCGCGAGGCCCGTCGCGACCGAGCTCAGCCCGGAGACCACGAGCAGCCCTGTGACCCATGGCCCCACTGCCCGCGAGAGCAGCACCGCACCGCCGACCAGCAAGGCACCGAAGGCCATGAACGATCCGTTCATCAGCTCATGGCGCGGTGAGCAGTAGACCGCCGTGCAGCCGACCTCACCCAGCCGGCTGACCGGATCGGAGAGTAGGCTGTAGCCACCCTTCGTTGCCGCCGCAACGATGAGCTCGGTCACGATGTAGGCCGGTCGCACGCAGAGTGCCAGCGCTCCCCAGCGCGCAGCCTCGACCCCGGTGATCCCCGGGAGCCGACGTCCATGGGCTGGGGGCACCCGGTCACCGTAGTTCTTGGTGAATGCCGCCCGCAGCGCTGTTGATCGTGCCGGGAAGCCGCCGGTAAGGGAGGCGGTGCGACGCACATGGACGGCATGGGCGACCGCAGGTTCGGCCGGGCGCATGCGGGGGAGGACGGGCGCGATCCGAGCTCACCGTCGTTCGGGGAACAGCGGCCCGAGGCTCGCCACTGGGCGACGCCTGGCGGAACCGTTAGCGTGCGAGTCATGAGTGAACGAGCTGAGACGCCGACCGTCTGTCGGGAATGCGGCCAGCCGCTCGAGTTCGCTGCGCCGGGCGACACCAGCATCGACGAAGTCGAATCTGAGCTGACGGTGGGCGCGAAGGCGTACTGCGTGAACCCGGAGTGCGACCTCTCGGAGGGTGAGGGCGTCTCGCCCGAAGATCAATGGCTCAACGCGCCGGGCACGGAGGGCGGCGCGAACGGTGGCGCCTGACCACGGCCGGCGCTGACTGCGGAGAACGCCGGCACCGGCAGCAAGCGGAACGGCGTAGCCGTGTCGACGCGTGGTCATACCGTGCGCGGTCAGGTGACTGTGCTCGGCGACACCGAGAGCCGCAGCGTGAGCCGACAACCACCCGAGCACGCCGAGCGAAATCGCCCAGCAGTCCCCCCGAGTCCGGTCGAGGCACGAGTGGCAGGACACCTGCCACCCTGCTCCGTTCGCGCACGTCGAACGATGCGAATGCTGGAGTCTCAGATCGCCCTCAGCCCGGCGGTGACGAGGACTGCAACGACGACGCACAGCACGAGTGAACAGCGCCGCCAGAGCATCAGCGCGGCTACAGCGACGCCGACGGTGTGGGCGCCCACCGACCAGGAGCGTCCGGCGGCGAGCACCGAGGTCACGACCAGCGCGCTGAGCAGCGTCGGCGCCATCAGCACGGTCACGCGGGAGAACCACGGCCGCAGCTCCCGGCCGCCGAGGAGCACCGGTCCCAGCGCCTTGATCAGCGCGGTCATCGCGGCAAGGCAGAAGATCAGCAGCCAGACCTGCGTGTAGGTCAGCGTCACCTCGACCTCCGCACCAGGCCGATGAGCGCCACGGTGCTCGCAGCCAGGATGGGTACGCCCGGAGGACTGATCGGCACCAGAGCGAGTGCGACGAGGCCGCCGCCGACGGCCACCCAGCGGGAGGTCGCGTCCCGCAGCTCCGCGATCAGGAGCGAGAGGAAGAACACGGGGTAGATGGCGTCGAGGCCGAGCCGGTGCGTGTCACCGAGAGCGCCGCCGAAGACCGCGCCGAAGACGGAGCCGAGCGTCCAGGTGAGGTACTGCGGGACCGTCGTGCCGAACAGCAGCCACCGGTCGAAGGTGCCGTCGCCGCGATTGGCGAGCGCCCACGAGGAGTCGACGACGGCCTGCCCTTGCGCGGCGCGCTTCATCGGGCCGCCCGGCAACGACGGCGCCAGCGCGATGCCCATGGCCAGGAAGCGAGCGTTCATCAGGCTCGCTGCGGTCAGGGCCGCGGGGATGCCGCCTCCGACCGTGATCACGGACAGCGCGGCGAACTGCGCCGAGCCGGCGAAGACGATCATCGCGGTGACGCTGGCCTGCACGACGCTGAATCCCGCCTGTCGGGCCAGCACACCGAAGGAGGCGCTCAGGAAGAAGCCGACCACCGCGAAGGGAACGCCCGACCTCAGGCCACGACGGAACGCCTCGCGTGCTCCCTCGTCGCTCGCCGCTGCCACCGGCGCAGGTTAACAACGCTCGTGGACCCCTCCAGCGGCGGACGCTCCCGGCGGGCCAACACCTGATGATCCGCGTCCCTGGGTGTTCCCGCTCCTCGGCAGATCCGGGACTCTGCGTGGCGCCGACTAGCGGCGGTACTGGGTCATCGACATGCCCGCCGCCGGCTGCCGTCGCGGCGCCTGCGCCGGCGAAGTCGAGCCGCTCGTCCTCGCCCGATCCGCGTCAGCGGCGCACCTCGCACTGTCGCCGCTGCTCGCCGCCGATGCACCGGTCCCGCCCGGGACCACCGACGAGCTGGTCGCGACCGGGACCACCGACGAGGAGGTCGTTGCGCGAACCGCCCACGAGGATGTCGGCCCCCCGGCGCCCGTGAGCCGTCACCTGCATGCCACCGCTCACCGACAGGCGGTCGCGCCCGGGGCCGCCCAGGTAGGTCAGGCCGCCGGGACGCCCGGAGAACCTGACGTCCTCGACCCCCTCGTAGCGCGCACGCGTGGCGCCGCCGACCGTGACTCGCTTCCGAGGCACGTCGATGACGTACCTCGAGCCCCGCGGGAACTCCGACTCCGGCGCCCGCAGCCGGACGACGTCGCGTCGCCCGTCGCCGCCGTCCACCTCGGTCCGCGTCCTGCGGACGAGGTCCGCGTCGATCTCGTCGTCGCCCGGTCCGCCGTGCACCGTGGCGCCGAGGTGGGCGGCGAGGCGGTCGTCGCCCCCACCGCCGCCGATCGCGCTGCGACGTCCGCGCGCCTCGACGTAGTCCTGCCCACCGTCGCCGTAGAGCCGGTCGCGTCCCGTGTCCGGCGAGAGGATGGCGTCGCTGCCGCCACCGCCGCGCACGACGTCGTCACCCGTCCCGGGCTCGAGCTCGTCGTCACCGTCCATCGCGTGGATGCGGTCGTCGCCGGCGCCGCCCGTGATGCGGTCAGGTGCGTTCGTGCCGGTCAGCACGTCGTCGAAGGGCGAGCCCACGATCCCGCCGGAGTAGGTCGGCACCACGATCGTGTCCGTGCCCTCGCCGGTCGCCGTGCCGGCCGAGAGGTCTACAGTGACCGGACCCGGCGCGTCCTCGAACACGACCCTGTCGTAGCTCGCCAGCCGGTCGACGTCGTCGACGGTGGCCGACGCCGGGTCGTCGCCCAGGTCGATGAAGTCGTTCCCCGGACCCGGCACGAGGTTGTCGCCGGCGTAGCCGTCGTCGGGGACGTAGTAGTCGTCGAGGCCACCGAACAGCCGGTCGTCGCCCGGCCCGCCGACCAGCGTGTCGGCGTTGCCGAGCCCGCAGATCGTGTCGTTGCCGGCGCCCCCGTCGATCTGATCCCGGGCGTACGTGCCGAGGATGACGTCGTCACCCGGCGTGCCGGTGGTCGGCGTGCCGGGGACGGCGACGATCGAGGGCACCTTCCCCTCACAGGTCGTCTCGGCCGTCGCGGGACCAGCGGCCAGGCCCAGGACGCCGAGCGGCGCCGATGCGATCAACGAGACAGTGATGGGCATGCGTCGCATGGCTCTCCTCCAAACGGGTCGGCCTCCGTCTGCGGGCCGTGAGATGTGTGACGCACCGACCAGGCCGGGAGTTGCAGGTCGACCCGTTCTCAGTCCAGCTCGGGGCGGCTCGATGCGCGTCGCGGCCTGAGCGGAGGTGTCGAGGTAGGACGGAATGCGGACATATGGCGCATAACACTGAGTCACTGGACGGGCCGCCTGTGCCTTCTCCGCAATCGTCCGGCGAACCCCCGTGCTGCGGGCAAGCGGATACCACCTGATCTGCGCGAGCCTGACGCACTCGCTCCAGGACGTGGGACGGCTCAGTGCCGAGGACCGCGGTCGGCGGTGTCCTCGACGCGGTTGCCCGTCGACGAGGGTGCCGTGGCACCGTGCGCGCCGGCCACGCGGTGGGCGTCGCCGCGACGGTGGGGCCATTCCTCGAACGGCCGCTGAGCCGGCTGGACGCCGTCGCTGTGGTGGACACTGTTCACCCAGACCGGCTCGGGGTGGGTCTCGTCACCAGCCGCCACGTCGGCGGCGGTCCGGAGCTTGGCGACCTTGTGGACCAGCATGCCGAAACCGACCTTCGCGATGACGTCGGCGGCTGAGAACGCCACGTGGATGGTCGTGGTCCACCATCCGCCGTCGAAGAAGATCGGGATCAGGTAGACGATCGGGTAGACGAAGAAGACGGACAGCAGCACCGTTGCGGCCTGGCTGAGGCCGCGTCCCACATCCTCGGGCAGGCTCCTGACGGAGGTCACGACCGCCGGGACCAGGACCACGTAGATCACCACGAAGCAGGCCATGCTGATGCCCCACCACAGCCACAGCCAGAAGGTGCTCTCACCCTGCTTGAACACCTGGTCTCCCAGGTAGCCGGTGACGATCATCGCGAACGCCGCCGCCATCACGACCGCTCGTGTGCCGGCGAGCTTGCGGCCGACCAGCGTGCACACCGCCAGGAGCTCGGCCATCAGCAGGGGCACGGTGACGGCCCAGTCCATGTAGCGAGACGTGATGCTGGACAGCGCCTCGGGGTTCGGCACGTAGCTGCCTGCCGAGTAGTCGTAGCCACTGTCGACCATCAGGAACAACATGAGGTAGGACAGGGTCGCAACCCCAGCGATGCACAGGCTCGCGAGCACAGCCGGCCGGTAGCGCGAGCTCACCTCACCCATGCTGTTCCAGTTGTAGAGGAAGTGGGCGAACAGGGCGAAGCCCGCCACCACGATGCTGAAGACGATCAGGTCGTGCTGAGCCGAGCTCAGCACGACCTTCTCGGGAGCTGTGACATCGGCGGACGAGGCGAGGAGCATCAGCGATCCTCCCGATGGTGCGGCCGTCCGCACGTACGTCGACGTGCTGGCCCGGCCGGTACCCCGGCGGACAACCGAGCATGTGGCGTCCTCACCACTCGGCCGCGGACGACGCGGCACCGCCTGCGAGTGGCGACGTAGGCTCGCGTCATGGATGCGATCCTGCTGCTGGTGGTCCTGGCCGTGGTGGGCGTGGGCGCGGTCGTCCTCGCACGTCGCAGCAAGGAGCGGGCGGTCCAGCGGCGCGAGGAGGAGCTCGCCCCGGTGAGGAAGCTGGCCTTCGAGGACATCACCGCATTCGGTGTCGACCTCCAGGAGCTCGACTACGAGATGAGCGGTCACGACCTGGACGCCGGCGCCAACGCCGACTACCAGCGTGCGCTCGACGCCTACGAGTCGGCCAAGACCGCCGGCGACTCCATCACCGAGCCGGGAGACATCCGGCACGTCACCTCGATCGTCGAGGACGGGCGCTACGCCATCGCGTGCGTGCGTGCCCGGGTCGAGGGGCGGCCGCTCCCCACCCGAAGGCCGCCGTGCTTCTTCGACCCGCGCCACGGACCCTCCGTCGCCGACGTCCCCTTCGTCCCCCCTGACGGCGTCGAGCGAGACGTGCCCGCGTGCGCACTCGACGTCGAACGCGTCAACGCCGGCGCCGAACCGGACGTCCGCAAGGTCATGGTCGGCGCGCAGCGGGTTCCCTACTGGCAGGGCGGGCGCGCCTACGAGCCGTACGCCGTGGGCTACTTCGGCGCCTTCGGACCCATGACCTGGATGTTCATGGGCGGGATGATGTTCGGCGACTTCGGCAGCGGCTCCGATGGGAGTGACAGCGGTGGCGACGGCGGAGGCGACGGCGGTGGCGACGGCGGTGGCGACGGCCAGGGCGACGGCGGTGGTTTTGACTTCGGCGGCGACTTCGGCGGCTTCTGAGCGCCCATCCGTGGTGGCGACTGCATAGGGAGCCTGAGCTCGTCGCCAGCCTCGCCCTTGTCAGGGCCGGACGATGCCCGGGGCGGCCATCAAGCTTGGGAACCCTGTCGAGCCGGGATGAGGCACCAGGTTCCGTGCGGCCTGCCCGCGCCACCACGCGCCGATGTGACGCCCCGCATCGGGCCCGATGGGTTGGGGCATCGCCCAACGACGTGTGTTCCCCGGGCGGGACGGCGATCGCCTTCGGTATCAGCCGACGTTGCGAGCGTCCCCGACAGCGCGGCGCAAGACGCGCTCGCAAGCTCCGACTTCGAGGCGAGCGTCCCGACGAAACGGCCGGGTTTTCGTTAGCGTGCCACTGAACTGATCAGCAATTAGCCTCGCGGTGAGGCAGTTCAACCACGTGATGGGGGACCGTTCATGGCCGAGGAATCTTGGCACGAGGCACGGCTCATTCCGACCTCTGGTATCAACGGCGCGGAGGAGCAGGAGCGCCGGGCGACGTCGGCCCTGCTGGCTGTTCTGTCAGCCGTCAGAGAGTTCGGACGAGGTTTCGTCCGGCCGTTCGGAGCCCCGGCGGGCACGCTGGAGTGCTTCATCGAGGTGCCTTTCGTTCTCGGCGAGAAGCGGCTCTACCCAGACGGACTTATCCGCGTCTCGCGTGGCTCCAAGTCTTGGACTGCCTTGGTTGAAGTGAAGACAGGACCCAATCAACTCGCTGCCGAGCAGCTTGAGAACTACCTCGATATCGCGCGAGAGAACGGCTTTGACGCCGTCATCACGATCTCAAATGAGATTCCAGCGGTCGCCGGCCAACACCCCACGAAGGTCGACAAGCGCAAGCTGAAGAAGGTGGCGCTGCACCACGTGTCGTGGTCGCAGGTCCTGGCCGAGGCCGTGATGCAGAAGGAGTTCCGGGGCGTGGCCGACCCGGAACAGGCGTGGATCTTAGGCGAGCTCATCCGCTACCTCGAGCACCGTAAGTCAGGCGCGCTCGAGTTCGACGACATGGGCGAGGCCTGGGTCGGAGTCAGGGACCAGGTCGCGGCTGGGACGTTGCGGACGTCCGGCAAGGGCATTGCAGAAGTCGTCGCCCGCTTCGACGCGCTCTTGCGGTTCGCGAGTCTCCAGCTCGGCCGGCAGCTCGGCACAGAGGTCGTCCCAGTGCTCTCCCGGAAGGAGTCCGCTGATCCCGTCGTGCGCGCCCAAACGTTGACCCAGGCCCTCTGCGGGACCGGTGAGTTGTCTGGGGCCATTCGCATCCCCGATACGGTTGGCCGCCTCGTGGTCACGGCCGACCTTCGAGCAGGGAAGGTCACGTGCCACGTCGATGTCGACGCTCCGCGGGAGGGTCGGGCGACGACTCGTGTGAACTGGCTGATTCGACAGCTGAAGAACGCACCGGACGCCACCAGGGTGGAAGCGTTCGTCGCGCACGCCCGCGGCTCCCAAGCCGCAGAACTGCTGTCGAAGGTGCGCGAGAATCCCGGCAGCCTCGTCCTCGACCCCACCAAAGACCTGCGATCCTTCAGACTCGCCACGACCAGCACCCTTGGAACCAAGCGCGGCCGTGGACGGGGCTCCTTCATCGACTCGGTACTCACTGCGGTGGACGGGTTCTACGCGGAGGTCTTAGGCACGCTGCGCGCGTGGTCCGCAGCGCCGCCCAAGCTTCGCGCCACGACGGTCGCTCCACCGGAACTCGACGACAGCGTTCCCAGGGCGCTGACATCGACCGACTACTCCTCCCAGGACGGAGCCGAGGTTGTCCCTGCCGAACGAGACGAAGAACCCGCTGACAGCGCTTCAGCAGAGGCGGAACTCGCCGGCTCGGAAGACAACTGATTCACGACTGCGCGTGCTTGACCCGGCAGGGGCTATGCGCCGGATTGACGCTTACGTCGGCGGCTGGCACGTCCAGGTTCGCGCGGCGACCTCGAGCGACGCACGACCAGACCAATAGCGCGCTGCCTTGATCCACTGATTGCGGTCGGTTCTACGTGTCAGGATGCCTTGTGTGAGTGAGATCGAGGGTGTCACAGTGGCGGCGGAGCTGCAGCCGGATGCCGCCGAGCAGGAGATTATGCGGGCGGTCAGCGCTCGCCACAAGATGGCTCGCAGGTACGTGATGCGACTGCGCAAGCGCAACCCTGAGGCGTCGCCGGCCGAGATCATCGCACTGCTCGAGCGGCACTACGTCAGGGCGATCACCGTTGCGGGCGGGGTCGTGACTGCCGGCACGATCGCCGCGAACGTCGGCATCGCGCTGATCCCGGGCGTGGCAGCCGGCAAGGAGGCCAGCAAAGGCGCGGCCAAGGTAGCCGCGAAGGGAGCGGCGAAGACGGTCGCCACCAAGGCCACCACCGCTGCCGCTAAGTCGGCCGCCAAGGGAGCCGCGAAGAGCGCTGCGAGGACCGGTGCAGAACGAGCGGTGCAGCTGCTCCCAGCGGGTGACGAGCAGCTGCAGTTCGAGCTCACGGCCGTCTTTGCTCTCGCCATCGCCGAGATCCACAGCATGTCTCTCGACCAGGAACAGGCGCACGCGCTTGTCTACGGATTGTCGAATGGACGGGTTAGCCCCCAGCAGATCGCCGCCATGGCCACAGATCTGGCCGCGGTCTCCCAGCCAGAGGCTGGTATAGGGCAGACGATCGCTTCCGGCCGAAACGACTGGTCGCACTGGGCGAACACCCTCGCCGACACGCTTCCCGGAGGTGCGGCGCAGGACCTGGTTCGGACGGTCCAGACGGGGCAGTTGGAAACAGTCCGCTCGACTCTCAACGGCAAGCAGCAGGGCGTGATTGAGTACGGCGTCGGCGCGCTCGCCGGAGGCGCGACACGCTTCCTCTTCGGGAATGAGGTGGTTGAGGCGTCGCGAACCGCGTTTGCTGAGCCGCCTGCCGAGTTCCCCGAGCGTCTCTCTGATGCGTTCTTGGTGAAGACGGAGGACGAAGACGAGCCGACCCGAGCGCTGGCCGCGCTCGAAGACGCAGCCAAGACCACCGGCGCCTGGGTGAGCAACGCAGCGGACAAATCGACCCGCGTGTTTCGCAGAGTGGACCTCGACGGGGACGGCATCCCTGACGAGGCGCGGGCCCTCAGCGCCGTCAAGGGCGTCGGTGGCGCCGTCGCAGGTGCCGCGTCCACCGGTAGCCGTTCCTTTCGCCGCGTCGACCGTGACGGGGACGGCATTCCGGACGAACGCCAGGTGGTCACCGCACTGAAGGGGGCGGGCTCCGGCATGGCCTCCCGGCTGAAGCGCAAGAAGTCGGCGGACGCCCCAGCGGCCCCGACTGGCCTCGACGATGACCCGACTGAGGAACAGATGGACAACTGATCAAGGTGCCCGAGTCGGCTAGTGCAGTCGCTTCACCATCTTGGCCAACGTATCGAGTCGCCTCCGCGGTCGTCCGCGAGCCGCTCGGTCGCACGAACCGTATACGGCGGCTCGCCGCGAGGGCAGGTGCCATGGCGGCGCAGTCACGCGGGGTCTCAGGCTTGACGCGTGCCATGCGGCTCGCCCCAGAGCGGCCATTGCGACGCTCGACATCACAGCGCCTGAGCGATAGAACGCCTTGGTGTCAGAGTGTTTCGGACTCGGCCGCCTCCGCCTTCTCCGAGGTCTCGAAGATCGTGACGGAGTAGCCGCGCTGCTCCCAACGACCTTCCTGGCCTTCGCCGCTCAGATCTAAGACCGTCTAGCCTCTGCGTTCTCCGTCTCGCGGCCCACCAGATCGAACCACTTCGGACAAGTGCCGCCCGGGGGAGTGCACGCCGTCCATCCGAACAATCCGGCCAGGGAACTGCACGCCGTCTTCCATCTCCGCACGGATGAAAATCTTCCCAAGCGTTATCCCGACATCATCGCAAGATGTCAACAGAGGCGGCTGCTCTCGTGCATGCCGCGCCCGCCATGTCTGGGCCAGCGGCGCCACTCCGCCTATCGCAATCGAGAGCTGACGTCTTCGACAGCGTCGCTTACTCCGGCGGCCGCAGTTAGGGTTGCGCAGCATTCGTGCCGACCCGGGGCCAAGCGGCGGATAGACGCGGGTCGTCGGCCCACGCCGTGCCAGTCAACGACTTTGGCCACAAGTAAGCGGACTTCCGGGGAGCTGGACGACCAAGCGTGCGGCTGTGGCTCCCGCCATCGGGCGGAAGGTCCACCGGCGGGTGGTCGCGCATACCTACTCTCGAGTGGATTGTGCCCACACGCTGTGACGCAGACATTGGCCAGTCCTACAGTCCGACGGTGAGCCGCGTCAAACACGGAACTTCGTCCTCTCCGTCGAGTGTCGGTTCGCGCTGGCGCCGATTGGCAACCACTTCCTTCAAGGACCTTGGCCTTATCGTCATTGCGTTCCTCTTCTCAATCGTTGGGACTGTTGCAGTCGGCACTTCGGTGACAGATTTCGTCGAGATGGTGATCTACAAGGTCCATCACCTGAGGGATGGCGAGCAGCCTGACTGTGCCAACCCCGGTTGGTTCAACGCTGTGCCGAGAGAAAACATCGACGCCTCCGCCACTCGGACGTATACCGGTGAGGGTGAGCTGCAGCACGTGGCAACGAGAACCCTCGACAACGACACCGCCACAGCCTGGGCAGGGCGGGCAGTGGCGCATAGTGGGGAGCAGCTCGAGGTGAGCATCTCGTGGACCTTCACTGGAGTGGTCGGCGACATCAAGCTGTTGTGTATTAAGAACGGCCATGTCGGCAACGGCGATACCTACGCAAGAAACCATCGCATCAAGCAAGCTGAGATTGGTGGGTGCACCGAGGACGTCGGCACCATCAATCTGAAGGACTTTCCTGTGCCGCGTGAGGGCGAATTCCAGCCAGAGTTCCGGAAGTTTCAGACTGTCCGCCTGTCCTGCGACGCAGAATCCGTGGTGACGCTCCGGATCACAGCGACGTTCCCGGCAGCCGACGACTCCCATCAGGTCGCCATCTCTGAGGTGCGCTTCTTCAGCGGCACGTGAGCACCGGAGCTATGGCACAACGCGTCCAGCGCGCTCAAGTCTCGGCACGTGAACCCGCAACTGGATGCTCTAGTGCCCCTCGAGCTGGTTAATTGAGCCACCGCCAATATGCTCGAAAGGCAACAGGTCCCCGAGAGCCGGGGTGTGCGATACCTGACCGTCCGCTGGACCTCCACGCATGACCACGTCTGGCTGGCTGGGCGTGCTTAGACTGTAGGACCGGCTGTGCGGTGCGCGACGTTCCCAGGCGGCGGAAAGCTGCGCCGTTGTCTGCGGTATCGCGTGCCTCGTACCGTCCGGGAACAGCGTGCCTGTGGGCCGCACCGGGCCACACGCGAACGAAGAACGGCCCCTGACGCTGGAAGACGTTGAGAGGTGTCTTCGCAGGTCAGGGGCCGTTCCAGGCACCTGCCCTAGTGGCCAAGAGGCCACGCGGGATCAGATGTCGTAGTACAGCTCGAACTCGTGCGGGTGCGGCCGCAGCTGGACCGGCGCGATCTCCTGCGTCCGCTTGAAGTGGATCCAGGTCTCGATCAGGTCGTCGGTGAAGACGCCGCCGGCGGTGAGGTACTCGTGGTCCGCCTCGAGCGCGTCGAGGACCGCTCCGAGGCTGGTCGGCACCTGCTCGATGTCGGCCATCTCGTCCGGCGGCAGCTCGTAGATGTCCTTGTCGACGGGCGCGGCCGGCTCGGTCTTGTTCTGGACGCCGTCGAGGCCGGCGAGCATCAGCGCGCTGAAGGCGAGGTAGGGGTTCGCCGACGGGTCGGGGAAGCGGGTCTCGACACGCTTGGCCTTCGGGTTCGCGCCCGTGATCGGGATGCGGACCGAGGCCGAGCGGTTGCGCGAGGAGTAGACCAGCGAGATCGGGGCCTCGAAGCCCGGCACCAGTCGGTGGTAGGAGTTCACCGTCGGGTTGGTGAAGGCCAGCAGCGACGGGGCGTGCGCCAGGATGCCGCCGATGTACCAGCGCGCGACGTCCGACAGGCCGGCGTACCCGGTCTCGTCGAAGAACAGCGGCTCGCCGTCCTTCCACAGCGACTGGTGCACGTGCATGCCCGAGCCGTTGTCGCCAAAGATCGGCTTGGGCATGAAGGTGACCGACTTGCCCTGCTCCCACGCGGTGTTCTTGATGAGGTACTTGAACTTCATCACGTCGTCCGCGGCCTTGAGCAGCGTGTCGAACCGGTAGTTGATCTCTGCCTGGCCGGCGGTGCCGACCTCGTGGTGGGCGCGCTCGACCTCGAGACCGCAGGCCTCGAGGTTCTTCACCATGTCGGCGCGCAGGTCGCTGTAGTGGTCATAGGGCTCGACGGGGAAGTAGCCGCCCTTGAGCCGGGTCTTGTAGCCCTTGTTGTCGCCGTCGTCCTTGCCGGAGTTCCACCAGCCCTCGACGGAGTCGATGTGGTAGTAGCCCTCGTTGACGCCGGTGCTGTAGCGGACGTTGTCGAAGATGTAGAACTCGGCCTCGGGGGCGAAGTACGCGGTGTCCGCGATGCCGGTCGAGTCGAGGTAGGCCAGCGCCTTGCGCGCGATGTTGCGCGGGTCGCGGCTGTAGGCCTCGCCGGTGATCGGGTCGTGGATGAAGAAGTTGACGTTGAGCGTCTTGGACCGGCGGAAGGGATCGAGGTACGCCGTCGTCGGGTCGGGGAACAGCGACATGTCGGACTCGTTGATGGCCTGGAAGCCGCGGATCGAGGAGCCGTCGAAGCCGAGGCCGTCGTCGAAGACGCTCTGGTCGAACGCGCTCGCCGGAACGGTGAAGTGCTGCATCACGCCGGGCAGGTCGCAGAAGCGGACGTCGACCATCTCGACGCCCTCGTCCTTGATGAACCTCAGGAGCTCATCGGAGTTGTTGAACATTCGGGTTCCTCCTTGACGGCGCGCAGCGCACGTCGAGTTGCAGCGTTCGGGAGCGGAGCCTCGTTGCACCGTGCCGCCACGCTAGAGGGAAGCAGTTTCTGCACCGTATCCCGTTTGTTTCGACCGTGTTACGGGTGACCGGCCGCCGGGCATCGGGGACCCACCTCCTAGGGTGGCGTCGTGACAGGGGCTGTAACACCGGAGCGGACCGCGACCTGGGGACGGCGCATCCTGGCGCTGGGCGTCGACTGGATCACGTGCCTCGCCGTCGTCGAGGGTCTCGTCGCCGTCGGCGTGCTCGCCGGCAACCCGAACGGCCTCGGCACGCTCGTGCTGTTCGTGCTCGAGTCGGCGCTGTTCACCGCGCTGGCGGGCGGCTCCTTCGGCAAGCTCGCCACGCGGCTGCGGGTGGTGCGCCACGACGGCTCCGAGGAGCCGGTGACGCTGCTGCGCGCGCTCGTACGCTCCACGCTCGTCGGGCTGCTCGTCCCGCCCCTGCTGACCTTCGACGGCCGGGGCCTGCACGACCTGGCCGCAGGCACGCGGACCGTGACGCTGTAGCCGCGCGGGCCGACGGAGGCCGGGGGAGCGGTCAGCGGCCGCGCTGCTGGGAGCGCATGCCCTTCATCGACGTTGGGATCGGCCCCTTCGGCAGCGGCAGCTTGCCGCGCTGCGCGTCGAGGGCCTTCAGCCGCTGGAGGATGTCGGTCATCTCGGCCGGCTTCACGTTGCGGCCGAGCTTCTGGACGTGGCGCACGAGCTTGGGCAGCGGCACCTCGCCCTCACCGCGGCCGCAGACGACCTCGTGGATCGGCACCTCGTAGGCGACCCGCTCGTGCTTGCGGCGCTCGGTGGAGAGCAGCTGCTTGACGCGGTTCGGGCTCGAGCCCTCGCCGACGAGGACGATGCCGGGCGGGCCGACGACGCGGTGCACCACGTCCTGCTGCTTGGTGAACCCGACGACCGGGTCGACCTTCCACCCGCGGCGCAGCATCTGCAGGGCGCCGGCAGCCGCCGCGGGCTGGCCCTCCATCTGCGTGTACGCCGCCCGCTGGGCGCGGCGACCGAAGACGAGCAGGGCGCACAGGGCGCCGATGAGGAGGGCGCCGACCACCGAGATGACCCAGCTGAGGACACCGTCGCCCGGCAGCACCCACATCAGGCCGAAGCCGAGCGCTGCGCCCACCACGAAGACGCCCAGGACGATCAGGCCGATGCGCGGATCGCTCCGCTTGGCCATCTGGTAGGTCTGCGTGATCTGCCCGCGGCGCGAGCTGGGCGTGGAGGCGGGAGTCGACATCGTGAGGCCTTGTCCGGCTAGAGGTGGCGGGGGTGGGGATCAGACGGCGGCGGCGGCGCGCGCGTCCATGGCCTGACCGTACAGTCGGCCGGCGCGGTAGGACGAGCGGACCAGCGGGCCCGACAGGGCGCCGGCGAAGCCGATCTCGTCGGCCTCTGCCTTGAGCTCCACGAACTCCTCGGGCTTCACCCAGCGCTCGACGGGGTGGTGCCGCGGCGAGGGGCGGAGGTACTGCGTGATGGTGATCAGCTCGCAACCCGCCGCGTGCAGGTCACGCAGCGCCTGGCTGACCTCCTCGCGGGTCTCGCCCATGCCGAGGATCAGGTTCGACTTGGTCACCAGCCCGAAGTCGCGGGCCTGGGTGATGACGTCGAGCGAGCGGTCGTAGCGGAACGCCGGGCGGATCCGCTTGAAGATGCGCGGCACGGTCTCGACGTTGTGGGCCAGCACCTCGGGACGCGACTCGAAGACCTCCTGCAGGAGGTCCGGCTTGCCGTTGAAGTCGGGGATCAGGTTCTCGACGCCCGTGTCCGGGTTGAGCTCGTGGATGGCGCGCACCGTCTCGGCGTACAGCCACGCGCCGCCGTCGGGCAGGTCGTCGCGCGCGACACCGGTGATGGTGGCGTACTTGAGCTGCATCTTCTGCACCGACTCCGCCACGCGGCGCGGCTCGTCGCGGTCGAGCGGCTGCGGCTTGCCGGTGTCGATCTGGCAGAAGTCGCACCGGCGGGTGCACTGGTCGCCGCCGATGAGGAACGTCGCCTCGCGGTCCTCCCAGCACTCGAAGATGTTGGGGCACCCCGCCTCCTGGCACACCGTGTGCAGGCCCTCGGACTTCACCAGGTTCTGCAGGGAGGTGTACTCCGGACCCATCTTGGCGCGGGTCTTGATCCACTCCGGCTTGCGCTCGATCGGGGTCTCCGCGTTGCGGATCTCCAGTCGGAGGAGCTTGCGTCCTTCAGGTGCGGGAGCGGTCGTCACACCGCTCACTCTACGACGGCGTGTCGGCGCCCCCAACTCACGGTCGGACGAGCTCGATGCGCGGTCCGCGAGCGGGTTCGGGGCGCGGCTCGTAGTCCGGGGTGGCGTCGTAGGGCAGCCACGAGAGGTACGCCGACAGGTGCCGCCGAACGCTCGGCAGCACGTCGGCGACGGTGACGTCGCGTCCCAGCTCGGCGGACAGCGAGGTGACCCCCGCGTCGGCGATCCCGCACGGCACGAAGCGGTCGTACCAGCCGAGGTCGACGTCGCAGTTGAGGGCGAAGCCGTGCATCGTGACCCCCCTGCTGACCCGGATCCCGATGGCGGCGATCTTGCGCTCGGGCCCGCGGTCGTCGGCGCGCAGCCACACGCCGCTGCGGCCCGGCACGCGGGCGGTGGTCACGCCGAGGTCGGCGCACACGGCGATCAGCGCCTCCTCGACGCGACGGACGTAGTCGACGACCTTCACGTGGTCGGGCAGCGCCACGATCGGGTAGCCGACGAGCTGGCCGGGTCCGTGGAAGGTGATCTTGCCGCCGCGGTCGACGTCGATGACGGCCGCGCCGCCGGGGTCGAGGGGCCGCTCGTGCGGGTCGGTGCGCTTGCCGGCCGTGAACACCGGCGGGTGCTCGAGGAGCAGCACCGTGTCGCCGCGGTCGCCGGCAACGACCTCCTCGTGCACGCGCCGCTGGAGGTCCCAGGCGGCGAGGTAGTCGACGGCGGCGTCGCCGAGTCCGGCGACCTGGTAGTCCAGCGTCATGGCGCGAGCCTACGCCGCCGGTCGTCGAGGTGGGTCGGTCGGCTGTCGCGGCGGGCAGCGGGTGCCCGCTGGGGCCCTTGCGTGCCGGGCGCTCGCGCGCTGGGGGCTGCCTGCGTCATACGAACCGGCACGTATGGGTGCGGGTTCGTATGACGCTCGGCAGGGCGGCGCGGCGTACGTCATGCGGACCCGCACCCATACCTGGGGCTTCGTATGACGCAGGCGGGGGCGGGGCTGCGTGCGTCATGCGGACCCGCACCCATACCTACGAGTTCGTATGACGCAGGCGGGGGCGGGGCTGCGTGCGTCATGCGGACCGGCGCCTATACGTGCGGCTTCGTATGACGCTCGGCGGGGGCGGCGGCGTGCGTCATGCGGGCCGGCGCCTATACGTGCGGCTTCGTATGACGCTCGGCGGGGGCGGCGGCGTGCGTCATGCGGGCCGGCGCCTATACGTGCGGGTTCGTATGACGCTGGGCGGGGCGGCCGCGGGGCGGGGCGGCGTACGTCAGGCGGACCCGCGCCTATACGCACGGCTTCGTATGACGCTGGGCGGGTGCGGCGGCGTACGTCATGCAAACCCGCACCTATACGCACGGCTTCGTATGACGCCCGCCGGGCTCCCGGGAGGAGGGGGCTGTGGACGACGCCTGCGAGGCGGCGGCGGATCGGCGACGCTGGCGTGGTGGACCCGCGTCGACTTCTCCCCGTGCTGGGCGCGGCCGCGTGCGCGCTCGTGGTGGCGGCCCTCGTGGTGACGCTGGTCCGACCGGCGCTGTCGGAGCGCACCGAGGCGCTGCCGCAGCGCACCGCGGCGCCGCCGGAGCGCACCGAGGGTCGCGGGCACGACACGCAGCCTGGTACGTCGACCGCCCGGCGCGGACCGGCTGCGGTGCTCGCCGCCTGGGACGCGCGCCGCTCCGCGGCGTGGGCCGCGGGCGACGAGGCGGCGTTGAGGCGGCTGTACGTCTCGGGCTCGAGCACGGGGGCGGCGGACGTCCGGCTGCTGCGCCGCTACCGGGAGCGCGGGCTGCGGGTCGAGGGGCTCACGGCGCAGGTGCTCGCCCTCCGGGTCGCGGCGCGTACGCCGGGGCGGCTGGTGCTGGTGGTCACCGATCGCGTCGTGGGCGGCACCGCCGTGGGCGGAGCCGTGCCCGTGGTGCTGCCCACCGACCGGGCGTCCACGCGCCGGGTGGTGCTGCGGCGCGAGGCGGCGGGGGAGTGGGTGGTGGTCGAGGCGCGGGATCAGGACAGCGCGGCGGCCAGCACCTCGCGGACGTCCTCGTCCTCGAAGTCGTAGCCGGCGCGCTCCAGCGCGGCCGGGCGGGCGTTGACCGACCCGAGCACCTCGGGAGCGAGCTCGCCGGCGGCGACCTTCATGACGGCCGCCGGTACGGCGAGGAACGCCTTGCGGTGCAGGGCGTCGGCGAGGGCTCGGGTGAAGTCGGCGTTGGTGGGGGTGCGTGGGCAGCAAAGGTTGAACGCCCCCGCCACGTCGCGCGACTCGATGAGGTAGCTGACCGCGCCGACCCAGTCGCGCAGGGAGATCATCGGCATGTGCTGCTCGCCCGAGCCGAGCCGCGCACCGCCGCCGGCACGGAAGAGCAGCCGCAGCTGCTTCAGCGGCGGCGAGGTGCGGTCCATCACGGGGGCGGTGCGGAGCACGCAGACCCGCGCCCCGGCCTCGCGGGCCGGTTCGGCGGCGGCCGACCACTCGCGGGCCACCCGGGTGAGGAACGCGTCGCCGCGACTCTCCGAGTCCTCGGTCACCGGGGCGCGGCCGTGGTCGCCGTACCAGGCGATGCCGTTGCCGGCCAGGAACGCCGCGGGACGGTCCGTGGCGGCGATGGTCGTGGCGAGGAGCCGCGTGGTCGAGACCCGCGAGTCCATGACCTCCGACGCCCAGGCCTTCGAGTGCGGGTTGCGGGCGATGGTGGCGCCGGCGAGGTTGACGACCGCGTCGGCGCGCGCGATCACGGCCTCGTCGATGCGGCCGGTGGCCGGGTCCCACCGCGACTCGTGGGCCGACGCGGGCTCGCTGCGCACGAGCGCGGTCACCTCGTGCCCGTGCACCCGCAGGTGCTCGGACAGGTGGGTGCCGAGGAAACCCGAGGCACCGGCGACGACGACACGCATGGCCCCACCCAACCATGCGGGCACAACCCGGGCGCGGGGCGGCGCGCGGCCTGTGGAGGGCGACCCGGGCGAGACCCGGGCCAGCGTCGGGCCAGGGCGGCAGCGGGCGCGGGGTCAGCCGGCCAGGTGGCCCCACCGCGCGGAGAGGTCGCGCCACGGACCGTCGTCGACGACGCGGCCGGAGTCGAGGACCACGACGCGGTCGGCCTGGGCGAGGGCGGCCGCCTTGCTGGTCGCCCCGACGACTGCGGCGCCGCGCTCGCGCAGCGCGCGCCACAGCTCGACCTCCGTGGCGGCGTCGAGCGCGGAGGACACGTCGTCGGCGAGCAGCACGTCGGCCTCGGTCGCCAGGGCCCGGGCGAGGGCGAGACGCTGCACCTGGCCGCCGGAGAGGCGCACGCCCCGGTGCCCGACGAGCGAGTCGGGTCCTCCGGCCTCGGCGACGTCGCGCCCCATCCGGGCCGCCTCGAGCGCGGGCACGACCGAGCGCTCCGGGTGGTCCAGGGCGACGTTGTCGCGGAAGGTGCCGGAGAGGACGCGGGGGACCTGCGCCACGTGGGCGACACGCCCCGGTCGCAGGGTGGCCTGGGGGTCGTCAACCACGCGACCGTTCCAGAGGATGTCGCCGGTGCTGCTGACCAGCCCGGCCAGCGCCCCGAGCAGGCTGGACTTGCCCGAGCCGACCTGGCCGAGCAGCAGCACGAGCTCGCCGGCTCGCACTTCGAGGTCGACGTCCTGGACCCCGAGGGTCCCGTCGTCGTGGACGGCCGACACGTCGCGGAGGGTGAGCGTGCGCAGCGGCTCGCGCTCATCGGCGGGCGGCGCGTCGGCGGTGCCCGTGGAGAGGTCCATCCCGCCGGGCAGCACCATGAGGTCGCCGCCGCCGGCGAGCGCGCTCGTGGCGTGCATCCACGCCCGGGTGCCGGGCGCCTCGGTGACCACTGAGCCGGCCACGCGCCCGAACCAGTCGAAGCCGCTCACGGCGTTGGCCACGAGGAGCGCGGTGGCCAGCCCCCAGCGGCCCGACAGCAGGCCGGCCCAGGCCGCGACGACGCCGCACTGGACCATGACGACCGGTACGCCGTCGAGCAGGGTCTGCACGCGGTGCTCGCGCACCGCAGCGTCGACCCGCCCGCCGTCGACCTCGCGCAGGTGCCGGTGCAGGTGCGGCGTCGCGGCCGCGAGCTTCACGGTGCGGATGGACTCGAGGGTGGACACGAGCGCCTGCCCGAAGCCCGCGCGGGCCGTGGACGCCGCGGCCGCCGACCGGCCGGCGACGCGCCGGCCGAGCGACGAGGCCAGCGCGGAGGCCGTCATCACGGCCAGCAGGATCGCGCCGGCCAGCCACGTGCCGGCGATGAGGGCGGTCAGGCCCGCGACCAGGAGGCCGTTGACGAAGTCGACCCAGCGGTCGGTGTAGCGGGCGATGCGGTCGGCGTCCATGGCTCGGGCGACGACCTCACCGGGCGGGGTGCGGACGAGCCGGTGCTGGGCGGTCTGGCCTCCCAGGACGGCGGCACGCACCCGCATGCGGACCTCCACCCACCAGTGCGGATAGGTCCAGAAGGCCTGGGACAGCAGGAGGGGGCCGACCATCAGCGACGCCACCAGCGCGACGAGCAGGAGGCGCGAGACCTCGCCGTCCTGCAGCGAGGTGACCACGTGGCCCCACACGAAGCCGGTGACCGCGCCGTAGGCGCCGGTGACGGACGCGGCGAGGAACAGCGCGGCCCCGAGGATCCCCCACTCCGGCTTGAGCCTGATGCAGTGCCACACCTGGCGCAGCAGCCCGAGCGGGGGCTCGACGTGCGGCGGTGGGGGCGGGGTGGTGCTCCGGCGCACCGAGCCGATCGCCGCGTCGTCGTGGTGGTGCTCCTCGACGACGACCTCGTGCGCGGCGGCCTCGAGGAGGTCGCGGAAGGGACCGTCGACGGCGGCGAGCCGGCTGCGCGGGCCCTGCTGCACGACCCGGCCCGACTCCAGCACGGCCACCTGCTCGGCGCGCTCGGTCGTGGAGAGGCGGTGCGCGACGAGGATGCCGGTGCGTCCGGAGATCAGTCGGTCGGCGGCGCGGACCACCCGCGCCTCGGTGACGGGGTCCATGCGGGCGGTCGCCTCGTCGAGCACGACGACGCGCACGTCGCGCACGAGCAGCCGCGCGAAGGCGACGAGCTGCTCCTCGCCGGCGGACAGGCTCGTGCCGCCGGGGCCGAGGAGGGTGTCGAGCCCGTCGGGCAGCCCGGCGACCCAGTCGGTGAGCCCGAGCTCCTCCACGGCGGCGACCACCTGCTCGCGCGGTGCGTCGCCGAAGAGCGTGATGTTGTCGGCGAGGCTGCCGGCGAGGACCTCGGTGCGCTGGGTGACGACCCCGACCGCGCCGCGGAGCAGCTGCAGGTCGAGGTCGCGGACGTCGGTGCCGCCGAGGAACACCGAGCCGCGCGGCGGCTCCACGGCGCGCGAGAGGAGCGAGGCGAGGGTGGACTTGCCCGAGCCGGTGCGGCCGACCAGCGCGCACGTGTGGCCGGCGGGGACGGTCAGGTCGACGTCACGCAGCGCGAACGTGCCGGTGCCGTAGGAGAAGTCGAGGCCGCGCAGCTCCACGGCGAGCGGTCCCGGCGGGAGCGCGGCGCCGCCTACCGGCTCGGCCGGGACGGCCAGCATGCCCCGCAGGCGCAGGACGGCGCCCATGCCCTCCTGGAGGTCGGGGAGGTGGCGGGCGAGCATGTCGACCTGGCCCACGAACATCGTGGTGACGAGGAAGAGCGTGACCAGCCGCGCGGTCGACAGGTCGCCGTGCAGGACCAGCGCGACGCCCAGGAGGCCGGTCGCGGCCAGCACGCCGTGCAGCAGGGCGCCGCTGCGGCGGGTGACGCTCACCTCGACCGCGAGCACCGCACGCAGCCGCCGGTGGATCTCCGCAGCCAGCTCGGCGTTGCGTCGCAGCACGTGGGGCCGGCCGAGCGAGGTGCGGACGTCGTCGCGCGCCGCGACGCCCTCCTCGGTCGAGGCCGCGTGGTCGGTCCACGCCGCCTCCTCCAGGACCTTGCGCTCCGCGATCTGGGGGAGCAGGCGGCGGATGAACCACCACACGAGCACCGCGCACAGCGGGAACAGGAACACCGACGGCCACCAGGTGACGCTGGCGACGACCCACAGCGGTCCGGCCGAGAGCAGCGTCCGCAGCGCCATCCAGACGCCCCAGCGCATCAGCTGCCCGACCTCCCACGTGTCGTCGTCGATGCGGTCGAGGACCTCGCCGACGGCCTGCTCGGAGAGCTCCGACAGCGGCTGGGCCATGGCGGCGTCGATGAGGTCGGCGCGCAACCTGCCCTCGGCACGGTCGATCACGGCCGCCCACATCGTGCGGGCGGCGGTGTCGACGAAGGCGCCGCCCACCACGCACAGCGCGAGCAGGCCCACGAGGGTCGACGAGGGGGTCTCGGCCAGCCGCCCGGCGACCACGCTGCCGAGCGACGAGGCGATCGCACCGACGAGCGCCAAGGCCAGGCACGCCACGGCCAGCGGACGGCGTACGCGTCGCCAGTCGACGGGGACCCGCCCCGGGGGAGGGACGGGTGCGGGGTCAGCAGGAGCCGCAGAGGGGTGCGCGGCGAGTTCGGTCGCAGTCACGGTGGGTCCCACGGTAGACGTCGGCACCGACGTTGCGCTCCGGGTTTTCGGGTGGTGCAGCGGACGCCACAGGACCCCGGTCGCCAGTGGCGATCGGGGTCCTGTGGAGGAACGGGGCTCAGACCTCGAACTGACCCGCCTGCAGGCGCTTCTTGACCTCCTGCAGGAAGCGGCCGGCGTCGGCGCCGTCCACCAAGCGGTGGTCGTAGGTCAGCGACAGGTAGACCATGTGGCGCACCGCGATCGTCTCGCCGAGGTTGGGGTCGTCGATCACGACGGGACGCTTGACCACCGCGCCCGGGCCCAAGATCGCGACCTGCGGCTTGTTGATGATCGGGGTGTCGAAGAGCGCCCCGAAGCTGCCGAGGTTGGTGATCGTGAACGTGCCGCCGGACAGCTCGTCGGGCGTGATCTTGTTGGTGCGGGTGCGCTCGGCGACGTCGGCGATCTTCTTGGCCAGGCCGGCGATCGAGAGGTCGCCCGCCTCCTTGACGACCGGCGTCAGCAGGCCCTTCTCGGTGTCCACGGCGAACGCGATGTTCTCGCGGTCGTAGTAGGTCACCTCGCCCTTCTCCGCGTCGATGGCGGCGTTGAGCTTCGGGTGCAGCTTGAGCGCGTCGATGGCCGCCTTGGCGAAGAACGGCAGGTAGGTCAGCTTCACGCCCTCGCGCGCCAGGAAGTCGGCCTTGACGGCCTCCCGCATGCGAGCGATGGCGGTGACGTCGACCTCGGTCACCTGGGTCAGCTGGGCGGCCTCGTGGAGCGACTCGGTCATCCGCGTGGCGATGACCTTGCGCAGTCGCGACAGCGGCTCGGTGGTGCCGCGCAGCGGCGACGGGGACGCCGACGACGGCGCGGCGGCCGCCGGCGGGGCACCGGCAGCAGCGGCGGCCGGGGCCTGCTGCTGGGACTGCTGCTGGGACTGCTGCTGGGCGGCGGCCGCGTCGAGGACGTCCTGCTTGCGGATGCGCCCGCCCACCCCGGTGCCCTGCACCGAGGCGAGGTCCACGCCGTGCTGGTCGGCCATCTTCCGCACCAGCGGGGTGACGTACGCCGACTGGTCCCGGCCACCCTCGGACGAGCCACCGGCCGGGGGCGCGGAGGGCGCCGGCGGCTGGGCGGCGGCGTCGGTGCGCTGCGGCTCGGGCTCGCCCTGCGGGGCGGGCGCGTAGGGCGCCTCGCCCTTCGCCTCCGGCTCCACCTCCTGCTGCTGGCCCTGCTGCTGGCCCTGCTGCTGGCCCTGCTGCTGGTCCTGCTGCTGGTCCTGCTGCTGGGGGGCGGGGGAGTCCTGCTTGTCCGACTCCGGCGTCTCGTCGCCGGCGGGCAGATCGCCCTTCTCCTCGGCGATCTGCTGCTCCTGCTCGGCCTTCTTCTGGGCGTTCTCCTCGTCCTTCGGCTGGGCCTCGGCGGACTGCGGCTGGCCGCCCGCGTCGCCGGAGCCGATGACGGCGAGCTCGGCGCCGACCTCGACGGTCTCGTCCTCGTTGGCCTTGATCTCCAGCAGGGTGCCGGCGACCGGGGAGGGGATCTCGGTGTCGACCTTGTCGGTGGAGACCTCGAGGAGCGGCTCGTCGACGGCGACCTCGTCACCGACCTGCTTGAGCCAGCGGGTGACGGTGCCCTCGGTGACGGACTCGCCGAGGGCCGGCAGCGTGACGGGGGTGCCGCCACCCCCGCCGCCGGACACACCGGAGCCACCGGAGGAGGCCTGCTCGGCGGCCGGCTCGGACTGCGCCGGGGCGTCGGCCTTCTCCGACTCCGGCGTCTCGTCGCCCGGGGGCAGGTCACCGGTCTCCTCGGCGACCTGCTCCTCCTGCTCGGCCTTCTTCTCCGACTCCTGCTCGTCCTGGGGCTGCGCCTCGGGCTCGGCGGAGCCGGAGACGTCCCCGGCCGACTCGCCCTCCTCGCCGACGACGGCCAGGACGGCCCCCACCTCGACGGTGTCGTCCTCGTTGGCCTTGATCTCCAGCAGCGTGCCGGCGACCGGGGACGGGATCTCGGTGTCGACCTTGTCGGTGGAGACCTCCAGCAGCGGCTCGTCGACGGCAACCGTGTCACCGACCTGCTTGAGCCAGCGGGTGACGGTGCCCTCGGTGACGGACTCGCCGAGTGCGGGGAGGGTGACTTCGGAGGCCAATGTGGTTCCTTCGCTCGCGTGTGGGTGGGGATTCGGTGGTGCGGAGGGGTCAGGAGTGCGCGTGGAGCGGCTTGCCCGCCAGCGCCAGGTGGGCCTCGCCGAGGGCCTCGTTCTGGGTGGGATGGGCGTGCACGAGCGGTGCGACGTCCTCGGCGTGCGCCTCCCAGTTGTAGATCAGCTGCGCCTCGCCGATGAGCTCGCCGACCCGATCGCCCACCATGTGGACGCCGAGGACCGGGCCGTCGGCGAGGCCGACGAGCTTGACGAAGCCCTGGGTCTGCAGGATCTGGCTCTTGCCGTTGCCGCCGAGGTCGTAGGTCACCGTCGTCACCGCGTCGCCGTGCAGCTCCCGCGCCCGGGCCTCGTCGAGACCGACGGAGGCGATCTCGGGGTGGGAGTAGGTGACGCGCGGGATGCCCGACTCGTCCACGGGCCGCGGGTCGAGCCCGGCGATCTCCTCCGCGACGAAGATCCCCTGCTGGAACCCGCGGTGGGCGAGCTGCAGGCCCGGGACGATGTCGCCCACGGCGTACACGCCGTCGACATTGGTGCGGCAGCGCTCGTCGGTGAGGACGAAGCCGCGCTCCATCGCGATGCCCTGCTCGGCGTACCCCAGCCCGTCGGTGGACGGACCGCGGCCGACCGCCACGAGCAGCACCTCGGCCTCGAGCACGTCACCGCCCTCGACGGTCACCGCGACGCCGGTGTCGGTGGTCTTCACGCTCTGGAACGGGGTGCCGGTGTGGAAGGCGATCCCGCGCTTGCGGAACGCGCGCTCGAGGGCCTTGGAGGACGCCTCGTCCTCGGCGGCGACGAGCCGGGGGAGGGCCTCGACGATGGTCACCTCGGCGCCGAAGGACCGCCACACGCTGGCGAACTCGCAGCCGATGACGCCGCCGCCCAGCACGATCACCGACGCCGGGACGCGGTCGAGGCGCAGCGCGTGCTCGGAGGTGATGACCTTCTCGCCGTCGACGTCGAGGCCGGGCAGCGACTTGCTGTAGGAGCCGGAGGCCAGGACCACCGATCGCCCGGTGTACGCCGTGCCGTCGACGGTCACCTCCCGCGGGCCGGTCAGCGTGCCCGTGCCCTGGATGACCGTGATGCCGCGCGACTTGACCAGGCCGGTCAGGCCCTTGAAGAGCCGGTCGACGACCTTGTCCTTGTAGGAGTTCACGCCGGCCATGTCGATGCCGTCGAGGGTGGCGGTCACGCCGAACCGTGCGGCGTCGCGGGCCGAGTCGGCGACCTCGGCGGCGTGGAGGAGGGCCTTGGTCGGGATGCACCCCACGTGCAGGCACGTGCCGCCGAGGTTGCCCTTCTCGACCAGACCGACGCTCAGCCCCAGCTGGGCCGCTCGCAGGGCGCAGGCGTAGCCGCCCGAACCAGCCCCGAGGACGAGGACGTCGAACTCACCGTCCGCCACAGATTTCCCTCCGCATGCTGTCTGCTCACGCCCTGGTTGGGCGCGACCATCTTTGCACTCTTCGTGAGCCTGTCCACACCGGGTCGGACCGAACTCAGGCGTCGCGCACGGGCGCCCGGCACAATGTGCGCCATGGGCCTGTTCGACCGATTCCGCCGCAAGGGGCGCACGAGTGCTCCGGCGCGCGACGCCGCCCGGACCGGCTCCACCCGGGTGCGCGCCGCCGACAGCGAGGACCTGCGGCACCTGGAGAGCTTCGTCGCCACCAGGCAGGGCGTGGAGGGCTTCGTCGAGCCGCGCACCGCGGTCAGCGACGTGACGATCCTGCTGGTCGCGCACGACGGTGAGTGGACCCGCCGGCGGGTGCCGAGCGTGAAGTGGGCGCACGAGTTCGCCAATCGCCACCGCGTGCCGTCGTACGACGCCGCGGTGGTCGGCGTGCCGCAGCGGATGCGCGACTACAACCGGCGCAAGAAGGAGACCGGCGGCCTGTAGGGCCGCCGGTCCACGGACCCGCGAGCGCGCGGGTCGTCACGCTCCTCGGTCTGGTCCCGAGGAGGTCCGCGCGGGTGGGGCGAACGCGGCGTCGATCTCCACCCGGACCCGGTGCCCGATGAGGAACGCGGGAGCGGTCACCCCGAGCCGGCGCCGGTCGAGCTCGGCGCCGGCGCGGAAGGTGCACCGGTCCCGCGTCTGCTCGGTCGCGGTCACCTCCAGGACCAGCTCGACCAGGGCCCCGTGGCCGGTGAGCCGGCCCGGCACCTGCCACGTGTGCGCACCGGAGCGGCGCGCCGGTCCCCCGTCGAAGGCGAGAGCGGGGTACCGCTCCGTGTCCAGCAGGCGGGGCGAACGGAGGTCGCGGTCGCGCCGGCTGTTGCCGGTGTCGATGCCGGTCAGGTCGAGCGCCGCGTGCAGCCGCACCGGCTCGCCAGCGGTGTCCACCTCGAACGACGCCTCGCGGACCGGGATCCGGCCGCGCACGGTGCCGACCCCGAAGTTGTGCACCGCGAAGCGCGCCTCGGTCAGCGGCAGCAGGCAGGCCCACCGCCCGGTCGCGAGGGCGAGCGTGTCGGCGGTGGCGATCATGACGACACCGCCTCGAACGGCGCCGACGTCGTGGTCATGTGCTCCACGACGTAGCGCTCGACCCGGTCGGGGTCGGTGAGCAGGGCGGGGTCCTCGCCGGGCATCAGCTCGGTGTTCATCACGATCTCGCGCACGAGGTCGAGGCCCGCCTCGGTGCGGGTGCACACGACGACCGCCTCGGCGCCGTGGGGCTGGCGCAGCACGAGGGTGGCGACGTGCTCCTCGCGGAAGCGCTCGTCGGCCGCCAGTGCCGGCTCGATGCGGTCGCGACCGGCGCGGGTGCTGGCGGCCACGATCTCCGGGCTGCGTGGCCCGTCGAAGTAGACGATCTCGGCGTGCATGACTCCTCCTGTGGGTCGGGGCTGGTGTGGGAACTCCTTCGCCAAAGCCTCGTGCCGTGCGCCGCAGGTCGCGTCAGTGCCAGCACGCATCCCCCCACTGATCCGGCGCGGCCGCGGGACTGACCGGGACCGTGTCTCAGCGCGATACTGGGCTGATGGGCGTCGTGGTCGGGCGGTCGGAGGAGCTCGCGCAGGTCCGGCGCGCGCTGACCGAAGCCCGGGCGGGGCAGGGGCGGCTCCTGCTGGTGACCGGACCGGCGGGCATCGGCAAGACGGTCGTGGCCGAGGCGGCCTGTGCCGCGGCCCGGGGCGAGCGCATGGGCGTCGCGCTCGGGTACGCGGTCGACGACCCGGGCGCGCCGCCGCTGTGGCCGTGGCTGCGCGCCATGCGGGACTGGCCCGAGGCGACGCGCCTGTTGCCGGCGCGCAGCGCCGACCAGAATCCCGCCGCCCGGTTCGAGCTGTTCGTCGCCGTCGCCGACGTCATCCGCGACAGGTCCGGCCCAGACGGCCTGCTGCTGGTGCTCGAGGACATGCACTGGGCGGACCACACGTCGGTCCTCCTGGTGCGTCACCTGGTCGCCGAGCTGCGCCACAGTCGCGTCGCGATGTTGCTCACCAGCCGCGAGGGCGCGCACGGCCCGCTGGCCGACGCCGAGCCCGACCTCCTGCGCAGCGACGCCGCGGTGTCGGTGGCGCTGGCCGGGCTCACCGCTGCCGACGTGGCGGCCTGGGTGCCGCACCTGCCCGGCGGCCACCTCGAGCGGGTCCGTCGCGCTGCGACGCTGTGGCGGGCCACCTCGGGGAACCCGCTCCTGGTGCGGCTGCTCGCCGAGGAGCTCGGGCGCCGGGACCTGCCGGTGGAGGACGACGAGGTCGGCCGGCTGGTGGGGCAGCGCCCGCGCCTGCGGCGGGTGGTCGCCGCCCGGCTCGACCCGCTCGACGTGGAGGCCCGCGAGGTGGCCGAGGCCGCTGCGGTCCTGGGGGAGCGGGTGGCTCCCGACGTGCTCGCCGAGGTGGTGGGGGAGCGGGACGACCGGGTGCGGGCGCTGCTCGACGAGCTGGTCGCCGTGGGGTTGCTGCAGGACTCGGCGCCCGGGGAGCTGCGCTTCCAGCACGCCCTGGTGCGCGACGCGGTGTACGCCGGCGTGCCGACGGAGCGTCGGCGCACGCTGCACCGCGCTGCCGCGGCGGCCCTGGAGGCGACGACAGGGACGGGGCCCGGCTCCGGCAGCACGACCGGGATCACCGCGCCGCGCACCGCGGCCGGCTCGATCGCCCACCACTGGCACCGGGCCGGCGGTCAGGAGGACGCCCGGCGGTGCGCGCGCTGGGCCGAGGTGGCCGACGACGAGGCACGCGCGTGCCTGGCCTTCGACGACGCGGTGGGCTTCGCCGCGCTCGCCGTCGAGGCGGCACGGCGCTCGGGCGCGTCCGGCGAGGCCCTCGCCGGCGTGCTGGTGCGCCTCGCCGAGGCGCAGTTCCTCGGTGACCGTGTGCCGGAGGCCCTGCGGACCTGCCAGGAGGCGGCCGCGCTGGCTGAGGCGGCGGGTCGCTCGGACCTGCTCGCCAGCGCGGCGCTGGTGGTGCAGGGCCTGGGCGATCCCGGCGCCAACCGCGTGGTGACCGAGCTCGGCACCCGCGCGCTGGCGTGCGTGGACGCCGGCGACCGCGCCGTGCGGGCGCGCCTGCTGGCGCAGCTGGCCGTGGGCGCGGCCGAGACCGACCAGGGAGCCCGCGCAGGCGCGCTGGCGGAAGAGGCGCTCGCCGAGGCGGAGCGGTCCGGTGACCAGGACGCGATCCTGGACAGCATCGCGGCCCGTCACCTCACCATCAGCGTCCCGCACACGGTGCGCGAACGGCTCGACCTGGGCCGTCGGGCCGTGGAGCTCGGCGCTGCCGCCCGGCGGCCGGTGGCGGCGCTGTGGGGCCACCTGTGGCGACTGGACGCCGCCTTCCAGCTGGGCAACATGGCGGCGGTCGACGAGGAGCTGGCCCAGGTCGAGGCGGTCGCACGTCGGCACGGGTCCGTCCTCGCCCGCTGGCACCACCTCCGCTACCGCGCGGTGCGGGAGGCGCTGGTCGGGGACTTCGCGACCGCCCGGGCGACGAACGACGCCGCCCGCGTCGTCGCCGAGCAGATCGGCGACCTCGGCATGGCCGGGATGGACCACGCCTTCCGCATCGAGCTGATGCGGGTGCGCGGCGTGTACGACGACGAGCCGCAGGCGTGGGAGTGGATGCTCGCGCACGCGCCGCCGTTCCCGGTGGTGCAGGTGGCCAGGCCGATGCTCCACGCGCTCGCGGGGGACCTCGACACCGCGCGCGCCGAGTTCGAGCGGTTCCGCCACCTGCCGTCGACGTACCCGGTGGGGGTCCGCTGGGCCGGCACCATCGGCCAGGTGGCTGCGGTCGCGGTGATCCTCAAGGACGCCGAGGTGTGCGCCGAGGCCTACGACCTGTTCCTGCCGTTCGCCCACGAGTACAGCGGCGACGGCTCGGGCGGGGTCTTCAGCGACGGCGCCGTCGCGCGGTCGCTCGGCGACTACGCGCGGGTCGCCGGGCGGCCCGACCTCGCCGTGCGGCACTACCGCGACGCCGTGGCGCTCAACGCCCGCATCGGGGCGCGGCCGTTCACGGCGCTGAGCCGTCTCGGGCTGGCGCAGGCGCTGCTGGAGCCCGACGGCTCGCCGGGGGACGACAGCCGGGAGGAGGTGCGGCAGCTGCTGGCCGCCGCGGTGGGCGAGCTCCGGCGGCTCGACATGCCCGGCCCGCTCGCGACCGCCGAGCGGCTGCTCGGCGCGCTGCCCCCCACGGCGGGCCCGCTGACCCCGCGCGAGCGCGAGGTGGCCGGTCTGGTGGCCGAGGGCCTGAGCAACCGCGCCATCGCGCAGCGGCTCTACCTCTCCGAGCGCACGGTGGAGACCCACGTGCGGCACGTGCTGGCCAAGCTCGGGCTCACCAGCCGCGCCGAGGTGGTCGCCTGGGTGCTGCGCAGGTGATCAGCCGGCTGAGGTGGCGAGCGAGCGCGCGTACTCGACGAGCGTGGTGACCCCGAACCCGGTCGCGCCCGCGGGGACGTGGCCGTAGGGGCTGCCGGTGTTGATCTCCTTGCCGGCGATGTCGAGGTGCGCCCACGGCAGCCCGCCGGTGAACTCGCGCAGGAACGCCGAGGCGTACAGTCCGCCGCCCCACCGCACCCAGTCGTGCTGGAGCAGGTCGGCGACCTTGGAGCTGCTGATCCGCTCCGCCATCTCCTCCGGGATCGGCATGTGCCAGTGCTGCTCACCGGCGGCGACGCCCGCCGCCAGGACGGCCGGGACCTGGTCGTCGGTGCCCATCACGGCACCCACCTTGTCGCCCAGCGCGAGCTGCATGTGACCGGTGAGGGTGGCGATGTCGACGACGACGTCGGGTCCCTCCTCGACCGCCAGCGCGAGCGCGTCGCCGAGCAGCATCCGCCCTTCGGCGTCGGTGTTGGCGATCTCCACGGTGGTGCCGTTGCGCATCGTGATGACGTCGCCGGGACGCGTCGCCGTGCCCGAGACCATGTTCTCGGCCATCGGCGCGTACGCCGTGACCTTCACCGGCAGCCCGAGGCGGGCGATCGCCAGGGTCGCCGCGACGACGTTCGCGGCCCCGGCCATGTCGCCCTTCATGTTCAGCATGCTCGAGGACGGCTTGATGGTGAGCCCGCCGGAGTCGAAGGTGACGCCCTTGCCGACCAGCGCGAGGTGTGTCACCGCATCCTTCGGCGCCCAGGTCAGCTTGACGAGCCGCGACGGCGAAGCGGAGGAGTTGCCGACGCTGAGGATGCCGCCGCACCCCATGTCGGCTAGCTGCTCGTGGTCGAAGACCTCGAGCTGGACCTTGGGTGCCCCGCGTCCCTTGGTCACCTCCTTGTGCGCGGCGCTCACGAGCTCGGCCAGCAGCGGGGGAGTGCAGTCCCGGGGAGGGGTGTTGACCCAGTCGCGAGCGAGGGTGACCGCGTCGGCGAGGACCTGGGCCCGCTCGAGCGCCTCGGCGGCCTCGGCGCGGCGGGCGAGGGGCGTCAGCACGACGACGTCGTTGGGCTCACCGGCCTCGGGCTTGGTCGACTTGTAGGCGGTGAAGGTGTAGCCACCGAGGCGGTGGCCCTCGACGACCGCGGCGACCAGCTCGGGGGTGTCGCTCGGGAGCGCGAGGGCGACCGAGGCGGCGTTGGCGACGCCGCGCGCGGCCACGCCCGCGGCCCGGCGTACGGCGACCGGGTCGGACGGGTCCTCGCCGAGCCCGACGAAGACGAGCAGCGGGGCGTTGACCTCGTCGCGGGTCGGCGCCTTGACGGCCTCGCCGGCCTTGCCGGTCACGCCCATCGTGGAGAGGAACGGCCGCAGCCTGCGGCCGTAGGCGGCCGTGACGTCCGCGGCCGCGTCGCACAGCCGCGGCCCCTCCTGGCCGGCGACGACCCCGACGACGACGGCGTCGGCTCGGGTCTTGGCGGGGCTGGCGCTGCGGAGGGAGTACGAGGTCACCCGGGCATGTTAGGCGAGCCCTGACGCGCCGCACGCTGAGGTAGGTTTCGCGGCATGGCCGGATCGCTCAAGCAGTCGCCCCTCCACGACCGACACGAGGCCCTCGGGGCGAAGCTCGCGGAGTTCGGCGGCTGGTCGATGCCGCTGGAGTACCGGACCGGCGTGGTCAAGGAGCACACCGCGGTCCGTGAGGGCGTCGGGGTCTTCGACGTCAGCCACCTCGGGAAGGCGATGGTGTCGGGTCCCGGCGCGGCCGACTTCGTCAACGCCACGCTGTCCAACGACCTCGCCAAGATCCGCCCGGGCAAGGCGCAGTACACCCTGTGCCTCGACGAGTCGGGCGGCATCGTCGACGACCTCATCGCCTACTGGCACGACGACGAGCACGTGCTGCTGGTCCCCAACGCCGCCAACGCCGGCGAGGTCGTGCGCCGCCTCGGGGCGGCCGCGCCGGCGGGCGTCGAGGTCGTCGACCACCACGACGACTACGCGGTCCTCGCCGTGCAGGGCCCTCGGTCCGACGAGGTGCTGGCGAGGGTGGGCCTGCCGACCGGGCACGAGTACATGTCGTTCGTCGAGGCCCCGCTCGCGTCGGCGGGAGGCGGCGACGGCCCCGGCGTCGTCGTGTGCCGCACGGGCTACACCGGCGAGCGCGGCTACGAGCTGGTCGTCGCCAACGAGGCAGCGGGTCGGCTCTGGGACGACCTGCTGGCGGCCGGCGAGGAGTGGGGGATCGTCCCCTGCGGCCTCGGCGCCCGCGACACCCTCCGCACCGAGATGGGCTACCCGCTGCACGGACAGGACATCAGCCTCGACACCAACCCGGTCGAGGCGGGGCTGTCGTGGGCCGTCGGGTGGCGCAAGGACGCCTTCTTCGGCCGCGACGCGGTGCTGCGGGTCAAGGAGGAGGGGCCGAGGCGACGCCTGCGGGGACTGCTCGCCCTCGGGCGCGGCATCCCGCGTCCCGGCATGAGCGTGACCCTCACCCAGGACGTGCCTTTGGCCGACATCACCTCGGGCACCTTCTCCCCGACGCTGCGGAAGGGCATCGGACTGGCGCTCATCCCGGCGACGATCGCCGAGGACGCGCAGGTCGGCGTCGACATCCGCGGCCGGCGCGAGATCTTCCAGCTGGTCAAGCCGCCGTTCGTCGAGACGTCGGTGAAGGAGTCCTGACGTGCTTCCGGGCCAGCCCCCCACCTTCCGCCAGCCGTCGGCCGCCGATCGGCCGTGGTGGTGGCGCCTCGAGGACGCGGCCGGCCAGCCGGTCGAGGTCGCGGGTCACTCCGACCAGCGCTTCGGCACCCAGGGCGACGCCGAGTCGTGGGTCGGCGAGACGTGGGCCGAGCTCGCCGAGCAGGGCGTCGCAGCGGTGACGCTCTTCGAGCACGACCGTCAGGTCTACGGGCCGATGTCGCTGTCCGCCTGACCATCCGGCACCCGCCCGGCTCCGAAGCATCCCCGGGAGGTGGTCGCGGCGGAGGACTCGGACTTCACCCGGTACGTCGACGCGCGCTGGGCCGACCTCGTCGGCGGGCTGGAGGACGAGGGCGTCCCGGCCGAGGACGCCCGGCTCGCGGTCGCGGAGACGCTGCTGGCCAGCCACCGCTCGTGGGAGCGGCGCGTGCGCGAGGAGCAGGTGGACGTCACCCTCTGGGCCGAGGCGCGGGGGCGTGCCGGCCTCGACGCCCGGCCCGGCGAGCCGGTGCCGCACGGCGTACGTCCACGCCGCCCGGGCGACGGACCGGAGGACTGGCTGGACCGGGCCTCGCGGCTGCGCTCGGCGCGGCGTCGGCGCGCCGCCGGCCGCGCGCTGGCCTGCCTGGTGGCCGCGTCGGTGCTCGCCGTCGGGTGGGCCTGGTGGGCCGCACGGCCCGCCCCGCCCGAGGTGCGACGGGAGGCCAACCCGCTGCCCGTGACCTGGTACGCCGAGGGCGAGCTGCACCTCGCGGAGGTGGTCGTGCGGCTGCCGGACGTCGACGCGTTCGTACCGTGGGGCACCGGAGCGGCGGTGCGGCTCGGGTCGGGGGAGGTGGTCCGGGTCGACGCCGACGGCGACGTGCACGCCGTCGACGCCGTCCCCGAGGCGCTGGACGACCCGGTCGCGCCGCCGGAACTGCTGGAGCTCGGGCGGGACGACCTGCTCGTGCAGAGCGTGCCGGTGCCGGGCGGCGGGTGGGCGCACCTGCTCGACTCCTCGCGACGCCCCGCCGCCGAGGACGCCGTGCGTCAGTCGGAGTCGGGACGCCGCGCACTGGTGCTGTGCACGGCCGAGCTCACCTGTGGGGAGCCGGTGACCATCACGCAGGTCGACGGCTCGATCCGGTTGCGGTGACACGACGCGCGGGGCCGTCGCGAGGTCGTATGGGGATCGCGGGGAGGCCGTAGGGTCGCGAGCCGTGGCGGAAGCAGTGTGGACAGGCGTGGCGCAGGCCTACGCGCGGAGCTTCGCCGGCCTGTGCGCCGGCGCGGTCCCGACGCTGCTCGACGATCTCCCGCCCGGGAGCCGCCTGCTCGACGTGGGCTGCGGCACGGGCACGCTCGTGCAGTCGGCGCGCGCGGCGGGCCACGACGCCCTCGGCGTGGAGCCCGACCCCGAGATGGCGGCCATGGCCCGGGCCCGGACCGGCCCCGGCTCCGAGGTCGCCGTCGGAGCGCTGCCCGACCTGCCGTACGCCGACGACGGCTTCGACGCGGTCACCGCCGGCTTCGTGCTCAACCACGTCGACGACCCGCGGGCCGGTGCCCGCGAGCTCGCCCGGGTGGCCGCGCCCGGCGGCCACGTGCGGGCGACGATCTGGGGGAGCGCGCCGCCGCCGCAGGCGGTGCTGTGGAACGAGCTCCTCGACGCCGCCGGTGCCGTGCCCACGCCGGTGCCGCGCCTCCCGGCGGACCGCGACTTCGCGCGCTCCGCCGCCGGGCTGGCAGGGCTCCTCAGCGAGGCGGGCCTGGCGGTGACCGACGCGGCGACCGCGTCCTGGCGCTGGCGCGTCGCCCCTGCCGACCTGTGGGCGGGGCTGACGGCGGTCGGCAGCTTCGGCGTCGTCTGGCGGGCGCAGTCGGCGTCCGTGCAGGGCCGCGTGCGGGAGGCGTACGACGCCCTGGACGGACGCTGGCGCGACGGCCCGGACTTCGCCTTCGACGTCTCGTGCGTCGTCGCGCTGGCCCGGGTCCCGAGGTCGTAGAGTCGCCCTGTGCGCGCTTACCTCGACCTGCTCCAGCGGATCCTCGACGAGGGAGTGGAGAAGACCGACCGCACCGGCACCGGGACCCTGAGCGTGTTCGGCCACCAGATGCGCTTCGACCTGTCCGCGGGCTTCCCGCTCGTGACGACGAAGAAGGTGCACACCCGGTCGGTGTTCGGCGAGCTGCTGTGGTTCCTGCGCGGCGACACCAACGTAAAGTGGCTGCAGGACCGCGGCATCACGATCTGGGACGAGTGGGCGGACGACAACGGCGACCTCGGCCCCGTCTACGGCCACCAGTGGCGCTCCTGGCCGACGCCGGACGGCCGGCACGTCGACCAGGTCGCGCGGCTGGTCGAGGGCATCCGCACCAATCCCGACTCGCGCCGGCACATCGTCTCGGCGTGGAACGTCGCCGACGTCGACGACATGGCGCTGCCGCCGTGCCACACGCTGTTCCAGTTCTACGTCGCCCCCTCGGACACCGGTCGCGGCCGCCTGTCCTGCCAGCTCTACCAGCGCTCGGCCGACACCTTCCTCGGCGTGCCGTTCAACATCGCCTCCTACGCCCTGCTCACCCACATGGTCGCCCAGGTGACCGGGCTCGAGGTCGGCGACTTCGTGCACTCGATCGGCGACGCGCACCTCTACCTGAACCATGTCGAGCAGGCGCGGCTCCAGCTCGCCCGCGAGCCGCGTCCGCTGCCCCGACTCGTGCTCAACCCGGACGTCACCGAGATCGACGCCTTCGACCTCGAGGACATCTCGGTCGAGGGCTACGACCCGCACCCGGGCATCAAGGCGCCGATCGCCGTATGACACCCGGTGGCAAGCGTGTCGTGATGGTCGCGGCGGTGGCCGAGAACGGGGTCATCGGCAGCGGTCCCGACATCCCCTGGTCGATCCCGGGCGAGCAGGCGGGGTTCAAGGCGCTGACGATGGGCCGCGTCCTGCTGATGGGCCGCACGACCTACGAGTCGATCGGCCGGCCGCTGCCCGGGCGGACCACGGTCGTGCTGACCCGCGACGCCGACTGGTCGGCCGACGGCGTGCTGGTCGCGCACGGCATCGAGGCGGCCCTGGCGCAGGCCGACCTGCTCGACGGGGACGTCGCCGTCGCCGGTGGGGGCGAGGTGTACGCCGCCGCCCTGCCGTTCGCCGACGAGCAGGTGATCACCGAGGTGCCGCTGCGTCCCGACGGCGACGCCTTCTACCCGGTGTTCGACCACGCCGAGTGGGAGGAGTCGCGGCGCGAGCACCACGACGGGTACGACCGGGTGTGGTGGCAGCGCAGGGACCCCGCGGCGTGAACCTCACCGTCGACCCCGGCTCGGACGTGCCGCCCTTCGAGCAGGTGCGGGACGGGATCCGCGCGCAGGTCGACACCGGTGCCCTCGCCCCCGGCCACCGGCTGCCGCCCGTGCGGGCGCTCGCCTCCTCGCTGGGCCTGGCCGCCAACACCGTCGCGCGCGCCTACAAGGAGCTCGAGGCGACCGGCGTCGTCGAGACCCGCGGACGAGCCGGCACGTTCGTCGCCGGGCGCGGGGTCGGCCGGTCGCTGCGGGAGGCCGCGGCGTCGTACGTCACCGCCGTGCGCGCCCTCGGGGTGCCAGACGACGAGGCGCTCGCGGCCGTACGACGCGCGCTCGGGTCGTAGCGCTCCTCGGCTAGGGGACGTCCGGCGCGACGCGCGCGAGGAACGCCGTCTGCCGCCTGCGTCATGCGAACGCGTACGTATAGGTGCGGCTCCGCATGACGTCCGCCGCCTGCGTCATGCGAACGCGTACGTATAGGTGCGGCTCCGCATGACGTCCGCCGCCTGCGTCATGCGAACGCGTACGTATGGGTGCGGCTCCGCATGACGCAGCGGTGGCCCGCCGGGGAGGCCCCACGACGTGATTCGGATCATGCGGCCCACCGGGGAATGAACCGCCGGTCCCTCCCGTTGACCCCGTCAGCTGGTCCGCATCATGCCCCCGGGCCTCACCCCTAGCCGCTACGAGCGGCCGTTCGCCGAGAGGCGGCTGACGGGCCAGCGAGCAGCATCACGCAGCCACCCGCCGGGTAAGCCCCGGTCAGGGTGGCTGCGTGCTGTCCGGGGCCGGCCTGAGATGCTCGGGTCCGTGGACGCTGCCGCCGACAAGCACATCGTCGTCGCCGCGGTGGCGCTCGTCCGCGACCAGCACGTGCTGACCGTGCGCAAGCAGGGCACGGCACGCTTCATGCTCGTCGGCGGCAAGCTCGAGCCGGGCGAGTCCGCGCTGGACGCCGCCCTGCGGGAGACCCGCGAGGAGGTCGGTCTCGACATCGGCTCCGCGACGCTGCTCGGGGAGTTCCTCTCCGAGGCGGCCAACGAGCCGGGCCACAGCCTGCACTCGACGGTCTTCTGGGTGGAGTCCGACGCCGACCCGGTGGCCTCCGCCGAGATCGCCGAGGTCCGGTGGACGCCGCTGCGCGACCACCCCGACGACCTCGCGCCGATGCTGGAGCACCACGTGCTGCCGGTGATCCGCGCCACCCTCGCCGACGGGTGACGAAGCGGTGCGCCGGCAGCTCCGCCTGACGGTCCGACAGCCCGGGTCAGCGAGGCGGAAGCGCCCGGACGAACGCCACGCCCCGGTCGACCCACAGGCGCAGCTGCTCGTCGGACGCCAGGGCGTCGCGCGACACGAGGAGCCACCCGTCGAGGGCCCGGCCGCGCATCTCCATCGGGGCGACGGCCGCGCCGTCGACCCACGTCGCGCCGTCGGAGGGGTCCACGCGGACCATGAGCGAGCCGGAGCCGCCGGCCGCGACCGCCATGCGGCCGTCCAGCATGAAGCCGAGGCCGCCGAACATCTTCCGCGAGGTGAGCCCCGGCTCGCCCTCGAGCAGGTGGTGGATGCGCTGCGCGAGCGCCTCGTCGTACGCCATGCTCCACAGTAGGCGCGCCGACGCCAGGCTCGCCGACGACACCTCGCGCCGGAGGGAGCGATAACCTTCCGGCATGAGCTCCAGCGTCCCGTTCGGTCGTCTCCTCACGGCGATGGCCACCGCGTTCCACGAGGACGGCAGCGTCGACCTCGACGGCACCGCGCGCATCGCCGCTCACCTCGTCGACAACGGCAACGACGGCGTCGTGGTCAGCGGCACGACGGGGGAGAGCCCCACCACGTCGGTGGCGGAGGACGGCGAGCTGCTCCGCGCGGTGCACGACGCGATCGGCGATCGCGCCACCGTCATCGCCGGCGTGGGGACCAACGCGACCGCGCACTCCGTCGAGCTGGCCCGCCAGGCCGAGAAGGTCGGCGTCGACGGGATCCTGCTGGTGAGCCCGTACTACAACAAGCCGGGCCAGGTCGGCCTCCGCCACCACTTCTCCGCGGTGGTCGAGGCGACCGACCTGCCGGTGATGCTCTACGACGTGCCGGGGCGCACCGCGACCCTCATCGAGCTCGAGACCTACGAGGCGATGCGCCGCTACGACCACGTCGTGTCGGTGAAGGAGGCCAGCGGCCTGCTGCCGCGCACGGCGCAGCTCGTCGACCTCGGCTACGCCGTGTACTCCGGCGACGACGTCGCCACGCTGGGCTACCTCGCCTACGGCGGCGTCGGCCTGGTGTCCGTCGTGGCCCACGCGGCCGGCAACCAGCTGGCGTCGATGATCGACGCCTGGGTGCGCGGCGACCACGCCGAGGCGCTGCGGCTCCACACCGCGCTGCTGCCGGCCTTCGACGCCGTGATGGGCGTCCCCAACTACGGAGCGACCACCGCCAAGGCAGCCCTCGAGCTGCTCGGGGTGCTCGACAACCGCCGCGTCCGCGGACCCCTCGTCGCGCTCGACGACGACGAGGTGGCAGCGCTGCGCACCGGCCTGGCTGCCGCCGGCCTGATCTGAACGACGACCCGAAGAGGATTCCCTTGAGCCACCCGCACCTCGACCTGAGCGCGCCCGCCCCCCTCCCGGCCGGAGGCCTCCGGGTCATCCCGCTCGGCGGGCTCGGCGAGGTCGGTCGCAACATGACCGCCTTCGAGTACGACGGCCGGTTGCTCCTCGTCGACTGCGGCGTGCTGTTCCCCGAGGACCACCACCCCGGCGTGGACCTGATCCTCCCCGACTTCGAGCCGATCCGCGACCGCCTCGACGCCGTCGAGGCGCTGGTGCTCACCCACGGCCACGAGGACCACATCGGCGCGACGCCGTACCTGCTGCGCGAGCGCGGCGACATCCCGCTGGTCGGCTCCAAGCTCACCCTGGCGCTGCTCGGCTCCAAGCTGCGCGAGCACCGGCTCAAGGAGACCGTGCACTTCGAGGTCGCGGAGGGGCAGACGATCACCTTCGGCCCGTTCGTCCTCGAGTTCGTCGCGGTGAACCACTCGATCCCCGACGCGCTCGCGGTCGTGATCCGCACCGGTGCCGGGGTGGTGCTGCACACCGGCGACTTCAAGATGGACCAGCTCCCGCTCGACGGGCGCATCACCGACCTCAACGAGTTCGCCCGCCTCGGCGACGAGGGCGTGGACCTGTTCCTCACCGACTCCACCAACGCGGAGGTCCCCGGCTTCACCACCTCGGAGAAGGACATCTCCCCGGTGCTCGAGCGGGTCTTCGCCAAGAGCGACCAGCGCATCATCGTCGCGTGCTTCGCCTCCCACGTGCACCGCGTCCAGCAGGTGCTCGACGCCGCGGTCGCGCACGGGCGCAGGGTCGGCTACGTCGGTCGCTCGATGGTCCGCAACATGGCGATCGCGCAGGAGCTGGGCTACCTCACCGTGCCGCCGGGCGTGATGGTCGACGCCAAGGACCTCGCCGACCTGCCCCCCGAGAAGCAGGTGCTGATCTCCACCGGGTCGCAGGGCGAGCCGCTCTCGGCGCTGAGCCGCATCGCCCAGCGCAGCCACAGCTTCGTCCACCTCGAGGAGGGCGACACCGTCGTGCTCGCGAGCTCGCTGATCCCCGGCAACGAGAACGCCGTCTACCGGGTCATCAACGGGCTGTCGCGCCTGGGCGCGAACGTCGTGCACAAGGGCAACGCGCTCGTCCACGTCTCCGGCCACGCCAGCGCCGGCGAGCTGCTCTACTGCTACAACATCGTCAAGCCGCGCAACGTGATGCCGGTCCACGGCGAGTACCGGCACATGCGCGCCAACGCCGACCTCGCGCGCGCCACCGGGGTGCAGAACGTCGTGCTCGCCGAGGACGGCGTGGTCGTCGACCTCGTCGACGGCGTGGCGAGGGTGGCCGGCAAGGTGGAGGTCGGGTACGTCTTCGTCGACGGCTCGACCATCGGCGACATCTCCGAGTCCTCGATGAAGGACCGGCGCATCCTCGGCGAGGAGGGCTTCCTCTCGGTGATCGTGGTGGTCGACTCGGTGACCGGGAAGGTCGTGTCGGGTCCGGAGATCCACGCCCGCGGGTTCGCCGAGGACGAGACGACGTTCGCCGAGATCCGCCAGCCGATCGTCGACGCGATCACGGCCGCGGTGCAGGACGGAGTCACCGACTCCCACCAGCTGCAGCAGACGGTGCGCCGCGTGGTGGGCCGCTGGGTCAACCGTGCGCACCGGCGCCGCCCGATGATCATCCCCGTGGTGATCGAGGCCTGAGCGCCCTACAGTCGCCCGTGGTCAGTCCAGGGTCCCGAGAGCTCGGTGGGGAGGTCGGCATGCCGCGGAACCACGGCGCGCTGAGCCGCCTGGCCGAGCTGATGCGACGCGTCAACTCCTCGACCGACACCCAGGACATCCTGGAGGAGATCGCCCACGGCGTCGTCGACGTGCTGGGCTACGGCGTCGCGGCGATCGCGCGCCTCGACGGCGACGTGCTGGTGATGACCAACGTCGCCGGGCCGCCGGAGGTCGTCGCGGAGATCCTGCACCGCCGCACGCCGGCCGATCAGATCCTCGACGAGTTCCGTGAGGCCGACAAGTGGGGCATCCTCCGCTTCGTGCCGGCCGGGCGGATGTCGGAGGAGCGGCTGCGCGCCGCCTGGATCCCCGACGTGGAGGCGAGCGCGGACCCCGACGCCTGGCACCCCGAGCACGCGCTCTACGCACCGCTCTACTCCGCGTCGGGCGAGCTGCTGGGCAACATGGCCGTCGACCTGCCCGCCGACGGCCGGGTGCCCGACGAGGCCGACCGCGAGCTGCTGGAGATGTTCGCGGTGCAGGCGGGCGTCGCGCTGTCGAACGCCCGCGAGCGCGAGCGGCTGACCGACCGGCTGCGGCTGGACCGGATGCTGACGACCGTGGCGGGGGCCGCCACCGGGCACGCGCTGACCGACGCGCTCGAGACCGCGGTGGCCGCGGTGAGGGAGGCGATGGGCACGGTCCAGACGGTCGTGCGCACGTTCCCCACCGACGCGCAGGGCAGCCAGATCGGGATCGCGACGCCGCGGCCGTACTCCCCGGACTACGACGTCCCGGCGATCCGCGACGACCTCCTCGAGATGGAGGGGCGCCCCACCCTCGTCGAGCTCGGCGTGGACGACGGCGACTCCGCGCACCTGCCGCGCAGCGCGGCGCGCATGCAGGAGCTCATGCGCGCGATGCGCGTCGACCGCGCCGTCGTGTGCCCGCTCGTCTCGCAGGAGGACCTCGTCGGCTACCTGGTGCTGGGCTTCGCCCGCCACGTCCGCCCGGTCACCCCGGCCGAGGCGGACGCGATCCTGGAGGTCGGTCGCCTGCTCGCGCAGACCGTGCGGGCCTCGCGGGTGCTGGAGACCGAGCAGCGACTCGTGCAGGAGCTGCGCGAGCTGGCCCGCTACCGCAGCGAGCTGATCGCCACGATCTCCCACGAGCTGAAGACGCCCCTCACCGCGATCCTGGGCCATGCCGAGCTCATCGCGGACCGGCACCCCGACCTGACCTCGATCGACGCGATCATCCGCAACGCGCAGCGGCTCAGCAACCTGGTCGCCAACCTGCTGCACTACTCCCGCGTCCAGGGCCGGCGCGAGACCGTACGCCGCGCCGTGGACCTCGCCGAGCTGTGCGAGGCGAGCGTGGACCTGCTGAGCATCCGGGCCAAGCAGGCGGGCGTGCGCCTGCACTTCGACCCGCCCGGACGGAGCCCCGTCGTGGTGTTCGGTGACCCCGAGGAGCTGGCGCGCGTCATCGACAACATGGTCGACAACGCGGTGAAGTACACCCCCGAGGACGGCAGCGTGTCGGTGACCATGACGGCGACGGACGACGAGGTCTGCGTCCAGGTCGCCGACACCGGGCTGGGGATCTCCGCGGCGGACCAGCAGCACGTGTTCTCGGCGTTCCACCGCTCCACCAACCCCAACGCGCTCTCCGTGCCCGGCACCGGCCTCGGCCTGCCGATCGCGCAGCGGATCGCGGAATCGCACGGCGGCACCCTGTCGGTGACGTCGGAGCTGGGCCGGGGGAGCACGTTCGCGTTCACCCTGCCGCTGCGCTCGGTGCGCGATCAGGTCGGCTGACGCCGACTCGCTCCTCGGCCCGGCACAGCGAGCGCCCCCGGGACGCCAGAGGGCCCCGGCGGATCGCTCCGCCGGGGCCCTCGTGGTGGTGCTGGTCGCTGCCGGTCAGCGCCGACGGATGCGGAACGTCAACTTGTCCTTGCTCGCCGTCACCGTGGCGGAGCCGCGGTAGATGACGACCAGGGTGTGCTTGCCGACCGCGTAGTTGCGACGGACCGTCATGACGGCCCGGCCGTCGTCGAGCTTCCGCGTGCCGACCCGCTTGCCGTCGATGCGGAAGACGACCTTGCTGCGCGGGGTCAGGCCCTTGGCCCGGACCTTGCCGATCACCGTGAAGTCGTTCCCGAAGCGCGGGCGCACGGGTGAGACCTTCGCGATGGTCCGGGAGCGGTTCACGGCCTTCCCGACCACGGTGGCGGTGAACGTCCCCGTAGAGGTCGCGAGGCTGTCGCTGCCGGAGTACGTCGCCGTCAGCTTGTTCGCGCCCACAGGGAGGTTCGCCGGGAGCGTGACCGAGGCCTTGCCGGCCGCGAGGGTGGCAGAGCCCAGCTTCGTGCCGCTGGCGTCGGTGACGGTCACCGTGCCCTCGGGCACGTCGCCGGCGGAGCCGTCGCGCTCGACCGTGACCTCGGCGGTCGAGGCGGTGCCGTACGTGGAGGGCTCGGGCCGGTGCACCGCAGTCGTCCTGGTGACCAGCTTGCAGTCGACGATTCGCACGTTGTCGACGTACCAGCCCTCGTTGCCGCCACAGCCGTCGCGACCGATGTCGAAGCGGAGCTGGACGGTGTCACCCGGGTCGGCGCCGGCCGCGGCGAGGTCGACCTGCGACTCGCCCCAGCTGCCCTTGGTCTGCCCACCGTCGGTGCCCGTGAAGCCGGGCTGGCCGGCGAGCGGGTTGGTGTTGGTGGACGGGCCGGTGATCGTCTTCGGCGCGTTGTAGATGAACGCCGACGCTGGGACCACCGTGAACGGGCCGCCGTTGAGGCTCATCTTCACGTTGCCACCGTCGTAGCCGATCTCCGTGGCGACGTAGTGCTCGAAGGTGAGCTTCGCCGAGCGGAGGCTGTCGGGCAGCTCCACGACCGGACCCGTGATCGAGTCACGGCTGGAGAAGTCACCCGGGCCGTTGACGCACTGGCCCGCGTCGGGAGCCGGTCCGTACGCCACCTTGCTCGGGTGGGACGCTCCCGTGCCGGCCGGGGCCGACGCGCGGGCCTGCCACGGCTCGTGGAACCCGCCGGTGAAGACCACCTCGTGGCTCGGGGTCCAGCCGGCCAGGCCGTCCTCGAAGTCTTCGCTCCACAGCACGTCCTCGGTGAAGCCTGCACCACAGGTGGCGGGGGCGTCCTTGCCGAGCAGCGGCTTGAAGTTGCACTTCACGGGCTCGGTCCGCATCTCCGTCGCGGCCGTCGCGGCCCGGACCGAGGCGCAGTCGTCCGCCGTGATGGGCGTCGCCGCCACCGGGATGGCGTTGGGCTGCGTGGTGAGCCTGTTGATCGGCTGTCCGACCAGGTCGACGCACGACTGCTCGAAGGCGTTCGCCGCATCGATGAAGTTGGACTGCGGCGTGAGGTACGCCGTCTGCGCGCGCCACCAGATGGCGGCGGCCCTGTCGAGGCCGAGGCCGGTCACGGCCTGCCCGTTGTAGGTGCCGCCGTCGACGACCAGGGCGTAGGCGTGGTTGGGCACACCCGAGTTGCTGTGCACGCCGCCGGCGTCAGAGCCGTTGGGGTCGCACTTGTACTCGGCGTCCGTCACCTTGCCGGGGTCGCCGTAGCACGTGGGGTTCCACATGTCGCGGATCGCGCCGCCGAAGGCCTCGGACTTCTCGCCCATGAGCCACCGGGTGGTGTCGGGACGACTGGAGACGTCCTCGGCGCGGACCGAGACGGTCACCGGGCTGGTGGTGCTCTTGAAGCGGGCACCGTCGGCCTGCGAGACCATCACGCCGTACAGGTCGGGGTCGCCGGTGAAGCCGGCCGGCGGGTCGACGTTGTTGTTGCCGATCACGATGCCGGTCGCGCCGGCGGTCTCCGCGTTGGCGACCTTCGTCGCGAACGTGCACGTGCCGCGGTCGACGTAGGCCCACCGGCCGGCGACCGCGGCGGCGTTGGTGAACGCGGTGCAGCCGTCGGTGGTCGTGGGGCCGGTCGTGTTCGCGGCGTCGGTCGCCACGACGACCTGCGCCGTCATCGCGGTGGTGGTGAAGGGCTTGGCGCCCGTGGCCGCCACGGCGACGCACGGTCCGGCGAGGTTGGCCGGGGCGGTGATCGCCATCTCGAGGCCCGGCGGGGCCGTCGCGTCGCAGTCACCGACCGTGCGCCGGGTGGTGAACTCCTCGTCCTCGTCCTCGCGACCGTTGACCAGGTCGAGCGTCTCGCCCCACACGTCGGAGTACGACTCGTTGAGCGCGCCCGACTGGTACTGGTAGATCAGGCCGGAGGTGTACTCGGTGTAGGCGTGGCCCCACTCGTGGGAGACGATGTCGTCGGACGTGACGCCGTCGCAGTAGTTGGTCGTCACGCCGTTCCAGTTGGCGTTGGGGCAGCTGATGCGTGGGTCGTTGTTGACCGTGCGCATGACCGCGCCGTTGCCGTCGTAGGAGTCGCGACCGAAGGCGTTGCGGTAGAGCCAGTAGGACTCGCCGGCGGAGTAGACCAGGTTCCGCTGGTCGACGTTGAGCCCGTCGACCGGGTCGCCCTCCTTCCACACGCGGGTCAGCACCGGGTTCTGCGCGGTGCCGGTGGCCTCGTAGAGCTCACGGTCGAGCGCGTGCGCGGCCATGGACCAGCGGTTCAGCGCCTTGCCGGTCTGGGCGTCGATGAAGACGGCGTCGCGGATGTTGTTCTCGTTCGTGACCTCGACCTGGTAGGCGAGCACGGCCTCGCCGGTCTCGCCGCGGGTGGCACCCATGCGGTAGACGACCAGCTCGGTCGTCTTGGGCGCGATGCCGGTGAGGTCGGCGGTCTCCCCGTCGTGAGCCGGCGGGTCCTCGCGGACCAGGCCGACGGCTCGCTTGCCAGCGTCGGCCGCGGAGATCCGGGGGTCGACCGACAGCGACAGGTCGGGTGCGGCGTACCCGTTGACGGCGGTGAGGTCGCCCTCGTGGTCAACCTGCACGCGAAGCATCGAGCCGAACACGCCGACGCCCTTGTAGGACTGGGTGTAGGTGATGGTCCAGCCGGCCGCGGTCTTCGCGACACCGCTGCGGACGAGCTCACCGGGACGCGCGCCGAAGTTGGCGGCGTACTGGTCGAGGTAGGCGTCGGCCTTGTCCCTCGCCGCGCCGAGGGAGTCGCCCTCGACGCTCGGCAAGAGGTCGCCCTCGCCCTTGACGCGGATGAAGCCGACCTTCTTGTTCGACTCTTCGCGCGTGACGGCGACCTGACCCTTGGCCCGGTCGGCCATGGCTGCGACGCCGTTCGTGTCGGCCCGTGCGGCCGGTGCTGCCTGCACGCCGACCGTGGGCAGCGCGGCAAGGCCCGCTCCCACGACCGCGAGTGCAAGTCCCCTGTTGAGGAGCTTCACGCTCTTTCCTCCGAATCCGAGACGCACCCGGGACCAGAGACGCCCGGGTGACCCGGGTCACAATAAGGAGGACGTCCTAGCGTTGGGAAGGGGAAAGCGGCGGATCGTCCCAATCGACCCCCCAAGGGTGGGCGGGGCCGTCTGCGCCTCTTCCGGCGACACGCAGTCCTGTGATCCGTGTGACTGGTGGGGCGTGGCCGTAGGGTCGCAGCATGGCGACCCGTACGTCTTCCCCGCCGGGGTCGCGGAGCTCGAGCACGTCAGGATCCACCAGCAGGACCAAGGGTTCGAGCACCCGATCACGGAGTACCAGCAAGCGCCCCGCCCCACGTTCCGGTGCAGCGAAGGGCCGGAGCCGCTCCGGCGCGCCCGCCCGCCGCCCCGCGCCGCGGGCCGTGCGCAACGGCCCCGGTCCGGTCTCGCGCGGCTTCGGCACGCTGGGCCGCGGGGTGGCCGCCGTGTGGCTCGGCATCGCGCACGCGCTGGGCGCGGTCGCCCGGTCGATCGGCCAGTCGGCCCGCGACCTCGACCCCGAGCACCGCCGTGACGGGGTGGGCCTGTTCCTCTTCGGGCTCGCCACGGTCGTCGCGGCAGCCGTGTGGTGGCAGCTGCCCGGCGGCACCATGGACTTCGCGCGCTCGGTGACGGCCGGCGCCGTCGGCAAGGTGGGCTGGTTCGTCCCGCTGTTCCTCGTCTGGGCCGGCTGGCGCACGCTGCGCGACCCCGAGCGCAACGGCCCTGCCGGGCGCCAGGTCATCGGCTGGAGCGCCTTCGCCCTCGGCCTGCTCGGCATCGTCCACATCGCCAACGGCAACCCGCAGCCGGTGCTCGGCGACGCCACGAACCTCCAGGGCGCCGGCGGCGCCGTCGGCTACGTGACCGCGAGCTTGCTGCTCGACCTCATGCAGACGCCGTACGTCGTCGTGCCGCTGCTGGCCCTGCTGGCGGTCTTCGGGATCCTCATCATCACCGCCACGCCCGTCTACCAGGTCCCCGCACGCCTCGCGGCGCTGCGCGACAGGGCCCTGGGTCGCACGCCGGCCGGGACGGCACCGGAGGACGAGGCGACCAAGCCGGTCCGCACCCGCCGTCGCTCCATGCTTGACCAGGACCCCGACGGCCTGGACCCCGACATGGGCGACCCCGCCTACGACAGCCCCGTCCTCGCGGACCGCGAGCTCACGAAGCGACGGAGGAGGAAGGCCGTCGCCGAGGTCGACGGCGAGCCGGAGGACTACGGCATCGACCTCTTCGCCGACCCCGACGAGGCACCGACCGAGGTCACGCCCGCGGTCGCCGCGGGCGCCGTTGCGGGTGGTGCCGCCGGCGCCGGCAAGGACGACACCGGCCCGCTCGAGCCGCCGCCGCACACGCCGCTGCCCGCCCGGGTGGAGCAGCTCGCGCTGTCCGGGGACATCACTTACTCCCTGCCCGACAACTCCTCGCTCAAGCCGGGCTCACCGCACAAGGCGCGGTCCAAGGCCAGCGACGCGGTCGTCGAGCGGCTGATGCAGGTCATGGAGGAGTTCGGGATCGACGCCGCCGTCACCGGCTACACCCGCGGCCCGACTGTCACCCGCTACGAGGTCGAGCTCGGCCCGGCGGTGAAGGTCGAGAAGGTCACCGCGCTGTCGAAGAACATCGCCTACGCCGTGGCCTCGGCCGACGTCCGCATCCTCAGCCCGATCCCCGGCAAGTCCGCGATCGGCATCGAGATCCCCAACATCGACAAGGAGATCGTCTCCCTCGGCGACGTGCTCCGCTCGAGCACCGCCCGGTCCGACCACCACCCGATGGTGGCGGGGCTCGGCAAGGACGTCGAGGGCGGCTTCGTCGTCGCCAACCTCGCGAAGATGCCGCACCTGCTCGTCGCGGGCGCCACCGGCTCCGGAAAGTCGAGCTTCATCAACTCGATGATCACCTCGATCCTCATGCGGGCCACGCCCGACGAGGTGCGGATGATCATGGTCGACCCCAAGCGCGTGGAGCTGAACGCCTACGAGGGCGTCCCGCACCTGATCACGCCGATCATCACCAACCCCAAGAAGGCGGCCGAGGCGCTCGCGTGGGTCGTGCGCGAGATGGACATGCGCTACGACGACCTCGCGAACTTCGGCTTCCGCCACGTCGACGACTTCAACAAGGCGGTGCGCGCCGGGAAGGTGGAGGTGCCGGCCGGCAGCGAGCGCGTGCTGTCGCCGTACCCCTACCTCCTGGTCATCGTCGACGAGCTCGCCGACCTGATGATGGTCGCGCCGCGCGACGTCGAGGACGCCGTGGTGCGCATCACCCAGCTCGCCCGTGCCGCCGGCATCCACCTGGTGCTCGCGACCCAGCGCCCGTCGGTCGACGTCGTGACGGGCCTCATCAAGGCCAACGTGCCGTCGCGCCTCGCCTTCGCGACCTCCTCGCTCGCCGACAGCCGCGTCATCCTCGACCAGCCCGGCGCCGAGAAGCTCGTCGGCCAAGGTGACGGCCTGTTCCTCCCGATGGGCTCGTCGAAGCCCGCCCGCATCCAGGGGTCGTGGGTCAGCGAGGCGGAGATCGCCAGGGTCGTCAAGCACTGCAAGGACCAGCTCGAGCCGACCTACGTCGAGGACGTCACCGCGCCGCAGCAGTCCAAGCGCGAGCTCGACGACGACATCGGCGACGACATGGAGCTCGTGGTGCAGGCCATCGAGCTCGTCGTCTCCACGCAGTTCGGCTCGACGTCGATGCTGCAGCGCAAGCTGCGTGTCGGCTTCGCGAAGGCCGGCCGGCTGATGGACATCCTGGAGAGCCGCGGGGTCGTCGGGCCCAGCGAGGGCTCCAAGGCCCGCGACGTCCTGGTCAAGCCGGACGAGCTCGATTCCGTGATCGCCACGTTGGAGGGGGGAGCCTGATGGGCGCCGCAGCAGTGCACGAGTCCGACCAGCACGCCGAGCACGAGCAGGTCGAGCCGAACGGACGGTCCGGGACCGACGGGCACGAGGGCCTGGCCCTCACCCCCGACGCGGTGGAGGTACGCCGTCACGCCGGCGTCGCGGCGGGAGTCGGCCTGACCGCCTCGGCCGTCGCCATCGCGTACCTCGGCCGAGCCGCCCAGTCCGGCTCCGCGCTCGACTGGGCGTTCGTGGCCGCGATGGGGGTGCTCGGCGCCTACTGGCTTGCCGGCCTCGTCGACGCCCGGACGCCCTTACTCGTCGCCGACGCCCAGGGCGTCAGGATCCGCCTGGGCCGGACGTGGCGCGGCCTGCCGTGGACGGCCGTCCACCACGTCGAGCACACGCCCCGGCAGGGCCTGCTGCGCGACGGCAGGCTCGCCGTCGTGCCGCACAACCCCGAGCTGGTGGAGTCGGAGCTGACGGGCGCCGGGAGGCGGCACGCGCGTGTCTCCCGCCTGCTGCACGGCGCCCCGTTCGCCGTCCCGCTCGGCCTGACCACCCGCGTCACCGGTGCCGACGGCGACCTCACCGACGCGCTCGGCCGGGTCGCGCGCGACGCCACCCGGATCGTGGTGCTCGAGCGGTCGAGCGAGGAGGAGTCCGGCGCAGCAGCGGAGGTCGCCGTGGTCCAGGAGGCCGCGACGGCCGAGGACGCCACGGCTGCCGGGAAGGTCGCTGGCTCCGCAGCGGTCACCCACGTCGACCCGCCGGTCGTCGCGAGCCCGACTCCGGCCGCGCTCCGGGAGGCCGGCGCCGCGCGACGCTCGGAGGTCCGCCGCGAGGTCGAGGCCGAGCAGGACGAGCTCGAGGGTCGCGAGCTGCGCCGTCCCGGCCGGGTGAGCCTGGTCGAGGAGACCCAGTCGTGGGGCGACCGCGTCCGCGCCATCGCCCGGCCCGGTGAGCCCGTCGAGCCGCTGGTGCTCGACGACTTCGAGGTCGAGCCCGCCGAGGACCCGGTCGTCGGCCCCGAGCTCGCTGCCGCCCGCACCCGTCTCGGCCTCAGCGTCGACCAGCTCGCCGAGCGCACCCGGATCCGCCCGCACGTCATCGAGGCCGTCGAGGTCGACGACTTCGAGCCCTGTGGCGGCGACTTCTACGCGCGTGGCCACCTGCGGACGCTGGCCCGCGTGCTGGGCATCGACGTGGCGCCGCTGCTGGCCTCCTACGACGAGCGCTACGCCCACGCCCCGATCAATCCGCGTCGGGTCTTCGAGGCCGAGCTGGCCACCGGCGCGCACGGCTCCATCCGCGGCACCCGGGGCGGACCGAACTGGTCGGTGCTCGTGGCGGTCGTGATGGCCCTGGTGCTGGCCTGGTCGATCGCGCGCCTCGTGATGGACACCCCGCCCGAGCTGCGCGGGGCCACCCCGGTCCTCAACGGCTCCGGCGGCCCTCAGGGCGGCGGGAACGCCCCGCCCGCCGAGCCGGTGCCGGTCGTCGTCGACGCGGCCTCCGGCGGCGCGCAGGTGGTCGTGCGCGACGGGGCGGGGGAGATCGTCTTCAAGGGCAACCTGGCCGCCGGGCAGACCCGCGAGCTCGAGGCGTCGCCACCGGTGCGCGTGCAGTCCACCGACGGCGCCGTCACGGTCTCGCTCGCCGGCGGCGAGGCACGCCCGGTGGGGGAGCGGGGTGTGCCCGGCCAGGGCACCTTCGTCGCCGACTGACAGACGCGGACGCGGGCCCTCCGCGCCCTGTCCGCTGCACAGGTGCGCACGCGACTCCCCGCCGCCGTGGTCCGGGAGCGCGTGGCATCGTTGCGCCCATGGACCTCGATCCCGCAGCGGCGCTCGACGCGCTCGTGGCGTCGGGTCGCGACCCCGGCTGCGCCGTGGCGGTCGTACGTGACGGGATCGTGGAGGTGGACCACGCGGCGGGCACCTCCGACGGCAGCCGCGCGTGGTCGTCCGACACCCTGGTGATGACCTACTCGGTGGCGAAGCCGTTCGCCGCCCTCACGGTGCTCGACGCCGTGTCGGAGGGGGCGTTCGCGCTCGACGACCCGGTCGTGGCCTGGTGGCCGGAGTACGGCGCGGCCGGGAAGGCCGGCACGACGATCCGGCACCTGCTGTCGCACCAGGCGGGGCTGCCGGCCTTCGGCCCGGAGGCGGACGAGGTCGCGTACGACGACCGCGAGGCGCTGGTCGGCCTCCTCGCCCGCGCCACGCCGGTCCACGAGCCCGGCACGGGTGTCGCTGAGCACGCGCTCACCTACGGCCACCTCCTCGACGAGGTGCTGCGACGCGCGACGGGTGAGGAGCTGGCCGAGCGCTTCGGCCGCATCGCCGCGGCCGCCGACTGGGACCTCCACCTGCGGGTGGCCGACGACGACCTCGACCGCGTCGCCACGGTCGAGGAGGTGTCGCCGACCTGGCGCTCCGACTACGTGCGCGACCCGCGCTGGGGGCCGGCCCTGGGGCGCCCGCGCGGGCTGCTCGACCCGCAGGTCCTGAACTCGTCCCGCTTCCGGCGCACGTCGTTCCCCGCGATCGCCCTGCCGCCTCGGCCCTGGGCCTGGCCCGCTGCTACGACGACGTCGCCCGCCCCGACGGGCTCGTGGCGCAGCGCCTGGGGCCCGAGCTGTGGCGGGCGTACCTCGGCCCCGCGGCGACCGGCCACGACCTGGTCCTCGACCGCGACGTCGTGTGGACGCTCGGCTTCCAGCGCGACGAGGAGGACGGTCGGCTCGAGATCGGCATGGGCGGCGCGGGCGGGTGCTCGGCCTGGACCGAGCCCGCTGCCGGGTACGGGGCGGCGTTCGTCACGCGTGGCCTGGGCGGGCACGACCGCGGCGACGACGTCTGGCGGGCCGTCAGGAGCTCCATGGACCCGTCGACCGGGGACGCCGCGGCGTGCACGTGAGCCGCCTCACCGCCTCGGCGGTGCGCGTCGCGTCGCCCGGACGCGGCATACTCACGGTGCGATGACCACGACCGACCTCGAGACCCCGCCCGCCGCACCCGCCGAACCGCTGCAGGTGGCGGTCGTGACCCTCGGCTGCGCGCGCAACGAGGTGGACTCCGAGGAGCTCGCCGGACGCCTCGAGGCGGGCGGCTTCGTCCTCGTCGAAGACCCGGAGGACGCCGACACGGTCGTGGTGAACACGTGCGGCTTCGTCGAGGCCGCCAAGAAGGACTCGGTCGACACCCTGCTCGAGGCTGCCGACCTCAAGAGGTCCGCGGGCCACGGTGGCCGGGCGCAGGCCGTGGTGGCCGTCGGGTGCCTCGCCGAGCGGTACGGCAAGGACCTCGCGGAGTCGCTGCCCGAGGCCGACGCGGTGCTCGGCTTCGACGACTACCCCGACATCGCGTCCCGGCTGCGCGCGATCGTGGCGGGGGAGGTCCACCACCCGCACACGCCCTCCGACCGGCGCCGCCTGCTGCCGATCTCGCCGGTCGAGCGCAGCGCCGCCGCGATCTCGGTGCCGGGTCACCAGGCGGTCGCCGTCGACGTGAGCGACATCGGTGCGGGCGCACCGGCCACCGGGCCCCGCGCCGTGCGCCGCCGCCTCGACGCCGGACCGATGGCGCCGCTCAAGCTGGCCAGCGGCTGCGACCGCCGCTGCTCGTTCTGCGCCATCCCGAGCTTCCGCGGCTCCTTCGTGAGCCGCCGTCCCAGCGACGTGCTCCAGGAGGCGCAGTGGCTGGCCACGCAGGGCGTGCGCGAGCTGTTCCTCGTCAGCGAGAACTCCACGTCCTACGGCAAGGACCTCGGCGACCTCCGGCTGCTCGAGACGATGCTGCCCGAGCTCGCCGGCATCGACGGCATCGAGCGCGTCCGCGTCTCCTACCTGCAGCCGGCCGAGACCCGGCCCGGCCTCATCGAGGCGATCGCAGCCACGCCCGGCGTGGTGCCCTACTTCGACCTGTCCTTCCAGCACGCCAGCGCCCCGGTGCTGCGCCGGATGCGCCGCTTCGGCGACCCCGACAGCTTCCTCGACCTGCTCGAGCGGATCCGGTCGCTCGCGCCGCTGGCCGGCGTGCGGTCCAACGTGATCGTCGGCTTCCCCGGCGAGACCGAGGACGACCTCGAGGTGCTGTGCGACTTCCTCGAGGCGGCGCGCATGGACGTGACCGGCGTGTTCGGCTACTCCGACGAGGACGGCACCGAGGCGGCCGGCTTCGCCGAGGACCTCAAGCTCGACGACGACGAGATCCGCGCCCGCACCGAGCACGTCACCGGCCTCGTCGAGGAGCTGAATGCCCAGCGGGCCGAGGAGCGCATCGGCGAGGCGGTCGTCGTCCTCGTCGAGTCCGTCGAGGACGGCGCCGTCGAGGGCCGCGCCGCCCACCAGGGTCCGGAGGTCGACGGGACGACGCTGGTGACCGGCGCCGAGGACGCCCGGGTGGGCGACCTGTTGACCGCCGTGGTCACGGGTACAGACGGGGTGGACCTGATCGCCCGAGCGGACGGAGCGCGCGCATGACCCACGACCAGGCCGGCACCGAGCCGCGCACGGTGTCGAACTTCAACGTGCCCAACCTGCTCACCACCCTCCGCATCGTGATGGTGCCCTTCTTCGGCTGGGCCCTGCTGCACGACGGCGGCAACGACCCGCTCTGGCGCTGGGTGGCGTTCGCGCTCTTCGCCGTCGCGATGATCACCGACAAGATCGACGGCGACCTCGCCCGCAAGCACGGGCTGGTCACCGACTTCGGCAAGATCGCCGACCCCATCGCCGACAAGGCGATCACCGGCATGGCCTTCATCGGCCTGTCGGTCGTGGGCGACATCTGGTGGTGGGTGACGGTCGTGGTGCTGCTGCGCGAGTGGAGCGTCACGCTGCTGCGCTTGTCGGTGCTCAAGCAGATCGTGATCCCGGCGGCCCGGAGCGGCAAGATCAAGACCGTCCTGCAGGCCATCGCGCTGTCGGGCCTGACCTGGCCGCTGCCCCACGGCGACGCTCACGGGGGCGCCTTCGACTTCTGGCCCGGACCGCTCGGCGAGGTCCTCTTCTACGCCAGCCAGCTGCTGCTCGCGGGCGCCGTCGCGATGACGCTGTGGTCGGGATGGGAGTTCGTCCGCGAGGTGCGCCGCCAGCGGTCCACGCAGCACTGACGCGAAGTCGTCACGCAGCGTTCAGGCAATGCCTCCCTGCGAAGGGTCCTGAAGGGCGGTCTCGGGGTTACAGTGACCCGGCTCACCCGCCCTTCGAAAGGTCTTCCTGTGTCAGCTTCACGATTCGGGCGTCGCTTCACGGCTGCGGCGACCGCTGCCGGGGTTCTTGCGGCGCCCCTGGCCATCCTCGGAGCGATCGCTCCTGCAGACGCCGCCAGCAGCGGCTTGATCATCAACGAGGTCTACGGCGGCGGTGGGTCGACCTCGACGTCGGCCTCCTACAAGGTCGACTTCGTCGAGCTCTACAACCCCACGTCGTCGGCGCTGCCGACCAACGGGCTGAGCCTTCAGTACCGGAGCGCTTCCTTCGCGGCCGGCGGAAGCGTCAGCGTCCTCGCGCTTCCCGACGCCTCCGTGCCCGCAAAGAGCACCTTCCTCGTGCAGACCTCGAGCCGCACCAGCTGCACCGGCGGCGCCGTGTGTGGCGGATCCGAGCTGCCGACGCCCGACTTCGAGGCCACCACGACGTTCCTCAACATGTCGGGCAGCAGCGGCCAGGTGATCCTGGCCGACGGCACGACGGCCGTGACGGCGCTCGGGACGAGCATGCACACCGTCACCAACGTGGTGGACTTCGTCGGCTACGGCACCGCCACCTCCTCCGAGACCGACAACACCGGCACCGCGCTGTCGACGACCACGTCGACCTCGCGCACCACGTCGGTCGATGGTGACAACAACCGGACCGACTTCGCCGCACCGGCGACTCCGACCCCGACGAAGTCCGCGGCCGGCACCGCCGGCCCCACCGTCGCGACCGTGTCGGACAAGTCCGTCACCGTCTACGAGCCGATCACGCCCTTCACCGTGACCGCCACGGGCGGCAAGGCCCCGTACACGTGGACGGCCACGGGCCTTCCCGCCGGGCTCTCAATCACGAGCAGCGGCACGGAGGCCGGGCAGGTCAGCGGTACGCCGACCACCCCGGGCGTCTTCGAGGTGACGGTGACCGCCACCGACGCGGACGCCGCGCAGGGCAGCACCACCTTCGACATCACGGTGAACCCGGCCGGCGTCGTCGCCATCGACCAGGTCCAGGGCACGGGCGCCACCTCGCCGCTCCTGGGCACCACGGTGACCACCCGCGGCATCGTCACGTCCGTCTACCCCGCGGGCGGGTTCTTCGGGTTCAACATCCAGACCCCCGGCTCCGGTGCGGCCGGCATCGACCTCACGGCGCACACCGCCTCCGACGGCCTGTTCGTCCGCCAGGCCAGCGGCACCGTCACCGCGACCCCCGGCTCGTACGTCGAGGTGCGCGGGCGGGTGACCGAGTTCGCCGGCGCCACGCAGGTACAGGTGCAGCCCGGCGACATCACCGTCGTGGACCAGGACGTCCCGCCCGTCGTCACGACGACCACCGCGACGTGGCCGCGCTCCGCCGCGGAGAAGGAGTCCCTCGAGGGGATGCGCTACCGCCCCACGGGCGCCTTCACCGTCACCAACACGTTCTCGACCAACAACTTCGGTGAGGTCGGCCTCGCGGCCGGCGACAGGCCGCTGATCCAGCGCACCGAGGTCGAGCTGCCCGGTCCGGCCGCGGCGAGCGCCGTGGAGGCGGACAACGCCGCCCGCTCGATCGTGCTGGACGACGGCGCGTCGACCAACTTCCTTCTCACCGGCAACGCAACCGAGTGCAGCCCGCGGCCTTCCGGCTGCCTGCTGAACGGCCACCTGACGCCGCCCTACGTCTCGACCACCGAGCCCGTGCGCGTCGGCGCCCGGGCGACGTTCGTCGACGACGTGATCTTCACCCAGGGCGGTTCGCCGAGCGCGCCGACCTACCGGTTCCAGCCGCTGGTCACGGTGACGGGCCCCGACAACGCCGAGAGCCCGGCCACCTTCGAGGACACCCGGACCGCTGCTCCCGACGAGGCCCTCATCAACGAGACCGGCACCGCCGACCTCAAGATCGCCTCGTTCAACGTGCTCAACTACTTCACGACCCTGGGTGACGCGGACGACGACAACGTGGGCGACGGCGGCTGCACCCCGTTCCGGGACCGGGCCGGTGACGGCGCCACGGTGAACGGCGGCTGCGAGCAGCGCGGCGCGTGGGACCCCGAGGACTTCGAGCGCCAGCAGTCCAAGATCGTGTCCGCGATCAACAAGCTCGACGCGGACGTCGTGGGCCTCATGGAGATCGAGAACTCCCGGACGCTCGGGGAGACGCCCGACGAGGCCACCAACAGCCTCGTGGCGGCGCTCAACGCCGACGCGGGTGCCGGCACCTGGGCGGCCAACCCGTCCTCGACCGAGCTGCCCGACGGCGGGATGGACGTCATCACCAACGCCATCATCTACAAGCCCGCCAGCGTCGACCGCGTGGGCCAGTCCCGCGCGCTCGGCACCCTGAGCGACGCCGGCGAGGCCTTCGACAACGCCCGCGAGCCCCTCGGCCAGGTCTTCAAGGCCGACGCCGGCGGCGAGCCGTTCCTGTTCGTCGTCAACCACTTCAAGTCCAAGGGCTCGGCCGGGCCGAACCCGGGCGACGCCGACACCGGTGACGGCCAGAGCGCGTCCAACGGCTCGCGCGTGCTGCAGGCGACCGCCCTGCGCGACTGGGTCGCCGGCCTGCAGGCGGAGACCGGGGTGCAGTCCGTCGTCCTCGGCGGCGACTTCAACTCCTACACCATGGAGGACCCGCTGCGGGTCCTCTACGGCGCCGGGTTCACCAACGTCGAGCGCCACTTCGACAACGGCGAGTTCTCGTACTCGTTCTCCGGGCTGTCCGGCTCCCTCGACCACATCCTGGTGAACGGTCCCGCGCTCAAGCGGTCCACCGGCACGGACATCTGGAACATCAACGCCGGTGAGTCGCTGGCGCTGGAGTACAGCCGCTGGAACTACCACGCGACCGACTTCCACGCCGACGGTCCGTACCGGTCCTCCGACCACGACCCGGTGATCCTCGGGCTGCGGCTCACGGCCCCGGTCGCGCAGGTCGCCACCTCTGTGACGGGCACGGCGCGCAGGATCGCGTACGGCTCCAAGGGTTCCGTCTCGGTCGAGGTGGCCCCGGCGACGGCGTCCGGCACCGTCAAGGTGTCGCGGGGCTCGACCGTCCTGGGCACGGCCACCCTCGCGTCGGGTCGGGGCACCGTGACCCTGCCCCCGAAGTCGCTGCCCGTCGGCACCCACTCGCTGACGCTCACCTACTCGGGCGACACCACCCACAAGGCGGCGACCGGCACGGTCCGCGTCAAGGTCAAGAAGGCGGTGTCGAAGGTCCGGGCGAAGCTGAAGCGCACGCCGGTCGTGGCGGGCATGCGAGCCACGGTCAAGGTGGCCGTGTCCGCGAGGGGCGTGACCCCGCGCGGCAAGGTCACCGTGACGATCGGCCAGAAGACCTACCGGGCCGCGCTCCGCGCGGGCAAGGCCGCGGTCAGGGTGAAGGCGTTCACGAAGCCGGGCACCTACAAGGCGACGGTCTCCTACGCCGGGAGCCGAAGGACGGCGGGCGACAAGGCCCGCGTGACCATCACGGTGCGGCGGCGCTGAACGAGCGCCCTCGCATCCCCTGGATCGAACGAGACGGCCCGGCCCTCCGACCGGCTGGCCGGGCCGTCTCCCGCCTCCCCGACGTACCGGGACGAGGCCCCGAACGACCCCTCCGGGTCGGGTTAAGGTGACCCGATTCACCCCGCCATCCAAGAAAGGCCCACTCGTGCCAGCATCACGAACCGGTCGCAAGCTCGCTCTCGCGACCACGCTGACGGGGCTGCTCGCAGCACCCCTCGCGGTCGTGGCGACCGCCGCTCCGGCGACCGCCGCCGCCGTCCCCGTCACGATCCTCAACTTCAACGACTTCCACGGTCGCATCGACAACAACACCACCAGGTGGGCGACGACCATCGAGCAGAACCGGGACGCCAGCACGATGGTGCTCTCGGCCGGTGACAACATCGGAGCCTCGCTCTTCGCGTCGGCGTTCAACGACGACAAGCCGACCATCGACGTCCTCAACGCGCTCGACCTCGACGTGAGCGTGGTGGGCAACCACGAGTTCGACAAGGGCTGGCCCTGGTTCAAGTCGCACGTCGTCGACGGTGGGGGCACGGCCCCCGACGGGACGGCGTACCCGCAGGCGTCCTTCCCCTACCTCGGCGCCAACGTGCTGGACGCTGCCGGCAACCCGGTCCTGCCCGCCTCGACGCAGATCACCCTCGGCGGTGCCAACGTGTGCGTCATCGGCGCCGTGACCCAGGAGACGCCGTCGCTGGTGTCGCCCGGAGGCATCGCCGGACTGCGGTTCACCGACCCGGTCGCCGCCGTCAACCAGGAGGTCGCGCGCCTGCAGTCGGCCGGCGTCGACTGCGACGCCACCGTCGCCAACTACCACGAGGGCGGACCGCAGTCGCAGGCGGCTGCGACCCAGGCGCAGCAGGAGGCGGCGTCCGCGGTGTTCCGCCACCTGACGCAGGACACCGTCGCCGCCGTCGACGTGATCTACAACGGTCACAGCCACCAGCCCTACGCCTACAACGGCTCGCGCCCGGTCGTGCAGACCGAGGCGTACGGCGCCAGCCTCGGCAAGGTGTCGATGACCATCGACACCGACACCAACACCGTGAGCGCGGTGACCGCGACACTGGTCCCGAGGGCCACCGCGGCCGACCTCGCGCGGCCGCGCGTCGCTGCCGTCGACGCGATCGTCAAGGCCGCCCTCGCCGCCGCCAACGTCGTGGGCGACCGCGCCGTGGGCAGGATCTCGGCGGACATCACCCGGGCCGACTCCGACCCGGTGGCACCCGGCGTGCAGGAGGACCGCAAGGCGGAGTCGACCATCGGCAACCTCGTGGCCGACGCGCTTCGTGACGTCAAGATCCCCGCGGTGGCGAAGACGCCCACCATCGGCATCACCAACCCCGGTGGGCTGCGGGCGGACCTGCTCTACAAGGGCGACCTCTCCACCAGCCCCGAGAACACCGACGGCGTGGTGACGTTCGAGGAGGCCAACGCGGTCCTCCCGTTCGTCAACAACGTCAGCTACGTCGACGTGACCGGCGCGACGCTCAAGAAGATCTTCGAGCAGCAGTGGCAGCCCTCGACCGCGAGCAACCCGTTCCTGCACCTCGGCGTGTCCAGGAACGTGCAGACGATCCTCGACGCCTCCCGCCCGGTCGGCGACAGGGTCGTGTCGATCACCGTCGACGGACAGCTGGTCGACCCGGCCAAGACCTACACCGTGTCGACGTTCAGCTTCCTCGCCCAGGGCGGCGACAACTTCGGCGCCTTCAAGGAGGGCAAGGCCATCGACACCGGCGCCGTGGACCGCGACCTCTGGATCGACTCGTTCTTCCGCAACGGCCAGGTCAAGTCGCCCTCGCCCGTGAAGCGCCAGATCTACGCCAGCGGCCTGAAGAACAGCTACGTGGCCGGCGAGAAGGCCAAGATCAGCTTCGAGAAGCTCGACATCACCTCCCTCGGGATCCCGGCCAACACCAAGCTCGAGCTGGTCAAGGTGCGTCGGGACGGGTCGAGCAAGGTCTTCGGCACCACCGCCGTGGTGGGCGGCAAGAGCACCGTGTCGTTCACCGTCCGTGCGGGCAAGGAGCTGCGGATCATCGCCCAGCCGAGCGGCACCACCATCGCCCGGGCCGTGGTCAAGGGCCAGCCGCGGATGAGCGTGCGTGCGTTCCCGAGGGCCGGCAAGGCCAAGGTCGGCAAGACCCAGGTGCGGCTGCGCATCAAGGTCAAGGCTGCCCACGTGGCCGACGTGGACGGATGGGTCAAGGTCCGCGTGGCGGGCAAGACCTACCGCACGAAGGTCGAGGACGGCGTCGCCAAGGTGAAGCTGCGGGCGTTCAAGAAGGCCCGCACCTACAACGCCAAGGTCACCTTCAACGGCACCAACGCGCTCGAGCGGGTGCGCAAGGTCGTCGAGATCAAGGTGCGCCGCCGCAGGTGACCTGAGCTCGGCAGCACCACCCCAGGCACCACCCCGGCCACACAACCTGCTCGGCCAGCAGCACCCGGAGGCCCGGTCATCGTCCGCGATGGCCGGGCCTCCGCCGTGTCGCACGCCAGCGAGCCAGCGGCGGCCCTCCACCTGCTCACCGCAGGGCGAGGGCCGCCTGCACGAGCGTGAGGTGGCTGAAGGCCTGGGGGAAGTTCCCGGCCATCCGCCCGTGCGCGGCGTCGTACTCCTCCGAGAGCAGCCCGACGTCGTTCGCAAGGCCGCACAGCCGGTCCATGAGTGTGGCCGCCTCGTCGCGTCGCCCGGCCGCGGCCAGCGCCGAGACGAGCCAGAAGGAGCACGCCAGGAACGGGTGCTCGTCGCCGGGGAGCCCGTCGACCCCGCTCTGCGTGCGGTAGCGCAGCAGCAGGCCGTCGCGCATGAGGTCCGCGACGACGGCGTCGATCGTGCCCAGCACCCGCGGGTCGTCGCCCGGCAGGAAGCCGACCAGCGGGATGGTCAGCAGCGACGCGTCCACCTCGCGGGTGTCGTAGTGCTGCGTGAAGGTGCCGCGCTCGTCGTCGAAGCCCTTGTCGAGGACCTCCTCGCGCACCCGGTCGCGCAGGTCGCGCCAGCGCTCGAGCGGGCCGTCCAGGCCGTGCTCCTCGATCGCGCGGACCGCGCGGTCGAAGGCCACCCACACCATCACGCGCGAGTGGGTGAAGTGGCGCTGGGGGCCGCGGATCTCCCACAGGCCGTTGTCCGGCTCGTCCCAGTGGTCGCCGAGCTCGTCCACGAGCGCCCGCTGCAGGGCCCACGAGTTGCGGGTCTCCTCGAGTCCCGCGCGCCGGGCCAGCTCGAGCGCCAGCATCACCTCGCCGAGGACGTCGTTCTGGCGCTGCGAGACCGCACCGTTGCCGATGCGCACCGGCGTGCTCCCCGCGTAGCCCGGGAGGTGCGCCAGCTCGTGCTCGGGGAGGTGCCGACCGCCGTCGACGGTGTACATGATCTGCAGGTCGGCCGGGTCACCGGCCACGGCCCGCAGCAGCCACTCGCGCCACCGCTGCGCCTCGTCGACGTATCCCGCACCGAGCAGCGACTCGAGGGTGAGGGCCGCGTCGCGCAGCCAGCAGAACCGGTAGTCCCAGTTGCGGGCACCGCCGAAGTCCTCGGGCAGCGACGTCGTCGGCGCCGCCACGATCCCGCCCGTCTCGGCGTGGGTCATCAGGAGCAGGGTCATCAAGCTGCGCCGCACCATGTCGGCGTAGGGCAGGGTGCTCGGCGCGCGGGAGGTCCAGCCCTGCTGCTCCGCCGCCGTGGCCTCGATCCGCTCGTCGAAGCTCAGCGGCTCGGGCACCTCCCGCCACGACCGCACCCACGTGGTGGAGAACGTCACCTCGTCGCCGGCGGCGAGCTCGAACTCGTCGCTGTGGTGCCCGCGGTGCCCGCGCGGCAGGCGCGGCCCGCGCAGGATGAGCTTGTCTGGTCCAGCGACGGCGACCACGACGTCGTTGCCGTGGACGCGCTCGCGGCTGACCCACGGCCGCACCTTGCCGTAGTCGGTGCGCACCACCCAGTCGTGACGGATCCGCACCGTCCCCCGCGTGCAGGTGAGGCGGCGCACGACGTCGGCCCGGCCGTCGCCGGTCGGCATCAGGTCCAGCAGCACGACCTCGCCGTCCCGGGTGGTGAACGTCGTCTCCAGCAGCGCGGTGCCGTCGACATAGCGGCGGCTGGTGGCCACCACCTCGTCGGCGGGTGCGAGCAGCCAGCGGCCGTGCTCCTCCGTGCCGAGGAGGGCGGCGAAGCACGCCGGCGAGTCGAACCTCGGCAGGCAGAGCCAGTCGATGGATCCGTCGCGGCCGACCAGCGCCGCCGTCCCGCTGTCGCCGATCAGGGCGTAGTCCTCGATGGGGAGTGCCATGCGGCTAGTCTCGCCGACGTGTGGTCGGAGGATCTCGAGGCGCGCGTGCTCGACGCGCTCGCACGCCGCGGCGAGACGCTCGCCACGGCGGAGTCGCTGACCGGCGGGCTCCTGGCGTCCCGGCTGACCGACGTGCCGGGTGCCTCGCGCAGCTTCGTCGGCGGCGTCGTGTCCTACGCGACCCGCGTCAAGGTGTCCGTGCTCGACGTCCCGGAGCAGCTCGTGGCGGAGCACGGCGTGATCTCGCGCGAGTGCGCGGTCGCGATGGCACAGGGCGTGCGCACCCGCCTCGAGGCCACGTGGGGCCTGGCGACGACGGGCGTCGCCGGTCCGGACGAGCAGGAGGGCCGACCGCCGGGCACCGTGTGGATCGCGGTCGCGGGCCCCACCCGCGTCGACGCCGAGCTGCTCGCCCTCGACGGGGACCGCCTCGCCGTCCGGCAGGCCACGTGCGGGTCGGTGCTCGCGGCGCTCCACCACCTCCTCGGGTGAAGTGGAGGTATCCGACCGGGAAGAAGGGGCACTCCGGTAGCGTTGGGGCAGACGACCTCCTCGAACCGCTTCTCGAGAGACAGGACCTCGCGCATGGTGCTCTTCCGGCGACTGCTCGGCGACGTGCTGCGCGGTGCGCGGATGCAGCGCGGGATGACACTGCGCGAGCTCTCCGCGGAGGCCCGGGTCAGCCTGGGCTACATCTCCGAGATCGAGCGGGGCCAGAAGGAGGCGTCGTCGGAGCTGCTGGCGTCGCTGTGCCAGGCGATGGACCTGCCGCTGTCCGACGTCCTGCGTGACGTCGCCGACGCCGTCGCCCTCGAGGAGACGGCGCTGGAGCAGGTGGCCGTGGCCCGCACGCCGCTTGCAGCCGCGCGCCGCGCCGGCGACGTGGTCGCCTCGGCCGCCTGACCGCTGCGGTCGTCCGCTCGAGGCGGACCGCTCGCCGACGCGGGTCAGCGCCCGGGTTGGCAGCTCGGGCACCAGTACGCCGCGCGCTCGCGCCCGGGCTCGCCGAGCATCGTCACCGCGACCGGGGTGCCGCACCGGCGGCACGGGGACCGGTCGCGGCGGTAGACCCACATGCGCTCCCGCTCGCGCAGGCTGCCCGTCGTCGACTGGACCGCGCGCTCCTTGTTGACCTCGAGCATCTGGCGTCCCCGCCTGACGAGGCGCGTCAGGTCGCCGACCTCGGAGACCGGTGTGGCCGGGTGGACGCCCATCGTGAAGCAGAGCTCGGCCATGTACATGTTGCCGATGCCGGCGAGGTTGCGCTGGTCGAGCAGGGCCTGGCCGATGGGCCGCGCGGGCTCCGCCCGCAGGTTGGCCAGCGCCCGCTCCTCGTCCCAGTCCGGTCCGAGGAGGTCCGGGCCGAGGTGGCCGACGAGGTCGTGCTCGGCCTCGCGCGGGACCACCTCGACGATGCCGAGCTGGAAGCCGACGGCCGTCACGCCCTCGACGCCGAGGACCACCCGCACCTGCACCTCGGGCCGGCGCCACCGCCCTCCGGCGGGATAGACGTGCCAGGACCCCTCCATCTTCAGGTGGGTGTGCAGGCTCCACGGCCGCTCGTGGTCGATCCGGGTGAGCAGGTGCTTGCCGCGCGAGACGGTGCCGACGACGGTGCCGCCGGTGAGGTCGTGGGTGGCGAACGCCGGCACCCGGAAGTCGGTGGTCGTCAGCTCCCGGCCGCTGAGGGCACGGTCGAGCCTGACCGCCGCGCGGTACACGGTGTCGCCCTCAGGCACGCAGCCTCAGTCCCTTGGGCGTCGCCACGAACCCGGCCGCCGTCAGCGCCAGCCGGATGGGGGTCTCGCCGCCGCTGCCGATCAGCGCCTGGCCGTCCGCCTTCTCGACGGTGAGCCGCCCGAGGGCGCCGCGGCGGGCCGCGTCGGCCAGCGCCGCCATGGCGGGGGTCAGGACCTCCTGGTCGTCGCTCCACGTGAGCAGGGTGCGGCCGCCGCGCTCGACGTAGACCGTGAGGGCACCGTCGACGAGGACGACGAGGGCGCCGGCCTTGCGTCCGGGCCGGTGCCCGCTGCGCTCGTCGTCGCCGGCGTCGGGCCACGGGAGGGCGGCGCCGAAGACGTTGGCCGGGTCGGTCGCGGCGAGGGCCAGGACGGACGGCTTGGCACCGCCCCGCGCGCTCTCGGGCTCGGCGAACGTGCGGAGCCGGTCGATCGCGCCCGCGCTGCCGAACTGGGCGGCGCCGAGCCCCTCGATGAAGTAGCCGCGGCGGCAGCGCCCGGTGTCCTCGAACGCGCTCAGCACCTTGTAGACCCCGGCGAAGCCGCCGGCCACGCGCTCGCTCACGACGGCGCCGCGGGTGACCACGCCGTGACGCTCGAGGAGGTGCTCGGCCCGCGCGTGGGCGCGTCTCGTCGGGTCGCCGTCGCGCTCGGGCAGCAGTGCCCAGCGCCCCGCGGTCTCGGGCGGCCCCGAGCGCGCGGGCATCCGGCCCCGGGTGGTGCGGCCCATCCGCGGCGGCGTACGACGGCTGCGGTGGGAGGGCGTGCCGCTGCGGACCAGCGCGCGGAGGGGGCTGAGGGTGTCGTTGGTGACGTGGCCGGCCCAGACCAGCTCCCAGAGCGCCGTGGTGAGCTCGGCGTCGCTGGACGACCCGACCCGGTCGGCGAGCTGGCGGAAGAACCAGGCCCCGCCGGGGTCGAGGGCGTCGAGGACGGCTCGCTGGAGGCCGGTCGGCTCCGCCGCCTCGACCTCCGGGAGCGTCAGGTGGGCCTGGTCGGCGAGGTGGAGGCTCACCCAGCCGTCGCTTCCCGGGAGGGGCGCGTGGCCGGCCCAGATCACCTCCCCGGAGGCGGTGAGCTCGTCGAGCATCGAGGGCTCGTAGTCGCGCACGCGGGCGGCGAGGACCAGGGGCTCCAGCGCGCTGGCGGGCACCGGGCAGCCCGCGAGCTGGTCGATCGCCGCGACGACGCCGTCGAGCCCCCGCAGCGAGCCGCCGACCCGCTGCCAGGCGGGCAGGAACCGGGCCACCGCGTCCTGGCCGACGGGCTCGATCTCCTGGCGCAGCCGGGCGAGGGAACGCCGGCGCAGCTTGCGCAGGACCTCGGCGTCGCACCACTCCGTGCCCGAGCCGGACGGCCGGAACTCGCCGTCGAGCACCCGGCCGCGGTGGGCGAGGCGCTGCAGGGTCTGGCGGGCGACGGCCTCGCCGAGCCCGAGCCGCGCCGCGACCTCCGCAGTGGTGAAGGGTCCGTGGCTGCGCGCGTAGCGGGAGACCAGGTCCCCGAGCGGGTCCTCCGGCAGCTCGAGGAAGGCGTCGGGGGTGCCGACCGGGACGGGGACGCCGAGCCCGTCGCGCAGGCGCCCGATGTCCTCGATGGCGGTCCAGCGGTCCTCGCCGGCCATGCGCACCTGCAGGACGCGGCGTACGTCGGACAGGGAGGCCAGCCACGCCTCCACGTCGGCGCCGGCGACCGCGCGGGCGCGGACCTCGTCGGTCGACAGCGGACCCACCAGCCGCAGCAGGTCGGCGACCGCCTCGGCGTCGCGGGCGCGCCGGTCGTCGGCGAGCCACTGCAGCTCGGCCTCGACCTCGGCGAGCACCTCGGGGTCGAGCAGCTCGCGCAGCTCCGCGCGGCCGAGCAGCTCGGCGAGCAGGCCCTGGTCGAGCGACAGCGCGGCGGCGCGGCGCTCGGCGATGGGGGAGTCGCCCTCGTAGACGAACTGGGCGACGTAGCCGAAGAGCAGGCTCCGCGCGAAGGGGCTGGGCTGGGTCGTCGCGACGTCGAGGACGCTCACCTCGCGGCGCTGGACCCGGCCGAGCAGGGCGACGAGGGCCGGGAGGTCGTAGACGTCCTGGAGGCACTCGCGAACCGCCTCGAGCACGATGGGGAAGGCGGGGTACTGCGCCGCGACCTCGAGCAGCTGCGCGCTGCGCTGGCGCTGCTGCCACAACGGGCTGCGCCGGCCGGGGTCGCGGCGAGGGAGCAGCAGGGCGCGGGCCGCGCACTCGCGGAAGCGGCTGGCGAACAGGGCCGAGCCGCCGACCTCCTGGGTGACGAGCTGCTCGATCTCCTCCGGCTCGAAGACGATGACCTCGCCGGTGGGCGGCTCGGCGTCGGTGTCGGGGATCCGGATGACGATGCCGTCGTCGGAGGCGACCGCCTGCCCGTCGACGTCGAAGCGCTCGCGCAGCCGGGCGTTGATCGCCAGGGCCCACGGGGCGTGCACGGGCGTGCCGTAGGGCGAGTGGACGACCAGGCGCCAGTCGCCGAGCTCGTCGCGGAACCGCTCAACGACGATCTGCGTGTCGTTGGGGACGACCTGCGTGGCCTCGCGCTGCTCGCCGAGGTAGGTCACCAGGTTGGTGGCGGCGTTGACGTCGAGGCCCTGCTCGCGGACGCTGTCGATCGCCTTCGCTGCCGGCTTGCCGGCCAGCTCGCGGGTGAAGGCGCCGACGGCGGCGCCGAGCTCGGCCGGGCGGCCGAGGGCGTCGCCCTTCCAGAAGGGGAGCCGGCCGGGGATGCCGGGCGCGGGCGTGACGAGGACCCGGTCGTGCGTGATGTCCTCGATGCGCCAGCTGGTGGCGCCGAGGGCGAAGACGTCGCCGACGCGCGACTCGTAGACCATCTCCTCGTCGAGCTCGCCGACCCGGCTGGCCTTCTCGCCGACGAGGAAGACGCCGAAGAGACCGCGGTCGGGGATCGTGCCGCCGCTGGTCACGGCGAGCCGCTGGGCCCCCGGCCGGCCCGTGAGCCGGCCGGTCACCCGGTCCCACACGATGCGCGGGCGCAGCTCGGCGAACTCCTCGCTGGGATAGCGCCCGCTCAGCAGGTCGAGGGTGGCGTCGAAGGCGGAGCGGGGGAGCTGGGTGTACGACGCGGCGCGGGTGACCAGCGCGAACAGCTCGTCGACGTGCCACTCGTCCATCGCGAGCGCGGCGACGACCTGCTGGGCCAGGACGTCGAGCGGGTTGGCCGGGACGGCCATCTTCTCGATCGCCCCGGACCGCATGCGGTCCACGGCCACGGCGGTCTGGGCGAGGTCGCCGCGGTGCTTGGGGAAGAGCACCCCTCGGCTCGTCTCGCCGACCTGGTGCCCGGCGCGGCCGACCCGCTGCAGGGCACTCGCGACGCTGGGCGGCGACTCGATCTGGACGACGAGGTCGACCGAGCCCATGTCGATGCCGAGCTCGAGGCTGCTCGTGGCCACCACGCACGGCAGCCGACCCCGCTTGAGGTCGTCCTCGATGACCGCCCGCTGCTCCTTGGAGACCGAGCCGTGGTGCGCCTTGGCGATGACCGCCTCGGCGCCCGAGCTCTGTCCGGACTGGGCCATGACCTGGGCGGGCGGAGTGCCGGCACGCTCCCCGACCTGCGCGTCGCCGACGGGCGGCTCGGACGCCGCCCGCTCGGCGCGCTCGGCCGCGATCTCGTTGAGGCGGGCGGTGAGCCGCTCGGCCAGCCGGCGGGAGTTGGCGAACACGATCGTGGAGCGGTGCTGCTCGACGAGGTCGACGACGTGCTCCTCGACGTGCGGCCAGATGCTGCTGGAACGGCCCGGGTCGCCGGAGCCCTCGTCGTACTCCTCGGGCATCGTCATGTCCTCGACGGGCACGACCACCCGCAGGTCCCACTCCTTCGTGCTGGGCGGCGAGACGATCTCGACCGGCTGGGTGCCGCCGAGGAATCGTGCCACCTCCTCCAGGGGGCGGACGGTCGCGCTGAGGCCGATGCGCTGCGCGGGCCGCTCGAGCAGGTGGTCGAGGCGCTCGAGGCTGAGGCCGAGGTGGGCGCCGCGCTTGGTGCCCGCCACGGCGTGCACCTCGTCGACGATGACCGTGTCGACGCCGCGCAGGGTCTCGCGGGCCTGGCTGGTGAGCATCAGGAAGAGCGACTCGGGAGTGGTGATGAGGATGTCGGGCGGCGCCGTGCCGAGCCTGCGACGGTCGGCCGGGCTGGTGTCGCCCGACCGCAGGCCGACCGTGACGTCGGGGACGGAGGTCTCGAGCCGCTCCGCGGTGTTGCGGATGCCGGTCAGCGGCGCGCGGAGGTTGCGCTCGACGTCGACGCCGAGTGCCTTGAGCGGGGAGATGTAGAGGACACGGGTGCGCCGGGACCTGTCGTCGGGTCGCTCGGTGGTGAGCAGCCGGTCGATGGCGTGGAGGAAGGCGCTCAGTGTCTTGCCGCTGCCGGTGGGCGCGACGACGAGCGCGTTCCTGCCGGCCGCGATGGCGTCCCACGCCCCCTCCTGCGCCGGAGTGGGGCTGGCGAAGGACGCCTCGAACCACGCGCGGGTCGGCGCGCTGAAGCGGTCGAGGGCAGTCATGCTCCGCAGTCTGACACCGGGGTCCGACAACGACCCCGCCCCGAGGGAGGCACGCCGGTCCTCGGGCCGGCACCGCAGCAGCGGCTCGCCGGCCCCCTCACTCCGCGAGGTGCTCGGCGGCGCCCTCGGCGTCGAGCACCTCGCCGGTGAGCCCGTCGACCAGCTGGGTCCCCTCGGCGGAGGACCGCAGGGCGCGCAGCGCGATCGCGCGCCGGTCGAACGACCGGGTCTCCTCGTCCCGGTCGCGGCTGCTGAGGATCCAGCGGCGCGCCGGTCGCGTCCCAGGAGCGGGACGCTCGGGCTCCGGCTCGCGGTCGGCGGGCGCCACGTAGGCGCCGTGCAGTGCCTCGGCGAGGCGCGCCGCCCGCACCCGCCCGATGCCGGGGTGGCTGCGCAGCCCGTCGGGAGCGGCCGCGGCGACGGCGGCGACGCTGCCGTGGGCGGCGAGCAGGCTGCGGGCCATCGTCGCGCTGATGCCCGGGACGGCGGAGAGCATGACCTCGGCCTGTGCGGAGGGGTGGCGCGGGGACCGGCGCGGTCCGTCCGTCCGCGACGTCGGCGCGGCGCGCCGGGCGCGCTTGGCGAGCCGGGCGATCCAGGCCGCGCTGTCCTCCACGTCCAGGCTGTGCAGCACGGTGAAGCCGTCCTCCAGCAGGCGGCACACCGCGCCCCGCCACGCGTCCTCGGCCATCCGCGGCTCGCCCTCGACCAGCAGCACGGCCTGGGGGAACGTCGACTGCAGGCGCACCGCCTGGTCGAACAGGCGGCCGTCACGGATGGAGGCGCTCAGGTCGCCGGGGCCCTTGCGCTCCACCGCCAGCCCGTGCCCCAGCACGTAGTCGCCCACCGGCAGGTCCGTGAGCTGCACGTCGAGACCTGCGGCGACGAGCGCGTCCGGGATGCCGCTGCTGCGCTCGCGGTGGTCGACCAGCACCGGACCCTTCTCGACCACGCTGCGACGGTACCGCGCGCCCGGGCCGCCACCCACCGGGGGCGGCGCACGGTGCAGCCCCTGGGGCACCCGGGTCAGCGGGAGACGCGGATCCGCACCTCCCACGAGGCGGCGTCGGGGTCGTCCACGTCGGTGACCGCGAGCAGGGTGGCGCCCGCGTCGTCGGCGCCGAGGAGCATCAGGCCCTCGACCTTCACCACGGCGCCGTCGAGCTCGGGGATGGCGGCGACCTCGAGCACCCGGTCGCCGCGGATGCGCGCGAGGGCCGACGCCACGACCGGTCCGTCGTCGCGCGGGTCGGGACTGTCCTCGGCGGCGGCGCTGGCGAGCAGCCGGCCGTCCGGCAGCGCGACGACGTCGGTGATCGCGAGGCCGACCCCGTGCACGGAGCCGAGGTCGTAGTGCCTCGGCCGCGCGACCCGCACCCCGGCCGCTGCGCCCCGCCCGACGGCCAGCGCCACGGCGTCGGCGAGGTCGACGTCGACGCTGCCCGACGGCAGTCCCGCGGACGGCAGGCCGCGGTGGAACCACCGCAGCGCGCCGTCGACGACGCAGGCGCCCTCGAGGTTGAGCACGTCGAGGTCGACGCCGAGGACGTCCGCCACGCGGGTGTAGAGCGCGCTCGCGTCGGCCACCACGGTGGTCGGACGGCCACCGTCGAGGCGGAGCAGGCACCACCGCATCCGGGCCGGCGACGAGCCCGACCCCATGACCAGGACCGCCGGCTCGCCGTCGACCTCGACGCGGCACGCGGTCTCGAGGTCGGGCTTGAGGGCCTTGGTCCCCGACGCCTCGTCGAAGACCTCGTGCCCCTCGACCGGCGGCAGGAGCAGTACGGCGGTCACGGACCCGTCGCGGCACCATGCCGCGTGGGTGGCGTCGTCCGACACCACCAGGTGGCCGTCTCCAAGGGCGACGACCGCCGACGCCGCCCGTACGGGCGTGCCGTCGTTGAACCTCAGCCGACTGGCTCCCAGCACCTCGACGTCCATGCCGTGATGCTCGCAGACGCCGGGGTCGTCGGCGTCAGCCGCCGGTCTCCCACACGCGCACCCAGTCGACGTACATGTGCTGCGGCAGGTGGCGCTCGCGGATCTTCGGCACCTCGTAGTCCGCCGCGAGCAGGCTGAGGATCGGGAACTGCCGGACGGCGGAGACGCCGCCGCGCATGCGCCCGGTCTCCACGCCGTCGATGCGGAAGACCAGCAGCCTCGGCGACCATTCCACGGAGAAGACGTGGTAGTTCTTCGACCAGCCGTCCCGGCGGTTCTTGAGGTACGACGCCGAGCGGGGGATCCAGCCGCCCGACGAGACCCGGCGACGTCCGTCGTACCGGTGCATGAAGGTCGCCAGCCCGCCCTGCGGGTGGTGGTCGCCGAAGTACTCGACGACGTCGATCTCGCTGCCGGCGCCGCCGGGGTACATGCCCTCGACGGGCTGGAGCCAGAACGCGCCGTGCTGCCCGCGCCGGGCGTGGAACTTCACGCGCGCCGCGGCGACCCCGTAGCGGAACGCGAAGGCGCCCTGCGTGCCGATGTGGCCGTTGAGGCGGTAGGCGTACGTGCCCGGCGCGCGGTCGCGGCCGCGGATGCGGCACCGGCGCGTGGCGTCGGGGTCGATCACGACGCTGAGCCGGGCGGCGCCACCGTCCACGCTGACGGCGCTGGGGTGCCCGCGGGAGCAGGAGCGCCGCGCCGTCGGCACGTAGTCGTGGCCGCGGTGGTTCCAGACCGGGTCGAGGTGCTCGCCGGGGAACTCCTCGGTCCAGGTGGGGTCCTGCCAGCGCGCCGTGCTCACGGCGTGGCTGCTGAGCGGGCGGAGGCTGCCGGAGGCCATGGCGCGCACGCGGTACGTCGACGGGTGCTCGTCCGTGGTCGCGGCGGCGGCGAACTGCACGCGGCCGCGGCCGTCCTGGCGCCCGGTCGCCACGACCTGCCACGAGTCGCCTCGGCGGACCTGGAGCTGCACCCGTCGTCCGGGCGTCGCGGGTCGCAGGGTCGCGACGACCGCCGACCGGGCGGCGTCCGCACCGGCGACCAGCCGCCCCTGCTGGACGATCTGCGGCAGCGCCTCCAGCCGGATGCGCTGGTGCGGCGTGACGAGCACGGCGACGTCCCCGACGGGGTCGGACGGCTCGGTGGCGGAGCCGGATGGGGGAACGGCGAGGGCCGCCGCCGGGACGAGCAGCGCCAGGGCGGTGGCGATCGCGGAGCGTCGAGCTGACATGGGTGACCTGATCCGTCGGGGTGTGGACGAGCACCCCGACCGGGGCGTTCGAGGCTGGGACGCAGTCGGGAGCTCCATTGTTGTCGGCCGCCCAACTCGGTTCCCCGAGGCCGTCGCACTGATCTAGTGTCGGCGCTCGTGAGCGAAGCCATGATCTCGGCGCGGGGGCTGCGCAAGTCGTTCGGTGACTTCGAGGCCGTGAAGGGCATCGACGTCGAGGTGCGCCGGGGCGAGGCGTTCGGCTTCCTCGGACCCAACGGCGCGGGGAAGTCCAGCACGATGCGCATGATCGCCTCGGTGAGCCCGGTCAGCGGCGGCCAGCTGCGGATCCTCGGGATGGACCCGGCCACCGACGGGCCGGCCATCCGCGGTCGTCTCGGCGTCTGCCCCCAGGAGGACACCCTCGACAACGAGCTCAACGTCTTCGACAACCTCTACATCTACGGCCGCTACTTCGGCATCGACCGTGCCACCTGCCGCGAGCGCGCCCAGGAGCTGCTCGAGTTCGCGCAGATCACCGACAAGGCCAAGGCCAAGGTCGAGGACCTCTCCGGCGGCATGAAGCGGCGACTCACCATCGCCCGCAGCCTCATCAACCGACCCGAGGTGCTGCTCCTCGACGAGCCCACGACCGGGCTCGACCCGCAGGCGCGCCACGTGCTGTGGGACCAGCTCTTCCGGCTCAAGCAGGCCGGGGTCACGCTCGTCATCACCACCCACTACATGGACGAGGCAGAGCAGCTCTGCGACCGGCTGGTCGTCATGGACAAGGGCCTGATCGCCGCCGAGGGCTCACCGCGCGAGCTCATCGACGCCCACTCCACGCGCGAGGTCGCCGAGCTCCGCTTCGGCGTCGGTGAGCACGAGGCGCTGGCCGGAAAGGTCGAGGACCTCGGGGAGCGGGTCGAGGTGCTGCCCGACCGGCTGCTCGTCTACAGCGACCACGGCGAGGACGTCGTCACCGCCGTGCTCGAGCGTGGGCTGCACCCGCTGGCCACGCTCGTGCGCCGCTCCACCCTCGAGGACGTGTTCCTGCGCCTCACCGGCCGGAGCCTGGCGGACTGATGGCCACCACGACGCGCCCTGCCCGGACGACCCGACCCACCGGCACGCTGTCGGCGCGGGAGGGCATGGCCCGGCAGTACGACTACTGGCTCACCGTCCTGAAGCGCACCTGGCGCGGGGGAGTGGTCAGCAGCTTCCTCACCCCGCTGCTCTACGTCGTCGCGATGGGCGTGCTGCTCGGCGGCTTCATCGAGGGCGACCCCGACACGCTGGAGGGCGCCACCTCCTACCTCGCCTTCGTGGTGCCCGGCCTCGTCGCCTCCCACGCGATGACCATCGCGGTCAGCGAGTCGACGTACCCCGTGATGGGCGCCATCAAGTGGCACAAGACGTTCTACGCCCAGCTCGCCACGCCGCTCGCCGTGCGCGACCTGGTGAACGCGTTCGTGGCGTTCGTGGTGTTCCGCGTGGCGGTGGCGTGTGCGGTCTTCATGCTCGTGCTCGCGCCGTTCGGCGTCTTCGAGACGTGGTGGGGACCGGTGCTCGCGTGGGTCGGCCAGGTGCTGGTGGGCTCCGCGTTCGCCTCCCTCACCTTCGCCTACAGCGCCCGCCTGCGGTCCGAGGAGGGCTTCGGCCTGCTGTTCCGGCTCGGCGTCATCCCGCTGACCCTCTTCTCCGGGGCGTTCTTCCCCGTCGCGAACCTCGGCCCGGTGCTCGAGTGGCTGGCGCGGCTCACCCCGTTGTGGCACGGCGTCTCGCTGTCGCGGATGCTGTGCGTGGACCGGGTCGACTGGTCGCTGGCGCTGCTGCACGTCGCCGTGCTCGCGGGGCTGACCGTCGTCGGCTGGGTGCTCGCCGTGCGCAACCTCGACAAGCGGCTGGAGGTCTGAGGTGGCGCTCGTGCAGAGGATCCCGGCCCCGCTGACGCCGGCCGCGGCCACCAGGATGCTGGTGCTGCGCAACTACGTCGTCTACCGGGGCGCGTGGAAGCTGTTCGTCACCGGCTTCCTCGAGCCCGTGTTCTACCTGTTCTCCATCGGCATCGGGGTCGGCCGGCTCATCGACACCTTCGAGTTCCACGGCGAGGCGATCCCCTACGCGGAGTTCGTCGCGCCCGCCATGCTGGCGACCTCGGCATTCAACGGCGCGCTGCTCGACTCGACCTACAACGTCTTCTTCAAGCTCAAGTACGAGAAGCTCTACGACCAGATGCTCGCCACGCCCCTGTCCACCGGTGACATCGCCCGGGGCGAGATCGCGTGGGGCCTGATGCGGGGGTCGGTCTACTCCGCGGCGTTCCTCGTGGTGATGGCGCTGATGGGGCTGACGCACTCGTGGTGGGCGGTCCTGGCGCTGCCGGCCACGGTGCTCATCGCGTTCGCCTTCTCCGCCGTCTGCATGGCGGTGACGACCTGGATGAAGAGCTGGCAGGACTTCGACAAGATCCAGCTCGCGCAGATGCCGCTGTTCCTCTTCTCGGCCACCTTCTTCCCGATCGAGGCGTTCGGCGACGGCGCGCTGCGCTGGATCGTCGAGGCCACCCCGCTCTACCGCGGCGTCGTGCTGTGCCGCGAGCTCACCACCGGCGTGGTGACCTGGGAGTCGGCGATCTCGGTGGTCTACCTCGTGGCGATGGGCATCGCCGGCCTGGCCGTCGTACGCCGCCGGCTGGACGCGCTGCTCCTCACCTGACGACCGGGCCCCGGACGCGGCACCGGGTCAGTCGTCGACGACGCGGCTGTGCGGTCGGCCCGGGTCGTCGTACGCCGGCTCGGGCTCACCGGCCCGCAGCGCCTCGAGCTGCGCGCACACCGCCACGCCGAAGAAAAGCGAGATCGAGGAGAGCAGGCTCCACACCAGCAGGGCGAACACGCCCGCCAGCGGGCCGTACGTGCTGCTGAAGGAGCCGCTGACGTTGACGTACGCCGCGAGCCCGGCCGCCGCCGCCATGCTGCCGACGACGGTGATCGCCGAGCCCAGGGCGAGCCACGACAGCGCCGGCTGGCGGCGTCGGGGGGCGTGGTCGAAGAGCGCCGCGATGGCCACGACGAGCGCCACGAGCCCCAGCGGCCACCGACCGACCTCCCAGGCCAGGCGTGTCCCGTCGGACCAGCCGTACTCCGCGACCATGGCGTCCCCGAAGGCGCCGCCGGCCACCATCGACAGGAAGCCCAGCCCCACCGGACCTGCGAGGAGGGCGGTGAAGACGGCCGCGCGACCGTACTTGTGCAGGGCGGGACGGTCGCGCCGGATGCCGTAGATGCGGTTGCTGCCGCGCTCGACCTGGGCCATGGCGGTCGTCATCGAGGCGACCGCCAGCAACAGGCCGAGAGCGAGGGCGAGCTCCCCGGCCTCCTCGGAGCCGGAGGCCAGCGCCTGGGCCACCGCGTCGTCGCCGCCGCTGGCGGGAGAGACGGCGTTCACCGTGGCTGCGACCACCCGCGCGGGGCGCTCGTCGTCGATGTCCGCGGCCAGCCCCATCACCGCCAGCAGGAACGGCACGACCGCCAGGCAAGTCTGGAGGGCGAGCGCGCGGCTGTTGGTGAACCCGTCGCCGTAGCGGAAGCGCACGGCCGACTCCACCATGATCCGCCGCAGGCCGTGGCGGCGCGCGAGGTGCCAGGCGTCCTCGACGTCGAGCTCGTCACCGTCCATCTCGGTAGTCACCGGGACGGTGCGGGCCGTGGTCATGGGCGCACCCTATGCGGACGGCGTCATCCCAGGACCTTCTGGAGCCAGGCCAGGTCGACCCACCGGCCGAGCTTGCGGCCCACCTCCCGCATGACGCCCACCTCCTCGAAGCCGCAGGCGCGGTGCAGCGCGAGGCTCGCGGGGTTGGGCAGCGCCACGGCAGCGACGACGAGGTGCACGCCGTCGTCGGCGAGCCCCGCCAGCAGCGCGTCGTACAGCGCCCGCCCGGTGCCGAGGCCCTGGTGCCCGGGGGCGACGTACACCGTGCTCTCGCGGGTGTGGCGGTAGGCGGGCTTGGGCCGGAAGGCGCCGGAGGTGGCGTAGCCGACGACGCGGCCCTGGTGCTCGGCGACGAGGAAGTGGTCGTCCGTCGCGGCCAGCTTCTCCTCCCACCACGTCGCCGGGCGGGGCTCGACGTCGAAGGTGGCGTGCCCCTCGCGGGCCTCTCGGCCGTAGATGTCCGCCACCGTGTCGAGGTCGGCGGGAAGTGCACGGCGGATGTCCATTCCCCGCATTGTCCCCGTCGGCGCCGCTGGTTGGATGGCCGGCATGGGCATCACCCCCGACACCAAGGACTGGACCTGGGTCCTCGAGCGACCCTGCGCCGACTGCGGCTTCGACCCTGCCGCGCAGGGGCGGGGCGACCTGCCGGGACTCCTGCGCTCCACCGCTGAGGCGTGGGCGCAGGTGCTCGCCCGCAGCGACGTCGCGCGGCGACCGGCCGCCGACGTGTGGTCGCCGCTCGAGTACGGCGCCCACGTGCGCGACGTGCACGAGCTGTTCACGCAGCGGGTACGGCTGATGCTCGACGAGGACGGTCCGACCTTCGCCAACTGGGACCAGGACGCCACCGCCGTCGAGAGCGACTACGCCCACCAGGACCCGGACCGGGTCGCTGCCGGGCTGGTCGCCGCCGCGGGCACCGCGGCCGACCTCTACGCCGGCCTCACCGAGGTCACCGCGCAGCGCCGCGGCACGCGCTCGAACGGCGACGAGTTCACCATCGAGAGCCTGGGCAGCTACCACCTGCACGACGTCGTGCACCACCTGCACGACGTGGGCGCGCGGTGACCGGGACGGCGCCGAGGGCGCGGTTGGAGCTGTCGGCGGCGCGTGGTTCGGTAGGAGCATGAGGCACACCGAGTTCTGGGCGCGGCTCGACGAGGTCCTGGGCCGGGACTACTCCCGCACCTGGGCCGAGCTGACCGTGGTGCGCGACCTCGACGGTCGCACCACCCAGGAGGCGCTCGACGCCGGCGTCCCGCCGAAGCAGGTCTGGGCAGCCGTGCGCCGGCAGCTCGAGCTGCCGGACAGCGAGCGGTGAGCAGCCGCCTCGAGCCGGAGCTCGACCTCGCGGCCGTCCAGCGGCACACGGTCCGCACGCTCGTCGTGTCGCAGGCCGTCGGTGCCGTCGGCGTCACCATCGGCGTCGCCACCGCGTCGCTGCTGGCGCGCGACATCTCCGGCAGCGAGACGATGGCCGGGCTCGCGCAGACCTCCCAGGTGCTGGGCACCGCCGGCGCGGCGTACGCGCTCGCCCGGGTGATGCGTCGGCACGGCCGTCGCGTCGGGCTGGTCGCCGGCTACCTCGCCGGTGCGGCAGGCGCCGCGCTGGCGGTGGTGGCGGGCGTCGTCGACTCGATGCTCGTGCTGCTCGTGGGCGCCGTGCTGCTGGGCGCGACCACCGCGGTCAACAACGGGTCGCGCTACGCCGCGACCGACCTCGCCACGGAGGAGCACCGGGCGCGGGCGCTGTCGGTCGTGGTCTGGGCGACGACCATCGGAGCTGTCGCCGGACCGAACCTCACGGGCGTCGGCGGCGCGGTGGCCGGGGCCCTCGCCGTCCCCGAGCTCACCGGCGGCTTCGCGATCGGTGCCGTCGTGCTCGTGCTGGCGGCCGGCTGGGTGGGCGTGCGGCTGCGCCCCGACCCGCTGCTGCTCGCGCAGCGCACGGCCGGGGTCGAGACGGCCGCGGCGCCGGACCGCGACGGCCGGTCGTGGGTGCGGTTCGTCGCGGTCGTGCGGGACGTGCCCGCCGTCGGTGCGGCCGTGGCGGCCATGGCGTGCGCGCACGCCGCCATGGTGACCGTGATGATCATGACGCCGCTGCACATGGAGCACGGCGGTGCGCACCTCGAGGTCATCGGCTTCGTGATCTCCGTCCACGTGCTCGGCATGTTCGCGTTCTCGCCGCTGGTGGGGTGGGCGGCCGACCGTTTCGGCCGTCCGGTCGTCCTGGTCACGGGGGGAGGAGTGCTGCTGGTGTCCCTCGCGCTGTGCGGGCTGTCGCCGGAGGGCTCGTCCTGGCAGATCACCGCCGGGCTCTTCCTGCTCGGCGTCGGGTGGTCCTGCGCCACCGTGGCGGCATCCACGGTGGTCGCGGACCTCACGCCCGTCGAGGCGCGCACCGACGTGCAGGGCACCTCCGACATGGCGATGTCCCTCACCGCCGCCGGCGGAGGCGCCCTCGCCGGCGTCGTCGTCGGGTGGCTCGGCTACCCGGCGCTCGCCCTGTTCGCCGCACTGCTCGCCGCGACCGTCGTGGTCGCCGGGCGGCTGACCCGCGACCGCGCCTGATCGTCGGCGACACGCCGCACGCGGACCGTGTGTCGAACACCTGTTCGGGATACTGTTCGTCCACAGGTACGACGAGGGGCGAGGTTGTCCACAGCGGTCGACCGTCCTGATCAGGGACTGTCGGTGGCTCGCCCTAGCGTCGCAGACGTACCTCACATCACACGACGACAAGACGGGACACAGCAATGGCTGGTGCAGACCGCGAGAAGGCCCTCGACGCCGCGCTCGCACAGGTGGAGAAGCAGTTCGGCAAGGGCTCGGTCATGCGACTGGGCGACGAGACGCGTGCCCCGCTCGAGGTGATCCCCACCGGGTCGATCGCCCTCGACGTGGCCCTCGGCCTCGGCGGTCTCCCGCGCGGTCGCGTCGTGGAGGTCTACGGTCCGGAGTCCTCCGGAAAGACCACGGTCGCCCTCCACGCGGTGGCCAACGCCCAGGCGGCCGGCGGCATCGTCGCCTTCATCGACGCCGAGCACGCGCTCGACCCCGACTACGCCAAGGCCCTCGGCGTCGACACCGACGCCCTCCTGGTCTCCCAGCCCGACTCGGGTGAGCAGGCGCTCGAGATCGCCGACATGCTGATCCGCTCCGGCGCGCTCTCGCTGATCGTCATCGACTCCGTGGCGGCCCTGGTGCCCCGCGCCGAGATCGAGGGCGAGATGGGCGACAGCCACGTCGGTCTCCAGGCCCGCCTGATGAGCCAGGCGCTGCGCAAGATGACCGGTGCCCTCAACAACTCCGGCACGACCGCGATCTTCATCAACCAGCTGCGCGAGAAGATCGGCGTGATGTTCGGCTCGCCGGAGACCACGACCGGTGGTCGGGCGCTGAAGTTCTACTCCTCGGTGCGCCTCGACGTGCGCCGCATCGAGACGCTCAAGGACGGCACCGACATGGTCGGCAACCGCACCCGCGTGAAAGTCGTCAAGAACAAGGTGGCCCCGCCGTTCAAGCAGGCCGAGTTCGACATCATGTACGGCAAGGGCATCAGCCGCGAGGGTGGCCTGATCGACGTCGGCGTGGAGGCGGGCATCATCCGCAAGGCCGGCGCCTGGTACACCTACGAGGGCGACCAGCTCGGCCAGGGCAAGGAGAACTCCCGCAACTTCCTGCGGGACAACCCCGACCTCGCCAACGAGATCGAGAAGCTCATCCTGGAGAAGCTCGGCGTGATCCCTGCCGTCGACAAGCCGGCCGACGAGCTGAGCGACGAGCCCATCGGGGTCAATGACTTCTGAGCGCCGCCCCGCCCCTGAGTGGGCCGGTGACGTCGGGCTCGGCGTGCAGGCGTGGGTGGGGGAGACCCCATCCACGCCGGCCGCGCCGCGCCGCCCTGCCGGGCGGTCGACCGCTGCACGCGGCTCCGAGGAGCGCACCGGTCGCACCGAGGGCCGTGAAGGGCGTGGCGGTCGACGTCGCACCCGGACCTGGGAGGAGCGTGAGGCGGCCAGGACCGCCCGGGCGGAGGCGGCCGCCGCCGAGGTCGAAGCCGACCCCGAAGCCGTGGCACGCAGGATCCTGCTCGATGCGCTCACCGGGCAGGCGCGCTCGCGCAAGGAGCTCGCCGACAAGCTGGCCAGGAAGAACGTGCCCGACCGGCTGGCCAAGGACCTCCTCGACCGGTTCACCGAGGTCGGCCTGATCGACGACGCCGCGTTCGCCCGGCAGTGGGTGGAGAGCCGGCACCGCAGCCGAGGGCTTGCGCCCCGGGCGCTGGCCCAGGAGCTGCGTCGCAAGGGCGTCGACGACGACGCCACCTCGGCCGCACTCGAGCAGATCGGCGACGCCGACCAGCGCGCGGCCGCTCGGGCCCTGGTCGACAAGAAGCTCCGGTCGATGCGGGGGCTCGATCCCCAGGTCGCGACGCGACGCCTCGCCGGGCTGCTCGCCCGCAAGGGCTACCCCGCCGGGCTGGCGTACTCGGTCGTGCGCGAGGCGCTGCGCGACAGTGGCGACGAGGTCGACGACCTCGGCCCCCTGGACGACTGAGCGGCCTCCACCGCGCCGTGGCCCTCCTTTGGGTCATCTTCGGGCGGGCGCCCGGTGCGTCATACGAAGGCGGACCTATAGGTGCTGGTTCGTATGACGCTGGCGCCGGGTGGGTCGGGCGGCGCCCGGTGCGTCATACGAAGGCAGACGTATGGGTGCCGGTTCGTATGACGCTGGGGTTCGGCGCGCGTGGCGGGTCGGGCGCGGGGCGTGCGGCGCCCAGTGCGTCATACGAAGGCGGACCTATAGGTGCTGGTTCGTATGACGCTGGGGCCGGGCAGGTCGGGCGCGGGGCGGGCGGCGCCGCGTGCGTCATACGAAGGCGGAGCTATAGGTGCTGGTTCGTATGACGCTGTCCGGTACGTCATACGAAGGCAGACGTATGGGTGCCGGTTCGTATGACGCTGGGGCTGGCGCGCGTGGCGGGTCGGGCGCGGGTCGGGCGGCGCCGCGTGCGTCATACGAAGGCGGACCTATCGGTGCTCGTTCGTATGACGCTGGCCGGGCTGGGGCTGGGGCCGGGGCCGGGGACGGGACCGGGCCGGGGGCGGGGGCGGGCCCGCGACCCGACACCACCACGTGACGGTCGACATCGACGCGCCGCGCCACCAGTGGTGTGATGGTCCCGTGAGCGACGAGCGCGAGGTCCTGTCCTACGAGCTGTTCGGCACGGCAACCCGCGAGCTGGCGCAGCAGGTCGCGGACTCCGGCTACCGTCCCGACATCATCCTGGCGATCGCCCGCGGTGGACTGGCCCTGGGCATGGGCCTGGGCTACGCCCTGGCGGTCAAGAACATCTCCGTGGTCAACGTCGAGTTCTACACCGGCGTCGACGAGCGGCTGGACGTGCCGATCATGCTGCCGCCGACCCCGGCTGCGGTCGACCTGTCCGGGCTCAAGGTGCTGATCACCGACGACGTCGCGGACACCGGGCGGACCCTCGAGCTGGTGCACCAGTTCTGCGGCGGCCACGTCGCCGAGGCGCGCACGGTCGTGATCTACGAGAAGCCGCAGTCGGTCATCAAGCCGACCTACGCCTGGCGGCTGACCGAGCGCTGGATCGACTTCCCCTGGTCCGTGCTCCCGCCCGTCGTGGATCCCGAGGCGCTGGCGCACTGAGCGGACCGGCACCCGACGGCGCACCGAGCCGGTGGGCCATGATGACCCCATGACGACCTCCGCGATCGCCGACGCCCTGCGCCTGCCGGGCGGAACGGTCGACCTGACCGCCATCGACACCGACGCAGCGCCCGGCTTCGACGGGAAGAGGGCCGACGGCAAGGCCGCGCTCGCCGCCATGCAGCCCGAGCTGTCGGACCTCCAGGAACGCCTGTGGGCCGAGCGCACCGCCGGGTCGCAGCGTCGGGTCCTGCTCGTGCTCCAGGGCATGGATACCAGCGGCAAGGGCGGCGTGCTGCGGCACACCATCGGCCTGGTCGACCCGCAGGGCGTCCGGATCACGAGCTTCAAGGCGCCGACCGAGGAGGAGCGGGCCCACGACTTCCTCTGGCGGATCGAGAGGGGCCTGCCGGACGCCGGCTACGTCGGTGTCTTCGACCGCTCGCACTACGAGGACGTCCTCATCGCCCGCGTCCGCGGCTTCGCCGACCCCGGCGAGGTCGAGCGCCGCTACGGCGCGATCAACGACTTCGAGGCCCGCCTGGTCGACCAGGGGGTCTCGATCATCAAGTGCATGCTCCACATCAGCCCCGACGAGCAGAAGGAGCGGCTCGCCGAACGGTTGGCCAACCCCGAGAAGCACTGGAAGTACAACCCCGGAGACCTCGACGAGCGCGCGCGCTGGCCTGCCTACCGCGAGGCCTACGAGGTCGCGCTGCACCGCACCCACACCGACGCCGCCCCGTGGTACGTCGTGCCGTCGGACAAGAAGTGGTACCGCAACCTCGCGGTCGGTCAGCTCCTGCTCGACACGCTGCGCGGCCTAGACCTGCAGTGGCCCACGGCTGACTTCGACGTGGCGGCCGAGCAGCAGCGGCTCGCCGAGGAGGACTCGGTCCAGTGACCGTCGCCGGTCCTCCGGACCCACTCCCGACCGTCCACGTCACGAGGTACGTCACTCCGCTGCGCGAGGGCGGCAGCCTGCCGGGCGTCGTCGAGGGCGACGACCTGGGCACCTACGTCTGCAAGTTCCGCGGCGCCGGCCAGGGCGCGAAGGTGCTCGTCGCCGAGGTGGTGGCCAGCGGGCTCGCGACCCGCCTCGGCCTGCGCACCCCGCGCCTGGTGGTGCTCGACCTCGACCCCGAGCTCGCGCGCTACGAGGCCGACGAGGAGGTGCAGGACCTGCTCAACGCCAGCGTCGGACTCAACCTGGGGATCGACTTCCTGCCCGGCTCGTTCGGTGTCGACGGGCAGGTCAGCGCGGCCGACGACGAGGGCGCCACGGTGCTGTGGCTCGACGCCTTCACCGCCAACGTCGACCGCTCGTGGCGCAACCCCAACCTGCTGCTCTGGCACGGCGACCTCTGGGTCATCGACCACGGAGCCTCGCTCTACTTCCACCACGGCTGGCGCTCCGGCGTCACGGACCCCGCCCGGTTCGCCGCGCAGCCGTGGGACGCCGGCGGCCACGTCTTCGAGACCTGCGCGAGCCGCGCACGCGAGCTCGACGAGGAGATCTCGGCGCGCCTCGACCGCGACGTCTTCACCGAGGTCCTCGCGCAGGTGCCCGACGTCTGGCTGGAGCCGGTGCCGGGCGCGGAGACGCCGCAGGCGCTGCGGGCCGCCTACGTCGAGTTCCTCACCGCCCGGCTCGGCACCCGCCAGTGGCTCCCGGAGGTGGCGCGATGAGCGCGCCGCGGCTGGCCTACCAGTACGTCGTCCTCCGCTGCGTCCCGCGGCCGGACCGCGAGGAGTTCCTCAACGTCGGCGTGGTGCTGCACTGCCAGTCCGCGGACTTCCTCGACGCGTCGTGGAGCGTCGACGGCCACCGGCTTCGGGCACTCGACGCCGGCATCGACGTCGACCAGGTCTGCGACGCGCTCACGTTCGTCGACTGGGTGTGCCGGGGCGACGACCGCGGTGGGGAGGCGGCCCGACAGCCCCTGGGGCAGCGGTTCGGCTTCCTCAAGGCGCCGCGGAGCACGGTCCTGCAGCCGGGCCCCGTCCACGGCGGCGTCACCGGCGACCCGGCGCGGCAGCTCGAGCACCTGCGCGAGCGCCTCGTCGGATGAACGTCCGCTGAGCCGGGCGGAGCACGCTCGATGACGTACGTCCCCGCGGTCCGCGCGGCCCTGGCGCGGTCGGGCGACCCGGAGCGGGCCGCGCGGCAGCAGGCGTACATGAAGTCCGCGCTGCCCGTTCGTCGGCCTCGGCTCGCCCGCCCTCGAGGCGCTGCTGGGGCCGCTGCTCGTCGAGCACCGCTTCGTCGACCGGGCACAGTGGGAGGCCGCCGTCCTCGAGCTGTGGGAGGACGCCACCCATCGCGAGGAGTGGTACGCCGCGATCGCGCTGGTGCGTCACCGTGCCTACCGGCAGTGGCTGGACCCCGACGTGCTGCCGCTGCTCGAGCGGCTCGTCCGCTCCGGGGCGTGGTGGGACGTCGTCGACGAGATCGCGGTCCACCCCGTGGGGCGGGTGCTGCTCGACCACCGCGGGGAGGCGACGCGGGTCGTCGATGCGTGGTCGGTCGACCGCGACAGCCTGTGGGTCCGGCGTACGGCCGTGCTCGCGCAGCTGCGGCACGGCGAGCGGACCGACACGGCCCTGCTCGCGAGGGTGCTGGTCGCGAACCTCGACGACACGGCGTACGGCACGGACTTCTTCATCCGCAAGGCGCTCGGCTGGGCCCTGCGGCAGCACGCTCGCACCGACCCGGCGTGGGTCCGCACGTTCGTGCGCACCCACGCGGACCGCCTCAGCGGTCTCTCCCGCCGTGAGGCCCTCAAGCACCTCGACTGACGTACGAGGCGGAGCCGCCCGGGCGAGCACCCACCCCGGCGGACGCGGCTCGGCTCAGACGGGCACCAGCTCGACGGCGCCGACGGCGTAGCGGGCCAGGATCGCGCGGGCGACAGCCGGGTGGGCACCCAGCGGGTCGGAGACCGCGACGGCTCCGGCCTCGACAGCGAGCTCGGCGGCCCGGTCGGGGAGTCGTCCCGGGGCGAGGAAGAACGACGCCACGGCGATGTGGCGCTTGCCCTCGGCGCGGAACGCCCGGACCGCCTCGCCCGCGGCCGGCGGGGCCGCGGAGGCGAAGGCCGCGGTGACCGGCAACCGGTGACGAGCGCCCCAGGTGCGGGCGATGCGGGCGACGGCCTGGTTGGCGAGCGGGTCGGAGGAGCCGGCTGCAGCGAGCACGAGGGCGTCGAGCTCGCGCACGCGCGCCGCCCGGAGCGCGTCGCGCAGGCGGACGTCGAGCACCTCGAGGAACGCGGACTCCATGCCGAGGATCCGGCTCGCCTGGATGCGGACGCCCTCGTGGCGGGCCATGGCCGCGGCGATGGCCTCCGGGACGTCGACCTTGGCGTGGTAGGCCTCGGTGAGCAGGAGGGGCACGACGACGATCTCGTCGAAGCCGGCCTTCACGAGCCGGTCGACGACCGTGTCGAAGGTCGGCTTGGAGAGGTCGAGGAACGCCGTCTCGATGCGGAGGTCGGGGCGCATCGCCTTGACCTCGGCGACGAGCGCCTTGATCGTCGCGGCCGAACGCGGGTCCCGGCTTCCGTGGGCCAGGGCAACCAGAGCAGGAGCAGCCATCAGGGGTGCCTCCGATCGTGTGTGGTGCGGTGGTGCTGGGTGGGTGCGACGACGTTGTCGCTGGTCTGTCGTGCGATCTGCGGTGAGGTTCGGGGCGTCATGCGTGGATCCCGCACTCGGTCTTGCTCGTGCCGGCCCAGCGCCCGCTGCGCGGGTCGTCGCCCGGGGCCACCCGGCGGGTGCACGGCCAGCACCCGATGCTCGGGTAGCCGTCGTGGACGAGGGGGTTCACGAGGACGCCGTTCTCGGCGATGTACTGCTCGACCTGCTCGTCGCTCCATCGGGCCAGCGGCGAGACCTTGACCTTGCCCTTCCGGGCGTCCCAGCCGATGACCGGCGCGATGACCCGGTTGTGCGTCTCCGCCCGGCGCAGCCCGGTCGCCCAGGCGTCGTAGTCGGCCAGGGCGTCGTTGAGCGGCTTGACCTTGCGCAGGGCGCAGCACAGGTCGGGGTCGGTGCGGAACAGCTCCGCGCCGTGCTCGGCGTCCTGCTCCGCCACGCTCTGCGCAGGTCGCACCGTGCGTAGGTTGACCGGCAGCGTCGCCTCGACGGCGTCGCGGGTGCCGATGGTCTCGACGAAGTGGTAGCCGGTGTCGAGGAACACGACGTCGATGCCGGGCGCCACCGTCGAGGCCAGGTGCGCGAGGACCGCGTCGCCCATCGACGACGTCACCGCGAACCGGTCGCCGAACGTGGCCACGGCCCACTCGATGATCACCTCGGCCGGGGCGAGCTCGAGCTCGGCGCCGACGTGGGAGACCAGCTCGCGCAGCTCCTCCGGCGTACGTCCCTCGGTGTGCGTGCCCTTGAAGTCGCGGGCGGCGGCGGTGGACAGGCTCATGCCGCGCCTCCGCCCGGCCGGATCATGCCGGTCATCTGCACGGTGAACGCCCGCAGGCACGAGCGGCACTCCCACGCGCCTGTGCCCTCACGGGGGAACAGGTTCTCGTCCCCGCAGTAGGGGCAGTGGAAGGGCTGTGCTCTCTCAGACATGGGCGCGCTCGGACATCAGACGCCCACCGGCTGCGGCTCGCCGCGCAGCAGCACCTCGTCGGCCCGCGCCACCCAGGCGGCGAAGCGCTCGCCGTCGGTGCGGTCCTCGAGGTAGGCGGCCACCACGCGGGTGACGTAGTCGTCGAGGCCCGCGCTGGTCACCTTGTGGGCGCGCAGCTTGCGGCCCATCGCCGGGTTCAGGCCCAGGGACCCGCCGAGGTGGACCTGGAAGCCCTCGACCTGCCGGCCGTCGGCGTCCATGACGAGCTGGCCCTTGAGGCCGATGTCGGCGACCTGGGTGCGGGCGCAGGCGTTGGGGCAGCCGTTGACGTTGACCGTGATGTCGGTGTCGAGGTCGGGGAACCGCTTCTCCAGCTCCGTCACCAGGCGGCGCGCCCGCTCCTTGGTGTCGACGATGGCGAGCTTGCAGAACTCGATGCCGGTGCACGCCATGGTCGAGCGGCGCCAGTTGCTGGGGCGCGCCGTCAGCCCGATCGTCTCGAGGTCGTCGGCGAACGCCTCGGCGTCCTCCGCGGCGACGCCGATGACGACGAGCTTCTGGTACGCCGTCAGCCGGGCGCCGCGGGCGCCGTAGCGCTCGACGAGGTCACCGAGCGCGGACAGCGTGGTGCCGTCGATGCGACCCACGACGGGGGCGGCGCCGACGTAGAAGCGGCCGTCCTTCTGCTCGTGGATGCCGATGTGGTCACCGGGCACGACCGGCGACTCGGGGGAGGGGTTGTCGACGAGCGCGCGGTGGAGGTACTCGTTCTCGAGGACCTCGCGGAACTTCTCCTTGCCCCAGTCGGCGAGGAGGAACTTGAGGCGGGCCTTGGAGCGCAGCCGCCGGTAGCCGTAGTCGCGGAAGATGCCGGCCACGCCCTCCCAGGCGTCGGGCACCTCGTCGACCGGGATCCAGACGCCCAGCTTGTGCGCGAGCATCGGGTTGGTCGAGAGGCCGCCGCCGACCCAGAGGTCGAAGCCGGGGCCGTGCTCGGGGTGGACGGTGCCGACGAAGGCCACGTCGTTGACCTCGGGCGCGACGTCGTGGCTGGGGTGGCCGGTCAGCGCGGTCTTGAACTTGCGCGGCAGGTTGGAGTACTCGGGGTTGCCGAGGATGCGCCGCTTGATCTCGGCGAGCGCCTCGGAGCCGTCGATGATCTCGTCCTTGGCGATGCCGGCGACGGGAGAGCCGAGGAAGGGCCGCGGGCTGTCGCCGCACGCCTCCAGCGTGGTGAGGCCGACGGACTCCAGCCGCTCCCAGATCGCCGGGACGCTCTCGATCTCGATCCAGTGGTACTGGATGTTGTTGCGGTCGGTGATGTCCGCGGTGTTGCGGGCGTACGCGGTCGACAGCTCACCCAGGGCACGCAGGGCCGCGCCGTCCAGGATCGCGCCGTCGGTGCGCACGCGCATCATGAAGAACCGGTCGTCGAGCTCCTCCTCCTCGAGCTGCGCGGTCTTGCCGCCGTCGAAGCCGGGAGCCCGCTGCGTGTAGAGCCCCATCCAGCGGAAGCGGCCACGCAGGTCGGCCGGGTCGATCGAGTCGAAGCCGCGGCGCGAGTAGGTGTAGAGGATGCGGTCCCGGACGTTGAGCGGGTCGTCGTCCTTCTTGGACTGCTCGTTCTTGTTGAGCGGCTCGGTGTAGCCGAGCGCCCACTGACCCTCGGCGCGCTTCGGGCGCGGGATCTCGGTGTGCTGGGCGGCCTGGGGCTTGAACCGGAGGTCGGGCATGGTCAGGAGAGTCCTGTTCGCTGATGAAGTGCCGCGCGCGACGTTGAGCGCGGGAGGGACGTTCTGGGGGCGGCGTCAGCGATGCCAACAGGTCGCGCTGCCCACGCGCATGAGGTCGACGTGACGTCGGACCACGAGGTGCGCATGGGTGGAGGCGTTGACCATGTCAAGAAGTCTCAGGGCGTGGACACCGGTTCCACAAGCCGAAATCCCGCCATACGAGATGGCACGCCACATGCTGAGACGGCGGGTGGCGGTGTCGCGGTGCAGACGGCCGGAATGCGGTCCAGGTCACACTCCTCATGCCCGTGCCGGGGTGCTCCTCGTCCGCGCCGACGGCCTCTAGGCTGTCACCCATGACGGACTCCCTGATCAGCAGTGCGTACTCGCAGGCCCTCGAGGTCATCGCCTCGGTCGAGCCCCGCATCGCCGAGGCGACCCGGCAGGAGCTCGCCGACCAGCGCGCGTCGCTCAAGCTGATCGCCTCGGAGAACTACGCCTCGCCGGCGGTCCTGATGACGATGGGCACCTGGTTAAGCGACAAGTACGCCGAGGGCACCGTCGGTCACCGCTTCTACGCCGGCTGCCAGAACGTCGACACCGTCGAGTCGCTGGCGGCCGAGCACGCGCGCGAGCTGTTCGGAGCGCCGTACGCTTACGTGCAGCCGCACTCGGGCATCGACGCCAACCTCGTCGCCTTCTGGTCGATCCTGGCCAACCGGGTCGAGACGCCCTACCTGGAGAAGCTGCAGGCCAAGAACGTCAACGAGCTCACCGAGGCCGACTGGGAGACCCTGCGCCACGAGTTCGGCAACCAGCGGCTGCTCGGGATGTCGCTCGACGCCGGCGGGCACCTCACCCACGGCTTCCGTCCCAACATCAGCGGGAAGATGTTCCACCAGCAGCAGTACGGCACCGACCCGGAGACCGGCCTGCTCGACTACGACGCGGTGGCCGCCAAGGCGCGCGAGTTCAAGCCGCTCGTGCTGGTCGCCGGCTACTCCGCCTACCCCCGGCGGGTGAACTTCGCGAAGATGCGCGAGATCGCCGACGAGGTGGGCGCCGTGCTGATGGTCGACATGGCGCACTTCGCCGGCCTGGTGGCGGGCAAGGTCTTCACCGGCGACGAGGACCCGGTGCCCCACGCCCACATCACCACCACCACCACGCACAAGTCCCTCCGCGGTCCGCGCGGCGGCATGGTGCTGGCCCAGGAGGAGTTCGCCGCCGACGTCGACCGGGGCTGCCCCATGGTGCTCGGCGGCCCGCTGTCGCACGTGATGGCCGCCAAGGCCGTCGCCTTCGCGGAGGCGCGCACCACCGAGTTCCAGGACTACGCGCAGCGCATCGCCGACAACGCCCACTCGCTCGCGGAGGGCTTCCTGACCCGCGGCGCCACGCTGGTCACGGGCGGCACCGACAACCACATCGTGCTGCTCGACGTCTCCTCGTTCGGCCTCACCGGCCGCCAGGCGGAGTCGGCACTGCTCGAGGCCGGTGTTGTCACCAACCGCAACTCGGTCCCGGCCGACCCCAACGGCGCCTGGTACACCTCCGGCGTCCGCCTCGGCACCCCGGCCCTGACCACCCGCGGGTTCGGCCACGACGAGTTCGACACCGTCGCCGAGCTCATCGTCGACGTGCTCAGCAACACCGAGGCCGGCACCACCAAGGCCGGCGGCCCCAGCAAGGCGTCGTACGTCCTCGCCGACGGCGTCGCCGACCGCGTCGTCAAGCGGTCCGCGGAGCTGCTCGACAAGCACCCGCTCTACCCGGGCCTCGTCCTGGGCTGACCGCGGGGCCGGCGACACTCGTGCGGCGCGGGCGGCTCGGGCGGCGCCCGGTGCGTCATACGAAGGCGGACGTATAGGTGCTGGTTCGTATGACGCTGGGGCCGGGCGGCGCGGGCGGCGCCCGGTGCGTCATACGAAGGCGGACGTATAGGTGCTGGTTCGTATGACGCTGGGCTCGGGCCACGCGGGCGGCGCCCGGTGCGTCATACGAAGGCGGACGTATAGGTGCTGGTTCGTATGACGCTGGACCCGGGCCGCGCGAGAAAGCGGGCCGGCGCTCCGGCGCGGGCCCCGGCCCCGTCCGCCCTACGCCAGCGAGCGGTACAGGTCCAGGGTCCGCGCGGCGATCGAGCCCCAGCTGAAGGACTCCTCGGCCCGGCGGCGGCCCGCCGCGCCGAAGGCCCGCGCCCGGTCGGGGTCGCTGACGGCCTCGATCAGCGCGCCGGCGAGGTCGGCGACGTAGCGGTCGGGGTCGAGGGGGGTGCCGGTGCCGTCGGAGGCCTGCTCGATCGGGACCAGCCAGCCGGTCTCACCGTGGACGACGACCTCGGGGATGCCACCGGTCGCGGTGGCGACCACCGCGGTCTCGCAGGCCATCGCCTCGAGGTTCACGATGCCCAGCGGCTCGTAGATCGACGGGCAGGCGAAGACGGTCGCGCCGGTCAGCAGCGTCATCACGTCGGCCCGGGGAAGCATCTCGGGGATCCAGACGACGCCGGAACGCGTGGTGGCGAGGTCGTCGACGAGGCCGCGCACCTCGGCCTCGATCTCGGGGGTGTCGGGTGCGCCCGCGCACAGCACCAGCTGGACCTCCGGCGGCAGGGCGGCCGCGGCACGGAGGAAGAGCGGCAGCCCCTTCTGGCGGGTGATCCGGCCGACGAAGACCACGCTCGGCCGGTCGGGGTCCACGCCGAGCTCGCGCAGCCGGTCGGGGTCCTCCACCGGCGACCACTCCGCGGTGTCGATGCCGTTGTGCACGACGTGCACCCTCGCGGGGTCGACGGACGGATAGCTGCGCAGCACGTCGTCGCGCATCGCGGCGCTGACCGCGATGATCCCGGCGGCGCCCTCGTACGCCGTGCGCTCCGCCCAGCTCGACACCGCGTAGCCGCCGCCGAGCTGCTCGGCCTTCCACGGCCGCATCGGCTCCAGCGAGTGGGCGCTGACGACGTGCGGGACGCCGTGCATCAGCCCGGCGAGGTGGCCGGCCGTGTTGGCGTACCAGGTGTGCGAGTGCACCACGTCGGCGCCGGCGCAGTCGTCGACCATCGCCAGGTCCACGCCGAGCGTGCGGATGGCCGGGTTGGCCCCGGCCAGCGACTCCGGCTCGGCGTACGCCGTGGTGCCGGGCTCGGAGCGCGGGGCCCCGAAGCAGCGCACGCGGGCGTCCACGTCGCGCAGGACGCGCAGCGCGCGGACCAGCTCGGCCACGTGCACGCCGGCCCCGCCGTAGATCTCCGGGGGGTACTCCTTGCTGAGGACGTCGATGCGCATGACCCGAACCTAGTCCTCTCCCCACCTGATGGAAGGTCGACCGGGCCTCCGCGGACGGCTAGTTTCGTCGCATGGCAGTCACGCCGCGTCGCAAGAAGGTCCTCGCCGTCGTCCTGGCCGGCGGTGAGGGCAAGCGCCTGATGCCGCTCACCGCCGACCGCGCCAAGCCCGCCGTGCCCTTCGGGGGCATCTACCGGCTCATCGACTTCGCGCTGTCCAACGTCGTCAACTCCGGCTACCTCAAGGTCGTCGTGCTGACGCAGTACAAGTCGCACAGCCTGGACCGGCACGTCACCACGACGTGGCGGATGTCGAACCTGCTGGGCAACTACGTCACGCCCGTGCCGGCCCAGCAGCGCGTGGGCAAGCGGTGGTACCTCGGCAGCGCGGACGCGATCTACCAGTCCCTCAACCTGCTCACCGACGAGCAGCCGGACATCGTGGTGGTCGTCGGCGCCGACCACGTCTACCGGATGGACTTCGCCCAGATGGTCGCCGCCCACGTGGAGTCCGGCGCCGGGTGCACGGTGGCCGCGATCCGGCAACCGATCAGCCTCGCCGACCAGTTCGGCGTGATCGACGTCGACCCCGCGAGCCCGCGCCGGATCCGTGCCTTCCTCGAGAAGCCGACCGACCCGGTGGGCCTCCCGGACGCGCCGGAGGAGGTGCTGGCGAGCATGGGCAACTACGTCTTCGACGCCGACGCGCTCCGCGACGCCGTCACCCGCGACGCGGAGGCGGAGCAGTCCAAGCACGACATGGGCGGCGACATCGTGCCGTGGTTCGTGGACAAGGCCGAGTCGGCCGTCTACGACTACAAGGACAACGAGGTCCCGGGTGCCACCGACCGCGACCGGGGCTACTGGCGCGACGTCGGGACGATGCGGTCCTACTACGCCGCCCAGATGGACCTGGTCTCACCGCTGCCCGTGTTCAACCTCTACAACACCGCCTGGCCGATCTACACCAGCTACGGGCCGCACCCGCCGGCCAAGCTCGTGGAGGGCGCGAGCGGCGCCGGCGTCTCGACGTTCAACTCGATCCTGTCCCCGGGCGTCGTGGTCAGCGGCGGCGCGGTGAACCGCTCCGTGCTCTCGCCCGCGGTGTGGGTCAAGGACGGCGCCGAGGTGTCGGACTCGGTCCTCATGGACGGCGTCCACGTCGGCGAGGGGGCGATCGTCCGCAACGCCATCATCGACAAGGGCGTCAAGGTTCCGCCGGGCGCCCGCATCGGCGTGGACCAGGAGGCCGACCGCGCTCGCGGCTTCGTCGTCGACGAGGGGCTCACCGTGCTCGCCAAGCAGCAGGCCGTCCCGGAGGACTGAGCTCACAGCCCCTCGCGCCGGCCCACCAGGAACTCCCGCTCGACCTCGTTGCGGCACGCGGCGATGGCCTGGTCGTACGCCGCGCGCGCCGCGTCGGTGTCGCCGGCGCGCGACAGCAGCTCGGCACGCACCGCCGCGGGCCGGTGGCTGTCGGCCATCTCCAGCCCCTCGAGCGCGGCGAGGCCGGCGGCCGCTCCGCGGTGCTCGGCGACGGCGACGGCTCGGGCCAGCCGCGCCGCCGGGGAGGGCGCCACGCGCAGCAGCAGGTCGTACAGCTCGACGACACGGTCCCAGCGGGTGGCCTCCGCCGTCGGGGCGGTGGCGTGCTCGGCGGCGATCCGCGCCTGCAGCAGGTACGACGCGGCGAGCGGCGTCAGCGGGCCGGTCAGGCTCGGTGTGGCCAGCAGCCGCATCGCCTCGGCGATCTCGTCGTGGCGCCACCGGGTGCGGTCCTGGTCGGCGAGCAGCACCAGCCGGCCGGCGTGCGCGCGGGCGTCGCGTCGGGAGTGCTGCAGCAGCACCAGCGCCAGCAGCGCGACCAGCGCCGGCTCGTCGGGACGCAGGGCCAGCACGACGCGCACCAGGCGGATCGCCTCGCCCGAGAGCTCGGCGCGGAGCAGGTCGGGACCGGCGCCGGGGGAGTAGCCGGCGGTGAAGGCCAGGTAGGCGGTCTGCGCCACCACGTCGAGCCGCTCGGGCAGCGCGGAGGCGTCGGGGACGGCGAACGGGATGCCGGCACCGACGATCCGCTTCTTCGCCCGGGTGATGCGCGCGGCCATCGTCGGCTCGGGCACCAGGAACAGCCGCGCGATGTCGGCCGTCGGCACACCGAGGACGAGCCGCAGCGAGAGCGCGCTCGCGGCCTCGCGGGCGAGGGCGGGGTGGGCGCACATGAGCACCAGCCGGAGGACGTCGTCCTCGACGAGGGTGCCGCCGTCGGCCATCGCGCGGGCGCCCTCCTGGGTGCGTTCGACGTCGGTGGCCAGCAACGGCAGCCTGCGCCGGGCGACCTCCTCGGTGCGGAGCCGGTCGACGACCCGCCGCCGGGCGGCGGTCATCAGCCACCCCGCCGGGTTGTCCGGGACGCCGTCGGCGGGCCAGGTGCGGCTGGCCGCCTCGACGGCGTCGGCGAGGGCGTCCTCGACGAGGTCGAGCCGCCGGAACCGCGCCAGCAGCAGCGCCACGAGGCGCCCCCACTCCTGGTGCACGACCCGGGCGAGGGCGTCCTCCGGGGGCTCGGCGGCGGTCACGTCACCTCGACGGTGGGATGGATCTGGATGTCGTAGGGCGGGAGCACCCGCAGCAGCTCCACGAGGACGTCGAGGTCGGGGGCCTCGACCAGGTAGAACCCGCCCATGCCCTCGATGGCCTCGGCGTAGGGCCCGTCGGAGAGCTCCACGGTGCCCGCCCTCGTCCGCATCACCGTCGCGTCGCGCGGGTCGCCGAGCGCCTCGCCGGCGAGCAGCTCCACGCCCTCCCGCTCGCTGCAGGCGGCGTCGAACGCCGCGAACCGGCCCATCGCCGCCTCCTGCTCCTCCTCGGTGTGCTCCGACCAGGGCTTCACCTCGCCGTCGCCGACGAGCAGCACCAGGTACCTCACGACGCGCGCTCCTCGGCGGTCACGCACCGGCGCACCTCGACGGCGTCGCCCGTGGCGGCCAGGACCAGGCAGCAGTCCAAGAGGTCGTCGAGGTCGTCGGTCTCCACGAGGTAGAAGCCGCCCACCTGCTCGCGGGTCTCGGCCCACGGGCCGTCGGTGACGGTGGTGGCGTTCGGCGCGATGGTGCGCGCCTGCGACGCGCGGTGCAGCTCGGCGCCGCCGGTGACGCGGTGGCCACGCTCGACGAGCCGTGCGGTGAACGTCTCGTGGGCCTCGTAGCCGGCGGCGCGCTCCTCCTCGGAGAGGTCCCACCACCTCTCCGCGTCGCCCAGCAGCAGTACGACGTACTCGGTCATCCCATGCCTCCTGTCGCGGGCCGCAGGGCTGCGGCCTCACCCCTTTGACGGGCCCACCCTGCCGGAATCGACAGCACGGCGGCAGGTCCCTCGACCGCCGGCCTCCCGACCCACCAAGATGGGGCCATGGCCACCCACGAGAGAGCCGGACAGCCCGCCCGCCCCGAGGACCTGGTGGACGTGTCCCACCTCGTGACGGCCTACTTCGACCTCGAGCCGGACCCCGACGACGTCGCCCAGCAGGTGGCCTTCGGCACCAGCGGCCACCGTGGCTCCTCGCTCACCACGTCCTTCAACGAGGTGCACATCGCGGCGACGACGCAGGCGATCTGCGACTACCGGCGGGAGCAGGGCTACGACGGCCCGCTCTTCATGGGTCGCGACACCCACGCGCTGTCGGAGCCCGCGTGGGCGACGGCGCTGGAGGTGCTGGTCGCCAACGACGTGACGGTCCTCGTCGACGACCGTGACGGCTTCACCCCGACCCCGGCGGTGAGCCACGCGATCCTGCGCGCCAACCAGGGACGCACCACGGGCGGCGGGCTCGCCGACGGCATCGTGGTCACCCCGTCGCACAACCCGCCGCAGGACGGCGGCTTCAAGTACAACCCGCCGCACGGCGGGCCGGCCGACTCCGACGCCACGAGCGTCATCGCGGCCCGCGCCAACGAGCTGATCCGCGGCAACATCGAGGGGGTGCGGCGGGTGGCGTTCGCGCGGGCACGCGCCGCGGCCGGCAGCTACGACTTCCTCGGCACCTACGTCGACGACCTCCCGTCCGTGCTCGACCTCGACGCGATCCGCGACGCCGGACTGCGCATCGGCGCCGATCCCCTGGGCGGTGCCAGCGTGGCCTACTGGGGCGAGATCGCCGAGCGGCACCGGCTCGACCTGTCGGTGGTCAACCCGCTGGTCGACCCGACGTGGCGCTTCATGACCCTCGACTGGGACGGCAGGATCCGCATGGACTGCTCCTCGCCCCACGCCATGGCGTCGCTGGTCGGGCGCAAGGACGAGTACGCCGTCGCGACGGGCAACGACGCCGACGCCGACCGGCACGGCATCGTGACGCCCGACGCCGGCCTGATGAACCCGAACCACTTCCTCGCCGTCGCCATCGCGCACCTGTTCGGGGGCGCGCGCCCGCACTGGCCGGAGGCGACCCGGATCGGCAAGACCCTGGTGTCGAGCTCGATGATCGACCGGGTGGCCGAGGCGATCGGCAGGCCGCTGGTCGAGGTGCCGGTGGGCTTCAAGTGGTTCGTCCCCGGTCTCATGGACGGCTCGTTCGGGTTCGGCGGGGAGGAGTCGGCCGGTGCGTCGTTCCTGCGCCGCGACGGCTCGACGTGGACCACCGACAAGGACGGGATCCTGCTGGCGCTGCTCGCCAGCGAGATCCTGGGCGCGACCGGGAGGACGCCGAGCGAGCACTACGCCGCCCTGGTCGCGCAGCACGGGGACCCGGCCTACGCCCGCATCGACGCGCCCGCGGACCGCGAGCAGAAGGCCAAGCTCGCGGCGCTGTCGCCCGACGACGTCGGTGCGACGTCGCTGGCCGGCGAGCAGATCACCGGCAAGCTCACCGAGGCGCCGGGCAACGGCGCGAAGATCGGCGGTCTGAAGGTCGTCACCGAGTCGGCGTGGTTCGCCGCGCGTCCCAGCGGCACGGAGGACGTCTACAAGATCTACGCGGAGTCGTTCCGCGGCCCGGAGCACCTCGCCGAGGTGCAGGAGGAGGCCCGGGAGGTGGTCTCGGCGGCCCTAGCGTGAGGAGCCGACCGGGCCCGCCTCGATCGGCTGGCGCGGCGCGTGCCAGTGCGGCCGGGCGGCGTCCGCCGGCGGCTCGTCGCGCCCGCCGTCGATCGCGTCCCTCGAGACGCTGACCGCGAGCACGGCGTCCAGGCGCACCAGCACCTGGTTCCCGGCCCCGTCGTCGAGGATGACGCCGAGCCCGTCGGAGCCGACGACGACCCCCTCGAGCCAGGTGCCGGACACCAGGACCCGCACCGGCGAGCCGGCGTCCTTGGCGTGGCGCAGCAGCGTGCCGACGGTGAACAACGTGCTCGACTGGCTCGACATGGCGGACCCCCTCAGGCTCCGGCCGACCCTACGCGCGCCCCTGCCCGCCGCCCCCGGTGTTGGGGGATCCTTGACCGAACGTCCGAGATCGGACGGCCCGTCTGGACCAGTGCGCCCTCAGCCGACCGGGGTGGCGCGCTCGACGATCGTCCGCAACGACTGGCGGGTGGCGGCGCGGGGGTCGGCGAGGGCCTCGGTCATGGCCCCACCGTAGGACCTCGGCCGTCGCGGACGGCCGGGCTCAGTGCTCGGTGACGCCGTCCGGGACCGCGACGCGCTCGAGCGCCGTCTTGCGGCCGGCGCGGAGCGGGCGGACGCAGCCCGCCTGGAGGCCGACCTCGGCGAAGCCCTGCAGGTCGCCGGCCTGGTAGGACAACGGCAGGTCGTAGAACTCGGGGCCCGGGGTCATGTACTGGTCGGTGGCGGGCACGTGGCCGAGCCCCATCGCGTGGCCCATCTCGTGCAGCGTGAGCTGCTGGAACTGCGCGGCCGTCATCGTCGCCGTGTCGTCGAGGTCGTAGAGCACGCCGCCGTCGCGGATGCGCAGCATCCGCATGCCGCGGGCGTCGCGGGCCCAGACGGTGCGGTCAGACCCGCCGCGCGCGGCGTACGCCGGGCCGAGGCGAGCGGGGTCTCCGCGTCGGTGGTGAAGGCGAAGACCAGCATCGGGTCCTTGCGGCGAAACCTCCTGTCGAAGGGCGCGGCGGAGGTCTCGCCGGTGAACCGGAAGGTGACGCCGGTGGCCTGCGACACGAGGGCGATGGTGTTGTGGATGCCCGCCGCGACCGTGGCGGCGTCGGGGGTCGCGCGCGAGGAGTTGATGCCGTAGGTCACGGTCCGGCAGGGGTCCCAGCGGTCGCCCTCCCTGCGCAGGCTCGCCCAGGAGGTGGGGGAGCCGAGCGGCACGTAGGCCGGGATCACGGTGAGCCGGTGCGCGCGCGAGGTGTCGCCGCGGTGCTTGCGGGTCCTCACCACGCGGGTGCGGAGCTTCGAGGAGTAGAACCAGTGCGTCGGCACGGTCATCGCGTACGCGCCGGACCTGTCGGACCTCGTCCTCGCGACCGTGCGCCAGCCCGAGGCGACCCTCTGCTCGAGCACGACGGTGCGCTTGGTGCGGCCCTTGTCCCTGACCTGGCCCGAGATGGCCACGGGCGCCCCGCCGGGGGCGACGGTGGCGCTGAGCGCCGCCGACACGCGGGTCTTGCGGGGCGCGGCCTGGGTCGGCGCGGCGAGCAGGGAGACGGTCAGCACGCTCGTGCTAAGCATCGCCACGGCGGCCACGACGGGGGTGCGGGAGGCGCGGAGCGGGTGTCGGCTCATGGCGTGACGCTACCCACGTCGTGCCCGGCGAAACCCTGGCACGCGTCCGGCGGATCGACGCTCCGGCTCGATAGCGTGGCCGCATGGTCGAGGCGCGCGAGGACACCCCTGCCCCGCGCCCGGTCGAGGCGCTGCTGCTCCGCCGCCGTGAGCAGCTGTGGCGGATCGTGGTCACCACGGTCGGGTCGTGCCTGCGGCACCGGGTGACCGGGCTGGCGGCCGAGGCGGCGTTCTTCGCCGTGCTCTCCGTGCCGCCGCTCATCTTCGCCCTGGCCGGCGCGGTGGGCTTCGTCAGCGAGCGCTTCACCGACACGCAGGTGGAGGACGTCCGCAACGCCGTCCTCGACATCTCGCGCCAGGCGCTGACCGAGAGGGCCGTCAACGGCATCATCCGGCCGACGATCGACACCGTCCTCGACGGCGGTCGCTACGACGTCATCTCCATCGGCTTCGTCCTCGCGCTCTGGTCGGGCTCGCGCGCCCTCAACGTCTTCGTCGACACCATCACGATCATGCACGGCCTCGGCGGACACCGGGGGATCGTCGCCACCCGTGCGCTCTCCTTCGTGCTGTACGCGCTCGCGATGGTGACCGGCGCAGTGAGCATCCCCCTCGTGGTGGCCGGGCCGACCCTGGTCAACCGGGTCGTGCCGCACCGGCTCGACTTCGTCAACAGCCTCTACTGGCCGGTGGTCCTGGCGGTCTGCATCTGCTTCCTCGCCACGCTCTACCACGTGTCGGTGCCGGTGCGGACGAGCTGGCGCTTCAACCTGCCCGGCGCCTGCTTCGCGCTGTTCTGCTGGATCGCCGGGTCGTACGTCCTGCGCTGGGTGCTGACGGTCACCGCGGCCGAGTCGCGCTCGATCTACGGGCCGCTGGCCGCCCCGATCGCCGTCCTGCTCTGGCTCTACCTGCTCGCCCTCGCCGTGCTCATCGGCGCCGCGGTCAACGCCGCCTTCGACACCGTCTTCCCGCAGAAGAGCACGACGCGCGCCCGGCTGGAGCTGGTGCAGCGGCTGCGCGAGCGGATCAGCGTGCGAGACTCCTGACCGTGCGCGCCGACACCTCTCATCCCAGCGTGGGGCGGGTCTCCCTGCCGGAGGTGCGCCGCTCGCCGTGGTGGGAGCTGGGTCGGCGCCTGCTTGCGGCGATGTCGATCCTCGTCGGCACCGTCCTGCTGGTCTACCTCGACCGCGACGGCTACCGCGACGGCAACGACCCCACGAACACGATCAGCTGGATCGACGCGATCTACTACACGACCGTCACGCTCAGCACGACCGGCTACGGCGACATCGCCCCGGTGTCGGACCAGGCCCGCCTGGTGAACGCGTTCGTGATCACGCCGGCCCGCATCGCCTTCCTCGTCCTGCTGATCGGCACCACCCTGGAGGTCCTCGCCTCGCAGGGACGTGAGATGTTCCGGGTCGCCCGGTGGAGGAAGAAGATGGACCAGCACGTCGTCGTCGTCGGCTACGGCACCAAGGGCCGCAGCGCCATCGAGACGCTCGTCAACAACGGCTACGACCGCGAGTCGATCGTCGTGGTCGACCCCGGCCCGGTGGCGATGGAGGAGGCCAACCGCGACCAGCTCGTCGGCATCGCCGGCGACGCCACCCGACGTGGGGTGCTGCGGCAGGCGGGCGTGGAGAAGGCGACCCACGTCATCATCACCACCGACCGCGACGACTCCAACGTGCTGGTGACGCTCACGGTGCGCCAGCTCAACCCGGACGCCTGGATCGTGGCCTCGGTGCGCGAGCAGGAGAACGTCCCCCTGATGCGCCAGTCGGGCGCCAACTCGGTCATCACCTCCTCCGACGCCGTCGGCCGCCTCCTGGGCCTGTCGTCGATGTCGCCGATGCTCGGGTCGGTCATGGAGGACCTGATGACCTACGGCGAGGGCCTCGAGGTCGCGGAGCGCGACCTGCTCGTCAACGAGGTGGGCAAGCAGCCGCAGCGGCTCCCCGACCAGGTCATCGCGGTCGTGCGCGACGAGAAGGTCTACCGCTACTTCGACCCGGTCGTCTCGCTCCTCGCCCGCGGCGACCGCCTCATCGTCGTACGCCCGGCGAAGGAGCTGCCGTGGGCGCCCCGCCCCGGCACCCACGGCGAGGACTCGGCCGACGAGGACGTCTGAGCCGGTGATCGCCTCCCACCGCCACCGGTTCGTCTTCGTCAAGACCCGCAAGACGGCCGGCACCAGCCTCGAGATCGCGCTGTCGCGCCACTGCGGTCCCGACGACATCGTCACCCGCATCAGCCCCGAGGACGAGGAGCTGCGCGCAGCCGCCGGGGGAGTGGGACCGCAGAACGACGACACCGACCCCAGCTCGTACGCCCACATGGGGGCGCGGCGCATCATCCAGGTCGTCGGGCGCCCGACGTGGGACGCGTACTTCACCTTCGCGGTGGAGCGGAACCCCTTCGACGTCGTCGCCTCGTCCTACCGCTACAGCGCCCGCAAGCCGACCTTCACCAAGACCTTCGGCGAGTTCGTGCGCACGCCGCGGCGCCTGGACCGGCTCGCCCTCAACGAGCGGCTCTACCGGGTCGGCGGCCGCGTCGCGGTCGACCGCGTCTACCGCTACGAGGACCTGCCCGACGCCGTCGCCGACATCTCCGCACGGCTCGGCGTCAACCTCGACCTGCCCCACGCGAAGCAGGGGAGCGGCCCGCACTACCGCGAGCTCTACGGACCGGGCGACGTCGAGATCGTGGCTCAGCGGTTCCGCCGGACGATCAGCGAGTTCGGCTACGAGTTCTGAGCCGCCCGGGGTCGTGGGGGACCCGACTCCGGGACCGGTCTGCGATCTCCCGCCCGTCCGGGGCTACTACGGCCGCGCCATCATGCCGGGGGCAGCAGAAGACCCCGCCCTCGAGGAGGACGGGGTCTGACTGCGTGGTGGGCGATACTGGGTTTGAACCAGTGACCTCTTCCGTGTCAAGGAAGCGCGCTACCGCTGCGCCAATCGCCCGTGTTGAGTTGTTCCTGCGAGGTGGGTACGGGATTTGAACCCGTGTAGACGGATTTGCAGTCCGTTGCCTCGCCTCTCGGCCAACCCACCGTGGAGGCCCACGTGTCGGGGGAGACCTCTCCGAGCGGACGACGAGGCTCGAACTCGCGACCTCAACCTTGGCAAGGTTGCGCTCTACCAACTGAGCTACGTCCGCTTGCGACCCGTTCCGGTTTCCCGGCCTGAGCGCGAGTGGAACAGTAGTACATGGCTCGACCGGCGCCCAAATCGGCCCCCCTCCAGCGTGTCCGGGGTGCCCGCCTCCAGGCAGCGGGGACGCATAGGGTGCACGGCATGCGCGCGTGGCTCAACGGTGACCTGCTGACCGATCCGACCGACGGGGCCATCGCCGTCACCGACCACGGGTTCACCGTGGGCGACGGGGTGTTCGAGGCGGTGAAGACGCTGCACGGGCGCCCCTTCGCGCTCACCCGCCACTTGGCCCGGCTCCAGCGGAGCGCGGCGGGCCTCGGGCTGCCCGCGCCCGACCTCGACGACGTGCGCCGGGGGGTCGAGGCGGTGCTCGGGGGCGAGGCGGCCGACGACCCCGTGGGACGGCTCCGGATCACGTGGACCGCCGGTCCCGCCCCGATGGGCTCGGGTCGCGGTGGGGGACCGGCGACGCTGGTCGTGGCCTACAGCGCGATCGACGCCGCGGCGAGCAGCACGACCGTCGCCACGGTCCCGTGGACCCGCAACGAGCACGGCGCGACCGCCGGGTTGAAGACGACGTCGTACGCCGAGAACGTGATCGCCCTGGCACACGCCAAGGAGCGCGGCGCCACCGAGGCCGTCTTCGCCAACACCGCGGGCGACCTGTGCGAGGGCACCGGCTCCAACGTCTTCTACGTCGTCGACGGCGAGCTGCGCACACCCACCCTGGCGGCGGGCTGCCTCGCCGGCATCACCCGCGACCTGGTGATCGAGTGGTGCGGCGCGCGGGAGGTCGACGCGCCGCTCGTCGAGGTCCGTGCCGGCGCCAGCGAGGTGTTCCTGGTCTCCACGACGCGCGACGTCCAGGCCGTCTCGCGGTGGGACGACCGCGAGCTCCCGGCGCCGGGACACGTCACCCGGCGGTGCGCGGAGACGTGGGCCGCCCGCGAGGCTGAGACGATGGACCCGTGAGCACCCCTTCCTCCTCGTCCTCCTCCCTGGACCCGGCGGTCGCCGCGCGGCTGCGGCACACCGCGGACGGGCTGGTCCCCGTCGTCGTGCAGCAGCACGACTCCCGCGAGGTCCTCATGCTGGCGTGGGTCGACGACGAGGCGCTCGCGCGGACCATCGACACCGGCCGGGCGACCTACTGGTCGCGCTCGCGCGGGGAGTACTGGGTCAAGGGCGACACGTCCGGGCACGTGCAGTGGGTGAAGGAGGTCCGGCTGGACTGCGACGGCGACACCCTGCTCTTCGTCGTCGACCAGGTGGGCGCCGCCTGCCACACCGGTGACCACACCTGCTTCGACGCCGACCTGCTCCTCCGGGTCGATGGCTGAGCCGGCCCGTCACCCGCGCCGGACCTTCGGGCCGGTCGTCGCGCTCGAGCTGGTGGCCGGCGGGCTGGCCGCCTACGCCGCCGGCAAGCCGTGGGTCACCGGCGAGGGCGCGGACTCCGCGCCCGGCATGGCGACGACGACGTGGGGCGAGGTCGCCTCGTCCCCGCTGGGCACGGCCCTCGGCCTGGTCGCGCTGGCCTGCGTCGGAGTGGTGCTCGTGACCCGGGGCCGCTTCCGGCGGGCCGTCACCTGGCTGGCCGTGGTGGTGGCGCTCGGCTACGCCGCCACCGTCGTCTGGGCGCCGTCCAGCCTCCCGGACCACCTCCGCGAGCAGGTGCGCACCCGCACCGGCGCCGAGCTGGAGAGCACCTCGCTCACCGGATGGTTCTGGCTGGCCGCGGCCGCGGCTGTCCTGCTGCTGGTCTCCACGGCGCTGGCCGTGCGCCTGGTCCGGTCGTGGCCGGAGATGGGCACGCGCTACGACGCGCCCACCAGCGCCCGGGACGACGCGGCCGTCCCCCGGCAGCCGACGGAGAACATCGACATCTGGAAGGCCCTCGACGAGGGCCGCGACCCGACGGCCTAGCCGACCGCCTAGACTTCATCCCGCACCCGCTGACCCGACGAAGGAGCACCGACGATGGCTGCAGGCCACGGCAACACCCCCGCTGCTTGGACCGCCGTGGCGGTCGCGATGCTCGGATTCGTCGTGGGCAGCGTCGCCCTGCTGCAGGTGCCGGCGCAGGAGACCCTGCTGTGGATCGGCATCATCATCGCCGTCGCCGCGCTCCCGTTGTTCCTGGTGCTCAACAAGCTCGGGTTCAACTCCTCCGACCACTGATCCGCAGCGCGTCCGCACCACGTCCGAGCCCCGGCCGACCAGCGGCCGACCGGCGGCCGACCGGCGGCCGACCGGCGGCCCGGCCAGCGCGGTCTCCCGTCCGGCCACTGGGCACCGGCCCCCGGCCTGCTGGGCCCCGGATGAGAGGCTGAGCCCATGCCTGCGACCGCTTCCGTGCTCGACGACATCGTCGCCGGGGTGCGCGAGGACCTCGCGCGCCGGGAGGCGGCGGTCCCGATCGGCGACCTCCGCGCCCGGCTCGCCGACGCGCCCGCGCCACGCGACCCGATGCCGCACTTCCACGCGGCCGGCTCGAGCGTCATCGCCGAGGTCAAGCGGCGGAGCCCGAGCAAGGGCGACCTCGCGGACATCCCCGACCCTGCGGTGCTCGCGACGGCGTACGCCCGCGGTGGCGCGGCGGCGATCTCGGTCCTGACCGAGCAGCGGCGGTTCGGCGGCAGCCTCGACGACCTCCGCGCGGTCCGCGCCGCCGTCGACGCGCCGATCCTCCGCAAGGACTTCATCGTCGAGACCTACCAGCTCGTCGAGGCCCGCGCCGCCGGCGCCGACCTCGCGCTGCTGATCGTCGCGGCGCTCGACGACGACACCCTGCGTCGCCTCCACGACGAGGCGCGCGAGCTCGGACTCACCGTGCTCGTCGAGGTCCACGACGAGGCCGAGACCGAGCGCGCGCTGGCGCTGGCCCCCGCACTGGTCGGCGTCAACAGCCGCAACCTCAAGACCCTCGACGTCGATCCCGACGTCTTCGGCCGCCTCGCCCCGCAGATCCCGGACGACGTCGTCCGGGTCGCCGAGAGCGGCATCACCGGCGTCGCCGACGTCGAGCGCTTCGTCTCCGAGGGAGCGGGCGTCGTGCTGGTCGGTGAGGCGCTGGTCAAGGACGGCGACCCCGAGGCCGCCGTACGAGCGATGACAGGAGTGACAGCGCGATGAGTGAGGGCCTGAGCGTGCCCATCGGGCCGATGCGCTACGAGGCCGACGAGCGCGGCTACTTCGGCGAGACGTGGGGCGGGCGCTTCATGCCCGAGGCGCTGGTCGCCGCCCTCGACGAGCTGACCGAGGCGTGGCACGACGCCATGGCCGACGAGGCGTTCGTCGCCGACTTCGAGCAGGTGCTGCGCGACTACGCCGGCACGCCGAGCCGGCTCTACCACGCCGAGCGGCTCTCCGAGACCGTCGGCGCACGCGTGCTGCTCAAGCGCGAGGACCTCAACCACACCGGCGCCCACAAGATCCGCAACGTGCTCGGCCAGGCCCTGCTCACGCGGCGCATGGGCAAAACGCGGGTCATCGCGGAGACGGGCGCGGGCCAGCACGGCGTCGCGAGCGCCACCGCCGCCGCGTGGTTCGACCTCGACTGCACCGTCTACATGGGTGCCGTCGACACGCGGCGCCAGGCCCTCAACGTCGCCCGGATGCAGCTGCTCGGCGCGACCGTCGTGCCGGTCGAGTCGGGCAGCGCGACGCTCAAGGACGCCATCAACGAGGCACTGCGCGACTGGGTCGCCAGCGTCGACCACACCGCCTACCTCTTCGGCACCGCCGCCGGCCCGCACCCGTTCCCGAGCATGGTCCGCGACTTCTGCCGCGGCATCGGCGACGAGGCGCGCGCACAGTGCCTCGAGCAGTACGGCGTGCTGCCCGACGCGGTCGCAGCCTGCGTCGGGGGCGGCTCCAACGCCATCGGCCTGTTCACGGCGTTCCTCGAGGACGAGGGCGTGGAGATCCACGGCTTCGAGCCCGGCGGCGACGGCGTGCACACCGGCCGCCACGCGGCGACGATCCACGCCGGCGAGCCCGGCGTCCTCCACGGCGCCCGCACCTACGTGCTGCAGGACGAGGACGGCCAGACCGTCGAGTCGCACTCGATCTCGGCGGGGCTCGACTACCCCGGCGTGGGACCGCAGCACTCGTTGCTGTCCGCGGCCGGTCGGGCGACGTACACGCCGGTCACCGACGCCCAAGCGATGGAGGCCATGGCGCTGCTGAGCCGCACCGAGGGGATCATCCCCGCCATCGAGTCCGCGCACGCCGTGGCCGGCGCCGTCGAGCTCGCCAGGAGGCTCGGCGAGGAGAAGGGCCCGGACGCGACGATCATCGTCAACCTCAGCGGCCGGGGCGACAAGGACATGGGCACGGCCATCGAGTGGTTCGGTCTCGGCGACGCCGAGCGCGGGCCCGAGGCCGACCTCGAGCAGATCGAGGAGCGGGTCGAGATGGAGGCTCCGCAGTGACGTCGACGACCTCGACCTCCACCGCCTTCGAGAAGGCGCGCGCCGAGGACCGGGCGGCCCTCATCGGCTACCTTCCCGCCGGCTACCCCAGCGTCGAGGGCTCGATCGAGGCGTTCGCGACGATGGTCGAGGCCGGTTGCGACGCCATCGAGATCGGCCTGCCCTACAGCGACCCGGTGATGGACGGACCCACCATCCAGGCCGCGGCGCAGGCCGCCCTCGACGGCGGCGTCCGCACCGCCGACGTGCTCCGCGTCGTGGAGGCGGTGGCGGCCATGGGCGTCCCCACGCTCGTGATGACCTACTGGAACCCGATCGAGCGCTACGGCGTCGAGCGCTGGGCCACCGACCTGGCCGCGGCCGGGGGAGCGGGCCTCATCACCCCCGACATCACCCCCGACCACGGGTCGGAGTGGATCGCCGCGGCTGACGCCCACGACCTCGACAAGGTCTTCCTCGTCGCGCCGAGCTCGACCGACGAGCGGATCGCGATGACGGCCGCGGCCAGCAGGGGCTTCGTCTACGCGGCCGCCGTCATGGGCGTCACGGGCGCGCGCGACGCGACGTCCGACCTCGCCGGCCCGCTGGTGGGCCGGGTGCGTGCGTGCGGCGACGTGCCGGTGGCCGTGGGCATCGGGGTGAGCAACGGCGACCAGGCGGCCGACGTGGCGGCGTACGCCGACGGCGTGATCGTGGGGTCGGCGTTCGTGCGCTGCCTGCTCGACCACGCCGGCGACCGGGCGGCCGGCCTCGCGGCCCTGCGCGAGCTGACGACCGATCTCGCGGAGGGTGTGCGCCGTGCGCGGGCGTAGGGCGCGGGCCCTCGTCCTGGTCGCCCTGCTCGGTCTGCTCGCCGCGTGCGGCGGGCGCGCGCAGACGGCCTCGGCGGAGCTCACCGGCACCCGCCTCGACCCACCCTTCGAGGTCGCCTCGACCCCGCTCGTCGACACCGACGGCGAGGCCTACAGCCTCACCGAGGACACCGACGAGGACCTCACGCTGGTGTTCTTCGGCTACACCCACTGCCCCGACATCTGCGGGCAGGTGATGGCCACCCTCGCCGGCATGCTCGCGCGCCTCGACGACGAGCAGCGCGAGCGGCTCGAGGTGGTCTTCGTGACCACCGACCCCGCCCGCGACACCGAACAGGTGGTCGCCGACTACGTCGCGGCGTTCGACCCCGCGATCACGGGCCTCACCGGCGACCGCGCCGACATCGTGGAGGTCGCGGCGAGCATGAAGGTCGCGATCGGCTACTTCGACGCGGCGGGCCGCGAGCTCGACCCGCAGGACCTTCCCGACACCTACGAGGTCGACCACGGCACCCAGGTCTTCGGCGTCAGCGCCGACGACGACGTCGAGACCTACTGGGGCTCCGACGTCTCGCAGGCGCAGCTCGCCCGCGACGTCACGATGCTGCTCGACGAGGGATGATGCTGCCCATGCCGAGCCTCCAGTCGCCGATGGTGACGCTGCTGTCCATCCCCAGCCCCGCCGAGGGCGTGTGGCACCTCGGACCGGTGCCGATCCGCGGCTACGCGCTGTCCATCATCCTCGGCATCGTGCTCGCGATCTGGATCGGCGAGCGCCGCTGGGTCGCTCGCGGCGGCCGGCCCGGGGAGGTCAGCGACCTGGCGATCTGGGCGGTGCCGTTCGGCCTCGTCGGCGGACGGCTCTACCACGTGATCACCGACTGGGAGCTCTACTTCGGTGACGGCGAGAACCCCATCACCGCGCTGTACGTCTGGCGCGGCGGCCTCGGCATCTGGGGCGCGATCGCGCTCGGCGCCGTGGGCGTGTGGCTCGGCGCCCGCTCCAGCGACATCAAGCTGCTTTCGCTCCTCGACGCGATGGCGCCGGGCGTGCTGGTCGCCCAGGCGGTCGGCCGCTGGGGCAACTGGTTCAACCAGGAGCTCTACGGTCGTCCGACCGACCTGCCGTGGGCGCTGGAGATCGACGTCGCGCACCGGCCCGCGCAGTACCTCGAGGTCGCGACGTACCACCCCGCCTTCCTCTACGAGTGCCTCTGGAACCTCGCGGCCTTCGGCCTGCTCGTCTGGCTCGACCGGCGCTTCCGTCTCGGCCACGGCCGGGTGGTCGCCCTCTACGTCATGCTCTACACCTCGGGCCGGGCGTGGATCGAGAACCTGCGCATCGACGACGTGCAGATGGACGACGTGCTGGGGCTGCGGCTCAACGTGTGGACCTCCCTGGTCCTCTTCACGCTCGCCGCGGCGTACTTCGTGTGGTCGGCCAGGCGGCACCCCGGCCGCGAGGAGGCGGTGCGCACCCGCGAGCCGGAGCCCGACGAGCAGGCCGGGTCCGGCGACGAGCCCGCGCCGCGCAGCACCGCCGATCCCACGGCCTGAAACGTCGCGCACCGGCGCCGATCGCCGGTGATAGATTCTCCCTCGCTCGGGCCAACGTCGTCCCCAGCGGAAACGCCCACCCCCAGCCCCACCCGCGCACGCCCCGGGAGAGGCAGGACGACGACGGGAGAATGCCTCCATGCACGCATTCCCGCCGAGCCAGGGTCTCTACGACCCCCGGCACGAGAAGGACGCCTGTGGCGTCGCCATGGTCGCGACCCTCACCGGTGAGGCCAGCCACGACATCGTGGTCAAGGCGCTCACCGCGCTTCGCAACCTCGACCACCGCGGCGCCGCCGGCGCCGAGGTCAACTCCGGCGACGGCGCCGGGATCCTGCTCCAGGTGCCGGACGCGTTCCTGCGCGAGGTCACCCGCGACCTGGGGTTCGAGCTGCCCCCGTCACGTGCGTACGCCGTCGGCACCGCGTTCCTGCCCGGTGACGCCGACGCGGTCGCCAAGACCCGGCAGCGCATCGAGGAGATCGCCGACGAGGAGGGGCTGAGCGTCCTGGGCTGGCGCGACCTCCCGGTCGACGACTCGACCCTCGGCGCGACCGCCCGGAGCGTGATGCCGACCTTCGCGCAGGTGTTCGTCGCCGGCAAGGGGTCGCGGATCAGCGGCATGGGGCTGGAGCGCCTGGCGTTCTGCCTGCGCAAGAGGGCGGAGTCGGAGACCGACGTCTACTTCCCCTCGCTGTCCTCGCGGACCCTCGCCTACAAGGGCATGCTCACCACCGACCAGCTCGACCGGGTCTTCCCCGACCTCACCGACGAGCGCGTCGCGTCCGCCATGGCGGTGGTGCACTCGCGGTTCTCGACCAACACGTTCCCGAGCTGGCCGCTGGCACACCCGTTCCGCTTCATCGCCCACAACGGCGAGATCAACACGGTGATGGGCAACCGCAACTGGATGCGGGCCCGCGAGGCGCTGCTCGAGAGCGATCTCATCCCCGGCGACCTCGAGCGCCTGTTCCCGATCTGCACCCCGGGGGCGTCGGACTCGGCGTCCTTCGACGAGGTGCTCGAGCTGCTGCACCTCGCCGGCCGCTCGCTGCCGCACGCCGTGCTGATGATGATCCCGGAGGCCTGGGAGAACCACCGCGAGATGGACGCGCAGCGCCGTGCGTTCTACGAGTTCCACTCCATGCTGATGGAGCCGTGGGACGGCCCGGCGTGCGTGGTCTTCACCGACGGCACGCAGGTGGGCGCCGTCCTGGACCGCAACGGCCTGCGCCCCTCGCGCTACTGGGTCACCGACGACGGCCTGGTCGTGCTGGCCTCCGAGGTCGGCGTCCTCGACCTCGATCCCGCCACGGTGGTCCGCAAGGGCCGGCTGCAGCCGGGCCGCATGTTCCTCGTCGACACCGAGGAGCACCGGATCATCGAGGACGAGGAGATCAAGAGCCAGCTCGCGTCCGAGCAGCCCTACGACGAGTGGCTGCACGCCGGGCTGATCCACCTCGACGACCTCGACGAGGTCGAGCACGTCGTCCACACGCACGCGTCGGTGACTCGGCGCCAGCAGGTCTTCGGCTACACCCAAGAGGAGCTGCGCGTCCTGCTGAGCCCGATGGCCAACACCGGCGGCGAGGCGCTCGGCTCCATGGGCACCGACACGCCGATCGCGGCGCTGAGCGACAAGCCGCGACTGCTGTTCGACTACTTCGCCCAGCTGTTCGCCCAGGTGACGAACCCGCCGCTCGACGCGATCCGCGAGGAGCTCGTGACCTCGCTCAGCGGCTCGATCGGACCCGAGGCCAACCTGCTCGAGCCCAGCCCCGCCTCGTGCCGGCAGATCGTGCTCCCGTTCCCGGTCTTCTCCAACGACGACCTGGCCAAGATCCGCCACATCAACCGCAACGGCGACATGCCCGGTTTCCAGGTGCACGTCGTGCGCGGGCTGTACGACGTCGAGGGCGGGGGAGCGGCGCTGGAGGCGCGGCTCGACGAGCTGTGCGCGGAGGTGTCCGCGGCGATCGCCGACGGCGCCCGCATCATCGTGCTCTCCGACCGGCACTCGACCGCCGAGCTGGCGCCGATCCCGTCGCTGCTGCTCACCGGCGCGGTCCACCACCACCTGGTCCGCGAGAAGACCCGCACGCAGGTCGGGCTCCTCGTCGAGGCGGGCGACGTCCGCGAGGTGCACCACGTGGCGCTCCTCGTCGGCTACGGCGCGGCCGCGGTGAACCCCTACCTGGCCATGGAGTCGGTCGAGGACCTCGCCCGCGAGGCGTACTACGTCAAGGTCGACCCCGAGCAGGCCGTCGCCAACCTCATCAAGGCGCTCGGCAAGGGCGTGCTGAAGGTGATGTCCAAGATGGGCGTCTCCACCGTCGCCTCCTACACCGGCGCGAAGATCTTCGAGTCCGTCGGGCTCTCGCAGGCCGTCATCGACCGCTACTTCACCGGCACGACCTCCAAGCTCGGCGGCATCGAGCTGGCCACGATCGCCGAGGAGGTCGCCCGGCGGCACGCGACGGCGTACCCCCGCGGCGGCATCTCGCCGGCGCACCGCGAGCTCGCCACCGGCGGCGAGTACCAGTGGCGCCGCAGCGTGAAGGGCGATGCGGAGCCGCACCTGTTCGACCCCGAGACGGTGTTCCGCCTCCAGCACTCGACGCGCAGCGGCAGCTACGACATCTTCAAGCAGTACACGAACCGGGTGGACGAGCAGTCCGAGCGGCTGATGACGCTGCGCGGGCTGTTCAGGTTCAAGGAGGGCGTCCGCGAGCCCGTCGACATCGAGGAGGTGGAGCCGGTCTCGGCGATCGTGAAGCGCTTCTCCACCGGGGCGATGTCCTACGGCTCGATCAGCCAGGAGGCGCACGAGACCCTGGCCGTCGCGATGAACCGGCTGGGCGGCAAGTCCAACACCGGCGAGGGCGGTGAGGACCCCGACCGGCTGTACGACCCCGAGCGACGCTCGGCGATCAAGCAGGTCGCCTCCGGGCGCTTCGGCGTGACGTCGGAGTACCTCACCAACGCCGACGACATCCAGATCAAGATGGCCCAGGGCGCCAAGCCCGGCGAGGGCGGCCAGCTGCCCGGCCACAAGGTCTACCCGTGGGTGGCCAAGACCCGGCACTCCACGCCGGGCGTCGGCCTCATCAGTCCGCCGCCGCACCACGACATCTACTCGATCGAGGACCTGGCGCAGCTGATCCACGACCTCAAGAACGCCAACCCGGCCGCGCGCGTGCACGTCAAGCTCGTCTCCGAGGTCGGCATCGGCACGGTCGCGGCGGGCGTGTCCAAGGCGCACGCCGACGTCGTGCTGGTCTCCGGCCACGACGGGGGCACCGGCGCCTCGCCGCTGACCTCGCTCAAGCACGCCGGTGGTCCGTGGGAGCTCGGCCTCGCCGAGACGCAGCAGACGCTGCTGCTCAACGGGCTGCGCGACCGGATCGTGGTGCAGGCCGACGGCCAGCTCAAGACCGGCCGCGACGTCGTCGTCGCTGCGCTGCTCGGCGCCGAGGAGTACGGCTTCGCCACCGCCCCGCTGGTCGTGAGCGGCTGCATCATGATGCGGGTCTGCCACCTCGACACCTGCCCGGTGGGCGTCGCGACGCAGAACCCGGTGCTGCGCCAGCGCTACAGCGGCAAGGCCGACTACGTCGTGAACTTCTTCGAGTTCATCGCCCAGGAGGTCCGCGAGCTGCTCGCCCACCTCGGCTTCCGCAGCCTCGACGAGGCCATCGGCCAGGTCGGCACGCTCGACGTGGCCGGGGCGGTCGACCACTGGAAGGCCGCCGGCCTCGACCTCACGCCGATCCTGCACCAGGCGTCCGCGCACGGGGAGTTCGGCCAGTTCGAGGACCAGGACCTGCGCAGCACCAAGGCGCAGGACCACGGGCTCGACAAGGCGCTCGACAACGAGCTCATCGCGATCGCCGCGCCGGCGCTGGAGTCCGGCGAGCCGGTGCGCGCCCAGGTGGCCATCCGCAACGTCAACCGCACCGTCGGCACGATGCTCGGCCACGAGGTCACCAAGCGCTACCGCGGCGACGGGCTGCCCGACGGCACGATCGACATCACCTTCACCGGCTCCGCGGGGCAGTCGTTCGGCGCCTTCGTCCCGCGCGGGATGACGCTGCGGCTGGAGGGCGACGCCAACGACTACGTTGGCAAGGGCCTCTCCGGCGGCCGGCTGGTGGTGCGCCCCGACCGGGCGGCGCGTTTCGAGTCCTCCGAGCAGATCATCGCCGGCAACACGATCGGCTACGGCGCCACGTCCGGACAGATCTTCCTGAGCGGCCGGGTGGGCGAGCGGTTCTGCGTGCGCAACTCCGGCGCGAGCGCCGTCGTGGAGGGGGTCGGCGACCACGGCTGCGAGTACATGACCGGCGGCGTCGTCGTGGTGCTCGGACCGACGGGGCGCAACTTCGCGGCCGGCATGTCCGGCGGGTACGCGTTCGTGCTCGACCTCGACGAGCGTCGGGTCAACCCCGAGCTGGTCGAGCTCGCGCCCGTCGCCGGCAAGGCCGCCGACGAGCTCAGGACGCTCGTGGAGCAGCACGCGGAGGAGACCGGCTCGGCCGTCGCCGCGGCGCTGCTCGCCGACTGGGACGCCTCGCTCGCCCGGTTCACCGAGGTCATGCCCCGGGACTTCAAGCGCGTCCTCGAGGCGCGCGAGGAGGCCCTCGAGGAGGGCCTCGACGAGGACCAGGCCGCCGCTCGCATCATGGAGGTGCTCCATGGCTGACCGCACTCGTCACACCCAGATGGAAGGTGGGCACCGTGGCTGACCCGAAGGGATTCCTGAAGCACGGCCGTGAGGTGGCCTCGCGGCGCGAGGTCGCCGAGCGCGTGCGGGACTGGAACGAGGTCTACCCCGACGGCATCGGGCGCGCCCTGCTGCCGATCATCAACACCCAGGCCGGCCGCTGCATGGACTGCGGCATCCCGTTCTGCCACCAGGGCTGCCCGCTGGGCAACCTCATCCCGGAGTGGAACGACCTGGTCTGGCGCGACGACTGGGACGGCGCGATGGACCGGCTCCACGCGACCAACAACTTCCCGGAGTTCACCGGGCGGCTGTGCCCGGCGCCGTGCGAGACGGCCTGCGTGCTGGGGATCAACCAGGACCCGGTGACCATCAAGAACGTCGAGGTCTCCATCATCGACCGGGCCTGGGGCTCGGGCTACGTCCGGCCGGAGCCGCCGGAGTGGCTCTCGGGCAAGACCGTCGCGGTCGTCGGCTCCGGTCCGGCCGGTCTCGCCGCGGCCCAGCAGCTCACCCGTGCCGGCCACACGGTCGCGGTCTACGAGCGCGCCGACAGGATCGGCGGCCTGCTGCGCTACGGCATCCCCGAGTTCAAGATGGAGAAGAAGCACCTCGACCGTCGGCTGGACCAGATGCGTCGCGAGGGCACCGTCTTCCGGGCCGGCGTCGACGTCGGCGGGGACCTCACCGGCCCGCAGCTGCTCGCCCGCTACGACGCCGTCGTCCTGGCGATGGGCGCCACGCAGGCGCGGGACCTGCCGGTACCGGGCCGCGAGCTCGGCGGCATCCACCAGGCGATGGAGTTCCTGCCGCAGGCCAACCGGGTCGCCGTCGGCGAGGAGGTCGCCGACCAGCTGGTCGCGTCGGGCAAGGACGTCGTCATCATCGGTGGCGGCGACACCGGCGCGGACTGCCTCGGCACGTCGATCCGACAGGGCGCCCGCTCGGTCACACAGCTGGAGATCATGCCGCAGCCCGGTGGCGACCGCCCGTCGGGACAGCCGTGGCCGACGTACCCCATGCTCTTCCGGGTCTCCTCGGCGCACGAGGAGGGCGGGGACCGCGTGTACGCCGTCTCGACCCAGGAGTTCCTCGGCGACGACGACGGCAACGTCGCCGCCCTGCGGCTCGTCGAGGTCGACTCGAGGTTCCAGCCCGTCGCGGGCACCGAGCGCGAGATCCCGGCCCAGCTGGTGCTCCTGGCGATGGGCTTCGTGGGCCCGGAGAGGGCCGGGCTGCTCGAGCAGCTCGAGGTGGAGCTCGACGAGCGCGGCAACGTCCGGCGCGACGAGTCGTACGCCTCGTCCGTGCCGGGTGTCTTCGTCGCCGGCGACGTCGGTCGCGGGCAGTCGCTCATCGTGTGGGCGATCGCCGAGGGCCGCAGCGCGGCCGCCTCGGTCGACGCGTATCTCACCGGCTCCTCCACGCTGCCGGCGCCGATCAAGCCGCACGAGCGCCCGCTCACGGTCTGAGGGCGCACCGGGGGCGGCGCGGCCACCTCGTCCGGGCCGGGTCGGTGCGTGGGGCAGGTTTCCGCTCGGCAGAACCTGCCTCACGCACCGCTCGGCGGGGGAGGAGGTCGTTGGAACGATCCAATATCCGCTAGGGTGGAGCCGTGCGTAGAGCCAAGATCGTCTGCACCATGGGCCCCGCGGTGAACACTCCCGAGGGGATCCGCTCACTCGTCGAGGCGGGCATGGACGTCGCCCGGCTCAACATGAGCCACGGCGCGTACGCCGACCACGAGGCCGTCTACCGCCTCGTGCGGCAGGCCTCCGACGAGTCGGGCCACGCCATCGGCATCTTCGCCGACCTGCAGGGTCCCAAGATACGCCTGGAGACCTTCGCCGACGGTCCGGTGAAGCTCAAGCGCGGAGCGACCTTCACGATCACCACCCGCGACGTCGTCGGCAACGCCGAGGTGTGCGGCACGACCTACAAGGGCCTGCCGGGCGACGTGCAGCCGGGTGACCCGCTGCTGATCGACGACGGCAAGGTCCGCCTGCGGGTGACGTCGGTCGACGACACCGACGTGGTGACCGAGGTCGTCGTCGCCGGCAAGGTCTCGAACAACAAGGGCATCAACCTGCCCGGCGTCGCGGTGTCGGTGCCCGCGCTGTCGGAGAAGGACACCGAGGACCTCCGCTGGGCGCTGCGCCTCGGCGTGGACTTCATCGCGCTCAGCTTCGTCCGCAACGCCCGCGACGCCGAGGACGTGCGCGCGGTGATGCGGCAGGAGGGCATCCACGTCCCGGTCATCGCCAAGATCGAGAAGCCGCAGGCCCTCGACAACATCGACGAGATCGTCGACGCCTTCGACGGCATCATGGTCGCCCGCGGCGACCTCGGCGTGGAGTGCCCGCTCGAGGACGTGCCGATCCACCAGAAGCGCATCATCGACAAGGCGCGCCGCAACGCCAAGCCGGTCATCGTGGCGACCCAGATGCTGGAGTCCATGATCAGCTCGCCGGCGCCCACGCGCGCGGAGGCGAGCGACGTGGCCAACGCCGTCCTCGACGGCGCCGACGCGGTGATGCTCTCGGGCGAGACCAGCGTGGGGGAGTACCCCGTCGTCGCCGTGGAGACCATGGCGCGCATCGTCGAGTCGACCGAGGAGCACGGGCTCGGCCACATGGCCGCGGTCGAGTGGCAGCCGCACACCCGCGGCGGCATCATCGCCAAGGCGGCGGCCGAGGTCGCCGAGCGCGTGCACGCCAAGTACGTCGTCGCCTTCACGACCAGCGGCGACTCCGCCAAGCGGCTCTCGCGCTACCGCGGCCCGATCCCGGTCCTGGCCTTCACCCCGGAGGCCCGCACCCGCTCCCAGCTGGCCCTCACCTGGGGCGTGGAGACCTTCCAGGGTGCCGAGGTCGAGCACACCGACGAGATGGTGCGCCAGGTCGACGAGTCCCTGCTGGCGATCGGCCGGGTCACGGAGGGCGACGTCGTCGTCATCATCGCCGGCAGCCCGCCCGGCATCCCCGGCTCCACCAACGCGCTGCGGATCCACCGGATGGGCGACGCCATCAACGGGGTCGCCCCCGCCTACCGCCGCTCGCGCTGAGCACCGGACGGCAGCCGATGGCGCGGTGCTCCGGCACGCCCGGCGCACAGCACGGTGCCGGGTGTGGGAGTCGAACCCACACGCCCTCGCGGGCAGTGGTGTTTGAGACCACCGCGTCTGCCATTCCGCCAACCCGGCTAGGTGGGCACACCGTATCGGAACTAGCCTTTCCGTCGTGACGCAGCCCGACGCCGCACACCCCGATGTCGCACACCCCGACGCCGCACCCGGTGGGACCGGTCCCGCCGCGGACGGCGTACGCCGCGTGGTGATCGCCGAGGACGAGGCCCTCATCCGGATGGACCTCGCCGAGATGCTCGGCGAGGAGGGCTACGAGGTGGTCGGCCAGGCCGGCGACGGCCGGCGGGCGATCGAGCTCGCGCGCGAGCTGCGGCCCGACTTGGTGATCCTCGACGTGAAGATGCCGGTGCTCGACGGCATCGCCGCCGCGGAGACGATCGCGGGCGAGCGCATCGCACCGGTCGTGATCCTCACCGCCTTCTCCCAGCGCGACCTCGTCGCCCGGGCCCGCGATGCCGGCGCGATGGCCTACCTCGTCAAGCCGTTCCAGCGCGGCGACCTCGTGCCCGCCATCGAGATGGCGGTCAGCCGGTTCGCCGAGATCAGGGTGCTCGAGCGCGAGGTGGACGACCTCCAGGAGTCGCTGGCCACCCGCAAGTCGGTCGACCGCGCCAAGGGCGTGCTGCAGGAGCAGCTCGGGCTCAGCGAGGGCGAGGCGTTCCGGTGGATCCAGAAGACCGCCATGGACCTCCGGCTGTCGATGAAGCAGGTCGCCGACGGGGTCGTCGAGCACGGCGTCGCCGGGCTGGGCGGCGAGGGTCGGCCGGGCGCCTGAGATCCGGGCCCGCGGCCGGCTCGACGGCCGGCTGGGGGAGCGGCGTGACGGGCGGCTCGACGGGCGGCTGGTCCCCCCGCGGGTCCGCGCCGCGGGCGCGTCACCGGCCGCTGTGGCCCGCGGTGCAGACCAGTTGGTCACGAAACGGCAACGGGACGGGCCTCCGTTCGCGCAATCGTGTTCTGGGCCACACCGTGGATGTTAGGTTCCCGCCACGAGGCTGCCGAGGTGGACAGCCCACTTAGAACTACGGAGGGATCCATGATCCGCTCATCCAAGTCCTGGCAGGCCGTCGCCGTCGCGGCGGTCGCCGGTTTGGTGCTGACCGCGTGTGGCACGACCGAGGACGGCGGCGGCGACGCCTCCGGCAGCGGTGGCGGCGACGGCGCGGCCTGCGACGTCACGATCGCGTTCTTCGGCCCCGAGACGGGCCCCGCGGCAGGCCTCGGTGCCCCCATCATCCAGGGTGCCCAGCTGGCCCTCGACGAGTACAACGCCGACGCGGAGTGCCAGATCGAGATGCTGAAGTTCGACTCGCAGGGCAGCCCCGACGAGGCGCCCGCCCTGGCCACCGAGGCCGCCGGCGACGAGGCCCTCATCGGCATCGTGGGTCCCGCGTTCTCCGGTGAGTCCGCCGCGGCCGGCCCGATCTTCGCCGAGGCCGGCCTGCCGACCATCTCGCCGTCGGCGACCAACCCGACGCTGGCCGACAACGGCTGGGACACCTTCCACCGTGTCCTGGGCAACGACGCCACGCAGGGGCCGGCCGCCGCGACCTACATCTCCGACACCCTGTCGTCCAAGGCCACGTTCGTCATCGACGACGCGTCCGAGTACGGCGCCGGGCTGGCGCAGGAGGTCGAGGGCGGCCTCGGTGACGTGGTCGTCGGCACCGACACCATCCAGGCCGGCGACACCGACTTCTCCGCCACCGCGCAGCGCGTCACCGCCTCCAAGGCCGACACCGTGTTCTTCGGTGGCTACTACGCCGAGGCGACCATCCTCGTCAGCCAGCTCAAGGACGCCGGCTTCGACGGCACCTTCGTCGCCGCCGACGGCGTGAAGGACCCCGCCTTCCTCGACGCCGGCAAGGACGCCGAGGGCTCGGTCCTGACCTGCCCCTGCATCCCGAACACCGACCCCGCGGTGGCCGAGTTCGCCTCCGCCTACGAGGAGGCGTTCGGCGAGGCGGCCGGCACCTACGCGGCCGAGGCCTACGACGCTGCCAACGTCTTCCTGGACGGCATCGCCGAGGGCATCGACAACCGCGAGGAGATGCTCGAGTTCGTCAACAACTACGACGAGGCCGGTGTGACCAAGCAGGTCTCCTTCGACGAGAAGGGCGAGCCCAGCGAGGTCCACGTCTACTCCTACAAGGTCGAGGGCGGCGAGATCGTTCCCGAGGGCGAGATCAGCTGACCTTCAGGCACCATTCACGCAGTGACGCACCGCTGCGGTCGGGGGACTTCCCGACCGCAGCGGTGCCACGATGAGGGCCAGGAGGCCTGGTGGACTTCGACTTCTTCTTCAACAACCTGCCGCAGCTGACCATCACCGGACTCGCCTTCGGTGCGATCTACGCCCTGATCGCGCTGGGCTACACGATGGTCTACGGCGTGCTGCAGCTCATCAACTTCGCCCACTCCGAGGTGTTCATGTACGGCACCTTCGCCACCCTGTGGACGGTGTGGGCCCTCACCGGCTCCGGCGGCGCCAGCGGCATGCAGCTGGTGGGCATCCTGCTCCTCGCGCTGGTCATGTCGATGCTGACCTCGGCGCTTGTGGCGCTGCTCCTCGAGCGCGTCGCCTACCGGCCCCTGATCAAGCGGAACGCCCCGCGGCTCATCGCGCTGATCTCGGCGATCGGCGCGTCGTTCGTGCTGGCCGAGCTGATGGGTCTGCGCGACCGCGTCACCGGCTGGTTCGGCCTCGACGACACCCTCGACCGCTACGTGAGCGGCGCTCGCATCAACGCGAGCATGTCCGGGGTCGTCAACATGCCCAACGTCGACATCTTCGGCATCCCGGTCAAGACCGTGGACCTCCTGGTCATCGGCGCCGCCCTGCTGATGATGGTCGTCGTGGACCAGTTCGTCCGTCGTTCGAAGCTGGGTCGCGGCATCCGCGCGACCGCCCAGGACCAGGAGACGGCCGCCCTCATGGGCGTCAACCCCACCCGCACCATCCAGATGACGTTCCTCATCGGCGGCCTGATGGCCGGCGTCGCGGCGTTCCTCTACATGCTCAAGATCGAGGTCACCAAGTTCGACGTCGGCTTCCTGCTGGGCGTCAAGGCGTTCGCCGCCGCCGTGCTCGGCGGCATCGGCAACCTGCGCGGCGCCCTGCTGGGTGGCCTGCTGCTCGGGGTCGCCGAGAACTGGGGTGCGGCGCTGATCGGCACCGAGTGGCGCCACGTCGTGGCGTTCGTGCTGCTGGTCGTCATCCTGCTCTTCAGGCCCACCGGACTGCTGGGTGAGTCGCTCGGAAAGGCACGCGCATGAGCAACAAGACAAGCAAGGCCGGCGGCTTCCGCGCTCGTGTCACCGGGCTGCCCAAGCCGGTGAAGTTCCTCGGCTGGATCGTCCTGGCGCTGCTGGCGTACGCCCTCCCGCTGCTGGAGCCTCCGTTCATCTCCACGCCCGGCGTCGACTTCGGCGGCGTCCTGTTCGTGGTCACGATGTACGGCCTGGTGGCCCTGGGCCTCAACATCGTGGTCGGCTACGCCGGCCTGCTCGACCTGGGCTACGTCGGCTTCTACGCCATCGGCGCCTACACCGTGGCGATCCTGACGTCGTTCCACGCCAACTGGCCGCTGCTCCTCGCGCTGCCGGTCGGCATGCTCGCCACCCTGCTGGGCGGCATCATCCTCGGAACGCCCACCCTGCGCGTGCGTGGCGACTACCTCGCCATCGTGACGCTCGGCTTCGGCGAGATCATCCGGCTCGTGGCCGTGAACACCGAGTGGCTGGGCACGTCCAAGGGCATCTCCAACATCGCCCGTCCTCCGAGCCTGGAGCTGTTCGAGATCCCGCACCTGAACTGGGACACGGGCGTGCCGCTGGTCGACTTCAACGACTCCACGACGTTCATCGAGTTCGGCGTGCTCGACCAGATCCCCTACTACTGGATGGGGCTCACGGTCGTCATCCTCGTGCTGATCGCCGACAAGCTCATCAAGGACAGCCGGGTCGGTCGCGCGTGGGAGGCCACCCGGGAGGACGAGGACGCCGCCGAGCTCATGGGCGTGCCGACCTTCCGCTTCAAGCTCCTCGCGTTCGCGACCGGCGCCTTCGTCGGCGGCCTGGCCGGCGGGCTCTACGCGAGCCGCCAGAGCTTCATCAACCCGCAGTCGTTCCTGCTGCTCTTCTCGATCCTGTTCCTCGCCGCGGTCGTCATCGGTGGCCAGGGCAACCGCTGGGGCGTGCTGGTCGGCGCCGTGCTGGTCGCCTACCTGCCCCAGCGCTTCCGCGAGTTCGACGACTTCCGCGTCCTGGTCTTCGGCCTCGCGCTCGTCGCGCTGGCGATCCTGCGTCCCGAGGGACTGTTCCCCCCACGACGCACCGTGCGGGCCAAGCAGCTCGAGCAGGAGCTCGACGAGCTCGAGGGCGCCCACGACGGACACGACGGAGAGGCGGCAGCCCGTGCCTGACCACACGAAGGTGCTCGAGGTCGAGAACCTCACCCTGAAGTTCGGGGGCCTCACGGCCCTGGACGACGTGAGCTTCCACATCGCCGAGGGCGAGATCCTCGGCCTGATCGGCCCGAACGGCGCCGGCAAGACGACGTGCTTCAACGCCATCACGGGCGTCTACCGGCCGACGTCGGGCTCGATCCGCTTCCGCGGGGAGTCGCTCGTCGGCAAGAAGAGGTTCCAGATCACCCAGGCGGGCATCGCGCGGACGTTCCAGAACATCCGCCTGTTCCCGACCATGACGGCCCTGGAGAACGTGCTGGTCGGCGCCGACGCGCGGCACAGCACGGGCATCTTCAGCGCCCTCTTCCGGCTCCCGAAGCACCGCCGCGAGGAGGCCGAGGGCCACGACCGGGCCATGGAGCTGCTGCGCTTCATGGGCATCCAGCGCCACGCCGACGAGCTGGCGGCCAACCTCTCCTACGGTGACCAGCGCCGGCTCGAGATCGCCCGTGCCATGGCGACGAACCCGAAGCTGATCTGCCTCGACGAGCCGGCGGCCGGGTTCAACCCGGAGGAGAAGCGGGTCCTGATGGACCTCATCCGCAAGGTGCGCGACCAGGGCTACACGGTGCTCCTCATCGAGCACGACATGCGCCTCGTGATGGGCGTGACGGACCGTATCGTCGTGCTGGAGTTCGGCAAGCTCATCGCCGAGGGCAGCCCGGCGGAGATCCGCGACAACCCCGCCGTGATCGCGGCCTACCTCGGAGTGGAGGAAGAAGATGCTTCTTGAGGTCGAGGGCCTGTGTGTCAACTACGGGCACATCGAGGCCATCCGTGACATCAGCTTCGACGTGCCGGAGGGCAGCGTCACGACGCTGATCGGCGCCAACGGCGCCGGCAAGACGACGACGATGAAGACCATCTCGGGCCTGCGCAAGGTGCGGGCCGGCGCGGTGAGGTTCGAGGGCAAGGACATCACCAACGCCGCGCCCTACGACCGGGTCAAGCTGGGCATCAGCCAGTCGCCGGAGGGACGCCGCTGCTTCGTGGGCATGACCGTGCGGGAGAACCTCGACATGGGCGCCTTCGTGCGCAACGACCGCAAGAGCAAGGCGTACAAGGACGACATGGACCGCGTCCTGGCCCTGTTCCCGCGCCTGGCCGAGCGGATCAACCAGTCGGCCGGCACCATGTCGGGCGGCGAGCAGCAGATGCTGGCCATCGGCCGCGCCCTCATGGCGCGCCCGCGGCTGATCCTGCTCGACGAGCCGTCGATGGGCCTCGCGCCCAAGCTCATCGCCCAGATCTTCTCGATCATCAAGGAGATCAACGAGCAGGGCACCACCGTGCTGCTCGTGGAGCAGAACGCCGCACAGGCGCTCAAGGCGGCGGACAACGCGCACATCCTCGAGACCGGGGAGATCGTCCGCTCGGGCAGGGGCAGCGAGCTCGCGGGCGACGACTCCGTCAAGGCCGCCTACCTCGGCGGCGACGTCTGAGACCGACGCCGCAGCGCGGACGTGACGAAGGGCCCAGCCGATCTCCGGCTGGGCCCTTCGTCGTGCTGCGTCCGGTGCTGCGTCGGGGTGCAGCGTCGGGCTGCTACAGGACCTTCGACAAGAAGGCCCGGGTGCGCTCGTGCTGGGGCGCGGCGAGGACCTCGCGCGGGTCGCCCTCCTCGACGATGACGCCGCCGTCCATGAAGACCAGCTTGTCGCCGACCTCGCGGGCGAAGCCCATCTCGTGGGTCACGACCATCATGGTCATGCCCTCGGAGGCGAGCGTCTTCATGACCTCGAGCACGTCGCCGACGAGCTCGGGGTCGAGCGCCGACGTCGGCTCGTCGAAGAGCATCATGTCGGGGTCCATCGACAGGGCGCGGGCGATGGCCACGCGCTGCTGCTGGCCGCCGGAGAGGTGGGCGGGGTAGGCGTTCTCGCGTCCGGCGAGCCCGACCTTCTCGAGGTTCGCCCGGGCGACCTCGACGGCTTCCTTCCGGGACCGCTTCCTCACCTTCTCCTGCGCGACCGTCAGGTTGCGCAGCACGTTCATGTGGGGGAACAGGTTGAACTGCTGGAAGACGATGCCGATGCGCGAGCGCACGGCGTCGAGGTCGGTCTCCGGGTCGATGATGTCGACGCCCTCGACCAGGATCTGTCCGCTGTCGGGCTCCTCGAGGCGGTTCACGCAGCGCAGCAGCGTGGACTTGCCCGAGCCCGAGGGGCCGATCACGCAGACGACCTCGCCGTTGTCGACGTGGAAGTCGATGCCCTTGAGCACCTCGTTGGAGCCGAAGGACTTGTGCAGCCCCCGGACCTCGATCGCGGCGGTCGCGGCGTCGGGACGGGTGGTGGCGGTCATCGTGACCTCCTTTGCCGCTTCTCCAGCCAGCCGACCAGCTGGGTGAGCGGGAGCGTGATGACGAGGTAGAGGATCGCAGCCTGCACCAGGCTCGTCGACGTGCCGGCCGTGGGACCGCTGGCGAGGAAGTCCCTGGCGAGCGTGGTGAGCTCACGCTGGTCGGCGGCGAAGCCGATCACGAAGAGCAGCGACGTGTCCTTGATGAGCAGCACGAACTCGTTGGTCAGCGGCGGGATGACGATGCGGAACGCCTGCGGGAGGACGACGGTCACCGTCGTGCGGCCACCGCTCATGCCGAGCGAGCGCGCGGCCTCGGTCTGGCCCTTCGGGACCGCCTGGATGCCGGCGCGCAGCGTCTCGGCCATGTAGGCGGACCCGACCAGGATGAGGGCCACGATGCCGGCGCCGACCGAGCCCCCGGGCGGCGTCCACTGGAAGGCGATGGTGATGCCGAACGCCATGAACAGCATGACCAGCAGGGCGGGGAGCCCACGGAAGAACTCGATGTACGCCGTGGCGAGCCACCGGTACGGCCCGACGGGGGAGAGCTTCATCAGCGCCAGCAGCAGCGCGAGGAGCAGGCCGCCGGCGAACGCGATCACCGTGTAGATCAGGGTGTTCTTGACGCCGACCGTGATCAGCTCGCCCCAGGCGCCCGGGGGGACGAAGCCCTCGGACTTGAAGAAGTTCGCCTTGATCGCCGGCCAGTCGGCGACGAGGGCCAGAGCGACCGCGACGCCCAGAAGGACTGCGTACAGGACCCCCTGGACGAGGCGGCGCTTCGTGGTGCGCTTCATAGCCATGAAGTGTGGGCTGCGCTCACTCGGTCGAGAAGTAGGTGTTGTAGATCTCGTCGTAGGTGCCGTCCTCGCGCATCTCGGCGAGCTGCTCGTTGACGGCCTCGACCAGGGCGGTGTTGCCCTTCTTCATGGCCAGTCCGTACTGCTCGTCGGTGGAGTAGGTCTCCACCACGGTGAAGCCGCCGGCCTTCTGGTGGTCCAGGTTGACCGGGAGGTCCTGGAGCAGCGCGTCGACCTGTCCGGCCTTGATCGCCTGGAACATCTCCGCGTCGCTCGGGAACGAGACGATGTCGGCGCCGGAGGCGTTCTCCTCCGCGTAGGCCTTCCCGGTCGTCCCCTGCTGGACACCGACCTTGACGCCGTCGAGGTCCTCGATCGAGGTGATGTCGGACCCCTCGGGCACGAGCAGCGACTGCTCGGAGTCGTAGTAGCCGTCGGAGAAGTCGAGGGCGGCCTTGCGCTCGTCGGTGATCGTCATCGCGCTGGCAGCCAGGTCGCACTGGTTGGCGTTGAGGGCCTGCCCGCTCTGGAGGGCGTCGAAGGAGGAGTCCTTCACGGCGAGCTCGAGCTCGAGCCCGTCGGCGATGGCCTGCACGATGTCGATGTCGAAGCCCTTGAAGCCGGACTCCGAGCTCTCGTCGAAGTCCTCGAAGGGCGGGTAGGGGACGTCGGAGCACACCGTCAGGGTGCCGCTGGCGATGGTCGTGACGCCGGAGCCGCCGCTCGATCCGCCGTCGTCAGCGCCCGAGCCGCCGCCGTCGTCGGAGCCGCACGCGGTGAGGACCGTGGCAAGGGCCAGGGTGGAGACGAGAGCGACGGAGCTCCGGACGATGCCGCGAGCCGGGCGCGGAAGAGTGCGAGATGCCATGGCCGCGAGGGTAGTGCACCCGCGCGGGTGCGAGGCGGGTGCGGTCGGGCAAAGTTTGGTCTCGATTCGGTGTCCGACCGCCCGGGGGCACCTCGGCGTGGCCGGCAGCGGCTGGTGGGCGTACCCTCGCTCGCACGTGGTGCCGGGAAGGCACGGCAGGGGGGCCACGGGGATTCGCTTGAGGAGATGGGTGGGTCGATGAGCCGGACGCCGGTGACCGTGCGCAAGGCAGAGCCTGCTGACGTCGCGTCGCTGCGTGAGCTGTGGGGCGACATCCTGCGGCGCGGACCGCGCGACGAGCAGCTGGCCGACGTGGCCCGCATCGTCGAGACGGCGGCCGAGCGCCCGGACCAGTGCGTGGCGGTGGCCGAGGTCGACGGCGAGGTCGCCGGCGCGGTCTACCTCGAGGCGACGACGTTCACCCCGCTCAACCTCGAGCCGGCGGTGCTCGCCGTCTCCCCCCACGTCTTCTCGCACTTCCGCCGCAAGGGCGTCGGCAGCGCGCTGATGGAGGCGGCCTGCCGCTTCGCCGAGCAGCACGGGATCACCCACGTCCAGACCGCCGCGGCCGCCGAGGCTCGCGACGCCAACCGCTTCATGGCACGCCTGTCGTTCGCGCCGCAAGCGACGCTGCGGGCCGCCACGACGAGCGCCGTCCGCGCCCGCCTGCCGCAGTCGCGCCAGGCCACCCCGGCCGCCTCGAGCCGCCAGCGCATCGACCGGGTGCTGGCCGCGAGGCGGATCCGGCGCGAGCGCGTCCCGGGCTGACCGCCCGCGTCCGGCACCGTCCGACGCGGGTCAGCCGGTGGGAGCCTCGAGCAGCGCGCAGGTGATGCGGGCGGTGCACACGCGCCGGCCGCGCTCGTCGCTGATGGCGATGTCGTAGGACGTCGACGAGCGTCCCAGGTGGATGGCCGTGGCCACACCGGTGACCAGGCCGGACGTGGCCGAGCGGTGGTGGGTGGCGTTGATGTCCACGCCCACGGCGATCCTCGCGGGGTAGGCGTGGACCGCCGACCCGATCGAGCCGAGGGTCTCGGCCAGCACGACCGAGGCGCCGCCGTGCAGGAGGCCGAACGGCTGGGTGTTGCCCTCGACCGGCATGGTCGCCACCACCCGCTCGGCGGACACCTCGACCAGCTCGACGCCCATCTTGTCGTTGAGCCGTCCGTTTCCCTCGGGGAGGAAGGCGAGGAGCTCCTCCACGGTCAGGTCGGCGAGCGACGCCGGCTGCGGGGCACGGTCCGGGGCCGGGTCGGGGGTGGTCGCAGGTGTCTGGCTCATGGGCCCCATCCTCTCCCAGCCGCACCGGTCGGCAGGGCCGGGCCTGGCGGTCCTCGCTGTCGGCGTCGGCGGCTAGAGTCGGCGGGTGCCCGAGACGAGCGAGACGACGCGCCCCCGCCTCCTGCTGCTGGACGGCCACTCCCTGGCCTACCGGGCGTTCTTCGCCCTCCCGGTGGAGAACTTCGCGACGGCCTCCGGGCAGCACACCAATGCCGTCTACGGCTTCACCTCCATGCTGGTCAACGTGCTGCGCGACGAGACGCCCACCCACGTGGCGGTCGCGTTCGACAAGTCGCGCCAGACCTTCCGCCTCGAGGAGTACGGCGACTACAAGGCCAAGCGCAACAAGACGCCCGACGAGTTCGGCAGCCAGCTGCCCCTGATCCGGCGCGTGCTCGACGCGCTGCGCATCCAGCACCTGTCGATGGAGGGCTACGAGGCCGACGACATCATCGCCACGCTGGCCACGCAGGCGCTCGCCGAGGGCATGGAGGTCCTCATCATGACCGGCGACCGCGACTCCATCCAGCTGGTCACCGACGACTCCACCGTTCTCTACACGATGCGCGGCGTCAGCGAGCTGGCCCGGCTGACGCCAGCCGCGGTGCAGGAGAAGTACGGCGTCCCCCCGCACCGCTACCCCGAGCTCGCGGCGATCGTGGGGGAGACCTCCGACAACCTGCCCGGCGTGCCGGGCGTCGGCCAGGGCTACGCCGCGAAGTGGATCAACCAGTTCGACGGCCTCGACAACGTCATCGCCCGCGCCGACGAGATCACCGGCAAGAAGGGCGAGGCGCTGCGTGCGCACCTCGGCGACGTCATCCGCAACCGGCGGCTCAACGCGCTCGTGCGCGACCTGACCCTCCCGGTGCGGCCCGCCGGGCTGGTCCGCCAGCCGTGGGACCGCACCGCCGGCTTGGAGCTGCTCGACGAGCTGGAGTTCCGCGGGGAGCTGCGCACCCGTCTGCTCGACACCATCGACCCCGACCCGGCCGACGCCGCGGAGGCCGAGTCCGGCTTCGAGCTCGACGGCCGTCGGCTGGCGGCGGGCGAGGCCGAGGCGTGGCTCGCGGAGCACGCGCCGGCCGGCCGGCGCGTCGGCGTCGCCGTGCAGGGCACGTGGCGTGCCGGCACCGGAGACGTGCACTCCGTCGCGGTGGCGACCCGCGACGGGCAGGCCGCCTGGATCGACGTCGCGGGGATCGGGCCGGAGGACGACGCGGCCGTCGCGGCGTGGCTGGCCGACCCCACCCGTCCCAAGGCGGTCCACGACGCCAACGGCCCCAGCCTCGCCCTGGCGGCCCGCGGGTGGGAGCTGGGCGGGCTCGAGGTCGACACCGCACTCGCGGCGTACCTCGTCCAGCCCGACCAGCGCTCCTACGACCTGGCCGACCTCACCCTGCGCTACCTCAAGCGCGAGCTGCGGCAGGACACCCCCGACACCGAGCAGCTCAGCTTCGACGCGATGGACGACACGGCCGCGAGCGACACCGCGATGCTCACCGCCCGGGCCGTCCTCGACCTCGCCGACGCCCTGGACGACGCCGTCGAGGAGCACGGCGGCACGCGTCTGCTGCGCGAGGTGGAGCTGCCGCTCATCGGCACCCTCGTGCGCATGGAGCAGGTGGGCATCGCCGTCGACGTCGACTACCTCGAGGGCCTCGAGTCCGAGTTCGGCGACCAGGTGCGGGCCGCGGCCAACGACGCCTACGACGTCATCGGCAAGGAGATCAACCTCGGCTCGCCCAAGCAGCTCCAGACGGTGCTCTTCGACGAGCTCGACATGCCGAAGACCAAGCGCACGAAGACCGGCTACACCACCGACGCCGACGCGCTGCAGGCGCTCTACGAGAAGACCGAGCACCCCTTCCTGCAGCACCTGCTGCGCCACCGCGACGTGATCCGGCTGCGGCAGACGGTCGAGGGGCTGCTCAAGACCGTCGCCTCCGACGGTCGCATCCACACAACCTACAACCAGATCATCGCCGCGACGGGGCGGCTCTCCAGCACCGACCCCAACCTCCAGAACATCCCGATCCGCACCGAGGCCGGACGCCGGATCCGTGAGGCCTTCGTCGTCGGGGAGGGCGGTGAGTCCCTGATGACCGCCGACTACAGCCAGGTGGAGATGCGGATCATGGCGCACCTCTCCGAGGACGCCCTGCTGATCGAGGCGTTCCGCTCCGGCCAGGACTTCCACTCGACCACCGCCGCCCGGGTGTTCGACGTCGAGGCGTCCGCCGTGAACCCCGAGCAGCGCGCCAAGATCAAGGCGATGAACTACGGCCTCGCCTACGGCCTGTCCGCGTTCGGGCTGTCGCAGCAGCTGCGCATCGACACGTCCGAGGCGCGGGCGCTGATGGACGAGTACTTCGAGACCTTCGGTGGCGTGCGCGACTACCTCGGCGGCATCGTCGACGAGGCGCGGCGCTCCGGCTTCACCGAGACGATCCTGGGACGACGCCGCTACCTCCCCGACCTCACGAGCGACAACCGCCAGCGCCGCGAGACCGCCGAGCGGATGGCGCTGAACGCCCCGATCCAGGGCTCGGCGGCCGACCTCGTCAAGGTGGCGATGCTCGGGGTGGAGCGTGCCCTGGCCGAGCGGGGCCTGCGCTCGCGGATGCTGCTGCAGGTGCACGACGAGCTCGTGTTCGAGGTCGCGCCCGGGGAGGCCGACGCCCTGACCGAGCTGGTGCGCGCGGAGATGGGGGGCGCCGCCGAGCTCGCGGTCCCTCTCGACGTCTCCATCGGCGTGGGCCGCAGCTGGCACGACGCGGCTCACTGAGCGGTCGGACGCTCCCGCAGCTTCACGAAGCTGATCGCGGACAGCACGAGCAGGAGCACCAGCTCGACGGCGAGCACAACACCGAGCAGTCCGGACACGCTCGAGACCATCGTCGAGGCGACGCCGACGAGCACGACCAGCGCCACCCACACCAGGACGACCGACAGCGTCCCCTGGCGGGCCAGCACGAAGTAGACCAGCAGCTGCAGCAGCGCCATGCACGTGCCGAGGAGTGCGAAGACCCACAGCAGTCCGCTGACCTCGTCGTACTCCCGGCCGCCGGCGAAGACCAGCACGAGGTCCGGCAGCACGGCGGTGGCGAGCACGCACGCGCCACCGAGGCCCCCGACCAGCGCCATGCTGCTGACCAGCGCACGGGCGGGGTTGAGGCTCGTGGACATCGACGGGAAGGCGACGACGACGACGAACTGGGGCAGGAACATCACCGCCCTCGACACGATGAGGCCGGCGGCGTAGAGGCCGGAGTCGTGGGAGTCGAGCACGGAGCGTCCGACGAGCATGTCGATGTTGGTGAGGGCGAAGTACGCGAAGAGCGCCTGCGAGTTGACGACCGCCTCCTTGATGACGGGCAGGAAGCCGTGCCGGTCGTGCGTGTCGCCGGACTCCCGGCCGTGGCGGAGCACGGCCAGGCCGTAGAGGAAGGGTGCGTAGTAGCCGAGCGTGACGCCGAGGAACGCCATGAACTCGGTCGGCTGCCACAGGATCAGCGCCAGGCCGACGACCAGGCGCGGCACCCCGGAGAGCACGTAGAGGATGGCCAGCTGGCGCCAGCGTCGCTCGCCCTGGAGGATCCCGGCCTGTGCGCCCGTCATCGTCATCGGCACGGCCGCGACCGCGGCCAGCAGCGCGGTCGGCAGGCTGTCGAGGCCGAGGAGGTGGTTGACGAGGGGGGCGCCGACCAGCAGCAGCCCGCCGAGCAGCAGCGAGGCGCGCATCGAGACGCGCAGGACCTCCCGCTCGATCTGTCCCACGTGCGTCGGGTCGGCGCTGATCCGGCGGGCCGCCGTGGCCTGGAGGCCCAGCTGGACGACGCTGACGATCATGACGAGGTTCATCAGCGCGAAGAACGCCCCGTAGGGGACGGGGCCGATGATGCGGGCCGCCGACATGGTGAACCCGTAGGTCGCCAGGTTCATCAGCATCATCGCGACCGCGATCTGGCCGCTGCTGCCCAGCAGCGCCGCGACAGCGGCTCGTGGTCCCCGGCCCTCGCGCGGGCTCGTGCGGTCCCCGCCGTCCCCCTGGTCGGCGACGTGGCGCGATCGGTAGCGCGCTCGGGTGGCCATGCGGCACACCCTATGGTGTCTCAGCGTGGGGCGACGGAGCGACGCTGTGGTTCGTGCGGCACCCGCGGTGTGGTCCCTGGCGCTGGCCGTGCTGATGCTGGGTCCGGCGCTCGGTCGAGGCTACGTGCTGGCCTACGACATGGTGTGGGTGCCGGACCTCACGGTCCGGGGGGACTTCCTCGGCCTCGGCTCGAGCCTGCCGCGCGCGGTGCCCTCCGACATGGTCGTGGCACTGCTCGACGAGGTGGTGCCCGGAATGGTGCTGCAGAAGCTCGTGCTGGTGGGCACGCTGGTCCTCGCCGGCACGGGGGCCTGGCGGCTCGTGGCCCGGGCCGGGGTGGTGGCGTCCGTGGCCGCGTCCACCTTCTACCTGTGGAACCCCTTCGTCGCCGAGCGGCTGGGGATCGGCCACTGGCCGCTGCTGATGACCTACGCGGCGCTGCCCTGGATCCATCTCCTCGTCCTCCGGTTGGCGGCGGGGGAGCGGTGCCTGCCGCAGCTCGTGCTGTGGCTCGCCTTCGCGAGCCTGAGCCCGGTGGGAGGCATCGTCGCCGGCCTGCACGCCGTGCTGGGCCTCGCAGTGGCCGGCCGCGCGGCCACCCGCGCCACGGGCTGGGCGGTGGGCGCCGTGGTCGCCGTCAACGCGCCGTGGCTCGTGGCGGGGGTGCTGCACGGTGCCGGCGCGGTCAGCGACGCCGCAGCCGTGCGGCTCTTCGCCGCGCACGGCGAGGGCATCCTGCCGTCCTGGGCGGCCGTGCTGGGGCTCGGCGGCATCTGGAACGCCGAGGTGGTGCCGGCCTCCCGCACGACCTGGGTGGGCGTCGTCTCGCTCCTCCTGGTGCTCCTCGTCTGCGCCGCCGGCCTCCGGTCGTGGTCGGGCGCGGAGGGGCGCCGGGCGCGGCTGGCGCTGCTGGTGCCGGCGGCCGTCGGGCTCGTGGTCGCGATAGCCGGTGCCGTGGCGCCCGGCCCGGTGGGCTGGCTGGTCGGGCACGTCCCGGGCGCGGGACTCGTGCGCGACGGCACGAGGTTCCTCGCCCTCGCCGCCCCGCTGCTGGCGGTGCTCTGGGGACGCGGCGTCGCCCAGCTGGCCGCGTCCGTGCCCGCACGCCTGCCCGCCGTGGTCCTGGGAACCGTCCTGGCGCTGACCCCGCTCGCCCTCATGCCGGACGCCGCGGTGGGCCTCTCCGGGCGGCTGGACGCAGTCGGCTTCCCCGACGACCTCGAGTCGGCCCGGCGGGCGGTCGCGGACAGCCGGCGCGCCGGCCGGGAGGGCGACGTGCTGTCGCTGCCGTTCACGTCCTACCGCCGGCCGGGATGGAACGACGGTCGACGCACGCTCGACCCCGTCGGTCGCCACCTGCCCGCCGACTACCTGGCCAGCGACACCCTCGTCGTCTCGGGCACCGAGGTCCCCGGTGAGGACCCCCGCGCGCGGAGGGTCGCGCGGGACCTGGCGACCCTCGCCGGCGACGACCTGGAGCGGGCGCTCGCCGACGAGGGGATCACGTGGGTCGTGGTCGACCTCGAGGCCACGGCCGACCTCGCCGCCGAGGGCCTGGACGCCCCCGCGCTCGGGTCGGTGCCCGCGCTTCCCGACGCCGAGGTGCTGCACCGCGGGGACCTGCTGGCCGTGTGGGAGCTGCGCGGGCACGACGGCGCCGGCGCGGCCGGGCCTGCCGGCCGGCCCGCGTCACTGGCGGTGCTGCTCGGCGCGTGGGCGCTGGCCGGCGGCGCGATCGCTGCGGCGGCCCTGCGCCTCGGGACGCGTCGCCGACCCGCGCGTCGAGTGCACCGGGAAGTGCACCGGGGGACCTGACGAGGTGCTACCGTGCTCCCCGGTCTAGTGAACTGGGAGACATTCGTGCAGGGAATGATCGGTGGCATCGTCGCGGTCGTCGTCGGCCTCGTGCTCGCCGCGCTCACCACCGTGGGCGTCGTCAGCACGGTGAGCAGTGCCCCGTCGCAGCCCGAGCAGAGCGTCATGGACTACGGCACCAACCAGCAGGCCGCCGAGTAGGTCCCCCCGGGCGCGTCGTCGCGCGCCCGCCTCCCGCACCCGATCCGTCGTCCGGGCGCGCCCGCGTCCGGCGGTGGAGCCGCGCTGGTCAGGGGCCGTCGGGGTCCTCGACCGCGAGGCGCCGGCCGGCGAGCACGTCGGACAGCACGTGGGCGAACGACTCCTGCGAGTGCGCCCACGAGAAGGTGTGCGACATCTCGCGGGCGCCCTTGCCGAGGCGCCTGCGCTCCGCGTCGTCCGCCACGAGCCGGCGTGCGGCCTCGACGAGCTCCGCGGGCGTGTCGACCAGCAGGCCGGAGCTGCCGTCGGCGATCGACTCGCGCGTGCCTCCGGCGGAGGCGTAGGCGATCGTCGGCACGCCGTGGCTGCCGGCTTCACCGACGACGATGCCCCAGCCCTCCTTGAGCGAGGGCAGCAGCATGAGCCACGACCTCGCCAGGATGTCGTGCTTCTCCTGCTCGCTGACGTGCCCGGTGAAGACCACCGCGTCGTCGGCTCCGCGCTGCGCGACGTAGTCGCGCAGGTTCTCCTCCCACCAGCCGTTGCCGACGACCACGAGGGTCGCGTCTGGGTGGTCGGAGCGCAGGGCGACGATGGCGTCGATCGCGTGCTCCACCTGCTTGTGGGGGACCAGTCGGCCGAGCACGCAGATGAGCGGCGCGGCGCTCCGCGGTACGTCTAGGGCGGGTGGGGGTGCGGTGCCGTTGTGGACGACAGCGATGCGCTCGCGCCCCACCCCGAGGGCGACGAGCTCGCTGCGGGTCGCCCGCGACACCGCGACGTACTGCGAGCGCCGGTAGAGGCGCGGCGCCAGGACCCGCTCGACCCACCACCCCACCCGGCCGAGCAGTCCGGGGAAGACGACGGGCCACTGCTCGCGGTGGACGTGGTGGACCAGGACCGCGACGGGTGCGCGGGTGGCGAGGCGGGTGAAGAAGGGCAGCCCGTTCTGCACGTCGACGACCAGGTCGACCTTGCCGAACCGGCGCAGCAGCAGGTGCAGGAGGCCGAGCGGGTAGATCCCGAGGTGGTCGCCGCGGCGGACGTAGCGCACCCCGTCGACGACCTCGTCGCGCGGCGCCTGGCTGTGGGCGGCGCAGAAGATCGTCGCCCGCGCGCCGCGCTCGACCAGCCCGCGCGCCATCGCCTCGACGTAGCGCTCCGAGCCGCCGCCCTCCGGGTTGCGGGTGTCGCGCCAGTTGAACAGCACGACGTGCCGACCCGCGAGGGACGCCGTTGCGGTCGACTGCATGGGGTGATGTTACCCACGAGTTCGGTCCGTGTCCGGTCCTCGGTGGACCCCGGCGCGGAGCCGGTTCCTGGCCCCCGGGAGCACGGGGGTCCCTGCCATACTCCTCGACCATGCCCAGCCTGGACGCCCTGCGGCTCTTCCACGAGCGCCGGATCGCCGTGCCGGTCGACGACGACGCGCTCGTGCTCGACGTCGGCAGCGGCGACAAGCCGTCGTGGCGCGCCGACGTGCTCCTCGACCGCTACACCGGGCCCGAGCACGCGGCGCAGCGCTCCGGCCGCGCCGCGGCCCGCGTCAGCCGCCCGCTCTTCGACGCCGACGCCGCCGACATGCCGTTCCGCGACGGGGCGTTCGACTACGCCATCTGCTCCAACGTGCTCGAGCACGTCGAGGACCCTGCGGCGGTCGCCTCCGAGCTCAGCCGGGTGGCGCGAGCCGGCTACATCGAGGTGCCCGAGGCCGCGAGCGCGAAGATCGTCGACTTCCCGAGCCACGTGTGGTGGTGCCGCCTCGACGAGGGGCCCAGCGGACCGACCTTGGTGATGACCGCCAAGCAGGCGCCCTTCTTCGACGCCGAGATCGACGCCTACATCGAGCGCGCCGGGGTCCGCGACCAGCTCGACGCGGTGCTCAACCGGCGCTTCGAGCACCGTGTCATCCAGTACCACTGGACCGGGTCGGTCGACATCAGGACCGAGGGCGAGCTCGACCCGGCCTTCTTCGCCGCGGCGATGCGGTCGCCGGGTCACCAGCGAGGCTGGGAGGCCACCGCGGCGCAGGCGCTCACCGCGGCCCTGACCGTGCGGGCCCGACGGCGGCGCCGGGACCGGCGGATCCCGTTCGAGCGGGTGGTCAAGCCCGAGCACCACCGCGGCGAGGAGTACCTCGAGCGCAGGATCTACCGGCCCGGCCCGCCCCCGGCGCCCGCCACCGATCAGTAGGGGTCGTAGGGGCCCTCGTGCCCGAACACCCGGGCCGCCACCGCGCGCAGCCGCAGCCGCAGCAGCACCTTCACGGCGACGTTGCGCAGCCACCACGGGAGCTCCCGCACGATGCGCAGGCGGTCGACGGCGCTGGGCCGGCCGACGCGGAAGAGGGCGAGCGAGCCCGCGCGCCGCTCGTAGCGCAGGTGGCGGGACGGCAGCACCTTCGCCAGCACCCCGAGGGTGACCCCGATCGAGGAGTAGCAGTCGTGGACGAGGACCGGTGCGCCGTCCGGCAGGTGGCGCGCCCACTTGAGGTCGTCGCTCAGCGTCCAGTAGTCGTGCTTGCCGTCGATGTAGAGGTAGTCCAGGTCGCGCGACCACCCCGGACGCGCCCGGGTGCTGTACTCGGGGAGCAGCTCCACGACGTCGCCGAGCTCGGCCGCGCGGACGTTGCGCTCGAACTTGTCGCGGGTGGACGGCCCACCGAAGAGCCGACCGTCGACGAACGGGTCGACGGCGACCACGCGCCCGCCGTGCGCGCGCGCGGCGGCCGCCAGCACGACGGTCGACTTGCCCTGGTGGCTGCCGATCTCGAGCAGCAGCGGCTCGGCCGGCAGGTCGCGCGCCGTGTCGAACAGCAGCCGCGCCTGGTCCTCGGTCAACCAGCCCGGGATGGCCGACGCCACGTCCCAGGCAGCCTCGAATTCGAGGGCCGGTCGATCAGGCATGGGCGGTTCCTCGGCGCCGGTCGGCCGGGCTGGCCGAGACTACGGACGCAGAATATAGACTGCGCGACGCTTGGGCTGGGTCGACATGGGAGGCAGCCGCAGTGACATCCGGCGCCACCGCCACCGCCAGCGTGTCACGTCGGCGCCTCACCCCGTCGAGGGGTGCCAGCCTGCTGGTCTACGCCGCCGTGGTCCTGCTGAACGTCCTCCAGCAGCCGGGACGCATCACCTTCGACACCAAGCTCGACCTCCAGGTTGACCCGGCCGACCTCCTCACGCGCAGCGCCGACCTCTGGAACGGTGACTGGGCCCTCGGCGGGCTGCAGAACCAGGCCTCGGGCTACCTCTTCCCGATGGGGCCGGCCTTCCTCCTCGGGGACGTGCTCGGCGTGCCGATGTGGCTCTGGCAGCGGTTGTGGTCGGCGGCGGTCATGCTCCTCGCCTACGAGGGAGCGCGCCGGCTGGCGGCTCGGTGGCCGGGCATCGGCAGCGCCGGAGCCGTGCTGGCCGGGCTGGCGTACATGCTGTCCCCGCGGGTCCTGACGACCGTCGGCGGCCTCAGCGGCGAGACGCTGCCGGCAGCCGTGCTGCCCTGGACGGTGCTCCCGCTGGTGCTCTTCCTGCGCGGCCGGATGCGCGGCTGGGTGGCGTTCGTGCTCTCCGCGGCGACCGTGCCACTCATGGGTGGGCAGAACGCCACCCTCGTCGTCGCCTGCCTCCTGCTGCCCGCCCTGCTCCTGGCGCTGGCGGCGGGCCGCTCGCCGCGCCGACGGCTCGCGCACCTGGCCGGGTGGGGTGCGCTGGTGGCCCTCGGGTCGCTGTGGTGGGTGGTGCCGCTGCTGCTGCTGGGCTCCTACGCCCCTCCCTTCCTCGACTTCATCGAGTCCGCGCGCAACACGGCGGGCACCACGGGGTGGTTGTCCTCCCTGCGCGGCACGAGCCACTGGGTGGCCTTCTTCCCCGGTGGCGGGCCGGTCGGCTGGGCCGGCGGCTACGACCTCGCCTCGTCGCGGCTCCTGATGGTCACCACCGTCCTCGTGGCCGCCATCGGACTGGTCGGGTTGCTGCAGAAGGACCTCTGGGAGCGACGCGCGCTGGCGTGGTCGGTGCTGGCGGGCCTGGCCGTGCTGACCGCGGGCAGCGGGGGATGGGCGGGTTCGGTGCTGGCCGACGCCTGGCTCGACGCCCTCGACTCCGCGCTCGCGCCGCTGCGCAACATCCACAAGTTCGACCCGGTCCTGCGCCTGCCCCTCTGCCTCGGCGTCGGCGCGTTCGCCAGCTCGGCGCTGCCGGCGGCGTGGCGGGCGACCGCGGCCTGGCCGGCGCTCCCGGCTCGCCGCATCGCGGCCGGTGTGGTCGGAGTCCTCGTGGTGGCCGCGGCCGCACCGGCGGCCGGGGGATCGCTGCGCACCGAGCGCGGCTTCGAGGCCCTGCCCGCCAGCTGGCGTGACGCGGTCGCGTTCCTGCAGCAGCAGCCGGGCACCGTGCGCACCCTCGTGCTGCCCGGGCTCAGCCTGCCCGTGCAGACCTGGGGTCGCACGATCGACGAGCCGATCCAGGTCCTCGACCCGACGCCGTGGATGTCGCGGGCCCAGGCCACCGTCGCGCCCGCCGGGACCCTGCGGGTCCTGGAGAGCATCGAGCAGTCCACCACCGAGGCCCGTCCGCAGCGCCGGCTCGCTGCTGCCCTGCACTCCGTGGGCGCCACCCACGTGGTCGTCCGTCACGACCTGGACCGCGCGGTCACCGACGCGCCCGACCCCCGGCTGGTCAGCGCCGCCGTGCAGCACGTGCCCGGCGCACGCCTCGTCGGCGCCTTCGGCACAGGGGCGACCGGTCCCGACATCGAGGTCTTCGAGCTGTCCCGCGATGCCGAGCCGCGCGTCGAGGTGCAGGACTGGGAGCAGCGGACGATCGTCGACGGGGCGCCGGAGGCCGTGGCGGACGTCCGCGCCGCCGGGCTGCTCGCGCAGGACGGCGCCGCCGTGCTGGCGACCGGCGAGGAGCGCCCGGACGTGGTCACCGACACGCTGCGACGCGTCGAGCGCAGCTTCGGCCGCGTGCACGACGCCCGGTCGGGCGTCATGACGCCGTCGGACCCCTACCGCCTCTCCCGGAGGGTCCACGACAACGCCGACGACGCGATGCCGAGCTCGAGGACGGTGGCCTCCTACGACGGTGCGGCCACGATCGTCGCCTCCAGCTCGAGCGGGTACGCCGACGCCCTCGGCGAGGTGCGCCCCGAGCAGCACCCGTGGTCGGCGTTCGACCACTCGATCTACACGTCCTGGGGCACGGCGCCGCTCACCCGCCCGGAAGGACAGTGGGTGGAGGCGAGGTTCGAGGCGCCGACCCGGGTGGGGAACGTCTCGCTGTCGTTCGACACCTTCTCCGGGGCTCGCGTGACGTCGGTGCGCGTGTCCACCGACGACCGGTCGGCGGTGGCCGAGGTCGAGCCGGACGGCACGGTCGCCCCGGTCGCCGTCGACGACGACTCGGCCACCAGGCTCCGGGTCACCGTGCTGGGTGCCGGCCCTGAGGGCGGACAGGTCCGGCTCTCCGACGTCCGCATCGTGGGGCACGACATCACGAGGTCGTTGGTCCTCCCGGGACAGGTGTCGTCGGACACGGCCGTCCTCCTGACCGCTGAGGTGCCGCGGCGTGCGTGCGTGGTCGGTCGGGACGACCGACTCGTCGGGTGCGAGCTCGGGTGGCAACGCGAGACCACCGAGACCCCCGGGTTCCAGCGCACCGTCACGGTCGGCTCCAGCGGCGAGTGGACCCTCAGGGGTCGCGCGTTCGCCACCCACGGGCCGGCACTCGACCGGCTCTACGCGCCACTGGCCGAGGAGCAGGTGCGCGTGGTGGCGACGTCGACGTACGGCGGCGACCCGGCGGTCACGGCCGCGGGCGCACTGGACGGACGGTCGGAGACCGCCTGGACGTCCGCGCCGGGCGACCCGGCGCCCGCCCTGCAGCTGTCCTGGGGCGAGCGGCGCAGGATCTCCGCCGTCCGGGTCACTGGCGGACCGGGCCAGCCCGGCGAGCTGCCGACCCACGTGGTCGTCGACGGCGGCCCCGGCACCGGTGGACCGCAGCTCGTTGCCACCAAGGGTGACCGGGCGGGGGAGCTGGAGCCCATCCGCACCGACCGGCTGCGGGTGACGGCGTACGAGCCTGCCGGCCCGGAGGGAGTGGGCATCTCCGAGCTGGAGGTCGACGGCATCGAGGACCTCCAGCACCGGCCCCGACCCGACACCCCGACCGGCACGGCGTGCGGCTTCGGGCCCACCATCGAGGTGGGCACGCGTACGGTGCAGACCCGCATCAGCGGCACGCTCCAGGACGTGCGCACGGGTGCCGACCTGGCGGTGGTCCCGTGCGGCGGGCGGTGGGTGCGCCTGTCCGCCGGGGAGCACCGCATCCGGGTGGTGAATCCCGCCGGCTTCGCGACGTCGAGCCTGGCGCTGCTCCCCGACGCGCGCGTCGACCTGGCCGGCGGGGCACGCCCACCGGTCCGGAGCTGGTCGGCGACGCACCGGGAGGTCGAGGTGTCGGTCGACGCCGAGTCGGTCGTCGCCGTCGCCGAGAGCGCCAACCCCGGGTGGGAGGCCGAGGTCGACGGCACCGACCTGCGTCCGGTGGTCCTCGACGGGTGGCGGCAGGGGTTCGTGGTGCCGGCCGGCACGACCGGGGTCGTGGTCATGGACTACGCCCCGCAGACGCCGTTCCGCGTGGCGCTCGTCGGTGGGCTCGTGCTCGTGGGGCTCCTGCTGCTGCTCGCCGTCGCCCTCCTGGCGCGGGGCACCGGACGCCTGCGGGACGCGTCGCCGACCGTCGAGCCGGCCGCGCCCGCCGGACGACCGGTCGGCCCGTGGGCCCAGCTGCCCGCGCTGGCCGTGCTCGGCCTGCTGTCGCTGCCACTGGCGCTGGGCGCGCTGGCCGGCCGGCTGACCCGCCACCACTCCGACGTGAGGGTCGCTGCCGCCTGCGTCGGCGCCCTGGCGTTCGCGGCGGTGATCGCGCTGTCCACCTCCGCCGTCGTTGTCCCGCCGGTAGGCTCCGACGTCGTCGCGGCACTGACCGTGGGGGCCGTGTGCGGTCGGGTGCTCGCCCGACCCTGACCGGGCCGCACCGCAGCCGGGCGTCCGCAGAAGGGGGAGGAGGAGCGTTGGCGGTCTCCGGTGTCCGCACCTTGATCGTGTCGGCCCTCGCGGCTGTCGTCGCTGTGCGGGTGTCGGCGACCCAGCCGCTCGCCGGGGCGTACGCGCGCATCGCAGCAGACCCCGCCGGTGCCGTCAACCGCGCGGCCGACGGCTGGAGCGTGGCGGGCACGCTCGGTGACGCGAGCGCGCAGGGACTGCGTGACCTCCCCGTGGCAGCGTTCCTGTGGCTGACCGGCGTGCTGGGGGTGCCGCCGGCGGGTGGGCGCACCGCCTGGTGCGCCCTCGTGCTGGTCCTGGGCGCCGTCGGCGCGATCCGCCTCGCGCGAGCCACCGCGCCGGGCCAGGGGGCGCGCGAGTCGTGGACGCCCTGGATCGGGGCCGTGCTCTACGCCTGCGCGCCCGTGCTCGTCACGACGGTCCAGCACGCGCCGGGCGACGGCCTCGTGGTGGCCCTCCTTCCCTGGGTCCTCGAGCCGCTGGTGCGCCGCGGCGACGGCTGGCGGGCGGCGGCGGCGTCCGCGGGGTGGCTCGGGCTGGCCGGCGCCGGTACGCCGGCGTGGGCGCTGGCCGCCCTCGCGGCCGGCTCGGTCGCGGCTGTCGCGACCTCCCGGCGGCCGGGTGGCGCCCGCCAGGCCGTCCGCTGGGCGGTGCTGGCAGCCGTCTCGTCGGCGTGGTGGGTGCTCGCCCGCCTGTGGGAGGCGTCGTACGCCACCGCCGTGACCGGCATCGTGCCCACCGACCTGTCGGTCGACGGGCTCGCCGACTCCCTGGGGCTCCCGGCGGCCAGCACGGCCGTGACCGTGCTGCTGCTCCTCGCGCCGCTCGCGGTGTCCGCGGCCGGCGTGGGCCTCCGGGTCGGGCGCGACGCACCCGTCGTCGGGTCGTTGGTCGGGCTCGCGCTCGCCGCGGCGCTGCTGGGGCTCGTCGCGGGCGGGTGGCCCGCCTGGCTCCCGGTCGCGGCCGGGGTCGCAGGAGGCACCGACACCGTGCCGACCCCGTGGGCGGTCCTCGGCGGCTGGCTCGCGCTGGCAGCCCTCGTGGCATGGACCCCGGTCGTCGACGAGCTCCAGGCGCGGCTCCCGCGCACCTGGGCGGTGCTCCCGTCCGCCCGGGGCGGGCAGGCGACAGCCGCGCTCGTCGTGCTGGGCTTCCTGTCGGTCGCCGGGCCGGTCTTCGCGGTGCAGGCCGACGAGACCGAGCCGGCGGCCACCGATGCCGACCAGTGGGCCGCGGTGGCCGCCTGGTCGCGGACCGCACCACCCGGCCGGGTTCTCGTCCTGCCGGCCGTGACGGACGGCCGCGTCGCGCCGGCGGTCGCGCAGGCGCTGCGAGGTCGCCCGTGGGTCGCACGGGACACCCTGCCGCTCTCCGGCTCGGCCGCCACGACGGCGCTCGACCGCGTCCTCAGCCGGCTGGCCCGCGGTCACGACGGCGACGGCACCGCGACGGCGCTCCGACGCCTCGGTGTCTCCTACGTGATGCTGCGCGCCGACCGGTCCGCCGCCGCGGACCGCGAGCGCCCGCTCGCCCTGGTGCGGCACGCGCTGGCGCGACAGGGCGCCTCGCGGGTGGCCGCGATCGGCCCGGGCGGTGCCGGCGCGGACATCGGCACGCCCGACGTCCTCGACCTCGGCGTGCGCGATGCCGTCGGGTCGGTGGAGGTCTGGGCCCTCGACGGCGCCGCCGACGGCACCCTCAGCGACGGCGGCCCGGTCGTGGTGGCGGGTGACGAGGGGGTCGTCGGCGACCTCGCGGACGCCGGGCTCCGGGTGGGGTCGACACGGGTGCTCGGGGCCGGCGCGGCAGGGCCCGTCGACGTGGTGTCCGACAGCGCGCGGCGGCAGGAGGTGGACCTCCGCGTCGCCGAGGACCCGTCTGGTCCGGTCCTGGACGCCGACGACAGCCGGGCCGTCGTGCCGGAGGACGCCGCCGCGGAGCCGACCGCCTCCCGCCTGCTGTCGGGAGCCGATCAGGTGCTGGCCTCGTCGTCCGCGGCCGACCTCGACTCGTCGCTCCGCCGCACCGGCGCCGTGCCCGCGGCAGCAGTGGACGGCAATGTCTTCACGTCGTGGCAGTCGCGCGGCGGGGCGGTGCTGGGCGAGTGGTGGGAGATCACCTTCAGCGACACGACCGACGTGACGGCCGGCTTCCTGCGGGTCGTGCGGAGCGCCTTCGAGTCGCACCAGGTCACCCGGGTGCGCCTGGAGTGGGACGGCGGGTCGAGCGAGGTCGACGTCCCGGAGGACGGCACGGTGGCGCTCACCGCCGTCGGTGAGACCACCCGGCTCCGGGTGGTCGCCACCGGCGTGAGCGGCGCCGTGTCCGGGTCGAGCGGCTTCGCCGTCACCGAGCTGACCGTCCCCGGGCTCGAGGTCGAGGAGCAGCTGGCGATCGAGGGACCACCCGCCGAGGCCTGGGTCGTGGCGGCCCGGCCCGCCAGCTTCGCGACCTGCGTCCCGTCATTCCCGTTCGGGGGACCCCGCGACCCCGGCACGAGCGAGACCGTGTGCAACCGGGCGCTCGGGGTCGACGGGGCCGACACGGGCACGGTGGCGCGGGTCCTGCGGTCGGTGGTGAGCGGCCAGGTCGCCGGCCGCGCGTGGGTCCGCGCTGCGGACAGCGCGCAGTCCAGCCGGCTCGCCCAGCGCCTGGCGCGACCGGCCGTCACGGCGACGGCGTCGAGCGTCGCGTCCCCGGACCTCGTGGCCGGACCTCAGGCGGCCTCGGACGGTGACCCCGGGACGGCGTGGCGGGCTGCCCCCGAGGACACCGCTCCGACCCTCACGCTGGAGTGGGACCGCCCGGCGGTGGTGAGCGGCGTGCGGGTGACGACCGCCGCCCGGCGGCTCTCCACGCTGCCGACGCACGTCGTGGTCACCTACGACGGCAGCGACCGCACGGAGTCCGGCGAGATCGGCGCGGACGGCGTGGTCGACCTGCCCCCGGTGCGCACCAGTGGCGTCACGCTGGCGTTCGATGCCGCGGCCCGGGAGGTGTCGGTCGACTCGCTCACGGGCGGGGTGCGCGACCTGCCGGTGGCGGTGTCGGAGGTCGAGGTCGTCGGAGCGCCCGCCGTCGGCTACGACGCCGACACGGTCGAGCAGCTCCCGTGCGGCTCGGGCCCCGACGTGACCGTCGGCGCCACGACTTTCGAGACCGCGGTGCGCGCCTCGGCCCGACAGGTGGTCGAGGCGGCCGTCGTGCCCGCGACGTTGTGCGAGCGGCCGGTGCTGGGCGGAGCCGAGGTCCGCGTCACGGTCGAGGCGTCGTTCTCGTGGATCCCGCTCGGCCTGGTGCTGGCGCGACCCGACGGCGCCCTCGGGGAGGTGGACGAGCCCGTCTCCCGCGTCGACGACGCCGGCGGCGCCGGGATCCCCGCGGGGACCATCGGCGTCCGCCCCCGCCTCCGGGTCGTCGAGGTCGACGGCACGACGTCCTCCACGCTGGCCCTCGCGGTCCCGGCCGGCAAGGGCTGGGTGGCGTCCGCGAGCGGGCGCGAGCTGGCGTCCCTCACGGTGGACGGATGGGCGCAGGGGTGGGAGGTGCCGCAGGGGGTCGGCCCGGTGACGATCCGCTATGCGTCGGGCGAGCTGCTGCGGTGGGCGGTCGCGCTCGGCGCGTCCGGGTGGGCGCTGGTGCTCGCGCTGGTCTGCCGGCCCTGGGCCCGCTCGCGGCGGTCCCGCGTCCAGGGCAGCAAGGGGTGACGTGACCAGGCCATGGTCGGCCGCTCCACCCACGCGTACGTCGCGGCGCCGAGCGGGATCGAGAGGGCCAGGATCCAGGCCAGTCGGTACAGCAGCCCGACCGGTCCGTCGGGGAAGGTGAGGTCGCGCTCGAGCACGACGATCACGGGGATGTGCCAGAGGTAGATGCCGTACGACCACCGTCCCGTGGCGGCGAACCAGCGCGTGCCCAGGAGCCGGTTGAGGGGCAGGCGGCGCCGGCCCAGCACGACGGACGCCAGCAGGAGCCATGCCATGGCCATCGCGGACCAGCTCCGAACCTGGTCCTCGGCGAACGTGACCGGGACGAACCCCGTCGGGCCGCCCAGCGGGGAGGTCGCGAGCAGCCCGAGCGCGAGCACGACGACCGGGACAGCCCACGAGTCGGCCAGGAACGCCTCGACCCGTCCGAGCCCCACGATGCCCGCCCGCTGTGCCTCCGCGAGGAGCGCCACGAGCGCACCCGCTGCGAAGCAGAAGAGGAAGGAGGGGAGCCAGTAGGGGTAGGTCAGCTGGCCAGCGAGGTCGGCCTGCTCGGTCCTCAGCCGCCAGGCGATCGAGATGGGGAAGCTCAGCGAGATGGCTGCGACGCACAGCCAGACGGCTCGCTCCGCCGGGAGCCGCCTCGCCGCGACACCGGCGGCGATCGCGAGGAACGGCAGCGCCACGTACCACGACACCTCGGTCGCGAGGCTCCACGTGTGCAGCATCGCCTCGCCCGTCGGCTGTGGCTCGTAGGTCCACGTCAGGGTGACCGCCCGCCACCAGCCGGCGGCGTCCGACGGCCTGGACCCGGGGATGACGACGGCGACGACGACCAGCACGAGCCAGTAGGCCGGGAAGATCCGGGTCGCCCGCCGGAGGAAGAACGAACCGAGCGCCGGGCGCTCGGCGGAGCCCAGGGCCCAGCGGGCCCACGGCCGGTAGAGGAGGAAGCCGGAGATCACGAAGAGGCTCACCGGCCCGAAGGTCGGCAGACCGATCCAGTCGTACTCGGTGCGCCCCGAGGTGTGGATGAGCACGACCATCAGCGCGGCCAGGCCGCGCAAGCCGGTGAGACTGGCGATCTCGGCCGCGCGCTGCGCGCGGGCCTCGTCGGCGGGCGTGTCCTCCCACTCGACCGCGGTGCTGGCTACCACGCGGGCGATTAGATCACGTGGCGAGGGTGCCGGACGGCTCGTCCGGCAGCCGGGGGCCGCCCCCTCGAAGCGCCGCTCGCCGGTCGGGCCATCGGCTACACTCGCCGCGTGCCGCCGCAGCTCTCGTCCGCTCCGTCGGCCTGGGCCCCCACGCTGCGCCGTTCCGTGCGCCTCTTCCGCGCCTTCCGGGTCGAGCAGACGCAGCCCGAGGTCTTCTACGGCCAGCTGGCCGAGGACGCGGTCGGTCACGTGTCCCACTACGGCGACCTCGCCGGTGCGCGGATGCTCGACGTGGGCGGGGGACCGGGCTACTTCCGCGCCGCGTTCGAGGGTGCCGGCGCGGCCTACTTCGCCCTCGACGCCGACGTGGGCGAGCTCTCCGGCCTCGGCGACATCGCGCCCCGCACCGTGCTGGGCAGCGGGATGCAGCTGCCGTTCGCCGACGGCACCTTCGACATCTGCTACTCGTCGAACGTCCTCGAGCACGTCGACGACCCGTGGCGGATGGCCGACGAGATGGTGCGGGTGACCCGGCCGGGCGGTCTGACGTTCGTCTCCTACACGGTCTGGTACGGACCGTGGGGCGGCCACGAGACGTCTCCGTGGCACTACCTCGGCGGGCTCCGGGCCAGGCGTCGCTACCGGCGCCGGCACGGGCACGAGCCGAAGAACAGGTACGGCGAGTCGCTGTTCGCGGTCACGGTGCGCGCCGGGCGGGAGTGGGCCGCCGCCCAGACCGGCGCGGAGGTCCTCGATGTCGTCCCGCGCTACAACCCCGCCGCCGCGCGCTGGCTCTCCCGCGTGCCGCTGCTGCGCGAGGTCGTCACCTGGAACCTGGTCATCGTCCTGCGCCGTCGATGAGCTCCCCACCCGCCCACACGTCGCCGTCGGTCGTCACGTGGCGCTTCCGGCTGTTCGTCTGCTGCCTCGCGCTGACCGCCCTCGCCTTCGCACAGCGACCCGGCAGGCTGGTCAGCGACACGAAGTTCGACCTCGTCGCCGACCCGGGTGCGATGCTCGCACGGGCGCTGCACATGTGGGACCCGACGGGTGGCTTCGGGCAGGTGCAGAACCAGGCCTACGGCTACCTGTTCCCGATGGGGCCCTTCTTCTGGCTCGGTGACCTCGCCTCGGTCCCGGCGTGGGCCGTCCAGCGCGGGTGGTGGTCGCTGCTCCTGGTCGTCGCCTTCCTCGGCGTCGTGAAGCTGTCGGGTGCCCTGGGGCTCGGCAGCCCCACCAGCCGCCTTGTGGCCGGCTTCGCCTATGCCCTGTCGCCGCGCATCCTCACCACCCTCGGCCCGATCTCCATCGAGGCGTGGCCCATGGCGCTGGCACCGTGGGTGCTGGTGCCGCTGGTGATCGGCTCGCGGCGCGGGTCGCCGGTCCGCGCGGCCGCACTGTCGGCACTGGCAGTCGCGTCGGTCGGCGGGGTCAACGCCGCGGCGACCTCGGCCGTGCTCCCGCTCGGGGCGGTCTGGCTGCTGACCCGCACGCCCGGGCGCCGCCGGCGAGCGCTGCTCCTCTGGTGGCCGGTCCTCGTCGGGGTCGGGACCTTCTGGTGGCTGGTGCCGCTGTTCCTCCTCGGCGGCCACAGTCCGCCCTTCCTCGACTTCATCGAGACGGCCTCGGTGACGACGTTCCCGACGACGCCGTTCGACGTGCTGCGCGGCACGTCGCACTGGGTGCCGTACGTCGATGCGACCTGGCAGGCCGGCAACGACCTGGTCGCGACCGGCTACGTGGCGGTCAACGGCGCCGTGCTCCTGGCCCTCGGCCTCGTGGGCCTGTCGCTGCCCAGCCCGCACCGCCGGGTGCTGGTCCTGGGGCTGCTCTCGGGACTCGTGCTGGTGTCGCTCGGACACTCCGGCGCCGTCCACGGCTGGTTCGCCGACGCGGAGCGCGCGGCCCTCGACGATCCCCTCGCGCCGCTGCGCAACGTGCACAAGTTCGACCCGGCGCTCCGGCTGCCCCTGGTGCTCGGCCTCGCCCACCTGCTCGGCGTCCTCGCGGAGGCCGTCCAGCCCGCGGCCGGCCGGCGTGACTGGCGCTCGCGGCTGGAGGACGGGCCGCGCACGGCGAGCGTCGGGCTCCTCGTCCTCGCGAGCGTCGCCGTCGCCGGCGTGGCCAGCCCGGCCCTGGCCGGCCGGCTCTCCCCGACGCAGGACTTCGAGGACGTGCCGGGCTACTGGCAGCGCGCCGTCGCCTGGCTCGAGGCCGAGGGCGGCCGCGACCCCGACCGCGGCACGGCCCTCCTCGTGCCGGGCTCCAGCTTCGCCACCTACCTCTGGGGCACGCCCGAGGACGAGCCCGCCCAGTCCTACGGGGTGTCGGGGTGGGCGGTGCGCAACGCGGTGCCCCTGGCGCCGCCGGGCAACATCCGCATGCTCGACGCCGTCGAGCAGCGGCTCGCGACGGGGGAGCCGTCGGACGGGCTCGCCCCCTTCCTGGCGCGCGCCGGGGTGGGGCTTCTCGTGGTGCGCAACGACCTGCGCCCCTCCGACGACGTCCCCGTCCCGGTGCTCGTGCACCAGGCCATCGAGCAGTCGCCCGGGCTGGTCAAGGTGGCCGACTTCGGCCCGGACGTCGGCGGACTCACCCGCCTGGAGACGGACAGCGGCGCGACGCTCGTCGCCGAGGGCGGATGGCACGCGTCGTACCCGGCCGTCGAGGTATACGCGGTGACGGGTGCGTCGGACGCGGCCGCCGCCGAGGCCCCACCGGTCGTCGTGGGTGGTCCGGAGGACCTCCTCGGCCTGCTCGACGTCGGCCTGCTCGGGGACGCGCCCGCGGTGCTGGCGGTCGACGCCGACGAGCCGGGCGCAGGGCGCTCACCGCGCGGGCCCCTGCTCCTCACCGACGGGCTGCGGCGCCGCGAGGCGACCTTCGCCCGCGTGCACGACGGGCGCTCGGCCACCTTGGCGACCGAGGACGACGGTCGGCGCGGCGCGCCCGCCCGCGACTACCTCCCCGCCGACGCCGGCCGGTGGGAGACCACCGCCCGCCTCCTCGGGGCGCGGTCGGTCACCGCGTCCGGGTCGCGCGCGTACGCCGACACCGTCGGCCCTGTCCTGCCCGAGGCGCTTCCCTACGCGGCCTTCGACGGCCTGCCGGGGACGCAGTGGGAGTCGGGCCCGCCGGGAGGTGAGAAGCCGTGGGTCGAGGTCGAGCTGGAGGAACCGACGGAGGTCGGTCGGGTCACCGTGGTGACCGGGGAGACGGCGACCGACCGAGCCCCGAGGATCGTCGTGGAGACCGGAGCCGGCAGCTCGGCGCCCGTGGGCGCCCCGCCCGGGGTGCCGGTCGTCGTCGACCTCCCGGACGGCACGACGTCGTGGGTGCGGGTGCGTGCTGCGGACGACGCCGGCTCCGCGACGGAGCTGGCGGTCGCCGAGGTCCGTGCCGAGGGGCTCGACCTGGACCGCACGCTCGTGCTGCCCGAGGTGCCGGCCGCGTGGGGGCCGCCCGACCACGTGCTGCTGTCGGCCGGACCGTCCCTCGACGCCTGCGTGGAGGTGGACGACGACGTGCGCTGCGCCCCCGACCGTGCCCGCCCGGACGAGGGCGGCGGAGTGGTCGACCGGACGGTGTGGCTCGGGACCGGGGCGGACTACGGGGTGTCCCTGGAGGTGCGTCCGCTCGCGGGTGACGCGCTGACCGGGCTGATGCTCAGGGACCAGCTGGTCAACGTCAGCGCCTCCTCGAGCGCCGTCGACGACGCGCGGGCGTCCGCGCTGGCGGCGATCGACGGCCGCCCCGGCACGACCTGGCTCGCGGGCCGGGACGACTCCGAGCCGACCCTCGACCTGTCCTGGATCGGGGAGCGTCCGGTCCGCGAGGTCCGGCTCTCGCTCGACCGCGGGGCTGCCGCGTCGCGGCCGACCCGGCTGGAGGTGGTGCACCCCGGCGGGCGACAGGTCGTCAGGCTCGACGCGTCCGGCCGAGCCGACCTCGAGCCGTTCCGGGCCTCCCGGGTCTCGCTTCGGGTCATCGGGCAGGAGCGGGCCTACGGTCGCTCCCGGGGTGGCGACCAGGAGCCCCTGCCGGTCGGGGTGAGCGAGCTGCGGCTCCCGGGCACGAAGCGGCTGCCGCTCACCCTGTCCGACATCCCCGTCGACATCGGGTGCGGCTTCGGCCCGACCCTGCGCGTGGGCGGCACCCTCCTCGCGAGCAGCGTGACGGCCTCGCCGCGCCAGCTCTTCGACGCCGAGACGCTGCCGGCGCGGGCCTGTGGCCCGGCGACAGTGCCCCTCGACACGGGCGCCACGCGCGTGGTGGCGGCGCCGGCGCCCGCCTTCCGGCCGACGGCCGTCACCTTCGCGCGCCCCGCTGCGGTCGACGCCGTCGCCGCGTCGCCGGCGACCGTGGCCGCCCCGTCACCCGTGACGGCGTCCGTCGACGTCGAGGGGTCGGGCGGCGCCGTCGTCGCCCTGCGCCACAACGTCAACCGCGGCTGGCGGGCCGAGCTGCCGGACGGGTCTTCGGCCGCGCCGCTGGTGGTCGACGGCTGGCAGCAGGCCTGGCACGTGCCCGCGGGCGTCACCTCCCTCGACGTGCGCTACGCCCCCGACCTGACCTACCGGGCAGCGCTCGCCGTCGGAGGTGTCCTGCTGGCCGCGCTCCTGGGCACGGCGCTCGTCGGTCGCCACCCCGGCCGGCGCCGCCCGCGGCAGGTCCCGGAGCCCTGCGGCACCCGCGTGGCCGACTGGGTCGTGCCCGTCGCGGGGGCGGCGGCCCTCGGCCTCGTCCTCGGGTGGCTGGGCCTCGCCGTGGGCCTCGCCGGTGCGGCGGCGTCGGTCGTGGCGCGCCGCTGGCTCACCGGCGCGTCGGTGGCGTGGGCGGCAGGTCTGCCCGTCGTCGTCGCGGGCCTGGTCTACTGGTGGCGGCCGCTGGGCTCCGCCGACGGCTGGGCGGGGGCGCTGCTGCTGCCCCAGCTGCTGGTCGCGGTGGCGCTGGGCGCGCTGGTCGCGGGCGACGTGCGCCTGCCGCTCCGGACGTCGCGCAGGCGCAGGGCCGGGCGCTCCACGACCCGGTGAAGCACCTCGGAGACGACGAGCGACGCTGCCAGGGTCAGCACGAACAGCTCGACGCCGCGCCCCTCGAACAGCGGCATGTCACGCCAGTCGGCGACGAGCTCGAGCAGCAGCAGGTGCACGCAGAAGATGCCGTACGACAGGTGGCCCACGTGTCGCAGCGCCGGTGAGGCCAGCACCCGCGCGAACCGCCCGTCGGCCGGCGCGAAGATCCCGGGCAGGATGACGAAGCCGGCGATCGCCGCGTAGAGCAGGTTCTTCGTCAGCGCCGCGCCCAGGGTGGTCGGCGCCAGGTCGGGTGGTCCCGCGAGCGGGGTCGCCGCGATGACGAACAGCGCCCCGGCGGCCAGCCAGCACAGGCCGGGGGAGCGGCCGAGCTCGCGCACCACGGCCGTCGCACGGTCGGTGGCGGCGCAGTCCGCGCGGGAGCGGACGTCGTACGACGCCAGGAGGATGCCGGCGGCGAACCACACCAGGTAGGACGGCAGCCAGAGCCGGATCATCGTCCCCCCGCCGTCCCAGCGCACCGAGAGGTCCATCAGCCACACGACGGTCGTCCCCGTCATCGCCAGGGCGAGGAGCCCCAGGCGGTCGGCACCGCGGCGACCGCCGCGACCGCGCGAGAGGCTCAGCCACATCAGCAGCGGCAGCACGAGGTAGAAGGCCACCTCGGTCGCAAGGCTCCACATCTGCGTGAGCCCGTCGGGCAGGCGGTCGTCGGCGTAGATGTCGGCGAGCAGCAGCGTCGAGACCCACTGGCCGGTGCCCGCCCCGCGGTTGCCGGGCAGCAGGGTCAGCGCAGCGACGGCCGTGACGACGTACACCGGGACCAGGCGCAGCGCCCGCTTCCAGAGGTAGTGCGTCGTCGAGGGCGGCGGCATCCCGTCGCGGTGTCGGGCGATCCACGGCCGGGACAGCAGGAAGCCGGAGAGCACGAAGAACACCGCCACACCCACGTCGAGCCGGGACAGCGCCGTCCCGTAGACCGGGTGCGCGTACGCCCCGGCCCAGAAGGCGGCGTGCGTGGCGAGGACGGCGACCGCGGCGACCGCCCGCAGCGAGTCGAGCGCGGGGAAGGCGACCGGGGAGCCGGGACGGTCGCGGTGCAGCATGCGGGCGAGTGTCGCACGCCGCTCCCGACGGGCCCCGTCACCGGCGTCGTGGCGCCCGGGCGGCGGTCCCGCCGAGTTCGGTGCCGGCGAGGTGACCGGCTGGTAACGTTCCGCCGTCGCGTGACCACCAACACATCGAGGGAGCACAGGTGGGTAAGAAGCTAGGCGTCATCTTGACGGGCTTGGGCGTGTTCGTCCTCGGGGTGGCGCTGCTGGCCCGGTTCTACGCCTACGACCGGCTGGCCGTGGTCCCGCTCGACCAGGACACGGTCTCGGTCTCGGAGGGCCGGGGCGCCACGATCTTCGACATCGCCAGCCAGCAGGAGATCACCGTCGACCTGGTCTCGACCCGCAACGTCGTGGGCGACGTCGAGGCCTCGGAGGCGGCCAGCGACGAGCTCGGCCGCGACATCGCCGTGTGGGAGACCCTGGTCTACACCGACGAGCCCGGCGCCGAGATCAGCGCCGACAACCCGCCCCGGTCCGGCACCCACGACCTGGTCGCCTTCGACCGGCACACCGGCGAGACGGTCAAGTGCTGCGACACCTACACCAGCACGACGGCCGACGACCGGGGCGTGGAGGTGAAGGACACCGTCGGCTTCGAGGGCCTCTACTTCAAGTTCCCCTTCCGGACCGAGAAGAAGACATACCGCTTCTGGGACGGCTCGCTGCGCGAGGCGCCCGAGATCGAGTTCGAGGAGGTCGAGACCATCGAGGGGCTCGAGGTGTACCGCTTCGAGCAGGTGATCCCGGCGACGACCGTCGGCACCGTCACCGCTCCCGCCTCCTTCTTCGACATCGACGAGGAGGGCGACGTCACCATCGACCGCGTCTACTCCAACACCCGCACCTTGTGGATCGAGCCGGAGACCGGCGTGATCATCCGCGGCCAGGAGGACCAGCTCAGCGTCGCCGAGTACGAGGGCGAGCAGGTCGCGACCCTGACCGACGTGACCATCGGCTACAACCCCGAGACGATCTCCGACAACGTCGACACCTACTCCGCCCTCGCCACCCAGCTCAAGGCGATCCGCATCTGGGTGCCGATCGTGGGTGGCGTCATCGGCCTGCTGCTGCTCGTGGCCGGCCTCGCCATGCTCCGCCGGCGCTCGCCGTCGCACGCCGCCTGAGGCTGTTCCGACTGTGCCTCCCGGCCGGCGGGCCGTCGGGCCCGCCGGCCGTCACTCGCACGTGGTGGGATCCGCCCCTCGGCGCGCGGCCTCGCGGCCGTCGCTGCGCCGGTCCCCATCGGTGTCGGCGTCGGACGGGTCGGTCCGGACGACGCGACCGTCCCTGAGCCGGTGGCCGCCGGCCTCCTGCCGGTCGGCGAGGCCGTCGCCGTCGGTGTCTTCGAGCCAGGCGACGCTCGCGCTCCGGAAGCGCTGGCGCACCGCTCCGGAACAGGCGACCACGCGCTGGCGCAAGACGTAGCCGCGGACCTCGCGTCCGTCGGCGATGCCGTCGCGGTCGGTGTCGGCGCGCCGCGGGTCGGTGCCGGTGCCGAGTCCCCTGCGCGTCAGCGCGAGGGCGTCGGTGAGCGTGCGGGCGAGCAGCGCGTGGCCGGCGTCGGTGAGGTGGACGGCGTCCGGTCCGATGAGGTCGTGGGGGTCCGCGCCGAGGGCGTCGTGGGCCTCGAAGGTGCTGCCGAGGTCGACGAAGGTCGCCCGCGGGAGCCGGACCGCGAGCTGCTGCAGCGCGTCGCGATAGGCCCGCCACGCCTCGAGGTCGACCTGGTAGCGACGCACGGGCTGGAGCAGCACGTGGCACGGCCGTCGGTCGCTGGCGGCGTCGATGCGACGCACGACCGCCTCCACCTGCGTGGCGAAGGTCGCGGGCGGCACCTCGGCGACGGAGTCGTTGGACCCGATCAGGTGGACGACGCAGGCGGGTCGCAGCACGCGGACGGCGTACTCGTGGGCGTCGGTGACGTAGGTGGCCGCGGTCGAGCCGCCCACGCCGCCGTTGATGCCCTGGACGCCGGGATCCTCGTCCGGGCGGTCGGTGCTCTCGCCCAGGCCGCGCGGGGGCGACGGCGCAGCGGGGGCCGCCGGGAAGCGCGCCTGCAGCCGCGCGACCACCTGGTCGACGAAGCCGGCCGCCGGCGAGCTCGCCCCGACGCCGTAGGTGGTGGACGAGCCGAGGAAGAGCAGCCGGACCGGCTGGCTGCGCCGCCGCGCGAGCGCCGTGGTGAGCGGGGCGAGCGACGGGCGCGACGCGGCGGTCGCGCCGAGCTCCCTGCGGTCGCTGAGCCCGTCACGGTCTCGGTCGGCGATGGGGGCTGCTCGGGCGGCGGCCGCGACGGGTGCGGCCGGCGACGCGGTGCCCGCCCCGACGGGGGTCGCGGTCAGGCACGCGCAGGTGCCGGCAGCGACCGCGGCGAGCGCGGTCAGCACCACACGGCGTCGCGGGTGCCGGTCGGGTCGGGACGCGCGCATGGCGCAGGCTACCCCGACCGGGGGGCTCCGGCCGCCGGGTCAGCCCGCCAGGTGCGCCACGAAGATCGCGGTGCCCGGTGTCAGCAGCCCACGCGCCCGTGACCAGCCGCCCCACACCCGCTGGTTGTCCTCGGGCCACTCCGGCTCCACGAGGTCGACGAGGGTGAACCGGTGCCCGGCCAGCAGCCGCACCCAGTCACCCAGCGTGCGGTGGTGCTCGACGTAGGAGACCACTCCGGTCGCGTCGTCGACCTCCACGTAGGGGGTGCGGTCCCAGTAGGACTGGGTCGCGGTCAGGCCGGCCTCGCCGGGGTCGTCGGGGAACATCCACCGCGTCGGGTGGGTGACCGAGAACGCGAAGCGCCCGCCCGGGCGCAGGACCCTGGCCACCTCGGTGAGGGCGGCATCGATGTCGCTGACGAACTGCAGTGCGCCGAAGGAGCAGAAGACGATGTCGAAGCTGGCGTCGGAGAACGGGAGGTCCGTGGCGGTGCCCCGCACCGACGGGACACGCACGCCCGTCTCCTGGTCGAGCCGCCGGGAGTGCTGGAGCTGGCGGTGGGAGAGGTCGAGGCCGAACCCTCGTCCGCCGCGGGTGCGCACCCAGCGCGAACACTGGCCGGCGCCGCTGCCGACCTCGAGGACGTCACGACCGGCGACGTCGCCGAGCACGCCCAGCTCGTCCTCGGTGTGCCCCTCCGGCCCCCAGACGAACCCCGCGTCGCCGAGGAAGGCGCCGTGCGTGGCCTGGTACTCGTCGGCGTACCGGTCCCAGTCCGGGCCGTTGGCCCGTCGTGACTCCTGCTCCGAGACGGCCCTGCGCTCGACGCGGACCGACTGCGGCTGGTGATCGTCCACGTCCCGGAGCGTAGTGCCCGGACGGCGAAGGACCGGGGTCCCGGGCAGTCACCTGCCCGGGACCCCGGTCCCGGTCGTGTCGCTCAGCCGATGCCGTAGGTCTCGGCGCCGTTGGCCAGCCGGCCGCTGCGGATCCGCGGGTCACGCGGTCCCGAGCGCCAGTCGGCCGGGTTGGACCTCGCCCGGACCTCCGCGCCGTCGCGGACGCCGCCACGGTCGGTGTCGCACTTGGTGGGGTCGGTCTTGTCCTTGCCCCACCGCTTGTTGGCCTTGCCGGTCATCTCGACCTTGTCCTGCAGGCCGTCGCGGTCGGTGTCCTTCCTGGTGGGGTTGGAACGGGTCATGCCGATCACGAAGGTCTTCTTCCTGGTCTTCACCTTCTGCTTGATCTTGTAGCCCCGCACCTCCTTGCCGTCGGACAGGCCGTCCTTGTCGGTGTCCTTGCGCAGCGGGTTCGTCCGCACGACGATCGAGTTGCGGGCCTTCTTCCCGCACACCTCGAAGCGCTCGCGGATCCGGACCCCGGCGACCTCGCGACCGTCGGTGATCCCGTCACCGTCGGTGTCCCGGTCGTTCGGGTCGGTGCCGTGGACGTTGACCTCCGCCCCGTCGGTGAGCCCGTCGTCGTCGGAGTCGGCGTCGAGCGGGTCGGTGTGGGTCGTGTTGACCTCCTGGCCGTCACTGAGCCCGTCGTTGTCGGTGTCGGGGTCGTTCGGGTCGGTGCCGATCGTGACCTCCTGCTGGTCCGGCAGCCCGTCGCCGTCGGTGTCACCGGGGCCGGCCACGACGGTGAACGTCACCGAGTCGGCGGGACCGGTGTTGCCGCTGGGGTCGGTCTGCGTGGCCGTGACGGTGTGCGGACCGAGCGGGAGCGTGACCGTCGAGGAGCACGACCAGGTGCCGTCGGCGCGCACCACGGCGGTGCACAGCACGGTCGTGCCCTCGCTGACCGTGACCGTGGCGCCGGACTCACCGGTGCCGGTGATCAGCGGCGTCGGGTCCTGGACCGTCGCGCCCTGGGTCGGCGAGGTGATGTCGGGCGCCGCCGGCGGCGAGGTGTCGCCGGTGCTGGGCACGATCGTGACGGTCGTGGTGTCGGTCGCGGTGTTGCCGGCCGCGTCCTCGGCGGTGGCCGTCAGCGTGTTCGCCCCCGGCAGCAGCGGCAGTGCCGGCGTGCACGACCAGGTGCCGTCCTGCGCGACCGTGGTGGTGCAGACCGTGGCACCGCCCTGCGTGACCTCGATCGAGGCGCCGGGCTCGCCGCTCCCGCTGATGGTGGGAGTCGGGTCCGTCGTCGTGGATCCGTCGGCCGGCAGCAGCACGTCGACGGAGGTCGAGGTGTCCACCGTGAACGTCGTGGTGGTCGCCGGGGACTCGTTCCCGGCTTCGTCCTCGGCGGTCGCGGTGTACGGGTTGGTGCCGTCGGGGAGCGGCTGGCCGGGCGTGCAGCTCCAGGCGCCGGTGGCGTCGGCGACGTCGGAGCAGACCTCGGCGCCGCCCGGGCTGGTCACGACCACCGTGGACCCGGGCTCAGCGGTGCCGGAGAACTCCGGCGTCGAGTCGTTCGTCGTGGACCCGTCGGCCGGCGTCACGATCACCGGGGCGGCCGGCGCCTGGTCGTCCACGGCGCCGCACTCGACACCGCCCTCGGGAGCGACGGCCTCGACGGCCATCGGCGCGATGTCGAGGCTGACGTCGGCGGCGTCGAGGAGCCCGACGTCGAGCACCTGCAGGTCGATGGACAGCAGGGCGCTCGCCCGCGCCGCGCCTGTCGCGCCCGCGGACAGGTCCTCGGCCGGGTACGCCGTGATGGAGAGGTTGACCAGCGGGTCGAGCAGCACGGGCAGGTCGATCGGCTGCGGCTGGCCGTTGGTCGGGATCGGGATCCGCTGGTCGCCGACCGTCGCGACGACCGTCGGCGGGTTCAGGTAGCCGGCGCTGCCGTTCGTGCCGTCGGACTCCGCCTGGAGGACGACCGGGCTGGTGACGTCGACGGTCACCGCGTCGCCGAGCAGGCTGATGTCGCCGACGGTGGTGGTCGCGCGGGAGACCACGTCGGACCCACCCGCGCCCGCGTCGTCGAGGAAGGTCCGGGTGCGCGTCTCCGACGCCTCCACGTCGGCGAGCGTTCCGACCCCCGGCAGGGACGCGAGCGTGAGGCCGGCGAGCTGGGTGCGCGCGTCGGACAGCACGCGGTGCCCGTCGGCGTTCGCCGGGACACAGGCGTTCGGACCCTCCCAGGCCGCCTGCGTGTCGCCCTGGACCGCGCCGACGGTGACCGCCGGTGCCAGGGGGACCGCCAGCAGCGTCTCTGCGGCCGGGTCCTGGCTCGGCGGGGCCGTGGCGGTCTGCTCGTCCAGCGTGAGGCCGGTGTCGGCGAGCGACCCGCCGACGTTGGCCGAGGTGGCGGTGCTGCTGCCGCCGGTGGCGGTGCTGGCGACCGTGCTCAGGCTGTGCCCGACCTGGACCCCCGCCAGGTCGAGTCCGAGCAGGTCGACGTCGAGGTCGACGATGTCGCCGTGGGCGGTCGCCGAGTACGGCGCCGGAAGTGGCGCCGCCGAGGCGGGCGCCTGGGTCAGGGCCAGGACCGACGCCGGCAGCGCGACGGCCATCGCCACCGCCGCTGCCTTCCTCGGCCGGCCAGCTGACCGGTGTGTTCGTGGATGCATCTCTACCCCCTGGTGATGTGGATGCTGCGTGACCCACGAGAATCCCACGCAACCGTTACGGCTGATCTAACCCGAACAACGACACGGCCACGCACAAGTGACACAAATCGCTACCCGTTGGGGTGAAAACGTTCGTCGAAGGTTGCGCCGCCGGACATGCCACGATCGACTCGTGACCTCCCCGGACGCCTCCCTGACCGTGCTGCCCGGCGGCCACTCCGGTCGCACGTTCCTCGGCGAGGCGGCCGGCGACCGGGTCGTCGTACGGCTCTACCCGCCCGACGACCGGCGCGGTCCGGAGGCGCCCGAGGTGGACGCCGCGGTGGTGCGCCTGGTCCGGGGGCTGGTGCCGGTGCCGGAGGTGGTCGAGGTGCGCCGCGCGCACCCCGGCACCGGGCAGCCGGGGCTCCTCGTCACGTCGTGGCTGCCGGGGGAGCGCGGCGACCTCGCCGTCGCCCGGCTCACCGCCGCCGGCGACGCGGACGGACTCCGCCGACTCGGCCGGGCGACCGGCACGCTCGCCGCCACCCTGGCGGGGATGCCGATGCTCCGGCGCGGCCCGTTCGCGGACGCCGAGCTCTCCGTGGGCCGGTTCCCCGACGGCGGTCTCGTGGACTGGGTGCGGGAGCGGCTGCCGACCTGGCCCGAGGCGGAGCGTCGCGGGCTCGTCGAGGTGGCGCGTGTGGCCCAGGAGCGCCTGGACGTGGTCGACCGCGCCTGCCTCGTGCACAGCGACCTCAACCCCAAGAACCTGCTCGTCGACCCGGCGTCGCTCGCGGTGACGGCGGTCCTCGACTGGGAGTTCGCCCACGCCGGGCACCCGTGGACCGACGTCGGCAACCTGCTGCGCTTCGAGCGCCACGCCGCGTACGTCGAGGCGGTGCTGGACGCCTGGACCGACCTCCGCGGTGGTGAGCCCGCCGCGCTGCTGGACGGCGCACGCGCCGCCGACCTGTGGGCCCTGGTGGACCTCGCAGCTCGTGCCGGCGAGAACCCGGTCGCCGACCGCGCCGCGCGACTCCTCCGGGCCGTCGCCCGGACCGCCGACCTCCACGCCTGGCCGGTCGGCGGCTGAGCGTGGGACGATGGCGCGGCGAGCGTGCGGCGAGCGTGCGCCGCCGGTTGGACGCGGGCGTCCGGGGACGCGTAGGCTAGCGAGCTGCGCCAGTCGTCTGCCCGGCTCCCATACCGAGCGGACCCGGGCTCGCCGGGCCCCCGTCAGTGACCAGTCCACGACCGGTCACGGGGAGGGCCAGTGAAACGGACGGCTGCGTGCGTCCGCACGACTCCACCCATCCAAGGAATTCACTTCCACATGACGAGCACGCTCTCCTCTCTTCCGGCCCACTACGACGTGGCTGGCGACGCCCCGCAGGTGGCCGTCAACGACATCGGGTCCGAAGAGGACTTCCTCGCCGCTATCGACGAGACCATCAAGTACTTCAACGACGGCGACATCGTCGACGGCACCATCGTCAAGGTGGACCGCGACGAGGTCCTCCTCGACATCGGCTACAAGACCGAGGGCGTCATCCCCTCGCGCGAGCTCTCGATCAAGCACGACGTCGACCCCAACGAGGTCGTCACCGTGGGCGACAAGGTCGAGGCCCTGGTCCTCCAGAAGGAGGACAAGGAAGGCCGTCTGATCCTGTCCAAGAAGCGGGCTCAGTACGAGCGTGCCTGGGGCACCATCGAGCAGGTCAAGGAGGAGGACGGCGTCGTCGAGGGCACCGTCATCGAGGTCGTCAAGGGCGGCCTGATCCTCGACATCGGCCTGCGCGGCTTCCTCCCGGCATCGCTGGTGGAGATGCGTCGCGTCCGCGACCTGCAGCCCTACGTCGGCCAGACCCTCGAGGCCAAGATCATCGAGCTCGACAAGAACCGCAACAACGTGGTCCTGTCGCGCCGCGCCTGGCTCGAGCAGACGCAGTCCGAGGTCCGCCACGGCTTCCTCACCCAGCTGCAGAAGGGCCAGATCCGCAAGGGTGTCGTGTCCTCGATCGTCAACTTCGGTGCGTTCGTGGACCTCGGTGGCGTCGACGGCCTCGTCCACGTCTCGGAACTCTCCTGGAAGCACATCGACCACCCGTCCGAGGTCGTCGCCGTGGGCGACGAGGTCACCGTCGAGGTCCTCGACGTCGACATGGACCGCGAGCGTGTCTCCCTGTCGCTGAAGGCGACCCAGGAGGACCCGTGGCAGCACTTCGCCCGTACCCACCAGATCGGTCAGATCGTCCCGGGCAAGGTCACCAAGCTGGTGCCCTTCGGTTCGTTCGTCCGCGTCGAGGAAGGCATCGAGGGCCTGGTGCACATCTCCGAGCTCGCCGAGCGCCACGTCGAGATCCCCGAGCAGGTCGTCCAGGTCAACGACGACGTCATGGTCAAGATCATCGACATCGACCTCGAGCGTCGCCGGATCTCGCTGTCGCTCAAGCAGGCCAACGAGACCGCCACGGCCGCCGACGTGGAGGAGTTCGACCCGACCCTCTACGGCATGACCGCGACCTACGACGAGCAGGGCAACTACGTCTACCCCGAGGGCTTCGACCCCGAGACGGGCGAGTGGCTCGAGGGCTACGACGAGCAGCGCGCCACCTGGGAGGAGCAGTACGCCAAGGCGCACGCCCGCTGGGAGGCGCACGTCAAGCAGCAGGAGGAGGCCAAGCAGGCCGAGGTCGAGGCCGGCGAGGCCACGTCCTACTCCTCCGGCGGCGACACCGCGGCCGAGACCGGTGGCGACACCGGCGGCTCGCTGGCGTCCGACGAGGCGCTGCAGGCGCTCCGCGAGAAGCTGACCGGCGGCTCCAACTGATCCGCTGAAACCACCTCGCACGAAGGCCCGCCGGGATCCCCGGCGGGCCTTCGTCGTGTCAGGGTGCGTCCGCTAGAACTGGCGCATGACAGGAAGCGGCACCTCGGCCCTGGTCCTCGGCGGCGGTGGGATCACCGGCATCGCGTGGGAGCTGGGCATCCTCCACGGCCTCGCACAGGCAGGCGTCGACCTGACCGGGGCCGACATCGTGGTCGGCACCTCGGCCGGCTCGGTCGTCGGCGCCCAGGTCACCAACGGCCAACCGCTCGAGGAGCTCTACGCCACCCAGCTCGAGCCCGCGGACGCCGAGCTCGGTGGCCGGATGTCCCGGATCGCGGCGCTCAAGCTGGTGCCGCCGTACGCCCTGCCCGGCAGCGGGCGGGCGAAGCTCGCCCGGGTGGGGCGCGTGGCCGTGGCGTCGCACGCCCCCGGCAGCGCCGACCGCGAGGGCGTCATCCGCTCGCGCCTGCCGGTGCGCGACTGGCCCGACCGCGACCTCCGGGTGACCGCGGTGGAGACCGCCAGCGGCGAGTTCACCGTGTTCACCCCCGCGTCCGGCGTCGACCTCGTCGCGGCAGTGGCCGCGAGCTGCGCGGTGCCGACGGTGTGGCCGCCCGTCGAGATCGCCGGCCGGACCTACATGGACGGCGGCATGCGCTCGACGGCCAACGTCGACGTCGCGCGCGGCGCCGAGCGAGTGGTGGTGCTGGCCCCGCTGCCGCGCGCGATCAGCAAGAAGGCCTCGATCCGCGCGCAGCTCGAACGGGTGGCCCCGCGCGCCTGGTCGGTGGTGACCCCGGACGCAGACGCGCTGGCGGCGTTCGGGCGCAACCTCCTGGACCCGTCCAAGCGCGCGGTCGCAGCCGAGGCGGGCCTGCGCCAGTCGGCCGACCTGGTCGACCAGGTGCGAGGCGTCTGGGAGGCGTAGGGCCGCGACGCCCCGCACCCGCCGGCCCGGCGGGTGCGGGGCCGCGCTCGGATCAGCGCAGGACGCGGACCCACCAGCGGACGGTGCGGGAGTTGCCCGCCTCGTCACGCACCGTCACCAGGACGCGGTGCCTGCCGGGGGCGAGCGCCTTCGACGTCGCGACCAGCATGCCCCTCCGGCTCACCCGCACTCTGGCTGCGGCCCGGCCGTCGAAGCGCACCTTCACGTCGCCGGACCGCAGCCTGTCGTGGCGGTCGCTGATGCGCACGCGCACCGTGGGCGTACGGTCCCGCGTCGGCTCCGTGCCCGACACCAGGCGTGCCTTCGGCTTGCCGCGGTCGACGGTCCACGTGCGCACGGCCGGGCTGGCGTCGGTGTTGCGGGCCCTGTCGGTCGCGCGGACCCTCAGCTCGTGCTCGCCCTGCGCCAGCTTGGTGAACGTCGCCGGCGACGCGCAGGCCGTCCAGGCCTTCCCGTCGAGGCTGCACTCGAAGGTGCTGCCCGGCTCGGAGGAGGCGAAGGTGAACGTCGCCGCCGGTCCGCGCGCCGCGCCCGTCGGACCGCCGGTGACGGTCGTGTCCGGGGGAGTGGTGTCACCCGTTCCCGGGGCCGTCGGGTCGGTCGGGTCGTCGCCGGTGACGACGATCTCCACCGAGGAGGTGACCTCGTCGGTGCCGTCCTGGCTGCCCACGGTCACCGTTGCCCGGTAGGTCCCGGGCTCGGTGTAGGTGTGGGTCGGGCTGGGGCCTTCAGCGGTCGTGCCGTCGCCGAGGTCCCAGGCGTACGTCAGCCCGGCGGTGCTGGGCGCCAGGTCGACGCACGCGATCCGCTGCGAGCCGTCGTCGGGGTCGTGGACCACGATCGACCTCGCCTTGGCGCCGGCACGCTGCGTGCTCGTCACCACGACTTCCCCGCTGGCACCGTCGGCGTCCGCGGTGAACATCGGCCAGATCTCGTTCTCCTCCGAGTAGGGCAGGGTCTCGTCGAAGCGGAAGTGCGGCCCACCGTTCGCGTCACCGCAGGCCCGCTCGTGCACGTGCACCATGTGCGGGGCGTTCGGCTTGACGCCCGTGACGTCGATCGTGGTCACCGTGGTCCCTCGGGAGCGGACCATGGAGGCCGTGCCGGCGGCGTCGGGGTAGGCGTGGAGGCCGTGGGCGAACGCCAAGAACGTGCCCTCGGTCACGACCGTGGTGTCGAGCTGCACCTCGAGCGGGGCCTCGCCGGTGGCCGGCGTGGCCGTGGCCTCGATCTCCGGCAGGGACTCCACGTCGATCTGCACCGTGGCCGAGCCGGTGTTGCCGTCCTCGTCCGTCGCGGTCAGCCTCGCCTGGTAGGTGCCCGGCTCGGTGTAGGTGTGCGACGCGAGCGGCTTCGGCCCGGCCTGCGAGGACGTGCCGTCACCGAAGTCCCACTGGTAGGTGATGGCTCCGCCCTGGTCGTCCTCCGCCGTCCCGCTGAAGCCCACCACGAGCGGGGCCCGGCCGCTGGTCGGGGTCGCCGTGGCGGTGACACGTGGCGCCTCACCGGTGACGGTGATCTCGAACTCCTCCTCGTACGTCCCGCCCTCGCCGTCGCTGACGGTCAGGGTCGCGGTGTACGAGCCGGGGTCGGCGTACGTGACGTGCGCGTGGGCGGCCGTCGACTGGTCGGACGGACCGTCACCCTGCCCGAAGTCCCACAGGTAGGTCAGGTCGTCGCCGTCCGGGTCGGTGGCGTTCGCCTCGAAGTGGACGTAGAGCGGCGCGGAGCCCTGGCGCGGGTCGACGAACGGGTCGGCCGTGGGCGGCTGGTTGTCCGCCGCCGGCTCCTCGACGATGACGGTGCCGCGCATGGTGGCGCCGTGGATGCTGCACCAGTACTCGTAGGTCCCGGGCTTGGTGAAGGTGTAGCGCACCGGCTCGCCGCCCGGGTTGCGGTACTCCTGCAGCTCGGGCTGCCACGCGGTGCCGGAGTTGAGCGAGGTCAGGTCGTGGCCCATCGTGGCCTGGTCGAACTGCCACTCCACGGTGTCGCCGACCTCGACGGTGACGGTCGACGTGCCCGTGTCGGCGGAGCGCCAGTAGTTGCCCCGCGCCTCGTCCACCGCGTCGACGACCCAGGTGCGGGTCTCGGCCGGCTCCTCGACCACGACCTCGACGGTGTCCTCGGCGGTCTGGCCGTCGGGGTCGGTGACCGTCACGGTCGCGGTGTAGGTGCCCGGCTCGGTGTAGGTCCAGGACGCGTCCGCGGTGGCGGCGGTGTCGTCCTGCGTGCCGTCCACCCCGAAGTCCCAGGCGTGCTCCAGCTCGCCGCCCTCGGGGTCGGTGCCCTCGCTGCTGAAGGCGACCGTGAGCGGGGCGGTGCCCGAGGTCGGCTCCGCGGACGCGGAGACGGTCGGGGCCTCGCCCTGCTGCTGGCCGGACCAGCGGAAGAAGTCGAAGTGCGCGACCGGGTTGCCCGGGGCCCCGCCCTTCAGCGCCATCACGCCCACGCGGGGGTTGGTGATGCCGGCGAGCGTGCGGGGGTCGCCCACCTGCACGAACTGCTGCCCGTCGGTGGAGTACGAGCCGCGCAGCTCGGTGCCGTCCGAGGTGAACCGCAGCCAGAACGTGGTGGGGAAGTCGTCGGGCAGGAAGGGCCCGTCGAAGCTGCCGCCGCCGGTGTTCCAGTTGCCGGAGAACTGGAAGTCGTTGTTGCTCGGGCTGGAGGACTTGAGGAACTCGATCCACTCGTTGTCGTCGCCCTTGTCGACGAACGTGAGCTTGGCGAACCCGGAGCCGCCGCTGCCGGCGACCACGAGACCGGCCTGCTGGCCCGCCTCCGTCGGGTCCCACGTGAGCTTCGTCGTCGCCGTCCACGCGCCGTCCGGGGCATCCTGGGTGATGACGTTGCTGGTGTCGTTGTACTCACCCGGGCGGGCCGTCAGGTGCAGCGCGCCGCCGGAGACGTCGTACGCCGTCTCGTCGGGACGGCGCACCGTCCAGTGGCAGTTGTCGAGGAGCTCGGTGTCGTCGAACTCGTCGGAGCGCTGCGGCTGCTCGCACGGCGGGGGCGGGCCCTCGGCGCGGACGCCGGAGACCGCGAAGACGTGCAGCTTCGGGTTGACCGGGAGGGTCAGGGTGTCGGGCTGCTTGCCCGCCTCCAGGGCGACCCGCTGGGTGAAGATCATGACCCGTGGCGAGGTGTCGCCGCCGCCGTTGTGGCGGTACGGCATGTCGATCGCGATCTCCTCGCCGAACTTCGGCGTGACGGCCCAGTCGGTGAAGCGCAGGGGCACCTGCGCGGTCGTCCCGTCGTTGTAGGTCAGCGTGCCCTGCTCCTGCACGTCGCCGTTGTGGGCGGTGGCGAGGATGCTGAGCTCGTCGTAGGTGCCGGTGGGCAGGGAGATGACCTGGCCGTCGGCCTCGACGTTGTTCAGCTGGCCGTCGGCCGGGCTGCCGAAGTCGTAGTCCACGCCGTTGAGGCGCACCGGCCCGCCGTCCGGCTGCACCGCCGGCGGGAGGAGCTCGGCGGCGAAGGACCAGCCACCGCCGTCGAAGTTGCCGTCACCGGGGTTGGCGTCGGTCGAGATGCCGTCGTTGTTGAACAGCTCCGACAGGTCGGCCACCGGCCGGCACTCGCCGTCGGCGAGCACCTCGATGCGCACCGGGCTGGTGCCCGTGTTGCCGTCGGGGTCGGTCGCGGTGACGGTCGCGGTGTACTCGCCGGCCTCGGTGTAGGTCCACGTCGGCGACTTCTCGGTCGAGGTGTCGTCGTCCGTGCCCTCGACGCCGAAGTCCCACCTCCAGGTGACGGCCTGGTCCTGCGGGTCGGTCGCGGAGGCGTCGAACTCGACCTCGAGCGGCAGCACGCCGCAGCGCGGCGTCGCCGTCGCGGTGGCCACCGGGTCGACCAGGACGGTGATCTCCTCGGTCTCCCGGGTCAGACCTCGGTTGCCCTCGGCGTCCACGGGGGTCACGCGGGCGGTGAAGGTGCCGCCGTCGCTGTAGGTGTGCGAGACCTCCGCGCCGCCCGTCACCGGGTCGGACCCGTCACCGAAGTCCCACTCGTAGGTGATGGCGTCGTCCTGCCGGTCGATGCCCGTCGCGGTGAAGTCCACCGTGAGCGGCGCCCCGCCGCGCACCGGGTCGGCCGTGAGGGTGTTGACGAACGGCTCCTGGACCTCGAGCTCCTTGACCTGGATGTTGCGGAAGCTCACCTCGTCGGCGTCGCCGTGGTTCTGCAGGCCGATGTAGCCGCCGGTGCCGCGCGAGCCGTCGGAGGTGTACTCGTTCACGACCTGCCCGTTGAGGGTCATCGTGTAGGTCTGACCGCTCACCCGGATCTCGTAGTCGTTCCACTCCCCGAGGGGCCGGGCGTTGCGCCTGTCCTCCCGGTCGAAGTTGTAGACCGAGCCGGTCTTCTGCGGCTCGTCGCCCGGCTGACCCTCCTTGATCTGGATCTCGTGGCCGTGGTCGACCGCCACCCAGGGGTCCTCACCCGGGTCGGGGAACCGCGTGAACACGCCGGAGTTGTCGCCGTCGTCCGACAGCTTGAACTGCAGCTTGACCACGTAGTCGTCGAAGGTGCGCTCGGAGTACCAGAGCAGGCCGAGACCGCCGGAGCTGGTCAGGGCACAGTTCTCGACGGTGAAGCCGCCGGGGCCCGCCTGCTTCCAGGCGGACAGGTCGGTGCCGTCGAAGAGCAGCTCGTAGCCCTCGTCGGGCGTCGGCGGGGCGGCGCAGGGCTGGCGGACGATCACCTCGACCGCCTTGCTCGTGGTCTTGCCCGTCTCGTCCTCGACCGTGACGGTCGCGGTGTACGTCCCGGGCTCGGGGTAGGTCCACGACGCCGTGGCAGTCGTGGCCGTGTCGTCCTCGGTGCCCTCGACCCCGAAGTCCCACGCATAGGTGATGTCGTCGCCGTCGGGGTCGCTCGCCTCCACGGCGAAGTCGACGTCGAGCGGCGCCAGACCGTCGCCCGGGGTCGCGGTGGCGGACGTGATGACGGGGGAGGTGTTGCCCGCCACGCCCTGTCCCTCGACGCTGAGCTCGTCGAAGTTGATCTCCCCGCCGCCCGAGTAGACGAAGAAGAGCGGGCGGCCGCCGGCGTCGGCGTCCCGTGCGGTGATGGGGGCGCTGACCGTCTTGTAGAAGTACTGGCCCTGCGTGCCGCCGTCGAGCGGCACGGTCGCCACGACCGGTCCGTCGGCGGCGCCTGCCCGCAGCTGCACGGCTGCGCCGGCCTGGGGTCCGCCCGAGTAGCGGACGGAGACGTCGGTCATGTTGACCAGGCTCATCGGGTCGAACATGACCCAGTCGCCGTTGCCCATGCCCGTGATCAGGCCGCCGCCGCCGGGGCGGGTGCCGGACTTGTCGTCGTAGCCGGTGTAGCCCACGCCCTGGCGGTTGGTCGCGTGCTCGGCCTGGCGCAGCTTGGGCTGGAGGATGACGGTGTCGCTGCCCGAGAGGGGCGCGTTGGCGCCGTCGTTCGCGCCGCCGTCACGGTAGGTGGCGATCAGCACGCCGTAGGTGTTGGCGTCCGGTCCGTGGTCGGCGGAGGCGGCGGTGCGGATCGTGCCCGCGCAGCCGTTGACCGACAGGTTGGGGTGCACGTGGATGTCGTGGCCCAGACCCTCCTGGACGACGACCTCGGAGCAGTCGACGGTCTCCTCGGCGTCCTGGACGTCGACGACGAACGGGATGTCGTCGCCCGAGGCGTAGAAGCCGCCGTCGGCCGGCAGCTCGATCCGCACCCGGGGCGCGGTGTTGCCGACATTGACCACGACCTGCGCGGTCGCGGTCTTGCCGGTCGAGTCGGTCACCGTGAGCAGCACGGTGTAGTCGCCGGCGGTCTCGTAGGTGTACGACGGGTTGGCCGCGGTGGAGTCGGTGTCGCCGTCACCGTCGAGGTCCCAGGCGTAGGTCACGGCGTCGCCGTCGGGGTCGCTCGTGCCGGCGCTGGTGAACTCCACCGACAGCGGGGCGTCGCCCTCCGTCACGTCGGCGCCGGCCCGGGCGACCGGGGCGGAGCCGTTGATGGCGTAGTCGATGCGGACGAGCTTGGTCTGCGGCGAGCCGGAGAAGAACCCGGTGCCGTACTCGAGGACGTACATCGAGCCGTCGGGACCGAACTCGAGGTCGCCGGGCGCGACGAAGCCGCTCATGAAGTCGTTGACCGCCACGATGTTGCCGGCGGCGTCCATGCGGACTTCCTTGATCCAGCCGCGGCTCATCTCCGACATGAAGTAGGAGCCCTCGTAGTGCGCCGGGAACGCGGTCTCCTTGGCGGCGGTGTTCTGCGACTGCCGGTAGACCTGGCCGCCGGTCGGGGTCGAGCCCTGGACGGCGGAGTACTTGTACGGGCCCACGTCGGAGTACGGAATCCACGCGTCGGTCATCGGCGGCAGCGTCCGCAGGCCGGTGCTGTTGGGCGAGTCGTTGACGTCGGCCATCTCGTCGGGGTCGTTGCACGGGAAGCGCTTCGGCGAGCCGTCGGGGTTGGTGCGGTAGCGGTTGGCGACGAAGTCCCAGTCGACGTAGGCACCGCCGAAGTCCATGTTGGTCAGGTCGTCGCCGACCTCGCCGCCGCAGTAGGGCCAGCCGCCGTTCATGGCGACGTCGGTGCGGTTGAACTCCTCGAAGTGGCGGGGGCCGCGGTTGGGGCTGTTGACGCGCGAGTCCGGGCCGACCTCACCCCAGTAGACGACGTCGGTGTCGGCGTCGACGCCGAGGCGGTAGGGGTTGCGTAGTCCCATCGCGAAGATCTCGGGCCGGGTCCTGGCGGGGTCGGCGTCGGGGTGGAGGGCGGTCGGGTAGGCGCCGCCCTCGCCGAACAGGTTGCCCTCGGGGATGTCGTAGGAGATGCCGTCGCCGGGGGAGGGGTCGACGTCGCCAGCGTCGTCGTTGCGGGGGATGACGCGCAGGATCTTGCCGCGCAGGTCGTTGGTGTTGGCCGAGGACTTCTGGGCGTCGTAGTCGGAGCGCCCGGGGCGCTCGTCGTGGGGGGAGTAGCCGTCGTTGTCGGAGGAGGAGGTGTTGTCGCCCGTGGCGAGGTGCAGGACCCCGCCGTCGCCGAACTGCAGCGACCCGGCGGAGTGGCAGCAGACGTTGCGCTGGGTGCCGACCTCGAGGACGACCTTCTCCGAGGACTTGTCGATGAACGTCTCGCCGCTGGCGCTGGTCTCGACGGTCAGGCGGGAGAGCCGGTTGGCGTTGTGCGAGGCGGGCAGCGGTGCGTAGTAGACGTAGATCCAGTTGTTGGTCGCGAACTCCGGGTCCAGCGTGATGCCGAGCCCGCCGTCCTCGAGGCCGCTCCACACGCCGAGGCTCGGGTTGTTCATGATGATCTCGATGCTCCCGTCGGTCGGGTCGTACATCGAGATGTCGCCGGCGCGGGTGATGAAGAAGACCCGGCCGTCAGGGGCGACGGTCAGCTCCATCACCTCGCCGAGCCCGGTGCCCTGCCCGAGGACGACCTTCTGGAACTTCGAGAGGTCGGGCGCGTCCGCGGCGGCGCCGCCGGCCGAGTCGCTGGCGGACGTGCCAGCAGTCGTGCCCGTGGTCCTGCCCGTGGACTCGCCCGTGGTCCTGCCCGTGCTCGTGCCCGTGGTCGTGCCGGCGGAGTCGTCGGCAGCACCGGCGGCGGAGCCGGAGGCGGGTCGTGGCACCGGGTCGGGCACCGCGGCCGCGACCGGCACGGTGAGGCCGAGCGCCAGCGCGAGGCCGGTGAGCGCGGAGAGCAGGGAGACGGGGAGCAGGCGTGACCGCTGGTGCATGGAGAGGGCCTTCCACAAGCCGAGTTCGAGTGGGGCACCACAGGCGTGCGGTCCTGTGACGGCGATCACGCTAGGCCCGACTTTTGCCTCAGGTCAAGCAAAAGTCGTCGGGTGCACGCCAGAACGGCGCCCGCACGCAGTGCATGCGCCGCCCTGCCGTCGGGTCACGCGCGCGGGACCAGGTGCAGCCGGTCCTCGACGGGACCGAGGTCGTCACGGAGGTGGACGACGGAGGAGGGGCCGGCGAACCGGTCGTGACGGGCGTACCCGACCAGCACCGCGATGCCCGCGGCGAGGACGAGGAGGAGCAGGATGGTGGTCATGGCAGCAATCATTCGCTCAGACACTTCCTGCCACCAGTGGCAGGAATGACACGGTGAGTTGATTTACTGCCACGCGTCGTGCACGCTGTCGTCCATGAAGAAGGTCGCGGTCGTCGTCCAGGAACGTCCCGAGCCCTTCGGCCTCGGCGCCCTCTGCGAGGTGTGGGCCGAGCCCTACCACCCTGAGGACGACAATCCCGTCTTCGACTTCACCGTCGTGACGCCGCGACCGGGCCGGCTGCGCACGCGCGCGGGCTTCGACCTCCACGTCGAGCACGGGCTCGACGCGGCGGTCGACGCCGACCTCATCTGCCTGGCGCCGAAGAGCGACCACCGCGGCACCTCCCCGGAGGTCTCGGAGCTGCTGCGCACCGCCCACGCGCGCGGCGCGATGCTCTTCGCGCACTGCTCCGCGACGTTCATGCTCGGGGAGGCCGGGCTGCTGGACGGACGCCGTTGCACCACCCACTGGAGGTACGCCGCCGAGCTCGCCGCACGCTACCCGGAGGCGGTCGTGGACCCCGACGTGCTCTACGTCCAGGACGGCTCGATCGTCACGGGCGCCGGATCGGCGGCGGCCCTCGACGCGGCGCTCCACGTGATGCGCCAGCAGTTCGGCGCCAAGGTCGCCGCGACCACCGCCCGCAGGATGGTCGTGCCGCCGCACCGCGACGGCGGCCAGGCGCAGTTCATCGCCCGGGCCGTCCCGGTGTGCGAGTCGGAGGCGCTGGCGCCGCTGCTGGCCTGGATCAGCGCGAACCTCGGCGAGGAGCTCGACGTCGGGACGCTCGCGAAGCAGGTGCACATGTCGGCGCGCACCTTCGCCCGCCGCTTCAAGGAGGAGACCGGCACCACGCCCTACAGCTGGATCCTCGGTGAGCGGGTGCGCGCGGCCCAGGAGCTGCTGGAGCAGACCGACCACTCCATCGACTGGGTGGCCGCCGAGGTCGGCTTCGGCAACGCGGCCACGCTGCGCCACCACTTCGGCCGCTCGCGCGGGGTCAGCCCGCAGGAGTACCGCCGCACCTTCCGCACCCCTGCCTGAGGACCGGACGGGCGGCGGCCGGGGCGCCGGTCCTCGGTAGCCTTCAGGGCGTGAACGCGACTGCGCTGGCCGACCTGTCCGCCGACGACCTCGCCGCCCTGCTGCAGGAGCAGCGCGCGGCCTACGAGGACCTCACGTCGGCCGGGCTGAAGCTCGACCTCACGCGCGGCAAGCCGTCCGCGCAGCAGCTGGACCTCGCCGACGCGCTGCTGCGCCTGCCGACGACCACGAAGGACTCCCGCGGCGTGGACGTCCGCAACTACGGCGGACTGGAGGGGCTGGCCGACCTCCGCGAGATGTTCGCAGAGCTGCTGTGGGTGGAGCCCGACCAGCTGGTGGCTGGCGGCAACTCCAGCCTGTCGATCATGCGCGAGTGCCTGGTCTGGATGGTGCTGTTCGGTGCCGTCGACTCCGAGCGGCCGTGGGGCCAGGAGGAGAAGGTCCGGTTCGTGTGCCCGGTCCCGGGCTACGACCGGCACTTCACGCTGCTGGAGAGCCTCGGCATCGAGATGGTGACCGTGCCGATGAACGACGACGGCCCCGACGCCGACGCCGTGGCCGCGCTCGTCGCCGACGACCCGTCGGTCAAGGGGATGTGGGTCGTGCCGACGTACGCCAACCCGACGGGCGCGGTCTGCAGCCAGGACGTCGCCGCGCGGCTCGCCGCGATGCCGACGGCCGCACCGGACTTCAAGATCTTCTGGGACAACGCCTACGCGCTGCACCACCTCACCGAGGACGAGGCCAAGAGCGCCGACATCCTCACGCTGGCCTCGGCCGCGGGCCACCCGGACCGCCCCGTGATGTTCGCCTCGACGTCGAAGATCACCTACGCCGGCGCCGGCGTCGCGTTCCTGGCCGCCTCGACGGCGAACGTCGGCTGGTACCTCGGGCACCTCGGCAACGGGTCGATCGGCCCCGACAAGGTCAACCACCTGCGCCACGTCGAGTTCTTCGGCTCGCCCCAGGGCGTGCGCGACCACATGGTCAAGCACCGCGAGATCATCGCGCCGAAGTTCGCCGAGGTCGACCGGGTGCTGACCGAGCGGCTCGGCGGGCGGGGGGTCGCGACGTGGAACACGCCGACGGGCGGCTACTTCGTCAACCTCGACGTCGTCCCCGGCACCGCGAGCCGGGTCGTGGAGCTCGCGAAGGCGGCCGGTGTCGCGCTGACCCCGGCCGGGTCGTCGTTCCCCTACAAGCGCGACCCCGAGGACACCAACATCCGGCTGGCCCCCACGATGCCGCCGGTCGCCGAGGTCACCGCCGCCATGGAGGCCGTGGCGACCTGCGTGCTGCTGGCCGCCGCCGAGAAGGCCGTCGCGCAGGCGCCCGGCCGGCAGGCCTGAGCGCCCGCGGCGTCGTACGCTCGACCGTCGTGACCGTCGTCGCGGAGGAGGACCAGTGACCGTCCGGGTCGGACTCACCGGAGGCATCGCCTCGGGCAAGAGCACGGTGTCCGCGATCCTCGCGGGCCTGGGCGCCGTCGTCGTCGACGCCGACGTGATCGCCCGGGAGGTCGTCGCGCGCGGCACGCCGGGCCTCGCAGCCGTGGTCGAGGAGTTCGGTCCCGACCTCCTGACCCCCGACGGCGAGCTCGACCGGCCCGCCATGGGCGCCCTGGTCTTCGCCGACCCGGCGGCACGCAGGCGACTGGAGTCCATCGTCCATCCCCTCGTCCACCGGCGCAGCGCCGAGCTGGAGGCGGCGGCCGACCCGGGAGCGGTGGTGGTGCACGACATCCCGCTGCTGGCCGAGGTGGGCCGGGCGGGGCAGTTCGACGCCGTCGTCGTGGTGGACGCACCGACGGAGGTGCAGGTGTCGCGGATGGTCGAGGACCGCGGCTGGACGCGCGAGGAGGCCGAGGCGCGGATCGCCGCCCAGGCCTCCCGGGAGGACCGGCTGTCGATCGCGACGCACGTCGTCGTCAACGCCGGGACCCTCGACGACCTGCGTCGGCGCATCGAGGAGGTCTACGCCGAGCTCTCCGCGCGCGCCGGGGCCGCCTGACGTTTCCCGGTCCCGGGGGTCTGGCCGGTAGCCTCCGGGCGTGCTCCAGATCCGACCCCGTCTCGCCGCGGTCGCCGCAGGGGTCCTGCTCGTGAGCGGCTGCGCCGGCCTCGGCGCCTCCGACGACCGGCCGTCGTCCACCGACCCGTCCGCCGGGTCGGGGTCCTCGTCGCCGGCGACCTCGTCGTCACCGGCCGACCCCGGGGCGTCCGAGCCGACCGAGGAGGTCGACCCGGACACGCCGACCTCCTGGGGGCCGACCGTGGGCGAGCTGGAGGACGCCCGCGAGCTGGTGAGCACGTGGACCTCCGAGCAGCTGGCCGGAGGGGTGATCGTGGGCCGCTTCCACGGCACGGACCCACAGGAGCCGGCGCGGATGGTGCGCGAGCTGCACCTCGCCGGCGTCTCGGTCACCGGCGACAACGTGGTGGACCGGGCCCAGGTGCTCGCGATGACCGGCGCGGTGGCGCGCGCCGCCGCCGCCGACGGTCGCGACTTCCCGCCCGTCGTGGGCGTCGACCAGGAGGGCGGCTACGTCTCGCACCTGCGAGGCATCGCCACGGAGTTCCCCCACTTCCAGTCCGCCGGCCTCGCGGTCCAGGCCGACGCGCGGCTCGGCCGACGGGTCACCCGGGCCGCCGCGGAGACCACGGGCCTCGAGCTGCGCAGCCTCGGCTTCACATGGGTGTTCGCGCCCGTCGCCGACGTCACCATCGGCGCCGCCGATCCCACGATTGGCGCGCGGTCGCCCTCCACCGATCCGTCGGTCGCGGCCCAGGCCGTCGGCGCGGCCGTCAAGGGGTACGACGACGCCGGCATCGTCTCCACCGTCAAGCACTTCCCCGGCCACGGCACCGCGACGGCCGACAGCCACGACACCCTCCCCGTCGTCGACTCCTCGCTCGCGGAGATCGAGGCGCACGACCTGCCGCCCTTCGCGGCCGCGGTCCGGCACGCCGCTCCCGCGGTGATGCTGAGCCACCTCGACCTCACCGCCATCGCTCCGGGCGTCCCGGCCAGCATGGCGCCCGAGGTCTACGACCTCCTGCGCGACGACCTCGGCTTCGAGGGCGTCACCATCACCGACTCCCTCGGCATGGGCGCCGTCGGCGGGCGCCCCACGCCGGCGCTGCAGGCGCTCGAGGCGGGGGCCGACCTGCTGCTCATGCCCGTCGACACCGCGACCACCCACCGGATCGTCGTCGAGGCGCTGCAGTCCGGCGACATCTCGCGCGAGCGCGTCGAGGAGGCCGCCGCACGGGTCGTGGCCGTCCAGGAGTGGCAGGCCCGGGTGGCAGCACGACGGCCTGTGCCCGCCGACGTCGTCGAGCGGGCACAGGCCGCGAGCGCGAACCTGGAGTCCGCGGCGTACTGAGGGGTCAGGCAGCCAGGTCCGGGTCGCCGGCCCGGCGCAGCTTCTGCAGCGCCTCGCGCTCGAGCTGGCGGACCCGCTCGGCGGAGATGCCGTGCCGGGCGCCGATGTCGGCGAGCTTGTGCTGCCGGCCGTCGGCGAGGCCGTACCGGGCCCGGACGATGTCGGCGGAGCGCTCGTCGAGGATGCCGACCAGGTCGTCGAGACGCTGCCTGGCCTCGGCGTCGAGGACGTTGAGGTCGGGCCCCGGCGCGGTCTCCTGCGCCATCAGGTCACCGAGCGAGGTGTCGCCGTCCTCGTCGACGGGGGTGTCCAGCGACACGTGGTCGCGACCCCAGCTCATGAGGTCCAGCACGCGGTCGAGCTCCATGCCGAGCTCGGCGGCGATCTCCTCCGGCTCCGGGTCGCGGCCGAGCTGGCGCTCGAGCGTGCGGCGGGCGCTGCCCACCTGGTTGAGCTCCTCGACGACGTGCACCGGGAGGCGCACGACGCGCGCCTGCTGGGCGATGCCGCGGGTGATCGCCTGACGGACCCACCAGGTCGCGTAGGTCGAGAACTTGTAGCCCTTGGTGTAGTCGAACTTCTCGACCGCGCGGATCAGGCCGGTGTTGCCCTCCTGGATCAGGTCGAGCATCGGCATCTGCGAGCGGCCGTACTTGCGGGCGATGGAGACCACGAGGCGCAGGTTGGCCTCGATGAAGCGGTCGACGGCGAGGCGTCCCTGCTCGGCGAGCCACTCGAGCTCCGCCTCGGTCGCGCTCATCGGGGCGCCGCCCTGGCGGCGCCCGACACGTCCGGTGTCGAGCAGGTGCTGGGCCAGCAGGCCCGCCTCGATGGTCTTCGAGAGCTCCACCTCGGTCTCGGCGTCGAGCAGCGGCGTCCGGGCGATCTCGTCCAGGTAGAGACCGACGCTGTCGCGTCCCTCGATCTCACGCGTCGTGGTGGTGCGCTTGGCCTGTGCGGTGCTCATGTCGTCCTCCTGCTCCTGTGCGACCAGCCCTTGTCGCACGTCTGTTCCAACGCCTGTGTCCGCTGCGGGATTCCCCATCGGATTGGTGCCTTCACCTGCCATGACGAGCCAGTACCCCGCCGAGTTGCAGGAACGCCGAACTCTCAGGGACTTCTCAGGGGTTCCCCGGGAGACTGGGTCCATGCGGAGCGGGCGCGACCGATCGGTGGACCTCAACGCCGACCTCGGTGAGGAGGTCACCGACGATGCCGGCCTGCTCGCCGTCGTCACGAGCGCCAACGTGGCGTGCGGCTTCCACGCCGGCACCCCGGAGACGATGCGCACGGTGTGCGCGGGCGCTGTGGCGAGCGGGGTGACGGTCGGCGCGCAGGTCTCCTACGACGACCGGGAGAACTTCGGCCGCGTGGCGCGCGACGTGCCGCCTGCGGTGCTGCGTGAGCAGGTCGCGGAGCAGGTCGGCGTCCTGTCCGCCGTCGCCGCCTCGGAGGGCGGGGGAGTGGCCTACCTCAAGCCGCACGGCGCGCTCTACCACCGGGTCGCGGTCGACGGGCTCCAGGCGAGCGCCGTGCTGGACGGGTCGGGCGACCTGCCGGTGCTGGGCATGCCGGGCTCGCTGCTGCTCTCGCTGGCAGGCGAGCGCGGCCGCGGGGTCCGGCTCGAGGGCTTTCCCGACCGCGGCTACACCCCGGAGGGCGGGCTGCTGCCGCGGGACCGGCCGGGAGCGCTGGTCACCGACCCCGACGAGGTGGCCCGGCGAAGCGGTGGGGCTCGCGGCGCAGGTGCACTCGGTGTGCGTGCACGGCGACTCTCCCGGCGCGGTCACCACCGCCGGGGCCGTACGCCGCGCGCTGGAGGCCGCCGGCCTGCACGTGCGGAGCTGCTGGTCGGCCCCTGCCCCGGACGCCCGAGCGGAGGGACGGTGGGTCCCGTGAGGGTCGTCCCCGTCGGCCCTCGCGCGTGCCTCGTGGAGGTCGAGGACGCGGCCGCCGCGGCGTCGCTGGCCGCGTGGGCCCGGGACTCCGGGGTGCGCGCCGACGACATCGTCCCCGCGGCGACCACCGTCCTCTTCGACGGCGTGGACCCCGCGCTGGTCCGGGCGGCGCTGCCGGACCGGCCCATCGCCGCCGCCGGCAGGTCCGGCCCCCTCGTGCGGGTGCCGGTGACGTACTCAGGGCCCGACCTCGAGGCGGTCGCCGGCCACTGGGGCTGCTCGGTGGAGGAGGTCGTCGCCGTCCACACGTCCGTGGAGTTCGTCGCGCTCTTCTGCGGGTTCGCGCCGGGCTTCTCCTACCTCGGCGGCCTGCCCGCGGACCGGGCCGTCCCGCGCCTGGAGTCGCCGCGCTCGCGCGTGCCGGCCGGAGCGGTCGGCCTCGCCGACACGTGGTGCGGCGTCTACCCGACGGCCTCGCCCGGCGGCTGGCTCCTGCTCGGCACCACCCACGCCGTCCTGTGGGACGCCGCGCGGGAGCAGCCCGCCCTCCTGGCGCCGGGGACCCGGGTGCGGTTCGAGGACGCCGGGTGAGCGGTGGCGGGCGGCCCGGCGTCGAGGTCGTCGACCCCGGACCCCTGTCCACCCTGCAGGACCTCGGCCGCCACGGGTGGGCCCACCTCGGGGTGCCCCGCGCCGGCGCCCTGGACCGCGGTGCCGCCGCGCTGGCCCGCCGGCTCGTCGGCGGGGCCCCGGACGACGCCGTCGTCGAGACGACTCTGGGCGGGATCGTGCTGCGGCCACGCCGGGCGGTGACCGTCGCCGTGACCGGCGCGGCGTGCGACGTGGTGGTCGACCGCCGCCACGTCGCGCACGGCATGCCCGTCACGGTGCCCGCCGGAGCGCTGCTCACCGTCGGTCGGGCCATCACGGGGGTCCGGTCCTACGTCGCCTTCGCGGGCGGCCTCGACGTGGACCCCGTGCTGGGCTCCCGCTCCACGGACACGCTCGCGGGGGTCGGTCCGCCGCGGCTGTCCGCGGGCGACCTGCTGGCCCTGGGTGCGCCCGGTGCGCTGCCCGAGCCGCCGCCAGCGCCGGTCGTGCGGCCCCGCGCGCCTGTGCTCCGCCTGGTGCCCGGCCCCCGTGCGGACTGGCTCGGCCGCGGCGCGTGGGCCGCCCTCGACGGGGCGGCGTACGTCGTCGCCCCCGACAGCGACCGGGTGGGCCTGCGCCTCAGCGGCCCGCGGGTGGAGCGCCGGGGCGGCGAGCTGCCCAGCGAGGGGATCGTGCTGGGCGCCGTGCAGCTGCCGCCGTCGGGCCAGCCGGTGGTGTTCCTCGCCGACCACCCCACCACGGGCGGCTATCCCGTCGTCGCACTCGTCGAGGACGACGACCTCGACCTGTGCGCGCAGCTGCGGCCGGGGAACCGGGTCACCCTGCGGACGCGCTGATCCGGCCCGTCGGCGCGGCGGTCAGTCGTCCGCGGGCGGCTCGAAGCGGTGCAGCGCGGGGTCGTCGGTCCGGAAGCTGCGCACCGGGCCGGGCGGGGTCTCCGCGGTCTCGAAGCGCACGGTCACCACGCCGGCACCCGAGCCCCACACCCACCCCGGGCCCATCTCGTCGTGGACCACGTCGGCGCCCGGGGGCCAGGTGCGCCGCGGCGGCTCCGGCAGCACGACCTCGTGCTCCTCGTCCTCCTCGGCCTCGCCGAAGAGGTCCTCCTGCACCCAGTCGGCCAGCCCCGAGACGCCGACGCCGAGCAGGCGGACGCCGCCCGTCGTGTCGAGGTCGGCCAGCAGCGACCGCGCGACCCGCCCGATCGTGCCGCCGTCGTCGGTCGGGCTGGAGAGCGTGCTGGACCGGCTCAGCGTCGTGAAGTCGTGCAGCCGCACCTTGATCGTCACCGTGCGTCCCGAGATGCCGTTCTTGCGCATGCGGGTGCCGACCTCCCGCGCCTGCCGGGTGAGCAGGCCCTCCATCAGCCGGCGGTCCGTGAGGTCGGAGTCGTAGGTCCCCTCCACGCTGATCGACTTGGCCTCCCGCTCGGCCACGACGGGTCGGGCGTCCTGTGCGCGCGCCAGCTGCCACAGCCCCTGGCCGTGCGCCTGCCCCAGCAGCCGCACGAGCTCCTCCTCGCTGGTGCGCTCGAGGTCGGCGATGGTGTGGATGCCGGCGCGGCGCAGGCGCTCGGCGGTCGCCGGGCCGACGCCGGGGATGACGTGGACGGTCATGGGCCGGAGCAGCTCGAGCTCGGTGCCGGGCGCGACGACCGTCATCCCGTCGGGCTTGTCGAGCTCGCTGGCCACCTTGGCGAGGAACTTCGACGACGCGATGCCGACCGTCGCGGTCAGGCCGCCCGTCACCTCGTGCACGCGCTCACGCAGCCGCTCGCCCACCGCGGTGACCGTCGCCACCTCGAGGTCGGGCAGCCCGGCGGCGGCGAGGTCGACGAAGGCCTCGTCGAGCGACAGCGGCTCGACGAGGGGGGACAGGTCGCGCAGCACCTCCATGACCCGCTTGCTGGTGTCGCGGTAGGCGTGGAACCGGCCGCTCAGGAACGCCGCGTGCGGGCACCGCGCCCGTGCCTCGCGGGTCGACATCGCCGACCCGACGCCGTACCGGCGTGCCTCGTACGACGCCGTGGACACCACGCCGCGCCCGCCCGTGCCGCCGACGATGACCGGCTTGCCGCGCAGCGACGGCTTGTCGCGCTGCTCGACGGCGGCGAAGAAGGCGTCCAGGTCGAGGTGCAGGATCGAGGCGGTGCTGCGCATCAGCCGGAAACTCCGGCGGCGGCGTGCAGCGTCACGGGGCCATTCTCGCTCACCGCCTCCGCCGACCGGCCGCAGCGGCTCGCCACCAACCGTCCACAGACGACCAGCGACGGGGGTTCTCCACAGCCCCGCCGCGGCCGGGGCGTCGCGCGTGGGTGGTCGCGGGGACCGTCGGCGGCATGGAACCCACCGAGCACTCCTCCGTCCCCGATCCCGCCCGCGCCCCGCGTCCCGCCGGCCCGGCCACCACGAGGCTGCGTGCGCGCACCCCCGACGACATCGCGGCCTTCGTGCCGCTGGCCCTGGGCTTCGTCCCGTCGCGCTCCCTCGTCATGCTCAGCGTCGGCTCGCCCGGCGGCATGCACGCCCGCGTCGACCTGCCCGACGACCCCGACGACGTCGACGACGCGGTCGAGGCGCTGGTGCGTGCCGCGCGGCACAACGGCGTCCGCGACGTCGTGGTCGTGGTCTACGACGACGACACCACGGTCGCCGAGGAGGCGGCCTGGGCGGTCCACGCGGAGCTCGGCGGCGCCGGCATCGCCGTGCGCGAGGTGCTGCGGGTCCACGACGACCACTGGTACGCCGTGCTCCCGGGCGCTCCGCTCGCCGCCTACCGGGGTGTGCCGTTCACCCTGGCCGAGCACCCCTTCACCGCGCAGGGGATCTACGACGGCCGGGTCACCCACGCCAGTCGCGACGCGCTTCGCGCCACGATCGCACCCGATCCGGAGGCGGTGCGCCGCACGCAGCGCGACCTCGACCGGGCGTCGGCGCTGCCGCCCGGCGCGCTGACCTCGCTGGTGCGGCGCCACGTCGACCTCGGCACCACGTTCTCCGCCGCCGAGCTGGCCGCGGTCGCCGCCACCGTCCCCTCCGGCGCCCGGCGCGACGAGGCGTGGGTGTGGCTCGACCGCGGGCAGGCGCGACGGGCGGTCGACCTCTGGTCCGACGCCGTGCGCCGGCTCCCCGCCTCGCACGTCGCGGGCCCGGCGTCGGTCCTGGCGTTCGCCGCCTGGCTCGTCGGCGACGGCGCGCTGGCCTGGTGCGCGGTGGACCGCTGCCACGAGGCCGAGCCGCGCCACTCGCTCGCCGAGCTCGTGGCACGGCTGCTCGAGTCCGCGACGTCGCCCGACACGTGGGAGGAGCTGCGGCCGCAGCTCGCCAGCGGCGACCCGGCCGCGTGAGGGGCGCGACCAGCCCTCCGGACGGTTTTCGCGGCGCCGCGCCGTGACTAGGGTGCGGGCATGGGAGAAGAGGTCGAGCAGCAGGAGTTCAACCGGGCCGACCGGACGCGGCACCGGGAGAAGGTGCGGCGCAACCTCGACGTCTTCGCCCGGATGCTCCGCGACTCCCGGTTCGACACCGACGACCCGATGACCGGGCTCGAGATGGAGCTCAACCTCATCGACGAGGCGGGCGACCCGGCCCTGAAGAACGCCGAGGTCCTCGAGGCCATCGCCGACCCCGACTTCCAGACCGAGCTCGGCCAGTTCAACATCGAGATCAACGTCGCTCCGGCCAGGCTCCGCGAGGGCGGCCTGACCACCTTCGAGGAGAGCCTGCGCCGCTCGCTCAACGACGCGGAGGAGAAGGCCGCCGCGGTCGGCGCCCACCAGGTGATGATCGGCATCCTGCCGACCCTCGCCGAGGGGCACATGACCCTCGAGTCGCTGAGCGCCAACCCCCGCTACAAGCTGCTCTCCGAGCAGATCCTCGCCGCCCGAGGCGAGGACATCACCATCAGCATCACGGGGCGTGAGCGGCTCACGACGACCGCGGACTCGATCGTCCCCGAGGCGGCCTGCACCAGCACGCAGTTCCACGTGCAGACCTCGCCCGACCAGTTCGCCGCCTACTGGAACGCCGCCCAGGCGATCGCCGGAGTCCAGCTGGCCGTCTCGGCCAACTCGCCCTACCTGCTGGGCAAGGAGCTGTGGCGCGAGACCCGGATCCCGCTGTTCGAGCAGGCCACCGACACCCGCAGCGAGGAGCTGAAGGCGCAGGGCGTGCGGCCGCGGGTGTGGTTCGGCGAGCGGTGGATCACCTCGGTGTTCGACCTGTTCGAGGAGAACGTCCGATACTTCCCGGCCCTGCTCCCGGTGACGGAGGAGGAGGATCCGCTCGAGGTGCTCGAGTCCGGCGGCACGCCCGCCCTCCACGAGCTCAAGCTGCACAACGGCACGATCTACCGGTGGAACCGTCCGGTCTACGACATCGCCGACGGCATGCCGCACCTGCGCGTGGAGAACCGGCTGCTGGCCGCCGGCCCGACGGTCGCCGACACCATCGCCAACGCCGCACTGTGGTTCGGTCTGGTCCGCTACCTCGCCGAGAGCGAGCGGCCGCTGTGGTCGCAGATGTCGTTCTCGGCCGCGGAGGAGAACTTCCACGTGGCCGCACAGATGGGCGTCGACGCCCAGGTCTACTGGCCGGGGCTGGGCCAGGTGCGCGCCACCGAGCTGGTCCTGCGGCGGCTGCTGCCGATGGCACAGGCGGGGCTCGACGCGTGGGGCGTGCCCTCCGAGGAGAGCGCGCGCTACCTCGGCATCATCGAGCAGCGCTGCCTGCAGGAGACGAGCGGCGCCGCGTGGTTCGTGCGCAGGGTGCACGAGCGCGGGGGAGCCGACCGCTACGCCGCGCTGCGCGCCACCCTGCTCGACTACCGCGAGCGGATGCACAGCAACGAGCCGGTGCACGCCTGGGACTGACCCCGACGGGCCGCCTCGCCCTCACCGGGTGGTCGGGGGTGGTCGCAGCCGCCGCCACTCCCGGCGCACGTCGCTGACCGGGTCGAACCAGCCCCGCCGCGTGACGACGACGAGTCCCACGTCGAGTCCGAGCGCCCGGCCGGCCCACGCCGCCGGCCCCACCCAGCGCAGGTCCACGTCGTGCGGGCTCAGCTCCCCGGGACGGGTCAGCCACAGCAGCGGACGAGGCGTGAGCGTGGCGGCGCCGCGCAGCAGGGCGAGAGCCAAGTCGGCCCGCAGCCCTGCGCCCGAAGGCGGGTCGTCGACGTGGCGCAGGCAGCGGCCGGGCGCACCCGCGTGCACGGCGGTGGGGAACCGGCGCCGCCGCTCGGCGGCCACCAGCTCCACGACGGCCGCGCGCAGCACCACGTGGGTGTGCCGGTCGACGGGCGCCTGCAGCGTGGGCAGCGGCGGGGGCGGGACGGCCACCGCCCCAGAGTGCCTCACCCCATGGGGTCCCGCGCGTGTCTCCACAGGCTGCCCAAGGCGGTCGCTTTCCGTTACGGTGCCAGCAGGCCAGCGGCGAAGCGCCCGCGGCCCCCCGAGAGGAGACACCATGGGCACCGTCGTCGTCGGATACGTCCCCAAGCCAGAGGGCGAAGCCGCCCTCGCCGCCGGCATCAACGAGGCGAAGCTGCGCGGCAGCAGGCTCGTGGTGGTGAACTCGCACCGGGGAGGCCAGGAGTTCGACGGGCCGGCCGCACGTGCCGCCGAGGACGACATCGCGGGCATCCAGGCGCGGCTCGACGAGGCCGGTGTCGAGCACGAGATCCGCCAGCTGGTGCGCGGGTTCGAGCCGGCCGAGGACCTCATCAGCATCGCCGAGGCCAACGGCGCCGAGCTCCTCGTCATCGGGCTGCGCCGCCGCTCGCCCGTCGGCAAGCTGATCCTCGGCAGCAACGCCCAGCGCGTCCTGCTCGACGCGCCCTGCCCGGTCCTGGCGGTCAAGGCCCAGTAGCCGGTCACGGGCCGGCGGGCCCCACGAGGCGGGCTCGGCAGTCGGCTCCTGTAGTCGGGCCCAGCAGTCGGGCCGCACCGCCCGCACGCGCGCCCCGGTGCCGCCGTGGTCGGGCAGGATGTGCCCATGGGCTTCCACATCACGGGCGACCCCGCCGCTGACAAGGTCCTCGACGACTCACCCTTCGCGCTGCTCGTGGGGATGATGCTCGACCAGCAGTACCCGATGGAGCACGCCTTCCGGGGCCCGGCGAAGGTGCTCGACCGCTTCGGCACGTTCGCTCCCGACGCCATCGCGGCGGCCGATCCCGCGGAGTTCGCGGCGATGGCCTCGACGCCACCGGCGATCCACCGGTTCCCGGGGTCGATGGCCGCGCGCCTGCAGGAGCTCGCCCGCATCGTGGAGGACACCTACGGCGGGGACGCCGCGCGGTTGTGGACCGAGGCCGCCGACGGCAAGGACCTGCTGAAGCGGGTGATGGCGCTGCCGGGGTTCGGCAAGCAGAAGGCGCAGATCTTCGTGGCGCTGCTGGCCAAGCAGCTCGACGTACGCCCCGAGGGCTGGGAGGCCGTGGTCGGCGACTACGCCCTCGAGGGCCACCGCTCCGTGGCCGACGTCGTCGACCCCGACTCGCTGCAGAAGGTGCGCGACTTCAAGAAGGCGAAGAAGGCCGCGGCCCGGACGGACGGCTGACGCCTCCGCGATCCGGGTCGACGCGACCGCCCAGGGAGCACCCGCTCCGGGGCCAGGTGTCGGGGCATGGGGATCGGCGTGGCAGAATGTCGGCGCGGCTCTTGACGTCACCGGGCCTCGCCGCGCCCCGAAGCTGTTTGACGAGAGGTGTTCGTGTCCTCACACGCACGCAAGTTGCTCCCCGCGGAGGTGCTGTCGCACCCCTCCATCGCCGCCTTGGTCGCCGGGGCCACCCCGGCCGGCACCGTGTCCCCCGAGGACGTACGTCGGGCCAGTGACGAGGCCGGAGTGGAGCCCAAGCACCTGAAGGCCCTGCTGGTGCACCTCAGCGGCCTCGGCATCACGGTGCAGGTCGACGCCGCGACCATGCGTGCGGTCGCGGCGACGAGCAAGCGCGCCGCCACGTCGTCGGCTGCGAAGAAGGCCCCGGCGAAGAAGGCGGCGGGCGGTGCCGAGGCGCCGGCCAAGAAGGCGCCGGCGAAGAAGGCCGCCGCGAAGAAGACCGCGGCCGCGCCGACCGCGGACGCGCCGGCCGGCCCGGCCGAGGACGCGCCGGTGGTGGACCTCGGCGACGTCGAGGCCCCGGTGATCGGCCCGGACGGCAAGAAGATCCTGCCGGACATCCCCGACGACCAGTTCGAGAAGGACGTCGCCGCCGACCCCACCATCAAGGAGGACGAGAAGCAGGCCTTCACGGTCTCCGCAGCCGACGAGACCGACGAGCCGGAGCAGCAGGTCATGGTGGCCGGCGCCACGGCCGACCCGGTCAAGGACTACCTGAAGCAGATCGGCAAGGTGCCGCTCCTCAACGCCGAGATGGAGGTCGAGCTCGCCAAGCGGATCGAGGCGGGGCTCTTCTCCGAGGAGAAGCTCGGCAAGGGCGGACGGCTCAGCCCGAAGATGCTCGAGGAGTACGAGTGGATCGCCGAGGACGGCCGCCGGGCCAAGAACCACCTCCTCGAGGCGAACCTGCGACTCGTCGTCTCGCTGGCCAAGCGCTACACCGGTCGCGGCATGCTGTTCCTCGACCTGATCCAGGAGGGCAACCTCGGCCTGATCCGCGCGGTCGAGAAGTTCGACTACACCAAGGGCTACAAGTTCTCGACCTACGCGACCTGGTGGATCCGTCAGGCCATCACGCGTGCGATGGCCGACCAGGCGCGCACCATCCGCATCCCGGTGCACATGGTCGAGGTCATCAACAAGCTGGCCCGCGTGCAGCGCCAGATGCTGCAGGACCTGGGCCGCGAGCCCACGCCCGAGGAGCTCGCCAAGGAGCTCGACATGACCCCCGAGAAGGTCATCGAGGTCCAGAAGTACGGCCGCGAGCCGATCTCGCTGCACACCCCGCTCGGCGAGGACGGCGACTCCGAGTTCGGTGACCTGATCGAGGACTCCGAGGCGATCGTCCCGGCGGACGCCGTGTCGTTCACGCTGCTGCAGGAGCAGCTCCACGCGGTGCTCGACACCCTGTCTGAGCGAGAGGCCGGCGTGGTGTCGATGCGGTTCGGCCTCACCGACGGCCAGCCCAAGACCCTCGACGAGATCGGCAAGGTCTACGGCGTGACCCGCGAGCGGATCCGCCAGATCGAGTCCAAGACGATGTCCAAGCTGCGCCACCCGAGCCGCTCGCAGGTGCTGCGCGACTACCTGGACTGAGCGTCCGACCGACGACAGCGGCGTGGTCCCTCCGGGGGTCACGCCGCTGTCGCGTCACCTGCCGGATCGCTCGAGGGGCTGGCCGGGGCGACAGCGGTCTCGCTAGGGTCGGCACCTCGCCGACCGGAGGAGACGCACGGTGTCCGAGCAGGCCCGCCCCGCCACGTACCGCACCTTCGACGAGGTCGAGGAGACCCTGAGCCCGGCGGAGCAGCGCTTCGAGCGCCTGCGCCGCACCTCCGGCCTGGTCGCCGGGCCGGTGGCCGCGGTCGTGGTCTACCTGCTGTGCTCGGGGCTCGACGAGCCGGCCCAGAAGCTGGCCGGCATCCTCAGCCTGGTCATCGTCTGGTGGATGACCGAGGCGATCCCGATCCCGATCACCGCGATGCTGGCCATGGCGCTGTGCGTCGCGCTCGGCGTGGCACCGGCCGAGGAGGTCTTCGCGCTCTTCGGGAACTCGACGATCTTCGTCTTCATCGGCGGGTTCGTCCTGGCCGAGGCGATGCGCAAGCACGGCCTCGACCGGCGCTTCGCCTACCGCGTGCTCAGCATCCCCGGCGTGGCCTCGTCGACCGTGCGCGTGGTCGTGGCGTTCGGCCTGATCAGCGCCTCGATCAGCGCCTTCGTGTCCAACACCGCCAGTGCCGCGATGCTCATGCCGATCGCCATGGGCATCATCGGCTTCCTGGCCGGCCGGGTGTCGGCCCAGTCCGACGAGGACGCCGACCCCGACGACGTCCGCCGGCTGCGCTTCTCCACCGCGCTGCTGCTGATGGTCGCGTACGGCGCCAGCGTGGGCGGGCTGCTCACGCCGGTCGGCAGCCCGCCCAACCTCATCGGTCGTGAGCTCATCACGCAGGAGACCGGCGAGGAGATCCCGTTCTTCACGTGGATGCTGCTGGCCTTCCCGGTCGTCGCGCTCATGTTCGTGGCGCTGTGCCTGGTGCTGCTGCGGCTCAACAGGCCGGAGACGAAGCGCATCGAGGGCGCCGAGGAGTTCATCCGGGAGCAGCGCAGCGAGCTCGGCCCCATGGGCCCGGGCGGTCGCAACACGCTCATCGCCTTCGCGGTCACGGTGACGCTGTGGATCTTCCCCGGCGCTGTCGCGCTGGTCACCGGGGGCGAGGGCGAGTTCTACGACACCGTCGCGGCGCACCTGCAGGAAGGGGCGGTGGCGATCCTGGGCGCCGCCCTGCTGTTCCTGCTGCCCATCGACTGGCCGCGGCGTCAGTTCACGATCACCTGGAACGACGCCGCCCGCATCGACTGGGGCACGATCGTGCTGTTCGGCTCGGGCATCGCCCTCGGCGGCCTGCTCGGCTCGACCGGGCTCGCCGCGACCATGGGCAGCGGGCTGAGCGACCTGCTGGGCGTCAGCTCGCTCGTCTCGATCACCATCCTGGCCACGGTCATCGCGGTGGTCATCAGCGAGACGACGAGCAACACGGCCAGCGTCGGGGTGGTGGCACCGATCGCCATCCAGCTCGCGCTCGCGGCCGACGTCAACCCGGCGATCCCCGCGCTCGCCGCGGTCTTCGGCGCGTCCTACGGCTTCATGCTGCCGGTCTCGACGCCGCCCAACGCGATCGTCTACGGCACCGGACTGGTCCCGATCACGCGGATGATGCGCTCGGGCATCGTCTTCGACGTCATCGGCATCGTGATCATCGTGGCCGGGGTGACCACCATGGCCAGCGTGCTCGGCATCGGCTGAGGCACCGGCTGAGCCGGGCGCGGGCCGGCGTCGCGCGCCTGCGCCCCACCCGGCGTCGACGATCTCACCTCGCGCGTCGGCGACCCGCGACGGCTACGGTGACGGCATGCCCGCTCCTCGTCGTGCCGCGCTGGCCGGTGCGGCGCTGCTCGTGCTGGCGGGCTGCAGCGGCACGCGCGACGCCGACGCGCCGGGCCCGGACCGGTCCCCGGCCGACCCGACGTCGAGCGCGGCGGAGCCAAGCCCGTCGCCCGACCAGTCGTCCACCCCGTCCTCGCCGTCCCCGGGACCGGAGTCGCCCACCGGCTCCGCACCCGGCGCGGAGCGTCCCGTCGGGCCCGACGACCTGGACCCGGGCGTCGCGGTCCGGGCGGTGCGACACCTCGCTGGCCGGATCGGGCCGCGCGAGGCCACCGGCAGGGCGTACGCCCGCGCGGCCGCGTGGGTCGGCGACGAGCTGGCAGGGCTCGGCTACGACGTCGCACGCCAGCGGGTCGACGTGCCGGCGGGGGAGTCGTGGGGGGTGCCGGTGCCGGCGGGGCGCTCGGTCAACGTCGTGGCGACGCCTCCGGGCTTCGACCCCGCCGAGGCCCACCTCGTGGTCGGGGCGCACCTCGACACCGTTCCGCAGGCGCCCGGCGCGGAGGACAACGCATCCGGGGTCGGCACCCTGCTGGCGGTCGCGACAGCCGCGGCCGAGCGCCGGACCCGGCTCCCGGTGGTCTTCGTGGCCTTCGGCGCCGAGGAGCCGCGCGGCGCCCCGGAGGACCACCACTACGGCTCCCGGCGCTACGTCGCCCTCCTCGGCCTGCAGCAGCGCGCCGCGGTCCGCGGCATGGTCTCCCTCGACCGGGTCGGCGTCGGCGGCCGCGTGCCGGTGGGGTCCGCGGACGACACCGACCCCGTCCAGCAGGCCCTGCTCGCCGCCGCCCGGCGCGCCGCCGTCCCGGTGGCGGCCGAGGGCGGCCAGCGCAGCAGCGACCACTGGTCCTTCGTCCGCGCGGGGCTGCCGGGGGCGCGCCTGGGGTCGACGCCGTACGCGGGCTACCACTCGCCGGGCGACGTGCCGGCGGTGGTGTCGCCCGCGCAGCTCGAGCGGACCGGCCGGATCGTGCTCGCCTGGCTGGCGCCGCGCTGATCCTGCCGGGTCGTCAGCGCAGGCCGGCGCAGGCGCGCAGCGCCGCGCGCTCGGCCCGGGCAGCTGCCGCGGCGTCGCCCGTCACCCGATGGGCGAGCCCGTCGGCGCCGATCACTGCCGGCCACCAGTGGGACCCGGTGACCCTCGCCCGGCCGTCGCGCTCGCGCGGCGGGCGCACCAGGAGGGTCAGGACGCCGGTGGGACCGGGGGAGTACCACGCGAAGTTCCCCAGCCCGTAGGCCACGTAGCCCGGGCCGAGCCTGCCGTCGCCCTGCAGCTCGTGGGCGTGGCTGCCGACGACGACGTCCGCGCCGGCGGCCACGAGCCGCCCGGCGAGATCGCGCTGGTCACCGGTCGGGCACCGCTGCCCCTGGATGCCCCAGTGGGCGTTGACCACCACCACGTCGGCCGCCGCGTCAGCCCGACGCACCGCCCGCAGCAGCCGCCACGGGTCCAGCGCGTCGGCGATCCCGCCGCGGTCGGGCCCAGCCGCCCAGGCGCCGGTCGGGTCGGCGGTCGGGTCCTGGTCGGCGACCGACGCAGCGAGCGTGGCGACGATCGTGCCGTCGACGTCGGTGAGCGCCGGCCGGAACGCCTCCTGCACGTCGGCGCCGATGCCGACCACGGCCAGGGCGGGATCAGCCGCGGCCGCCCGGCGCGCGGCGCGCAGGGTGGACGGCAGGCGGGCGCGCCCGTGGTCCAGCGCGTGGTTGTTGGCCATGCCGGCCACGTCGACGCCGGCCTCGGCCAGGGCGGTGAACGCCTCGGGCCCGGCGGAGAACACGAACCGCTTGCCCGGCTGGGGCCGGCCGCCCGTGCCGACCGAGGTCTCGAGGTTGACGATCGCCACGTCGGCGGCGGCCAGCGCGGGCGCCGCCGGTGCGAGCGCCGTCGCAGGGTCGCGCAGACGGGCAGCCAGCTGCCCCTCGAAGTGGACGTCGCCGGCGACCGCGATGGACACCGGCCGCGGCCGCGGCCGCGGCCCGGGCCGGGCCGGCTCCACGGACGACGAGTCGTTCGGGGACGCGGTCGAGGACTCCTGCGCCGGTGGCGCCGCGGGCACCGGCGGGTCGGCGGGGGCGGTGCACGCCGCGGCGAGCAGGGGCAGGAGCAGCACGGCCACCGCGGGAGTCCGGCGTACGACGGGTGTCACCGCCACCGACCTCCGAGGGACATGGCGCCATGGTGCCACCCGGTCGTGTCCGTCCCCCGGAAGAAGGTGGACGCGACCGGGGTCCGCGGTGACAGACTCGGGTCATGACTCGGAACCCGCTCCTGACCGTCCCCGCGCTCGCCTCGCTGATCGCGCTGTGCGTGCTGGCCGCCGCTCCGGCGCACGCCGAGTTCTACAGCATCGACGACCCGGCGGACGCGCGCGCGTCGCTGACCGACATCCACGCCGTGGAGGCCAACCACGGCAAGGAGAACGTGCTCGTCAAGGTGCGCTTCGCCGAATTGATGCGCTCGAGCGCGGCCGGGGTGTCGGTCTTCTTCGACACCGACCGCGGCGACAGGGGCCCCGAGTACGTCCTCAGCAGCGGCCTCGGCGACGGCACCGACTACGTCCTGACCGAGGCGGACGGGTGGCGCGGCAGCGACGACCGGGTCGGCTGCGACTACTCGGCGCGGCCCAAGTGGGGCCAGGAGGTCTTCCGCGCGGTCATCAGCCGCCGCTGCTTCGACCGGGTGCCGTCCGTGCGGGTGTCGGTCAAGATGGTCGACCAGGCCGACGGCTCGCACCCGGTGCTCGACTGGGCGCCGAGGCGGCACCGCTGGAGTCTGCCGATCGCCTCCGGCCTCGGGGCCTGAACCGGGCGCTCGCGGGCGCCTACGTGACCGCGACCCCCACGACCCAGGTCACCGTGGCCAGGAACGCGGCGACCAGCTCGATGAGGATCGAGACGCCGACGGCCTTGAGCGCGGCCACCGTCGAGGGCCAGGCGCCCGCCCCGCCGATGCGGGCCCGCTCGGCGGCGTACACACCGAGGACGAACCCGACGAACATGCCCACCACGGGGACCGCGAAGAAGCCGACGAACGCCAGCAGGGCCCCGACCACCAACGTGCGGGTGGGGACGCCCGACGCCTTGAGGCGGCGGCCGGGGACGAGGTACTTCACCACCGTGCCCCCAGCGAGCAGCACGCTCGCCACGGCCAGGACGGTCCACGCCGCCGGGGTGCCGACCTGCACCGCCCACACCAGGATCGCGCCGAGGACCAGCACGGTCCCCGGCAGCACGGGGACGATGATGCCCGCTATGCCGACGGCGATCGCGAGCGCGACGAGGACCTCGGTGGCAGTCACGCCGCACAGCCTCCCAGACGGGGTGCAGACGCAGCACGGCCCCGGAGAGCGTGTCCGGGGCCGTGCTGGAAGTAGGGGTCGGGGGAAGGGTGCTGCTCAGGCCTCGCGGTCCGCCGCCGGCGTGGCCGGGGCGCCCAGCTTGTGGGTCTCGTCGTGGACCGTCGCCGCGATCTCGCGCAGCTTCTCGCCGTGCTCGCGGGCGTGGTGGGCGCAGAACAGCAGCTCGCCGCCGGTCTGGAGCTCCACACGGAGGTAGGCCTGGGCGCCGCAGCGGTCGCAGCGGTCACCCGCCGTGAGGACGGCTTGGGTGGGTGCGGTGGCAGTGGTCACGTCAGCCTCATTTCTGTTCATCGGTGTCTGGCCCAACGTAGCCCGTGGGACAAAGATTCCCGCCGGCCACCTGGTTCGAGAGGTCCTGCAGTCAATCACGTCACATCGCTCCCCGCCGGCGTTGTCCTCAACCGTGGACGTGTCGTCGTGGAGCGGTGCCTGCCTGTCAGGTGCCCCACGCTAGACCGGAGCATGCACGCCGCGGGGCAGGCGTGCCTGCGTCGGGACCCGGCGTGTCGCAGGTAGGTTTGTCCCTCGTGGCAGCCCCGTCAGACAACACCTACAACGCCGCACACCTGCTCGTCCTCGAGGGCCTCGACGCGGTGCGCAAGCGGCCGGGCATGTACATCGGCTCGACCGACACCCGCGGCCTCATGCACTGCCTGTGGGAGATCATCGACAACGGCGTGGACGAGGCCCTGGCCGGCGTCGCGCACCTGGTCGAGGTGACGCTCCACGACGACGGGTCCGTCGAGGTCTACGACGACGGGCGCGGCATCCCCACCGACAAGGAGCCCAAGACCGGGCTCCCGGGCGTCGAGGTCGTGGCGACCAAGCTGCACGCCGGCGGCAAGTTCGGCGGCGGCTCCTACGTCGCCACCGGCGGCCTGCACGGCGTCGGCCTCTCGGTCGTCAACGCGCTGTCCTCCCGGATGGACATCGACGTCGACCGCGCGCCCACCCAGCAGGGCCTGTCGTTCCAGCGCGGCGTGCCGGGCGTCTTCGACGGCGACGGGCCCTCGGCCGCGTTCACGCCGCGGTCCGGGCTGACCCGCAAGGGCAAGCGCGTCGCCAAGGGCAGGTCGGGCACCCGCATCCGCTTCTGGCCGGACCGGCAGATCTTCACCAAGGACGCGCGGTTCGAGATGGAGGGCCTGCTCGGCCGCGCCCGCCAGACGTCGTACATCGTCCCGGGCCTCGAGCTGGTCATCCGCGACCGGCGCTCGGGCGAGATGGTCGAGGAGAAGTTCCGCCACGACGGCGGCATCGCCGAGTTCGTCGAGTTCCTCTCCCACGGCGAGCCCGTCACCGACATCCTCCGGCTCCAGGGCAGCGACACCTTCACCGAGACCGTGCCGCTGCTCGACGACCGGGGGCACATGACGCCGCAGGAGGTCGAGCGCGAGCTGAGCGTCGACGTCGCGGTGCGGTGGGACACCGCGTACGACACCGAGGTCCGCTCCTTCGTCAACGTCATCGCCACCCCGAAGGGGGGCACCCACGTCAGCGGGTTCGAAGCCGCGCTGACCAAGACCTTCAACGACGCCATGCGCGCCGCCAAGGTGCTCAAGGCCGCCGACGCCGACGTCATCAAGGACGACGTGCTCGAGGGCCTCACCGCCGTGGTCACCGTGCGGCTCGCGGAGCCGCAGTTCGAGGGACAGACCAAGGAGATCCTCGGCACGCCCGCCGCGCGCAGCGTGGTGCGCAAGGTGGTCGCGAACGAGCTCAAGGCCTTCCTCACCTCGACGAAGCGCGCCGAGAAGGCGCAGGCCAAGCTGCTGATGGAGAAGGTGGCGGGGGCGTCCAAGACGCGGCTCGCGGCCCGGCAGCACAAGGAGAACCAGCGCCGTAAGAACGCGCTGGAGTCGTCGGCGCTGCCGGCGAAGCTGTTCGACTGCCGCAGCACCGACACCGAGCGCACGGAGCTGTTCATCGTCGAGGGCGATTCCGCGATGGGCACCGCGAAGGCCGCCCGCAGCAGCGAGTTCCAGGCGCTGCTGCCGATCCGCGGCAAGATCCTCAACGTGCAGAAGGCGACCGTCGGCGACATGCTGAAGAACGCCGAGTGCGCCTCGATCATCCAGGTGGTCGGCGCCGGGTCCGGGCGCACGTTCGACCTCGAGCAGGCGCGCTACGGCCGGATCATCCTGATGGCCGACGCCGACTCCGACGGCGCCCACATCCGGTGCCTGCTGGCGACGCTGTTCTTCAAGTACATGCCCGAGCTCGTGCGCGACGGCCGCCTCTACTCCGCGGTGCCGCCGCTGCACCGCATCGAGCTGTCCAACCCGCGGAAGGGGGTGGACAAGTACATCTACACCTACTCCGACGACGAGCTGCAGCGGAAGCTGGCGGAGCTGAAGAAGAGGAACCTGCGCTGGAAGGACCCGGTGCAGCGCTACAAGGGCCTCGGCGAGATGGACGCCGACCAGCTGGCCGAGACCACCATGGACCCGCGCCACCGCACGCTGCGCAAGCTGACGATCGACGACGTCGACGAGGCGAGCAAGGTGTTCGACCTCCTCATGGGCTCCGACGTCGCACCGCGCAAGGAGTTCATCGTCCAGGGCGCCTACGAGGTCGACGTCGAGGCACTGGACGCGTGATCGCGCGGCAGTCCGCGCGGCGTCGTGACCCCGAGCAGCAGGATCGCCGCAAGTCTCCGCGCATGGGGTTCGTCGAGTTCGTGGTGTTCGTGCTGCCGCAGTGGGCCGTCGGAGCGTTGAACCTCTACTGGATCATCCGGCTCGGGGTGCGCCACGGCACGCTCGACGCCTGCCGGATCGATCGGGTCGACGAGCGCATCGCGCGGATCCAGGCCGACACCGGGCGGTCGGGCGACCTGCAGTAGCGCTCACCGGACCTGCTGCAACCACGCGGCGAAGGTCGTCGACCCGTGGTCGGCGCCGGGACCGGTCACCAGCGTCCCGTCGCGCATCGCCCGGCCGAGGGCACCGGGCAGCGGGACGCCGACGACGCGGCCCGGGCGACCCGTCGCGCGGGCCCAGGCGCGCACCATGTCGACCATCCGCTCGCGACGCGGCCCGCCCAGGTCCGCCACCCGCCCAGCGGGAGCGCCCTCGGCGAGGTCCACGAGGCGGGCCGCCACCTCCGCGGCGGCGACGGGCTCGGACACCATGCGGGGCACGAGCACGAGGGGGCCGACGCTGATTGCGCCGTGGACCTGGCCCGCGAACTCGTGGAACTGCGTGGCCCGCAGGATGGTCCAGGGCACGCGGGACCTCCGGACGAGCTCCTCCTGCAGCACCTTGCCGGCGTAGTAGCCGTGCGGCGCTCGGTCGATGCCCACGATCGAGAGCGCGACGTGGTGGCCGGCGCCGGCGCGCTCCTCGGCTGCGAGCAGGTTGCGGGTGACCGAGCCGAAGAACCTCCGCGACTCCTCGCTCCTCCGCGAGGCCTGCGAGCTGACGTCGACCACCACGCCGACGCCGCGCAGCGCCTCGTCGAGTCCGGTGCCGGCGACGAGGTCGACGCCGCTCGTGCGCGACAGCACGACGACCTCGTGGCCCCGCCGGCGGGCGTCCTCGACGACGTGGCGTCCGACCGTGCCGGTGCCACCGGCGACGGCGATCTTCAGTGCTGGTCCTGGGACTGTCGGTTCGCTCATGACCACACGACCGGACAGCGGGTGCGAATGTGAGGTCAGTCCCCGGCCGGCTCCAGCCAGGAGCCCAGCTTGCGCGGAGTGAGGGTCAGCCAGACGTTCGCGACCCGGCCTCCGGTGACCCGGAAGGTGGCCACGGCGGCGACGACGCCGTCGCGCCGCAGCACCAGCCGCGTCTCGCCGGCGGCGTCCTCGAGCGTCGCCTCGAGGTCGGAGGACTTCCGGAACGCCCCCAGGAGGAACCGTGCCACCCGCTCGGCGCCGACGACCGGCCGGAGCGCGGCGCTCACCTGGCCGCCGCCGTCGCTGGTCGCGACCGCGTCCGGGTCGAGCCGCGCGACGAGCGTCGCCACGTCGCCGGTGAGGCAGGCTGCGACGAACGACTCGACGACCTGCCGGTGCTGCATGGGCGCGACGTCGCGGCGGCGCTCCTCGTCCACGTGCCTGCGGGCGGTCGACGCCAGCTTGCGCACGGCCTGGGGCGTCCGCCCGACCATCTCCGCGATCTCGTCGAAGCGGTAGCCGAACACGTCGTGCAGCACCAGCGCCACCCGCTCGGCCGGGGTGAGGGAGTCCAGGACCACCATCAGGGCCATGGTGACCTCGTCGGCGAGGGAGGCCTGGTCCGCCGGGTCGGCGGTCCGTGCCTCGCCGCCGCGGGCGAGGGGTGAGCCGGCGGCCAGCGGCTCGGGCAGCCACTCGCCGACGTACGACTCGCGGCGGTGCCGCGCGGAGTCGAGGACGTTGAGGCAGACGCGAGTCATGGCGGTGGTCAGCCAGGCCGCCGGGTTGCGGATCGCGGCCTGCTCGGACGCGTCCAGGCGGTACCACCGCACGTACGTCTCCTGGACGGCGTCCTCGGCCTCGGCGTGGTTGCCCAGCATGCGGTAGCCGATCGCCAGCAGGCGGGCGCGTTCGTCGAGGAGTCCGGCCACGCTGTCGTCCTGGTCGGTCACGTCCGCATCCTTCCGTCGAGGTGCAGTGACGCCCGGACGGCGCGCGGGAACGTGACGTCGGCCCGCGACCTCGTCCGGACCGCCGAGCGCACGCGCGCGCTCACACGTGCTGGGTGAGCAGGCCCGTGTCGACGTCGTAGAGGAAGCCCCCGACCTTGGCGCGGTCGCCGATCAGCGGGTGGGTGCGGACCTTGGCGACGTCCTGGCGGAGCTGGTCGACCTGGTCGGTGACGACGCCGAACGACTGCCAGCTGGCGTCGACGCCCGCGGACTCCCCGACCCGCGCCCGCAGCTCCTGCTCGGACGCCGAGGCCATCGCGCACCGCGTGTGTGGCACGACGAGGATGCGCTGCACGTTGAGCAGGTGCACCCCGAGCACCAGCGCCTCGAGCGCCTGGGGCGTGACGCGCCCGCCCGGGTTCCGGAAGATCTTGGCGTCGCCGTGCCGGAGGCCGAGCATGCGCAGCGGGTCGATGCGCGAGTCCATGCAGGTGACCAGCGCGATGCCGGCGTGCGCCTTGCCGTCGAAGCCGCCGAGGTCGAAGGACGCCGCGAACTGGCGGTTGGCGTCGAGGAGGTCGTCGAAGTCGCTCACGACCCGCAGGCTAGTCCCCGTGGGCGCCGGTGGGCGCCCGGCCCCGCGATCCGGGCGCCTCAGCCGCCCGACCCGATGGCGTCCCGGACGGTGAGCCGGGTCGGCCGCAAGTCGCGGAACAGCACGAGTGCCAGGACGGCGGCGACCGCCGCACACCCGGCGGCGCCCCAGAAGACGGCGTGCTCCTGCGCGATGCCGGCGACACGGAGCAGGTCGGAGAACTCCTTGCACCGGCTGTCGCCGTCGCAGACCTCCTGCACCGGGGGGACGGCCCGTTGCTCGGCGTAGTAGCGCCGCAGCCCGATGGTGGTGAGAGCGGAGATGCCCACGAGCATCCCGACCATCCGGGCGACGACGACGAACGCGCTGGCGACGCCGTGCACGTCGTCGTCGGTGGACGCGAGCAGCGCCGCGTTGACCGGCGCGAGCGCCAGGCCGAACCCGAGCCCGCCGGTGACGAGTGCGAGGTTCGCGACCGGCTCCTCGATCGTCGTGAGGCCCCAGCGGGTCATGAGCACGAACGCCACCGCCGCCATCACCATGCCGACGGCGGTGACGAGACCCGGGGAGAGGAAGCGGATGAGGTAGCCGCCGGCGACCGCGCCGACCGGCAGCGCGACCAGGAAGCGCACCAGCACGAGGGCCGCGGGCAGCTGGTCGTCGGGGTAGACCGTGGTGCGGGCGAACAGCGGGATGTCGATGAGCGCGGCGATCAGGGCGGCGCCGACGAAGAAGCTGACCAGCAGTGCGCCCCAGGCGGGCGTACGACGCAGCGCACCGCGCGGCACGAGCGGGTCGGCGGCGCGGCGCACGTGCCAGGCGAAGGCGGCGGCGGCGACGACCGCGCCCAGGAGGTACCAGCGTCCGCGTGGCGAGAACACCTCGACCTTGGGGTCGGCGGTGGCGAAGGCGAGGATCACGCCGCCGAGCGCGGCCGCGAGGAGCAGCGCGCCGGCCAGGTCGGCCTCGACGAGGACGCGGGTCCAGCCGCGCAGGTCCAGCAGGGGCCGCGGGGCGTACCAGCACCAGGCGAGCAGGAGCGCCAGGGCGGCGACGGTGGTCGCGCCGATCGGGGTCAGCCAGCGCCCGTCGCCCGCGAACGGGATGAAGAGCCGGCCCCACGTGAGGTCGCGCATGAGCGGCGCGGGCCGCAGGAACACGATGGCGGCGCTGGCCAGGGCGGCGAGCAGCAGCGCGGTGCCCACCACGTCGACGCGCCGCCGGGCCTCGTCCGACCGGGGCGCGAGGGCACGGATCGCGGCGGCGAGGACCAGTCCCGCCGCCAGGTTGACCGCGAAGATCGCCCGCCAGTCGGCGATGGCGAGGACCGCCGCGCCGAAGAGCGGGCCGAGCACCGAGCCGATCTCCTGGACCGCCGAGACGACCCCGAGCGGGACGCCGCGCCGGTGCGCCGGGTAGAGGTCGGCGACCAGCGCGAGGGTGGCGGGCACGAGGCCGCCTCCGCCGACGCCCTGGAGGAACCGCCCCGCCACGATGCTGGGCATGTCGTAGGCGACGGTCGTCACGAGCGACCCGAGGGCGAACAGCACGAGCGCCATGACGAGCACCGGGACCCGCCCGCGGAGGTCGGCGATCCGACCGATGAGCGGCAGCATCGCGACGTAGCCGAGCAGGAAGCCGCTCACGATGGGGGCGGCGCGCTGGAGCTGGTCGATGGGCACGCCGACGCCGGTCATCATGTCGGGCAGTGCCAGCACCACGACGTACGTGTCGGCGGCGGCGATCGCGACGGCGACCGCCGCCAGCGCGAGGAGCAGCCGCGAGGTGCGGGTGACCTCGGCGGCCGTGGCCCCGCTCACGGCGCGGTGATGTCCTTGTCGGTGCCGTAGTCGGCGAAGTCGACGGTGTAGGTCATCTCGTCGGCGCGCGGGTAGAAGGCGCCGGTGAGCGTCGCCCTGCGAAGCTCGCCCTCGTCGCTGACCTGCCACTCCACGTCGAAGGACTCACCGGTGGAGGACGGGATCACCGACTTCATGGCGTTGCCGGGCACCGTGCCGGTGTACGTCGTGAGGATCTCGCTGTTGTCGGCGCCGCCGCGCACGCTCTCGCCCGCCTCGGGTGAGTCGGTGAGCGTGAGCAGCCCCGCGAACCCGTCGTCGCCGATGAGGCCGGACGGGTCGGGGGCGCCGTACTCCTGGGGGTCGACCTCGTTCCACCCCGGGGTGAACGGCAGCTGGGCGTAGACCGTGTCGTCGACCGCGACGACCGGCACGTCGACGTTCTGCCCGGCGAAGACGACGGTGATCGAGCCCTCGAACGCGGGCGCGTTCGTCAGGGTGCCCACCGCGCGGGTGATGCCGGACACGCCGTCGGGCAGCGCCTCGGTGGAGAGGGTGAGCTCGACGCCGCTGGTCTCGGTCAGGGTCGCCGACGCCTCGGCGAGCACCTCCTCCGGCGTCGGGCCGTCGTCCCCGCCCGGGCCGCTCCCGCTCCCGCCGCCCGAGCAGGCGGCGAGCACCGGCAGGGCCAGCGCGACCGCGGCCGCGCGGGTCGTGAGTCGTGCTGCGGCGCGGGCGGGCCGCGAGTGGGTCCGTGCAGGTCCTCGAGCGGGCATGGCGTCAGCCTTCCACAGGGGTGGCGGCGGCGCCCGCCGCCGGACCGGCGGCCCCGGAGTCATGGGCGGCGACCTGGGCGGCGACCTGCGCGGTGACGGGGGACGCCACGGCCGCGATCGGCTGGGCTGCCGGCACGCCCGACCCGTCGCGCTTCCCGGTGGGGTCGGGCAGGTCCACCGGAGCCCCGCTCGACGCCGCCGCGCGCGCCGGGCCAGGTCCGGCCCAGGCGGCCACGAGGGTGTCCTCACCCTTGAGGAAGCGATGGCTGCGGACCCCTCCGGTGGCCCGGCCCTTGGCCGGGTACTCGCTGAACGGCGTGACCTTCACCGCGCCGGCCTCCGTGCCCGGCAGGGCGGTCGAGGAGCCGGAGGCGGTCACCACGACGGCCCCCGCCGGGTCGAACGCGCCGAAGAAGGCGACCTGCTGGCCGGCGCCGAGCTTGATGCCGGCCATGCCGCCGCCGGCACGCCCCTGGGGGCGCACCGCGGACGCGGGGAAGTGCAGCAGCTGGGCGTCGGTGGAGATGAAGCAGAGCTCCTCCTCGCCCGTGACCAGCTCGACGGCGCCGACGACCTCGTCGCCGTCCCGCAGCCCGATGACCTCCCACTCGTCGCGGCCCAGCACCTCGGGGTTGACGCGCTTCACGACGCCGTCGCGGGTGCCGAGGGCGAGGCCGGGACCGTCGGTCGCCAGCGACGTCAGGGCCAGGGGACGCTCACCTGCCTCGAGCGACAGGACCTCGCTGAGCGGCAGGCCGCCCTGCAGGTTGGGGTCGTTGGCCGAGTCGGGCAGCTCCGGCATGTCGAGCACCCCGACCCTCACCAGCCGGCCGCGGCTGGTGACCACGCCGACCTCGCTGCGCGCGGTCGTGCGCACGGCGCTCGTGACGACGTCGTGGTTGGCGCGGCCCTCGCCGTGGCCGGGCGGGGCCGCCGACGTCGTACGGGCGAGCAGGCCGCTGGAGGACAGGAGCGCGAAGCAGGGGTCGTCGGCGACCTCCAGCGGCGTGGTCGAGGCGGCCGTGACGGCGGTGCCGGCCGAGGCGAGCAGGACCGTGCGGCGCGGCGTGCCGTGCTCCTTGGCGACGTCGCCCAGCTCGTCGGAGACGACCTTCCGCAGCAGCTTCTCGTCGGCGAGGATCGCGTCGAGGTACTCGATGGTGCGCTCGAGCTCGCTCTTCTCCTTCTCGAGCTCGAGCTTGGAGAACCTGGTGAGGCGGCGCAGCGGCATGTCGAGGATGTAGTCGGCCTGCGCCTCGGACAGGTCGAAGACCGAGATCAGGCGCTCCTTGGCGGCCGCGGCGTTGTCGGAGGACCGGATGACCTGGATGACCTCGTCGATGTCGAGGATCGCGACGAGCAGGCCGTCGACGAGGTGCAGCCGGTCGGCGGCCTTCGTGCGGCGGAACACGGAGCGACGGCGTACGACCTCGAAGCGGTGCCCGAGGAACACCTCGAGCAGCTGCTTGAGGCCCAGGGTGCGCGGCTGGCCGTCGACGAGGGCGACGGCGTTGATGCCGAAGGAGTCCTCCATCGCGGTCTGGCGGTAGAGCTGCTCGAGGATCGCCTCGGGGACGAAGCCGTTCTTGACCTCGATGACCAGACGCAGGCCGTTGTCGCGGTCGCTGAGGTCCTTGATGTCGGCGATGCCCTGCAGCTTCTTGCCCAGGACGAGCTTCTTGATCTGCTCCATGACCCGCTCGGTACCGACGCCGTAGGGGAGCTCGGTGACCACGATCCCCTTGCGGCGCGGGGTGACCGACTCGATGCGGGCGGTGGCGCGCATGCGGAAGGTGCCGCGGCCCGACTCGTAGGCGTCGCGGATGCCGTCGAGCCCGACGATCTTGCCGCCGGTCGGCAGGTCGGGCCCGGGGACGAACCGCATGAGGTCGTCGAGGCTCGCGCCCGGGTGGGTGATGAGGTGCTTGAGCGCCTGGACCACCTCGACGAGGTTGTGCGGGGCGATGTTGGTGGCCATGCCGACCGCGATGCCGGCGGAGCCGTTGACGAGCAGGTGCGGGATCGCGGCCGGCAGGACCACCGGCTCCATCTCGCGGGAGTCGTAGTTGGGCTTGAAGTCGACGGTGTCCTCGTCGATCGAGGCGGTCATCGCCACCGCCGCCGGCGCCATCCGGCACTCGGTGTAGCGCATCGCCGCGGGGGCGTCGTCGGGGGAGCCGAAGTTGCCGTGGCCGTCGACGGTCCGCAGCCGCATCGACCACGGCTGCGCCATCCGGACGAGCGCGTCGTAGATCGCGCCGTCGCCGTGGGGGTGCAGCCGGCCCATCACCTCGCCGACGACGCGCGCGCTCTTCACGTGCCCGCGGTCGGGCCGCAGCGACATGTCGTCCATCGTGTAGAGGATGCGGCGCTGCACCGGCTTGAGGCCGTCGCGGGCGTCAGGCAGCGCGCGGGAGTAGATGACGGAGTAGGCGTACTCCAGGAACGAGGTCTGCATCTCGTCGCGGATGTCGGTGTCGAGGATGTGCTCCTCGAAGTCGTCCGGGAGGGGCTGCTTCGCCGTGCGTCGTGCCATGGCGTGCATTCTCCCCGCTCCGTCCCCGCGACCCCACGGGGGCACGCCGGTGCGGGTCGCGTCGTTCCGTCGGGGGACGGGCGCCGGGCGTCGCCCAGCCGATAGATTGCAGCCGTGACCGAAGCGCACGAGCTGTCGACCGTTCCGCCGCCCCCGCGGCACTGGGAGGCGGACGTCCTGCTGCGCGACGGGCGCACGGCACACATCCGGCCCATCCAGCCGGAGGACCGCGAGCTGCTCGTCGAGTTCTACAGCCGCGTCTCCGACCAGTCGAAGTACTACCGCTTCTTCTCCCCGATGCCCGAGCTGTCCGAGCGCGACCTCGACCGCTTCACCCGGGTCGACCACCGCGACCGCGTGGCGATGATCCTGCTCGTCGCCGGCCAGATGATCGCCGTCGGTCGCTACGACACGATCCGCCCCGGCTACGCCGAGGTGGCCTTCCTCGTGGAGGACCGCCACCAGGGCCGCGGCATCGGCCAGCTGCTGCTCGAGCACCTCGCGCAGGCGGGGCGCGAGCGCGGCATCGAGGAGTTCGTCGCCGAGGTGCTCCCCGACAACCAGCCGATGATCCACACCTTCAAGGACGCCGGCTACCAGGTCAGGAGCGCCTTCGAGGACGGCGTGATGGAGCTGGTGTTCCGCATCGACCCCACCGAGACCGCGATCGGGGTCATGGAGCGGCGCGAGCACCGCGCGGAGTACGCCTCGATCGAGCGGTTCTTCGCGCCCAGGTCGGTCGCCATCATCGGGGCCAGCCGCCGCCAGGACACGATCGGGCAGGCGCTCGTGCGCCACCTCGTGCTCGGCAACTTCACCGGGCGCATCCACGTCGTCAACCCCAGCGCCGACTCGGTGTCGGGCATGCCGGCGTGGAAGACGGTGGGGGAGATCCCCGGCGAGGTGGACGTCGCGATCGTCGCGGTCCCGGCGGAGTCGGTGCAGGACGTCGTGCTCGACTGCGCCGCCAAGGGCGTCCACGGCCTGGTCGTGATCTCGTCCGGCTTCGCGGAGACGGGCGAGGAGGGCCGGATGCGCCAGCGCCGCCTGGTGGGGCTCTCGCGCTCCTACGGCCTGCGCCTCATCGGTCCCAACGCGCTCGGCATCATCAACACCGATCCCGACGTCCAGCTCAACGCGTCCCTGTCCTCGGTGATGCCGCCGCGGGGCCGCGCCGGCTTCTTCTCCCAGTCCGGCGCCCTCGGCTCGGCGATCCTCGAGAAGGTGCAGAACCGCGGACTGGGCCTCACCACGTTCGTCAGCGCCGGCAACCGCGCCGACGTGTCCGGCAACGACCTCCTCCAGTACTGGGAGGAGGACGACGCCACCGAGGTGGTGCTGCTGTACCTCGAGTCGATCGGCAACCCGCGCAAGTTCTCGCGCATCGCCCGGCGGGTCAGCCGCCGCAAGCCGATCGTGGCCGTGCGGTCCGGCCGCAGCTCGCAGGGCGTGCCCATGGGCCACGCGGTCCGCAAGATCGGTGCGCCCGCCGAGGCCGTGGACGCGATGTTCCGGCAGGCCGGGATCATCCAGGTCGAGTCGCTGGAGGAGATGTTCGACGTCGCCCAGCTGCTCGCCCACCAGCCGCTGCCGCGCGGGCGCCGGGTCGCGATCGTCGGCAACTCCGACGCCCTGGGCCTGCTCGCCGTCGACGCCGCCAACTCCGTCGGCCTCGTGGTCAACCGGCAGGAGGCGCTCGGCGCCGATGCGACCGCCGAGGACTTCGAGGACGCCCTCGACGCCGCGATCGACGACCCGGAGGTCGACGCGGTGGTCGCCATCTTCATCCCGCCGCTCAACGTCGCCGGGGCGCGCGAGGACGTCGCCAACGTGCTCGCCGCCGTCGGCGAGCAATCCGACAAGCCGATCGTGTCGACGTTCCTCGGCACCGAGGGCGTCCCCGAGCTGCTGCGCGTGCCCGACGTCGCCGGCTCCAGCGCCGGCCGGGGGTCCGTGCCGTCGTACCCCGCCGTGGAGGCCGCGGTCCGCGCGCTCGCGCGGGTGGTGGAGTACGCCGTGTGGTTGCGGGTCCCGCAGACGACGATCACCGAGCCGGCCGTCAACGACCTCGACGCTGCTCGCCACCTCGTCAACGAGGTGCTGATGCGCCATCCCGAGGGCCGGGACCTCGACTTCGAGGAGCAGAGCCGCCTGCTGGGCGCCTACGGCATCGACCTGTGGGAGACCTACGCCGTGGCGACGCTCGACGAGGCGCTCACCGCGGGGGAGGCGCTCGGTTGGGACGTCGTGCTCAAGGCGACGGCCGACCACCTGCGCGACCGCCCCGACCTCGCCCACGTGTGGCGCAACATCGACGACGCGGACGCCATGGCCAGCGCGTGGCGCGCGCTCAACCAGGTCATCACCGACCCCGACCGGGCCGGTTTCGTGGTGCAGCGCAACGCACCGCCGGGCGTGCCCGTCACGATCGCGACCATGGAGGACCCGCTCTTCGGGCCCGTGCTGTCGTTCGGCATCAGCGGTCCGCTCACCGAGCTCCTCGGCGACCGGTCCTTCCGCATCCCGCCGCTGGCCGACCACGACGCCCAGGACATGGTCCGCGAGATCAAGGCCTCGCCGCTGCTGTTCGGCTACCGCGGCAGCGAGATCGTCGACGTGGGGGAGATCGAGCGGCTGGTGCGCCAGGTGGCGCAGCTCCAGCACGACCTGCCCCAGGTGCGCGCCCTGCAGCTGCCGCTCGTCCTCGCCGGCGCCCACGGAGCGACGGTGCTGGGCGCGTCGGTGCGCGTGGAGCCGGTGAAGGACCCGCGCTCGGACTGGTTCGTGCGCCGGCTCAGCACGATGCCCGGGGACACGCTGCCCGACTGAGCCCCGCGTGACAGACTGCGACCATGCCCCGCTCCACCCGTGACGCGGACGTCTCCCACGACCTCCGCCAGGCGATCCACCGCACCGGCTACTACCCCGAGGTCGTGACCGACGGCGTCTTCTCGGCCGCCGGCGGCGAGGAGGTCCTCTCCTACTTCGTCCACCACGAGACGACGTTCGACCACGAGGAGGTGCGCCGCCACCTCACGGCGCTGCTGCTCACGCCGACGCGGCTGGTGATCGCGCACACCGACGAGCACCCGGGCGACGACCTGCTGCCCGAGCCGTACACCTCGACGACCACCGAGGCGGTCACGCTGACCTCGATCAGGACGGTGGTCGTCACCCGGATGGTCGCCAACCCCACGGCCGGCGTCGCCCCGCCGGCGGAGGCGGTGCTGACGATCGGCTGGGGCGGCGTGGGCCGCATCGACCTCGAGCCTGCCGGCTGCTCGGACCCCGACTGCGACGCCGACCACGGCTACACCGGCACCCTGGCCGGCGACGACTACACCCTGCGCGTCTCCGCCGCGGCCGAGGGCGCCGACGCGGTCGCCGGGCTGCTGGCCTTCTCCGACGCGCTCTCCGCGCGGACCCGCGGATGAGCATCGCGTGACCGCCGCCCCCGGTGCGGGCCCGTCCGGCTTCCTGCCGCCGGCCTACGGCGACCGCTCGCTGGCCGACGTCGTCCCGTCGGTCGCCCGGGCCCTCGGCGTCCCGCTCGACGGCCACCCCGTGGGGCTCGAGCTGCCCGAGGCGCCGTCGTACGTCGTCTTCCTCGTCGACGGGATGGGGGCGGAGCTGATCGCCCGCCACGGCCACGCCGCGCCGTACCTGTCCTCGCTCGCCGAGGGCGCCGCGACCGGTACCGCCGGCGTGCCGTCCACCACCGCCACGTCGCTCACCTCCCTCGGCACCGGGCTCGCCCCGGGTGTCCACGGGCTGGTCGGCTTCACCGCCCGCATCCCCGGCACCGACCGGCTGCTCAACCACCTCTGGTGGGACAAGACCGTCGACCCGGTCGAGTGGCAGCCGCACCCCACGGCGCTCGGACGGCTGGCCCGCGCCGGCGTCCACGTCACCTCGGTCAACAAGCGCGACTTCGACGGCACGGGCCTGACCGTCGCCTCGCAGCGCGGAGCGACGTACGTCGGCGCGGACCGGGTGGGCGAGCGGATCGCGGCCACCGTCGCCGCCTCGGCCGACGAGCCCTCGCTGACCTACGTCTACGACTCCGACCTCGACTGGACCGGGCACAAGTTCGGCGTCGCGTCGACGCAGTGGCTCCAGCAGCTCGCGATGGTCGACGCGGAGGCCGAGCAGCTGCGCGAGGCGCTCCCGGCGTCGACGCGGCTGCTCGTCGTCGCCGACCACGGCATGGTCGACAGCCCTCGGACGTCCCGCGTCGACGTGGACGAGGTCGAGGGGATGCGCGACGGCGTGGCCCTGCTCGGCGGCGAGGCGCGCTTCCGCCACCTCTACTGCTCGGCGGGCGCCGTCGCCGACGTCGTCGACACCTGGCGCGAGGTGCTGGGTGACGCGGCGACCGTGCTGACCCGCGAGGACGCGGTCGGCCGCGGCTGGTTCGGCGACGTCGCGCCCGGCGTCCTGCCACGGCTGGGCGACGTGATGGTCGCCTGCCACGGCGACGCCGCGATCATCTCCACGCGCGACTTCCCCTACGAGGACACCCTCGTGGGGCTGCACGGCTCGCTCACTCCGGCCGAGATGCTGATCCCGGTGCTCGTCGGCTGATCCCCGCCCGTGAGTCGCCAGGAGACTCACAGCCAGGTCGGCGTGTCGGTCGACCGGAACCGCCTCCGGCGGCCCGGTCCCGCGGGTTCGGGGACGTACTGACAAAGTTCTGGTCGTCCGACGCGCCGCGGCGCGCGTCGCGCTCGCGCGGGCCTCAGCCGAAGGGCAGGGGCTCGGGGGCCAGGGAGACGGCCTTGGCGCGAGCGGCCGTGAGCCGGCGCCGGTGGTGCTGGCGGCAGAGCACCTCGTAGGCCACGTCGGCGGCGGGCTCGTCGACCTGGTCGACGTCGCCGACGACGATCACCTCGCCCTCCACCACCATCACGCCGTTCTCCGTGCGCGCGTTGTGCGTGGCGCGCTTGCCGCACCAGCACAGCGCCTCGACCTGGAGCACGTTCATCCGGTCGGCGAGCTCGACGAGACGGGCGCTGCCCGGGAAGAGCACCGAGCGGAAGTCGGTGAGGATGCCGAAGGCGAACACGTCGATCTGCAGCTCGTCGACGACCTTGGCGAGCTGGTCGATCTGCTCCGCGGTGTAGAACTGGGCCTCGTCGCAGATGAGGTAGTCGATGCGGCCGCCGCGCGTGAGCGTGGCGACGACGTAGGCCCAGAAGTCGAAGCCGCCGTCGACCTCGAGCGCGTCGTGGGTGAGGCCGAGCCGGCTCGAGACCACCGCCTGGCCCGCCCGGTCGTGCGTGGTGAAGATGCGGCCGACGCGTCCGCGGGCGGCGTGGTTGTGGTTGGTCTGGAGCGCCAGCGTCGACTTGCCGGAGTCCATCGTGCCCGTGAAGAAGTGCAGCTCAGCCATGTCCGGGCGATCTTGTCACAGCGACGGCCCCGCCGGGCGGCTACCGTGCCGGTCATGGACGCCAGCGGCCCGCTCATCAGCCCCGCCGACCTCGCCGCCGACCTCGCCGACGAACAGGCGCGCGTCACCGTGCTCGACGTCCGCTACGCGCTGGGTGGCCCGCCCGGCCGCGAGGCGCACGCCTCCGGGCACGTGCCGGGGGCGGCGTACGTCGACCTCGACGAGGACCTCGCCGACCCGCCCGGCGAGGGCGGGCGTCACCCGCTGCCCGACGAGGCGCGGTTCGCCGCCGCCATGCGGCGCGCCGGCGTGCGGGACGACCGGCCCGTCGTGGTCTACGACGACTGGCAGGGTCGGGCCGCCGCGCGCGCCTGGTGGCTGCTGCGTCACCACGGACACCGTGACGTGCGTGTCCTGGACGGCGGGTGGACGGCCTGGCTCGAGGAGGGGCACCCCGTCGAGGTGGGGGAGACGCACCCCGCGCCGGGCGACTTCACGGTGGCGGCGTCCAAGGGGGCCGCCGTGGTCGGGGCCGACGACGTGCTCGACGTCGAGGTGCTCGTCGACGCGCGCGCGCCCGAGCGCTACCGCGGGGAGACCGAGCCCGTCGACCCGGTGGCCGGGCACATCCCGGGCGCGGTCAACGTCCCGACCACCGACAACCTCGACGAGCGGGGGCGCTTCCGGTCGCCGGCCGAGCTCCGGGCGAGGTACGCCCGCGTCGGCGCCGACACCGCCGGCTCCGTCGCGGCCTACTGCGGGTCGGGGGTCACGGCGGCGCACGACCTGCTCGCGATGGAGGTGGCCGGCATCCGCGCGGCGCTCTACCCGGGCAGCTGGAGCGGCTGGGTCACCGATCCGTCGCGCCCGGTCGCCACCGGGTGATCAGTCGGCCGTGACCTCGTCGCCGACGGCGATCCGCCCGACGGTCTCGGGCACCAGGTGCACGGCGAACAGCGTCTTGCCCCCGACGAGGCGGTGGCGCGCGAGCGTCCGGATCGGCTCCCGGCCGGTCGCCAGCGTGTGCAGGTCGATCGCCGTCATCACGCACCGGCTGACCGGCTTGCCCAGCCGGAACCGGACGTCCCCGACGACCACGTGCGTCCACCGGTCCTCGGCGAACGGCTCGTCGCCGTCGACGACGAGGTTGGCGCGGAACCGCTCGACGGGCAGCGGCTCCGGCGGATCCTCGCCCGTCTCGAGGGCGCGCTCGGTGATCCAGTCGTGCAGCTGCCGCAGCGAGGCGAGGGAGGCGATGGTCACGGGGAAGGAGTCGGCGAACGCGGTGTGGTCGCCGGGCACGGAGAACCCCGGCTGGAGGGTGCGGCTCCGCGGATCGTGGCACCACACCAGGCGTACGTCGGGGCGGTCGACGACGGCTCGGACCCACTCGTCCGCGTCGTCCCCCGCAGGCGTCGCCCACAGGTCCTGGGAGAACAGCCGCACGGCCACCGGGTCGGCGTCCGGGACGTCGAGCTCCAGGTCGGCCCGCCCGGGCGCACGGAGCCGGAGGGCGGAGGTCACCGTGGGGTCGGTGGCGGGCGTGTCGGCCACGATGGTGAACGTCGCGTGCGCCTCACGGGCCGAGACGAGACGACCCTCGCCGTCGACGAGCATCCAGGAGCGGTCGTCGGCCAGGCCGCGCGGCAGCACGTCGGCGGCGGGGACCGGCCGGACGGCCCCGGACTTCAGCGGGTGGACGTTGAGCTGCAGCAGGCGCACTGGCCACTCACCCGCCGCGGACCCGCGCCGCCCTCGGCCGGTTCACTCGCTCTTGCCGCCGCCGAACATGATCTCGTCCCAGCTCGGGACCGACGCGCGGCCGCGCTTCCTCGCGGGCCGGCGCGGCTCCGCGGGGGCCTGGGCGGCGGGTCCGGCCGCGTCGGGCTCGGACCTGCCGGCGGGGTCGGCGGCGGATCGGCCTTGGCCGTCCTCCTCGGCGTCGGCAGCGGCCGGCTGCGCATCGAGCCCCTCGTCGAAGAGCTCCATGGTCGTCTCGGTGGCGGACTGCTCGCCGGCGACCATCTCGATCGCGTCGTCGCCCAGCGGCACGTCGCCGACCGCGCTGAGCCGGCGCCGGCGGGCCGCGAGCTCGTCGTCGGCGGCCTCGGGGCCGGGCCGGGCGTCGTGCTCGGGGGCGTGCTCGGCGGCGGACGGCGCCGCGTCACCGACCAGCCAGTGGGCGTCCTCGTCGTCGACGGTCACGAAGTTGCCGCGGGGGTCGTGGGAGAAGGTCGCGATGCCGGAGCGCCCGGCCACGTCGAAGACCCCGGTGAGCGTCCAGCGCCCGTCCTCGCGGCGCCAGGCGTCCCACTCCACGCTGCTCGGGTCGACGTTGTGCGAGCGCAGGTGGGCGCTCACGGCCTCGCCGAGCGTGCGCGCACCCGACTCGGTGGCGCGGCGGCGCACGGACGCGAGCTGGGCCCGCTCGGCGACGTGGGCGCGCTCGGCCATCACGGGGGCGGCGAAGGGCATGATCTTCTCGACCGACGTGCCCGCGGCGTGTGCCACCGCCTCGGGACTCTCACCGGCGCGGATGCGCGTCTGGATGTCGCGGGGGCGGAGGCTTGATTGCATCGGGATCTCCAACTGGCCGTTGCTGTCGGGTGCGCCCGCCAGGGCGCGGCGGAGCCGTGCGTCGATCGCCAGGGAGTGCTGCTGGCCCGACTCGTCCACCAGCAGCAGGCGCTTGCCGTCCCCGCTGCGTCCGGTGAACGTCAGCTTGGCCATGGACGGCGGACTCCTGCCTGCGGCGGTGACGGGTGGCGGTCGGGTGGCGGTCGGGTAGCGGGCGGTGAGGGGCGGTCGGTGCACGGCTGCATCCGTTGCGTCGAGCCTACGCCAGCGCGGTGCCCCGGCGCCGTTGCGCCCGCGGCGCGCCCTAGGCTTCCCGGGTGCCCGACACGCACTTCGCCGCGACGCTGGTCGTGCTCGACCTGACCGGCATCTTCGTCTTCGCGGTCGCCGGCGCCCTGGTGGCCGTCCGCCGCAACCTCGACCTCTTCGCCGCCCTGGTGCTCGGCGGGGTCACCGGGCTCGGCGGCGGCTTCATCCGCGACGTCCTCATCGGTGCCACGCCGCCCGCCGCGCTCGCCGACTGGCGCTACCTGCTGGTCCCGGTCGCGGCCGGCCTGCTCACGTTCGTCTTCCACCCGACGGTCGGCCGGATGGAGCGCACGATCACGGTGCTCGACGCGTTCGGCCTGGCCCTGTTCTGCGTGACGGGCGCCCTCAAGGCGCTGGACTTCGGCCTGGAGCCCCTGCCGGCGGCGCTGCTCGGCATGGTCACCGGGATCGGCGGCGGGATGATCCGCGACGTCCTGGCGGGCAGCGTCCCGGTGATCTTCGAGGGCGTCCTCTACGCCACGCCGGCACTGGCCGGGGCGGGGGTGGTGGTGGTGCTGGACCGCCTCGGCCTGCCCCTGCTGGTCGTCGCGGCCGCGGGCTTCGCGACCTGTCTCGGGTGGCGCCTGCTGGCGCTCGTGCGCGGCTGGCGCGCGCCGCTGCCGAGGGGCCCGGCCAACGTCTGAGCCGCGGCGTCCCCGGTGCGCCGGCGGCGCCGTTCAGTCGCCGAGCACGCGCCGGAGGTGGGCGTTGGCGAACACCCGGTCCGGGTCGAGCCGCTCGCGCATGGCGAGGACGTCGCCGAAGCGCTCGTACGCCGGCGCCAGGTCCGCTGCCGTGCGCGTGTGGACCTTGCCCCAGTGGGGTCGTCCGCCCGCCTCGCGCAGCAGCGGCTCCAGGCCCCCGAAGAAGGGCCGGTGGTCGGTGCCGGCCGGGACGTGGAAGGCGAGGTACAGGCTGTCGCGCCCGTGCGCGGTCGACAGCGGCACGTCGTCGGCGCGAGCCGTGCGGACCTCGACGGGGAACGCGATCCGCCAGTCGCTGGCATCGATGACGCGGCGGCACTCGCGGAGCACGTCGAGGCCGACCTCCCGCGGGACGGCGTACTCCATCTCCCGGAACCGCACCCGTCGGGGCGTCACGAAGACGCGGTGGGCGAGATCGCTGTAGCGGCGCTCGGAGAGGGCACGGCCGGCGAGCCGGTTGATGCGGGGGACCAGCGCAGGCACGCGCGAGCCGGCGCGGCACAGTCCGCCGAAGACGCTGTTCGACACCAGCTCGTCCTCCCACCACGACGCCAGCCGGGACGGCGGCCGCTGCTCGCCGGGCTCGAGGTCGGTGCGGACGTTCTGCTTGACCAGGAGGCGGTCGGTGTGGGGGAACCAGTACATGTCGACGTGGTGGGCCGCGGCCACCATCTCGTCGTAGGAGCCGAGGGCGCGCTCCCAGGTCATCGGCTGCTCGTGGGCCTCGACGACGAAGAGCGGCTCGACGTGGAAGGTCAGGCTGGTGAGGATCCCGAGCGCCCCGAGCCCCACCCGGGCGACGTCGAAGACGTCGGGGTGCTCGGTCGCGGAGGCGCGCAGCACCTCGCCGGTGCCCGTGACCAGCTCGAGGCCGGCGAGCTGGGCCGCCAGCCCGGCGGCGGTCCCGCCGGTGCCGTGCGTGCCGGTCGACGTGGCGCCGGCGAGGGTCTGCTCGGCGATGTCGCCCATGTTGTGCAACGACAGGCCCAGCCGCTCGAGGGCGAGGTTGAGGTCCTTCAGCGGCGTGCCGGCGCGCGCCGTCACCGTCATCGCCTCCCGGTCGACGGCGAGGACGCCGCTGAGCGCGTCCGGGCGCAGGAGCGTGTGCTCGGGGGCCGCGATGGCGGTGAAGCTGTGCCCGGTGCCGGCCATCTTCACCGTCGTGCCGTCCTCGCGGGCCCGGCGTACGGCGTCGACGACGGCGGCGACCGACGCGGGGGTCTCCACCTGACGAGGCACCGCCTGCTCCAGTCCGGACCAGTTGCGCCAGACGTGGTCGTGCGCGCGTGCGGTCATGCCCGCACGCTAGGGCATCGCCCGGTGGGGGTCAGCGCACCGGCGCGGGGTCGCGGTCGGCGCGAGGCGCGGGCTGGCGGGCGACCTGGGCGCCGAGGGCGCCGAGGATCCCGCCGCCGAGCGCCACGGCGTAGGCGGCGGACGCGCCGCTGTGGTCGACCACGAAGCCGGCGATGCTCGCACCGGGCGCGACCCCGGCGACGATCCCGGTGTGCAGGATCGCCATCCCCTCGGTGAGCCGGCTCGGGTGGACGCCCTGCTCGACCATCGTCATCGCGCCGATCATCGTCGGCGCGATCGCCAGGCCCCCGACGAGCAGCACGACGGCCATGAGCGGGATGGAGGAGACGAACATCAGCGGCGCCATGGCCAGCGCCATCGCCGCCGAGCCCCACCGCAGGCGCGCGTCCGGACCGCTGTGCCAGGCGACGGCGCCGGTGACGAGTCCCGCCACGAGGCTGCCGAGGGACCACGCGGCGAGCAGCCATCCGGCGACCCAGCGCTCGCCCCGCTCCTCGGCGAAGGCCACGGTCGTGACCTCGGCCGCGCCGAACAGGGCGCCCAGGGTGAGGCAGACCAGCGCGAGCGGCAGGACCAGCCGCCACGGCATCGGGGCCCGCGCCCCCGACGGCGCGGCCCGGCCGGCCGGCGGCTCGGTGCGGCGCTGTGCTGCGAAGGCGAACGTGCCCACGACCCCCGTGACGAGGGCCGCGGTGAGTCCGGCGACCGGGTGCCAGCTCGTGGCCAGCAGCGTGACGAGCACCGGCCCGACCACGAAGACGACCTCGTCGAGCACCGCCTCGAGCGCGAACGCGGTCTGCTTCTCGCTCCCGTCGTCGAGCAGGTGCGACCAGCGGGTGCGCACGCTCGCGCCGACCTGGGGGAGGGCGGCGCCCGCGACGGCCGCGAAGACGTAGGTCCACGGCCCCGACCAGTCCTGCTCGACCGCCATCATCATCAGAGCCAGGCCGGCGCCGAAGACGGAGATCGCGAGCGGCAGCACGCGCGCCTGGCCGTAGTGGTCGACCCATCGTCCGTGCAGCACGGCGAACGCCGCCTCCGCGAGGACGAACACCGCCGACACGGTGCCGGCCAGCCCGTAGGAGCCGGTGCGCGCCTCGACGAGGAGCACGATCCCGAGCCCGACCATGGAGATCGGCAGCCGGGCGACGAGTGCGGCACTGCTGAAGGCGAGGGCGCCCGGGCGGGCCAGCACCCGGCGGTAGGAGTCGAGCATCAGCGCGATGGTAGGCCGCTCTACGCTGGCAGCATGAATCCTGCGGGTCACCCCGACGTGAAGCCGTACGACGCGCTCCTCGTGCTCTCCTTCGGGGGACCGGAGAAGCCGGAGGACGTGGTGCCGTTCCTCGAGAACGTGACCCGAGGCCGCGGCATCCCGCGCGAGCGGCTCGAGGAGGTGGGCCAGCACTACTTCCTCTTCGGGGGCAAGAGCCCCATCAACGACCAGAACCGCGCCCTCATCGCCGCCCTCGAGCAGGACCTCGCCGAGCAGGGCATCGACCTGCCGGTCTACTTCGGCAACCGCAACTGGGACCCCTACCTCGCCGACACGCTGCGCCGGATGACCGCAGACGGCATCAGCCGCGCCGCGGTTCTCGCCACGTCGGCCTACTCCTCGTGGTCCTCGTGCCGTCAGTACCGCGAGAACCTCTGGGACGCGGTTCAGGAGGTGCCGGGCGCGCCCCGGCTCGACAAGCTCCGGCAGTACTACAACCACCCCGGCTTCATCGAGCCAGTGGTCGACGCCTGCCTGGCGGCGCTGGCGCAGCTGCCCGCCGGCGGCGACGCGGCCCGCCTCGTGTTCGTCACGCACTCGATCCCGACCGCGATGGCCGAGACCAGCGGCTCGGAGGACGGCCGCGGGCAGCCGCGCCCGGCGTACGTGCCGCAGCACCTCAGCGCCGCCGACGAGGTCGCCGCCCGCGTCCGGGCGGCGACCGGTCAGGACCGCCGGCACGACCTCGTCTACTGCTCCCGCTCGGGCGCGCCGTCGACGCCGTGGCTCGAGCCCGACGTCAACGACCACCTCGAGGAGCTGGCCCGCGACGGGGTCACCCAGGTCGTGCTGGTGCCCATCGGCTTCGTCTCCGACCACATGGAGGTCATCTACGACCTCGACACCGAGGCGCTGGCCACCGCCGAGCGCCTGGGCGTGCAGGCGGTGCGTGCGGCGACCCCCGGCGTCGACCCGCGATTCGTGGCGATGGTGCGCGACCTGCTCCTCGAGCGGTCCGCGGCCGAGCGGGGCGAGGAGGCCGAGCGGGCGGCCGTCGGGTCGATGCCCGCGGGTCCGGACCTGTGCGGCGCCGGCTGCTGCCCCAACCCGCGTGGGCCGCGCCCGGCCCTGTGCGGGCTCGACTCGTGATCGCCGCCGCGGCGGACCTGCGCGACCTGGCGCGCACGCTGGCGCACGACGGTGCCGCGCTCGCACGCGAGATGCGGGTCGGGGGCATCGGGGTCGCTGACACCAAGACCAGCGCCGTCGACGTGGTCACCGAGGCCGACCGCGCGGTCGAGTCCCTCATCCGCCAGCGCATCACCGCCGCCCGGCCCGACGACGCCATCCTCGGCGAGGAGGGCGACGACCGACCCGGCACGTCCGGCGTGCGGTGGGTCGTGGACCCCATCGACGGCACGGTGAACTACCTCTACGGCCTCCCCGACTGCGCCGTCTCCGTCGCCGCCGAGGTCGACGGCCGCGTCGTGGCGGGTGCGGTGGTCACGATCCCGGCCGGGGTCGAGTACGCCGCCGCTCGCGGGCACGGCGCGACCCGGGACGGTCGGCCCATCCGCGTGCGCCCCTCGCCGCCGTTGGCCGAGCGCCTGGTCCTCACCGGCTTCGGCTACCGGCGGGAGGTGCGCGAGCACCAGGCCGGCTGCGTCGCCAGGCTGCTGCCCGAGGTACGTGACATCCGCCGGATGGGCTCCTGCTCGCTCGACCTGTGCCACGTGGCGGAGGGCGGCGGCGACGGCTACGTCGAGGCCGGTCCGCAGCCGTGGGACTGGTCCGCCGGCGGACTGGTCCTCGAGGAGGCCGGCGGCCGGTTCGCGCTGCTCGACGGCACCTTCACGCTCGGGTCCCACCCCGTCCGCAACGTGGTGGTCGGAGCCCCGGCCGACGGCTGGGACGACTTCGTGGAGGCGCTCGCAGCGGCCGGGTTCCTCGCCTGAACGGGCGGGAATAGCGCGCTGTCGCCCACTGTTCAGGCGACACGTCGCGGACCGGCTCACCACGGAACCGGTCCATGGTGCACACTTTGGCGCCGACGACGCGCACAACTGGTCTCAGCCCGAGCCGCGACCCGGCGGGCACGAGCCACTGCATGGGGAGAGGGAACTGATGGCCACCGACTACGACGCACCGCGCAAGTCCGAGGAGGACCAGAGCGAGGAGAGCATCGAGGAGCTGAAGGCGCGGCGCCACGACAAGAACTCCGGCAAGGTCGACGAGGACGAGACGGAGGCTGCCGAGTCCTTCGAGCTGCCGGGCGCCGACCTCTCGCACGAGGAGCTCGCCGTCGAGGTGATGCCGCGCCAGGACGACGAGTTCACCTGCATGAGCTGCTTCCTGGTGCACCACCGCTCGCAGCTCGCCGACGAGAGGAAGCTCATCTGCCGCGACTGCATCTGAGCCGCCGGCAGCAGACGACGGAGCACGACGCACCACCACGAGCAACGAGGCCCCGGCCGTCCCCTCGCGGGACGGGCCGGGGCCTCGTGCGTGTGGCTGCTAGGCCTTGTCGCCGGCGCGGAGGCCGGGCGGGCGGTGACCGGTCGAGCGGGTGTAGTAGCCCGCCGCCCGGCGCTGGGCGAACATCCGCGCCAGCGCCACCAGGGCGCCGGTCACGGCGGCCCACGCCACCGCCTCCCCGACGGAGACGTCGGGGTCGGCGGGGTTCTCCGGGGGATTCTTGCCGGTGCTCATCTTCCAGGCCTTGTCGATCCCCTTGCGGGCGATCGAGGCGGCGCCGAGGGCGCTCGCCAGCGAGAAGATGGTCCAGACCTTCGAGCTGTCCTCTGCCATGGCCGCAACCCTACCCAGCGCGTCAGCGCGCTCGGGTCGCCTCTAGGGCTGAGACGAGGGCGTCCGGGCGCCGGCAGCTGACGAGCCAGTACGGCGTCGGGTCGGTGGGGTCGACGATGTCCACGCGGACGCCCCGCTTGAGGTAGGGGCGCAGCACGAGGTGGGCCCGGGCGTCCGCGTCGACGCCCGCGAGGCGGCGTACCGCCTCGGCGTCGAGGGCGGTCACCTCCCCGACGTGCCGCAGCGGGACGTGGGCCCGGCCGGCGTGGAACGTGTCGCCCTCGACGGCGACCCGCACGTTGCCATAGCCGACGAGGAACGTGACCAGGGCCGCGAACGCGGCCGCCGTCACCGCCCAGACGACGACCTGGGACTCCGGGACCGCCACGAGGACCGCCAGCCACAGGGATGCCACGAGCATCGTGCCCTGCGCCCACCAGCGCAACGGGACGGTGAGGCGTTCGGCGTAGTCCACGGCGCAGAGCCTATAGATTCCCTCCTCGTGCCCGACCACGACCCGACCCCTCCCGCGGCCGACCTCGAGATCGCCGTGGTGCGGCTCGACCCCGGCCTGCCGCTGCCGTCCTACGCGCACCCCGGCGACGCCGGCGCGGACCTCCACACGACGGTCGACGTGGTCCTCGCCCCGGGCGAGCGGGCGCTCGTGCCGACCGGGCTGTCGGTCGCGCTCCCCGACGGGTACGTCGCGCTGGTGCACCCGCGCTCGGGCCTCGCCGCCCGCCACGGCCTGTCCATCGTGAACACGCCGGGCACGGTCGACGCCGGCTACCGGGGCGAGATCAAGGTGCTGCTGATCAACCACGACCCGGTCGAGGCGGTGGCGCTCTCCCGCGGGGACCGGATCGCCCAGCTCGTGGTCCAGCGCTTCGAGCGGGCCCGCTTCGTCGAGGTGGGGGTGCTGCCGGAGTCCGTCCGGGGCGCCGGGGGCTACGGTTCTACGGGTACCGGTTCGCGTCCGTGAGCCGGTGACTGCAGCCGAACGAGCCCTGATCGAAGGAGTCCTGACGTGAAGTTCCGCCGCAAGGAGGCGACCGGGCCCGCCGCGGAGACGACCGCGGAGACGACCACCGAGACGACGTCCGGGGCGACCGCCGAGACGACCGCCGGCGCCGCCGACGCGTCCTCAGGGACGGCTGGCGGGGGAGCGCGGGGCTCGGGTCCGTTCGACGCCTCGCAGGTCGAGGGCGACGGGGTCGACCGGGCCGACCTGGGCTCCCTGCTCGTCCCCGCCCTCGCTGGGCGTGAGCTCCGGCTCCAGGTCGACGAGAAGAGCGGACAGGTCCGCGCGGTCATGCTGGCCGGCAGCGACGGCGCGTGCGAGTTCCAGGCGTTCGCCGCCCCGCGCAACGGCGACCTCTGGTCCGAGGTCCGACCCCAGATCGCGCAGGACATGGTGCGCCGCGGGGGGAACGCCACCGAGCGCGAGGGCCGCTGGGGCACCGAGCTCGTGTGCCAGATGCCGGTCCGCCGTCCCGACGGCACCACCGCCACGCAGCCCTCGCGGATCATCGGCATCAACGGCGAGCGCTGGATGCTGCGCGCGTCCTTCCTCGGCCGGCCCGCGATCGAGCCCGACGCGACCGCGGACTGGGAGGACGCCCTCGCCCAGGTGGTCGTGCGCCGGGGCGCCGAGGCCATGCCCGTCGGCGAGCCGCTGCCCGTCCGGCTCCCGGACGACGCCCGCCGGGTCCGGTGACCCCCGTGGCCGAGAAGAGCCGGCTGCGGCAGGCGCTCGCGCGGTGGGCCGACACCTCCGAGGCGCACCAGCGCGACCTGAGGCAGACGCACGCCTCCGACGAGGCGGTGGCCATCGCCGACGCCCCCGAGCGCGAGCCGGTGACCGTCAACGGCGTCCTGCGCACCGTGACCCTCCGTCCCCGCGGCGGCGTGCCGGCGCTGGAGGCCGAGCTCGACGACGGGTCGGGGGTCATCACCGTCGTGTGGCTCGGACGTCGACGCATCTCGGGGGTCGACCCGGGCCGCTCCGTCACGGTGTCCGGCTGCATCGGCCGGCAGGGCGGCGTGCCGATCATGTTCAACCCGCGCTACGAGCTGCGCCCGTGACCGCCCAGACCGCCCACGAGACCGTCGAGGCGGCGGTGCGCCAGCAGCTCTCCAAGGCGCTGGGGGGCCGCCGCGGCATGGCGGAGGCCGCGGTGCCGACGATCCTGTTCACCCTCACCTGGCTGACGATGCGCGAGCTCGACCTCGCCCTGCGAGTCAGCATCGGCGCCGCGCTGGTGCTGCTCGTGGTGCGGCTGGTGCAGCGGTCGACGGTGCAGTTCGTCGTCAACGCCCTCTTCGGCATCGGCATCGGGTGGTTCTTCGTGCACCGCTCGGCGGCGTCCGGCGGCTCGGAGCAGGAGCAGGCGCTGGCCTACTTCCTCCCGGGGATCCTCTACAACGGCGGGTACGCCGTCGTGCTCGCGTTCTCCTGCCTCGTCGGCTGGCCGCTGGTCGGCTTCATGGTGGGCAGCATCACCGGCGACGCCACCGCCTGGCACCGCGACAAGCAGGTCGTCCGGCTGTGCAGCCGGCTGACCTGGCTGCTGGTCGCGCCGTGCGTCCTCAGGGTCGCAGCCCAGGCGCCGGTGTGGCTGGCGGGCAGCTCGGGCTCGATGGACCCGGACGCGGCGGTCGCCGTCCTCGGCGTGCTGAAGATCGTGCTGGGCTGGCCGCTGCAGCTGGCGGCGCTGGGCGCGATGGTCTGGCTGCTGACCCGCCGCACGCCGGTCGGTCCCGACGCGAAGCCCGCCTGACGCAGGCCGCGGCCCCGCCCGCCGGCGTCCGCGGGGTCAGCCCGGGTGGTGGCCGGGGGAGAGCAGGTGCTCGAGCTCGGCCTCGACCTCGGCCGGGACCACGAAGAGCAGCTCGTCACCGGACTCGAGGGGCTGCTCGGCCTCGGGGGTGTAGACCTGCCCGTCGCGCAGGATCGTGACCAGGGCGCAGTTCTCCGGGAACGGCACCAGCCCGGCCGGCGTACCGACGTAGGGCGAGTCGGCCGAGAGCGTGAGCTCCACGAGGTTGGCGTTGCCCTGGCGGAACGTGAAGAGCCGGACGAGGTCGCCGATGGACACGGCCTCCTCCACGAGCGCGGACATGATACGCGGGGTGGAGACGTTCACGTCGACGCCCCACGCCTCGGTGAAGAGCCACTCGTTGTTGGGGTGGTTCACCCGGCCGACCGTGCGGGGCACGCCGAACTCGGTCTTCGCCAGCAGCGAGGTCACCAGGTTGACCTTGTCGTCACCGGTGGCCGCGATGACCACGTCGCACGTGCCGAGCTGCGCCTCCGCCAGCGAGGACAGCTCGCAGGAGTCGGCGAGCAGCCACTCGGCGTCGGGGACGCGCTCGGGCCGGATCGCGGACGGGCTCTTGTCGATGAGCAGCACCCGGTGGCCGTTCTCGATCAGCTCCCGGGCGATCGATCGACCCACGGCTCCGGCTCCGGCGATGGCGACGCGCATGTGTGCAGTGCTCCTGGCTGAGGTCTGGGCTGAGGTCTGGGCTGAGGTCTGGGCTGTCGGGTGTCGGGGCGTCGGGGCGTTCAGTCGTCGTCGGGGCCGGACTCGAGCACGGCGTAGGCGTGGGCGGCGTTCTCCTCGCGGATCACGAGGTGCAGCATGTCGCCCTCCTGCAGCACGGTCTCCCGGGTGGGGAGCATGCCCTCGCCGAGGCGGTCGATCCACGCGATCCGGCTGCGGGACTGCATCTGGAACTCGACGGTCCGGTTGCCGATCCAGGCCTCCGGGATCGGCACGTGGTCGACGCGGATCGTGCCGGACGGGTCGCGGAAGTCCGGCTCGGCGCCGGCCGGCAGGATCCGCCGCAGCACCTGGTCGGCGGTCCACTTCACGGTCGCGACGGTGGTGATGCCGAGGCGCTGGTAGACCTCGGCCCGGCCGGGGTCGTAGATGCGGGCGACGACCTGCTGGAGACCGAAGGTCTCGCGGGCCACGCGCGCGGCGATGATGTTGGAGTTGTCGCCGCTGGACACGGCCGCGAAGGCGTCGGCGCGGCGGATGCCCGCCTTCTCCAGCACCTGCTGGTCGAAGCCGTACCCGGTGATCTTGTCGCCGTTGAACTCCGGACCGAGCCGCCGGAACGAGTCGGGCTCGCTGTCGATGATCGACACGGTGTGGTTGCGGTCCTCGAGGCTGCGGGCGAGCGTCGATCCGACGCGGCCACAACCCATGATCACGACGTGCACTCCGGAACCGTATCCCAGCGGGGACGGCGACCGCTCCGGGTCTAGGCTTGCCGCCCGTGAGTGTCGGCGACGTGTCCAAGCGCATCCTGCTGGGCCGCAAGCTCCGGAGCAGCCAGCTCGGGGAGACCCTGCTGCCCAAGCGCATCGCCCTGCCGGTGTTCGCCAGCGACGCCCTCTCCTCGGTGGCCTACGCACCCGACGAGGTCTTCATCATGCTGGCGGTCGCCGGCGCGTCGACGTACGTCTGGTCGTGGAAGATCGGCCTCGCCGTCGCCGTCGTGATGCTCACCGTCGTGGCCAGCTACCGGCAGACCGTGCACGCGTACCCGTCGGGCGGCGGTGACTACGAGGTGGCCACGGTGAACCTGGGCCGCAACGCCGGCGTCACGGTGGCCAGCGCGCTGCTCGTCGACTACGTCCTCACCGTCGCGGTGTCGATCTCCTCGGCCGCGCAGTACGCCGCCGGCGCGATCCCGCCGCTGATCGGGCACGAGGCCACCGTCGGCGTCGTGGCCGTCGCGCTGCTGACCGCGATGAACCTCCGCGGCGTGCGTGAGTCCGGCGCCTTCTTCGCGGTGCCGACCTACCTCTTCATGGTCGCGATCCTCGGCATGTGCGCCTACGGCCTGCTGCGCCTGCTCGCCGGGGACCTGCCCGAGGCGGAGAGCGCGCACCTCGAGATCATGCCCCAGCCGGGCTGGGAGGAGCCGCTGACGCAGGTCGGCCTCATGTTCCTGCTCGCCCGCGCCTTCTCGTCCGGATGCGCGGCGCTGACCGGCGTCGAGGCGATCAGCAACGGGGTGCCGGCCTTCCGCAGGCCGAAGAGCCGCAACGCGGCCACCACGCTGCTCCTCCTGGGCCTGATCGCCATCACGATGATGATGAGCGTCATCGTGCTCGCCAAGCAGATGGCGATCCGCTACGTCGACCCCCACGAGCTCGATCGGCTCCGCACCGCCGCGGGCGGCGCGCTGCCCGACGGCTACGAGCAGCACCCGGTGATCGCGCAGATCGCGGCGGGCGTCTTCGACCACTTCTCGCCGGGCTTCTACTTCGTCGTGACGGTGACCGGCGTGATCCTGGTGCTCGCCGCCAACACCGCCTTCAACGGCTTCCCCGTGCTGGGCTCGATCCTCGCGCAGGACGGTCTCGCGCCGCGCTCGCTCGGCTCGCGCGGCGACCGGCTGGCCTACAGCAACGGCATCGTGTTCCTGGCGGCGATGTCGATCCTGCTGATCTGGGTCTTCGACGCCGAGACGACCAAGCTGATCCAGCTCTACATCGTCGGGGTGTTCGTCTCGTTCAACCTCAGCCAGCTCGGCATGATCCGCCACTGGACGCGGCACCTGCGGACCGAGCGCGACCCGGCGGCGCGCCGCCGGATGATGCGGTCGCGGGCCATCAACACCTTCGGACTGGGCATGACCGCGGTCGTGCTGGTCATCGTGCTCATCACCAAGTTCCTCGCCGGCGCCTGGATCACGATCCTGGCGATGGGCTTCTTCTTCCTCGTCATGCAGGCGATCGGCCGCCACTACGCGCGCGTCGAGCTCGAGCTGGCCGCCGACGAGCAGGACAAGGTGATGCCGACCCGCGTGCACGCGATCGTGCTGGCCGCCAGGCTGCACAAGCCGACCCTGCGCGCGCTCGCCTTCGCCCGCGCCACCCGGCCCAACGTGCTGGAGGCGATCTACGTCAGCATCGACCCCAAGGCCACCAGCCGCCTGCTCGAGGAGTGGGACGAGCGGCACCTCGACATCCCGCTCAAGGTGCTGCACTCGCCCTACCGGGAGGTCGTCCGCCCGATCGTGGAGTACACCCAGGAGATCCGACGGGCCAGCCCGCGCGGCGTCGTCGCGGTCTACATCCCCGAGTACGTGGTCGGCCACTGGTGGGAGCAGCTGCTCCACAACCAGACGGCGCTGCGGCTCAAGGGCCGGCTGCTGTTCACCCCGGGCGTGATGGTCATCTCCGTGCCCTACCAGCTGCGGTCCTCGCAGGCGGCGCAGGAGCGCGAGCTGCGCGACGACGTCCGCGTGCACGCCGGCGACCTGCGGCGCGGGCGGGTCGACTCCCGGGGCGGCTCCGAGAGGGGCGACGGCGCGTGAGCCGTGCCAACCGGCCCCGTCGCGCCCGCGGTCGCTCGCGGGTGGGGGAGCGCTTCGAGGTCGAGGTCGGTCCGGTGGCCCACGGCGGGCACTGCGTCGCCCGACTGCCCGAGCCGGAGCGACGGGTGGTGTTCGTGCGTCACACGCTGCCGGGCGAGCGGGTGGTCGTCGAGGTCACCGAGGGCACCGACGGCGACCGCTTCTGGCGCGGGGACGCCGTGGAGGTCCTGACCCCGTCCCCGGACCGCGTGGTCGCGCCGTGCCCCGTCGCGGGGCCGGGCCTCTGCGGCGGCTGCGACCTCCAGCACGTGGCCGTGCCGGCGCAGCGGGAGCTCAAGACCGCGGTCGTCCGCGAGCAGCTGGTGCGCCTGGGCGGGCTCGACGCCGACTCCCCGCTCGTGTCGGGCCTGCGCGTCGAGGCCGTCCCGGTCCCCGGCCGGGACGACGACGGCCTGCGCTGGCGCACCCGCCAGCGGTACGCCGCCATGCCCGACGGTCGTCCGGCGATGCGCGCCCACCGCTCCCACGACCTCGTGCCGCTGGCCGACTGCCCCATCGCGGCGGAGGGTGCCCGCCCGCCCTCCCGGCTGCCGGACCCGGTGGTCGAGGCGGGCGTGCCGCGCGCCTCGGAGGACACGGTGGTGCGCGAGGTCACCGCGGCCGGCAGCACGCACCCCTTCTCCGTCGCGGCGGACGGCTTCTGGCAGATCCACCCCGAGGCGCCGCGCGTGCTGGTGGAGGCGGTGCTCGACCTCCTCGACCCACAGCCCGGCGAGCGGTCGCTCGACCTCTACGCCGGCGTGGGACTGTTCGCCCGCTTCGTCGGGGAGGCCACCGGGGCCCGGGTGGTGGCGGTCGAGGCCGATCGCACCGCCTGCCGGCACGCCCGCGCGAACCTGTCGCCGCTGCGGCCGGCGGCGGTGGAGTGCGGCCCCACGGACCGGGTGCTGCGCTCGGCCCTCGACGAGCCGTTCGACCTCGTGGTGCTCGACCCGCCCCGTGAGGGCGCCAAGCGGGTCGTGGTGGAGCAGGTCGTCGACCGCCGCCCCCGGGCCGTCGCGTACGTCGCCTGCGACCCCGCCGCGCTCGGCCGCGACGTGGCCATCTTCGCCGAGCACGGCTACGAGCTGACCGCCGTGCGGGCCTTCGACCTCTTCCCCATGACGCACCACGTCGAGTGCGTGGCGCTGTTGTCACGCACCAGGTAGTCCGCGAGGGTGACGGCATGGCTCGCTACGCCGTCAACCCGGAGGCCGTCGCGCACGCCCGCCGGCTCATCGACGCCCGGCAGTACGTCCTGGACAGCGACTGGGGCGCGGTGCAGCCGGGCGCAGAGTCCGAGAACGCCTACCTCGAGCGGCACGGGTGGCAGGGCTACGGCCGCTGGTTCCTCGGGCTCACGGAGGACGCGAAGGAGCAGACGAAGGCGCGCCACGCCTTCGTCTACGGCGACCTCCGTCGAGTGCACCGCAGCGGCCTGATCGCCTGCGTCTACCGAGCCTCGGAGTGGCGGCACAAGGACGTCGAGCTCGCGGCCCACGACCTGCTCCAGCACCTGGACCGGACGGCCGGGATCACGTGACCTGGCGGGGCGGTCGGGCCGCGGCACGCACGAGGCCCCAGAGCTCCGCGAGCGCCCGGGCGCGGTCGGCGGCGTCGACGACCGGCCAGCCGCGCTCGTCGGCGAGGCCGAGGAGCTGCCGCCTGCCGGCCAGCACCAGCTCGTCGCCGCCGCGCTGCTCGATGATGCGCGAGACGACCGCGGTGACCGGCGTGACGGCACGTGAGCGGAGCCGGTCGAGCAGCACGTCCGGGGCGACGTCGAGCACCACGCCGACGTACGCCGCTCCGGCCTCGGCGGCGGCCGCCTCGAACCGCTCGACCTGCGCGGGCGTCACGATGAGCTGGGGGAGCACCACGTCGCGCCCGGTCCGCAGGTAGGCGGTGAGCAGCGCGAGGGCCGAGCTGCGCACGGCCTCGCCGGTGCCCACGAAGTCGTCCTCCCAGCCCGACACCCACGAGCGCAGCTCGTCGATGTCGCACAGGAGCGTGCCGGGGTGCGCCGCGGCGTGCGCGCGGGCCAGGGTGGACTTGCCGACGCCCGACGGCCCGTTGAGGTGGAGGAGGCTCGGCACGGCCGCGACGCTACCGCCCGTCGCCGCGGCTCGGTGTGATATCTTGACGTCAAGATACTGCGACGCTTCGAACTAAGGGTCACCTGCCTTCCCGTCGTTCTGCCTCCGGCGGCAAGATGGACGTGAACCCGCGAACTCCCGAGGAGATGTGGCTGATGGCCAGTCAGGACAGCTTCGGTGCCAAGGGCACCCTGGACGTGGACGGACAGTCCTACGAGATCTACCGGCTCGACGCGGTCAAGGGCGAGGGCCTCGACGTCGAGAGCCTGCCCTTCTCGCTGAAGGTGCTCCTGGAGAACCTGCTCCGCACCGAGGACGGCGCCGACATCACCGCCGACCACATCAAGGCCATCGCCGGCTGGGACGCCAGCGCGCAGCCCGACCAGGAGATCCAATTCACGCCGGCACGCGTGATCATGCAGGACTTCACCGGCGTGCCGTGCGTGGTCGACCTCGCGACGATGCGCGAGGCCATGGCCGACCTGGGGGGCGACCCGACGAAGATCAACCCGCTCGCGCCCGCCGAGATGGTCATCGACCACTCCGTGATCGCCGACGTGTTCGGCTCCGCGGACGCCTTCGAGCGCAACGTCGAGATCGAGTACGAGCGCAACCGCGAGCGCTACCAGTTCCTGCGCTGGGGCCAGGGCGCCTTCGACGACTTCAAGGTGGTCCCGCCGGGCACCGGCATCGTCCACCAGGTCAACATCGAGCACCTCGCCCGCGTGGTCATGGTCCGCGACGGGGTCGCCTACCCCGACACCTGCGTCGGCACCGACTCCCACACCACGATGGTCAACGGCATCGGCGTGGTCGGCTGGGGCGTCGGCGGCATCGAGGCCGAGGCCGCGATGCTCGGCCAGCCGGTCTCGATGCTCATCCCGCGCGTGGTCGGCTTCAAGCTCTCCGGCGAGCTGCCCGAGGGCTCGACGGCCACCGACCTCGTGCTCACCATCACCGAGATGCTCCGCGAGCACGGCGTGGTCGGCAAGTTCGTCGAGTTCTACGGCGAGGGCGTCTCGGCCCTGCCGCTGGCCAACCGCGCCACCATCGGCAACATGAGCCCGGAGTTCGGCTCCACCATCGCCGTCTTCCCCATCGACGACCAGACGATCGACTACCTGCGCATGACCGGCCGCACCGACGAGCAGCTCGCGCTCGTCGAGGCGTACGCCAAGGAGCAGGGCCTCTGGCACGACCCGAGCGCCGAGCCGCGCTACAGCGAGCAGCTCGAGCTCGACGTCTCGACCGTCGTCCCGTCGCTCGCCGGCCCGAAGCGCCCGCAGGACCGCGTCGAGGTCTCGACCGCCAAGGCGGCCTTCCGCACCGCGCTGGCCGACTACGTCAGCGACGACCTGACCGGCGGGGAGGACCGCAAGCCCGGTGTGCCCCAGCAGGAGCAGCCCGCGGGCGTCGCGTCGAAGGTCGACGAGGCCTCGGCGGAGTCCTTCCCCTCCAGCGACTCGCCCGCCTCCAACGGCAGCGGCGGAGGCGGCAACGGCAACGGCTCGCCCGACCACTGGCAGGACCACGCCGTCGCTGCGGCCGACGACCGGCCCCGCAAGCCGACGACGGTCTCGCTCGACGGCCAGGAGGTCGACATCGACCACGGCGCGGTCGTGATCGCCGCGATCACCTCCTGCACCAACACCTCCAACCCCTCGGTGATGATCGGTGCGGCCCTGCTGGCCAAGAACGCCGTCGAGAGGGGCCTGTCCCGCAAGCCGTGGGTCAAGACGTCGCTCGCCCCCGGCTCCAAGGTGGTCTCCGACTACTACGACCGCGCCGGCCTCACGCCGTACCTCGACAAGCTCGGGTTCAACCTCGTCGGCTACGGCTGCACGACCTGCATCGGCAACTCGGGCCCGCTCATCCCCGAGGTCTCGGCGGCGGTCAACGAGGCCGACCTCGCCGTGGTGTCGGTGCTCTCGGGCAACCGCAACTTCGAGGGCCGGATCAACCCCGACGTGAAGATGAACTACCTCGCGTCGCCGCCGCTGGTGGTGGCCTACGCGCTGGCCGGCTCGATGGACGTCGACCTGTTCGAGGACCCGCTCGGCCAGGACTCCGAGGGCAACGACGTCTTCCTGCGCGACATCTGGCCCAGCCCGCAGGAGGTCGAGGCGACCATCGCCGAGGCGATCACCGCCGACATGTTCGGCTCCTCCTACGACGACGTCTTCAAGGGCGACGAGCGCTGGCAGTCGCTGCCCACCCCGACCGGCGACACGTTCGAGTGGGACGCGGAGTCGACCTACGTCCGCAAGCCCCCCTACTTCGACGGGATGCCCGACGAGCCCGAGCCGGTCACCGACATCGTCGGTGCGCGGGTCCTGCTCAAGCTCGGCGACTCCGTCACCACCGACCACATCAGCCCGGCCGGTGCCATCAAGAAGGACAGCCCGGCCGGCCGGTACCTCGCCGAGCACGGCGTCGAGCAGCGGGACTTCAACTCCTACGGCTCGCGCCGCGGCAACCACGAGGTCATGATCCGCGGCACGTTCGCCAACATCCGCCTGCGCAACCAGATCGCGCCGGGCACCGAGGGCGGCGTGACCAAGGACTTCACCCGCGACGGCGAGGTCACCAGCGTCTTCGAGGCGAGCCAGAACTACCAGGAGGCCGGCACCCCGCTGGTCGTGCTGGCGGGCAAGGAGTACGGCTCCGGCTCCTCGCGCGACTGGGCGGCCAAGGGCACGGCCCTGCTCGGGGTGAAGGCCGTCATCGCCGAGTCGTACGAGCGCATCCACCGCTCCAACCTCATCGGCATGGGCGTCATCCCGCTGCAGTTCCCCGAGGGCAAGACGGCCGACGACCTCGGCCTCACCGGCGCCGAGGTCATCTCGATCAGCGGCATCACCGAGCTCAACGACGGCACCACGCCGAAGACGGTGACGGTCAAGGTCGAGCCCGCCCCGGGCACCGACCAGGCCCACGGCGAGGCCAGCGAGTTCGAGGCCACCGTCCGCATCGACACCCCCGGTGAGGCGAACTACTACCGCAACGGCGGGATCATGCAGTACGTCCTGCGCAGCCTCCTGCGCGGGTGAGCGACCCCGCAGAGGTGTGGCGCGGCCGCGTCCAGCAGCAGCTGGACGCGGCCGGCCGCCCGTCGCTCGGCGACATGGCCGGCTGGGAGGTCTTCCCCTTCGAGCGCGACGGGCTGACGCCGAAGCCGCTGGGCGAGCGGGTCGTCCCCGAGCCGGACCGCTCGCGCCCGGCCGACCAGTGCGGCACCTGCCGGGCGCTGGCTCGTGACGACCTCGTCCTGCACACCGGCTCGCGCCTCGCCGTGATCCGCCCCGGCGGCACCAGCCTGATGTTCGTGGCCAACGTCGTCGCCCGCGCGCACGAGCGGCTCGACGACCTCGACGACGACGCCGACGCCGAGCTCGGACGGCTGGTGGCCCGCACCTACCGCGCGCTGCGCGCCCTGCCGGGCGTGGGCCACGTCCAGGTGAGCAAGTGGGAGAACGGCGGTGGCCACCTCTCGGTCAACGTCCTCGCGCGGCCCCTCGGCGTCCTCGAGCTGCGGGGGTCCAACCTGCCGGTCTGGGCGGACATGCTCCCCGACATCCCGCAGGACGAGCTCGAGGCGCGCGCCGACGTCGTGCGCGCGGCGCTGGCCTGACATGGCGCACCCGGTGCTGCCCGAGGACGAGTCGCCGCCGGCGGGAGCGACCGCCGCCGTGGACGAGGCGCGCCCCCGTCGGCTGCCGCTCCTCCTCGCCGGCGTGGCCGCCGCCCTCGTGATGGGCGCGGCGCTCGTGGCCCCGCTCGTCGACCGGGCCCTGCGCGGTGACGAGCAGGCCCGGCGCGCCCTCGACCTGCGCCTGGTCCAGACGTGGGAGGTGACCGACCGCGCACACACGACCGGGGACGTCACCTACCCGCAGGACCCACCGGCGGGCGGCGCGCACCACCCGGTGTGGCTGGCCTGCGGCGTCTACGACGAGCCCGTCCGCGACGAGAACGCCGTCCACGACCTCGAGCACGGCTCGGTCTGGATCACCCACGACCCGGACCTCCCGGCCGACGACCTGCAGCGGCTCGCCGAGCAGCTGCCCGACAACGGCATCATGTCGCCCCGCGACGGACTGCCCTCGCCGGTGGTCGTCACGGTCTGGGACGCCCAGCTGCGGCTCGACGGGGCGGACGACGCTCGCCTCGGGTTGTTCCTCGAGGAGTACGGCGACGGGCACACCGCCCCCGAGCTCGGCGTGAGCTGCCGCGGCGGCACGCCGGACCCCCAGGGGGAGCTGCCCGGGCAGGGCACCAACGCCTGACCGGCTGCGCGTGGAGCGCGAGCGGGAAGGGCCGGCGCGCGGGGGAGCGCCGCACCGCTAGCGTGGTCGGCATGATCGTCGCCTTCTCCCTCTCGCCCATGTCCAGCGACCCGAGCGGGTCCGTCACCGAGGCCGTCGCGGCGGCCGTCCGGGTCGTGCGCGAGTCGGGCCTCCCGCACGAGACCAACGCGATGTTCACCAACATCGAGGGGGAGTGGGACGAGGTGATGGCGGTCGTGAAGCAGGCCGTCGACGTCGTCGCGGCGGTGTCGCCGCGCGTGGGCCTGGTGCTCAAGGCCGACATCCGCCCGGGCTACGAGGGCCAGCTCACCGCGAAGGTGGAGCGCATCGAGCAGGCGCTGCGGGAGGGCTGAGGTGCACAGCGAGACCCGCTCCTACCGCACCGGCGGCGAGGAGGTCGTGCTCGACCTGACCGACGACGCCGCCGAGGTGGCCGCCGGCCGGGGTGACGGCCTGCTCCACGTCTTCGTCCCCCACGCGACGGCCGGCATCGCGATCATCGAGACGGGGTCCGGCTCCGACGACGACCTGCTGTCGGCGCTCGCAGACCTGCTGCCGGCCGACGACCGGTGGCGGCACCGGCACGGGTCCCGGGGCCACGGGCGGTCGCACGTGATGCCGGCGATCGTGCCTCCGCACGCCACGGTGCCGGTGCTCGACGGTCGGCTCGCGCTCGGCACCTGGCAGAGCATCTGCCTGGTCGACCTCAACATCGACAACGCCGAGCGAGAGGTGCGCTGGTCCTTCCTCGGTGGCTGATGGCGGGATCGAACACGTGTTCGATATCCTGAGCCGGTGTTCCCACCGCCGCAGCCGCGCCAGCGGCCGACCCCGCCCGAGGGGCACCGGGGGGTGGCGCCGCCGGGCTGGCCGAGGCAGGTCCGTCCGCCCGACGCACCGGACTGGGAGGCCACGGCGGCCAGCTGGCTGCTCGACCTGTGCCCGCCCGACTACCGCCGGTTCACGGGCCTGCGCCGGCACGTCGTCGTGCTGGCGCGGTTCGCCGTCCTGCACGTCGAGGCCCAGCAGCTCGCCACGCGTCGGGGGCTCAGCGAGATCCGCGGCGACCTGAAGGACGTCGCCGACGAGGCCGTCGTCCGGGCCGCGGTGCAGACCTTCCAGCTCGAGGACGCCCGCCTGCTCGGCGTACGCCGCGAGGTCGGCCTCGTCGAGGAGGCGCTGCGGGGACGTCGCTACCGGGTGCGGATGTGAGGGCGGGCCACGGTCGGGCGGTTCACCGCTGCGTCGTCGTACCCGCCCGCCTCGACAACCACCTCTACGCCAGCATGGCGCCATGACCTCCGCGCCGACGCTCACCGTCCACCCCGTCCCGGCCATGGGGGCCGAGGACGTCCTCGTCACTCCCGACGGCCTCGTCCACACCGGCACCGAGGACGGGGCGATCTGGGCCCTCGACCCGTCCACCGGCAGCACCCGTCGTGTGGCCGACACCGGCGGCCGGCCGCTCGGCCTCGAGCTCCTCGGGAGCGGGCACCTCCTGGTGTGCGACGCGCACCGCGGGCTGCTGCGGGTCTCGCGCACCTCGGGCTCGGTGGAGGTGCTGGTCGACCGGGTCGAGGGGCGCGCGATGCGCTTCTGCAACAACGCCGCGGTCGCTGCCGACGACACGATCTGGTTCAGCGACTCCTCCCTCCACCACGGCGTCGAGGAGTGGAGGGCCGACTTCGTCCGGAACACCCGCACCGGCCGGCTCCTGCGCCGCGACCCCGTCGGCACCGTCACGGTGGCGCTCGACGGGCTCGCCTTCGCGAACGGCGTCGCGCTGTCCGCGGACGAGTCCTACGTGTGCGTGGCCGAGTGCCGCGGCCGCACCGTCGTGCGCCTCTGGCTCACCGGTCCGCGGGCGGGGGAGCGCGACCACCTCGTCACCGACCTCCCGGGCTACCCCGACAACATCAGTCGCGGCAGCGACGGCCTCATCTGGGTGAGCGTCGCGAGTCCCGTCAACGGCCTGGTGGAGCGGCTCGGGCGGGCCCCGATGGCCCTGCGCCGGGCGATCACCCGGATCCCCGAGTCGTGGCAGCCCAGGCCGGCGCGGACGATCCGCGTGCAGGCGTACGCCGACGACGGCCGGCTGGTCCACGACCTCGACCTCGCCCCGCCGGAGCAGGGGCCGGGCTACCACATGGTCACGGGAGTCCGCGAGCACGACGGGAGGGTCTGGATGGGCAGCCTCCACGAGCCGGCGGTGGCCGTCCACGACCTGGCATGAAATAGACTCGGCCGACATGTCACTCCTCGACTCGATCGCGACCCCGGGCGACCTCCGGGCGCTCTCGTCGGAGCAGCTGGACGAGCTGGCCGCCGAGATCCGCGACGTCATGATCCGCACGGTCGCGACCAACTCCGGGCACCTCGGCCCCAACCTGGGCGTCGTGGAGCTGACCCTGGCCATCCACCGCGTCTTCGACTCCCCGCGCGACCGCGTGGTCTTCGACACCGGGCACCAGTCCTACGTCCACAAGCTCGTCACCGGGCGCCACGCCGACTTCGCGACCCTGCGCAAGGAGGGCGGCGTCAGCGGCTACCCGAGCCGGGCCGAGTCCGAGCACGACATCGTCGAGAACTCCCACGCGTCCACCTCGCTGTCGTACGCCGACGGGCTCGCCAAGGCGTACGCCATCCGCGGCGAGGACCGCCACGTCGTCGCAGTCATCGGCGACGGCGCCCTGACCGGCGGCATGGCGTGGGAGGCGCTCAACAACATCGCCATCGCCAGGAGCAGCCGCCTGGTCATCGTGGTCAACGACAACGAGCGGTCCTACACCCCGACGATCGGCGGGCTGGCCACGGCGCTCACCTCGCTGCGCACGAACCCGCGCTACGAGCAGGTCCTCGACCTGGTCAAGAAGCGCCTCAACGCCGTCCCGGGCATCGGGCACGCGGCCTACGACGCGCTGCACGCGGTCAAGAAGGGCATGAAGGACGCGCTCGCACCGCAGGGGCTCTTCGAGGACCTCGGCCTGAAGTACGTCGGACCCGTCGACGGCCACGACCGCGCCGCCATGGAGCAGGCCCTCGCCAACGCCAAGCGCTTCAACGGTCCCGTGATCGTCCACGCCATCACCCGCAAGGGCCAGGGCTACGACCCGGCGCTTCGGCACGAGGCCGACCAGTTCCACGCACCCGGCCCCTTCGACGTCCAGACCGGTGCGGAGAAGCCGAAGGGCAAGATCTGGACCGACCACTTCTCCGAGGCGATCGTCGACCTCGGCAGTCGCCGCGAGGACGTCGTCGCGATCACCGCCGCGATGATGCACCCGGTCGGGCTCGACGTGTTCGCCCAGAGGTTCCCCGAGCGCACCTTCGACGTCGGCATCGCCGAGCAGCACGCCGTCACCTCCGCTGCGGGCCTCGCGATGGGCGGCCTGCACCCTGTCTTCGCGGTCTACGCCACCTTCCTCAACCGCGCCTTCGACCAGGTGCTGATGGACGTGGCCCTGCACCGGTGCGGCGTCACCTTCGTCCTCGACCGCTCGGGTGTCACCGGTGACGACGGCGCGAGCCACAACGGCATGTGGGACATGTCGATCCTGCAGGTCGTGCCCGGCCTCCGGCTCGCGGCCCCGCGCGACGTGACTCGCCTCCACGAGCTGCTCGAGGAGGCCGTGCAGGTCGACGACGCCCCGACGGTCGTGCGGTTCCCGAAGGGCCCACCGCCCGCCGACGTCCCGGCCGTCGACCGCGTCGGCGGCGCCGACGTGCTGGTCCGCGAGGGCGAGCGCGACGTGCTCATCGTCGCGGTCGGCTCGATGGCGACCACAGCCGTCGAGGTGGCGTCCCGCCTGGTCGACCAGGGCATCGGCGTCACGGTGGTCGACCCGCGCTGGGTCAAGCCCGTCGACCCCGCCGTGATCGACCTCGCGCGCGAGCACCGCCTCGTGGTGAGCGTCGAGGACAACGGCCGCGTCGGCGGCTGCGGGGCGGCGCTCCTGCAGGCGCTCAACGACGCCGACGTGCGTACGCCCTTCCGCCTGCACGGCATCCCGCAGGAGTTCCTCGACCATGCCAAGCGCGACGCCATCCTGGCCCGCATCGGCCTCGACGCCCAGACCATCGCCCGCGCCGTCGTGGAGGACGTCACCGCCCTCGACGGCGGCCCGACGCTGGTCCAGGTCGACCACACCGCCTGACCGCGCCCGGACCGACCCGACTCGACGGTGGGGACGCCCGCGCCCTAGGTTGCAGGGATGAGCGTCTTCCGCACCAAGTCCGTCGAGCAGTCGATCGCCGAGACCGAGGCCCCCGAGCACCGCCTGAGGAAGAACCTGGGTGCGCTGGACCTGACCATCTTCGGCGTCGGCGTGATCATCGGCGCCGGCATCTTCGTCTACACCGGCCAGGTGGCGGCGACCAACGCCGGTCCCGCGATCGCGGTGTCGTTCCTCATCGCCGGCCTCGCCTGCGCCCTCGCCGCCCTCTGCTACGCCGAGTTCGCCTCCACCGTGCCGGTCGCCGGCAGCGCGTACACGTTCTCCTACGCCACCTTCGGCGAGCTGATCGCGTGGATCATCGGCTGGGACCTGGTGCTGGAGTTCACCGTCGGCGCCTCGGCGCTCGCGGCCGGGTTCTCCGGCTACCTCCAGAACGTGCTGGAGGGCACGCCGCTCGAGGTGCCGGCGTCGCTCGCCTCGGCCAGCGACGGCATCGTGAACCTGCCGGCCGTGCTCATCTCGCTGCTCGTCGCGGCCGTCCTGATCGGCGGCATCAAGCTCTCGAGCCGGGTCAACCAGGTCGTCGTCGCCATCAAGCTGGGCGTCGTGGCGCTGGTCATCGTGATGGGCATCGGCTACGTCAAGGCGGCCAACTACACGCCGTTCGTCCCGCCGAGCCAGCCCACCGGCGACGCCGAGGGCAGCTTTTGGTCCCTGCCCCTCGTCACCTCGATCTTCGGCCTCGAGCCCGCCGTCTTCGGGATCGCCGGCGTGATCGCCGGTGCCGCCATCGTGTTCTTCGCCTTCATCGGCTTCGACGTCGTCGCGACCACCGCCGAGGAGACCCGCAACCCGCAGCGCGACGTCCCGATCGGCGTCCTGGGGTCGCTCGCGATCGTGACCGTGCTCTACGTCGCCGTCTGCTTCGTGGTGACCGGCATGCAGAACTACACCGACATCGACCCCGCCGACGCCGCGCCCCTGGCGACCGCCTTCGACGCGGTCGGCGTCGAGTGGATCGGCAACGTCATCGCGGTGGGCGCCACCATCGGTCTCACCGTGGTCGTCCTCATCCTGATGATGGGCCAGACCCGGGTCGCCTTCGCGATGGCCCGCGACGGGCTGCTGCCCACGTCGCTGGCCAAGGTCCACCCGACCTTCGGCACGCCCTACCGCATCACCGCCATCACCGGCATCGGCGTCGCCCTGCTGTCCGGCTTCGTCGACTTCGAGACGCTCGGCCACCTCGTCTCGATCGGGACGCTGTTCGCCTTCGTCCTCGTCTCGATCGGCGTCGTCGTGCTGCGGCGCACCCGTCCCGAGCTGCCCCGCGCGTTCCGCACCCCGGCGGTGTCCGTCGTCGCGACGCTCTCGGTGCTCCTGTGCTTCTACCTGATGCTCAACCTGACCGGCGAGACCTGGGTGCGGTTCCTGGTCTGGATGGCGATCGGCCTGGCCGTGTACGTCCTCTACGGCCGCTCGCACAGCCGCCTCGGTCGCGGTGAGCTCGCCGGCACCCGGCCCGTCGACGTGCCCGCGGACCCCGGCGCCTGATCGTCGTACGGCCGACGCGGGCCGCGCCGCGGCCCCCGGCTGCGGCCCCCGGCTGCGGCCCCCGCTGGGGCGGTGCGTGGTGCAGGTTCTAGGGCTCGGGAAGATGTCTCACGCACCGCTGCCGGGGCGTGCGGGTGTGGGGCGGTGCGTGGTGCAGGTTTTGCGGCTCGGAAACGTGTCTCACGCACCGCTGCGCCGGCGTGCGGGTGTGGGGCGGTGCGTGGTGCAGGTTTTGCGGCTCGGAAACGTGTCTCACGCACCGCTGCGCGGGCGTGCGGACGTCGGGCGGTGCGTGGTGCAGGTTCTGCGGCTCGGAAACCTGCCTCACGCACCGCTGCCGGGGCGTGCGGGTGTGGGGCGGTGCGTGGTGCAGGTTCTGCGGCTCGGGAACCTGCCTCACGCACCGCCCGCGGGCGAGCCTCAGTGGAAGCGGCGCCCAGTCGCCTTCTCCGCGATGCCGGTGACGTCGAGCATGAACGTCAGCCCGCCGTTCCAGAACGAGAAGCCCGCGCCGGTGATCATCGCCAGGTCGATGTCCTGCGGGGCCGCGACGACGCCCTCGTCGAGCATCAGCCGGGCCTCCTCGGCCAGGCCGGCGAGAGTCCTCTCGCGGACCTCGTCGGCGGTGAGGACCACCGGCGAGCCCGGCTTCTCGAGCAGCGCCTCGACCTCGGGGTCGAGCCGGCCGTCGGGGCCGTAGTACGCCGTCTTGCGCGCCGCCACGATCCGCTCGAGCGCGGGGGAGACGTGGAAGCGGTCGGGGAAGGCCGCGGCCAGCGTCTCGTTGTTGTGCAGTGCGATGGCCGGGCCGACGAGCGACAGCAGCACGAACGGCGGCATGGGGGCGATGCCGGCGAAGGCGCCGTCGGCGACCTCGACCGGCGTGCCCTCGTCGACGATCCGGCCGACCTCGCTCATGAACCGGCCCAGGAGCCGGTTCACGATGAACGACGGGCTGTCCTTGACGAGGATGGTCGTCTTCTTCAGCGCCTTGCCGGTGGCGAACGCCGTGGCGAGCGTCGCGTCGTCGGTGGCCTCGCCCTTGACGATCTCCAGCAGCGGCATGACCGCGACGGGGTTGAAGAAGTGGAAGCCCACGACCCGCTCGGGGTGCTCGAGGTCGGCGGCCATCTCGGTGATCGACAGCGACGAGGTGTTCGTCGCAAGCACGCACTCGGCGGAGACGACCTTCTCGACGTCGGCGAAGACGCTCTTCTTGACCGCCATCTCCTCGAACACGGCCTCGATCACGAAGTCCGCGTCGCCGAAGGCGACCTGCTTGTCGGTCTCGCCCGACACCAGCGCCTTGTGGCGATTGGCCTTGTCCTGGTTGATCCGGCCCTTCGCGAGGAGCTTGTCGATCTCGGCGTGCACGTAGGCGACGCCCTTGTCGGCGCGCTGCTGGTCGAGGTCGGTGAGCACGACCGGCACCTCGAGGCGACGTACGAGGAGCAGCGCCAGCTGGCTGGCCATGAGGCCGGCACCCACGATGCCGACCTTGGTGACCGGCCGGGCGAGGGACCGGTCGGGGGCGCCGGCGGGGCGCTTCGCCCGCTTCTGCACGAGGTCGAACGCGTAGAGCGAGGCGAGCAGCTCGGGGGTCTGCGACAGCGCCTCGAGCGCGTCGTCCTCGGCCGCGAAGCCGGCGTCGCGATCGATGTCGCGGGCCGCCGCGATGAGCTCGACGGCTTTCGCCGCCGCCGGGGAGCCGCCGCCGGTCTTCGCGGCGACGATCGCCCGTGCCCGCTCGATCGCCGCGTCCCACGCCTCGCCGCGGTCCACCTCGGGACGTTCGACGACGACCTCGCCACGGACCACCGACGCAGCCCACAGCAGCGACTGCTCGAGGAAGTCGGCCCCGCTGAACACCGCGTCGGCGAGGCCGAGCTCGTGTGCCGCCGTGCCGGTGAGCGTCCGGCCCTGGTTGAGCGGGTTCTCCAGGATCAGCGTGACCGCTGTGTCGGCGCCGACGAGGTTGGGCACCAGCCACGCGCCGCCCCAGCCCGGGACGAGCCCGAGCATGACCTCCGGCAGGCCGAGCGCGGGAGCGGAGTCCATGACCGTGCGGTAGGTGCAGTGCAGGGCCACTTCCAGACCGCCGCCGAGCGCGAGCCCGTTGATCAGGCCGAACGACGGCTTGCCGCCGTCCTGCAGCTTGCGGAAGACCGCGTGACCGAGCTCGGCGACGGTCCGTACGGCGTCGGGGCCGCCGCCCTGGATGGCGGTCAGGTCCGCACCGGCCGCCAGGATGAACGGCTTGCCGGTCACCGCGATCGCGTCGATCGCGTCGTCGGCGAGAGCCGCGTCGATCGCCGTGTCGAGCGCGAGCAGCGAGGCGGGGCCGAACGTGTTGGGCTTGGTGTGGTCCTCGCCGTTGTCGAGGGTGATCAGCCCGAAGGTCGCGCCGGGCAGCGCGACCGTGCGCAGGTGCGCCTGCGTCACGCGCTCGGCGTCGGAGACGATCGCGCGGGCGCGCTCGAAGATGTCGGTGCTCACTTGATCTCTCCCTCGTCCGAGCCGGCGCCGGTCCAGTGCGGGTTCTCCCAGATCACGGTGCCGCCCATCCCGATGCCGATGCACATGGTGGTGAGCCCGTAGCGGGCCTCGGGGCGCTCCTCGAACTGGCGCGCCAGCTGGGTCATCAGGCGGACGCCGGACGAGGCGAGCGGGTGGCCCACGGCGATCGCGCCGCCGTAGGGGTTCACGCGGGCGTCGTCGTCGGCGATGCCGAAGTGCTCGAGGAAGGCCAGCACCTGGACGGCGAACGCCTCGTTGACCTCGAACGCGTCGATGTCGTCGATGGTCAGGCCGGCGAGGTCGAGCGCCTTCTGGGTCGCGGGGATGGGGCCGGCGCCCATCACCTCGGGCGCGACGCCGACGAAGGCGTAGGTCACCAGGCGCATCTTCACGGGCAGGCCCAGCTCGCGTGCGGTCGCCTCGTCGGCCAGCAGCGCGGCGGTGGCACCGTCGTTGAGGCCGGCGGCGTTGCCCGCCGTGACGTTGCCGGAGGAGCGGAAGGGGGTCTTGAGACCCGCGAGCGACTCCAGCGTGGTCTCCGGACGCATCGGCTCGTCGACGGTGGCCAGGCCCCAGCCGGCGTCGGCCGAGCGGGTGGCGACCGGGACGAGGTCGGGCTGGATCCGGCCCGCGTCGTAGGCGGCCTTCGTCTTCTGCTGGCTGCGCACGGCGTACGCGTCCACGCGCTCGCGCGTGATGGTGGGGTAGCGGTCGTGCAGGTTCTCCGCGGTCTTGCCCATCACGAGGGCGTCGGGGTCGACGATCCGCTCGGACAGGATGCGCGGGTTGGGGTCGACGCCCTCGCCCATCGGGTGGCGGCCCATGTGCTCGACGCCGCCGGCGATCGCCACGTCGTAGGCACCGAAGGCGATGCCGGAGGCGGTGGTGGTGACGGCGGTCATCGCGCCGGCGCACATGCGGTCGATCGAGTAGCCCGGGACGCTCTGCGGCAGGCCGGAGAGCAGCGCGGCGGTGCGCCCGATGGTCAGGCCCTGGTCGCCGATCTGGGTGGTGGCGGCGACCGCGACCTCGTCGACGCGCTCGGGCGGCAGGGAGGGGTTGCGGCGCATCAGCTCGCGGATGCACTTGATGACGAGGTCGTCGGCGCGCGTCTCGGCGTACTGGCCCTTGGCCTTGCCGAACGGGGTGCGCACGCCGTCGACGAAGACGACCTCACGCTGAGGACGGGACACGGGCTGCTCCCAGGGTCGGAGGGGACGGGTGCGCTCACGTTACCTTCGGGTAACAACGGCTGCCCACGAAGACGGGTGTGTGTCAGGTCACTCCGCGCGGGTCACTAGGGTGGGGCGCATGGCCGACCGACTCGTGCACATCGTGGACGACGCCGAGGTGCTCGCCGACGCCGGCGACCTGACCCTGGTCGTCGTGCTCACCGGGTTCCTCGACGCCGGCAAGTCCGCGGAGCTCGCGGCGACCCACCTCGCGGGGCTCTCCGACGGGGGCAAGGTCGTGGCCACCTTCGACGTGGACTCGCTGCACGACTACCGCGCGCGCCGGCCCCCGCTCTCGTTCGTGCGCGACCACTACGCCGACTACGAGGCGCCGCGACTGGTGGTCCGCGCCCTGCGCGACACGGGTGGTACGCCGTTCCTGCTGCTCGCCGGCCCGGAGCCGGACATCCGCTGGGAGGCCTTCGCGCGTGCGGTGCGCGAGGTCGTCGACCACTTCGGGGTCTCCCGGACGGTGAGCCTGGGGGCGGTGCCGATGGCCGTGCCGCACACGCGTCCGATCGCGATCACCCCCCACGCCAACCGCCCGGACCTGGTGCCGGGCAAGAGCCCCTGGCAGGGCGAGCTGCGCGTCCCCGCCAGCGCCCAGGCGCTCCTGGAGGTCCGGCTGGGGGAGTGGGGCCTCGACGCGCTCGGCTTCGTCGCGCACATCCCGCACTACCTGGCGCAGATGGAGTACCCGCAGGCGGCCCTGGTGCTGCTGGAGCACCTCGAGATCGGGGGGCGGCTCACCGTCGACCTCGGGGAGCTGCGCGAGGCGGCCGAGATCACCGAGACCGAGGTCGACCGCTACCTCTCCACGCACGACGAGGTCGGCGAGGTCGTCCGCGGGCTGGAGCAGCAGTACGACTCCTTCCGCGAGGCCGAGGCCAGCGGCTCCTCGCTCCTGGCCGGCGACGGTCCGCTGCCGACCGGCGACGAGATCGGCAGCGCCTTCGAGGCCTTCCTCGCCGACCTCGACGACCAGTCGAGGGACCCCTCGAAGGACAACGACACCGACCCGGGCTGGGAGGAGCGCTGATGGCGGGGAGTGCTGCCGAGCTGGCCGGCCTGCTCGACCTCGAGCCGCTCGAGGTCGACCTCTTCCGCGGCTCGCAGGCGCGCACGACGCGTCAGCGGGTCTTCGGCGGACAGGTCGCCGCGCAGGCCGTGGTCGCAGCCACCCGCAGCGTGGACGGCGACTTCGTCCTGCACTCGCTGCACTCGTACTTCCTGCGGCCCGGCGACACCACCGTGCCGATCGTCTACGACGTGGAGCGCATCCGCGACGGCCGGTCCTTCATCACTCGCCGCGTCTCGGCGCGCCAGCACGGCCGACCGATCTACTACATGACCGCGAACTTTCAGGTCCCCGAGCCGGGGCTGGAGCACCAGGACCGGATGCCCGAGGTGCCCGCGCCCGAGCACGGACTGCCGCTGATCGAGCTCGCCCGCGCCCAGGGCCCCGAGACCGCCCAGGACTGGGAGCGGGAGTGGGCCGCCCTCGACGTGCGCCACGTCGGCATCACCGGCCAGGGCATCGACGACGACACCGAGCACACGGCCCGCGCCCGGCTCTGGATCAGGGTCGACGGGACGCTCGCCGACGACCCGACCGTCCAGCAGGCGGCGTTCACCTACGCCAGCGACCTCACGCTGCTCGGCGCCGCGCTGGTCCCGCACGGCATGACCATCGCCTCGCCGCGCCTGCAGCCGGCGTCGCTGGACCACACGATCTGGTTCCACCGTCCGTTCCGTGCCGACGACTGGTGGCTCTACGACCAGTTCTCCCCGTTCGCCGGTGGCGCTCGCGGACTCGCGCTCGCCCGCGTCTTCTCGCGGTCCGGCGACCTGGTCGCGACCGTCGCGCAGGAGGGCCTGATCCGGGTCCGTGAGCCCCGCACATAGCATTACATCGTTGTAATTCGTCGCATTTGGATGACCGGCGTGTCGCGCGGCCGTAACCTGTGATCGCTCGTGTGGCGATTGGGGCTGCCGTGACTGCCGCTCACCCGTGTGGTGCGTGACGTCCAGCCGGCCCCGAGCGCCCTCCGCTCGACACCTGTGACGAGGACGCTCACCGATGGGTCCTGCCCCCCGTACGAATGCCCGTACGACTGCCCGTACGACCCCGCGCGCGAGGACGCTGGTGGCCGCCGCGGCCGCCCTCGCGCTGCTCGCTCCCGCCGCCCCGGCGACCGGTGCGCGCCGGGCGGCGCCCGTGACGGCGTTCCAGATGCCCTTCCCGTGCGGGGAGACCTGGACGGGCTCGACCCGGCCGGGGCACAGCCCGAGCGTCAACGCGGTCGACTGGAACCGCAACCCCGACCTCGGCGCACCGGTCGTGTCCGCCGCTGCAGGCGTGGTGACGGCGGCGTACGCCACGCCGCGCGGCGGCTACGGGCGCTGGGTCGTCATCGACCACGGCAACGGCGAGAGCACGCTCTACGCCCACCTGGCCAGCGTGGTCGTCGCCGTCGGCCAGCGTGTCGACCAGGGCGCGATGATCGGCACGCTCGGTGACAGCGGCAACTCCTCCGGATCGCACCTGCACTTCGAGGAGAAGAGCGGCCGCAGCGTGGTGCCCGCGTGGTTCAACGGCAGCCAGTTCCGCAGCGGCGCCCAGACCTCCCGCAACTGCGTGGACGTCCCGCTGGCGGGCAACTTCGCCGGCGACCGTGCCTCGGAGATCGCGGTGTTCCGTCGGGCCCGCAAGTCCTCGTTCATCGTCCACGTCGCCGGTGCCGCACCCGTCACCGTCAGGTTCGGCAAGGCGTACGACGAGCCGCTGCTCGGCGACTGGAACGGCGACGGGCGGCTCGACGTGGGCGTGCGGACGCCGCGCAAGAGCAAGTTCAAGCTCAAGACGCCGAGCGGCATCGTCAAGATGAGGTGGGGCGTGCCCTCCGACATCCCGGTCAGCGGTGACTGGAACGGCGACGGCAGCACCGAGATCGGCGTCCGGCGCGCGGCCGAGGGGACGTTCCACCAGCGGATGCCCGACGGCTCGGCCGTCCAGGTGTGGCTCGGCGACGCCGACGACCTGCCGGTCACCGGCGACTGGGACGGCAACGGCACGACCGACCTCGGCGTGTACGACCAGGCCACCGCCACCTTCACGCTGCGCAGCCTGGACGCCGCCGGGCTGTCCGTGCTGGAGGTCGTGCAGTTCGGCGCGGCAGGCGACCTCCCCGTGACGGGCGACTGGAACGGCGACGGCGTCACCGACCTCGGTGTGTGGTCGCCCGCGACGGCGACCTTCACCCAGGGGGTGGGACGGGCGCCGACGTCGGCCAGGCGCCCGCTCAGGACCGTGCGGTTCGGCACGCCCCGCGGCTGAGCCGCTCGGCGCCCCCGCGGCCCGAGGCGGAGCGTCCGGCCCCGCCTCGGGCGGAGCCTCAGGCGGATCCTCAAGCGGGGCGCGTGCGACCGAGCAGGTGCGGCGCGCCGTCCCGTGGGCTCGTCACCGCGAACGTCCACCCCGCGTCGTCGCGCCGGGCCGCGTAGGCCACCGTGCCGGGCAGGAACACCGGCTTGCGGAAGGCCACCTCCGCGGTCACGGCCGCCGGCAGCCGGTTCTCGATCGCGGCGATCGACCGGGCCTTGGTCCACATGCCGTGCGCGATCTGGCGCCGGAACCCGAGCGCCCTGGCGGTGACGGGGTAGAGGTGGATCGGGTTGGCGTCGCCCGACACCGCGGCGTACGTGCGCCCGAGGTCGGCGGGCAGCCGCCACTCGACGCCCCCGACGGGCGGGTCGAGGACCTCGGTGCCCGGCGCCGGGTCGCCGTCGACGGAACGGCCGCGGCGCAGGTACGTCGACGTCGACTCCCACACCGTCTCGCCGCCGGCCACCGCTGCGGTGACGAAGTCGAGCAGCACGCCCTTCGCGTGGGGACGCGGTGCCCCCACGGAGGTCGTGACGTCGAGGGACTCGCCGACGCCGATGGCGCGGTGCGCGGTGATCGCGTTCTCGACGTGCACCATGCCGATGGCGGGGTAGGGGAACGCGGGGTCGCCCATGATCGCCATGTGCAGCGGGAAGGCGAGCATGTGCGGGTAGGTCAGCGGGACGACGTCGCGGCGCGGGAACCCGCACACCGCGGCGTACGCGTCGACCCGGCCGCGCTCGGCGACGACGGCCTCACGCGCGTACGCCAGTCCGGAGAAGTCGCGAGCGGACCCCTTGCGCACGCCGGGGAGCCGGTTGACGCCCGGCACGACGGGCAGCGCCGCGCGGAGCAGCGTGGTGAGGCCACCGGGCTCGCCCGTGAGCTGCCTGACCTCCGGCGCGGTCGCCATCAGGCGCCCAGCATCATCTGGCCGCACACCCGCACCACGTTGCCGTTGACGGCACCGGAGCCGGGGCTGGCGAACCACGCGATGGTCTCGGCCACGTCGACCGGGAGCCCGCCCTGGGCGAGGGCGTTGAGGCGCTGGCCGACCTCGCGGGTGGCGAAGGGCACCGCCGCCGTCATCTGGGTGATGATGAAGCCGGGTGCCACCGCGTTGACCGTGATGCCGTCGGTGAGCTCGTCGCGCAGGCTGTCCACCAGTCCGATGACGCCCGCCTTGGACGTGGCGTAGTTGGTCTGGCCGACGTTGCCCGCGATGCCGGCGATCGACGCCACGCCGACGATCCGGCCGCCCGGGTTGACCACGCCCGCGTCGAGGAGCTCGCGGGTGATGAGCTCGGGGGCGGTGAGGTTGACCGCGATGACGCTGCTCCAGCGGTCCGCCGCCATGTTCGCGAGCCTCCGGTCGCGGGTGATGCCGGCGTTGTGCACGACCACGTCCACGCCGCCGTGGTGCTCGCGCAGGTGGTGGGCGATGCGCTGGGGCGCGTCCTTGGCGGTGATATCGAGCACGAGGTGGTCGCCGTCGAGCTCGGCCATCAGGGTCTGCAGCTCGCTCGCGGCCTGGGGCACGTCGAGGCCCACGACGCTCGCGCCGTCGCGGTGCAGGACGCGGGCGATCTCCTCGCCGATGCCGCGGCTGGCGCCGGTGACGAGCGCGACCTTGCCGGCCAGCGGGCGGGTCCAGTCGGCCACCTCGTCGGTCGTGGTCGCCCCGTGGGCGCCGATGCGGACGACCTGGCCCGACACGTACGCCGACTTCGGCGACAGGAGGAAGCCCAGCGTCGAGGCGACGGCGCCGTCGGCGGCGGGCGCGACGTACACGAGCTGGACCGTGCCGCCGCGGCCGACCTCCTTGCCGAGGCTGCGCGTGAAGCCCTCCAGCGCGCGCTGGGCGATGCGCTCGGAACCGCTCCGCTGCTCCGGCGGCGTGCCGAGCACGACGATCCGGGGGCAGGACTCCAGCCGGCGCAGGAGCGGGGTGAAGAACTCCTGCAGCGCGACGAGGCCGGAGGTGTCGGTGATCCCGGTCGCGTCGAAGACCAGGGCTTTCGCGCGGGCGCCCTCCTCGAGCGTCGTGGCACACGCGATGCCGAGTCCGTCGAGCGTGGCGGGCAGGGTGGCCGTCAGCCGGCCGGTGCCGCCGAGCACGACGAGGCCGTCGACGAGCGCGTCGCCCCCGGCCCAGCGCTCGAGCGCGACGGGGTTCGGCAGGCCGAGGTTCTTCACGACCAGCCGGCCGATCGGGGAGGACGCGAAGCCCTGGTAGCGGTCACTCATGGTGGCGGTGTCCTTGTCGTGGGTTCGAGGTCGGGTCGGGGTCGGGTCGAGGTCGGGTCGTGGTCGGGTCGTGGGGAGAGGTCGGGACGTGCGGGCGCCGGGTGCGGGACATGTAACTCGGAGTGCAACTCACCGTCCACTTTTCGTGACGTGGACCTCACCCCGTTGGCGCGGGGCGCGCCACCGGCAAGGATAGGAACATGCAGCCCACCACTCGTCCCGTCGCTGTCGTCGGCGGCAACCGCATCCCGTTCGCACGGTCCAACACCGTCTACGCCGGGGTCTCCAACCAGGAGATGCTGACAGCGGCGATCGACGGGCTCGTGGACAGGTTCGACCTCCGCGGCGAGCGCCTCGGCGAGGTCGTCGCCGGAGCGGTGCTCAAGCACGCGCGCGACTTCAACCTGACCCGCGAGTCGGTGCTCGGCTCCCGGCTCGCGCCCGAGACTCCGGCGACCGACATCCAGCAGGCCTGTGGGACGGGCCTCCAGGCCGCGATCCAGGTGGCCAACAAGATCGCGCTCGGCGTCATCGACGTCGGCGTCGCCGGGGGCACCGACACCACCTCCGACGCCCCGGTCGCGATCAGCGACAAGCTGCGTCGCAAGCTGATGAAGGTCAACGCCGCCAAGGACACGGCGAGCCGCCTCAAGGCGCTCGGCTCGATCCGCCCCGGGGACATCGGCCTCGACGTCCCGCAGAACGGCGAGCCCCGCACCCGGCTGTCGATGGGCGAGCACGCCGCCCTGACCGCCGTCGAGTGGCGGATCACCCGCGAGGCGCAGGACGAGCTCGCGGCGCGCTCGCACCACAACCTCGCCCGCTCCTACGACGAGGGCTTCCAGGACGACCTGGTCACGCCGTTCCGTGGCGTCGAGCGCGACAACCACATGCGCCCGGACTCCACGGTCGAGAAGCTCGCCACGCTCAAGCCGGTCTTCGGCAAGGGAGCCGCCGCCACGATGACCGCCGGCAACAGCACCCCGCTGTCCGACGGTGCGTCGGCGGTGCTGCTCTCCAGCGACGAGTGGGCCGAGGCGCGGGGCCTGCCGGTCCTGGCGCACCTCGTCGACGCCGAGACCGCGGCGGTCGACTACGTCAACGGCCACGAGGGGCTGCTGATGGCCCCGGCGTACGCCGTCCCGCGGATGCTCGAGCGCAACGGCCTGACCCTGCAGGACTTCGACTTCTACGAGATCCACGAGGCCTTCGCCTCGCAGGTGCTCGCGACGCTCGCGGCGTGGGAGGACCCGGTGTTCTGCAAGGAGCGGCTGGGCCTCGACGCACCGCTGGGCGCGATCGACCGGGACAAGCTCAACGTCACCGGCTCCTCGCTCGCCGCCGCCCACCCCTTCGCCGCGACCGGCGGGCGGATCCTGCCCGTCGCCGCGAAGCTGCTCGCGCAGAAGGGCGGTGGACGCGCGCTGATCTCGATCTGCGCCGCGGGCGGGCAGGGCGTGGTCGCCATCCTCGAGCGCTGAGCCGCGCGAGCCGAGCGGTCTGCCGGTCCGGTAGGGTCGGGGCCGATCGACATCCTTTAACGAGCCGTCCCGTGAGGCGGAGAAGGAGGTCCGGCGCGCAGATGCCTGCCCCCGAAGAAGCCGTCACCGCCCCCACCGGCCAGCAGCCGGGCCGGGCCGACCGCACCGTCCTCGACGGTCGCGACATCTCCCGGGCGCTGACCCGGATCTCGCACGAGCTGCTCGAGCGCAACAAGGGCGCCACCGACCTGGTGCTCCTCGGCCTCCACACCCGGGGCGTGCCGCTCGCGCGGCGCATCGCGGACAAGATCGCGACGGTCGAGGGCGCTCCCGTGGCCGTGGGCGAGCTCGACGTGACGATGTACCGCGACGACCTGCGGTCGCAGCCCACCCGGCGCGCCCACAAGACCGCGCTGCCCCCGGGCGGGATCGACCGCAAGGTCGTGGTCCTCGTCGACGACGTGCTCTTCTCCGGCCGCACCATCCGGGCCGCCCTCGACGCGCTCGCCGACCTCGGCCGCCCGTCGGCGGTCCGCCTCGCGGTGCTCGTCGACCGCGGCCACCGCGAGCTGCCGATCCGTGCCGACCACGTCGGCAAGAACCTGCCCAGCGCCCTCGCCGAGCGGGTGAGCGTCCGGCTCAGCGAGGTCGACGGCACCGACGGGGTGACGATCTCGTGAAGCACCTGCTCTCCGTCGACGACCTGTCGACCGACGAGATCCTCCAGCTGTTCGAGACCGCGGCGGACATGCACGACGTGCAGAGCCGGGAGGTCAAGAAGCTCCCGGCGCTGCGCGGCCGGACGATCGTCAACATGTTCTTCGAGGACTCCACCCGCACGCGCTCGTCGTTCGAGATCGCCGGCAAGTGGCTCTCGGCCGACGTCATCAACGTCAGCGCGAAGGGATCGAGCACCTCCAAGGGCGAGAGCCTGCGCGACACCGTGCTGACGGTCTGCGCGATGGGCGTGGACGGCCTCGTCATCCGGCACCCCGCGAGCGGCGCCGCGGTCCAGGTCAGCCAGTGGGTCGACGCCTCGGTGGTCAACGCCGGCGACGGCACCCACGAGCACCCGACGCAGGCGCTGCTCGACGCCTACACCCTCCAGCGGCACCTCGGCTCGCTCGAGGGCCGCCACGTCGCGATCATCGGCGACCTCACCCACAGCAGGGTGTTCCGCTCCAACGTGCAGTGCCTGACCCGCCTCGGCGCCCGCGTCACCGTCGTCGCGCCGCCGACGCTGATGCCGAGCGGCATCGCAGCGTGGTCGGCTGCAGCGGGCTTCGAGACGTCGTACGACGTGGACGCGGTGCTGCCCGACGCGGACGCCGTGATGATGCTGCGCGTCCAGCGCGAGCGCATGTCCGGCGCCTACTTCCCGAGCGCCCGGGAGTACACCGTCGGCTACGGGCTGACGCGCGGCCGCCTCGCGCTGCTCAAGCCCGACGTGCCGATCTGCCACCCCGGGCCGATGAACCGCGGCCTGGAGATCGCCGCCGACGCGGCGGACGCCGCGCAGTCGGTGGTGCTCGAGCAGGTCTCCAGCGGCCTGGCCGTCCGCATGGCCGTGCTCTACCACCTGCTCGCCGGAGAGCTCCAAGGAGGAGTCGCCTGATGTCGCTGGTGATCAAGGGAGCCTCGCTGCTCGGTGAAGGGACCGCCGACCTCCACGTCGACGACACGGGCACGCTCGTCGACGCCGCGCCCGCCGGTGCGGAGACCCTCGACGCCGACGGCCTGGTCGCCCTGCCGGGGCTCGTCGACCTGCACACCCACCTGCGCGAGCCGGGCCGCGAGGACGCCGAGACCATCCTCACGGGGTCGCAGGCGGCGGCGCTCGGCGGCTACACGGCCGTGCTGGCCATGGCCAACACCTCACCGGTCACCGACACCGCCGAGGCCGCGACCCGCGTCTGGGAGCTCGGGCGCGAGGCCGGCCTGGTGCACGTCCAGCCCGTCGGGGCCGTGACCCGCGGCCTCGCCGGCGAGGAGCTCGCCGAGCTCGGGTTGATGCACCGCTCGCGCGCCCGGGTGACGGTCTTCTCCGACGACGGGCGGTGCGTGCACGACGCCCGCGTGATGCGACGTGCGCTGGAGTACGTCAAGGCGTTCGGCGGCGTCGTCTCCCAGCACTCCCAGGACCCGACGCTCGCGGGCCCCGCTGCCTGCTGCCACGAGGGCGAGCTGTCCGGCCGGCTGGGGCTGCCCGGCTGGCCCGGCATCGCCGAGGAGGTCGTGGTGGCACGCGACGTGATGCTGGCACGGCACACCGGCTCGCGCGTCCACGTCGCCCACGTGTCGACCGCCGGGTCGGTCGAGGTGCTGCGCTGGGCGAAGGCGCAGGCGCGGCGGGACGGGCACTGGGACGTCACCGCCGAGGTCACCCCGCACCACCTCCTGCTGACCACCGACCTGCTCACCGGCTACGACCCGACGTACAAGGTCAACCCGCCCCTGCGGCCCCAGGAGGACGTCGACGCCCTCCGCGAGGCGCTGGTCGACGGCACGATCGACGCGGTCGCCACCGACCACGCGCCGCACGCGCGCCACGACAAGGAGCACGCGTTCGTCGACGCGGCGTTCGGGATGCTCGGCATCGAGACGGCGCTGGGTGTCGTGCGGACCGCCCTGCCCGAGCTGTCGTGGGCCGACGTCGCGCGGGTCATGTCCGTCGCGCCGGCCCGCATCGCCGGCCTGGCGGACCAGGGCCGGCCGCTCGCGGTCGGCTCGCCCGCGCACGTCGTCCTGGTCGACCCGGACGCGTCGGTGACCGTCGACCGCGACGCGTCGGCGTCGCTCTCGCGCAACAACCCCTGGCACGGCCGCAGCCTCGCCTCGCGGGTCGTCCACACCGTCTACGGCGGCCGGGTCACCGTCCGCGACGGCGCCCTGGCCTGACCGGCGCTGCCGGCCGTCAGCGCCTGCGGGGGCGGAGGTCGAGCAGGTTGTTCTCGCCGCGGTCGCGAAGCGTGGTGCGGCCGCGCTCCACGACCACCGCGTTGCGGTCGCCGGTGAGCACCAGCCGGTCGGCGCGTCGCAGGCGGAGGGTGTTGCCCGACCCGGTGACGCGGGTGCGGACGGCCTCGCGCGCCGTCACCGTGTCCGTGCCGCGCATCCGCAGCGCGTTGATCGTGTCGGCGCCCAGCATGGTGGAGCCGCCGGCCAGCTCGGCGCGCTCGACGAGCCCGGCCACCGTGACGCTCGACCCCGGCCCGGTCAGGACCAGCGAGCGCACGCTGGGGACGGTGAGCGTGTTCCCGGCCCCCGTCACCTCGACGTCGTAGACCGGCTTCGCGGTGACGGTGTTGTCGGCCCCCTCGACGACCAGCCGCGTGGCAGCCGGCAGCGTCACGCTCGCCCGGTCGGCCGTGACGCGCACGACCCCGCACGTCCCGCGCAGGTCGTAGGCCACGTCGTCCCAGGACAGGACCGTCTCGGTGCCGACCTCGCACTGCACGGGGACGGCGAAGCCGGCGGCCTGCGCCGGCACGGCGCTCGTGCCGGCGGCGGCACAGAGGGCGATCAGGGCGCTGGAGAGGGAGCGGCGAAGAGTCACATACCGACAGTACGCAGGATCCGCGGGCCGCGCCGTGTCCCACGTCACACGCGTGCTGGCTGTGGTCGTGGCCGTAGGGTCGGGCCATGGCCGCCGACCCGAGCTCCCCTCCGCCCGCCGACCCCTCCGCGGAGCACCTCGACTTCCCGCCGGCCGTCCCGCAGCTGCTGCACACCGTGCTCGACGCGGTCGACGTACGCCGCGAGGCCGAGTTCTGGCGCGAGCTGCTGGGGCTGGCCTACCGGCCGGGCGACGAGATCCCGGACGGCGCGGACGACGCGGACTGGCTGGTGCTGACCCACCCCGACGGACGCCGCTGCCTGGCGCTCCAGCGCGTGGAGCGGCTGCCGGAGAGCCGGTGGCCCGAGCCGGGCCATCCGTCGGTGTCGCACCTCGACACGACCGTGCCCTCCCGGTCGGCGCTGGACGCGGTGCACGAGCGCGTCCTGTCGCTGGGCGGGGAGGAGCGGCTCGACCGCACCGACGACCCCGACGAGCCGCTGCGCGCCTACGCCAGCCCGGAGGGGCACGTGTTCTGCGTCTTCGTGGCCTGAGCTCCGTGCCGGGACGCCGCGGCCGGGGCCGCCCGGTCGGAAAACCGATTGGCGACGCCGCCCGGACGTCCTAGGCTCGTCGCACCATGTGGATCCAGGACTGACCCGACTCGCGTCCGCGGCGGCGCATCATCGCGCCCGACATGCCCGGCGAGCCTCCAGCTCCTCCGAGCTCCTTCGAGGACCTCCCATGGCTGCACGCACCACACCCTCCGGTTCCCGCCCGTCCGGCGCCCGCTCGCCCGGCAACCGTTCGTCCGGCACCCGCTCGTCCGGGACGCTCGCCCCGCTCGTCGTCACCGGGCTGTCGGTCGGCTATCCCGACCGGGCCGTCCTGACCGGCGTCGACCTGCTCGCCCAGCCCGGGCGCCGCATCGGCCTCGTCGGCGAGAACGGTGCGGGCAAGTCGACCCTGCTGCGCGCCGTGGCCGGCCGGCTGCCGGCACGGGCCCGCACCTCGGGCACCGTCAGCGCCCCCGACGACCTGGTGCTGCTCGGGCAGGAGCCCCCCTTCGCCGACACCGCCAGCGTCGCCGACGTGCTCTTGATGGCGCTGGCGCCCCTGCGCGCCGCCGTCGCCGACGTCGAGCGGCTCGCCGGACACGTCGGCACGGAGGACGGGGACGCGGCGTACGGGCGGGCGCTGGAGCTGGCGCTCGCGCACGACGCCTGGGACGCGGACCGTCGCGCCGCCCTGGCCGCCGCGCGCCTGGGGCTCGACGGTCTCGACGCCGACCGCGTCGTCGGCACCCTCTCCGGCGGCCAGCGCACGCGGCTCGCCCTGGCCACCATCATGACGACCCGGCCGACCTGCCTGCTCCTCGACGAGCCCACCAACCACCTCGACGACGACGCGATCGAGGTCCTCACCGGCTTCCTGCAGGACCTGCCCGGGGCGGTCGTCCTGGCCAGCCACGACCGCGTCCTGCTGGACGACGTCTGCACCGACCTCGTGGACCTCGACGCCGGGGCGCTGGGGACCGACGGCAGCGGCGGCCGGCGCTTCGGCGGAGGGTGGAGCGCGTACGAGGCCGCCAGGGCGGACGCCCGCCGCCGGTGGGAGGAGACGTACGCCGAGCAGCAGGACGGAATCGCCCGGCTCCGCGCGGCCACCCGGATCGGGACGGGCGCGGTCGCGCACGGCCGCGGCCCGACCGACGGGGACAAGTTCGTCCACGCGTTCAAGGGCGCGCGGGTCGAGCAGACCTTGGCGCGGCGCAAGCGCGACGCCCAGCGGCGGCTGGAGGCGGCCGAGCGCGAGCAGGTGCCCAAGCCGCCGGCGCGACTGACCTTCCGCGGCCGCCTGACGGCCGGCGCGTCCGCGTCCGTCGGGCCGCTGGTCCGGGCACGCGATCTCGAGGTGGCCGGCCGGCTCCGCCTGGACCGGCTCGACGTGGCAGCGGGGGAGCACCTCCTGGTGACCGGCCCGAACGGCGCCGGGAAGTCCACGCTGCTCGGCGTCCTGTCGGGGCGGCTGACGGCCACCGCCGGCGCGGTCGAGGTCTCGGCGCGCACCGTCCGCGAGCTCACCCAGGACCCGGACGTCGTGGACCCGGCGCGCTCGGCGGCGGCGACGTACGACGACGCCGTCCGAGGCCTGCCGGACGCCCCGGCGCTCCGCGAGCTGGGCCTGCTGCACCCCCGTGACCACCGCACGCCCGTCGGCGGCCTCTCCGTCGGCCAGCGGCGCCGCCTCGGGCTCGCCGCGGCCATCGCCGCCGGGCCGGACCTGCTGCTCCTCGACGAGCCCACGAACCACGTCTCGCTCGCCCTCGCCGGCGAGCTCGAGGAGGCGCTGGCCACGTCGCCGGGCGGTGTCGTGCTGGCCTCCCACGACCGGTGGCTGCGCCGCCGGTGGGACGGGCCGGAGCTCGCGCTGCAGCCGTGGTGAGCGCGACCGGTCCGACCGGGACACCCGGTGGACGCGATGGCGTCCTGGGGGCCGCCCGCTGGTAGGGTCGGGGCCGCTCGAACATCCTTTAACGATCCGTCCCGTGAGGCGGAGAAGGAGGTACGGCGTGGCACCGCCTGCCCACGATCTGCCCGCTCCCGCGCTGCTCGTCCTGGAGGACGGTCGCACCTTCCGCGGTGAGTCCTTCGGCGCTGAGGGCGAGACCTTCGGCGAAGCGGTCTTCTCCACCGGCATGTCCGGTTACCAGGAGACCCTGACCGACCCCAGCTACCACCGCCAGGTCGTCGTGATGACCGCCCCGCACGTCGGCAACACCGGCATGAACGACGAGGACCGGGAGTCCTCGCGCATCTGGGTCGCGGGCTACGTCGTCCGGGACCCCGCGCGCGTGCCGTCGAACTGGCGCAGCGCGCGCACGCTCGCCGACGACCTCCGCGAGCAGGGCGTCGTCGGCATCAGCGGCGTCGACACCCGCGCGCTGACCCGCCACCTGCGCGAGCGCGGCGCGATGCGCGTCGGCATCTCGACGGTCGAGACCGACCCCGAGCGCCTGCTCGAGCGCGTCCGGGACGCCGCCGCGATGAGCGGCGCGAACCTCAGCGAGGCCGTCACCACCGCCGAGCCGTACGTCGTCCCGGCGCAGGGCGAGAAGCGCTTCACCGTGGCCGCCGTCGACCTCGGCATCAAGGCCAACACCCCGCGGATGATGAGCGAGCGGGGGATGGAGGTGCACGTGCTGCCCGCCACCGCGACGCTCGACGAGGTCCGGGCCACGGGCGCCGACGGGCTGTTCTTCTCCAACGGCCCGGGCGACCCCGCCGCCACCACCCGCCAGGTCGAGCTGCTGCAGGACGCGCTGCGCGCCGGCATCCCGTACTTCGGCATCTGCTTCGGCAACCAGCTGTTCGGGCGCGCCCTGGGGTTCGGCACCTACAAGCTCAAGTACGGCCACCGCGGCATCAACCAGCCGGTGATGGACCGCACGACCGGCAGGGTCGAGGTCACCGCGCACAACCACGGCTTCGCCGTCGACGCGCCCCTCGAGGGCGCCACTGCCACCGAGTTCGGTGACGCGTCGGTCAGCCACGTCTGCCTCAACGACGACGTCGTCGAGGGGCTCGAGCTGCGCGACGGCGACGGGCGGCTGCGGTCGTTCTCCGTGCAGTACCACCCGGAGGCCGCCGCCGGCCCGCACGACGCGGCGTACCTCTTCGACCGGTTCGGGGACCTGATGTCCGACCGGGCCCGCACCGGCGCAGGGACGGAGGCCTGAGATGCCCAAGCGCACCGACATCCAGAGCGTGCTCGTCATCGGCTCGGGGCCGATCATCATCGGCCAGGCCGCGGAGTTCGACTACTCCGGCACCCAGGCGTGCCGGGTGCTGCGCCAGGAGGGCCTGCGGGTCGTCCTCGTCAACTCCAACCCGGCCACGATCATGACCGACCCGGAGTTCGCCGACGCCACCTACGTCGAGCCCATCACCCCCGACTACGTCGAGAAGGTCATCGCCAAGGAGCGCCCCGACGCCCTGCTCGCCACGCTCGGCGGGCAGACCGCGCTGAACTGCGCGATGGCGCTCGACCGCGCCGGGGTGCTCGAGAAGTACGGCGTGGAGCTCATCGGCGCCTCCATCGAGGCGATCGAGCGCGGCGAGAACCGCCAGCAGTTCAAGAAGATCGTCGAGCAGCTCGGCGGCGAGTCCGCCCGCAGCGTCATCTGCCACTCGGTGGACGACCTGCTCGCCGCCGCCGACGAGCTCGGCTACCCCATGGTGGTCCGCCCGTCGTTCACCATGGGCGGCACCGGCTCCGGCATGGCCTACGACGAGGCCGACCTGCGCCGCATCGGCGGCGCCGGCCTCGCCGCCAGCCCGACCACCGAGGTGCTCCTCGAGGAGTCGATCCTCGGCTGGAAGGAGTACGAGCTCGAGGTCATGCGCGACCGCGCCGACAACAGCGTGATCGTCTGCTCGATCGAGAACCTCGACCCGATGGGGGTGCACACCGGCGACTCGATCACGGTCGCGCCGGCGATGACGCTCACCGACCGCGAGTACCAGAAGATGCGCGACCTCGCGATCGGCATCATCCGCGCCGTCGGCGTCGACACGGGCGGCTGCAACATCCAGTACGCCGTGAACCCGGCCGACGGGCGCCTGATCGTCATCGAGATGAACCCGCGCGTCTCCCGGTCCTCGGCCCTGGCCTCGAAGGCCACGGGCTTCCCGATCGCGAAGATCGCCGCCAAGGTCGCGATCGGCTACACCCTCGACGAGATCCGCAACGACATCACCGAGGAGACGCCGGCGTCCTTCGAGCCGACGCTCGACTACGTCGTGGTCAAGGTGCCGCGGTTCGCCTTCGAGAAGTTCCCCGAGGCCGACCCCACGCTGACCACCCACATGAAGTCCGTGGGCGAGGCGATGGCGATCGGCCGCAACTTCACCGAGGCGCTGCAGAAGGCGCTGCGCTCGCTGGAGAGCAAGCACGCGCCCTTCGACTGGCACAAGGAGCACGTCGAGCTCGACAAGGCCGCGCTGCTCGACGAGGTGCGGGTGCCGCACGACGGGCGGCTGCGCAAGGTCATGGACGCCATCCGCGCCGGCGCCACGCCGGAAGAGGTCTTCGAGGCCACCAGCATCGACCCGTGGTTCGTCGACCAGCTCGCGCTCATCAACGAGGTCGCCGGCCGGCTCATCGCGGCCACCGAGCTCACCCCCGAGCTGCTGCGGCTGGCCAAGCGCCACGGGTTCTCCGACGAGCAGATCGGCAAGATCCGCGGCCTGAGCGCCGACGTGGTCCGCGGGGTCCGGCACGCCCTGGGCATCCGGCCGGTCTTCAAGACCGTCGACACCTGCGCCGCCGAGTTCGCCGCGCGCACGCCGTACCACTACTCCTCCTACGACGAGGAGACCGAGGTGCAGCCGCGGGCCGACGGCAAGGAGGCCGTGATCATCCTGGGCTCCGGGCCCAACCGCATCGGTCAGGGCATCGAGTTCGACTACAGCTGCGTGCACGCCTCGCTCGCGCTGGCCGAGGCCGGCTACGAGACGATCATGGTCAACTGCAACCCGGAGACGGTCAGCACCGACTACGACACCTCCGACCGGCTCTACTTCGAGCCGCTGACCCTCGAGGACGTCCTCGAGATCGTCCACGCCGAGCAGCAGGCGGGTCCGGTCGCCGGGGTCGTGTGCCAGCTCGGCGGCCAGACGCCGCTCGGCCTCGCCCAGGGCCTCGCCGACGCGGGCGTGCCGATCGTCGGCACCACCCCCGAGGCGATCCACCTCGCCGAGGAGCGCGGCGCCTTCGGCCGCGTGCTGGCCGACGCCGGCCTCCCGGCGCCCAAGCACGGCACCGCGACGTCGTACCCCCAGGCGCAGCGCATCGCCCACGAGATCGGCTACCCGGTGCTGGTGCGGCCGTCCTACGTGCTCGGCGGGCGCGGCATGGAGATCGTCTACGACGACACCGCCCTGGAGGCCTACCTCGAGAAGTACGTCGCCAACGGCCTGATCAGCGAGAGGCAGCCGGTGCTGGTCGACCGGTTCCTCGACGACGCGGTGGAGATCGACGTCGACGGGCTCTTCGACGGCGACGAGCTGTTCCTCGGCGGCGTGATGGAGCACATCGAGGAGGCCGGCATCCACTCCGGCGACTCGTCCTGCGCGCTGCCGCCGATCACCCTCGGCCGCGAGGAGATCGACCGGATCCGCCGCTCGACGGAGGCCATCGCCCGGGGGCTCGGCGTGCGCGGGCTGCTCAACATCCAGTACGCCCTCGCCTCCGACGTGCTCTACGTGCTCGAGGCCAACCCGCGCGCGTCGCGGACCGTGCCGTTCGTCTCCAAGGCCACCGCCACGCCGCTCGCCAAGGCCGCCGCCCGGGTGATGCTCGGCGAGTCCATCGCGGACCTCCGGGCCGCCGGGGTGCTCCCCGCCGAGGGCGACGGCGGGCACCTGCGCGACGGCTCGCCCATCGCGGTCAAGGAGGCGGTCATGCCGTTCGACCGCTTCAAGACCGCCGACGGCCGCACCGTCGACGCGCTGCTCGGCCCCGAGATGCGCTCGACCGGCGAGGTCATGGGATTCGACGCCTTCTTCGGCACCGCGTTCGCCAAGGCGCAGGCCGCCGCCTACGGCTCGCTGCCGCTGTCGGGCAAGGTGTTCGTCTCGGTCGCCAACCGCGACAAGCGCCACATGATCTTCCCGGTCAAGCAGATCGCCGACATGGGCTTCGAGATCCTCGCCACCGCGGGCACGGCCGAGGTGCTGCGCCGCAACGGCGTGGAGGCCACGGTGGTCCGCAAGCAGTCCGAGGGGGAGGGCCCCGACGGCGAGCCGACGATCGTGGGGCGCATCCGCAACCGCGAGGTCGACCTGGTGATCAACACGCCCCACGGCGCCACCAGCGGCGGCTCGCCGCGTGCCGACGGCTACGACATCCGCACGGCGGCGGTGATCACCGACATCCCGTGCATCACCACCATCCAGGGCCTCGGCGCCGCGGTGCAGGGGCTCGAGGCGATGCGTCGCGGGGAGATCGGGGTGCGGTCGCTGCAGGACTGGGCGGCGCTGGCCGCCGCCTCGTCGGCCGACCGGGCCTGACCGTGCGCGCCTACGACCTCCTCTTCGAGCACGCGCTCACCCGGGTCGACCCGGAGCGTGCGCACCACGCGGCGTTCCGGGCGATCCGGGCGGCCGCGCCCGTCACGAGCCGGCTGCTCGGAACCCGGCACGAGGGGCGCGCGCACGCGGGCGCACCGGTCCGGGCGCTGGGGCTGAGCTTCCCGCACCCCCTCGGCCTGGCCGCCGGCTTCGACAAGAACGCCGTGGGCATCGACGGCCTCGCCGCGCTGGGGTTCGGGCACGTGGAGGTCGGCACCGTGACCGGCGAGCCCCAGCCCGGCAACCCCCGTCCGCGGCTGTTCCGGCTCACCGCGGACCGGGCGATCGTCAACCGCATGGGCTTCAACAACGACGGCGCCGAGGTGGTCGCGCGGCGGCTCCGTCGATGGCGCACGGCGAACCCCCCGGTGGCTGAGGCCGCTTCGCAGGATGGCCGGACCTCGTTCCTCGGTCCGCCCATCCTGGGCGTCAACATCGGCAAGTCGAAGGTCGTGCCGGAGGACGACGCCGCCCGCGACTACGAGAAGTCCGCGGGGCTGCTGGCGCCCCACGCCGACTACCTCGTCGTCAACGTGTCCTCGCCCAACACGCCGGGACTGCGCAACCTGCAGGCGGTCGAGAAGCTGGAGCCGCTGCTGGCCGCCGTACGCCGGCGCGCCGACGAGGTGCGTCCCGACCACCGCGTCCCGCTGCTGGTGAAGATCGCGCCCGACCTGGGCGACGAGGACGTCGCGGCCGTCGCCGACCTCGCGCTGGCCAGCGGCCTCGACGGCATCATCGCCACCAACACCACCATCGGCCGCGACGGCCTCACGACCCCGGCCGCGCGGGTCGCGGAGGTCGGCGCGGGGGGACTCAGCGGGCGCCCGCTCACGGAGCGCTCCGAGGCGGTGCTGCGCATGCTGCGCGAGCGGGTCGGGCCCGACCTGACCCTCGTCGGCGTCGGTGGCATCACGACGGTCGACGACGCCCGGCGCCGGCTCGCCGCGGGAGCCGACCTGCTCCAGGGCTACACGGCCTTCGTCTACGAGGGGCCGCTGTGGCCCCGGCGCATCGTGCGGGGACTCGCTGCGGATGGCTGAGGAGCGGGGCCGCGCTCCCGGCGCGGTGCACGTCGACGGCGAGGTGGTCGCCAGCAAGCGCGTCGGGGCCTACCGTCACCTCACCCTCACGGCGCCGGGCGTCCCCGAGCGGTTCCGCGCCGGCAGCTTCGTCGCGGTCACCGTCGCCGGGCACGTGGCCCGCCGTGCCCTGTGGGTGCACCGGGTCCGGGCGTCGAGCGCCTTCGGCCCCACCCTCGACGTCGTCGTCGAGGTGCGGGGGAGCGGCACCGCGTGGCTGGCCGCCCTGCCCGTCGGCGCCAGGGTCACCCTCACCGGCCCCCTCGGGCGGCCCTTCGCGCTACCCCGGGACGCCGTGTCCTGCCTGCTCGTCGGCGAGGGCTACGCCGCGGCACCCCTCTTCCCCCTCGCCGAGCGGCTGCGCGAGCGCGGCTGCTCGGTGTCGCTCGTGGTCTCGGCCCCCGACGAGTCGCACCTGCTCTCGGCGCTCGAGGCCCGGCGCTGGGTCCGGTCCGTCACGGTGCTGACCGCCGACGGGTCGGTCGGCCGGCGGGGCCACGTCGCCGACCACCTCCACGAGCTCGTCGAGCGCAGCGACGCCGACGTCGTCTACGCCGCGGGACCCGCGGCCGTCCTGGCCGGTGCCGCGGCAGCGGCCGAGCGGGCCGGGGCCTGGAGCCAGGTGGCGGTGGAGGTGCCCACCGCCTGCGGCACCGGGCTCTGCCACGGCTGTCCGCTGCCCGTCGTCGGTGAGGACGGCGTCGACCGCGTGGTGCGTGCCTGTGCCGAGGGACCCGTCGTCCGCGGCGACCGCGTGCGCTGGGACGCCCTGTGAGCGCCCGCGTGCCGGGGCCGGTCATGGTCGCTGCCGGCTGTGGCGGCACCGGTCGCGAGCTCGAGCCGTACGCCGGCCCCGAGGGCCTCGACGGCCTCGACTTCGTCACCCGGTCGATCACGCTCGACCCCCGCTCCGGCGGGCCGGGCCCGCGGATCGCCGAGGTCCCCGGCGGCCTCGTGAACGCCGTCGGTCTGCCCAACCCGGGCCTGGAGCACTTCCTGGCGACCGAGCTGCCCTGGTTGGTGCGCGCGGGCGCGAGGGTGGTGGTGTCCGTCGCCGGCTCGACGCTGGGGGAGTACGCCGACCTCGCCCGCCGCCTCAGCCGCGCGCCGGGCGTCGCCGGGCTCGAGGTCAACGTCGGCGCACCCGACGAGGACGGCGCCGGGCTCCTCGCGGTCCGCGAACCGTTCCACGCGGCCGGCGTGGTCGCCGCGGTCCGGCGCGAGTTCCCCACCGACCGGCCGGTGCTCGTCAAGCTGCGCCCCGACGTGTCCCGCGTCGTCGAGGGCGCCCGCTCCTGCCACGAGGCGGGAGCCAGCGCCGTGGTGGTCGGCAACGCCGTTCCCGCCGCCTTCCCCGACGGCCGGTCCGGCGGCCTGAGCGGCCCCGCCGTCGCACCGGTCGCGCTGCGCTGCGTCGCCGAGGTGCACCGGGCGCTGCCCGGCGTCCCGGTGATCGGCTGCGGCGGGGTGCGCGACCTGCCGTCCGCAACCGCCTACCTCGACGCCGGCGCGACCGCGGTCCAGGTCGGCACCGCGCTCCTGCACGACCCGACCACCGTGGCGCGGCTGCGGGCCGCGCTGCGCCCGACCGCCCACCCGCCCGCAGCAGAGGAGACCCCATGACCCCCTTCGGCACCCGCCTGGCCAACGCCATCGAGGAGCGCGGACGGTTCTGCGTGGGCATCGACCCGCACGCCGGGCTCCTGCACCACTGGGGGCTCTCCGACGACGTCGCGTCGCTGGAGCGCTTCGCCCTCACCGTCGTGGAGGCGGTGGCCCCGGTGGTCGGCGTGGTGAAGCCGCAGAGCGCGTTCTACGAACGATTCGGCAGCCCGGGCGTCGCGGTGCTCGAGCGGGTGGTCGCCGAGGCGCGGGCGGCCGGCGCGCTGGTGATCATGGACGCCAAGCGCGGGGACATCGGCTCGACCAGCGAGGCCTACGCGCAGGCCTACCTCGATCCCACCTCGCCGCTGGCCTCGGACGCCCTGACGGCCAGCCCCTACCTCGGCTTCGGGTCGCTCGACCCGATGCTCGAGGCGTGCCGCCGCCACGGCGGCGGGCTGTTCGTGCTCGCGCTCACCTCGAACAAGGAGGGCCCGGAGGTGCAGCACGCCCGCACGGCCGACGGCACCGTCGCGGGGACGGTCCTGGCCCACCTGCGCACCGCGAACGCGGGTGCCGAGCCGATCGGCTCCTTCGGCGCCGTCGTCGGCGCGACGATCGGCGAGACGGTCGAGGACCTCGACGTCAACGGGCCCCTCCTGGTGCCGGGCTACGGCGCGCAGGGCGGCACCGCCGACGACCTCGTGCGCATCCTCGGCCCCGCTGCCCGGTGGGCGCTGCCGAGCTCGTCGCGCGAGGTGCTGCGCGCCGGCCCCGACGTCACGGCGCTGCGCGACGCGGCCCTGCGCGGCAACGACGCCGTGCGGGGCCTGGGAGCGTGACCCCGCCCCGCCGCCGCCCGGCGGGCGCCGCGCAGGTGCCCCTCGTCCTGCTGCCCTTGCTCCTGCTGACCTTCCTCCTTCTGGCCGGGTGCTCGGATGACCCGCAGGAGACCTACTGCGCCGCCGTGGAGGAGCACCAGGCGGAGCTCACCGAGGTCGCGGCCTCCGACGACGCGGCCGCCGTGTTCGACGCCCTGGCCGCCTACGACGACCTCGCAGCCCTCGCGCCGCGTGACGTCGCGGACGACTGGGCGGCCGTCGTGGAGCCGCTGCACGCGTTGCGGGAGGTCCTCGAGGAGCACGACGTCGACCCGTCGACGTACGCCGCCACGAAGCCCCCGGCCGGCCTCGGCGACGCGGCCCGCGACGAGATCGAGGCGGCCGCCCGCGACGTGGGCGCCCAGCGCACGGTGGAGGCGATGGCGGCGGTCGAGCAGCACGCCCTCGACGTCTGCGGGACGCCGCTGTCGCGCTAGCGCGGGGGCGCCGCTGTCGCCGACGTCACGTCCACGGGACACCGCGACGACCCGATTGCCCGACCCCGCAGGACCTGACTAGATTGAGCCGGACGTCCGACGGACGACCGTCGCGGACGGGAGTCCGGACCAGGGTCCGGACCGCCGTCCGGACCAGCCGGAACCACGACCCGGAAGGACCGCCTCCGTGGCCTTGCCCCCTCTGACGCCCGAGCAGCGCCAGGCAGCCCTCGACAAGGCTGCGGCCTCCCGACGCGAGCGGGCCGAGGTGAAGAACCGCCTCAAGAACTCGGGTGGCTCCATCCTCGACGTGCTGCACGAGGGCCAGACCAACGAGGTCATCGGCAAGATGCGGGTCGTCGAGCTCCTCCAGTCGGTCCCCGGCCTGGGCCGCGTGCGCGCGCGCCAGGTGATGGAGCGCCTGGGCATCGCCGAGAGCCGCCGCGTGCGCGGGCTCGGCGTCAAGCAGGTCGCCGCGCTCGAGCGCGAGTTCGGCCCCGACGCATCGTGATCGAGACCGGTCATCCCGCCGACGCCGGCACCCGGAGCGGACGCTCCCGCCTGATCGTCCTGGCCGGCCCCACCGCCGTCGGCAAGGGCACCGTCGCGGCCGCCGTGCGCGAGACGCACCCCGAGGTCTGGATCTCGGTGTCGGCCACGACGCGCGCCCCGCGGCCGGGCGAGGAGAACGGCGTCCACTACTGGTTCGTCTCCGACGAGGAGTTCGACGCCATGGTGGAGAAGGGCGACCTGCTCGAGTGGGCGGTGGTCCACCGGGCGGCCCGCTACGGCACGCCCCGCGGCCCCGTCGACCTCGCCCTCGCCTCGGGGCAGCCGGCCATGCTCGAGATCGACCTGCAGGGCGCCCGGCAGGTGCGCGAGACGATGCCCGAGGCGCTGTTCGTCTTCCTCAAGCCGCCGTCGTGGGAGGAGCTCGTGCGTCGCCTCGTCGGTCGCGGCACCGAGGACGAGGCCGAGCGCGAGCGCCGCCTGGAGACGGCCCGCCACGAGCTGGCCGCCGAGAGCGAGTTCGACGTGACCATCGTCAACCACGAAGTTCACGCCGCTGCGGACGAGTTGGTAGCCTTGATGGTTGGACCCGGTCTGCGTCATCCCGACCAGCCCCCTTCTGACTAGCGAGGCACCCACACCGTGGCTTCTCCCACCATCGCCGCCGAGGGCGTCACCAACCCCTCGATCGACGACCTGCTCAGCAAGACCGACAGCAAGTACAAGCTGGTGCTCTACAGCGCCCAGCGCGCGCGCCAGATCAACGCCTACTACTCTCAGCTCGGCGAGGGCCTGCTGGAGTACGTCGGCCCGCTGGTCGACACCCACGTGCAGGAGAAGCCCCTCTCGATCGCGCTGCGCGAGATCAACGAGGACCTCCTGACCTGCGAGGACATCGACCCCGCCGCCGAGGCCGCCGCCGCCGAGGCCGCCGCTGCCGGCGACGTCACGGAGTGACGCGAGCCTCGCGATGACCGCACGGGTCGTCCTGGGCGTCTCCGGCGGGATCGCGGCCTACAAGGCCTGTGAGCTGCTGCGCCGGTTCACCGAGTCCGGCCACGACGTCACCGTCGTGCCCACGGCTGCGGCGCTGGAGTTCGTCGGCGCGCCGACGTGGGCGGCCCTGTCGGGCAAGCCGGTGGCGACCGACGTCTGGACCGACGTGCACGCCGTGCCGCACGTCCACATCGGCCAGCACGCCGACGTGGTGGTGGTCGCCCCAGCGACCGCCGACGTGCTGGCCCGGGCCGCGCACGGACTCGCCGACGACCTGCTCGCGAACACCCTGCTCACCGCGCGCTGCCCGGTCGTGTTCGCCCCGGCGATGCACACCGAGATGTGGGAGCACCCCGCGACCCAGGCCAACGTGGCCACGCTGCGCAAGCGGGGGGCGGTCGTGGTCGAGCCCGCCGAGGGGCGGCTGACCGGCGCCGACACCGGCAAGGGCCGCCTGCCGGATCCCGCGGAGATCTTCGAGCTCGTGCTCGGCGTCCTCGAGCGCGGCGCCGACGCGACGCAGGACCTCGCCGGCCGCAAGGTCGTCGTGTCGGCGGGTGGCACCCGCGAGTACCTCGACCCCGTGCGCTTCCTCGGCAACCGCTCCTCGGGCCTGCAGGGCTACGCCCTCGCTCGGGCGGCCGCCGCCCGGGGGGCGCACGTGACCCTGGTCAGCGCCAACGTGTCGCTGCCCGACCCCGCCGGCGCGAGCGTCGTACGCGTCGAGACGACCGAGCAGCTGCGTGAGGCCGTGGTCGCCGCGACGGCCACCGCCGACGCCGTGGTGATGGCGGCGGCGCCCGCCGACTTCCGGCCCACCGCGGTCAGCGACGCCAAGATCAAGAAGGCCGACGACGGCTCGGCGCCGGCGATCGAGCTGGAGCAGAACCCCGACGTCCTGGCCGAGATCTCCCACCACCGGGCCCGGTCCGGCTCCGTGGTCGTGGGCTTCGCCGCCGAGACCGGTGACGCCACCGGCACGGTGCTCGACCTCGGTCGCGCCAAGCTGGCTCGCAAGGGGTGCGACCTGCTCGTCGTCAACGACGTAAGCGGGGGAGCGGTCTTCGGCAGCGCCGACAACGAGGCGGTCATCCTGGGCGCCGACGGAACGGCCGTCGAGGTCGCCCGCGGCAGCAAGGCGGCGCTCGCACACATCATCTGGGACGAGGTCGCCCGGCGATTCGCCGACTGAGACCGGTGTCCCGGATGCTGGCCAACAGGTACGTTTCCACCGACCGTTCGAGCAGAAGAATCGAGAGCAACGTGGCTGGACGCCTCTTCACCTCCGAGTCCGTGACCGAGGGACACCCGGACAAGATCGCCGACCGCATCAGCGACTCGGTCCTCGACCACCTGATGCGCGAGGACCCCGACACCGCCAACCTGCGCGTGGCGGTGGAGACGCTGCTGACCACGGGCCTCGTCGTGGTGGCGGGCGAGGTCCGCACCAACGCCTACGCGCCGGTGGCCGACATCGTCCGCAAGGCGATCCTCGACATCGGCTACGACTCCTCGGAGAAGGGCTTCGACGGCCACACGTGCGGCGTCCAGGTCGCCATCGGCGCACAGTCCAGCGACATCGCCGCCGGCGTCGACGCCGGCCACGAGTCCCGCGTCGGCGAGTCCGACGACGAGCTCGACAAGCGCGGCGCCGGCGACCAGGGGCTGATGTTCGGCTACGCCTGCGACGACACGCCCGAGCTGATGCCGCTCCCGATCACCATCGCCCAGCGGCTCGCCGCCCGCCTCACCCGGGTCCGCAAGGACGGCACGCTCGACTACCTCCGTCCCGACGGCAAGACCCAGGTCACCATCGAGTATGACGAGGACGACCGCCCGGTGCGCATCGACACCGTGGTGCTGTCCACCCAGCACGACGCCGACGTCGAGCACGCGACGCTCGAGGCCGACGTCAAGCAGCACGTCATCGACCCGGTCCTCGCGGACTTCGACCTGCCCTCCGAGGGCTACCGGATGCTCGTCAACCCCACCGGCACGTTCGTCATCGGCGGCCCGATGGGCGACGCCGGCCTGACCGGTCGCAAGATCATCGTCGACACCTACGGCGGCATGGCCCGCCACGGCGGCGGGGCGTTCTCCGGCAAGGACCCGTCGAAGGTCGACCGCTCGGCCGCCTACGCGATGCGCTGGGTCGCCAAGAACGTCGTGGCCGCCGGCCTGGCCCGGCGCTGCGAGGCGCAGGTCGCCTACGCGATCGGCAAGGCCGCCCCCGTCGGCGTGTTCATCCAGACCTTCGGCACCGGGGTCGTGCCCGACGAGAAGATCCAGGACGCCGTGCTCGAGGTCTTCGACCTCCGCCCGGCCGCGATCATCCGCGACCTCGAGCTGCTCCGGCCGATCTACGCCGAGACGTCGGCCTATGGCCACTTCGGCCGCGAGCTCCCGGAGTTCACCTGGGAGCGCACCGACCGCGCCGAGAAGCTGAAGGCCGCCGCCGGCGTCTGACCCGCCGCACGTCGTCCCTCCCGTGCTTGCAATCCCCCGCTCAAGCGGGGGATTGCGAACTTCCGGGGGCCTGCACACCACAGGAAGTTCGAGGACGCCCCGGGAGGTCCGGGCTGTCCGAGCCCGCTGACACAATCGGCCGCATGACCTCACGCGAAGCCCCGGAAGCAGACATGCTCCCGGGGCTTCGTGCCGCCGTGGACGACGCGAAGGCCAAGGCGGCGGCCACGCGGCGCCGTAGGGCCGCCGCGTGGGAGCCCGCGGAGACCGATCCGGTGGCGCGGGTGCTCGTCGACGTGGCGCTCGCCCACCTCGACCGCCCGTTCGACTACGCCGTCCCGCGCGCGATGGCCGACACCGCGGTCCCCGGCGCCCGGGTGAAGGTGCGCTTCGCCGGCCAGGACGTCGACGGCTACGTCGTGGCGCGCGGCGCCGAGTCCGACCACACCGGCCGGCTCCAGCCGCTGCGCCGCGTGGTGAGCCCCGAGCCCGTGCTCGCGCCCGAGATCGCCGCACTGAGCGAGACGCTCGCCCGCAGGTACGCCGGCGCCCGGTCCGACGTGCTGCGCCTGGCGGTCCCACCCCGGCACGCCGCGACCGAAAAGGCGCCCTCGCCGCCCGCGCCGGCCCTCACCCCGCGGCCCCCGACGACGTGGACCGAGGTCGAGCACGCCGACGCGTTCCTGCGCCGCCTCGCCGCCCGCGGCTCGCCCCGGGCGGTGTGGTCCGCCGCCCCGGCCGACGACTGGCCGGCCATGCTGGCGGAGGCGGTCGCAGCGACGTACGCCGGCGGCCGCGGCGCGCTCGTGTGCGTGCCCGACCGGCGCGACGTCGCCCGGCTCGACGCCGCACTGACGGCGCTCCTGGGCGAGGGGCACCACGTCACACTGGGCGCCGACGGCGGTCCGGCGGCGCGCTACCGCGACTTCCTCGCCGTCTCGCGCGGCGCCCGCCGGGTGGTCGTCGGCACCCGGTCGGCGGCGTTCGCCCCGGTCCACGACCTCGGGCTGGTCGTGGTGTGGGACGACGGCGACGACCTGCACGCCGAGCCCCGCGCTCCCTACCCGCACACCCGCGAGGTGCTGCTCGCGCGTGCGGAGCAGCAGGGCACGGCCGCCCTCGTCGGCGGGGTCGCCCGGACCCCGGAGGCGCAGCAGCTCCTCGCCGCCGGGTGGGCGCACGAGCTCGCCGTGCCGCGCGAGGTGCTGCGCCGACGCGTCCGCGTGGAGGCAGTGCCCGCCGAGGACCGGTCCGTGGGCACCCGCATCCCGCGCCCGGCCTACGACGCCATCCGGCGGGGCCTGACCACCGGGCCGGTCCTCGTCCAGACGCCGCGGGCTGGCTACGCGGCGTCCCTCGCCTGCGACACGTGCCGGGCGCCCGCCCGCTGCAGCGTGTGCACCGGGCCCCTCGCCATGGCGGGTCCCGCCGTGCCCCCGCAGTGCCGCTGGTGCGGCCACGCGGAGTCCCCCTGGGCCTGTCCCGCGTGCGGCGGGCACGGCCTGCGCGCCCCCGTGCGGGGGGAGGCGCGCACCGCGGAGGAGCTGGGCCGGATGTTCCCCGGCACGATGGTGCGCAGCTCGAGCGGCGACCGGGTCGTGGACCGCGTCGGCGAGCGCGCGGACCTCGTGGTCGCGACGGTCGGCGCCGAGCCCGTCGCGGAGGCCGGGTACGCCGCCGTCGTCGTCCTCGACACCTGGCTGAGCCTGGCCCGCGACGACCTCCGTGCCGCCGAGGAGGCGCTGCGCCGCTGGCTCAACGCTGCTGCCCTCGTCCGCGCCGGCGGGCAGGTCGTTGCCGTCGGCGACCCCGCGCACCCGGCGCTGCAGGCGCTGGTGCGGTGGGACCCCGCCGGGTTCGCCCGCCGCGAGGCGGAGGAGCGCGCGCTGGCGCACCTGCCCCCGGCGGCCCGCCTGGCGACCGTGACCGGCGACATCGGCGCGCTCGACGACGTGCTGCACCTGCTGGACCTCCCCGAGGGCGCCGAGGTCCTGGGTCCGGTTCCCGCCGGCGACGAGCACCGCGTGCTGCTCCGCGTCCCACGGGTCGCGGGCGAGGCGCTCTCCGGCGCGCTGGGCGACCTCCAGCGGATCCGGTCCGCACGCAAGCTCGAGCCCGTCCGGGTCCAGGTCGACCCGCTGTCGGTATGAGCACCGTCGATGGGCGCTGCGGCGCCGGCCGTCCCTAGACTGGTCCCTCGTCCGCACGGCAGCAGCTGCAAGGAGACCCGTGGCCGTCCAGCCCATCCGCCTCTTCGGTGACCCCGTGCTGCGCCAGCGCGCTGTCCAGGTCGACGACTTCGACAAGGAGGTCCGGCAGCTCGTCACCGACCTCACCGACACCATGCTGGCCGCGCCCGGCGCCGGCCTCGCGGCGCCGCAGATCGGTGTCAGCCTGCGGGTGTTCACCTGGAACGTCGAGGGCGAGGTCGGTCACCTCGTCAACCCCACGCTCCAGCTGTCCGACGAGACCCAGGACGGCGCGGAGGGGTGCCTGTCGCTGCCCGAGCTGACCTACGAGTGCCTGCGCGCGCTGTCGGTGGTCGCCACCGGCTTCGACATGTACGGCGAGCCGCAGCGGATCGAGGCCTCCGAGCTCCTCGCCCGCGCCATGCAGCACGAGACCGACCACCTCGACGGCATCCTGTTCATCGACAAGCTGGACACCCAGGCCCGCAAGGCGGCCATGAAGGAGATCCGCGAGTCCGACTGGTTCGGCCTGGAGCGGCCGGCGGTCAAGGTCAGCCCCCATCCCACGAACGGGTTCGCCCGGTGACGGGGCGCGCCTGATGCGCGTCGTCTTCGCCGGCACGCCCGACGTGGCCCTGCCCGCCCTCGACGCGGTCGCGGCCAGCCGTCACGAGCTGGTCGGTGTCGTGACCCGACCCGACGCTCCCAGCGGGCGCGGCCGCCGGCTGGTCGCCAGTCCCGTCGCGCAGCGCGCGGAGGAGATCGGCGTACCCGTGCTCAAGCCGGAGCACCCGCGCGACCGCGACTTCCAGGCGGCCCTGGCCGAGCTGCGCCCCGACGCCTGCCCGGTCGTCGCCTACGGTGCGCTGCTGCCGCAGTCGGCGCTCGACCTGGTGCCGCACGGCTGGATCAACCTGCACTTCTCCGTGCTCCCGGCGTGGCGCGGCGCCGCGCCCGTCCAGCACGCTGTCTGGGCCGGCGACGAGGTCACCGGCGCGACCACGTTCCGCATCGTCAAGGCGCTCGACGCCGGTCCGGTCTTCGGCGTGATGACCGAGCGGATCCGGCCCGACGACACCGCCGGCGACCTGCTCACCCGCCTCGCCGAGGGCGGGGCAGGACTGCTGGTCCAGACGCTCGACGGCATCGAGGACGGCACCCTCGAGGCGCGCGAGCAGCCCGAGGACGGCGTGTCGTTCGCGCCGAAGATCACCGTCGACGACGCCCGCATCGACTGGACGCACCCCGCCGTCGGGATCGACCGCCAGGTGCGCGCCTGCGACCCCGCTCCCGGCGCGTGGAGCACGTTCGAGGGCGAGCGGATGAAGGTCGGGCCGGTGCGCCCGGTGGACCGCGAGACGCTCGCCCCGGGCGTCGTCGAGGTCACCAAGAACGCCGTCTTCGTCGGCACCGCCACCACGCCCGTCCAGCTCGGCGAGGTCAAGCCCTTCGGCAAGAGGCAGATGGGTGCGGCCGACTGGGCCCGCGGCGTGCGCCTCGAGTCAGGGGTCCGGCTCGGCGACCCGGGGTCGTCGACGTGACCGTGCCAGCCCGCCCGGAGGACGTCGACGAGATCTGCGGCAGCATGCCCGAGACGGAGCTCGGGACGTCGTGGGGCGACCGGCCGACGTGGAAGGTGCCCCGCGGCGACAAGGGCAAGGGCTTCGTGCTCTACCGCGCTCCCCACAGGAGCGCGATCGACCCGGACACGGGGGAGATGTACGACGACCTCCTCGTGGTCGTGACGCCCACAGAGGCCGAGAAGCACGCCCTGGTCGAGGACCCGTCGACGCCGTTCTTCACCATCGACCACTTCTCCGGCTACAACGCCGTCCTGGTGCAGCTGTCCCGGCTCGGCGAGATCAGCCGGGAGGAGCTGGTCGAGGTGATCACCGACGCGTGGGCCGCCAAGGCTCCGAAGAGGCTCGTCCGGGAGCACCTCGGTGGCTGAGCGTCGCCGTGCGGCCGACCCGGCGCGGCGGGCGGCGCTCGACGTGCTGACGGCCGTCCGAGTCGAGGAGGCGTACGCCAACCTCGTCCTGCCGCAGGTGCTGCGCAAGCACCGCCTGGCGGGCCGCGACGCCGGCCTCGCGACCGAGCTGGCGTCCGGTGCGATCCGGATGCAGGGGCTCTACGACGCCGTGATCGACGCGTGCCTGACCAAGCCGCGGCTCCAGCCCGAGGTGCGCGACGTGCTGCGGCTCGGGGTCCATCAGCTCCTGTCGATGCGGGTGCCCGACCACGCCGCGATCTCGACCAGCGTCGACCTGGTCCGCGCCGTCGTCGGCCAGGGCCCGGCGGGGCTGGTGAACGCCGTGCTGCGCAAGGTCAGCCGGCGCGACCTCGAGGCGTGGGTCGCCGACGTCGCGCCCGACCGGGCCACGGACCCGTACGGTCACCTCGCGGTGGCGCGGTCGCACCCCCGCTGGGTGGTGGACGCGTTGGGCGAGGCGCTCGGCTCCGACGAGGAGCTCGACGCCCTGCTCGCGGCCGACAACGCCGCGCCGCGGGTCACGCTGGTCGCGCGGCCGGGACTGGCGACGGTCGAGGAGCTGGAGGCCGCCGGCGGCACCCGCACGAGCCGGTCGCCCCACGGCGTGGTGCTGGCCGGCGGCGAGCCGGCCGCGGTGCCGGCGGTCGCCGAGGGCCGCGCCGGCGTGCAGGACGAGGGCTCCCAGCTGGTCGCGCTCGCCATGTCGGAGGCGCCGCTGGAGGGCCGCGACGAGCGGTGGCTCGACCTCTGCGCCGGCCCGGGCGGCAAGGCGGCGTTGCTGGCCGCGCTGGCCGCGCGCCGCGGTGCCACCCTCACCGCCAACGAGCGGCAGCCGCACCGGGCCGCACTGGTCGCCTCGGCGATGCGCGCCGTTCCTCCCGGCACCGCCCACGTGCTCGCCGGCGACGCCATGCGGCCGGCATGGGTGCCGGGGACCTTCGACCGTGCGCTGGTCGACGCCCCGTGCTCCGGGCTGGGCGCCCTCCGGCGGCGGCCGGAGTCGCGCTGGCGCCGGACCCCCGCGGACCTCGACGGCCTGGTCGCCCTCCAGCAGGTCCTCCTCGACGTCGCCCTGGAGTCGGTCCGGCCGGGCGGCGTGGTCGTCTACGCCACGTGCTCGCCCGTCGTCGCCGAGACCACGGCGGTGGTGCGAGCCGTGCTGGAGCGACGCGGTGACACCGACGAGGTCGACCGGTTCCAGCTGTGGCCCCACCGCGACGGCACCGACGCGATGTTCGCCGCCACGCTACGACGCCGGGACTGAGCCCGCGCCGACGGTCCGCACGACCAGCCGTCACCCGGACAGGTGGGCGCGACGCGACATCTCGACGTCGCCTTCGCGTCACCTGTTCCCATCTGTTGTGCGGCCTTGCATGATGGGGTCAGCACGAGCACCGAAGGGGTGCCGGGCGAGGGGAGCGGGATGCACGTGCGAGGTCTCTTGGCCGTGGTCGCCACGGCGGCGCTGACGGTCGCCCTGACCGGCCCGGCCCGAGCCGGCGAGACGCGGACGGTCTCGGGGCCGGCCACGGGCGACGCGGACGTCTACCTGACCTACGTGCGCTGCGACGGCCTGTTCGGCGCCGCCTCCGCCCCGCAGTCGCGCATCAACCTCGGCCCGTACGCCGCCCCGCTCGGGCGCCGGTCGCTGGGGCTGGTCCCGACGACCGCCGGCAGCGCCACCGGCCCCTACACCACGTTCGACTCCCTGGCCGGCCTCGACTCCAGCCTCTCCGTCGCGTCGACCGCGGGCAGCCAGGGCGTCTCGTGGGTGATGGCGGTGACCAGGACCAGCCCGGTCGGCACCGCCTGGCGGGGTCGCGCCACCGTCGCCGCCCCGTCCGGTTCCTGGACGACCGTGTCCACCGCCCGGCTCACCTACGACTGGTCGCTGGTCGAGCTGGCCTCGGGCAAGGTCGTCGACGCCGCCGGCAGGGGCACGCCGGCACAGTTCGCCGCCGAGCACGGTGACGGCACCGGGTTCGCGGTCACCGGCTTCGGCTGCGACGGCAACGCCTTCAACCTCGACGCCGTGCGTGCGTCCGGGTCGACCTTCGACTTCGAGGGCGTGCGGCTGACCACCTCGATCGCGGCCGGCAGGCAGGAGGTCCGCTCCGGCGAGGAGGTCGAGCTCACCGGCCGGGTCACCGACGCCTCGGGCCGCCTCACCGGTGACCCGCTCGTGCTGGAGTCCCGTGCACCCGGGGGCGCGTGGTCGCCCGTCGGCAAGCCGGTGCTCGCCGACCGCGACGGCGTCGCGCGCGTCGCCGTACCCGTGACGGGGACCACCGAGTTCCGCTGGCACCGTCCCGAGGGGCAGTACGCGGACGAGGGGTGGTCGGACGCCGTCACGGTGCGGGTGGCGCCCGAGCAGGGGCAGGCGCCCGAGCAGGGGCAGGCGCCCGAGGAGGGGCAGGCGTCGGGGCAGGGCGCGGCGACCCAGCAGCCCGGGGAGTCGCGGGAGGACCAGCGGCAAGCCGCGTCGGCTCCGTCGAAGCGCTGACCCGGGCCACTAGGGTCGGGGTCGTGGCATCGCCCTACACCGAGATCGAGGTCGACGACCGCATCGTCAAGGTCACCAACCCCGACCGGGTCTACTTCCCCGAGAGCGGCGCGACCAAGCTCGACCTCGTCGAGTACTACCTCGCCGTCGGCGACGGCATCGTCAACGCGCTGTTCGAGCGACCGTGCATGCTGCACCGCTTCCCGACCGGCCTCTCGGGGGACAAGGTGCACCAGAAGCGCCTGCCCGCCGGAGCGCCCGAGTGGGTGGAGACCGTGCAGTTGTTCTTCCCCCGCTGGAAGCGCACCGCCGACGAGCTGTGCGTCACCGAGCTCGGGGCCGTCATCTGGGCGGTGCAGATGTCCACCGTCGAGTTCCACCCGTGGAACAGCCGCCGCGGCGACACGGAGAAGCCGGACGAGTGGCGCATCGACCTCGACCCCGGACCGGAGTGCACGTGGGACACCGTGCAGCAGGTCGCGCACGTGGCGCACGAGGTCCTCGACGAGCTCGGCGCGGTCGGGTACCCCAAGACCAGCGGAGGGTCCGGGCTGCACGTCTACGTCCGGATCCCGCCCGACCACGGCTTCCAGGACGTCCGCCGCGCCGCGCTGGCGTTCGCCCGCGAGGTCGAGCGCCGGGCCGGGGGAGACGTCACCACGGCCTGGTGGCGCAAGGACCGCGACCCCACCCAGCTGTTCGTCGACTACAACCAGAACGCGCGCGACCACACGATCGCTGCCGCCTACTCCGTCCGCGGGGTGCCGAGCGCGCGGGTCTCGGCGCCGATCGGCTGGGACGAGGTGGACGACTGCGAGCCCGACGACTTCACGATGTTCACGATGCCGCGGCGCTTCGCCGGGATCGGCGACCTGCACGCCGACATCGACGACCACCCCTTCGACATCGCCCCGCTGCTCGCGTGGGCCGAGCGGGACGAGGCGGCCGGCGCCGACGCGCCGCCCGAACCCGACGATGACTAGGCACAGGCCGCGCACAGGCGGGCCTCAGACTCCTCTCACCCGTCCGGCCTAGCCTCGGGGCCATGCAGGAGGACACGCCCGCCGAGCCCAGGACCGACCGCGTCGCCGTCGTCGTCAACACCGCGGCGCGCACCGGCGCGCGGCTGCTGCCGCTCCTGGAGGCCGCGCTGCGTCCGGTGGCCGACGAGGTCACGGTGCGGGCCGTCCACGGCGGCACGCAGCTGCTCGACGCGCTGTCGGCTGCCGCCCGGTCCGAGCCCGACCTCCTCGTCGTCGGCGGGGGCGACGGCACCATCGGCGCCGCCGCCGAGATGGTCGCCCACACCCCCACCACGCTCGGCGTCCTGCCGCTCGGGACGGCCAACGACTTCGCCCGCACGCTGGAGATCCCGACGCAGCTCGCCGCAGCCGTGGACACGCTGGTCCACGGGCGCGTCGTCGACGTCGACCTGGGTCGCGTGGACGGCCGTGCCTACCTCAACGTCGCCTCCGTGGGACTGTCGGTCGCGGTGACGCAGCGCCTGACCCCGGGCCTCAAGCGGCGGCTGGGCCGCTTCGCCTACCCCGCCGCCACGCTCGCGGCGTACCGCTCGCACCGGCCGTTCGCCGCCCGCCTCGAGCTCGACGACGGCACCGTGCTCAAGCTCCGCGACCTGATGCAGGTCGCGATCGGCAACGGCCGCCACTACGGCGGCGGGCTCACCGTCGCCCCGCACGCCTCGATCGACGACCACCTGCTCGACGTGTACGCCGTGGAGCAGGGCCGGCTGCTCGACCACGTGTCGGTGGCCCGCCTGCTCCGCACCGGCCACCTGGTCGAGCACGAACGGGTGCACCACGTGACCGCCCGCCGGCTCCGGCTCGTCACGGACGAGCCGCTGCCGGTGAACCTCGACGGCGAGATCGCCGCCACGACCCCGGCCACCTTCGAGGTCGACCGCAACGCCCTGCACGTCGTCGTGCCGGCCGGCAGCCGTGCCGCGCGGATGGACGGCACCCCCGGGCGTGAGGGGGCCAGTCCCTAGGATCGGTGCGTGGGCATCCAGATCACGCCGAGCATCCTCAACGCCGACCTGTCGCGGCTGGCCGACGAGGTCGCGCGCATCCCCAGCGCCGACTGGGTGCACGTCGACGTGATGGACAACCACTTCGTGCCCAACCTGACGCTCGGGCTCCCCGTGGTCGAGGCGCTCGTCAGGCACGCGTCCCAGCCGATCGACGCGCACCTGATGATCGAGGACGCCGACCGGTGGGCTCCGGCGTACGCCGAGGCCGGCTGCGGCTCGGTCACGTTCCACGCCGAGGCGGCGAGGGCGCCGGTCCGGCTGGCCCGCGAGATCCGCGCGCAGGGCGCCCGGGCGTCGATGGCGCTGAAGCCGGCGACCCCGATCGAGCCCTACGAGGCCCTGCTCGCCGAGCTCGACATGGTGCTCGTCATGACCGTCGAGCCGGGCTTCGGCGGCCAAAAGTTCCTCGACCTCTGCCTGCCGAAGATCCGCACGGCCCGCGAGCTGATGCGCAAGCACGGCGTCGAGACCTGGCTCCAGGTCGACGGCGGCGTCTCCCTGGAGACGATCGAGCGGTGCGCCGAGGCGGGGGCGGACGTCTTCGTGGCCGGGTCCGCGGTCTACTCCGCCGACGACCCCGACGCCATGGTGGCCGCGCTGCGCGAGCGCGCCGAGTCGGTCGCCGGCTGATGGACCTCGCGCACCGCCACGACCGGCCCCGGGAGCGCGTCTGCGTCGAGGACCACCGGCGCCGGCACCCGGACGCGCGCCGGGAGGTCCGCGCGTACCGGCCGGGGGAGGAGCCGACGTGACCGAGTCCGTCTGGGACTACCCGCGCCCGCCGCGGGTCGAGCCGACCGGCGAGCACGTCGTCGTCAGTCACGCCGGCGTGGTGGTCGCCGACACCACGGCGGCGCTGCGCGTGCTGGAGACAAGCCACCCGCCGACGTACTACCTGCCGCGCGACGCCTTCGCCGCGGACGTCCTCCGTCCCGCCCGGGGTGCCTCGTGGTGCGAGTGGAAGGGCCGGGCGGCCTACCTCGACCTCGTGGTGGGCGACGAGGTGCTGGCGGCCGTCGCGTGGACGTACCCCACGCCCTCGCAGGGCTTCGAGCGGCTCGTCGACCACGTCGCCCTCTATCCCGGACGCGTGGACCGCTGCACCGTCGACGGCGAGGTCGTCGAGCCGCAGCCCGGCGGCTTCTACGGCGGCTGGATCACCTCGCGGGTCACCGGCCCGTTCAAGGGAGGGCCCGGGACCACCGGCTGGTAGGCGTCAGCCGCACGAGGTCCGACGCGGACCGATGCGGACCGACGAGGACGGTGGAGGATCCGTGCCGCCGGGTGACCCGGGAGCTCCACGATCCGGGCGGCGGGCGTCCTGGCCGCGTACTGGCGCGTACGGCGTCAGCCGGCGAACAGGGTGAGCCGCTGGCGGATGATCTTGCGGCGCAGGACGACACGGCGCTTGCCGTCGTTGCCGATGCGGAGCCGGTCGAGCTCCCAGCCTCCGTGCTCGGCGCGCTCGACCAGCATCCGGGTCACGACGTTGCGGGAGAAGTCCTTGGGCAGCACGAGGGTCTCGAACTCCCACTCCACACCGCGTCCGGGTGGGCGACGCTGGATCCTGGCCATGGTGCCTCCTGCCTGCTCGAGTCTGCTCGGTCTGGTCGGGTCTGCTCGGGTCGGGTCTCGTCCGGCTGCTGCGGGTCAGTCCGCGGACACGTCGTCGAGGGCGTCCACGATCTCGCGGGGCAGGGTCAGCTGCTCCACGCCGAGCACGCCGTCGAGCTGGGCCGCGGTCCGGGCGCCGATGATCGGCGCGGTGACGCCCGGCCGGTCGCGCACCCAGGCGAGCGACACCTCGAGCGGGGACCACCCGAGCCCGTCGGCGGCGCGGGCGACCGCCTCCACGATGCCGCGTCCCCGCTCGTCGAGGTAGACGCCGACGAACCGGGCGAAGTGCTCGTTGGCGGCGCGCGAGTCCGAGGGGGTGCCCGTGCGGTACTTGCCGGTCAGCACCCCGCGGCCGAGCGGCGACCACGGCAGGACGCCGAGCCCGAGCGCGCGGGCCGCGGGGACGACCTCCTGCTCGACGTGGCGGTTGAGCAGGGAGTACTCGACCTGGGTGGACGCCAGCGGCGTGCGGCCGGGCACCGCGCGCTGCCAGGTGGCTGCCTGCGCGGTCTGCCAGCCCGAGTAGTTGGAGATGCCCACGTAGGCGGCCCGGCCGGAGGTCACGGCCAGGTCGAGGGCCTGCAGCGTCTCCTCGAGGGGGGCCTCGTCGGTCCACACGTGGACCTGCCAGAGGTCGACGTGGTCGACCCCGAGCCGCGCCAGGGAGGCGTCGAGCGTGCGCAACAGGTGTCCGCGCGAGGTGTTCGTCACCCGCTCACCGGTGCGTCGCGAGATGCCCGCCTTGGTCGCCAGCACGACCTCGTCGCGAGCCACGACGTCGCCGATCAGGGTCCCGATCAGCTCCTCGCTGGCGCCGTCGCCGTAGCCGGCAGCGGTGTCGAGGAGGGTGCCGCCGGCCTCGGCGAACGCGACCAGCTGGTCACGCGCCTCGTGCTCGTCGGTGTCGCGGCCCCAGGTCATGGTGCCCAGGCCGAGCCGCGAGACCTTGAGCCCGGTCGCGCCGAGGGAACGCTGCTGCATGGTGGTGAGGGTAGCCACGGGTGCTGCAGGGACGAGCAGGGACTCGCCCGTAGGCTCAGCCCCCGTGACGGATCTCCTGAAAGCCGTGGTCCTCGGGATCATCCAGGGACTCACCGAGTTCCTGCCGATCTCCAGCAGCGCGCACCTGCGGATCTTCCCCGAGCTCTTCGGGTGGGGCGACCCCGGTGCTGCCTTCACTGCCGTCATCCAGATCGGCACCGAGCTCGCCGTGCTGATCTACTTCCGCAAGGACATCTGGCGCATCGGCAGCGCCTGGCTGCGCTCGCTGTTCCGGGCCGAGCACCGCGGGACGTTCGACGCCCGCATGGGCTGGTTCATCATCGTCGGCTCGCTGCCGATCGTGGTGCTCGGCGTCCTGCTCAAGGACGTCATCGAGCGCGACTTCCGCAACCTGTGGATCATCGGCTGCACGCTGGTCGTGATGGGCGTGGTGCTGGGCGTCGCCGACCGGGTGGGCCGCACCGACCGGCCGCTGGGCAGGCTGACGTTGAGGGACGCGGTGCTGATGGGCGCGGCGCAGGCGCTCGCGCTCGTCCCCGGCGTCTCGCGCTCCGGGGCGACCATCTCGATGGGTCGGTTCCTCGGCTTCGAGCGCGAGGCGGCCACCCGCTTCGCGTTCCTGCTCGCCATCCCCGCGGTCGTCGGCGCCGGGCTCTTCGAGCTCAAGGAGATCCCGCACGGGCACAACGACTTCGGGTGGGGGCCCACGATCACCGCGACGGTCGTCTCGTTCGTCGTCGGCTACGCCGCCATCGCCTGGCTGCTGCGCTACGTCAGCACGAGGTCCTACACGCCGTTCGTCGTCTACCGCATCCTGCTCGGCGCGGGCACCCTCATCCTGCTCGGCGCCGGGGTGCTGACCGCCTGAACGTGTCGACCAGGAGCCCGAGCGCCACGACCTGGCTGAGCGCCACCACCACGACGAGCGCGAGCAGGGAGCGCTCGTAGAGCCATCCGGCCGCGACGCCACCCACCACCGCCAGCAGACCCTGCACGCCGGCGAACACGCCGTACGCCGTCGCGCGGCGCGGCGCGTCGACCAGGTCGGCCACCACCGCGTTGACGGTGGAGTCCTGGACTCCCTGCGCGATCCCCCAGGCCACCACGCCCGCGAGGACCGCCGCCAGCGTCGAGCCCAGCGCGAGGGCCGGCACGAGGCCGACGAGCACGGGCACCACCAGCAGCACCCGGGCGCCGGTCCGGTCGTAGGCAGCGCCCACCGCGAGCGCCGCGACGGCCTCGACCGCCATCGCGGCGGCGTACAGCAACGGCACCGCGGCCACGGGCAGCAGCCCGTCCACCGTGACGTGGTAGCCGATGACGCCCCACGTCACCAGCCCGCCGGTGGTCAGCGACGCGGCGAGGGCGTAGCGGAAGAAGTCGGGCGACAGCCCGGCACCCACCGCCTCGGCCCACCAGCCGCGCGGGATCGCCGGCGCGTCGTCCGGGGCGGGCGGGCGCGCGTCGTAGGCGGCCGGGTCCGGGACACGGCGGCGCAGCGCGAGCAGGAGCAGCATCGCGACGGCGCCCGGCACGGCCAGCACCGCCAGGCCCCACCACAGCGACGCCACCGCCGCGGCGCCGGACACCACGAGCGGGCCGGCGAACGCGCCGACCTGGTCGAGCGCCTTGTGCACCCCGAAGCCGCGGCCGCGCCCCACCGCGGCCGCCACGTGCGCCAGCAGGGCCGACTTCGACGGCGACCGCACCGCCTTGCCGAGCCGCTCCAGCAGGATCATCGTCACCGCGAACGCCAGCCCCGCCGCCCCGAGCCGGGGCGCCAGCGCGAGGAGCGGCACGCAGACCGCGGTGAGGCCGTAGCCGAGGATCGTCAGCGTCCAGTGGCGGCCGGTGCGGTCGGCGAGCGGCCCGAACGCCAGGCGCAGCACGAGCGCGACCGCCTCTCCGGCACCGGTGACCAGCCCGACGACCACCGCGGACGCGCCGAGTGCGGCCAGCACCGGGCCGTAGACCGACCGGGCGCCCTCGTAGACCATGTCGGCGGCCAGGCTGACGAAGCCGAACCACCACACGACCCGCCAGGCGGTGGGGGCCGTCGCGGGCCGGCTCACAGCCAGCCGGACCTCTTGAACCAGGCGAACAGGGCTGCGGCGACCCCCGCCATCAGCCCGACGGCGAAGGGATAGCCGTAGGTCCAGTGCAGCTCGGGCATGTGGTCGAAGTTCATGCCGTAGATCCCGGCGATCAGCGTCGGCACGACGACCAGCGCCGCACCGGCCGAGATCTTGCGCATGTCCTCGTTCTGCTGCACCGAGATGCGCGCCACCTGGGCGTCGAACGCCGTCGAGAGCAGCTGGTCGAGGTTGTCGATGACCTCCGAGACCCGCTGGAGGTGATCGGCGACGTCGCGGAAGTACGTCGCGGTGTGCGCGGTGACGCGGTCGTCGGCGCCGTGCGCGAAGCGCCGCATCGGCTCGCGCAGCGGCATCACCGCCCGGCGGACCTCCGCGATCTCGCGCTTGAGGACGTAGATGCGGTTCGAGTCGTCGGTGCGGGCGGGGGAGAAGACCGACTCCTCCACCTCGTCGACGTCCACCTCCAGCGAGGCGCCGACCTTCTCGTACTCGTCCACCACGCGGTCGCAGATGGCGTACATGACGGCCATCGGGCCGTGTTCGAGCACCTTCGCCCGGTGCTCGAGGTCGCGGCGGGCCGACGCGAGGTCGATGCCCTCGCCGTGGCGGACGGTCACCACGAAGTCGTCGCCGACGAACAGGTTGATCTCGCCGGTCTCGACCGCGTCCTCCTCGTCGACGTACCAGAGCGTCTTGAGCACCAGGAACAGCGTGTCGCCGTAGTGCTCGAGCTTCGGCCGCTGGTGGGAGTCCCCGGCGTCCTCCACGGCCAGCGGGTGCAGGTCGAACGTCTCCGCGATCAGCCGCAGCTCCTCGGCGGTGGGGTCGTGGATGCCGATCCACTGGAAGTCGCCCGCCTCGCAGGGCACGCGGGTGTGGCCGAGGCTCTGGTCGTCGCCCTCGCGCACGGGGACCCGCCTGCCGTCGCGGTAGAGCGCGTTGTCGACGATCACGGCGCTCAGGCTAGTCCCACTAGGGTCGTCGTCGTGCCCACCGTCATCCTCGTCCGCCACGGGCGCTCCACGGCCAACGCGACGGGTGTCCTGGCCGGCCGGCTCGCCGGGGTCCACCTCGACGAGGCCGGCGTCGCACAGGCCGTCGCGGTCGGGGAGCGGCTGGCGGGCGTACGTCTCGCCGCGGCCGTCACGAGCCCGCTCGAGCGGTGCCGGGAGACCGCCAGGGAGATCACCTCCCGGCAGGCCGCGCCGCTGCGGGCCGGCACCGACAAGCAGCTCACCGAGTGCGACTACGGCGAGTGGCAGGGCCGGCCGCTGAAGGAGCTGGCCAAGGAGAAGCTCTGGCGCACCGTGCAGGCGCAGCCGTCGGCGGCGACCTTCCCGGGCGGGGAGTCCATGCGGGCCATGCAGGACCGCGCCGTGGCCGCCATCCGCCGCCACGACGCGCGCGTCGCGTCGGAGCACGGCGACGACGCCGTGTGGCTCGCGGTCAGCCACGGCGACGTCATCAAGTCGGTCCTGGCCGACGCCCTCGGGACCCACCTCGACCTCTTCCAGCGCATCTACGTCGACCCCGCGTCGGTGTCGGTCGTGCGCTACACCGAGACGCGTCCCTTCGTGCTCGGCACGAACACCCACGGCGGTGACCTGGCCTGGCTCACGCCGCCGCGCAAGCCGCGCCGCACGTCCCGCGCGCGCCGCGCGGACGCCGAGGTGGGTGGAGGGGCCGGGCCTCAGACAGCAGGGTCCTAGGGTGAGTCACATGCCCGTCGTGCACCGCTTCGACCCGCCCGAGCGCTTCGTCGCCGGCACCGTTGGCGAGCCCGGCTCGCGCACCTTCTTCCTCCAGGCGCGCGAGGGCACGCGGCTCGTGAGCGTCTCGCTGGAGAAGCAGCAGGTGCAGGCCCTGGCGGAGCGCATCGACGAGCTCCTCGACGAGCTGATGCGCGCCGCCGGCGACGAGGTGCTCATCCCGGCCATCGCGCCGCGCGACCTCGTCGACGCCCAGCCGCTGGAGCAGCCGATCGAGGAGGAGTTCCGGGCCGGCACGATGACGCTGTCGTGGGACGGCACCGACGAGCGCGTGGTGATCGAGGTGTTCCCCTTCACCGAGGCCGCCGTGGTGTCCCCCGAGCAGCTCCAGGAGGACCTCGAGGACCTCCTCGAGCCGGAGCCGGAGGAGATCTTCCTCGTGCGCATCACCGCGGCAGCGGCCCGCTCCTTCGTCGAGCGGGCGCGGTCGGTCGTCGAGGCCGGACGCCCCGACTGCCCCTTCTGCGGCGAGCCGATCGACCCCGACGGCCACCTGTGCGTGCGGGCGAACGGCTTCCGGCGCCGTGATCCCTGACCACCCCTCCCCGGAGGCGCTGCCGGACGGCTTCCCGACCGGCACGCTCACGCTCCACGGTCGCGTGCTGCCCGCCTCCAACGCCACGTTCGTCGGCGAGCTCGGCGGCGTGCGGGTGGTCTACAAGCCGATCGCGGGGGAGCGGCCGCTGTGGGACTTCCCCGACGGCACCCTCGCCGCGCGCGAGGTGGGGTCGTACGCCGTCTCGCAGGCGCTGGGCTGGGACATCGTCCCGCCGACCGTGCTCGGCGACGGGCCGCACGGGCCCGGGATGGTGCAGCTGTGGCGCGACGAGGTCGAGGACCAGGCGCCGGTCGACATCGTCGCCGAGGGTGAGGTCCCGGCGGGCTACCGCCACGTCTTCGACGGGCTCGACGCCCACGACCAGCCCGTCTCGCTGGTGCACGAGGACTCCGCAGCGCTGCGGCGGATGGCGCTCTTCGACGTGGTGGTCAACAACGCCGACCGCAAGGGCGGGCACGTCCTGCCGATGGCCGACGGGCACCGCCACGGCGTCGACCACGGCCTGACGTTCCACGTCGAGCACAAGCTGCGCACCGTGCTCTGGGGGTTCGTCGGCGAGCCGATCTCCGCCGACGAGGACCGGGCGCTGCGCCGGCTCGCCGCCGCCCTCGACGCCGAGCTGGGCGCCACGCTCGCGGCCTCGCTCACCGACGACGAGGTCGCCACCACGCGGCGGCGCGTCGCCCGCCTGCTGGCCCGCGGCGAGTTTCCCGCGCCTGCGTCGTCGGCGTACCCCGTCATCCCCTGGCCGCCGTTCTGATGCCGGACCGCGCCCACCGAGGTGCGCGGGCACGGCGCTCGACGGCCGGCCGATAGGCTGCGCGACATGCGCGCCTGGTCGTCCCCCGACGTTCCCACCCTGCCCGTGACGGGCCCCGTCGTGCGGGTGCACGACACCGCGACCGGCGCCCTGGTGGAGACCCGTCCGGAGGGTCCGGCGCGGATGTACGTCTGCGGGATCACGCCCTACGACGCGACCCACATGGGCCACGCGGCGACGTACGTCGCCTTCGACCTGCTCAACCGCGCCTGGCGCAACGCCGGCCACGAGGTGACCTACGTGCAGAACGTCACCGACGTCGACGACCCGCTGCTCGAGCGGGCCGAGAAGGTCAAGGTCGACTGGGCCGAGCTCGCCCAGCGCGAGACCCAGCTGTTCCGCGACGACATGGAGGCCCTGCGCGTCCTGCCGCCGGCCCACTACATCGGCGCGGTGGAGTCGATCCCGCTGGCGATCGCGGTGATCGAGCGCCTCCAGGCGGCAGGCGCGATCTACCAGGTCGACACCGACCTCTACTACTCCGTCACCGCGGACCCCGCGTTCGGCGAGGTGTCGGGGTGGGAGCGTGCGCAGATGCTGGACATCTTCGGCGAGCGCGGCGGCGACCCCGACCGTGAGGGCAAGAAGGACCCGCTCGACTGCGTGGTGTGGCGCGGCGCGCGCGACGGCGAGCCGTCGTGGCCGAGCCCGTTCGGTCCCGGACGCCCGGGCTGGCACGTCGAGTGCACCGCGATCGCCCTCGAGCACCTCGGCGCGTCGTTCGACGTCCAGGGCGGCGGCAGCGACCTGGTCTTCCCGCACCACGAGATGGGGGCCGGGCACGCGCAGGTCGCCGAGCCGGGGGTGCCGTTCGCGCGGGCCTACGCCCACGCCGGGATGGTGGCCTACGACGGCGAGAAGATGTCGAAGTCCAAGGGCAACCTCGTCTTCGTCTCCGCGCTGCGGATGAGCGAGGTCGACCCCATGGCGATCCGCCTCGTGCTGCTGCGCCACCACTACCGCAGCGACTGGGAGTGGACCGACGACCAGCTCTGGGACGCCGTCGACACCCTCGAAGACTGGCGTCGCGCCCTCGCGCTCGGCGCCGGGGCGCCCGCCGCGCCGGTGGTCGAGCGCGTCCTCGCCGCCCTCGCCTCCGACCTCGACGCGCCCACCGCCGTGGCGGCCGTCCAGGACTGGGTCGAGGCCACCCTCGGCACCCATGGCCTCGCGGACACCTCGGACCCCGAGGCGGCGGCGACCGTGCACCGGCTGGTCGACGCGGCGCTGGGCCTGTCGCTCTGACGTAGGTACGGGGCGGTGCGTGAGGCAGGTTCTCGCGGTTCGGAACCTGCGCCACTCACCGCCGGCGGCGTGTCGGCGTACGTCGGGCGGGCGGGCGGTGCGTGAGGCAGGTTTCGGCGGTCCGGAACCTGCGCCACTCACCGCCGCGCGGGTGTGTCGGCGTACGCCGCGCGGATAAGCGGTGCGTGAGGCACGTTCCCGCCGCCCGGAACCTGCGCCACTCACCGCCGCGCGGGTGGGCGGTGCGTGAGGCACGTTTCCGCCGCCCGAAACCTGCGCCACTCACCGCCGACGGGCGTGTCGGCGTGCGTCGGGCGCCCAGCGGTGCGTGAGGCACGTTTCCGCGCTCCGAAACCTGTCTCACTCACCGCCGCGCGGGTGGGCGGTGCGTGAGGCACGTTTCCGCCGCCCAAACCTGCGCCGCTCACCGCCGCGCGGGCGTCTCGGCGTACGCCGGGCGCCCAGCGGTGCGTGACGCACGTTCCCACGGTCCGAAACCTGCGCCACTCACCGCCGACGGGATCGCCGACGAGCGAGCCGGCGTACGCCAACCGCAAGGGGGAGGCGGCGCGGTCAGTCCGTGTCGCGGCGCTTGAGGTAGCGCTCGAACTCGCGGGCGATCGCCTCGCCGGAGGCCTCCGGGAGGTCGGCGGTGTCGCGGGTCTCCTCGAGGGCGCGCACGTAGTCGGCGACGTCCTCGTCCTCCGCGGCGAGCTCGTCGACGCCGCGCTCCCACGCCTTGGCGTCCTCGGCGAGCTCGCCCAGCGGCATCGGCGCCTGCAGCAGCTCCTCGAGCTGCCCGAGCAGCGCGAGCGTGGCCTTGGGGCACGGCGGCTGCGCGACGTAGTGGGGGACCGCGGCCCAGTAGGACACGGCGGGGATGTCGAGCTGCGTGCACGCGTCGTTGAAGACCCCGACGATGCCGGTCGGACCCTCGTAGGTCGACTGCTCGAGCGCGAGCCGGTCGACGAGCTCGGGCTCGCTGGCGGTGCCCGTGACCGGGATCGGCCGGGTGTGGGGCGTGTCCGCGAGCAGCGCGCCCATCGTCACGACGAGCTCCGCGCCCAGGTCGTCGCACGCGGCGAGCAGCTCGGCGCAGAACTGGCGCCACTTCATGTTCGGCTCGATGCCGCGCACGAGGATCACGTCGCGGTCGAGCTCCGCCGGCCGCGCGACCGCGATGCGGGTCGTCGGCCACGTGAGCCGGCGGTGCCCGTTGTGGTCGGTGCCGATGACGGGCCGGTTGACCTGGAAGTCGTAGAACTCCTCGGGGTCGATCGCGCCGATCACCTCGGCCTTCCACTGCTCCATCAGGTGGTCGACCAGCCCGGAGGCGGCGTCGGCGGCGTCGTTCCACCCCTCGAACGCCGCGATCACCACGGGGGAGACGAGGTCCTGCACGTCGTCGAACTCGATCACCTGCTCAGCCTAGGCCGCGCGGCCCAGCGTGCCGTCGTGATTTCGCCGCCCGACGCGCCGGTGCCACCATGTGGGAACCACGTCCGCGCGTCGGACCCCGTCCTAGGCTGGCACCCACCGCAGCCCGAGAGGAGCCACGCAGCCGTGGAGCCGCAGCACCGCCCAGACGCCACCGCCGCGCTGACGGCAGTCCTCCGCGAGCGGATCATGGTGCTGGACGGCGCGATGGGCACGGCGATCCAGCGCGACCGGCCCGACGAGGCGGGGTACCGCGGGGAGCGGTTCGCCGACCACCCCAGCGACCTCGTCGGCAACAACGACCTGCTCACCCTCACGCAGCCGGCCCTGATCCGCGCGATCCACGAGGACTACCTCGCCGCCGGCGCCGACATCATCGAGACGAACACCTTCAACGCCAACGCGATCTCGCTCGCGGACTACGGTCTCGAGGAGCTGGCCTACGAGCTCAACGTCGAGTCGGCGCGGCTCGCCCGCCAGGCCGCGGACGCCGTGGCCACCGACGAGCGGCCGCGCTGGGTGGCGGGCGCGCTCGGCCCCACGACCCGCACGGCGTCCATCTCGCCCGACGTCAACGACCCCGGCGCGCGCAACGTCACCTTCGACCAGCTGGCCGACGCCTACCTCGTCGCGGCCCGCGGCCTCGTCGACGGCGGGGCCGACCTGCTGATGATCGAGACGATCTTCGACACCCTCAACGCCAAGGCCGCGATCTTCGCGGTCGAGACGCTCTTCGAGGAGCAGGGACGCCGCTGGCCGGTGATCGTCTCGGGCACCATCACCGACGCGTCGGGTCGTACGCTCTCCGGCCAGGTCACCGAGGCCTTCTGGGACTCCGTCCGGCACGCCCGCCCGCTGGCGGTCGGCCTCAACTGCGCCCTCGGCGCGCGCGACATGCGCCCCTACGTCGCCGAGCTCTCCCGCCTGGCCGACTCGTTCGTCAGCGTCTACCCGAACGCCGGCCTGCCCAACGCGTTCGGGGAGTACGACGAGACGCCCGAGCAGACCGCCGCCGTCCTCGCCGAGTTCGCCGAGGCCGGCTTCCTCAACATCGTCGGCGGCTGCTGCGGCACGACGCCCGACCACATCGCGGCGATCGCCGGCGCCGTCGAGGGCCGGGCGCGCCGGGAGCCCGTGCCCCACGAGCCCGTCATGCGGCTCTCGGGCCTCGAGCCGCTGACGATCACCGAGGACAGCCTGTTCGTCAACATCGGCGAGCGCACGAACATCACCGGCTCAGCTCGCTTCCGCAAGCTCATCAAGGACGGCGACTACGACACCGCGCTGGGCGTCGCAGCCCAGCAGGTCGAGGCCGGCGCCCAGGTCATCGACGTCAACATGGACGAGGGCATGATCGACGGCGTCGCCGCGATGGACCGCTTCCTCAAGCTGATCGCGGCCGAGCCCGACATCAGCCGGGTCCCGGTGATGGTCGACTCCTCCAAGTGGGAGGTGATCGAGGCCGGCCTCAAGTGCGTGCAGGGCAAGGCGATCGTCAACTCCATCTCGATGAAGGAGGGCGAGGAGGCGTTCCGCGAGCACGCGCGCCTGTGCCGCAAGTACGGCGCCGCCGTCGTGGTGATGGCCTTCGACGAGGACGGCCAGGCCGACAACCTCGAGCGCCGCAAGGCGATCTGCGAGCGTGCGTACCGGATCCTCGTCGAGGAGGTCGGGTTCCCGCCCGAGGACATCATCTTCGACCCCAACGTCTTCGCGGTCGCGACCGGCATCGAGGAGCACGCGACCTACGGTGAGGACTTCATCGAGGCGACGCGGTGGATCAAGCAGAACCTGCCGGGCGCCAAGGTGAGCGGCGGCATCTCCAACGTCTCGTTCTCGTTCCGGGGCAACAACCCCGTCCGCGAGGCGATCCACGCCGTCTTCCTCTACCACGCCATCCGCGCCGGCCTCGACATGGGCATCGTCAACGCCGGCGCGCTCGTCGTCTACGACGAGGTCGACGCCGAGCTCCGCGAGCGCATCGAGGACGTCGTCCTCAACCGGCGGCCCGACGCCGCCGAGCGGCTGCTCGAGATCGCCGAGCGCTACAACGTGGCCGCGGCCGACGTCGAGGAGGCCGAGGACGAGTGGCGCGGGCTGCCGCTGCGCGAGCGGATCACGCACGCCCTGGTGAAGGGCCTCGACCAGCACGTCGAGGCCGACACCGAGGCGCTCCGCGCCGAGATCGCCGCCGCCGGAGGCCGCCCGATCGAGGTCATCGAGGGCCCGCTGATGGACGGCATGAACGTCGTCGGCGACCTCTTCGGCGCCGGCAAGATGTTCCTGCCCCAGGTGGTCAAGAGCGCCCGCGTGATGAAGAAGGCCGTCGCCTACCTGATCCCCTTCATCGAGCAGGAGAAGCTCGACAACCCCGCCCTCGCCACCGCGAAGGACACGAACGGCACGATCGTCATGGCCACGGTCAAGGGCGACGTCCACGACATCGGCAAGAACATCGTCGGCGTGGTGCTGCAGTGCAACAACTACGAGGTCATCGACCTCGGCGTCATGGTGCCCGCGCAGAAGATCCTCGACGCCGCGCAGGAGGTCGACGCCGACATCATCGGCCTCTCCGGCCTGATCACCCCCTCGCTCGACGAGATGGTGAACTTCGCCGCCGAGATGCAGCGCCTCGGCCTCGACATCCCGCTGCTCATCGGCGGTGCCACGACCTCCCGCGCCCACACGGCCGTCAAGATCGACCAGAAGTACGACGGCCCCGTCGTCTGGGTCAAGGACGCGTCCCGGTCGGTGCCGACGGCGGCCGCGCTGCTCGACGCCGGGCAGCGCGAGAAGCTCATGGCCGACGTGCAGACCGACTTCGACGCCCTGCGGGCGCGCCACGCGGCCAAGCACGACCGGCCGCTCGTCACGCTCGCGCAGGCCCGGGCCAACGCGACGCCGATCGACTGGTCGGGCTACCGCCCGCCCAAGCCCCACATGCTGCTGCAGCAGGACCACGCCGTCTCCACGGTCGTCGACACCCCGGTCGCGCAGCACGTGCGGGTGCTGCGCGACTACGACCTCGCCACGCTGCGCCGCTACATCGACTGGCAGCCGTTCTTCAACGCGTGGGAGATGAAGGGCGCCTTCCCCGACATCCTCAACAACCCGAGCTCGGGTCCCGCGGCCCGCAAGCTCTACGACGACGCCCAGGCGATGCTCGACCAGGTCGTGGAGGAGAAGTGGATCCGGGCGCACGGCGTCGTCGGGTTCTTCCCCGCGAACTCGGTCGGCGACGATATCGAGCTCTACCTCGGCAGCGACCGCAGCGAGGTCCACGCCGTGCTGCACCAGCTCCGGCAGCAGGGCGAGCACCGCGACGGCGTGCCCAACCGCTCCCTGGCCGACTTCGTCGCACCCCGGGAGACGGGCCTGCCCGACCACGTCGGCGCGTTCGCGGTGACCGCGGGCGACGGCCTCGCCGAGCGCGTCGCCGCCTACCGCGCGGAGCTCGACGACTACAGCGCGATCCTCCTCGAGTCGCTGGGCGACCGCCTCGCCGAGGCCTTCGCCGAACGCCTCCACGAGCGGGTGCGCAAGGAGCTCTGGGGCTACGCACCCGACGAGCACCTCGACAACGTCGGGCTGATCAAGGAGCAGTACGACGGCATCCGTCCCGCCCCCGGCTACCCCGCGTGCCCCGAGCACACCGAGAAGCGCACCCTGTGGGAGCTGCTCGACGTGGAGCACCACACCGGCATCCGGCTCACCGAGTCGATGGCGATGTGGCCAGGCGCGTCGGTCAGCGGCTTCTACTACTCCCACCCGCAGTCGCAGTACTTCGTGGTGGGCCGCCTGGCCCGCGACCAGGTCGCCGACTACGCCGAGCGCAAGGGCTGGACCCTCGCGGAGGCCGAGCGGTGGCTCTCGCCCAACCTCGGCTACGACCCGGAGGACTGAGCGAGCCGTCCCTCGGTGTCGGCGACGCGCATCGGGAAGGGGCGTGGGGGGAACCGCGGCAGGAGGCGAGTCGTGGTACACACTGCGGGGTCGCGAGAGTGTGGTGGGCCCGGCAGATGGAGGATCGTGAAGGTGGCGGAGCCCGGCAAGGTGTCGGTGGTGCTGGTCGACGACTCGGTCGACGTGCGCACTCTGGTGCGCATGCGGCTCGAAGCCTCGGGCACGTTCGAGGTCCTCGGTGAGGCCGCGGACGGGGAGCAGGCCATCGAGCTGGTGATCCGGCACGAGCCGGAGCTCGTGCTCCTCGACGTCTCGATGGCAGCCATGGACGGTCTCGAGACGCTGCCGTCGATCCTCGCGGTGCGGCCGGACACAGCGGTCGTGATGTTCAGCGGGTTCAGCGGCGACCACCTCGCCATGGAGGTCCGCGAGCTCGGCGCGCTCGACCTCATCGAGAAGTCGATCCCTCTGGAGGAGCTCCCCGACCGGCTCCTGCGGAGCCTGCGCGGAGCGGGGGCGGAGGCCGTCGCAGACATCCCTCTCCCGCCGGACGAGGACCCCGAGGAGCTGCGCGAGGCGGGCGTCGACGTGGCGCGGGTGGAGCAGGAGATCCTCGACGACCACGTCGAGGGGTTCCGCGAGCTCTTCGACCGAGCAGCGATCGGCATGGCCACCCTGACCGTGCACGCCACGATCGTGCGGGCCAACGACGCCCTCGCCGACCTGATGTCGTGCGAGCCGAGGGAGCTCGTCGGTGTCGACTACGGCCGCCTGACCGGTGGGCTGGGCGACGTCCTGGACCGCCACCTCGAGACGTTGCGGACCTCGCAGGAGAACGTGGCGACGTTCGAGCACCCCATCCCGGGGCTGCCCTGGGCCACCGAGGTGCGCACCGCCCGCGTGACCCTGGTCCCGATCCGCGACTCGGTCGGGCAGATGCTCTACGTCTTCGCGCAGGTCCAGGACATCACCGCCCAGCGCACCGCCGAGGAGGAGCTGCACCGCACCGAGGAGAAGTTCCGCCTCCTGGTCGCCGCCGTCGAGGAGTACGCCGTGTTCATGCTCGACGCCAGGGGGCTGGTGATGAGCTGGAACGCGGGGGCGCGGCGGATCAAGGGCTACCAGGCGAACGAGATCGTCGGGCGCCACTTCCGGGTGTTCTACCCCGAGGAGGAGCAGCTGACCGGCCATCCCGAGCGCAACCTCGAGGCGGCGCTGCGCGACGGGTCGTTCGCCGAGGAGGGCTGGCGCGTACGCCAGGACGGCAGCCGTTTCTGGGCAAGCGTCGTCATCACCCCCGTCCACGACGACCGCGGTCGGCACATCGGTTTCGCCAAGATCACCCGCGACCAGACCGAGCAGCGCGAGAACGCCGAGAACCGGCTGGAGGCCATGGCCGAGCAGGCGCGGCTGCTCGCCGTGACGGCACACGAGCTCAGGAACCCCACGGCCGTGATCGACGGCAGTGCGCATGCCCTCCAGATGTCGGAGCGGCAGATGACCCCCGAGGAGCGCGAGCGCTTCTTCCGCGGCATCCGGAGCAGCGCGGACCGGCTCCGCCGGCTGGCTGCCGACCTGACCGCGGCCTCGCAGCTGCAGGGCGGCGGCATGCACTTCCGGGCCGAGACCGTCTCGCTCCGCGAGCTGGTGCGGAGCGCCGCGCTGCGGCGGGCGGCCGCGAGCCCCGCCGTCCACGTCGAGGTGGACGTCCCCGACGGGGCCGTCCTCCGTGCCGACGAGGTGCGCCTCGCCCAGGCGCTCGACAACCTGCTCGACAACGCCGTCCGCCACGGATCCCCGCCGTTCAGCGTGGCGGCGACAGTGCGCGACGACCAGGTCGAGCTCCGGGTCACCGACGCCGGCCGGGGCGCGCCCCACGAGCTGGTCCCACGGCTGTTCGACCGGTTCGCCACGGCCGGTGCCACCAGCGGGACCGGCCTGGGCCTCTACCTCGTGCGCGAGATCGCCAGGGGCCACGGCGGCGACGCCGTCTACCAGCCCCCGGCCGAGGACAGCCCGACGACGTTCGTCATCCGATTCCCCCTGGACGCCGGAGACCGGTGACCGGTGACCGGCTCGACCGCGGTCGTCCTGCTCGAGTCGATCGCGACCCGGCAGACCGACCCCGAGAGTTTCCGCCGCGCGCCTGGCTCAATACCCGCCCCCGTGGCGAGGGCCCGGTCAGAGGACCAGCGCGGCCGCCATCACGAGCGGCAGCGACACGACCGACGCCACCGAGGTGACGAGCGTCAGCGTCTTGAGCGTGCCCTTCGTCGAGAGCCCCAGCAGGGACTTGAACATCCAGAAGAAGTTGCTGTTGACCTGCAGCGCGAACATCGCGCCCGACGCGATGGCGAGCCCCACGACAATGGGGGAGACCGTGATCGAGTCGAGGACCGGCGCGATGATGCCGGCCGCGGTGATCGCCGCGACCGAGACCGAGCCGATGGCCAGGTGCAGCACCGCCGCGATGAACCACGCGAGCAGGATGCTCAGCACCACTGGCGCGCCGGCGTCGGCCGAGAACAGGTCGCCGAGCACCTTGTCGAGGCCGGTCGCCTCGATGACCGCGCCCAGCGAGCCGCCCACGCCGGTGATGAGCAGGATCTCGCCGGTGGTGTGGAAGCCGTCCTCCATCGCCTCGTTGGTCCGCTCCGGGCCCACCGAGGCGCGGGACAGGGTGTAGGCCCCCAGCAGGCCGATGAAGAGGGCGACGTTGGCGTCGCCGAGGAACGCGATGACGTCGGTGGACCAACCGCCGAGCTCGGCGAACGCGCCGAAGGCGATGAGCAGCAGCGGGACGAGGATCGGCAGCAGGAGAACCAGCAGCGGCAGGCGGCGTACGCCCTCACCGGCCTCGGCGGCGCTCGCGGACGCCTCGGTCTGCGCGAGGGCCTCCTGCGAGGAGCCCGCCTCGCCGGTCAGGTAGGCGCGGTCGGCGGCCTCCTGCTCGATCATCGCCTCGTCGGGCTCCTCGTCGGTCGCGACGTTCCAGAAGCCGCCGGCGTGGAAGAGCAGCCGCATCAGCATCGTGGACACGACCGCGGTGACGAGGCCGATGACCACGCCGTAGACGAGCCAGTCGCCGAGCCGGATGTCGAGCAGCCCCGCGATCGAGATCGCGGCGAGGCCCGGGATGACGAAGACGTAGCCGGCGAAGATCCCGCAGCCGAGCGCGGAGGCCAGGACGGGCAGACCCACCTTGCCGATGAACGGCGAGGCGGAGCGCGCCACCGGCGCGGCCAGCACGACCTGCACGTCGACGTAGATCGAGGGCATCACCACCGCGAGCATCGAGGTGAGCGCGTACGGCAGCCGGCCCGGACCCACCCGCTGGACCAGCAGCCCGACCAGGCGGCGGAACGCGCCGGTGGAGTGGAGCAGCGACCCGATGAGGACGCCGAACCCGATGAGGAGGCCGACCTCGGCCATGATGCCGCCGAAGCCGGTCGTGATCGCCTCGATCGTGCCCGCGAAGCCGACGCCGGCCGCCAGCCCGAGGTAGAGCGAGCCGAGGATCAACGAGATCACGGGGTCGATGCGCACCCGGATGATGAGCGCGATCACCAGGAGGATGGCGACGGCGGTGTGCAAGGCGACCATGGGCTCCCCAGACGATGTGCAGACGGTGTTCGCATCCTCGAGAGGCTCCCGAGTGGCCCCTGTCTACCGGTGCTGGGTGCGCCTTGACCAGTCGCGGCCGAGGTGCGGGCCGGGGTGTGGGCGGCGGCGCGAGCCGCTGCCCACGTCGATAGGGTCGCTCGGGTGACCCTCCCGGCGCCGCCGCACCCCCTGCCCGCCGCAGTCCTCTGGGACATGGACGGCACGCTCGTCGACACCGAGCCGTACTGGATCGCCACCGAGTACGAGATGGCGGAAAGGTACGGCGGGACGTGGTCGCACGAGCACGCGATGAACCTCGTCGGCAACGCCCTGCTGGAGTCGGGCGACTACATCCGGGTGCACATGGGCATCGACCGGACGCCTCAGCAGATCGTCGACGAGCTGCTCGACGGCGTGGTCGCCCGGGTCGAGGAGGAGGTCCCGTGGCGTCCCGGTGCCCGCGAGCTGCTCACCGACCTGCACGCGCACGGTGTCCCCTGCGCGCTGGTGACCATGTCGTGGCAGCGGTTCGTGACGCCGATCCTGTCGCGGCTCCCGGCCGGCACCTTCGCCAGCGTCGTCACCGGCGACCGCGTGGAGTTCGGCAAGCCGCACCCCGAGCCGTACCTCACCGCCGCCGCCGAGCTCGGCCTGCACCCCGGACAGTGCCTGGCCATCGAGGACTCCAACACCGGCGCCAAGTCGGCGGTCGCCGCCGGCTGCACGGTCCTGTGCGTGCCGAACCACGTGCCGATCCTCGAGGGGGACGGGCGCGTGTTCGCCGACTCCCTCGTCGGGCTCGACCCGCCCGCGCTGGGGCGGATGCTCGCGCGGAAGGGCTGAGCCGGCGCCGCCGCGTCGCCCCCGGCGGCGCGGGCGTGGGCGGGCGTCACACGAAGGCGTACGTATGGGTGCGGGTCCGCATAACGCTGGCGCCGGCACGCTGGCGCCGGCAGGCGGGCGGCGGAGGACCGGGCGGTGAGGGGCGAGGGGCGGAGCTCAGTCCGCGGACTCGTCGACCGAGGCGTCCGCCCGGCCCGCCAGCGGCGCCGGCGGCTCGGGGAGGGGCGGGACGGTGCCGCCCTTGGTCGGGCAGTACTGGTGGAAGGAGCACCAGTCGCACAGGCGTGACGGGCTGGGTCGCCAGTCGCCCGTCTCCTGCGCCAGCCGGATCGCCCGCCACAGCGCCTCGACCTTGCGCTCGGTGGCGAGCAGGTCGTGCTCGTCGGGCTCGTAGCGGACGATCTCGCCGTTGCCGAGGTAGACCAGCTGGAGCACCGACGGCACGATGCCGCGCAGGCGCCAGATGACGAGGGCGTAGAACTTCATCTGGAACAGCGCCTTGGCCTCGAAGCCCTCGCCCGGGCTGCGGCCGGTCTTGTAGTCGACCACCCGGATCCGGCCGTCGGGAGCCACGTCGACCCGGTCGACGAACCCGCGCAGCAGGAGCCGGGACTCGAGCAGCGCCTCGACGTAGAGCTCGCGCTCGGCCGGCTCGAGCCGGCGCGGGTCCTCGAGGTCGAAGTAGCGCTCGAGCACCGTGCGGCAGGACGCGAGCCATGCCGCCTGGTCCGGGCCGTCGCCGCCGAACATGTCGGCGAGGGCGGGCTCGATATCGAGAAGGTCGCTCCAGGCCGGCGCGAGCATGTCGGCGGCCCGCTCCGGGGTCCGGTCCGACGCCGGCAGGTCGAAGAGGTCCTCGAGCACCTTGTGCACCACGGTGCCGCGGGCGGCATCGGGCGACGGCTCCTCGGGCAGCCGGTCGACGGTGCGCAGGCGGTACATCAGCGGACAGGTCATGAAATCGCTCGCGCGGCTCGGCGACAGGGCGCCGAGCACCTCCACTCCGTCGACGGGGGTGGACACACGCTCGGCGGGGGACTCGACGGGACGCCGAGCGGGCGCGGGGGCGGGCGCCGGGACGACGGAGGCCGGGACGGGTATCGACATGACGCCGTCACCCTAGGCGAGGGGTGCGACAGCGCCCTCCGCCGCTCCTGCGCGCCGGCGCCGTGGGTGGCGTTCGTTAGGGTTCAAGCGTGCCCGACCCGACCGATCCGGCCCCTGCCCAGGGGCGTCCCCGCCGTACGCCGCGCGCCCGGGGCACGCTGCGGATCGGCTCGATCGCGGGCATCGACGTGCTCATCACGAGCTCCTGGTTCATCGTCGCGCTCCTGATCTCGCTCACCTTCGCCCCGCGGATCGAGCAGGAGGAGCCGGGGCTGGGCTTCTGGAAGTACGTCGCCGGATTCGTCTTCGCGGTCGTGCTCTACCTCTCGGTGCTACTCCACGAGGCCTCGCACGCCGTCACGGCGCAGCGACTCGGCTACGGCGTCACCTCGATCACGCTCCACTTCCTCGGTGGCATGACCGAGATCGACGGGCAGTCGCGCCGGCCGCGCCACGAGTTCTGGATCGCCGTCGTCGGGCCGCTGACGTCGATCGCCGTGGGTGCCGCCGCAGCGGGGCTGTGGTTCGTCGTGCCGGACGGACTCCTGCGGGTCGCGGTCGAGGGGCTGGCCGGTGCCAACCTGCTCATCGGGGTCCTCAACCTCGTCCCCGGGCTGCCGCTCGACGGGGGCCGGGTGCTGAAGTCCGCGGTCTGGGGCGCGTCGGGCGACCAGCACCGCGGCACGATCGTCGCCGGCTGGGGCGGGCGGCTCACCGCCCTGGCGCTGTTGGCGTGGCCGCTCGTCCAGGAGCCGCTGACGGGGTCCGAGCCGACGATCCTCGACCTCGTGCTGGTGTTCATCCTGGGCCTGTTCCTGTGGACCGGCGCCACGGCGGCGATGGCCCACGCCCGGCTGCGGCAGCGGCTCCCCGCGCTGGTCGCGCGACCCCTCGCCCGGCGCACGCTCACCGTCCCCGAGGACCTGCCGCTCGCCGAGGCCGTACGCCGTGCGCAGGAGGCGCAGGCCGGCAGCATCGTCACCGTCGCCGCCGACGGCACGCCGGTCGGCATCGTCAGCGAGGCCGCCGTGACGGCGATGCCGGCGGACCGCCGGCCCTGGGTGGCGGTCTCCACGGTGGCCCGCACCATGGAGGACGGCCTCGCCCTCCCGGCCGCCGTGTCCGGTGAGGACCTCATCCTGGCGATCAGCCGGCGCCCGGCCGAGGAGTACCTCCTCGTCGAGGAGGACGGCCGGATCTACGGCGTGCTGTCGACCGCCGACGTCGATCGCGCCTTCCGGGAGAACGCCCGGCGCTGACGACGCGGCGTCGACCACTAGTCTTCGCGGCATGCCCGAGCCTTCACCCGACGTCCCCGCCGAGGCCTGGTCCGGCGTCCACCGCGGTCCTCTTCGCGAGGGCGAGTGGGTGCGGCTGACCGACCAGAAGGGCCGCAAGCACAACTTCGAGCTCACCGCGGGCAAGCGGTTCTTCTCCAACAAGGGCCACCTGGACCACGACGAGCTCATCGGCCGCGACGAGGGCTTCACGGTCACCTCGTCGGCCGGCGGCCAGTACCTGGTCTTCCGCCCGCTCCTGAACGAGTTCGTCGTGTCGATGCCCCGCGGCGCCGCGGTCGTCTACCCCAAGGACGCCGCCCAGATCGTCGCCCTGGCCGACATCTACCCGGGCGCCCGCGTGGTCGAGGCCGGGGCGGGCTCCGGCGCCCTGACCTGCTCGCTGCTGCGCGCGGTCGGCCCGTGGGGCAGGGTCACGTCGTTCGAGCTGCGCGAGGAGTTCGCCGACGTCGCCCGGCGCAACGTCGGCCAGTTCTTCTCCGCTCCGGAGGGCCACACGCACCCTGCCTGGGACCTGCGCCTGGGCGACCTCAAGGACGGCCTGCCCGCTCTCGGTGGCCAGGTCGACCGGGTCATCCTCGACATGCTCGACCCGTGGAGCTGCGTCGACGTCGTGGCCGAGGCGCTCGTGCCCGGCGGGATCATCTGTGCCTACGTCGCCACCACCACCCAGCTCTCACGTGTCGTGGAGACCCTCCGCGCCCACGGCGGCTTCACCGAGCCGCAGCCCTGGGAGTCGCTGGTGCGCGACTGGCACGTCGAGGGCCTCGCGGTGCGGCCGGGGCACAAGATGATCGGGCACACCGCCTTCCTCGTCACCGCACGCCGGATGGCGCCGGGGGAGAGGCCGCCCCGCAAGACCCGGCGACCCGCGCCCGGAGCGTACGGACCCGACTACACCGGCCCGCGCCCGGCCGACGTCCCGCCGGCGGAGGCGGCCGACGGCGCGTGAGCGGCGTCGAGGTCGTCGACTGGTCACCGGACTGGTCGCGGCAGTTCGAGGAGGTCGCGACCGTCCTGCGCTCGGCCCTCGTCGACGTGCCGTCGGCGCGCGTCGAGCACGTCGGCTCGACGTCGGTCCCCGGGCTGGCCGCCAAGCCGGTCCTGGACATCGACGTGGTCGTCGACGCCGCGGAGGTCCCCGCCGCCGTCGCCGCGCTGGAGGCGGTCGGCTACGTCCACCGCGGCGACCTCGGTGTCCCCGGCCGGGGGGCCTTCCACGCCCCGGGCGGGCCGCGCCGACACGTCTACGTGTGCCCCGCCGGCACCGCCTCGGTGCGCAACCACCTCGCCGTCCGCGACGTCCTGCGCGGCCGCGACGACCTGCGCGACGCGTACGCCGGGGTCAAGCGCGCGCTCGCAGCCGACCCGGCCATGGACATGGACACCTACGTCGCCGGGAAGTCGGCGATCCTGCAGCAGGTGCTCGCGGCGTCGGGGGAGCTCACCGCCGACGAGCTCGAGGAGATCCGCCGCGTCAACGACGCCGGCTGAGGGGGCGCCGCGCCCGCGGATCGGGACAGCCGACGCGGCGGCGTTGCCAAACGGTGACCAACTCAGGCGTGTGTGCCCTTCCCTCCCGCGGATCCGTGGGTAGTGTCACTGAGCAGGAGGTGCGAGATGACGGAGCCGACCCGCGAGCAACTTGCCACCCAGGTGCGCTACCTGGAGGCGGAGGTCACCGACCTGCGCCGCCGCCTCGACGACGTGCCGGGCCACGCCCGGGGCCTGGAGAACCGCCTGGCCGACGCGCAGCGTTCGCTGGCCGCCGTCTCCAGCCAGAACGAGCGCCTGGCCCAGACGCTGCGCGACGCGCGCGACCAGATCACCACGCTCAAGGAGGAGGTCGACCGCCTGGCGCAGCCGCCGGCCGGGTTCGGCACCTTCCTCGGCCGCAACGACGACGACTCGGTCGACGTCTTCACCGGCGGGCGCAAGCTGCGCGTCAGCGTGAGCCCGGCCGTCGACCTCGACGGCCTCGTGCGCGGCCAGGAGGTCATGCTCAACGAGGCGCTCAACGTCGTCGCCGCGCTCGACTTCGAGCAGGTCGGCGAGGTCGTGATGCTCAAGGAGATCCTCGCCGACGGCGAGCGCGCCCTGGTCATCGCCAACGCCGACGAGGAGCGCGTCGTACGTCTTGCCGAGCCGCTGCGCGCCGAGGACGTCACCATCAGGGCGGGCGACTCCCTGCTGCTCGACACCCGCGCCGGCTACGTCTACGAGGTCGTGCCGAAGTCCGAGGTCGAGGAGCTCGTGCTCGAGGAGGTGCCCGACATCGAGTACGGCTCGATCGGCGGCCTCACCACGCAGATCGACGCGATCCGCGACGCCGTCGAGCTGCCGTACCTGCACCCCGAGCTGTTCCGCGACCACGAGCTCAAGCCGCCGAAGGGCGTGCTGCTCTACGGTCCGCCCGGCTGCGGCAAGACGCTCATCGCCAAGGCGGTCGCCAACTCGCTGGCGAAGAAGGTCGCCGAGAAGACCGGCGCGTCGGGGAAGTCCTACTTCCTCAACATCAAGGGACCCGAGCTGCTCAACAAGTACGTCGGCGAGACCGAGCGCCACATCCGGCTGGTCTTCCAGCGGGCGCGCGAGAAGGCGTCGCTCGGCACCCCGGTGATCGTGTTCTTCGACGAGATGGACTCGCTGTTCCGCACCCGCGGGTCCGGCGTCTCCTCCGACGTGGAGAACACCATCGTCCCGCAGCTGCTGAGCGAGATCGACGGCGTCGAGGCGCTGGAGAACGTGCTGGTGATCGGGGCGTCCAACCGCGAGGACATGATCGACCCGGCCATCCTGCGCCCGGGCCGGCTCGACGTGAAGATCAAGATCGAGCGGCCGGACGCCGAGTCGGCGCGCGACATCTTCTCCAAGTACCTCACGGCGCGGCTGCCGCTGCACGCCGACGACCTCGCCGAGTTCGGCAACGACCGCGAGGCCACGGTCAACGCGATGATCCGCGCCACGGTGGAGCGGATGTACACCGAGTCGGAGGAGAACCGCTTCCTCGAGGTCACCTACGCCAACGGCGACAAGGAGGTCCTCTACTTCAAGGACTTCAACTCCGGCGCGATGATCCAGAACATCGTCGACCGGGCGAAGAAGATGGCGATCAAGGACTTCCTCGACAGCGACCTCAATCCCGCCCAGCGCGGTCTCCGCGTCCAGCACATGCTCCAGGCGTGCGTGGACGAGTTCAAGGAGAACGAGGACCTGCCCAACACGACCAACCCCGACGACTGGGCGCGGATCTCGGGCAAGAAGGGTGAGCGGATCGTCTTCATCCGCACGCTCATCACCGGCAAGCAGGGCACCGAGCCGGGCCGGTCCATCGACACCGTCGCCAACACCGGCCAGTACCTGTGAGCCGGCCGGGGTGAGCCTCCGGTGACCCGCGACGACGACCTCGGCCACGGCGACATCGAGGCCGCCCTCGCCGCCCGTCGCGAGCTCGGTGCGCGCTACGACGCCGAGCTCGTCGACGGGTTCGCCGAGCGCATCGAGCGCGCGGTGGAGCGGCGGGTCGCCGAGCGCGCCGCCCTGGAGCAGCGGCGTACGTCCGCGGTCGCGGGGGCCGGTGGTCGCCAGCTGGCGCTCGGCATCGTCTCGCTCGTCGCCTTCATCCCGATCAGCATCGCCCTCGGCGTGAACGGGGAGTTCCTCGCCCTGCTGGTGACGCTGGCCGGCATCGTCGGGGTGAACCTCGCGCACGCCTGGCAGTCGCGGCGGCCCTGAGCGCGACACCCCTCCGGAGGGTTGCCGCGGGGGCCCGGAGCGCTAGGTTGAGCAGATGCGAACCATTCTGATCATCGTCGTCGTCGTCGTCATCGTCATCTTCCTGCTGGGCTTCCTGCGCCGCGGGCGTTGAGCCTCGGCCGTCCCCGGCCGGGGGTTCACGACGCGCGCAGGCGCGTGCAGTGCACCCAGGGCCGGGCGACGGCGGGCCCGGGCAGGTAGGCCTGCTCGATGTCCTCGACGTGCCATCCGGCCCGCCCCACCAGCGCCGGGACGTCGCGGGTGAGGTGGCAACCACCGGCGAGGGCCCGCTGCACCGGCTCGAGCCGCCGCTGCCAGCGGCGTACGGACTCGTCGGGGGCCAGGCCGTGCTCGAGGACGTGCAGCCGACCGCCGTCGCGCACGACCCGCCTCGCCTCGCGCAGCGCGGCCAGCGGATCCGGGATCGTGCAGAGGCTGAACGTGACCAGCGCGCTGTCGTGGGAGTCGTCGGGCAGGTCGAGGCGCTGGCCGTCGAGCCCGGCGCGGACGACCGGGAGCGCAGCGCCCCTGCGGCGGGGCTCCGAGAGCCGCCAGCCGAGGTCGGAGGGCTCGATGGCGGTGACCGACGTGACCTCCGCGGGGTACCAGGGCACGTTGAGCCCGCTGCCGAAGCCGATCTCCAGCACCCGTCCGGCGAGCCCGGCGCAGGTGGCGGCGCGCACCTCGTGGAGCTCGGGTCCGCGCAGGCTGAGCTCCGTGAGGCGCGGCACGACGCGCTCGTCCCACACCCGTAGGCTCATCCCATGAGCGTACGCCGCGTGATGGGCACGGAGATCGAGTACGGGATCTCGGTGCAGGGGCAGCCCTCGGCCAACCCCATGGTCGCGTCGTCGCAGGTCGTCAACGCCTATGCCAGCTCGACCGCACGGGCGCGTCGCGCGCGGTGGGACTTCGAGGAGGAGTCGCCGCTGCGCGACGCCCGCGGCTTCGACATGGCGCGGCAGGTCGCTGACCCCACCCAGCTGACCGACGAGGACCTCGGCCTCGCCAACGTCATCCTCACCAACGGCGCACGGCTCTACGTCGACCACGCGCACCCGGAGTACTCCTCGCCCGAGGTCACCACGCCGCTCGACGTGGTGCGCTGGGAGAAGGCGGGGGAGCAGGTCATGCTCGACGCGTCGCGGATGGCGGCGCAGGTGCCGGGCAGCACGCCGATCCTGCTCTACAAGAACAACACCGACAACAAGGGTGCGTCCTACGGCGCGCACGAGAACTACCTCATGCGCCGCTCCACCCAGTTCGCGGAGATCGTGCGCCACCTCACGCCGTTCTTCGTCTCCCGCCAGGTCGTCACCGGTGCCGGGCGGGTGGGCATCGGCCAGGACGGCCGCGACACCACGCCCGAGCGCGGGTTCCAGATCAGCCAGCGCTCCGACTACTTCGAGGTGGAGGTCGGGCTCGAGACGACGCTCAAGCGCCCGATCATCAACACCCGCGACGAGCCGCACGCCGATCCCGCGGTCTACCGCCGCCTGCACGTGATCCTGGGCGACGCGAACCTCGCGGAGGTCTCGATCTACCTCAAGGTCGGCACCACCTCGCTCGTGCTGGCGATGATCGAGGACGGCTTCATCGACCGCGACCTCGCCGTCGAGGGGGCCGTGAAGTCGCTGCGCGAGGTCTCCCACGACCCGACGCTGCGGCACCTGCTGACCCTCCGCGACGGTCGTCGGCTCACCGCCGTGCAGCTGCAGCTGGAGTACCTCGAGCTGGCGCGCAAGTACGTCGAGGACCGCTACGGAGCCGACGCCGACGAGCAGACCGTCGACGTGCTCGCCCGCTGGGAGTCGGTGCTCACCCGGCTCGAGCGCGACCCGATGGAGTGCGCCACCGAGCTCGACTGGGTCGCCAAGCTCAAGCTCCTGAACCAGTACCGCGACCGCGACGACCTCGACTGGGACGACGCGAAGCTGCACCTCATCGACCTGCAGTACGCGGACGTGCGCCCCGACAAGGGGCTCTACCACCGCCTGGCCGCTGCCGGGCGGATCGAGCGGCTGCTCGACGACGCCGGCATCGAGGCGGCCATGCACGAGCCGCCGACCGACACCCGGGCCTACTTCCGCGGCCGGTGCCTCGACAAGTACGCCGACGCGGTCGCCGCCGCGTCGTGGGACTCGGTGATCTTCGACCTCCCCGGACGCGAATCGCTCCAGCGGGTCCCGACGATCGACCCGCTCCGCGGCACCCGCGCCCACGTGGGGGAGCTGATCGACCGCAGCGACACCGCGCAGGCGCTCGTCGCGGCGATCACCCGCTGACCGCGCTTGCGCGTCGTCGGGGTGCTGGCCGGCCGGCCGCGGGTGCGGATCCCCCGCTTAAGCGGGGGATTGCGAACTTCCGGGGGTCTGCACGCCCCTCGAAGATCACACAACCCTCGAGAAGTCCGGTCGCGAGCGACGGGGCCAGCGCGGGTAGCCGGCCGGGCCGGCCGGCCGGGTGCGGATCCCCCGCTTAAGCGGGGGATTGCGAACTTCCGGGGGTCTGCACGCCCCTCGGAGATCACACAACCCTGGAGAAGTCCGGCGCGGACGACGGGCCAGCGCGGGTAGCCGGCCGCGTCGGCGCCCGGGTGCGGATCCCCCGCTCAAGCGGGGGATTGCGAACTTCCGGGGGCCTGCACGCCCCCCGAGGTTCACACAACCCTCGAGAAGTGCCGCCCCTGCGCGACGTACGACGACCGCGCGGCCCGCACCGACACACCCGTTCGCCCTGCGGTGAACGCCTTGTGGCGTCAGGGGGAGTGGATAGGGTCGAGTCATGGCCCAGGAGCAGAAGCAGCCGCGCAAGTCCTCGCAGGAGGAGACGGCGACCGAGGAGGTCGTGGAGACCGACGTCGCCGAGCGCAAGGAGATGATCGACGAGGACGTCGACGCGATCCTCGACGAGATCGACGAGGTCCTCGAGACCAACGCCGAGGACTTCGTGAAGTCGTTCATCCAGAAGGGCGGCCAGTGAGCGAGTCCCGGCTGCCCACCTCGTTCATGACGCCCGGCACGTCGAGCTTCACCGACTTCCTGGGTGCACAGGCCCCCGACCTGCTGCCGTCGCGCCGGGCGGTGCCCCCGGGTGACGCGGGCGACCTGGCGCCGCACGGCACCACGATCGTCGCCGCCACCTTCGACGGCGGGGTGGTGATGGCGGGCGACCGCCGGGCCACGATGGGCAACATCATCGCCCAGCGCGACATCGAGAAGGTCTTCCCCGCCGACGAGTACTCGGTCGTGGGCATCGCCGGCACGGCGGGGCTCGCGGTCGAGATGGTGCGGCTGTTCCAGACCGAGCTCGAGCACTACGAGAAGATCGAGGGCACCACGCTGTCCATGGACGGCAAGGCCAACCGCCTGGCCGCCCTCATCCGGGCCAACCTGGGCCTCGCGATGCAGGGCCTCGCCGTGGTCCCGCTGTTCGCCGGGTACGACCTGGCCGCCGGCGGCGGCCGGATCTTCAGCTACGACGTCACCGGCGGCCGCTACGAGGAGACCGCCTTCCACTCGGTCGGCTCCGGCTCCCTCTTCGCGCGGGGCTCGCTGAAGAAGCTCTACCGCGAGGACCTCGACGCCGAGGGCGCCGTGACGGCCGTGATCCAGGCGCTCTACGACGCCGCCGACGACGACTCCGCCACCGGCGGCCCCGACCTCACCCGCCGCATCTTCCCGGTCGTCCACGTCATCACCGCCGACGGCGGGCGCCGGATGCCCGACGACGAGGTCTCCGCCATCGCGGACCGGATGATCGCGTCCCGCATGCGGCGGCCCGACGGCCCTGCCGCCGAGCTGGTCTAGGAGGCCCCGCATGAGCATGCCGTTCTACGTCTCGCCCGAGCAGCTGATGAAGGACCGGGCCGACTTCGCACGCAAGGGCATCGCCCGCGGACGCTCCGTGGTGGCGCTGCAGTACGCCGACGGCGTGCTGTTCGTCTCCGAGAACCCGTCGCAGGCGCTGCACAAGGTCAGCGAGATCTACGACCGGATCGCCTTCGCCGCGGTCGGTCGCTACAACGAGTTCGAGAACCTCCGCATCGCCGGCGTGCGCCTCGCCGACATGCGCGGCTACGCCTACGACCGGCGCGACGTCACGGGCCGCGGCCTGGCCAACGCCTACGCCCAGACGCTGGGCACGATCTTCTCCTCGGGCGGCGAGAAGCCCTACGAGGTGGAGATCTTCGTCGCCGAGATCGGGGACGCGCCCGCGGACGACCAGCTCTACCGGCTCACCTACGACGGCCAGGTCGCCGACGAGCACGGCTTCGCGGTGATGGGCGGGGCGGCCGACGTCGTCGCCGCGCACCTCACCGAGCACTACGTCGAGGGCGCCTCCCTCGAGGACGCGGTCCGGTGCGCCGTCCGCGCGCTCGGTCACAGCGAGACCGACGACCGCGTCATCCCGGCCCGCGACCTTGAGGTGGCGGTGCTCGACCGCACCCGCACGCAGCCGCGCAAGTTCATGCGCCTGCGCGAGGCACGCCTCGCCGAGATCCTGGCCGACCGCGGCCCCGAGCAGGCCGACGCCGCCGCACCCGAGGACGCCCTGGCCGGGGCCGGCCCCCGCCAGTCGGCCACCGACGACCCCGCCGACCCGACCGACCAGGTGTCGGGCGGCACGCCGCCGCTGGAGGACCCCGTCACGGGCGAGCCGCCGGTGGCACCCCCGGTGGCCCCGCCGGTCGTGCCCCCGGTCGCTCCGCCGTCGCAGCCGGGCGAGCGGACACCGACCGACCCGGCGGCGCCCGGCGAGCCGCGGCCTCCGGCGCCACAGCCGCCGACCCAGCCGGGTCAGCCGCCGGCACCCGGCTTGCCGTCGCCCCCGTCGGAGCCCGGCGAGGCCTGAGCCTGCCGCGCCGCGCGTCGCCGGTCCCCGACGCTCATCGCGAGCGAGAGCCCAGCCGCCCCGAGGCCCATCCACAGCCGCGGGCGGCGTACGCCGCGGGCGACCAGCCGCCGCTCGGCCCAGGCGTCCACCGCCTGGCCGCCGCGGCTCGCGCCGGCCACGGCCACGCCAACGACCACGGCCGGGGCCGCGACCGCGAGGGCCTGCGGGTGCGAGGTGCGTGGCCTGTCGGTGATGCCGAACCTCTCGGGGTGCCGCACGACCAGCGCCGTCCCGGCCGCTGCGAGCACCCCCGTCCCGCCGTGCATCGTCCACCGGGCGCCGCGCGACCAGCGCTGGACGGGCATGAGCGTCGTGACGAGCCCGGTGGCGGCGGCCGTCGCGAGGTGGGCGGGCCAGGAATCGAGGCGAGAGTCCAGGAGGGAGTTCAGGCGGGAGTCAGCCCGAGGCTGCGGGCGGAGGTGCGCCCCGGGTGCGGCGGTCGGGTCGTCCATGCCCGCAACCTAGGCGCGAGGCCCAAGGCGGGCGGCGGCCTGCGTGTCACCGCTGCGTACGCCCGCGCGACGTGGACCGCGGGCCTAGTGTGGGGTCATGGACCGGCGGATCTTCGGCATCGAGAACGAGTACGGCGTCACGTGCACGTTCAGGGGCCAGCGCCGCCTGAGCCCCGACGAGGTGGCCCGCTACCTCTTCCGCAAGGTGGTGAGCTGGGGTCGCTCGTCCAACGTGTTCCTGCGCAACGGCGCCCGGCTCTACCTCGACGTCGGCAGCCACCCCGAGTACGCCACCCCCGAGTGCGACGACATCGTCGACCTGGTGACGCACGACAAGGCGGGGGAGCGGATCCTCGAGGGTCTCCTGCTCGACGCCGAGGCCCGCCTCCACGAGGAGGGCATCGCCGGCGACATCTACCTGTTCAAGAACAACACCGACTCCGCCGGCAACTCCTACGGCTGCCACGAGAACTACCTCGTCGGCCGGGCCGGGGAGTTCAGCCGCCTCGCCGACATACTGATCCCGTTCCTGGTGACCCGGCAGATCGTCGTCGGCGCCGGCAAGGTCGTGATGACCCCTCGCGGGGCGTCGTACAGCGTGAGCCAGCGTGCCGAGCACATCTGGGAGGGCGTCAGCAGCGCCACCACGCGCAGCCGCCCGATCATCAACACCCGCGACGAGCCCCACGCGGACGCCGAGCGGTTCCGCCGGCTGCACGTCATCGTCGGCGACTCGAACATGAGCGAGACCACGACGCTGCTCAAGGTGGCGTCGTGCGACCTCGTGCTCCGGATGATCGAGGAGGGCCTGGTGATGCGCGACCTCACGATGGAGAACCCGATCCGGGCGATCCGCGAGATCAGCCACGACCCGTCGGGCCGGCGCAAGGTGCGCCTGGCCAACGGCCGTGAGGCGAGCGCGCTGGAGATCCAGGCGGAGTACCTCGGCAAGGCGCGCGACTTCGTCGACCGGCGCCAGATCTCCACGCCGACCATCGAGCGGGCGCTCGACCTCTGGGAGCGGGCCCTCAAGGCCGTCGAGTCCGACGACCTCGGCCTCGTGGACCGGGAGATCGACTGGGTCATCAAGCTCAAGCTCATCGAGCGCTACCGCGCCAAGCACGGCCTCTCCCTCGGCGATGCCCGCATCGCCCAGCTCGACCTGGCCTACCACGACATCCACCGCGGCCGCGGGCTCTACTACCTCCTGGAGAAGCGCGGTGCCGTGGCCCGCGTCGCCAGCGACCTGAAGATCTTCGAGGCCAAGAGCGTCCCGCCGCAGAACACCCGCGCGCGGCTGCGCGGCGAGTTCATCCGCCGGGCGCAGGAGCGCCGCCGCGACTTCACGGTCGACTGGGTGCACCTCAAGCTCAACGACCAGGCGCAGCGCACCGTGCTCTGCAAGGACCCGTTCAAGGCCTACGACGAGCGCGTGCAGCGGCTCATCGACGGCATGTGAGCCGGCCCGCGCCCCCTGCCGCCCGACCCGGACGCGCCCGACCGGGAGGTCCCGGGGGTGGGTGTCGTCACCGCCGGGGTGGGGTCGCTGGGTAGGGTGACCGCGCAACGCCGTCCGATCGAACAGGTGAACCAGTGTCTCGTGTACGTTCCGCTGCCGTCAGCGGTGTCCTCGCCGTCAGCATGCTCGCCCTCGCGGCCTGCGGCTCCGGGTCCAGCGACGACGAGGCCGGCGGGCAGCCGCTGAGCTCGGTCACGATCGAGGGCAAGCACGGCAAGGAGCCCAAGGTCACCTTCGACGGCCGCCTCGACGGCACGAGGACCGAGACCGAGGTCCTCATCGAGGGCGACGGCGAGACCGTCGCCGACGGCGACACGGTCAAGGCCGACTGGTGGATCGGCAACGGCTACACCGAGGAGGAGGCCCAGAGCACCTACGGGTCGGGCCCCCAGTCCCTCGAGGTCGCCGAGGACATCCTGCCGTTCCTGCGCGAGGCCCTGATCGGCAACAAGGTCGGCGACCGGGTCGTCCTGCTCACCTCGGCCGAGGAGGCCTACGGGGAGGCCGGCAACCCGAGCATCGGCATCGGCAACAAGGACGCCGTCCTCGCGGTCGTCGACATCCTCGACCGGTCCGAGACCGTGCCGCCGCTCGACGGCCCGCAGGGCGAGAAGAAGAAGCCGGCCGGATGGGCGCCCACGCTCATCGAGGAGGACGGGGTCATCACCGGCTTCGACTTCACCGACGCCCACGAGCCGAGCGGCAAGCTCATCGCCACCACCCTGGTGAAGGGCGACGGGGCGAAGGTGAAGTCCGGCCAGACCCTCACCGTCGACTACCTCGGCCAGGTCTACGGGGCCGACAAGCCCTTCGACGAGTCCTACAGCAAGGAGCCGGCCGAGTTCCCCATCGGCGTGGGCCAGGTCATCAAGGGCTGGGACGAGCGCCTCGTGGGCCGGACCGTCGGCTCCCGGGTGATCCTCGAGATCCCGCCGGCCGACGGCTACGGCAAGAAGGGCAACGAGCAGGCCGGCATCAAGGGCACCGACACGTTGTTCTTCGTGGTCGACATCCTCGCCGCCTCCTGATCCGAGCGGCGCTGGACGAGGCAGGACAGGGGCATGGCGACGCCACGTGCAGAGCGGCTGATGAACCTGCACATCCTGCTGCTCGGCGCCAAGCGCTTCATCGGCAAGGACGCGATCCGCGAGGCCGTCTACCCCGAGCACGCGCACAGTCCCGCGGGCGACGAGGCGTTCGAGCGCGCCTTCGAGCGCGACAAGGACGCCCTGCGCCAGATCGGCGCCGTGATCGAGGTCGGCAGCGCGGACGCGTTCTTCGACGACGAGATCGGCTACCGCATCCCCACCGAGCAGACGTCGCTGCCCGAGATCCGCTTCGAGTCCGACGAGGCCGCCGTGCTCGGGCTCGCCGCGCAGGTGTGGCAGCAGGCGACGCTCGCCAAGGCGACCGGCCGCGCCCTGGCCAAGCTCAAGGGGCAAGGGGTGGAGATCGACCCGTCCCGCCTGGAGGTGGTGGCCCCGGCCATCACCGCCGACGAGCCGGCCTTCGAGCCGCTCTGGGACGCCGTCGGCAAGCGCCGCCAGGTCAGCTTCCCCTACCAGCGCACCAGCGAGGCCCAGCCGACCACCCGCCGGGTCCAGCCGTGGGGGCTCGCCCGCTCGTCGGGACGCTGGTACGTCGTCGGGTTCGACGTCGACCGCGGCGCCGAGCGCGTCTTCCGCCTGTCCCGCATCGTCGGGCCGGTCCGCGCGAGCGGCAAGTCCGGTGCCTACGACGTCCCGCCGGGCACCGACGTCCGCGAGGTCGCCCGCCGGCTGTCGCCGTCGTTCCCGTCCGTGCGAGCCGAGGTGCGGGTGCGCCAGGGCACCGGCGTCGGCCTGCGCCGGCGTGCCGAGTCCGTCACGCCGATCCCGGGGCGCCCGGGGTGGGACGCGGTCGTCGTGGAGGGCCCCGTCCACGAGCTCTCCGACGAGGTGCTCACCTACGGCGCTGACGTCGTGGTGGAGGGGCCTGCGTCGCTGCGTGAGGACGTGGTGACCCGGCTCCGGGCCGTCGCTGGCCCGGTCGAGGGAACGGGAGAGGTGCGATGAGCACGCAGGGGGCGGACACCGCCCCGGACCAGGTGGCGCGGCTGCTGGCCCTCGTGCCCTACCTGCTCGCGCGCGGCGAGGTGCGCCTCGACGACGCGGCCGCCCACTTCGGCACCGACGCCGACCAGATCGAGCGCGACCTGCGCCTGCTGTTCATGACCGGCGTCTCCCCGGGACTGCCGGGCGACCTCATCGAGGTCGACCTCGAGGCGCTGGAGGGCGAGCGGGTCATCCGCGTGGACAATGCCGACTACCTCGCCCGGCCGGTGCGGTTCTCGCCCGCCGAGGCCACGTCGCTGGTGGTCGCGCTCCGCACCATGCTGGAGGTGGCTCCCGCGGAGGCGCGGGAGGTCATCGAGCGGACCCTGCGCAAGCTCGAGGAGGCCGCCGGTCAGGACGACGAGGGGCTGCTGCGGCTGCACGTCACACCCACGCCTCTCGAGGCCAGCGCCGTCGTGCCGGTCCTCGAGGCGGCGATCGCGCACGGGCACCAGGTCGAGATCACCTACCACGTGCCCTCGCGCGACCAGGAGTCCCAGCGAGTGGTCGACCCCCGCGGCCTGGCGCGGGTCGAGGACCTGCTCTACCTCGACGCCTGGTGCCACACCGCCCAGGGCGACCGTGCCTTCCGGGTCGACCGCATCCTCGCGGCCACCGAGCTCGACAGCCCGGTCGCGGACCCGGCGGCGCGGGCCCGTGACCTCACCGGCGGCTGGTTCACCGATGCCGAGACGACCACGGTCACGCTGCGGCTGGCGCCGCCCGCGCGCTGGGCACTGGAGTACTACCAGGTGACGAACCAGCGGCCCGGGCCCGACGACACCGTCGACGTCGACCTCGAGGTCGCCAGCGAGCAGTGGGTGCGGTCGCTGCTGTTCCGGCTGGCACCCCACGCGGTCGTCCTCGCGCCACCCGAGTACGCCCGGGTGTTCACCGAGTCCGCACGGGCGGCGCTCAGCCTCTACGAGGACGACGGCGTAGACTCGCCGGTGTTGACGCACGCACCTCACACAACCTCAGGGACGACGGAGTGACTTCCATGGTGAATCCGATGATCGGCATGCCGCAGGGCCTGGAGTGGCTGGTGATCCTGGCGATCGTCGTGCTCGTGTTCGGTGCCGCCAAGCTGCCCGACCTCGCCCGCAGCTCGGGGCAGGCGCTGCGCATCTTCAAGACCGAGACCAAGGGCCTGCGCGACGACGACAAGACGACGCCCGAGCAGCGCGAGATCGAGAGCCGCGACCGGGCCGCCCGCGAGCAGGCCGGCGACTCCAGCCGGGACCACAGCGGGGACCACGGCCGGGACGAGGCGCGCACCGACGCCCCGGGCGAGGTGCTCCGCGAGCGCCGCGACGACACCACCGCCTGACGCGGGGCCGCGACAAGCGTGAGGATCGCGGGACTCGCTGGGCTGTTCAGCGCCCGGCCGCACCACCCTGTCGGCCCTGACGGCCGGATGGCGCTCTCGGACCACTTCCGGGAGTTCCGCGCCCGCCTGCTGCGGTGCCTGCTGGTCTTCGTGGTCGCGCTGGGCGTCGCGCTCGTGTTCCGTCACGGGTTGCTGGAGCTCGTCTACGGCCCCTACGAGCAGGCGCGCGACAAGCTGCCCGCCGGCACCACGAACGCCACCACCAGCGGCGCCGCCGCCGGCCTGCTGCTGTGGCTGACCCTGTGCGGCTTCACCTCGGCGATCGTCACCGCGCCCTACTGGCTCTACCAGATCTGGGCGTTCGTACTGCCCGGGCTCTACCCGCAGGAGCGGAAGATGAGCCGCATCTTCGTGGCCGTCGCGGGCCCGCTCTTCCTCGCCGGCGTGGTGCTCGGCTACGTCACCCTGCCGCTGGCCCTCCAGGTGCTCATCGGCTTCAACCCCGAGGGCGTCACCAACCTCATCGACTTCAACGACTACCTCCAGTTCTTCACGCGCACCCTGTTCGTGTTCGGCCTCTCCTTCAACATCCCGGTGTTCGTGGTGCTCCTCAACTTCGCCGGCGTGGTGAGGGGCGCCTCGCTCAAGGCGTACCGGCCGTGGATCATCATCGGCACGTTCGTCTTCGCCGCCGTGGCGACGCCGTCGGCCGACCCGTTCTCGATGACGTTGATGGCCGGGCCGATGGTGCTGCTGTTCTTCGCCTCGGAGGCGATCGCCCGCCTCAACGACCGCCGCCGCGCCCGCCGGGGGCCGAACTCCGGCCTGTCCCCGGACGAGCTCTCGCCGATCTGACCGGCCGCGGCGCGGTCTGACAGGGTGGACGCATGCCCGGCGCGATCACCGACCTCGACCCGTTCGACCTGCCGGAGTGGCTCGGCACGGCGGACGTCGTGTGGCGCGCCGACGCCGGGTTGCGCACCGGCCACCTCGTGCGTGGGCGCCTGACCGCCGACGGCTCGGCCCCCGAGGCCGCGCAGGAGCTCGCGTGCGACCTGCTCGCGGTCGACGAGGCGTACCCGGCGCCCGTCGTCGACGACGCGAGCCGGCTGCGCGTCCACCAGGCGTGGCGGCACGGGCAGGTGGTGGTCGGCAGCCTCGAGTCGCGCCTGGTGCTCGCCGTGCCGGGCACCGGGTTCGACCCCGAGCTCGTGCTCGACGCCCTGAGCCGCCTCGCCCGCGCCGTGGGCGCGCGGACCGAGCGCTACGCCGCGCTGCTGCGGCTCGGCTAGCCCCGGGCGCCGCACCGGCCCGCGGTGGGCCACCGGCCCGGACCTGTCGGGGCCGGGGGATAGGGTCGCGCCATGCACGACGCCCGTGCGTCCGGCCACCCGGTGACCGGGCGCGAGATCGCACTGCTGACCAACCCCACCGCGGGTCGGGGCAGAGGTGCCCGTCACCGCGACGTCGCGCTCGCGCGGCTGCGCGAGAGCGGCTTCGTCGTGCGCAACCTGCAGGGCCGCGACGCCGACGAGGCGGCCGACCTGGCACGCGGCTGCGTGGCCGACGGGGTCGAGGCGCTCGTGGTGTGCGGCGGCGACGGCCTCGTGCACCTCGGCGCCCAGGCGGTGGCCGGCTCCGGCATCCCGCTCGGGGTGATCCCGGCGGGCACCGGCAACGACGCGGCCCGCTACCTCGGGCTCCCGCGCACCGACCCGGCGGCGGCCGCGGACCGCGTCGTGGCGTCGCGCCGCCGCACCATCGACCTGGCGCGCAGCGGCGACCGCTACTTCGTGACCGTGCTCGCCGCCGGCTTCGACGCGATCGTCAACGAGCGGGCCAACACGATGACGTGGCCGCGCGGCCAGATGCGCTACAACCTCGCCACGCTGGCCGAGCTGCGCACCTTCCGGCCGATCCCCTACGTCCTCCGGCTCGACGACGAGACGATCGAGCACGAGGCGATGCTCGTCGCCGTCGGCAACGGCCCGTCCTTCGGCGGTGGCCTGCGCATCACCGAGGGGGCGCTGCTCGACGACGGGCTGCTCGACGTCGTCGTCATCACGCGCATGAGCAAGCCCAAGCTGGTGCGGTCCTACCCGCGCCTGTTCACCGGGAGGATCGACGGCGTGGAGGAGTACGTCCACCGCCGGGTCCGCTCGGTGACGGTGGCCGCGCCCGGCATCGTGTCGTACGCCGACGGCGAGCGCTTCGGCCCGCTGCCCATCACGATCGAGTGCGTGCCCGGCGCGCTGGAGGTGTTCGCATGAGCGACCGTCCCGACGAGCAGCTGTCCCCTGCCGAGCGCTACGCGGCGTTCCGGCGGGAGAAGCCCTATCCGATGCTCAAGGAGTTTTCCAGCCTGCACGGCTTCGAGCTCGACGACTTCCAGGTCCGCGCGTGCCAGGAGATCGAGAGCGGCCGCGGCGTGCTCGTCGCCGCACCGACCGGCTCCGGCAAGACGATCGTCGGTGAGTTCGCGATCCACCTCGCGCTGCAGACCGGCCGCAAGGCGTTCTACACGACCCCGATCAAGGCGCTGTCCAACCAGAAGTACCACGACCTCGTCAGGCGCTACGGCGCCGACAACGTCGGCCTGCTGACCGGCGACAACGTGGTCAACGGCGAGGCGCCCGTGGTGGTGATGACCACCGAGGTGCTGCGCAACATGCTCTACGCCGGCTCGCGCACGCTGCTCAACCTGGGGTTCGTCGTCATGGACGAGGTGCACTACCTCGCCGACCGCATGCGCGGCGCCGTGTGGGAGGAGGTGATCATCCACCTGCCGGAGTCGGTGACGCTGGTGTCGCTGTCGGCGACGGTGTCCAACGCCGAGGAGTTCGGCGAGTGGCTGGCCACCGTGCGCGGCGAGACGACCACGATCGTGGAGGAGAAGCGGCCGGTGCCGCTGTTCCAGCACGTCATGGTGGGCCGCCGGCTGCTCGACCTGTTCGCCTCCTCCGACGTCGACGCCAGCGCGGGCTTCGTCAAGGAGGGCGCGCCGGTCAACGACGAGCTCACCCGCATCGCCCGCGACGACTGGGCGAGCTCGCGATTGATGCGTGACCGCCGCTCGCCCCGCAAGGGCAAGCCGGGGTCCTCGAAGAACCCCCGTGCCGTCGGCAACGGACGCCGGGTGTGGATCCCCAGCCGGGTCGAGGTGGTCGAGCGGCTCGACCGCGAGGGCCTGCTGCCGGCGATCGTGTTCATCTTCAGCCGCGCCGGCTGCGACGCCGCCGTGACCCAGCTCGTGCAGGCCAACACCCGGCTGACCACGGCCGCGGAGCGCGACGAGATCTTCGCGCGCGTCGAGGAGGCGGCCCGCACGCTGCCGGAGGAGGACCTGCACGTCCTCGGCTACCACGAGTTCCTCGACGGCCTCACCCGCGGCATCGCCGCCCACCACGCCGGCCTGCTCCCGGCGTTCAAGCAGGTGGTGGAGGAGCTGTTCCAGGAGGGGCTGGTCAAGGTCGTCTTCGCCACCGAGACCCTCGCCCTGGGCATCAACATGCCCGCGCGCACCGTGGTGATCGAGAAGCTCTCGAAGTGGAACGGCGAGTCGCACGCCGACCTGACGCCGGGGGAGTACACCCAGCTCACGGGTCGCGCCGGTCGCCGCGGGCTCGACATCGAGGGGCACGGCGTCGTGCTCTACCAGCCGGGCATGAACCCGCGCGAGGTCGCCGGCCTCGCCTCGACGCGCACGTACCCGCTGCGCTCCTCCTTCCGGCCGTCCTACAACATGGCGGTCAACCTGGTGCACCAGTTCGGCCGGGCCCGCTCCCGCGAGCTGCTCGAGCAGTCGTTCGCCCAGTTCCAGGCCGACAAGGCGGTCGTCGGCCTCGCTCGGCAGGTGCACAAGGCCGAGGAGGCGCTCGACGGCTACCGGGAGGCGGCCACGTGCCACCTCGGCGACTTCATGGAGTACGCCGGGCTGCGCCGGCGGATCTCCGACCTCGAAAAGGGCGCGGCCCGCGACCGGCGGCTGGACCGCCGCGAGGAGGCCATACGGTCGCTCGGCAAGCTCCGCCCCGGCGACGTCATCCACGTGCCCGCCGGCAAGTTCAGCGGGCTCGCGGTGGTCATCGACCCGGGGCACTCCGGCGACGAGCCGAGGCCCTATGTCGTGACCGCCGACCGCCAGGCCCGCCGGCTGGCGCCGATGGACTTCCCGGTCCCCGTCGAGGCGATCGGCCGGCTGCGGGTGCCCAAGTCGTTCAACGGCCGCAACCCCGCCATGCGCCGCGAGCTCGCCACCGCCCTGCGCGACAGGGCCGACAGCTTCGAGGGCCCGGCCCCGCGGCAGTCGAAGCAGCGCGACGGCGCCGACACCGCGACCGACCGCGAGGTGGCACGGCTGCGCGCGGACCTGAAGGCCCACCCGTGCCACCGGTGCCCCGACCGCGAGGACCACGCGCGGTGGGCGGAGCGCTGGTTCAAGCTGCAGCGCGACACCGAGACGCTCAAGCGGCGGGTGGAGAACCGCACCAACACGGTCGCGCGGACCTTCGACCGCGTCTGCGACGTGCTGGCCGCGCTCGGCTACCTCGAGGGCGACACCGTCACCGAGAAGGGCGCCCACCTGCGGCGCATCTACACCGACATGGACCTCGTCGCGGCCGAGGCGATCCGGGCCGGCCTGTTCGACGAGCTCGCGCCGTCCGAGCTCGCGGCCGTGCTGTCCGCCCTCGTCTTCGAGGCCCGGCGCGCCGACGACGCGTCGTCGCCGAAGATGCCCGGCGGCCGCGTGCGGCCGGTGCTCGCCGAACTGGTGCGGCTCTGGGGGCAGCTCGACGCGCTGGAGCGCGACCACAAGCTCGACTTCCTGCGCGAGCCCGACATCGGGTTCGCCTGGGCGGCGTGGCGCTGGGCCGAGGGCGACGACCTCGACGACGTGCTGATGGTGACCGGCCTGTCGGCGGGCGACTTCGTGCGCTGGATGAAGCAGCTGCTCGACCTGTGCGGCCAGGTGGCCGACGCCGCGGGCGAGCGCGAGCTGCGCGACACCGCCCGCGCGACGGCGAAGCTGCTCAAGCGCGGCGTGATCGCGTACTCCGTGCTCGCGGAGTGACAGGCTGAGCACATGACCGCCCCCGCCGGCAGCCGTCTCATGCTGCTCGACACCGCCTCGCTCTACTTCCGCGCGTTCTTCGGGGTGCCCGACTCGCTGAAGGCACCCGACGGCACACCGGTCAACGCCGTGCGCGGGCTGATGGACTTCATCAGCCGGCTCGTGGGGGAGTACGACCCCACGCACCTGGCCTGCTGCTGGGACGACGACTGGCGGCCGCAGTGGCGCGTCGACCTGATCCCCTCCTACAAGGCGCACCGGGTGGTCCGCGCCGTCCCGGGCCCCCGGCCCGACGTCGAGGAGGTGCCCGACCCGCTCGAGGCGCAGGTCCCCATCATCTTGTCGGTGCTCGAGGCCTACGGCATCCCGGTCGTGGGCCACCCCGAGATGGAGGCCGACGACGTCATCGGCACCCTCGCCACCGGCGCCGGGATGCCGGTCGACATCGTCACCGGCGACCGCGACCTGTTCCAGCTCGTCGACGACGACGCGGCGGTGCGCGTGCTCTACGTCGCGCGCGGCGTCAGCCGCCACGAGCGCGTGGACAACGCCTGGGTGCGCGCCAAGTACGGCGTCGACGCCCACCAGTACGCCGGCCTCGCGACCCTGCGCGGGGACGCCTCCGACGGGCTGCCGGGCGTCGCCGGGGTGGGGGACAAGACGGCCGCCACGCTGCTCAACCGCTTCGGCACCGTCGAGGCGATCATCGAGGCCGCCGCCGACCCCGGCTCCGACATGGGGCCCGGCCCGCGGGGCAAGATCAAGGCGGCTGCCGACTACCTCGCGGTCGCGCCACGCGTGGTCGCCGTACGCCGTGACCTCGACCTCGGCACGCCCGACCTCGCCCGGCCCCGCACCCCCGCCGACCACGACGCACTCGTGGCCCTGGACGAGAAGTGGGGCCTCGGTTCGTCTGCCGTGCGGCTGGTGCAGGCACTGTCCGGCGCGCACTAGGGTGACGCCGTGAGCTCCTCCGAGGTCGAGTCCAAGGACCGGCAGATCCTCTCGCTGCTGGCCGCCGACGGGCGGATGTCCTTCACCGACCTCGGCAAGGCGACCGACCTGTCCACCTCGGCGGTGCACCAGCGCGTCAAGCGGCTCGAGCAGCGCGGGCTCATCACCGGCTACGGCGCGACGATCGACCACGACCAGCTCGGCCGGCCGCTGACGGCGTTCATCTCGATCACCCCGATCGACCCCTCGCAGCCCGACGACTATCCCGAGCGACTGGCCGGCATCAGAGAGATCGAGTCGTGCTGGTCGGTCGCCGGCGAGGAGTCGTACATCCTCAAGATCCGCGTCGCCACGCCGCTGGCGCTCGAGGAGCTGCTCGCGCGGATCCGCGGCGCCGCCAGCGTCTCGACGCGCACCACGATCGTGCTCTCGACCCCCTACGAGAACCGACCCATCGACTGACCGTCCCGTCCCGCCCGCCGCACCGGGAGCGCCCATGGCACCGTCCACGCACGACCTGCTGACCGCCGAGCGCCTGGCGCTCGTGGACGACCTGTCCGCCCTGACCACCGCCCAGTGGCAGGAGCCCTCGCTGTGCGCCGGCTGGCGCGTGGTGGACGTCGCGGCGCACCTGGCGTGGACGCCGACGCTCGGCGCCCTGCAGGGCGCCGTCGCGCTGGCGCGGTACCGCTCGGTGAACCGGATGATCGCGCGCACCGCGGTGGCGTGGTCGGCGCGGGGCCGCGAGGCGATCCTCGAGCAGCTCACCGACAACGCCCGGTCCGGCGAAACGCCGATCGGGATGCCGAGGGTCTCGGCGCTGGCGGACGCCGTCGTGCACGGCATCGACGTACGCCGCCCGCTCGGCCTGCCGCACGACCTCCCGCCGCCGGCCGTCGGCCGGATCGCGGACTTCGCCCTCGCCACGCCGTGGCCGCTCACAGCCGTCATCGGCGGGAGCTCGCGCCGTCGCGTCGCCGGGGTCCGCCTCGTCGTGCCGGAGGCCGGCTGGAGCCACGGCGACGGGCCGGAGGTCACGCTGTCGGCCAACGCGGCCGTGCGCCTGGTGTACGGGCGCCCGGTGTCCGGTGAGGAGCTCGACGGCCCCGGCGTACCGGTCCTGCTCCCGCGGTTGTGAGGTCGTTTCTTGCAATCCCCCGCTTAAGCGGGGGATCGCGAACTTCCGGGGGCCTGCATACCCATGGAGGTTCGCACAACCCTCGGCAGGTCAGGCGCCGATCGGGCCGCGCCGGCTGTCGAGCAGGCGGCGGATCCGGGCGGCGGTCGTCACCGGGTCGGCCAGGTCGGTCCAGCCGATGCGGATGCACACCCAGCCGGTGAGCTGGCAGATCCGTTCCTCGCGGCGCTTCTCCCGCATGAGGTACTGCTCGAGCGTCTCCCCGGGACGCCGGTGCTGCTCGTACTTCACGCGCCCGTCGAACTCGAGGAACACACCGTGCTCCGGCCACGCGAAGTCGGCGCGCGCGAAGACCTGGCCGTGCTCGTCGACCACCGGGTACTGCGGCTCGGGCCTCGGCAGGTGCTGCTGCCTGCAGAGGTAGTACGTCCTCGTCTCCGCCACGGACTCCATCCGCTCGTCGGCGAGCGCCACGACGACGTGCGCCGACAGCGTGTGCGGCCAGTGCTTCATCGCCCGCGCCGACGCGACCAGCTCCTCGCGCGTCATGTGCTGTCCGTGCAGCAGGCCGTTGGTGACGACCAGCGCCGGTTCAGGAGGCACGCTGGCCATCACCTCGACGGCGGCCCGGGCGGCCGGCCCCACGCGTACGCCGTTGACGACGCGCACGTCCTCCTCCGGCAGGGCGCCGGCATGGTGCACGACCCCGGCCTCGCGGCGGGCCGCCTTGCCGTCGGTGCGCGTCGTGTGGACCTCGTCGAGCGGGATGTTCCACACCGGTGCGCCGAGCTCGACGGCCGCGGACACGTGGGTGAGCGCCGTCAGCGGGTGCGCGACGCGGAGCACGGCGCGGCACAGGACCCGGTGCTGGTCGACGGGGGACAAGCGCTCCCACAGCGCGCGGTCGACGTACGCGCCGCGCCGGACCCGGTGCAGGACACCGGCGCGTACGAGCACGCGGAGCTGGTGGTCGGTGTAGCCGTCGTCGACCAGCTCGCTGCGGAGGCGGACGACGTGCGTGAGGTCGGGTGCGGGCGGTCGCTGCATGCACCCGTGATGCCCGGTGAGCGGGGCGGCGGAAACGCCGGTGGTGCCGGCTGTGGAGGACGCCGACCGCGGACCGGACTTGCCGAGGGTTGTGCGAAGTTCCGGTGGCGTGCAGGCCCCCTGATGTTCGCAATCCCCCGCCTAAGCGGGGGATTGCCGGACTTCAGGGGGCGTTCAGGGGGCGCTCAGGGGCGGAGGGGCCGCGCGCCTACCAGGCCTGCAGCGCGGCGGTACGCCGCGACGCCTCGGCCATCTCGGCGGCTTTGAGGGAGGCCTCGTCGAGGCGGCCGTGCTCCTCCCACCACCGCTGGCCGGACTCGGGCAGGGTGTGGATCGGGTCGTAGTACTCGTAGTGGCGCGAGAGGGCCTCGGCGTCGTCGGCCTCGATGGACGTGCGGTAGTTCTTCGTCCAGTACGAGATGCCGTGCTCGGTGTCGTAGTCGGCGAGCTGGTGCACCCACCGCTTGCCGACGAAGGGCACGTCGCACACGATGCGCGGCGTCGCGAACCCGGGCAGGTAGCCCATGATGTGGTGCTGGAGGCGCTGCGCGTCGGCGACCGAGACCCGCCAGTGCTCCGAGAACGGGATCATGTCGCACATGTAGAAGTAGTAGGGCATGATCTGCGCCCCGTCGAGTAGCCGGAAGCAGAGGTCGAGCAGCGCGTGCGGGTCGGCGTTCACGCCGTTGAGCAGCACGCCTTGGTTGCGTACGTCGCGCAGGCCGGCGTCGAGCATCGCGCGCGAGGCCTCGGCGACGATCGGCGTCACGGAGCTCGCGTGGTTGGCGTGGGTGTGCATCGCGAGGGAGACCCCGCGCGAGCGGGCGACCGCGGCGACGCGGGCGACGCCCTCGACGACGTCGGGCTGCAGCCAGTGCTGCGGCAGGCCGATGAGCGCCTTCGTGGCCAGCCGGATGTCACGGATGTTGTCGACCTCGAGCACCGACATGAGGAACGCCTCGAGGCGGGGCCAGGGCATGTTGGCCACGTCGCCGCCGGACACCACGACGTCGCGCACCGACGGCGTGCGCCGGAGGTAGTCGAGCATGTCGCCGAGCCGGTCGTTGGGCTTCGCGGCGAACTTCAGCTTGTCGATGACCGGCGTCGAGTTGCCCACGAGGTCCATGCGCGTGCAGTGGCCGCAGTACTGCGGGCAGGTGGGCAGCAGCTCGGCGAGGACCTTGGTGGGGTAGCGGTGGGTGAGGCCCTCGGTGGCCCACATGTCGTGCTCGTGGAGGGAGTCGCGGGCCGCGTGCGGGTGCGAGGGCCAGTCGGTGCGCCGGTCGCTGAACACCGGGATCATGTAGTGCCGGACCGGGTCGGCGTAGAACTCCTCGGTCAGCGAGCCGGGGCCGGCGGGCTCGAAGGCCGGCGCCATCGTGTTCATCATCTGCGGCGGCACGAGCATCGACATCGTCGCGCGCTCGGCCTGGTCGCGCTCGAGGTCGGCGTAGAAGCGCTCGTCGAGCAGGTCGCCCATAAGCTCGCGCAGCTGCTTCACGTTCTTGATGCAGTGCGCGCGCTGCCACTGCACGGACGCCCAGTCCGCTGCCGTGACGTCGGACCAGCCCGGGAAGCGGGTCCAGTCCGGCTCGACGAGCTCCACCCGCTGGTAGGGGTAGGGCTGTCCGGTGGCGAGGCCGACGGCGGTCTCGATGCTCATGCGATCTCCTTGCAGGGCCTTGGGAGGCGCCCGGGTCGGGACGTGCGGCGCGCCGGTTGTGTGTGCGGCGACACATCTGGGAGAGTACGTGGAGAACGTACGGCGCGTCCAGTGCCACGCCGCAAGATTTCCCGCTGAACCGCGTGAACCTAGAAGGATGCTCTGAATGACGACCGACACGGACATCCGCACGGGCGACCCGACGGGCCTGCACCGGGTGCTCGACGAGCGCACCGTGCTCCCGCAGGCGGCGCAGCGCCTCGACACGCGGCGCGAGCTCTGGTCCGACGAGGTCCGTGTCCGCGTCGAGCGGCTGAACCTCGACGCGGCGTCGTTCCGCCAGCTGGAGCGGGTGCACACCCACGACGGGGTCACCGACGGCGACGCCGTGCGTGCCGAGGTCCTCGACATCGTCGCCACGCGCGGCAAGATGCAGAACCCCGAGACCGGCTCGGGCGGCATGCTCGTCGGCACGGTCGAGGAGGTCGGCCCCGAGTCGCCGCTCGGCCTCTCGGTGGGCGATCGGGTCGCGACCCTCGTCAGCCTCACCCTGACCCCGCTCGTGATCGAGGACGGGCTCGCCCGCTGGGACGGCCGCAGCGAGCAGGTGCCCTGCGACGGCTACGCCGTGCTCTTCGGTCGCTCGATCGCCGCCGTCATCCCCGACGACCTCGACCCCGCGCTCTCGCTCAGCGTGATGGACGTCTGCGGCGCGCCCGCCCTGACCGCCCGCGTCGTGGAGGAGCACGTCGCCCGCGGCGCGCGGCCCACCGTCGCGGTGATCGGCGCCGCGGGCAAGTCGGGCTCCCTCAGCCTGGCCGCCGCCCGGGCCGCCGGAGCGGAGCGCACGATCGGGGTGGTGCCCCACCAGGGCGAGCACGACCTGCTCACCGCCGCCGGTCTCGCCGACAGGGTCGCCGTCGCGGACGCCCGTGACCCCGTCGCGCTCCGCGACGCGGTGACCGCGGCGGGTGGCCCCGCCGACGTCACCGTCGTCTGCGTCGACGTGCCCGGCTGCGAGGGCGGCGCGATCCTCGCGACCGCCGACGGCGGCACGGTCGTCTTCTTCTCGATGGCCACCAGCTTCAGCGCCGCGGCACTCGGTGCCGAAGGGCTGGCCGCCGACGTGCGGATGCTCGTCGGCAACGGCTACGTCCCCGGCCACGCGGCGTACGCCATGGAGCTGCTGCGCTCGGACGCCGGGGTCCGGGCACTGTTCGAGCGGAGGCTCTGAGGTGGCCCGCACGACCAGCACCCTGGGCATCGACCGCGCCGACGTGCGCCGCGCGCGGACGCTGGCCCGGCAGGTCGGGCGACCGATCGTCGACCTCGCCCAGCGGCACACCACGGTGAGCGTCGAGCGCGCCACGCTCCGCCTCGCCGGCCTCGCCGGCGCCGACCCCGACGGCACGCCGTGGGTGAACCGCCTGGCGGACGTCGTCCGCGCCGACGTCGGCCTCGAGCACGGCGTCAGCCTGCCGGTGTGGGACGCACTCCTCCGGGGCGAGGGCGACGACCTGCTCACGCTCGCCCAGAAGGCCGCGGCGGGCTCGGTGACCTTCCGCGTGCCGGAGGGCAAGGACGCGACGCGCGCGAGGGCGGCCGCCCGCAAGGCCGTCGGCGCCGGGATCAGGACCATCGACCGCCAGCGCGCGGCCCGCGAGAGGATGATCGCCAAGGTCGGCGACGCCCCGAGCAAGCCGTGGATCTACCTCATCGTCGCCACCGGCGACATCCACGAGGACATCCCGCAGGCGCAGGCCGCCGCGCGCGAGGGCGCCGACGTCATCGCGGTGATCCGCTCGACCGGCCAGTCGCTGCTCGACTTCGTGCCGGAGGGCGCGACGCGCGAGGGCTTCGCCGGCACGTACGCCACGCAGGAGAACTTCCGCCTCATGCGCGCGGCGCTGGACGAGACGTCGAGGGAGCTCGGCCGCTACGTCCGGCTCACCAACTACGCCTCGGGGCTCTGCATGCCGGAGATCGCCGCGCTGGCGGGCCTCGAGCGCCTCGACATGATGCTCAACGACTCGATGTACGGGATCCTGTTCCGCGACATCAACCCGATCCGGACGTTCGTGGACCAGCGCTTCAGCCGCCAGGTGCACGCCCGGGCCGGCATCATCATCAACACCGGCGAGGACAACTACCTCACCACCGCCGACGCGGTCGAGGCCGCGCACACGGTCACCACCAGCCAGCTGCTCAACGAGTACTTCGCCAAGGAGGCCGGCCTCGAGGACTGGCAGCTCGGGCTCGGCCACGCGTTCGAGATCGACCCCGAGGTGCCCGACTCGTTCCGCCTCGAGCTGGCCCACGCGATGCTGGCCCGCGAGCTGTTCCCCGACGCGCCGCTGAAGTGGATGCCGCCCACCCGGCACATGACCGGCGACATCTTCAAGGGCTACCTGCTCGACGGTTTCTTCAACCTCGTCGGCGCCCTCACCGGTCAGGGCATCCTGCTCGTGGGCATGATGACCGAAGCCGTCGTCACGCCCTGGATCTCCGACCGCGACCTGGCCCTGCAGAACGTCCGCTACGTCATGAACGCCGCCGGCAACCTGCACGAGGACTTCCGGCCCGCACCCGACGGCTTCATCGCCGGTCGGGCCCGCCAGGTGCTCGGCGAGGCCGTCGGGCTGCTCGAGGAGATCAAGGCCGACCGCAGCGCGCCGGGGCAGCCGCCGCTGCTGTCCGCGATCGCCGACGGCACGTTCGGCCTGATGAAGCGACCGGCCGACAAGGGCAAGGGGCTCGACGGCGTCGCGCCCAAGGCCGCCGACTACTACAACCCCGCGACCGAGATCCTGGAGGGCGCATGAGCACCGGACTCGTCCGTCCCTACGGCGACACCACCGGCGACGGCATGGTGCAGCTGTCCTTCACCCTGCCCATCCCGCACTCCAAGGTCGCCGAGGGTGCCGCCGTGCAGCTCGCCAACAAGATGGGGATGGACCCGGCGCTGGTCGTGCACGCCAAGGCGATGGGGGAGGGCTTCACGTTCTTCGTGGTGTACGGGCGGGTGAACCACCTCGTCGACCCCAGCACCGTCGAGGTGGTGGAGCGCGACTACCCGCTGCTGACCCCCAAGGAGGCCAACGCGGCCATCAAGCGGTCACTGCGGCGCCGCCTGGTGGTCGTCGGCGGCTGCATCGGCACCGACGCGCACACCGTCGGGATCGACGCGATCCTCAACATCAAGGGGTTCGCGGGGGAGAAGGGCCTGGAGTACTACCGCGAGCTCAAGGTCGTGAACCTCGGCGCCCAGGTGTCGGTCCCGCAGCTCGTCGAGGCGGCCCGCGAGGAGAAGGCCGACGCGGTGCTGGTCTCCCAGGTCGTCACCCAGCGCGACGCCCACCTGCTCAACACCCGCGAGATGTCCGCGGCCTTCCGGGAGGCCTATCCCGCCGCGCGGCGTCCGCTCCTCGTCGTGGGCGGGCCCCGCTTCGACGAGACGATGGCCGACGAGCTCGGCGTCGACCGGGTCTTCAGCAGGGGCACGACGCCCGGCGAGGTCGCGTCGTTCATCGTCCACCGGCTTGCCGGTCCTCGCGGGCCGGCCGGCACCAGCACGGAGAAGGCCTCATGAGCACCGAGTCCCGCGTCGGCACCGTCGTCACGCACCGCCGCTACGTCCCCTACTCGCACGCCCACTACGCCGGGAACCTGGTCGACGGCGCCTACAGCCTCGGCCTGTTCGGCGACGTGGCGACCGAGATGTGCATCGTCCTCGACGGCGACGAGGGGCTGTTCGCGTCGTACTCCGACGTGCAGTTCCGGGCACCGGTGCGCGCCGGCGACGTCCTGGAGATCACCGCGACGCTCGTGCGCGAGGGCACCCGCAGCCGGGTGATGGACTTCGCCGTCCACGTCGTCGGACGGGGTACGCCGAGCGCCGAGGCACCCGGCGCGGCCGAGGTCCTCGACCCGCCGGTCGTGGCCACGACGGCCACGGGCACCGTCGTCGTGCCCGCGCGCCCCTGACCGCCGTCCCTCGCCCCGCGTCCCCGACCCGGGTCCGGCGACCCGCATCCCTGGTCCGGGAGTACCGACACCGGCGTGTCGAGCACGACACGCCGTCGCCGCCGAGATTTCCTCGAGCGACTGCCCGACCGCCTGCCCGGCGCTGACCTGCGGTTTCGCCCGAACGCGCAGGTCAGGAGCCGGTTGACATCACCCCTTGGGGGAGGGAGGGTTCCGGGGTCCGCCTGTGCAGCTCGCGGGTGGCGTCATCGGCAGTGGGGAGACTGACGTGAGGTACGTGGAGCCAGCGGTGCCCCGTGTCCGCCGACCCGTCGACGACGCCCCGCGGGGGCTGGATGCGGGAGGGACCTCGGGGCCGTAGACAACTTCGTGCGATCGGCAGCCAGTCGGCTCGCGCGTCGGTCCGAAGCCCCCTCGTCCCTCCCGCTCCGCTGCACGTGTGCAGCCGTCGGCTACGGTCTCTGCGTGCCGCTGCGCTGCCTCCTCGCCCTGGTCGCGGGGCTCGTGCTGGCGGCCGCCTTCGAGCCGGTGGGCCACTCCTGGCTCATGCCCCCGGCGATCGCGGCGCTCGTGTTCTCCGTGCGCGGCCTGCGACCGGGCCGGGCCTGGGTCCCGAGCCTGGTCTTCGGCGTCGCGTTCACCTTCTCGGTCATGGTGTGGATGCGCTCGGTCGGGACGGACGCGTGGATCGCCATGTGCGCGATGGAGTCCGCGTTCTTCGTGCCCCTGGGCGTCGGGCTGGCGTGGAGCCTGCGGATGCGCGCCTGGCCCGTCCTGGCCGCCCTCTGGTGGGTCGGCATCGAGACCTGGCGCAGCGGCTTCCCGTTCAGCGGCATGCCGTTCGGCCGCCTCGTCTACGCGACCGCGGACACCCCGTGGGCCGACGCTGTGCCGTGGATCGGGATGACCGGCACCAGCTTCCTCGTCGCCCTGACGGGCACCACCCTCGCGTGGCTGCTGCTCCGGGTGCGCACGCCCGCACCGCGGACGTACGCCGTCGCGGCAGCGCTCGCCGCTGCGACGCTCGCGCCGGCGCTCTTCCCCTTCCCCGTCGAGCAGTCCGGCACGGCCACCGTGGCCGCCGTGCAGGGCGACGTGCCGGGCACCGGGCTCAACGTCCCGGCGGTGCACCGGGAGGTCACCGCCAACCACGTCCGGCTGACGCAGCAGCTCGCCGACGCCGTGGCGGCCGGCGAGGCGCCGGAGCCCGACTTCGTCGTCTGGCCGGAGAACTCGACGGCCGTCGACCCGTTCCTCGACACCGGGGTCAACGACGGCATCGTCGCGGCCTCCGACGCCATCGACGTGCCGATCATCGTCGGCGGGACCAACAGCGACCCGGTCGACGAGACCCGGGTGCTCAACCAGGGGATCGTCTTCCGGCCGGGCCTCGGCGGCGGCGACCGCTACACGAAGCTGCACCCCGTCCCCTACGGCGAGTACATCCCGTTCCGCGGCAGCAGCCTCATGCCCTCGACCTACGGCCGCCTCACCGAGGTGCCGCGCGACATGGTGCGGGGCACCAGCCTGGAGCCGCTGCGCGTGGGGGACCTGCTGGTGGCCGACGCCATCTGCTTCGACGTCGCCTACGACGACGGCATCGCCGGCCAGGTGGGCCGCGGCGCCGAGCTGGTGACGGTGCAGACCAGCAACGCGATGTTCAGCCGCACCGGGCAGCTGGCCCAGCAGTTCGAGATCAGCCGGCTGCGCGCGCTCGAGACGGGGCGCTGGGTCGTGGTCGCCGCGATCAACGGCATCTCCGGCGTGGTGCGGCCCGACGGGTCCATCGCCTCCTCGGTGCCCGCCCGCGGCCAGGAGGTGCTGGTGGAGACGGTCGGGCTCAGCACGACCACCACGCCCGCCGTGCGCCTCGGGACCTGGCCGGCGCGGCTCACCCTCGTGTTCCTCGTAGGTCACACGCTGTTCGTGCTGGTGCCCTATCGTCGCACCCGGCGGCGCGACCGCGCCGCGACGGCAGCCGACGGAGCGAGGTAGCAGGGCGTGGCAGTGGAAGGCCTCGGCCGTTGCGTGATGGTCGTCCCGACCTACAACGAGGCGGACAACCTCGAGTGGATCGTCGAACGGCTGCGGGCGGCCCAGCCCGGCGTCGACGTGCTCGTCGTCGACGACAACAGCCCCGACGGCACCGGTGTCCTGGCCGACAAGCTCGCCGACGCGGACCCTGCCGTCCGGGTCGTGCACCGCACCGAGAAGGCCGGCCTGGGCGCCGCGTACCTCAACGGCTTCGCCGTCGCGCTCGAGGCCGGCTACGACGTCATCGGCGAGATGGACGCCGACGGCTCCCACCAGCCCGAGCAGCTTCAGCGGCTGATCGACGCGCTGCACACCGCCGACCTGGTGATCGGCTCCCGCTACGTTCCCGGCGGGTCGGTCGTCAACTGGCCGGCGCAGCGGCTGCTGCTCTCCCGTGGCGGCAACCTCTACGTCCGGCTGCTGCTGGGCATCCGGGTCAAGGACGCCACGGCGGGCTTCCGCCTGTTCCGGCGGGCCACGCTGGAGGCGATCGACCTTGGCTCGGTGCGGTCTACTGGATACGTGTTCCAGACCGACCTGGCCTACCGCACCCTGAGCCGCGGGCTGCGCCTCACCGAGGTGCCGATCGAGTTCGTCGAGCGCGAACGCGGCGACTCCAAGATGAGCGGCCAGGTCGCCAGCGAGTCGCTCCGGCTCATCACCCGGTGGGGGCTGTCCGAGCGTCGGGCGCAGCTGCGCAGGAGCAGGGAGCGGGCATGAGCGCATCGGCGTCGCTCCGCACGGGTCCCCGCCGCTCCCGCCGCTGGCTGCGGCCGGCCCTGGCCGCGGCGTTCGTCGTTGTCCCGCTCGTCGAGATCTGGGCGATCCTGCAGGTCGGCCGGCTGGTCGGTCCCTGGTGGACCATCGTGCTGCTGGTCCTCGACAGCCTGCTCGGCGCGTGGTTGGTCAAGCGCGAGGGCGGACGCGCGTGGCGGGCACTGCGTGAGGCGCTGCAGCACGGGCGCATGCCGGCCCGCGAGATCGCCGACGGTGCGCTCGTCCTCATCGGCGGCACGCTGATGCTCAGCCCCGGCTTCGTGCTCGACCTCGTCGGCATCCTGTTGATCCTGCCGTTCACGCGGCCGGTCGCCAGGCGACTGCTCACCACGGTGGTGGAGCGACGCCTCGTGGTGGCGCCCCTCGGCGCCGCCGGCGCCTTCGGCGCCGGGTTCGGGCCGCGAAATGCCAGCCGCCCCGGACCGGGCGGCGAGGGGCCGGTGGTCCGGGGCGACGTGGTCGAGTGAGACGTGGTCGAGTGACGCGTCAGGGGAGCGGCCGGCTCAGCCGACGCGCTTCTTCTTGTTCGCGCGGTGCAGGTGCGCGGGACCGATCTCGCCGCCGCGCAGCAGCTCCAGACGCTCCTTGAGGATGTCCTCGAGCTCCTTCTCCGAGCGACGCTCGAGGAGCATGTCCCAGTGCGTGCGCGCGGGCTTCTCGACCTTCTCCTCCGGCATGATGCCTGCCGTGCTCAGCGCCTCGGCGCCGCAGCGCGGGCACTCCCACACGGCCGGGATGTCGGCCTCGACCGACATCGTGACCTCGAAGTCGTGTCCCTGCTTGCAGCGATAGCCGACCTGCTGCCGAGCGGCGAACTCGATCCCGCGCTCGTCCTCGAAGCTCTGACCACCAAGCCTTGCGCCACGTAGTGTGCGCTCCGCCACCGTGCCCACCTCCAATGGGTTGCTGAAACCCGCTGTTGTGTACCGGGTCAAGGATGAGACGAGCCGGACCGGGGTCCGTGAACGCCGCTCGTGACGACGCGGCCCGTCTCCTTCGATCTTCAACGGTAGCGGGGGCGTCACAATTCCGCGGATTCGAGCGTGCCCTTCGCACGCTCAGGCGAGACCAACCTCACCCGCAGGGGTACGGCGCGCTCCGAGCGGCGCGTGTCCGCCCGTCCGGGCTGCGCCCGGGGGCTCAGATGACCGCGGGCACCTCGTTGCCCGCCTCGCGGATCCCGCGGGCGGTGTCCACGCGCAGCAGCAGCAGGCCGCCGATCACGAAGAAGACGATGAGCGCGAAGATCGCCGGCCGGTAGGAGCCGGTGAACGTGTAGACCAGGCCGAACACCAGGGTGCCGAACCACGAGGTCCCGCGCTCCATCGCGTGGTAGAAGCTGAAGTACTCGGCCTCCTTGCCCCGCGGGATGAGCAGCGAGAAGTACGACCGGGCCAGCGCCTGGGTGCCGCCGAGGACGACGCCGATGGCGACGCCGAGGGCCACGAGCGGCAGGAGGGACTCCTCGGGGATGAACAGGGCGGCGGTCACGATGAGCATCCACACCACCAGGCCGCCCAGGATGGTCGACTTCGCGCCGCGGCGGGCCGCCACCCGGCCGAACAGCAGCGCCCCGCCGACCGCGACGAACTGCACCAGCAGGTAGACGCCCAGCATCGTCCCCTGGGGGAACCCGAGCTCCTCGACGCCGTAGACCGACGCCTGGCTGATGACGGTCTGGATGCCGTCGTTGAAGAAGAGGTAGGCCAGCAGGAACGTCAGCGCGACCGGGTAGTTGCGCATGTCCTTGAGCGTGGCCCACAGCTGTCCGAAGCTGCGCTGCACGACGCCGCCCTCGACGTGCTCGACGTGCGCGGGCGGGTGGTTGCGCAGGCCCCGGAACGGGATGAGCGTGAACGCCGCCCACCACACCGCCGCGGACAGCAGGGAGATGCGCACCGCCATCCCCTCGGTGAGGCCGAACGTGTCGTGGAGGCTCACCAGCACGAAGTTCAGCGCGAGCAGCAGGCCGCCGCCCGCGTAGCCGTACGCCCAGCCGCGCGTGGAGACCCGGTCCCGCTCCGACTCGCTCGAGATGAGGGGCAGGATCGCGTCGTTGAACACCGCCGAGGCGCCGAAGCAGAGGTTCGCCAGCACGAACGTGATCGCGCCCAGCTGCCAGTTGTCGCCGGACATGAAGAACAGCAGTCCCGCGAAGAAGGCGCCGGCCCAGGCGAAGCCGGCCAGCATGTCCTTCTTGCGCGAGGTCCGGTCGGCGACGGCGCCCAGCAGCGGCAGCAGGACCGCGGAGACGAGCGTGGAGAACGTCACGACGTACGCCGGCAGCGCCCCGGGGGCGACGTCGAGGCCGAGCACCGACACGCGGTCGTCGACCGCGGCCTCCTCGGCGATGGCGATGAGGTACGGCCCGAACAGCACGCCGGAGACCGTGGTGGCGAAGGCGCTGTTGGCCCAGTCGTAGAAGTACCAGGCCTTCTGCTCGCGTGCCTGCTCGAGCGGCTCCAGGTTGGCGATCCCGCCCCCGACCCCGGTCATGCGTCCCCCTCCGTACGTCCCTCGGCGGGACCGTGCCACTGTCCGCGGGCGCGGAGCACGTCCCTGAGTATGTCGGTGCGATCGGTCATGACGCCGTCGACACCACGGTCGAGGAGGATGTTCATCTCGGCCGGGTCGTCGATCGTCCACACGTGCACCTGGACGCCGGCCGCGTGCGCCCGGCGCACCAGGCCGGCCGACGCCACGACGAGGGGGCCGCGGCGGTGCGGGACCTGCAGCGCCACGGGCCGCCCGCGGGTCAGGAGCCGCGCGAGGCGGGCGCTGGGGGAGACGACGTACGCGACGACCTCGAGCGGGTGTGCCGAGGTCGCGACGCGGCCGCGGGTGCGCCTGCGGAAGGCGTTCATCCGGCGGGCGGAGAACGACCCCACCAGCACGCGGTCCCAGGCCTCGCGGTCCTCGACGAATGCGGCCAGCGCCTCGACGGCGCCGTCCGACTTGAGGTCGATGTTGAACCGGGCGGCGGCGAAGGCGTCGAAGAGCTGGGCGAGCGTCGGCACGCGCTCGCTCCCCCCGATGAGGGCCTCCCGCACCTCGGCGTACGTCGAGTCGGCGATGCTGCCGGTGCGGTCGGTGACGCGGTCGAGGACCGTGTCGTGGAAGGCCAGCAGGACGCCGTCGCTCGTCACGTGGACGTCGGTCTCGAGGTACGTGTAGCCGAGCCGCACCGCGTGCGCGAACGCGGCCAGCGTGTTCTCGAGGCCCTCGATCTCGGGGTGGTAGGCCCCGCCGCGGTGCGCGAACGCGAGCGGGCGGGGCGAGTCCAGGTAGCCGCTCGCAGGGGGGCGCGGCGCGCTCACCGGGCGGCCCCCGCGGCGTCGTCGTACGGGGGAACGGGGCGGGGGCGGGTGAGGACGTCGCGGGCTGGGCTCACGCGAGAAGTATGGAGGCGGCGGTACCGTCGGAGGATGGAGAGCATGACGTGTCCCCGGTGCGGTGTCGAGATGGACGAGAAGACCCTCGGCGAGGCGACGGTCAGCCAGTGCCCCGAGGGGCACGGGGTGTTCCTCTCGCGTGCCGATCTCGGCGTGCTGATCGAGGCGGAGAACGACTGGCACGCCCAGGCCGGCCAGCACACCGCCCCGCTGCCGCGCATCACCGCCGACATGACCGCGCCGCCGGTCACGGGCCGGCAGTCGCGCGCCTGGGTGGAGACGCTGTTCGGCTGAGCTCTCGCGCGCGCCACGGGGGGCCTCGGCAGCAGCGCCGGGGGTCGAGGACCTCCGGGCGGCCCGGACCTCGCTCGCGGGTCGTGAACTTCTGGGGGTGTGCAGGCCCCCGGAAGTTCGGAATCCCCCGCTTAGGCGGGGGATTCCAAACCGGCCAGCCCTCAGATGTCGCGGAAGGTCTCGATGTTCGCGCCGAGCTCGTTCAGGCGCTCGGCGAGGTCCTCGTAGCCGCGGTGGATGACGTACGTCGAGCGCAGCACGCTGCGGCCCTTCGAGGCGAGCATCGCGATGAGGAGCACCACCGCGGGGCGCAGCGCCGGCGGGCACACGATCTCGGCGCCGGAGAAGTGCGTGGGGCCCTCCACGAGCACCCGGTGCGGGTCGAGCAGCTTGACCTGCGCGCCGAGCTTGTTGAGCTCGGTGAGGTAGATCGCCCGGTTCTCGTAGACCCAGTCGTGCAGCAGGGTCTGGCCCTCGGCGGTCGCGGCGATGACCGCGAAGAACGGCAGGTTGTCGATGTTGAGCCCGGGGAAGGGCATCGGGTGGATCTTGTCGAGCGGCGCGCGCAGCTCGGAGGGATGGGTGGTGATGTCGACCAGCCGGGTCTCGCCGTTGAGGGCGGGGTACTCCGCCGAGCGGTCGTAGCGGAAACCCATCTCCTCGAGCGTGGCGAGCTCGATCTCGAGGAACTCGATCGGCACCCGGCGGATGGTGATGGACGACTTGGTGACGATGGCCGCGGCCAGGAGCGACATCGCCTCGATCGGATCCTCGGCGGGCGCGTAGTCGACGTCCACGTCGATCGTCGAGCGACCGGTGACCTTCAGCGTGGTGGTGCCGATGCCCTCGACGACGACGCCCAGCTTCTGCAGGTAGAAGCAGAGGTCCTGGACCATGTAGTTGGAGGAGGCGTTGCGGATCACCGTCGTGCCCGGGTGCAGCGCGGCGGCCATCAGCGCGTTCTCCGTGACGGTGTCGCCGCGCTCGGTGAGCACGATCGGCCGTTCCGGCTCCAGCGCGCGGTTCACGCTCGCGTGGTAGGCGCCGTCGGTGGCCTTGACCTCGAGGCCGAACGGGCGCAGCGCCGCCATGTGCGGCTCGACCGTGCGGGTGCCGAGGTTGCAGCCGCCGGCGTAGGGCAGCTCGAACTCCTCCGCCCGGTGCAGCAGCGGGCCGAGGAACATGATCACCGAGCGGGTGCGTCGCGCAGCACCCTCGTCGATCTGCGAGAGGTCGAGGTCGGCCGGGGGCACGATCTCGAGGTCGTTGTCGTCGTTGAGCCAGCGGGTCGCCACCCCGAGCGAGTTGAGCACCTCGAGGAGGCGGTTGACCTCCTCGATGCGCGCGACCTTGCGCAGCGTCGTGCGTCCCTTGTTGAGCAGCGACGCGCACAGCAGCGCGACGCCGGCGTTCTTCGAGGTCTTGACGTCGATCGAGCCCGACAGCGTCGTCGGGCCGTCGACGCGCAGGTGCGTGGGGCCCGCGCCGAGGGCGACGATCTCCGAGTCGAGCGCCGCCCCGATGCGGGCGAGCATCTCGAGGGAGAGGTTCTGGTGGCCCTTCTCGATGCGGTTGATGGCACTCTGGCTCGTGCCGAGGAGCTCGGCGAGCTGGTGCTGGGTGAGTCCCCGGTGCTTGCGAGCGTCGCGGATCAGGTTGCCGATACGACCCTTGTAGTCAGCCATGGCACCACGATATCTCAGATATGAGATAGCGCCATTCGGCGCGCGTGCGCGTGGCTCGGGGGAGCGTGGCAGGATCGCGACCATGCGCGCCACCACCATCCACGCCCCCGGGGACATCCGCTTCGAAGAGGTCCCGGACCCCGTCATCCAGGAGCCGACGGACGCGATCGTCAAGGTCGTCGCCGGCTGCATCTGCGGCTCGGACCTCTGGCCCTACCGCGGCGAGAACCCCGTCCGGGCCGGCAGCACGATCGGCCACGAGTGCGTCGGCGTCGTCGAGGAGGTCGGCTCGGACGTCTCCAGGACGAAGGTGGGCGACTTCGTCCTCGTCCCGTTCTGCCACTGCGACAACACCTGCGCGCACTGTCGCGCCGGCGTCCAGTCCGCGTGCGTCAACCTCGGGATCACCCAGAGCGGGCAGGGGGAGTACGCCCGCGTCGCGCAGGCCGACGGGAGCCTGGTGGCGACCGACGGGATGCCGGACGAGCGTCTCGTCCCGTCCCTGCTCGCGCTCACCGACGTGATGGCCACCGGCTGGCACGCTGCGGTGGCGGCCGGCGTGCAGCCCGGGCACACCGTGGTCGTGGTCGGGGACGGCGCCGTCGGTCTCAGCGGCGTGCTCGCCGCCGCGGAGCTCGGCGCCGAGCGGGTGGTGGCGATGTCGCGCCACGAGCCGCGCCAGGAGATCGCCCGCGCCTTCGGCGCCACCCACGTCGTCGCCGAGCGCGGCGAGGAGGGGGAGGCGCGGATCGCCGAGCTGACCGCCGGCGTGGGCGCCGACGCCGTGCTCGAGTGCGTGGGCACCGACGCCGCGATGAGCACCGCCTTCGCGGTCGCGCGACCGGGATCCACCGTCGGTTTCGTGGGCGTGCCGCACGGGGTCGAGCCACCGGTGCGCCGGATGTTCCAGAAGAACGTCGGCCTCGCGGGCGGGATGGCACCGGTGCGCCGCTACCTCCCCGACCTGCTCGAGCGCGTCCTGTCCGGGGCGATCGACCCGGGCAGGGTCTTCGACCTGACGCTGCCGATGGCGGAGTCCGCCGAGGGCTACCGGGCGATGGACGAGCGGCGCGCGATCAAGGTGCTGCTGCAGCCGTGAACGGGTCCGCGGAGGCGTTGCGGCTCGGGCCGCTGCTGCGCCACGTCGACGACACCTCCGCAGCCGTGTGGGTGGAGACCGAGGGCCCCGCCACGGTGACCGTGACCCGGGGCGAGACCTCTGCCGACGCCCGGACGTTCCGCGTCCACGGCCACCACTACGCCCTCGTCGAGCTCGACGGGCTGGAGCCGGGCACGACCGAGGCCTACACCGTCGCGGTCGACGGGCGCACCGTGTGGCCGGAGCCCGCCTCGCCCTTCCCGGCGCCGGTCATCGCGACGCTCGAGCCGGGCCGGCCGCTCCACCTCGCCTTCGGGTCGTGCCGGACCTCGGTCTCCCACGACGCGAAGGGCAACCGCAGCCACGGCGTCGACGCCCTGCGGGCCTGGGCGCTGCGCGTCGCGGCGCAGGTCGACCCCGCCGACCCCGACGACCCGGATCTCGCCGCGGACCGGCTCCCCGACCTGCTGCTCTTCCTCGGCGACCAGGTCTACGCCGACGAGACGACCGACGAGATGCGCGACTTCATCGAGTCCCGCCGCGACATCGACCAGGCGCCGTGGAGCGAGCTGCAGGACTACGAGGAGTACGCACACCTCTACCGGCTCGCGTGGTCGGACCCGGCGAACCGCTGGCTGCTGTCGACCGTGCCGAGCGCGATGATCTTCGACGACCACGACATCCGCGACGACTGGAACACCTCCCTGGAGTGGCGTCGCGAGATGGAGGCGACGTCGTGGTGGCACGGGCGCATCGTCGGCGGGCTCGCGTCCTACTGGGTCTACCAGCACCTCGGGAACCTGTCGCCCACCGAGCGTGCGGAGGACGAGGTGTACGCGCAGGTGCGGGCCCATGCCGGCGACGAGGAGCGCGACCTCGGACCGCTGCTCGACGCGTTCGCCGAGCGGGTCGACCAGCAGCCGCACACCTACCGCTGGAGCTACACCCGCGAGTTCGACACGCAGGCGCGGCTCGTCGTCGTCGACTCCCGCGCCGCCCGGCGGCTCGAGCCCGAGTCGCGGGCGATGCTCGACCCCGAGGAGGCGGCGTGGCTCGACGACCAGATGCGCGGCGACGTCGACCACCTGTTCATCGCCACGTCGCTGCCGTTCCTCCTCGCGCGTGGTCTGCACCACCTCGAGGCGTTCAGCGAGGCGCTGGCCGCGGGAGCGTGGGGCGACCGCGGCGCCCGGACCGGCGAGAAGCTGCGCCAGCTCGTCGACCTCGAGCACTGGGGCGCGTTCCAGAGGAGCTTCCAGGAGGTGGCTCACCAGGCCCTGGCGGTCGCGGCGGGGCAGCGCGGCGAGGCGCCGGCCACCGTGACGTTCCTGTCCGGGGACGTGCACCACAGCTACGTCACCGAGGCGCGGGCCGCCGCGGGCGGTCCGCCCCTGCGCTCGACGATCCTCCAGGCGGTGTGCTCCCCGATCCGCAACCCGCTCTCGAGGAACCTGCGCTTCGCCACGGCCGTGCTGTCCTACGGCGTCGCCGGCCCGGTGGGGCGCCTCGCCTCCCGCTCGACGCGCGTGCCCGACGCTCCGCTCCGGTGGACGTACGCCGAAGGACCGTGGTTCGACAACAACCTGGCCTTCCTCCGGCTCGCGGGGCGCGGCATGCGGCTGTGGTGGGTGACCGGGGAGGTCGTCGACGACCACGCGCGGCCCCGGCTGGCCAAGGTCGAGGCGTACGAGCTCGACGAGGACGGCAACGCCCCGCCCCGCGGCGGCGTCGTCGCGAAGGTCCAGCGGCGGGTCGGGCGGCGGGTCGCCGACGGCTCGGTGCGTCAGCGCTGAGGACCGCGCGGCCGGGACGTCCCCGGTGGTGGGTCGCGTGGTGCGTCAGGTGGTGCGTCAGGTGGTGCGTCAGGTGGTGGTGAGCACCCGGTCGCGCCCGTGCGCGCAGTCGCAGGTGTCGGAGCACGGCAGGTAGGTGTGCCGCCCGTGTCCGCACCCGGCGCACGGCAGGTCGTGCGAGAGGTGGTCCGTGCTGGTCTCGACGGTGTCCCACATGCGGCCCCCACAGGTCGGTGTCTTCGCGATGTCCTCCACGTGACGTCCACGGTGACACCCGATGACGCCCCGAGGGCGCGAACACCGCCGCGATCGACCGATCTGGGGCAGGAATGACCCGTTCGGGCCATGCCGGCTGGCCCGTGCGCGCGGTGCCTCCGCACGGTCCCTCGCCGCCTAGGATCGCGCCATGGGAGCCGACGGGGGAGCCGATGCGCGGGGCGAGGTCACGCTGTCGCCGCGGCAGGCCCGGCGGATCGCCGTACGCGCGCAGCTGCTCGCGGCCGACAGGCCGACCGACGTGCTGGACACCGTGCGCCACCTCGGGTTCCTGCAGGTCGACCTGACCCAGGTGGTCGCCCGGCACGCCGACCTCGCCCTGTGGACGCGGCTGGGGGAGGGGTACGAGCCCGAGGACCTCGAGGAGCTGGTGGGTGACGGCGCGGTCGTCGAGCTTGCGGGGATGCTGCGCCCCAGCGAGGACGTCGCGCTGTTCCGGGCCGACATGGAGTCCTGGCCCGGGCGTCCCCCGCTGAGGGAGTGGCAGGAGGAGCTCCGCGACTGGGTCGCCGCCAACGACGGGTGCCGACGGGAGATCCTGGCGGTGCTGCGCGCCGAGGGCCCCACCCCGGCCCGGGACCTGCCGGACAGCTGCGAGGTGCCGTGGCGGTCGACCGGCTGGACCGACAGCAAGAACGTGATGAAGCTCCTCGAGTACATGGAGGCACGTGGTGAGGTGGCCGTCGCCTCCCGCGAGGGCCGCGAGCGGCGGTGGGACCTCGCCTCGAGGGTGCACCCCGGCGACCCCGCCGTGCCCGCCGAGGAGGCCCACCGCATCCTGGCCGCGCGGCGGCTCCGCGCCTTCGGCATCGCCCGTCCCCGCGCCATCGAGGCCTGGCAGGAGCCGTTCGACGTGCGGAACACCGGCGTCGGCGCGCGCGTCGAGGGCGTACGCGGTCGCTGGCGGGTCGACCCGGAGCGCCTGGCGGACCTCGACGACTTCGAGGGCCGAGCGGCGGTCCTGTCGCCGCTCGACCGCCTCATCTTCGACCGGAGGCGGATGGAGGAGCTGTTCGGCTTCGACTACCAGCTGGAGATGTACAAGCCCGCAGCGAGGCGGCGGTGGGGCTACTGGGCCATGCCGGTCCTCGACGGCGACGAGCTGGTGGGCAAGGTCGACGCCACGGCCGACCGCGAGGGCGGCGTGCTGCTCGTGGACGCCGTGCACGAGGACGGCGACTGGTCCTCCGCCCGGCGACGGCGGGTCGACGCCGAGGTCGACGCCCTCGCCGCGTGGCTGGGCCTGGAGCCCGTTCGCGCCTGAGTCACGCGAGACCGAGCGCCGCTGCCAGCCGCTCGGGCTCGGCCACCGCCAGCGTCGCGCCGGGATGGGTGATCGTCGCCGTGGGGTCGATGGCGGGCACCGGCTCGTGGAACGTCACGCAGAGGGCGCGCTCGCCGTTGGTGGTCAAGGAGACGCCGCGGTCGCTCAGCGACAGGTGCGGTGGGCCGGCCGTGCGGATCCACCGGAAGTCGCCGGTCACCTCGGCGGAGGCCACGTTGCTGCGGGGGGTGACGAGCCGCCAGGGCCCGTAGCGCACGTAGAGCCACTGCGGGCCCACCTCGACGGTCGTGGTGCTCGGCGTCACGCCGAACGCGCGGCCGGCGAGGGCGTACGCCGGCGCGAACGCGAAGTCGAACGACGCGACCGCCTCGGCGGGCGCCTCCCCGCCGGTCGTGGCCCGCACCAGCCGCCGCAGCGCCGCGACCGCCGGGAGGCGGTACGGCTGGAGCACGGTCGCCGCCGACCCCGGCACCCGGAGCACGGCCCGGCTGCCGCCGTCCGGGGCGGGCAGCACGTGGTGATCCATCCGCACGGCTGCCCGACCGCGACCCACGCTCCACGACCACGACCGCAGCTCGTGGTCGACGTCGAGGATCCGGAAGTCGACCGCCACGCCGGCCGGGCCGTGGACGCGGCCGCGCGTGCCGGGGGCCAGCACCGCGTCGTCGGCCTCCACGCTCCTCATCTGCGGCGCCCAGCCGGGCCAGGCGTCCGGCTCGGTGAACCGACGCCAGACGTCGCTGGCGGGTGCGGGTCCGTGTGCCTCGACGAGCATGTCGGCAGCCGGGCTCTGGTCAGAGCTCGACGGTGTCGTTGTCGCCCATGTCGGGGCGGCTGTTGCTCACCAGCCCCTTCACCAGCTGCACGGCAGCGGTGGCCTTGCCGGGCGACTCCCAGTACTCCGCGGTCGCGCCCTCGACGCGCAGCGCCACGTTGGCGGCGTCCTCGGGACCACCGGACATCCACGTGTCGGCGGAGGCGTCCCACAGCTCCGCGACCTTCGCCCGGTCGTCGCTGACCGTCGCGGTGCCGCTGAGGGAGACCCAGCCGTTGTCGCCGTGGTAGGTGACGTTGACGCGCGGGTCGGCCTGGATCGCACGGACCTTGTCGGTGTCGCGCTCGGTGAGGAACCACATGGTGCCGGGATCGGTGAAGTCACGCGTGGCCATGGGCGTGGAGACGAGGGCGCCGTCGAGCGACACGTAGGTCAGCACGGCGATGTCGGTGGCCCGCATGAGCTCCGCAACGGTCGAGATCTGGTCGTCGTGTGTCGTCATGCTTCGACCCTCGCACGGTGGACAAACCCTCACCTCATCCCGCCGGGCGGGTGCGGTCACACTCCTGCCCGCCCGGCCGTCGTACTGGCAGGATGGCCCGCAGCCGCGGGGCGGGCAGCGACCCGGCGGGCGGACGGCTCGAGGGCTCGACGGCTCGAGGGCCGAAGGACGACGGGGAGAGCGCAGCATGACCACACACCCAGCCGACGACCACGCACTGATCCGGGTCGTGGGGGCCCGGGAGAACAACCTCAAGGACGTGACGGTCGAGCTGCCGAAGCGGCGGCTCACCGTCTTCACCGGGGTGTCGGGGTCCGGCAAGAGCTCGCTGGTCTTCGCCACCATCGCGGCGGAGTCCCAGCGCCTGATCAACGAGACCTACAGCGCGTTCGTGCAGGGGTTCATGCCGTCGCTCTCGCGCCCCGACGTGGACCACCTCGAGGGGCTCACGACGGCGATCATCGTCGACCAGGAGCGGATGGGCGCCAACCCGCGCTCGACCGTCGGCACCGCGACCGACGCCAACGCGATGCTGCGGATCCTCTTCAGCCGGCTCGGCGAGCCGTACGTCGGCCCGCCGACGGCGTACTCCTTCAACGTCCCGACCCGCAAGGCGAGCGGGATGATGACCACCGAGAAGGGCGGCCGCACCGAGCGGCGCATCGCCAAGCAGGAGGTCTACCTCGGCGGCATGTGCCCGCGCTGCGAGGGCATGGGCAAGGTCAACGACATCGACCGCACCGCGCTCTACGACGAGGACAAGTCGCTCTCCGAGGGCGCGCTGACGGTGCCCGGCTACTCGATGGACGGGTGGTACGGCCGGCTCTTCGAGGGCATGGGCCTGCCGATGGACAAGCCGATCCGGTCGTTCACCAAGAAGCAGCTCGAGACGATGCTGTGGGCGGAGCCGACCAAGATCAACGTCGAGGGCGTCAACCTCACCTTCAACGGCATCATCCCGCAGATCCAGAAGTCGATGCTGTCGAAGGACCCCGAGGCGATGCAGCCGCACATCCGGCGCTTCGTCGAGCGCGCGGTCACCTTCCAGACGTGTCCGGAGTGCGAGGGCACCCGGCTGACGCCGGAGGCGCGGGCGTCGAAGATCGCCGGGAAGTCGATCGCCGACCTGTGCCAGATGCAGATCAGCGACCTCGCCGAGTGGGTGCGCCGGCTGGACGAGCCCTCGGTGGCGCCCCTCCTCGCGGGCCTGCAGCACCTGCTGGACTCGTTCTCCGAGATCGGGCTCGGCTACCTGTCGCTCGACCGGCCGGCCGGCACGCTGTCCGGCGGCGAGGCGCAGCGCACCAAGATGATCCGGCACCTCGGGTCCTCGCTGACCGACGTCACCTACGTGTTCGACGAGCCGACCATCGGCCTGCACCCGCACGACATCGAGCGGATGAACAACCTGCTCCTCCAGCTGCGCGACAAGGGCAACACGGTGCTGGTGGTCGAGCACAAGCCGGAGACCATCGCGATCGCCGACCACGTCGTCGACATCGGACCGGCCGCCGGCTCCGCCGGCGGCACGATCTGCTTCGAGGGCGACGTCGACGGGCTGCGCACGAGCGGCACGATCACCGGCACCCACCTCGACGACCGGGCCCGGCTCAAGGACGCCGTGCGTGGGCCGACCGGCGCGATGGAGGTCCGCGGCGCGAGCACCCACAACCTCAAGGACGTGGACGTCGACGTGCCCCTCGGGGTGCTCACCGTCGTCACGGGCGTGGCCGGGTCGGGCAAGAGCTCGCTGGTGCACGGCTCGCTCGCCGGCCGCGAGGGGGTCGTGGTCATCGACCAGGGCGCGATCAAGGGGTCGCGCCGCAGCAACCCCGCCACCTACACCGGGCTGCTCGAGCCGATCCGCAAGGCCTTCGCGAAGGCCAACGGCGTCAAGCCGGCGCTGTTCAGCTCCAACTCCGAGGGCGCGTGCTCGACGTGCAACGGCGCGGGGGTGATCTTCACCGAGCTCGGCCCGATGGCGACCGTCGAGTCGCCGTGCGAGGAGTGCGAGGGCCGCCGGTTCAAGGCCGAGGTGCTCGAGCACACCCTGGGCGGCAAGGACATCGCGCAGGTGCACGAGATGTCGGTCGTCGACGCGCTCGCGCACTTCGGGCAGGGCGAGGCCCGGATCCCGGCCGCCGTGACGATCCTGGAGCGGCTCGTCGACGTCGGGCTCGGCTACATCACCCTGGGACAGCCCCTGACGACGCTGTCGGGCGGCGAGCGGCAGCGCCTCAAGCTGGCCGTGCAGATGGGGGAGAAGGGCGACGTCTACATCCTCGACGAGCCCACCACCGGCCTGCACCTGGCCGACGTGGAGAACCTCCTCGCGCTGCTGGACCGCCTCGTCGACTCCGGCAGGTCGGTCATCGTCATCGAGCACCACCAGGCGGTGATGGCCCACGCCGACTGGATCATCGACATCGGGCCGGGCGCCGGCCACGACGGCGGCACCGTCGTCTTCGAGGGCCCACCGGCCGAGATGGTGGCGGCCGCGGAGCCGACGCTGACCGGCAAGCACCTCGCGGCCTACGTCGGCGCCTGATGCTGCTGCTGCACGGCCTCGGCGCCACGGGCGCGGTGTGGCGCGGCTACGACGGCGTCGCGCCCGACCTGCCCGGTCACGGGACCGCGCCCTGGGAGCCGACGTACTCCTTCGAGCGGTGCGCCGACGCGGTGCGCCCGCTGCTCGAGCGCTTCGACGGCCCGGTGCCGCTGGTCGGGCACTCGATGGGCGGGGTCGTCGCCCTGGCGCTTGCCGCCATGGCCCCGGAGCGGGTGGCGGGCGTCGTGGGCCTCGGGATCAAGGTGGCCTGGTCGCCCGATGACGTGGCACGTGCGGCTGCGGTGGCGCAGCGCCCGGTGGCGACGTACGCGACCCGGGAGGAGGCCGCCGAGCGGTTCCTCCGCGTCTCCGGGCTCGCGGGCCTCGTCGCTCCCGACGACCCCGCGGTCGGCACCGCGGTGGTGGGGGAGGGGAGCGGCTGGCGGCTCGCCCAGGACCCGCGCACCTTCGGCGTCGGCGTGCCGGACGTGCCGGCCCTGCTGGCGGCCGTCGACTGCCCGGTGGTGCTGGCGCGCGGCGAGCACGACCCGATGGTCAGCCACGCGGAGCTCGCCGCGCTGGTCGCCGACCCGGTGACGCTGCCCGGGCTGGGTCACAACGCCCACGTCGAGGACCCGGCGGCCGTGCAGGCGCTGCTGCCCTGACCGGCGCGCGGCCGGCGGTGGTCAGGACTGGCAGACCGGGCACCAGTAGAGCCGCCGCGAGGCGATCTCGGCGTCCTGCACGGGCGTGCCGCAGATGCGGCACGGCAGGCCGGTGCGGCGGTAGACGTAGTGCGCGTCCTCCCGGCGGGGGCTGCCGGTGCGGCGCTCGCGGTCCTCGCGCCGGGTGGTGATGATGCGCCCGACGCGCACCCCAGCCCGCATCAGCACGACCAGGTCGTCCCACAGGGCGTGGAGCACCGCCGCGTCGTGGTCCCGGCCCGGGCGGAACGGGTCGAGCCGGTGGCGGTAGAGCACCTCGGCGCGGTAGACGTTGCCGATGCCGGCCACGACCGACTGGTCCATCAGCAAGGTGGCGATCGGCGTGCGGCTGGTGAGCACGCGGGTGACGAACGCCGTCACGTCGGGGCGGCGACGCAGCGGGTCCGGCCCCAGGCGCGCGAGGATCCGCTTGCGCTCGGCAGCGGTGAGGACCTCGCAGGCCGTCGGCCCGCGCAGCTCCAGCCAGTGACCGCCGCCGACCAGGCGGAGCCGGAGGGCGCCGCGGGCCGGGGGAGCGGGGAGCACGCCGTCGTCGAACGTGCCGTAGAGGCCGAGGTGGACGTGCAGCCACAGGTCGCCGTACTGGTGGAACAGGTGCTTGCCCCACGCGTCCGTGCGCTCGAGGATGCGGCCGTCGAGCAGGCGCGCGCCGTCCTCGAAGCGGCCCTGGGGGCTGTCGGCGGCCACCGGGTGGCCGACGAGCAGCCGGGCATGGCGACGGGCGAGGCGGTGGATGGTGTGTCCCTCTGGCACGCACCGATGCTCGCCCACCGGGCAAGGGACCGGGCACACCCCTCGGGTGCCAGACTCGCCGCCATGACCCGCACGAGCCTCCGCGACGCCGTCGCCTCGCGCGCCGTCGTCCTCGACGGCGGCCTCGCCACGCTGCTCGAGCGGCACGGCCACGACCTGTCCAGCGACCTCTGGTCGGCCCGGCTGCTCCGTGACGAGCCCGCGGCCGTCGAGGCCGCCCACCGGGAGTTCTTCGCCGCCGGCGCCGAGGTCGCCACGACGGCGTCGTACCAGGTCTCCTTCGAGGGCTTCGGCGCGCAGGGCGCGGACCGCGGGGAGGTCGCCGCCCTGCTCCGGCGCAGCGTCGAGCTGGCCGCGGCGGCACGGGACGCCGTGGCGCCGGGCGGCTGGGTCGCCGCCTCGGTGGGCCCGTACGGCGCGGTGCTGGCCGACGGCTCGGAGTACCGCGGCGACTACGACCTCGACGTCGCCGGGTTGCGGGCCTTCCACCGCCCGAGGCTCGAGGTCCTGGCCTCGACCGTCGGCTCGGGTGCGGACGTCCTGGCCGTCGAGACCGTGCCGTGCCTGGCCGAGGTGGAGGCCGTGCTGGCGGAGCTCGACGGCACCGGCGTCCCGGCGTGGCTGTCGCTGTCGGCCGCCGGCGGCCGGACCCGGGCGGGCGAGCCGCTGGCGGAGGCGTTCGCCATGGCCGCCGACGTGGCGGAGGTGATCGCGGTGGGGGTGAACTGCACGACGCCGGCCGACGCGGGGACGGCGGTCCCGCTCGTCGGTGCTCGACGCCCGGTCGTGGTCTACCCGAACTCCGGCCAGTCGTGGAACGCCGCCACTCGCATGTGGGAGGGCCGTTCGGCCTTCCACGCCGACGACGTGGCGGGCTGGGTCGCCGGCGGCGCGCGGCTCGTCGGCGGGTGCTGCCGCGTCGGGCCCGAGGACGTCTCGTCCCTGCGCCGGGCGCTCGGCCGCGTCAGCGGCAGCTGAGCACGTCCGAGATGGTGGAGGTTCGGGGTCACTGGACGACCCCGATGTTCCACGATGTCCCGTCAGGGCTGGCTGCACCTCGGGCCGACGATGGGCGCGGCCGCCACGCCTGGCCATATCGCCGATAACTGACATTATGTCATTATGCATGGCGGTCGGGCCCCGCCCCTCTCCCTGCCCTGCCCCCCGTTCCTTGGTCCGGTCTGCTCTGCTGAGGACATGACCGTTCGACTCGCGCTGCTCGGCGACTCCATCGCGTGGGGACAGGGAGCGAGCCGGGACCGGGAACGGCTGGGTCCGCGTCTGGTCGACGGCCTGGTGGTGCGCGGCGTCGACGTCGAGCTCGCGACGTACGCCGTGCCGGGCGCCCGCAGCGCCGGGCTCGCCGCCCAGGTGGACGCCGCCCTGCGGTGGTCCCCGCAGCTGGCCGTGGTCGTCATCGGCGCCAACGACCTCACCCACCGCGAGCCGGTCGACCGGGCGGTGGCCGCGCTGGCCGACGCCGTACGCCGCCTCCGCGCCGCCGGCAGCGAGGTCGTGGTGGCACCCGCACCCGACCTCAGCGCGGTCCCCCACGTGCCGCCGTACCTGCGCGACGTCGTCCGCGCGGCCGGCGACGTGCTGCGCGAGCGGCAGTCGGCGGCCGTGCTGGCCGAGGGCGGCCGCGTCGCCGACGGCGACCAGCGAGCCTCCCGGGCGTTCGGCACGGATCCCTCACTGTTCTCCACCGACCGGTTCCACCCCTCGAGCGCCGGCTACGCCGTCATCGCCGACGCGATGCTGCCGGCCGTCGAGGCGGCGGCCCGCGACGTCGTCGGCCGCCGGTGATCCCTCACGTCCAGTAGAGCATCCGGCACTGCGGCAGCCGCCGGCCGAGCTCGTCGTCGAACCACGTTCGCAGCTCGGCCATCACCTCGCGGGGGTAGACGTGCTTGCTCGTGCCGAACTTGCCGCGCTTGACCGAGCGTCGCGCCTCGTCCATCTCCAGCGTGGTGCGTGGGTACCACCCGAGCAGGACCTCCTTGCTCGACGCGGTGAAGCGGTGGGTGATCAGCTCGGCGGTCAGGTCCAGCGCCGGTACGTCGGCCACGGCCTGCTCGACGAGGTCGAGGAGGTGGCCGTAGTGGTCGCGCCAGCCCTCCAGCGGCATGATCGGCGCGATCGTCAGCCCGACCGGGTAGCCCGCGAGGGCGAGCCGGCGGAGCGCGTCGAGCCGCTGCTCGAGCGTGCTGGTGCCACCCTCCCAGCGCCGGGTCACGGGCAGGCAGTTGACGCTGAAGCGCACGCGCGTCCGGCCCGCGTGCGGCAGGTCGAGGAAGCGGTCGACGTCGCCGTACTTCGTGGTCCACCGCAGCTGCACCGGCGCGTCCCAGGCGCCGAAGTGCTCGATCGCCCGCTGCCAGCTGCCGGTGAGGTGGTCGAGGGCGAGCGGGTCGGTGTAGCACGAGGCCTCGAACGTCGTCCCCTCCTCGCTGCGGGCGGCCGAGCGGCTGGTGACGGTGCCGGTCCCGACGTAGTCGGCGAGGCCGTCGAGGATGCCGTCGAGGTCGGCGTAGACCCGGGTGACCGGCGGCCCGGACAACGAGCCCGCGAGGTAGCAGTACTGGCAGTGCGCCGGGCAGCCCTCGGCGAGGTCGACGCGCCAGTCGGCGCTCGGCGCGATGGGCTGCAGCCGACGCCGGCTGGGTGGGCTGACCACGATCGCCATCGTCGACTTCGCCCGCGCGTAGGTCTCCCGGTCCGACTCCCCCCGCACCCCGGTCAGCCGGTTCGCGCGCAGCCGCTCCACCTCGATGCCGAGCGCCTCGACCCGAGCCACGACGCGCTGGCCGTGCGGCTCGTCGAGCGCGGCGGGGGTGACCACGACGCGCTTGGGCACCCATCGCCGCGCCGGGCGGCTGGGCGGCGCCAACCGGGACAGGTCGGTCTCGGTCGTGGCCTCACCGCTCGCGCTGTGCGGCAGGGGCTGGACGTCCAGCGCGAGCGGCACGCCGAGGTCCACGTCGGGCGCGCCGGCGGATTCGTCGGGCATCTCACGAGGTTCCCTCCCCCGGGCCCGGTCATGCCCCGTCCGCGCCGCCGGGTGCCCGCGTGATCGGCGCCGCACGGGGTACCGGGCGTCATGTCGAAGCTCGTGATGATGTTGCTGGTGGTGCAGGTGGTCGTCGGGTCCTACCTGTTCATGTCCGTCGCCTCGTCGAACTCCCGGTCGAGCACGGCCCGCGCCACCCGCCTGCCGTCCCTCGTCGTCTTCGGGCACTCGCTGCTCGGCATCATCGCCCCGGTGTGGTGGGTCGCGTGGCTGCTCACCGCCGACAAGATGTGGGTCTGGGTGACGCTCGGCTCGCTGCTGGCGAGCGTGGCCGGAGGGCTCGTCATGGCGGCCCGGACGTTCGGGCACTCCGACACGCTGCACAAGCCGGCCGCCGACCCGGCGGACGTGCGGGTGGTCGAGAAGCAGATCCCCAAGTCGGTGCTCCTCGGCCACGGCCTCGGAGCCACCGCGCTCGTCGGCCTCGTCCTGGTCGTGGGCCTGACTTCCTGACGGCCCGGCCGCCCGGCCCCCTGACCGGGTTGCCGCCGCTCCCCCTACGGTGGGGCCATGGCCCACGACCCGAGCGCGATCCCGGCGTACGACCTCAACGACGGCACCACCATCCCGGCGATCGGCTTCGGGACCTACCCGCTCCAGGGCGAGGACGGCACCGCGGCGATCCTGAGCGCCATCGAGGCCGGCTACCGGCTGCTCGACACGGCGGTCAACTACGAGAACGAGGTCGAGGTCGGCGAGGCAGTCCGACGCTCGGGCCTCCCCCGCGAGGAGATTCTGGTCGCCAGCAAGATCCCCGGCCGCCACCACGCGTACGACGACGCCATCGCGTCGGTGCGCGGCTCCCTCGAGCGGCTCGGCGTCGAGCGCACCGACCTCCACCTCATCCACTGGCCGAACCCCGGCCAGGGCAGGTACGTCGAGGCGTGGCGCGCGCTCGTCCAGCTGCAGAAGGACGGCCTGGTCCGCTCCATCGGCGTCTCGAACTTCACCGCGGAGCACCTCGAGCGGATCATCGACGACACCGGCGTCACGCCGGCGGTCAACCAGGTCGAGCTGCACCCCCGGTTCCCGCAGGCCGAGATGCGGGAGGTGCACGAGCGGCTCGGCATCCGCACCGAGGCGTGGAGCCCCATGGGCAAGCGGCGCGCGCCGCTCGAGGAGGACGTCGTCACCTCGGCCGCGGCGGCGCACGGGGTCTCCCCCGGCCAGGTCATCCTGCGCTGGCACGTCCAGCTCGGCTCGCTGCCGATCCCCAAGTCCGCGGACCCCGCGCGCCAGGCGCAGAACCTCGACGTCTTCGGCTTCGAGCTCACCGACGACGAGGTGGCGGCGATCTCGGGGCTGGCCGAGCCCGACGGCCGGCTGTTCGGCGGCGACCCCGACACCCACGAGGAGATGTGAGCAGCCGCTGGCTACCATCGGCGCCATGTCGACCCCCTCACCCCTGAAGCGCCTCGCCTCCGTGGCCGCGTGCCTGTCCGTCCTCTCCCTCGCCGCGTGCGGCAACGAGGCCGACGGGCAGGACGCCGCCACGGACACCTCCAGCGAGAGCCCGAGCGCGAGCGGGTCACCCTCCGCCTCCGGCGAGACGACCACCTGCGAGTACCCCACCGACGGGCAGGAGCCGGCCCGCGACGTCGAGGCGCCCGACGCGGAGGCGCAGGCCGAGGGCACCGTCCCGGCGACCATCACGACCAACTTCGGCGACATCGGCATCACCCTCGACGCAGCCACCACGCCGTGCACGGTGAACTCGTTCGTGTCGTTGGCCGAGCAGGGGTTCTACGACGACACCCCGTGCCCGCGCATCGGCGACCAGGAGGGCTTCGGCATCCTCCAGTGCGGCGACCCGACCGGCACCGGCTCCGGCGGCGCCGGCTACTCCTTCGCCGACGAGCTGAGCGGCGACGAGACCTACCCGGCCGGCACGCTCGCCATGGCCAATGCGGGCCCCGACACCAACGGCTCGCAGTTCTTCCTCGTGTTCCGCGACTCGCAGTTCCCGCCCGACTACACCGTCTTCGGCACCATCGACGACGCCGGCCTCGAGGTCATCGACGCCATCGCCGCCGAGGGCAACGACGGCGCCCACCCGGCCGGTGGTGGCACCCCGAACAAGGAGGTCACCATCGAGGAGGTCACGGTCGGCTGACCCGGTCGTAGGCCACGTCCGCACCCAGCTGCACCGTGCGCGAGACCGTGCACAGCCGGTCGCGCGACATCTCGATGGCGGCCTGGAGGCGGGCGCTGGCCACGTCGCCCTCGCGGCCCTCGGGGAAGGCCACGTCGAACGACACCCGCAGGCCCGTCAGGTGGTTGCCGTGCTCGTCGCGCACCTTGCGACCCTCGGCGCGCACGTCGAACCTGGTGCTGGACGTGCGCTTGTGCGTGATCGCCTCGACGTCGAGGGCGCTGCACCCGGCGATCGCCGCCAGCAGCAGCTCGACCGGGGTGAAGTCGGGGTCCTCTCCCCCGGTGCCGAAGAACGTCTCGCCACCGCGGGCGTTGGTGGCCTTGAAGCGGGCCGGCCCGATCCGGGTGAGCTCGACGCTGCGGAGGGACGGGTCCGTCTGGTCGCTCATGGCGCTCACCCTGCCAGAGCGAGCAGGGGCCACGACCGGCGACCAGCTCGCCGGTCCGCCCAGCGGCCGGGCCCGCTGCGGCCCCTGGCCCCTGGCCCCGCGGGTCAGCGGGTGCTGCGGCGGGCCGCGCGTCGGGCGCGGCGCTCCTCGCGACGGGCGATCTCCACGTTGCGCAGGAGGGCACGGTCCTCGGCCGATCGCGCTCGTGCATCGACGAGGCTGATGGCGAGGTGCAGCTGCGGGTTCATGGGGATCTGTCCTTCCGGGGGCGTCCTGGCCCCCACCTGAGCGAGAGAAGATGTAAGACGCAGCCGCGTCGTTGCGGCTCTTACATCGTACGACCACTCCGCGGGGCGCCCGGTATCCACGAGCGGGTGATCTCCGCCACCGGGCCGGCGGCGCCCGCAACGCCCCCGGGCTAGGGTCGAGGGGTGACCACCGATCGAGCACGACGGCCCGGCCCCTCGGTCCGGACACGTGTCGTCGAGCACGCCGGGCCGGACCCGGTGTCCCGCGAGGACCGGCTGATCACCGAGGAGCCGCTCGAGATCCGCGTGCGCGCGGCCGGCGTCGAGCCGCGCCGCGCGTGGGTCACCATGCGCACCCCCGGCCACGACTTCGAGCTGGCCGCCGGCTGGCTGGTCAACGAGGGCCTCGCCACGCAGGACGGGCTGGTCCAGGTCGCCTACTGCACCGATGCGGACCTGACGCCCGAGCAGGAGTTCAACGTCGTGACGGTGACCCTCGCCGGCGGCGCCGAGCTCCCCCACCGCCACGTCGCCGCGTCGGCCGGGTCCTCCGCCTGCGGGGTGTGCGGGAAGGACAGCGTCAGCGAGGCGCTCGCCACGCGGCCGGCGGCGCGATGGTCGGGCGACCGGCCTGCCGCGGACGTCGTACGCCGCCTCCCCGACGCGCTGCGTGAGCGCCAGAAGCTGTTCGCGCGGACCGGCGGCGTCCACGCGGCGGGCCTGGCCGACGCGGACGGCACGCTGCTCGTGGTGCGCGAGGACGTGGGCCGCCACAACGCCGTCGACAAGGTCGTCGGTGCGCGGGTGCTGGCCGGCGAGCCACCGGCGTCGGCCTGCCTCGTGCTGAGCGGACGCGTCGGGTTCGAGCTGGTGCAGAAGGCCGCCGCAAGCGGCATCGGGTCGATCGTCGCCGTCGGCGCCCCGACCAGCCTGGCCGCCGCCCTGGCCCGGGAGGCCGGCATCGACCTCTGGGGCTTCACCTCCGGACGTCGCACGGTCAGCTACTCCTGACCCCCGGGCACCGATCCCGGCCCCCACGGCGTGGTGGTCGGGTGCTGTCGGTGGTGCGTTCTACGGTCGTCCCGTGCGCATCCTCCACACCTCCGACTGGCACCTGGGGAGGTCCTTCCACCGCGAGGGCCTCCTGGGCCACCAGGGTGCGTTCGTCGACCACCTGCTGGAGGTGGTGGAGCAGGAGGCGGTCGACGTCGTCGTGGTCTCCGGCGACGTCTACGACCGGGCGCTGCCGCACGTCGACGCGGTCGCGCTCGCCGACGAGGCGTTCGCCCGGCTCGCCGCGTCGCGAGCCCGCGTCGTGGTGAGCAGCGGCAACCACGACAGTGCCCGGCGGCTCGGCTTCGGCTCCAGGCTCATGGACGCCGCCGGCGTCTTCGTCCGCACCGACGCCTCCTCGGTCGGCACCCCCGTGCTGCTCGGCGACCGCCACGGCGACGTGGCGATCCACGCCATCCCCTACCTCGACCCCTCCGCGCTCCTCGAGCCGTGGTCGCTCGGTCACCGCAGCCACGAGGCGGCGCTCAGCGAGGCGATGCGCCGGGTCCGTGCCGACCTCGCGGCCCGGCCGGCGACGACCCGGTCGGTCGTCCTCGCCCACGCCTTCGTCGCCGGGGCCACGCCGTCGGAGTCCGAGCGCGACATCAGCGTCGGCGGGGTGTCGCGCGTCGCCACCACGGTCTTCGAGGGCGTCGACTACACCGCCCTGGGCCACCTGCACGGCCGCCACGTCCTGTCCGAGGGCCTGCGCTACTCCGGCTCGCCCCTGGCCTACTCCTTCTCCGAGGCCGACCAGGTCAAGGGCTCCTGGCTCGTCGAGCTCGGGGCCACCGGCCTGGTCTCGTCCACGTGGATCGACGCGCCGGTCCCGCGCCGGCTCGCACGCCTCTCCGGCACCCTGCACGACCTCCTCGCCGACCCCTCGCTCACCCACCACGAACACGACTGGGTCCAGGTGACCCTCACCGACCCGCGTCGGCCGGCTCGCGCCATGGAGCAGCTGCGCCGACGCTTCCCGCACACGCTGGTCCTGCAGTTCCCCATCCCGGCCGCCGACCCGCAGGCGCCGCCGCGACCGGCCGCCGGGGCCGGCGACCACGCGATCGCGCTCGACTTCGTGCGCCACGTGCGCGGCACCGGGGCGACCGCGGCCGAGTCGGCCCTGCTCCAGGAGGCCGTCGACGCCTGCTGCCACGACCCCGACCAGGACGTGCTCGTCACCGCGGCGGCAGCGCCCGCACCCGGTGGTGCCGGGTGAGGCTCCACCGCCTCGACGTGGTCGGTTTCGGCCCGTTCGCCGACCCGACGACGGTCGACTTCGACGCCCTATCAGCGGCTGGGCTGTTCCTGCTCAGCGGGCCGACCGGAGCCGGCAAGTCGAGCGTCCTCGACGCCGTGTGCTTCGCCCTCTACGGCGACGTGCCCGGCGACCGGGCGATCGCCAAGCGGCTGCGCTCCGACCATGCCGCGCCCGGCGTGGCTCCCCGGGTCGTGCTCGAGGCCACTCTCTCGGGCCGGCGGTTCCGCATCGACCGGTCGCCGGCCTGGACCCGCCCCAAGAAGCGCGGGAGCGGCACGACGACCGAGCAGGCGCGGGTGGTGATCTCGGAGCGTCGTCCGCCCGCCGACGACACCACCGGTGACGGGTCGGACGGCGCGGGTCACCAGTGGCAGCCGCTCACCACCCGGTTGGACGAGGCCGGGCACCTCGTGACCCGGCTCGTCGGGATGACGCTGCCCCAGTTCTGCCAGGTCGCGCTGCTGCCCCAGGGCAGGTTCCAGGCGTTCCTGCGGGCCCGCTCCGAGGAGCGGCACGCCCTGCTGCAGCAGGTCTTCCAGACCGGACGCTTCGACCGCACCGAGCGCTGGCTGCGTGACCGCCGCGTCGAGCTGAGGCGCACCTGCGACGCACACCGCTCCGCGGTCGCCGACCTGGTCAGCCGCGTCAGCGAGGTGGGCGGCGAGGGTGTGCCCGAGGAGTGGACGGCCGACCCCACGTCGCTCGGACCCTGGGTGCGCGCGATGCTGGAGTCAGCGGTCCGCGCGTCGGAGGAGCAGGCGATCGCCGTCGACGCGGCGACCCGCGCCGAGGCAGCGGCCGCGGCGGCCGACGCCGCAGGCGTCGAGCTCGCCCGCCTGCGCGCCACCCACGCCGCCGCGCACCGCTCGTGGACGGCGCTCGAGGCCGAGGCCGCCCAGCACGCCTCCCGCATTCACCGCGCCGCCGCAGCCCAGCGCGCCACTGCGGTGCGGTCCCTGCACGACCTCGCGGTCCAGTCCCGCGCCGAGGTCGCCGACCTCGAGCGGCGAGCAGCTGACGCCCTCGCCGCGCTCGCCGGCGTCCTGGGCGCGCCGTCCCTCGAGGCGACGGACGTCGACGACCACCTGCGCACGGCGACCAGCACCCTGGCCGACGTCGCTCGCGTGCGTCCCCTGCAGCGACAGGCCCGCGACCTCGACCGCGAGGTCACCGCCGCCGCTCGGGCGCGGGAGCAGCTCGAGGCGCAGCTGCGGCAGGTCGACGAACGCCTCGCGGAGGTGCCCCTGGCGCTCGCGCGGCTCGAGCCGGACCTCGCGGCGGCACGCGAAGCGGTCACCACCGCCGAGGCGCTCGACCGCGAGCTGCGAGTGCTCGGCGCCCGGGTGGGCGCGGCACGCGCCGCCGAGGAGCTCACCTCCAGGCTGGCGGCGGCCGAGGCCGAGCTGCGCGGGGCCACGGAGGCGCGGCTGCTCGCCCGGGAGACCCTGGTCGAGATCCGAGAGCAGCGACTGGACGGGATGGCCGCCGAGATCGCCGGCAAGCTCGCCGTCGGGGCCTGCTGCCCCGTGTGCGGCTCGGCCGAGCACCCCTCCCCCGCCTCACCGGCGCCCGGCGCGCCCGACGAGGCCGCCGAGCGCCGCGCCCGTCGTGAGGTCGACGACCTCGAGGTGGTCGTCGAGGCACACGCCCAGCAGGTCCGCGGCCTCGAGGCGCAGCTCGCGGTGGCCCGCACCGAGTCGGGCGAGTCGCTCGAGCGCCTGCTCGCCGAGGAGCTGCGCGTCACCGCGCAGCGCGACCGGGCACGCGCCGCGGCGGCCCGCGCCGAACCGCTGGCGACGCGCGTCGACGACCTCCGCACGGAGCAGGCCTCCCTCACCGGTGAGCGCGAGCGGCTCGTCGCTGCTGTGTCCCGACACGAGACGGAGGCCGCGGTCCTGACGTCCCGCATCGAGGCGCTGCACGAGCAGATCGGCGCGGTGCTCGGTGAGGGCTCCGACCTCGACGCCCTCGCCGCGCACCACCAGCGGGTCGAGTCACTCGCGCGGCGGCACCACGAGATCACGTCCGACCTCGCCCGGTCCCGCGGCACGGCGACGAGCGCACAGGCCGCCGCCGACGAGGTGGCTGCCGCTGCCGGCTTCGCGTCGTCCGCCGCAGCAGCCGCCGCCTGGCTGCCGCCCGACACCCTCGCCGCGCTGCTCGACGCCATCGAGAGCCACGAGCGCGAGGTCGCCCGCGTGGGCGCACTCCTCGCCGACGAGGCCCTGGCCCGGTCCGCCGAGGCCGATCCGCCCGACCTGGAGGCGCTGGCGCGGGCCCACCGCACCGCCAGGGAGGAGGCGGTCGCCGCCCGCCAGCGCGACCTGGCGCTGCGCGACCGCGCCCGCCGGCTCGGCGGCCTCGCCGAGGAGGTGACGGCTGCGCTGTCGGCCTGGCAGCCGGTCCTCGACGACCTCGACCTCGTCACCGACCTCGCCGCGCTGGTCGAGGGCAAGCACCCCGACAACCGGCTCCAGATGCGGCTGTCCGCCTACGTCCTCGCGCACCGCCTGGGGCAGGTCGTCGACGCGGCGAACCTGCGACTGACGACGATGAGCGACCAGCGCTACACGCTCGTCCACACGGGCCGACGCGGTGCCGGTGAGACACGCGGCGGGTTGAGCCTGCTGGTCCGCGACGACTGGACCGGCGACGACCGCGACCCCGCCACCCTGTCCGGCGGCGAGACCTTCGTGGTGTCCCTCGCCCTGGCCCTCGGCCTCGCCGACGTGATCACCGACGAGGCCGGCGGCACCGACCTCGACACCCTCTTCGTCGACGAGGGCTTCGGCGCGCTCGACTCCGAGACGTTGGAGGACGTGATGGACACCCTGGACACGTTGCGCGACGGCGGGCGTGTGGTCGGCGTGGTCAGCCACGTCCCCGAGCTGCAGACCCGCATCCCCACCCAGCTGCGCGTCCACCGGGGCCGCAGCGGCAGCCGCACCACCCTCGCCCTCGCCTGATCGTGCTGCTGCCCAGGATGTCGGTCGTGCCGCGCCCTGGTGCTCGGCTAGGTTCGTGCGCATGAGTGCGCCCGGGCTCGACCCGACCTTCAGCGACCTGCCGCACCGCCGGCTCGGCGAGGTGGCCCTGGACCGGGCCGCGGAGCTCGGCGCGAGCCACGCGGACTTCCGGTTCGAGCGCAACCGCTACCAGTACCTCGGCGCGCGCGACGGGGTCCTCCAGACCGCAAGCGACGCCGAGGACCTCGGCTTCGCGGTCCGCGTCGTCCACGACGGCGCGTGGGGCTTCGCGTCCGGGGTGGTGCTCACCGACGCCGAGGCCCGACGTGTCGCGGACACGGCCGTCTCGGTCGCTCGGGTCGCGGCGGCGATGACCACGACCCCGGTCGAGCTGGCGCCCGAGCCGGTCCACGGCGACGTCACCTGGGTCTCGGGCTACGAGGTCAACCCGCTCGAGGTGCCCACCCGCGACAAGGCCGCGCTGCTCGTCGACTGGACCGAGCGGCTCCGCGCCGGTGCCGCCGTCGCCCACGCCACGGCGTTCCTGCAGCAGGTGCAGGAGAACAAGTACTACGCCGACCTGTCCGGCACCCGCACCACCCAGCAGCGCGTCCGCCTCCAGCCGGGGTTCGAGGCCACGGGCGAGGACGCGGAGACCGGCGTCTTCGACTCGATGGCCTCGATCGCCCCGCCGGTGGGACGCGGGTGGGAGTACCTCACCGGGTCCCACTGGGACTGGGACGCCGAGCTCGCCGAGGTGCCCGAGCTGCTCGCCGAGAAGCTGAAGGCGCCCAGCGTGCAGGCCGGGGCGTACGACCTCGTCGTGCACCCCTCGAACCTCTGGCTCACCATCCACGAGTCGATCGGCCACGCCACCGAGCTCGACCGGGCACTCGGCTACGAGGCCAACTACGCCGGCACCTCGTTCGCCACCTACGACAAGCTCGGCACCCTGCAGTACGGCTCCCCGGTCATGAACGTCACCGGCGACCGCACCCAGGAGCACGGCCTGGCGACGGTCGGCTACGACGACGAGGGGGTGCAGACACAGACGTGGGACATCGTCCGCGACGGCGTGCTCGTCGGCTACCAGCTCGACCGCTCGATGGGCCACCTCAAGCCGGAGCTCAACGGCGGGCGATCGAACGGGTGCGCGTACGCCGACTCGCCGGGGCACATCCCGATCCAGCGCATGGCCAACGTCTCGCTCCTGCCCGGCACCGACGGACTGAGCACCGACGACCTGATCGCCCGGGTGGAGCGCGGCATCTACGTGGTCGGCGACAAGTCCTGGTCGATCGACATGCAGCGCTTCAACTTCCAGTTCACCGGCCAGCGGTTCTACAAGATCACCGACGGCCGTCTCGACGGGATGCTGCGCGACGTCGCCTACCAGGCCACCACCACGGACTTCTGGGGCTCCATGGAGGCGGTCGGCGGCCCGGACACCTGGGTGCTCGGCGGGGCGTTCAACTGCGGCAAGGCCCAGCCCGGCCAGGTGGCCGCGGTCAGCCACGGCTGCCCGACCGCGCTGTTCCGCGGGGTCAACATCCTCAACACCCTCGACGAGGCAGGCCACTGATGACGTCCATGCGCAGCACCGCCCAGCAACTCGTCGAGCACGCGCTCGCCACGTCGACCGCGGACGACTGCATCGCCATCGTCCGCGACGCCACCAGCGCCAACCTGCGCTGGGCCAACAACACCCTGACCACCAACGGGGTGATGACCGAGGTCTCGGTGACCGTCATCAGCTTCGCCTCGGTCGACGGCGGGATCGCCACCGGATCGGTGTCCGGGAGCGCCGCCACCACCGCGCAGGTCGGCGCGCTCGTCGAGGCCGCCGACGCCGCGGCTCGCGCCGGCACCCCCGCCGAGGACGAGGCCGAGCTGGTCGCCGACCTCACGTCCCCTGACTGGGACGACCAGCCGGTGACCACCGACATCGGCGTCTACGACGCCTTCGCCCCGGCGCTCGGCGAGGCGTTCGTCCAGGCGACGGCGGAGGACCGGTTGCTCTACGGCTTCGTCAACCACGAGGTCGTGACGACCTACCTCGGCTCCTCCCGCGGGCTGCGGCTGCGTCACGTGCAGCCCACCGGGCACTACGCCTGCACCGGCAAGGACGCCTCGCTGACCCGCAGCGCCTGGACCGGTGGGGCCACGCGCGACTTCCGCGACGTCGACGCCGCGGCGATGGCCGCCACCGTCGCCCAGCGGCTGGCGTGGGCGGAGCGGCGGGTCGACCTGCCCGCCGGCCGCTACGACACGATCCTCCCTCCGTCCTCGGTCGCCGACCTGATGATCGACGCCTACTGGGGCGCCGGCGCCCGCGTGGCACACGAGGGCGAGTCGGTCTACAGCCGCCGAGGCGGCGGGACGCGGATCCACGACAAGGTGGCGGCTCCCGGGGTCAACCTGTTCTCCGACCCCGCCCATCCCGGCCTGGAGTGCGCGCCGTTCGTCGTCGCGGGGTCCTCGGACAACACCGACTCCGTCTTCGACAACGGGCTCGCCCTCGAGCGCACCGACTGGATCCGCGACGGCCTCCTCACCGGGCTGCTGCAGACCCGCCACTCCGCGGCGATGACGGGGCAGCCGGTGACGCCGATGATCGACAACCTCGTCCTCGAGGTCGGTGACGGCGCCGGCACGATCGACGACCTCGTCGCCGGCACGCAGCGCGGTCTGCTCCTGACCTGCCTGTGGTACATCCGCGAGGTCGACCCGCAGACCATGCTGCTGACCGGGCTGACCCGCGACGGCGTCTACGTGGTCGAGGACGGCGAGATCGTCGGCGCGGCCAACAACTTCCGCTGGAACGAGAGCCCCATCGACCTGCTCAACCGGTTCAGCGCGGCCACGGCGTCCGTGCCGAGCTTCAGCCGCGAGTGGGGCGACGACTACTTCTCACGGACCGCGACCCCGGCGCTGCGCATCCCGGACTTCAACATGTCGAGCGTGTCGCAGGGAGTCTGACCCGCCCGCCTGCTCCGCTCACCGCGGGTGGCCGCCCGGGATGTCGACCTCGGGGTCGTAGGGCGTGCGGGTGTACACGAACGTCGCGCACTCGAGGTTGCGGATCGAGCCGTCCGGGCGGCGCACGAGCGCCAGCCGCTCGCCCCGGTGGTAGCCGAGCGTCCCGACGAGCACCCCGTCGACGACCTCGAAGCGGTCGGTGACGACGTTGCCGCGGGCCATGGCCCGCAGCTCGAGCCCGTCGTTGTGCCAGCGCACGTCGTAGGCGGTGTTGCCCCAGAACCAGAGCCCCGGTACGCCGTGGACCTCGGGTGGCAGGGCCACCGTCGGCCGCCAGGGCACCGGGCGGGCGTCGTCGGCGTCCGGGTCGCCGTCGATGAGCGAGACGGCGAGCTCTCGCGGGTCGATGCCGGTGGTGGCGTTGGCCAGCACGACCGCGCCGATCCCGCTCACGGGGTCGACGTGCAGCGCGGCGAGGAAGCCCGGCACCGACCCGGTGTGCCCCACCAGACGGCCGCCCGGGTGCGTGTCGAGCATCAGCCCGAGCCCGTAGCCGGCCGTGACCGGCCGCTGCATCTCCTCCAGCGAGGGCACCGCCAGCACGTCGGGCCGGGCACCCCCGAGCACCTGTCCCCAGGTGACGAGGTCCGGGAGCGTGGACCACAGCTGCCCCGCCGGCGCCATCGCCCCGGTGTCGGCGAGCGGCTCGTGCACCCGGATGCCGGTGAAGTGGTCGACGCTCCAGCCCGCCTGGGCACCGGGACGCGGCAGGTACGACGTCGTGCGCATCCCGAGCGGCTGCAGCAGCCGCTCGGCCACGAGCGCGCGCCAGGGCGCGCCGAACCGACGGGCGACGACCTCCCCGAGCAGTCCGTAGCCCAGGTTGGAGTAGTGGAACCACTCCCCCGCCCGCGCGACCCGCCCGCTGCCGTCGTTGGCGGCGACCAGCGCCGCGAAGTCGCCGCCCCGCGTGCGCTCCCACCAGGGGCCGCGCGGCTCGCTCTGCATCCCCGAGGAGTGGGCGAGCGCCTCGCGGAGGGTGACCTCGCCGTAGCCGACGTCGCCGAGGTGCGCGGACAGCGGGTCGTCGAGGTCGAGCAGGCCCTCGTCGCGCGCCTGCAGGACGAGGACGGCCGTCATCGTCTTGGTGATCGACCCGATGCGGTACTGCCCGTCGAGGCCCGGCGCCTGGCCGGCACCACCGGCCCACACCGCGCCGTAGCGGTCGAGGACCGCGCCGACGACCGACGTCAGCCGGCCCTCCGCCTGAGCGAGGTCCAGCAGTCGCTGTCGCTGGTCGCCCATGGACCCGACCCTAGGCGCGTTGCGCCGTGGCGGTCACTCGGCGAACGCCTCCGGGGACGGGCACGAGCAGACCAGGTTGCGGTCGCCGTAGGCCTGGTCGATCCGGGCCACGGGCGGCCAGTACTTGTCGGGGTCGATGCCCCGCGGGAAGACGCCGAGCTCGCGGGTGTACGGACGCTCCCACTCGCCGACCAGCGCGCGGGCGGTGTGCGGCGCGTGCCGCAGCGGGGAGTCCTCGGGCGTCCAGTCCCCCGCCTCGACGCGTGCGATCTCCGCACGGATGGCGATCATCGCGTCGCAGAACCGGTCGATCTCGCCGAGGTCTTCGGACTCCGTGGGCTCGACCATCAGCGTCCCGGCCACCGGGAACGACATCGTCGGGGCGTGGAAGCCGTAGTCGACGAGCCGCTTCGCGACGTCGTCGACCGTGACGCCGCTGGCCTTGGTGATGCCGCGCAGGTCGAGGATGCACTCGTGCGCCACCAGGTCGCCGTGGCCGCGGTAGAGCACCGGGAAGTGGTCCCCGAGCCGGTGGGCGATGTAGTTCGCCGACAGCACCGCGACCGCCGTGGCGCGCGTGAGCCCCTCGGCGCCCATCATGCGGATGTAGGCCCACGTGATCGGCAGGATGCCGGCCGAGCCGTAGGGCGCCGCGCTGATGGGACCGATGCCCTGCCGCTTCCCGGCCTCGGGGTGCGACGCGTGCGAGGGCAGGTACGGCGCGAGGTGCGAGCGCACGGCGACGGGGCCGACGCCGGGACCACCACCACCGTGCGGGATGCAGAACGTCTTGTGCAGGTTGAGGTGCGAGACGTCGCCGCCGAACTCGCCGGGCCGGGCGTGGCCGAGCAGCGCGTTGAGGTTGGCGCCGTCGACGTACACCTGCCCGCCGTGGTCGTGGACGATCTTGCACAGGTCGGTGATGGTGTCCTCGTAGGCGCCGTGCGTCGAGGGGTACGTCACCATGATCGCGGCCAGCGTCTCGGCGTGCTGCTCGCACTTGACCAGCAGGTCGTCGAGGTCCACCGAGCCGTCGTCGGAGGCCTTGACCACCACGACCTTCATGCCCGCCATCACCGCCGAGGCCGCGTTCGTGCCGTGCGCCGAGGACGGGATCAGGCAGACGTCGCGGCCCACGTCGCCGTTGGCGAGGTGGTAGCCGCGGATCGCCAGCAGGCCGGCGAGCTCGCCCTGGGAGCCGGCGTTGGGCTGCACGGAGACCTTGTCGTAGCCCGTCACCTCGGCCAGCCACCGCTCGACGTCGTCGACGAGCTCGCGGTAGCCCGTGGCGTCCTGGGCCGGGGCGAACGGGTGCAGGTCGGCGAACCCGGGCAGGCTCACCGGCTCCATCTCCGTGGTCGCGTTCAGCTTCATCGTGCACGACCCGAGCGGGATCATCCCCCGGTCGAGGGCGTAGTCACGCGACGACAGGCGGTGCAGGTAGCGCAGCATCTGCGTCTCGCTGTGGTGGGAGTTGAACACCTCGTGGGTCAGGAAGTCCGTCGTGCGCACGAGCTGATCGGGCAGTCCCGGCTCCACGTCGTCCGCCGCCGGAGCCACGCCGAAGGCCCTCAGGACAGCAGCCACCGTCGAGGGGCTGGTGCGCTCGGACGTCGAGAGGCCGACGTGGTCCTCGTCGACCAGCCGCAGGTGCAGGCCCACCTGGCGGGCGGCTGCGACCACCTCGCCGGCGCGACCCGGCACGGCGACGGTGAGGGTGTCGAACCAGGTCTCGTTGAGGACCGTCACTCCCCCGGCACGCAGCGCCGCGACGATCCGGCCGGCGTGCTCGTGCGTGCGCCGCGCGATCCGCCGCAGCCCGTCGGGCCCGTGGTAGACGGCGTACATCGAGGCCACGACCGCGAGCAGCACCTGGGCGGTGCAGATGTTGGACGTCGCCTTGTCGCGACGGATGTGCTGCTCCCGCGTCTGCAGGGCGAGGCGGTACGCCGGGCGGCCCTCGGCGTCCACCGAGACGCCCACCAGGCGGCCGGGCAGGTGGCGCTCCAGGCCGGAGGACACCGCCATGAAGCCGGCGTGCGGACCGCCGTAGAACAGGGGCACGCCGAAGCGCTGCGACGACCCCACCACGACGTCGGCGCCCAAGGTCCCGGGCGCCTCCAGCAGGGCCAGTCCGAGGATGTCGGCGGCGACGACGGCGAGACCGCCGCGCTCGTGCACGGCGTCGATCACCGGCCGGGGGTCGCGCACCTCCCCCGAGGCGCCGGGGTACTGGACCAGCACGCCGCACACGTCGCCCTCGGGCAACCCCTCGTCGAGGTCGGCCACGACCACCTCGATGCCCATTCCCTCGGCGCGGGTGCGCACGACGTCGATCGTCTGGGGCAGGGCGTCGGCGTCGACGACGAACGGGCCGCTGGCGTTGCGCTGCGCACGACGCACGAGCGTCATGGCCTCGGCGGCCGCGGTGCCCTCGTCGAGCAGCGAGGCGTTGGCCGTCGGCAGGCCCGTGAGGTCGGCGACGACGGTCTGGAAGTTCAGGAGCGCCTCGAGGCGGCCCTGGGAGATCTCGGGCTGGTAGGGCGTGTACGCCGTGTACCAGGAGGGGTCCTCCAGCACGTTGCGCCGGATGACCGGCGGCGTGATGGTCGCGTGGTAGCCCAGTCCGATCATCGCCTCGGCGGGACGGTTCTGCGAGGCGAGGGTCCGCAGCGCGCGGGCCGTGGCCTCCTCGTCGAGCGGGTCGGGCAGGTCGAGCGCGGCGGCGGTGCGGATGCCGCCCGGGACCGCAGCCGCCATCAGCGACTCGAGCGACTCGTGACCGACCGCCCGCAGCATGTGTGCGACGGAAGACTCGTCGGGGCCGATGTGGCGGCGAACGAACTCCCCGAGCGTGTCGGCGGGGACTGGGGTCGGGGCGGGGGTCGGGGCGGGGGTCGGGGTGGCGTCCGGCACGAGGGCTCCCTGAGGTCACTGGACCTCCCCCTCTGTCGGCCCGGTGGCCTCCAGAGTGCCAACCCAGCGCGGTCCGGGTGCCTGAGAGGTTCCGGGGAGGAATTGCCCCTTCGGCGCACCGCAGGCCGGCGAGCCGGCCGCGGTGACTCTCCCGCATGGGATGTCAGCACGACGAGTCTAGCGGCCCACCCGGGAGTTGGGCGAGGCCGCCCGGTGTCCGGACGGCCTCGACGTGGTGCGGGGAGTGGCGGGGCTCAGCCGGTCTTGCGAGCCGCGCGGCGCGCGGCGAGCTCGTCGCCCGGGACGGCCGTGCCGGCCTCCTCGGCGGTGCGCTCGGACGGCAGCTCGGCGAGCGTGCCCTCGATCTCGCGCCAGACGCCGCCGATCGCGATGCCGAAGACGCCCTGGCCGCCCTGCAGCAGGTCGATGACCTCGTCGTTGCTCGTGCACTCGTAGACCGAGGCCCCGTCGCTCATCAGGGTGACCCGGGTCAGGTCGTCGGTGCCGCGCTCGCGGAGGTGGGCGGTCGCGGTGCGGATCTGCTGCAGCGAGATGCCCGCGTCGAGCAGCCGCTTGACGACCTTGAGGATCAGGATGTCGCGGAAGGAGTAGAGCCGCTGCGAGCCGGACCCGGCCGCGCCGCGCACGCTCGGCTCGACCAGCCCGGTGCGGGCCCAGTAGTCGAGCTGCCGGTAGGTGATGCCGGCCGCGTTGCAGGCGGTCGGCCCGCGGTAGCCGGTGTCGCTGGGCAGCGGCGAGACGTCGTCGTCGAAGAGCAGACCCTGCTCCTCGGCGAGGCCGGCCGCCTCGGCAGCAGCCTTCATCCCGGCGGCGTCCGCGCCCTGCTCGTTCTCGTTGCTACCCACAGTGACCCTCCAGGTCAGATCCTCCGCTGAGCGGTAACTCCTGGGGGAAGGGCCCGCCCGGCAGCCGGAGGACCGGCAACCACAACGGTGGAGTTACAACAGAGACAGTTCAAGGTAAGCCCGCACGTGCGGGTTGTCCATCCACGACCCGGCGTGTCGCAAACCCTGAACCTCAGGTTGAGGGTGATGGTTACCGGACGACGTAGGAGGGCGAGGGACGCCCCGGCCGCCCGTTCGCTCAAGGCGACTCGAAGTCGTCGGGCGAGACGTGGTCGAGGAACTCGCGGAACCGCTCCACCTCGTCCTCCTGCTCGGCCGGCACGGCGAGCCCGGCCTCCTCGAGCACCGACTCGGCGCACACGATGCGGCTGCCCGTGCGCAGGGCCAGGGCGATGGAGTCCGAGGGGCGCGCTCCGACCTCGGCGCCGCCCTCGAAGACCAGCTGGGCGTAGAAGACGCCGTCCTGCATGTCGATGATCCGCACCTCGTCGAGCCGCTGGCCCGTCGCCTCGAGCACGTCGCGCATGAGGTCGTGCGTCAGGGGGCGCGGGGGCGTGACGCCCTGCTGGGCGAACGCGATGGCCGTGGCCTCGACCGCCCCGATCCAGATCGGCAGGTAGCGCTCCCCCGTGACCTCGCGCAGCAGCACGATGGGCTGGTTGGAGGGCATCTCGACACGGACCCCGATGACGTCCATTTCCCGCATGGCTCCACCCTACTCACGGCTGGTGAGGTTGGAGGTGCCTGTCGGCGGTGCCCCTCCGAGCGTCCCCGCCGGCGGGTGGCCGGCCACGCACCCGCGGGACGCACCGCTCAGGGGTCAGCCCCGGTCGAGGCCCACCTTCACCAGCGTGGCGTGCAGCCGCACCGACAGGGCCGCGATCTCCGAGGTGGCGTCCTCGGCGCGTCCGCGAGCAGCCGCGTCGCGGCCCCGGGCCAGCGGGGCCACGACCTGCTGCACCAGCCCGACCTCCCGGTCGGCCGCCGTCTTGAAGGCCCGCAGGTGGCGCGGCTCGAAGCCGAAGTCGGCCAGCTCGCGCGCGGTCTGGGCGACGACGAGGGCGTCGCTGTCGAAGTGCCCCGTGCCGGTCCGCGCGCTGACCAGGCCGTACTGCTCGAGCTGCGCGAGCAGCTCCTCGGAGATCTCCGCGACCTTGATCAGCTCCCGGCGCGAGAGACGCAGGTCGCTGGTGCGGCGGAACGACTCCGGGCTGGGCAGCCCGTCGGAGGCGAGGGCCACCTTGGGCACCGTCGGCACGACCGACTCGATCGCCGGCGGCTCGAGGCCGCGGTCGATGGCGTCGAGGTGGTCGCCGATGACCTTCAGCGGCAGGTAGTGGTCGCGCTGCATCAGCAGGATGTAGCGCAGCCGCGCGACGTCCTCGCCCGAGAACTTCCGGTAGCCGGCCGCGGTGCGCTCGGGCTTGACCAGGCCCTGGTCCTCGAGGAAGCGGATCTTGGGGATCGTCACGCCCGGGAAGTCAGGACGGAGCTGGTCGAGGACCTGCCCGATGTTGTAGCGGGCGCCGCGACCCTGCCCTGCCGATGCCGAGGCGGCCACGGATCAGCTGCCCGGGTGGGAGGAGAAGAAGACGAGCCGGTACTTGCCGATCTGCACCTCGTCGCCGTCGTTTAGCTCGACGGAGTCGATGCGGTCGCGGTTGACGTAGGTGCCGTTGAGGCTGCCCACGTCGCTGACGGCGTAGCCGGTGCCGGAGCGCCGGAACTCCGCGTGCCGGCGCGAGACGGTGACGTCGTCGAGGAAGATCTCGCTGTCGGGGTGACGGCCCGCACCGACGACGTCGGTGTCGAGCAGGAAGCGGCTGCCGGCGCTGGGACCGCGCTGGACGACGAGCAGGGCGTGACCCTCGGGCAGCGCGTCCACGGCGGCCGCGTCGACCGGGCTCAGCTGGCGGTCGGAGGACTCGCGCTGGTCGGGCGCCCCGAAGGTGATCGTCGCTGTGGTCTCGACCGGGCTGGTGCCCGCGTCGTCCCCGCCGAGCAGCTTGGTGCCGCACTGGGCACAGAAGCGGGCATCGTCAGGGTTCTGCTTGCCACAGGCGGTGCAGAACGGCATGGAGGCTCCTCGACGGATCGACACTGAACCCTCAGCCGAGGGTTGAGGTTGACGGTTGGTCCGAACTTACCAGCCCGGTGGATCCGGTGGTCGGCGACCGGGCGGACGACTCAGCCGCCCAGGCCGGCCTGGTAGGCCGCGGCGTCCATGAGGCCGTCGACCTCGGACGCGTCGGTGACGCTGACCTCGAAGAGCCAGCCGGCCTCGTAGGGGTCGCTGTTGACCAGCTCGGGCGTGGCGTCGAGGGCCGAGTTGGTGGCGACCACCTCGCCGGTGACCGGCGCGTAGATGTCGCTGACCGACTTGGTCGACTCGAGCTCGCCGCAGGTCTCGCCGGCCGTGACTTGGTCGCCCACCTGCGGCAGCGACACGTAGACGATGTCGCCGAGGGCGTCCTGCGCGAACTCCGTGATGCCGACCCGGACCGAGCCGTCGGTGTCGCCGGGGGTGCGGACCCACTCGTGCTCGCTGGTGTACTTCAGGTTCTCCGGATACACGGGGGCTCCTCGGGTGGTCGGCGGGTACGTCGGCTGGTGGCCGCGGCTCCTCGGCAGGCTACTGGCCGCTGCCGGGCTCCGCATACTCGGGCCGGGGCGCGTCGCGGACGCTGGTGATCTCGACCTGCTCGAGCTCCTCGACGGTCACCGTCGCGCCGTCGAGCGTCTCGAGCGTCTCGATGGGGCCGGTCGAGAAGGTCAGCGCCGTGCGGAGGACGTGCGGGTCGCCGATGACGTCGAGGACGTACGGCGGCTCGAGCAGCTGGTCGTCGAGCTCGATCCCGCCGACGGCGTTCTCGAACGAGCTGTCCGCGCCGAGGCGGATGGAGTCGTTGAACTCCATCGCCTCCGCTCCGGCGGTGCGCAGCTCCTGGACGGTGTCGAGCAGCGACCCGACGCTGACCCGGCTGGTGGACTCGGTGATGGTCACCCGCAGGCCGGGGCCCGTGACCGGCACGAGGCCGGCGATGATGTTGAGCGTGCGCACCCGCTGCTCGGCCTCGTCGAGGGCGGCGGCGCGGGCCTGGTTCTCGTCCTGGAGCTCGTCGCGGCGCGCCTCGAGCCGGTCGACCTCGCGGCGCGCCCGCTCGGCGGTGCCGGTGAGTCCGTCGAGCACCTCGATGAGCTCGCCCTCGCGCAGTCCCTCGTAGGTGTCGTTGGCCTGCGTGTCGCGGACCTGGACGACGAAGGCGAAGCCGAGCACCGCGAGGAGCACGGCCACCACCGCCTGGCGGCGCGTCGGCTTCGTCAGCGCCACCCGGAGCCGCTCGCGGCCGGGCTCGTCCGGTGCGGGCCGCCCGTGCGCCGGTCGCTCGTCAGGCATGGAACACGTGCCTGCGGATCGCCGCCACGTTGGAGAAGATGCGGATGCCGAGCACGACGATGACGCCCGTGCTCAGCTGCGACCCGACGCCGAGCTGGTCGCCGAGGTAGACGATCGCCGCGGCCACGACGACGTTGCTGACGAACGAGACGACGAAGACCTTGTCGTCGAAGATGCCGTCGAGGTAGGCGCGCAGGCCGCCGAACACCGCGTCGAGGGCCGCCACGACCGCGATGGGCAGGTAGTTCTGCAGGCCCAGGGGCACGTCGGGCGCGAACGCGAGTCCGGCGATGATGCCGAGGAGCAGCCCAAGGGCGGCGATCACGGCGAGCTCCCCTCTCTGGTCGGTCCGCTGGAGGCGTCGGCGTCGAGCTCGATCACATCACGAAGCGCCCGCTCGGGCGCCGGCGGCAGGCGGATGTCGTCCACATTCTCCGACGAGTAGACGAAGTCCAGCCCGTCGACGAGCGTGAACCACTCCTGCCCCTGGCTGGTCTGGAGCAGGCGCGCCTGCAGGGTCCTCGGGTCGCCGATCGCGGACACCACGTAGGGCGGGATGACGGGCCGCCCGTTCACGTGGATCGCGCGGTTGGTGTTGCGGATCCCGCCGAGGACGTTGATCCGCTGGTCGTTGACGGCGACGGCCTCCGCGCCCGCCTCGAAGAGCCCGTCGACGAGGATCGCGAGGTCCTCGTCGCGGATCTCGCTGTTGACCTCGACGTCGGGCCGGTTGTCGACGGTGATGCGCACGCCGGGGCCGTGCACGGCCGAGTAGCCGGTGTTGAGCTCGGCGCGCCGCACACGCGACTGGATGTCGTCGAGCCGTCCCTGCAGCTGCGTGCTCCTGCTCGCCGCGTCCGCGTTGGAGCTGGTCAGCTCGACGACCTGGCGCTGCAGCGCGCGGACCTCGTCGCTGCGCATGTCGATCTGCTCGATGAGCGCGGCGCGGCTCAGCTCGTCGACGTCGGCCTGCCGGTCCGTCTGCGCGGCCACGACGGCCGCCATCACGCCCAGCGCGGCGATCGCGAGCACGCTCGACCAGTGCGGCCGCGCGACCTGGGGGCGTACGTCGCCCGCTGCGGCACGCTGCTGCGCGACGTGCGCGTAGTCCTCGTCCATCGAGCGCGTGGTGATCAGCGTCAGCAGCGGCGTGGTGACGTGCTCGGGGAGGCGGCGCTCGGTGGTGCCGGCGGAGGGCTCAGCCATGCTCGGACGCCGGTGACGTGCGGCGGGGGGTGTCCCTCAGCAGCGTGCGCACCTGCCACGCGTAGAGGACACCGGCCCACCAGTAGAGGCCGATGCCCCACCACGCGAACGCCCACCCGAAGGTCCGGGCGAGGGTGGCGACGATGCCGTCGCCACCGCCCAGCAGGAGCAGCGGGAACGCGTAGAGCAGGTTGAAGGTGGCGGCCTTGCCGAGGAAGTGCACCGGGAGCGCGGAGTAGCCCCGGGTGCGCAGGACCGGCACGAGTCCCCACAGGAAGAGGTCACGCAGCGGCAGCGCGACCGCCACCCACCACGGGATGATGTCGCGCAGGAGCAGCCCGACCACGACCGCCAGGATGTAGAGCCTGTCGGCGACCGGGTCGAGGATCTCCCCGAGGGTGGAGTACTGGTCCAGCCGGCGCGCCAGCCAGCCGTCGAGGAAGTCGGTGAACCCGGCCACCATGAGGACGACGAGGGCGAGGGCGTCGGCCTCGGGCCCCAGGACGAGCCACAGGAACAACGGCACACCGGCGAGCCGCACCACACTGATGATGTTGGGCACGGTCCAGACGCGGGTCGCTTCCTCTGGCACGGACGAACCCTATCCAGCGCTCAGGCGTCCACCGGTGACACGTCGTGGTGTGCCGCGTCGCGGATCTCGCCGACCAGCTCCTCGAGCACGTCCTCCAGCGTGACCAGGCCGATGACCTCGCCGTCGCGCCGCACCACGCGTGCCATGTGGGCGCCCTTGGCCTGGAGGCTCTCGAGCGCGTCGTGGAGCAGGTCGTCGGGGTTGACCGACGCGAACGGCCGGATCCACTTGTCCTCGATGACGCGCGAGCGCTTGTCGTCGTCGGACTCCAGCGCGTCCTTGATGTGGAGGTAGCCGAGCAGCGTGCCGTCGGGACCGGCGACCGGGAACCGGCTGAAGCCGGTGGCCGCGCACAGCGCCTCGACGTCGGCGACGGTCGACCCGGGGGCGACGGTGGCGAGGGTGTCGGGGGTCATCAGGATCGAGGACACGGACTTCTCGGTGAACCCGAGGGCGCCGGCGAGCCGGTCGTACTCCTCCGCCTCGAGCAGCCCCTCGCCCCGCGACTCCTCGACGAGGGCGGCGACCTCCTCGCGGGTGAAGCTCGAGTGCACCTCGTCCTTGGGCTCGATCCGCAGCAGCCGGAGCACGCCGTTGGCGGCGAGGTTGAGCCCGGCGATGACGGGGCGGAGCACCGTGACGACGACCATCATCGGGGGGCTCAGCACCAGGGCTGCCCGGTCGGCGCCCGCGAGCGCGATGTTCTTCGGCACCATCTCGCCCAGCACGACGTGGAGGTACACCACGATCGACATCGCCACGACGAACGACACCGGGTGCAGCAGGTCCTCCGGCAGGTGGGCGGCGTGGAAGAGCGGCTCGAGCAGGTGGGCCACGGCCGGCTCGCCGATGGCGCCGAGTCCCAGCGAGCAGACCGTGATGCCGAGCTGGGCGCCGGCCATGACGAGGGAGACGTTCTCCATCGCCCGCAGGGTCGTCCGGGCGGCGCGGGAGCCCTCCTGCGCGCGCGGCTCGATCTGGCTGCGGCGGGCGGCGAGGAGCGCGAACTCCGCTCCCACGAAGAAGGCGTTGAGGCCGAGCAGCACGACGGCCAGGCCGACACCGAACAGGTCGCCGTTCATCGCGCGGCTCCCCTCGTCGCGGACGTCCCGCTCGGCGCAGTGTCCTCCGCGCTCGCGCCTGGGCGCTCCCCCGCCGTCGGGGCGACGAGCCGCAGGTCGAGACGGTCGATGCGCAGTCCGTCCATCCGCTCCACCGTCAGCGTCACGAGCCGCTCCCGCAGCTCGTGCGGGTCCGCGCGGTCGGGCACCGGCACCTCGATGCGATCACCGGGCTCCGGGATCTTGCCGAGCTCGCGCATCACCAGGCCGGCGACCGTGTCGTAGTCCTCGTGGTCGGGCAGCTCGATCCCGGTCGCGTCCTCCACCTCGTCGGGCCGGAGCAGGCCGGACAGGGTCCAGCTGCCGTCGCGCCGCTGGCGTATGCGGGACCCCAGACGATCGTGCTCGTCGGAGATGTCGCCGACGATCTCCTCGACCACGTCCTCCAGCGTCACGATGCCCGCGTGACCGCCGTACTCGTCGAGCACGATCGCCATCTGGAAGCCGTCCTGCCGCAGCAGGGCGAGGAGCGGGTCGAGCCGCAGGCTGTCGGGCACCACGACCGGCTTGACCATCACGTGCCGGATGCGGGTCGTCGCGCGCTCGTGGACCGGTACGGCGACGGCGTGCTTGACGTGCACGGTGCCGACGACCACGTCCTCGGCGTCGAGCACGGGGAAGCGCGAGTGCCCGGTCTGGCGGGCCAGCTCGATGACGGACGAGACGCGGTCGCCGTCCTCCACCGTCGTGCTGCGCACCCGCGGCGTCATGATCTCGCCGGCCGTGCGGCTGCCGAACTCCACCGAGCGCTCGACCAGCTCGGCGGTGTCGGCGTCCAGCGTGCCCTGGTCGGCGGAGCGCTGCACGAGCGAGGACAGCTCCTGGGAGCTGCGTGCCGAGCGCAGCTCCTCCTGCGGCTCGATGCCGAGACGGCGCACGATCGCGTTGGCCGAGCCGTTGAGCGCGTGGATCGGCCCCCGGGTGAGGGCGGTGAAGGCGCGCATGAAGCCCTGCGTCGTGCGTGCGGTCTCGAGCGGGCGCGAGATGGCGATGTTCTTCGGGACCATCTCGCCGAAGATCATCGTCACGACGGTGCCGATGGCGAGCCCGAGCGCCAGCGACAGGGGCGTCACGGCTCCGTGGGGCACGCCCGCGGCCGCCAGGGGACCGTCGATGAGCTGGGCGATGGCCGGCTCGGCCAGGAAGCCGATGGCCAGGTTGGTCACGGTGATGCCGACCTGGGCACCGGAGAGCTGGGTCGACAGCGACCGGAGGGCCAGCTGGACGCCACGGGCGCCCTCGTCGCCGTCGGCGGCGGCGCGCTCGACGCTCGGCCGGTCGACGGTGACGAACGCGAACTCAGCGGCGACGAAGAGGCCGCAGGCGGCCACCAGGGCCAGCGAGACGAGGAGGAGCAGGAGCGGGGTCACGACGCGCGCCCTGGGTCGAGCGCGGCCGTGCGGGGACTTTGACCGTCGTCCATGACTGGTGCTGGGGGTTCCTTCTGCTCGGTGGGTCGACGCCGGCGGGCGCCAGGAGACCACAGGGTAACGACTCGGATGCGTTCCGCCACAGTCGTCGTGTCGCTTTGGGGAGCGACGCCGGCCCGTCCTACTGTTGCCCCCACACGGGCGGGCGACAAGGACCCTCGGGGGTCCCGGCGAGGAATGACGTAGATGCGAGGGTGGGCACAGTCGATCACGGCTGCCCTCCTCGTCGTACTCGTCGCCACCCTGGCGACCGTCACCACCACCGGGGGGACCGACGCCGACCGCGTCGGGCCGGTGAGCCTCGCGCAGGGCACGCAGTCACCCGCCCCGGGCGTCGACCGCCCGAACCTGGTGTTCGTCCTGACCGACGACATGCGTGACGACGACCTCGACCACATGCCGATCACGCGCCGGCTGCTCGCCGACCAGGGCATGGAGCTCACCGACGCGATCTCACCGCACCCGCTGTGCTGCCCCGCTCGCGCGCAGCTCGCCACGGGCCAGTACGCCCAGAACAACGGCGTCCAGCACAACCGAGGCGTGCACGGCGGCTTCGAGGCGCTCGACCCGGCGCAGGAGGCCAGCACCTGGTGGCGCGACGAGGGCTACCGCACCGCCTTCGTCGGCAAGTTCCTCAACGGCTACGGGCCCAACGACGTACGTCCCGCCGGCTGGTCGCGCTGGGACGCGTTGACCGAGGGCGTCTACGACTACGTGAACTTCTCCATGACCGGCGACGGCCGGCCCGAGCACCACACCGGCAGCCACGTGACCCGCGTGATCGAGGACCACACCAACGAGGCCGTCCGCGACTTCGCCCGCAGCGACGACCCGTTCGTGGTGTACGCCTGGCACCTGGCCCCGCACTACCGCATCACGCCCGAGGGCGGACGCGGCCTGCCGCCGGCCATGCCGCAGGACGAGGACCTCTTCGTCGACCAGCGGCCGTCCTCCTTCGACGCCCCGGCCTTCGACGAGGCCGACGTCAGCGACCAGCCCGCCTACCTCCGCCGCCTCTCCCCCGTCTCGCGCGCCGCGGTCCGCGCGGAGAACACCGCGCGGCTGCAGTCGCTGCAGGCCGTGGACCGCGCGGTCGGCTCCCTCGTGGCGACCCTGTCGCAGGAGGGCGTGCTCGACGAGACCTACGTCGTCTTCAGCTCCGACAACGGCTACTCGCTCGGTGAGCACCGCTTCGTCGGCAAGGACGTGCTGACCGACGAGGCACTCCAGGTGCCGCTGCTGGTGCGGGGGCCCGGGATCGCTGCCGGGACGACCTCGGACCTCCCGGTGACCCTCGTGGACCTGCCGGCGACCTTCGCCGGGCTCACCGGCGTCACGCCCCAGTGGCAGGTGGACGGGAGCTCCCTCGCGCCCACCCTCCTCGGCGAGGAGCAGGCGTTCCGCGACACCACCCTCATCCAGACGGGCCGGACACTCGGCGACGGCTGGTCGCACCGCGGCGTGCGCACCGAGCGCTACCTCTACGGCACGGACGGCGTCGACGCCTTCCTCTACGACCGGCTGCTCGACCCGGACGAGATGGTCAACCGCGTGGACGACCCCGCCTACGCCGCGGTCGTCGCCGCGCTCGAGCTGCGTCGGCGCGAGCTCGTGACCTGCGCCGGCTGGACCTGCAACCAGGAGTTCGGCCCTCTCCCCGAACCCGCCGATCCGGACGGCGTCCGGCGCGCCGGCGCGGGCGAGGTTCCACGGGTCCGGTGACGGACCACCCGCCGGTCGGAGCGCCACGGTCGCCGATACTGGCGCGGTGACGATCACCCGCGACGACGTGCTGGCCGCCCGCGACCGGATCGCCGGCCGGGTACGGCGCACTCCCCTGCTCCCGCCCGGCGGCCGCGGCGGCGTCTGGCTCAAGTGCGAGCACCTGCAGCACTGCGGCGTGTTCAAGACCCGCGGCGCCTTCAACCGGCAGCTCGCAGCCCTCGAGCGCGGCGAGCTGGGCGACGCCGGCATCGTCGTCGCCTCGGGCGGCAACGCCGGCCTCGCGCAGGCGTTCGCCGCCCGCGAGCTCGGGGTGCGGGCCACCGTGTTCGTCCCGGAGTCGGCGCCGCAGGTCAAGGTGGCGCGGATCGAGCGCTACGGCGCGGAGGTCCGCAGGGCCGGCCGCGAGTACGCCGAGGCCTACGCGGCGGCCGTGGCACATGCAGCGGCGGAGGGAGCCGCGTTCGCCCACGCGTACGACCAGCTCGAGGTGGCGGCCGGCGCAGGCACGGTGGGCGAGGAGGTCCTCGAGGACGAGCCGGGGGTCGACACGGTCGTCGTGGCGGTCGGCGGCGGCGGGCTGTACGCCGGCATCGCCGCCGCGGTGCGCGGCCGGGCGCGGGTCGTGGCGGTCGAGCCGCGGCTGTGCCCGACCCTCCACAGCGCGCTGGCCGTGGACCGGCCGGTCGACGTGGAGGTGTCGGGCGTCGCGGCGGACTCGCTGGGCGCCCGTCGGGTCGGCGAGCTCGCGCTCGCCGCCGCCCGCGCCGAGCCTCCGGTGTCCGTGCTGGTCGGCGAGGACGCGATCGTGGCGGCGCGGCAGGAGCTGTGGGACGAGTACCGGGTCGCGTCCGAGCACGGCGCCGCGACGGCGTACGCGGCGCTGCTGTCCGGGGCGTACGTGCCGGCGGACGGGGAGCGGGTGGCGGTCGTCGTCTGCGGGGCCAACACCGACCCGGCCACGCTCGGCTAGCGCTTCGGCGACGGCCCGCCGGCCGCCCCGGGAGGGCGCCTTGCACGGGCCGCACGCAGCAGCGGCGCGACCCCGGAGGGCCGCGCCGCTGTCCTGCGCGTTGTTCGAGCCGTCCCGTCGCACCTGGGGGGATCCGTGCTCCGGCGGGAGGTCGGGGCACGGGTGCGCGACGAGTGGCCCAGCGGAACGCGGCCGCTCACTACCTCAGCGTCGGTGGCGCCGCCCGTGTTACGGGGTCTGCGGAAGTTTCCAGGTCACGTCGGGAGCCGGTTCGGCCGGGAACCAGAGCCCTACCGGTTCAGCGAGCGGGTGCGCACCATCCGCAGCACCTCTTCGGAGCGCTCGGTCAGTGCGCCGACCACCACGGGGGCGGCGTGGGCCGCCGCGACCTCGCGGACGTGCGCCACCCACGCCTCGTCGACGGCGAACACCGGGAAGAGGCTGTACGAGAGCGCCAGGCCCGGGATCATCCCGCCCGCGTGCAAGGAGGGCAGCGCGTCGATGTAGCGCTGGGCGTACGGAGCCAGCACCTCGTCCTGGCCGGGTCGCCAGAAGGCCTCCGACACCGTCCGCGCGTTCTGGATGGGCACGGTGCGCTCGACCACCGCGGTCCACGCCTCCTGCTTCGCCTCGGCTGAGGATGAGCTCGCTCGTACGCACAGCGCACGCACCCAGGCGTCGGGGTCGGGGTCGCGTTCCTGCAAGGCCCGCACGGCCTCGGCGTCCACCTCCCCCAGCTCCGCCCGGCGCTGCAGGACGTACCACTGCAGGTCGACGTCGTCGCCGGACTCCTCGCGGACAGCGGCGACGTCCTCCTTGCCGGCCGCCGTCCGGGCCAGCGTGCGCAGCGCCGCGTGCCGTGCCACCCCGGTGGCCACCAGCCGTCGTGCCGCGGCGCCCACCTGCGCCTCCAACCGCGACCGCTCCGGCTCGGGAGCCCACCGCTGCGCGGCGGTGACGGACAGCTCGAGGAACGGCTCGACGACCGTCTCCACCGTCTCCACCGACAGCGCGTCGGTCAGCGCGCCCACCGCCTCGGCGGCCGTCGCCTCGGCGTTGGTCAGCATGTCCCACACGGTCGCCATCGCCACGGCGCGGGCCAGCGTGGTGGGCAGCCCCGAGGGGCGACCGACCAGCAGCTCGCGCCCCGCGGCATCGGGGCGGGTGGTGGCGAAGGTGGCGTCGTCGTGGTTCACCAGGTAGAGGTCGGCCTCCGGGAGGCCCTCGACGGCGGTCCGCTCGCCCGCCACCTCCACCCGGGTGGAGCCCACCTCCTCGAGCGCGCCGCCGGCACGGCGGTACGCGCCCACCCCGACCACCTGCGGGTGCGGGGCACCGTGAGCGCCAGCCGCGGTGAGCACGAGACCGGCCTCGGTGCGCTCGATGCCCAGCCGGTCGACCCCGGCGGTCTCCAGCCAGGCGGTGCGCCACGGGTGGAGGTCGCGGCCGCTGGCCTGCTCGAGGGCGCCGACGAGGTCGTCGAGGGTCGTGTTGCCCCACGCGTGCTCGGCGAAGTAGGCGCTCATGCCGCGGCAGAAGGTGTCCTCGCCGACGAAGTGCATGAGCTGCTTGAGCACTGCCGCGCCCTTGGGGTAGGTGATGGAGTCGAAGATCGACTCGGCGTGCGCCACGCTCGGCACCGGCTGGCGGATGGGGTGCGAGCTGGGGCCCTGGTCGGCGAGGTAGGCGTTCAGCTTGTCGCCCACGAGGTTGTTCGCGGCGGTGTCGCCGTAGGCAGTGGCCCGCTCGGCTGCCCACATGCAGGCGAACTCCGCGAACGCCTCGTTGAGCCAGAGGTCGTCCCACCAGCGCATGGTGACGATGTTGCCGAACCACATGTGCGCCATCTCGTGCAGCAGCACGTTGGTGAACATCTGCCACTCGCCGGTCGTCGGCTCGTGTCGTCGCAGGATGGTGTCGGACCAGGTGACGCAGCCGTAGTTCTCCATCGCCCCGCCGAACTCGGGGAGGAACACCTGGTCGTACGTGCGCTGGGGGAACGGCATGTCGAAGCGCTCGCCGAAGAAGGCGAGGCCCTGCGCGGTGATCGTGAACAGCTGCTCGGCGTCGCGCTCGAGCGCGGACGCCAGGGTCCGGCGGGCGTGGAGGCCGAGGTCGTAGCCGCCGGCCTCTCGGCGCACCTCGACGAACGGGCCGGCCACGACGACCGGGTTGTAGGTGGACAGCGGCGGCGTCGGCGCGAACGTCCAGCGGCGCGCCCCCTCGAGGTCCTCGACCACCGGGTCGCCCGAGTTGCTCACCACGGTCCAGGCCGCGGGGGCCGTGACCGTGAAGGCGTGGGGCGCCTTCAGGTCGGGCTGGTCGAAGCAGGCCCACGCGAAGCGCGCCTCGTCGGGCTCGAAGGTGGTCCACAGGTAGACGTTGTCGTCGCCGGGGTCGACGGCGCGGTGGACCCCCCGCCCGTGCGTGGTGTCGCGCTGCACCGTGGCCACCACCAGCTCGTTGTCCTCGGCGAGGCCGGACAGGGCGATCCGCCCCTCCTGCGCCGCCGGCAGCGCCGCGCCGTTGAGCGTGGCCGACTCCACCTCCGCACAGCAGTCGACGAACGTCGACGCGCCGGCGGCGCCCGTGAAGCGCACCCTGCTGACGGCCCGGAACGCGGAACCGTCGACCAGGTCGGTGAGGTCGATGTCGATGTCGTAGGAGGTGACCGACAGCAGGGCCGCACGCTCGACGGCTTCCTCCTGCCGAAGACTGCGGACGGGCACGAGGTGGCCTCCACTCGAGGTCGGTGGTGCGGGACGACGCCCTGGGAGCGACGTACGCAGCCTAGGGCCAGGTGCACGCCGGAGCGAGGGGTCGCGGGTCCGCCCGCTGCGAGGGCGGTGACGCGAGGATCGGCCGGGGTGGGCGACGTGGTCGCCCTCCCCGGCCGAACGGTGCTGCTGCGTGCTGGACCTTCGCTGCGCTCAGCTGGCCACGTGGTCGTGGTCGTGGTCGTGCTCGTCGTCGCCGCCGAGAGGCCCGGCGAAGGTGTGCTCCGGGCCGGCAGGGGCCGGGATGGTGAACGTGCCCGGCACCTTTCGTCCCTCGACGCCGTTCACGCCCTCGGTCGAGTACGCGTAGGTGAGCACGGCGAACGCGACGGCGTCGGAGTTGACGTCCAGCGCCTCCTGGTTGACGTTGTCGATGGTGTCGCAGGCCAGGTGGTAGCACTGGTCGAAGGACTCGCCGGCGACACCGCCCCAGATCGCCTGCTGCTGCGGGGTCTTGACGACCTCCGCTCCCGTGAAGAGACCACCGGACGGGATGCCGTTGTTGATGAAGGCCTGGTAGTCGCTCCGGCCGCTGAACGCCGAGTCGTCGTACGGCTCGCTGCGCAGGGTGTAGAAGGACTCGAAGGTGCGCTCGATGTGCTCCGACCCTTCCGGCACGGGCACGGGCGCCACGAAGCTCGACTCGTTGGCGTCGTAGATGCCGAAGTAGTAGTTCGGCGAGCCGATCATGTCGAAGTTGAGGTAGAGCGCGATCTCGTCCTTCTCGGCCTGGGTGCGCTGCGCGACCCAGGCGGTGGACCCGAGCAGGCCGATCTCCTCGGCACCCCACCATGCGAACCGCACGGTGTTGTGGGGCTTGGAGTTGCCCATCGCCTCCACCAGGTCGAGCAGCCCGGACGAGCCGCTGCCGTTGTCGTTGATGCCGGGGCCCGCAGGCACCGAGTCGAGGTGGGCTCCGGCCATGACGACGTTGTCGTCGACCTCGCCCTCCAGCTCGCCGATGACGTTGTAGTCGGTCACCGGGCGGAACTCGACCGCGACCCGTGCCGTGGAACCGGCCTGGGCGAGGGACTGGCCGGCGGCGAAGGTCGTGCCGACCACTGGGATGTCGACGACGTCGCTGCCGCCCAACGTGGGGTTGAACAGGCCGAACCGGTCGCCGGCGCCGATGGTGTCGCCCTGGTTGAAGATGATCGCCCCGGCCGCGCCCGCGGCTTCGGCGTTGATCGCCTTGACGGAGAAGTTGCATCCGCCCCGCTGCAGGAGCGCGATGGAGCCGGCCGGGAAGCCGGCGAAGTCCGTCGCCTGGCAGCCGCTGGTGTTCAACCGGTCGCCGGTCAGCTTGACGTCGACCGGCACCACGGCAGCGGTGACGTCGCCCTCGCCCGTGCCGGTGGCACCGGTGTGGGGGTGCGCCACCGAGGTCGGCGAGATCTGCTGGAGGACCGTGTCGGTGGCGTTGTAGGTGAACGGCACGACCTCGGCCGACCAACCCGACTTCTCGAGCACCCCGACGACGTAGTCGACGCTGGCCTGGTAGCCGGGCGTGTCGGTGGCGCGGGTACCGCCGTTGGCGTCGGCGATGGCCTGGAAGGCCTCGAGGTGCTTGGTCACCCCCTCGGCCGAGATGCATCCGAGAAGCTTCGAGTACGTGTTGTTGTTGCGGCTGTCGCACGCCTTGTCGTTGGGTGCTGCGGCCGAGGACGAGGCCGTGAGCGGCACCACCGCACCTGCAGATGCCATCATCAGGGCGGCTGTCGCAACGCCCAGAGATCGTCCAGAACGCTTGCTGACCATGACCATCGAGGACTCCTTTGTCGCTCGTTCGTGGGTCCGCGGGCGCCCGGGTTGTCACCCGCAGACGTCCAACGTGTCATGTCGGTCCTCCGATGACTAGGGGTGCTGGCTCGAACGAGTTCAGCCGGGTCGTACCGGTCTAGATGGCGGTGCTGACCGACGTGCGCCGTGCCTCTCGTGGCGCAGATCGATGGCGGGTGGCCGTCGCGCGCGTCTACTGTGCGAGGTATGGAGGGGCTTGTGCTTCGGGTCCGGCTCGTCAGCGGTGACAGCATGGATGTCTCGTACGACGACCCTGGTGCGGGGAGCGAGGAGGAGCTCATCGACCACGTCGTCAGCACGCTCTCGAACGAGTCAGGCGTGCTCCGCTGCCGTCACGGCGATCGGCTCGTGGTGCTGTTCGCACGGAGTGTCTCCACCGTGGAGGTCGCGCCCCGCGGCGCGGTCCTCTAGGGGCTGAGCGGCCCCGGCAACCGCTTCCGGGCGGGTCCTCCGGCGCCCACGGTATCCCGTCTCGGAGGAGCGGCGGTCCGACCGGGTGGCCGGTCAAGCCGGGGTGTCGCGCTGGTGCGCCGGGGTGCCCGTCCCGCCCGAACCTCGACGCCACGGCAACGTGCCCTCGAGCTCGACCTCGAGGGAGAAGCTGAGGAACGTCCTCACCAGCACGATGAGTCCCAGTGCCAACGCGCTCTCCAAGGTGGGATCGACCGTGATGGTCAGGACGATGTCCGCGATGATGAGCAGCTCGAGCCCGAGCAGGATTGCGCGGCCCACGCTCCGTCGTGCCGTCTCATAGGCATCGCGAAGACCGGTCCGCCGCGCGACCATCACCGCGTGCGCGAAGGCGCCGAGGGCGCCGAGCACCAGGACCGTGACGCCACCGATCTCGAAGCCGTGCACCACCAGTTCCATGAGCTCGTCGAAAGTGACATCGATCATGGCTCCAGCCTTGCACCTGTTCGCGTCGCGGCCCCCACCACGGCTTGTTCCCCCGGCATGCAGAGATGGGTACGCCGCGGCACGGGGAGCTGCTCGGTGCGAGCTGCCCACCCCCGCGCTGACCACGCGAACGAGGTAGCCGCGACGCTGGAGCCCGGCAGCTGGGACTCGGTGCAGGCACTCGCGCTCGCGTCCATCGCCCGGAGCCTGGCGGCGATGGCGTCCGACCAGGACAGCGAGATGCCGTCGCGCACCCTGAGGATGTCGTCCACCGGGAGGTTGGTGCGGCGTCTCGCCTGTCGGTCCAGGTCGTCGACGTGGCGTGCATGAGGATGGGTGGTACTCCCACAGGGACGCGCGCCGTCAGGGCGCAGCCAGAGTTCCCGCAGGAGCTCGGCAGCGTCCCGCGGCGTCCGCGCCCGCCCGCGGCGCCCGCGGACCTTCCCGCTGGTCCGTCCGCGTTCGACACTCCGTGGAAGCTGGCCGACGCCCCAGCGCGACTCCCGAGTATTGGGGATCTCGCCGACGGACCCGGTCCTGGCCGTTGCGAGTCTGAGACGTTGCCTGAGTGCGTGAGGGCAGCCTCCTCACGGACACCCACTTCGTCCACATCCGGGGGGCGACGAATGCATCGTGATCCAACCCGCTCAAGCGAGGCGCGGACGACGACGGGCGCGAGGAGCTCGCTCCCATGACCTCTGACTCGGCCGACGTCGTCATCATCGGCGCAGGGCCGTACGGCCTGTCCGTCGCCTCCCACCTCGCCGACCGCGGCATCGGCTACCGGCTCTTCGGTACTCCCATGCACACGTGGCGCCACCACATGCCCGAGGGGATGTGGCTGCGCTCGGAGGGATTCGCGTCCAACCTCTCGGACCCCCATGACGCGTTTTCGCTGGCTCGCTTCTGCGGTGACCACGGGTACGACGTCGGCGGGTGGGGTGTGCCGGTCCCCCTGGAGGTGTACTGCGAGTACGGCGAGTGGTTCGTCGAGCAGACGAAGGTGTGCGTCGAGGACACGCATGTCCTCCAGCTGTCGCGCGCGGGACGTGGCTTCGTGCTGGATCTTGCCGACGGCGACAGCGTGGCTGCCCGTCAGGTGGTGGTCGCAGTCGGGCTGACACACTTCCGGCACGTGCCCGCGGCGCTCACCGGGCTGCCGTCCGAGCTCTGTGCGCACTCGTCCTCGGTGCGGGGCGGGATCGGGACGTCCGGCGTCGCCGGTGAGCAGCTTCAACCTTCGACGTTCGCCGGACGCGAGGTCGTCGTGATCGGCGCCGGCCAGTCCGCGCTCGAGAACGCGGCGCTGATGCACGAGCACGGCGCCCACGTGCGCATTGTGGCGCGAGGCGGCTCGGTGACGTGGAATCCCCTGCCTCATCCACTCGACCGGCCGACCTGGCAGCAGCTACGCCGGCCCGTGGGCGGACTGTGTACCGGGATGCGTTGCTGGATGGCCGAGCACGGTCCGCTCGCGTTCCACGCGCTCCCCAACCGCACGCGCCTGCACCTCGCCACGTCGTCCTTCGGCCCTTCGGGCGCGTGGTGGCTGCGTGACCGAATAGAAGGAAAGGTGCAGATCCTCTACGGGCACGAGACGCGATCGGCCCGCGTCGAGGGCTCACAGGTCTCGCTGGAGCTCGCTGTCGACGGCGAGCGTCGGGAGATCCGGGCCGACCAGGTGATCTCGGCGACCGGCTACCGCGTCGACCTCGATCGGATCCCGTTCCTCGACGCGGATCTCCGCGCGTCGCTCCGGAGCGAGGGGGCATTCCCTGCGCTCACTCGCCACTTCGAGGCCTCGGTGCCGAACCTCTACTTCGTCGGCGCCGCGGCGGCTGCCAGCTTCGGGCCAGTGGCGCGGTTCGTGCTCGGTGCGCGGTTCACGGCTCGCACCGTGACGCGACAGCTCGCGGCGCGCTCCCGGCGCACACACGCGACACCGGCCGCACGCCCGCCGACGACCCGCAGTGACTCTTTGCGCACCAGCTAGGAGGAACCATGACAACTTCGCGGAGGCTCGCGCACCACCCCGAGCACTCCGAGGTGGCGGACCTGGTGGTCCGGGCATCGGAGGGTGACCGAGCCGCGTGGGAGCAGCTCGTCGAACGCTACGTCGGTTTGGTGTGGCGAGTGACTCGTGGCTTCAACCTCGCCGAGAGCGACCGTGCGGACGTCACCCAGACCACCTGGTTGCGACTCTACGAGCACATCGACCGCCTCGACGATCCAAGCCGCGTGGGCGCCTGGCTGACTACCACTGCGCGGAGGGAGTGCCTCCGCCAGGTCGCCTTCCGCAAGAAGGTCGTCCTGACCCATGGCGGGGACGTCTTCGAGGCGAAGGAGGCTCCTCAGCCGGCGGTGGACGAGCAGCTCCTCGCGGGCGAGCGCGTCCGCGACGTCCGAGCGGCCATCGGACAGCTGCCCGCGCACTGGCAGGACCTGATGTACCTGTTGATGGCAGACCCGCCCCTGCCGTACTCGGAGATCGCCGAGAGGCTGTGCCTGCCCATCGGCAGCATAGGACCGACACGTGGTCGCTGCCTCGATCGGCTGCGAGTGCTGCTCGACGCCTGACGCGGCTCGGGAGCGATCACACCGTGTGCGGGCGTCCCCCCGGGAGCGGGTAGCGGTGCCGCAACAACAGCGGCCAGGTCAACGCCGTGACCGTGGCACGGTCCGACAGCCGCATCGCGGTGCGCCACTCGTCGTCCGGACGTAGCGACACGTCGCCGACCGTGAACCGTCCGGGGTTGCCGGACACCGAGTGGGTGGCGGCCAGGCGAACCGTACGCTCGTCGGTGAACGGCAGGGCCGCGTGCACGCCCGTCGTTGCGACCAGGCGGGCGATCTCGTCACCGGGACGAGCCATGAAGTCCTCGTAGCGCACCCGCGTGAACGAGGCTGCGTGGGCTGGCAGCAACAGGCCGCAGAGCGTGTGGTTCTTCGTCCACCGGCGGGCCGCCACGTACGGACGCTCGCGGCGCATCAGTCTGGCGTCACCGAAGTCGGGAAGCGTACGAACGCGGGTGCTCGAGAAGGCGGTCGCCCGTGGATCGCGGAGCAGGTGCACCGCGTGCAGCTCGACGCCCGGCAGCGTCGCTAGGAGCGCCCCGTAGACGGGAGACTTGGACGAGTCCACGATCACGCGGCAACCGGTGACGTCGCGGATCGCGCCGTACAACGCGGCGAGCGCGCCACGGTACGCGTCGCCCTCGGGCGACGGGTTCCTGCGCGCGTCCCGCAGCGCCCGTACCCACCTGGTCCGCAGGTACAGGTGCGTGAGCGCGTCGAGCTGCTCCGCTTCGTGACGCTCGAGACGCCGTCCGAAGGCGCTCTCGAGGATGCTGCTCCACACCGGGCAGGAGACGACCGGCTCGCCGCAGCCGCACCGCCGCGCCTCCATGATGCCGCGACGCCAGATGTTCCAGAGCTCACCGACAGCGAAGTAGCCGTCGACCTGACCCAGGATGTTGGCGACGATGGTGCTGCCGGTGCGACCGGAGCCGGCGAGGTAGAGCACCCGCACGTCGTCGTTCATCGTGACCTCCTCGGCCGGCATGGGGCACATGCCGGGTCGACACTCATTCCCACGAGCCGGCGCTCGACGTTTGTAGCGAGCCGCCGGGCGAGCCGCAGATTCGAACCATCACCGGTATCCCAGCTCCCGCAACGTCCGGCGGGCGGTCAGCGTCGTGATCGCTCGTAGCACCGGGTCGAGGTCGCGGCCCGCAGCTGCGACCCTCGCGCGATAGACCGCGCCGCCGTTCGAGGACGCGGCTCGCCGGCTGGCGGACCGCTCGTAGTAGCACGCCTGTACGTCGTGCTCCTGCTCGTCGTGGCGTAGGACAGCGTCGTCCCACGGCTCTCCGAGGAACTCCAGGAGCCGGCCGACGGTGGCCCTCGTGTCGAGTACCAAGTCCTCGTAGCGCAGCTCGTGGTACCTGTCCGGTGACAGCTGGCGTCCGGCTTCGCGTGCCATCCGGATGTAGTACGGCCACTTCGCGGTCGCCTTGATCCCGGAGAGGTAGCCCCAGCTGGTCCGGTGCGAGGCCACCACGTCGCGGCCGTCCCTGATGAGGTGGACGATCTGGCAGTCCGGGTACATCTCTGCGATCAGCGGAACGGACAGCGCGTACCGCGGGGTCTTGTCAGCCCACCGGGTCTTGCCGCGGCGTGCCGCGTAGTCGGACTGGAAGCGGTCGAACATCGCGGCGACCAGCTGCAGCCAGTACTCCCGGGAGAACCCGTAGTGCTCGAAGTGCTGCCAGTGCCGCTCCCCGGTGATGCGGTCGGCGAACTCGGTCAGGAACCGGGTCTCGGGTCCGCAGCTGATGTGAGGGTGTGAGTCGAGGATGAGTCGGAGCAGAGTCGTGCCCGACCGGTGACAACCGACGATGAAGATTGGTGCGCTGCTCATGTCGCCCATGCCCGATACGAGCACGGTCGAGGCTCGGAGATACCGGTATCAGAACCAGGGTGTGCTCGGTCTGTTGGGTGACGGCGCGACGCGGAGGAGGAACGATGCCGAGTTCGGTTGGCGAGCCGTCGGCTGTGGCGTACCTCGCGCTGCGGCTACGGAGGCGACTGTCCTGGGCACGGACCCAGGGAGTGGGCGCGCTGGTCGAGGAAGAGCGATTGCACCCCGTCGACCGTGCACGCGTCGCCCACGCCAAGCACCGGTGGCGTCGCCGGCACGGCGTTGCGCCGGGTTCCGCCACCCCCGTCTACGTGGTCGGTCTGCAGCGATCCGGCACCAACATGGTGCTTCGGGGTCTCGACCGCGCACCTGAGATCGAGGTGCACAACGAGAGCGACCGGCGGGTGTTCCGCCGCTACCAGCTGCGGTCCGACCAGGCGGTGATCGAGACGATCCGACGCAGCCGTCACCCCTACGTGCTCTTCAAGCCGCTGTGTGACTCGCACCGCACCGCGGAACTGTTGGGGCTTTCCGGGGTCCGCGCCGGCAAGGCGATCTGGATATTCCGCGACGTCGACGACCGAACGCGTTCGAGCATCGCCAAGTTCGGCGACTCTGGTCTGGAAGCGGTCCGACAGATCATCGCCGGCGACGGCGAGGAGATCTGGCAGGGTCGACGGCTCGGACCCGAGACGCTGACCCGCTTGCGCGAGTTCCGAGCCGAGACGTTGACACGCGAGACCGCGGCAGCGCTCCTCTGGTACGCGCGCAACTCGCTCTACTTCGACCTCGGTCTGGACCGGCGCCGCGATGTCTTCCTGCTCGGCTACGACCACCTCGTGGATGAGCCGGATCGCGTGGGCCGGGAGCTCTGTGCGTTTCTCGGCCTGCCCTGGCGGGACGAGCTGTTCTCCCACGTCGAGCGTCGCCACCCGGTGCACCGGCCCGCGCACATCGACCCGGCGGCCAGGGCAATGTGCGTCGCCATGCGAGCCCGGCTCGACCAAGCGGCTCTGGCGCCGGCGTGGCGAGATCCCGAGGAGGCGGACCTGTGACGACGACACCGAGCTATGTGTTCCTGCTGAGCAACGGCCGATCGGGGTCCAGCCTGGTGCAGGAGCTGCTGGCGCGCCACCCGGACGTCGGATTCATCTCCAACATCGAGGATCGCTTCCCACAGCTGCCGGCGCGTGTCGGTCGCCACAACAACGAGCTCTACCGGCGCGTCCCACAAGCACTCACCCAGAAGGGCCGGATCCGCTATGCGCCGTCGGAAGGTTACCGGCTCCTGCAGCGGCGGGTCTCACCCGCGCTGGTGAGCTCGTGTCGCGACCTCCTAGCCGGCGATGCCGAGCCCTGGCTCGCCGGGCGCTTCCGCGACCTGTTCACCGCTCGGCGGGAGGCACAGCGCAAGCCCTTGTTCATCCACAAGTTCACCGGATGGCCCCGCAGCGGGTTCATCAGCGCAGCCCTTCCGGGCGCGCGCTTCATCCACATCGTCCGCGATCCTCGCGCCGTCGCCGCATCGGGCCTCAAGACCTCGTGGTGGAGTGGTTGGCAGGGGCCGGCGGGGCTCAACTTCGGTGCCCTCGCTCCGTCGTACACCGCCGTGTGGGAAGAGTCGGGCCGGTCCTTCCCCGTGCTGGCGGCGCTGAGCTGGAAGACGGTCATGGACGCTTTCGAGGCGGCGCGTGGCCTCGTTCCCGCCGACCGATGGCTGGACGTGCGGTTCGAGGACCTGCTCGCCGATCCCGGGACACAGTTCAAGAAGATGACGGAGTTCGCCGGACTCCCCGAGCACCCCCGGTTCCGCGCGGCCCTCGCTGCCACGACGTTCGAACCCGGTCGGGTGGAGGCGTTCAGGCGGGATCTCGACCCGGCCTCGGTGGCGGCCATGGAGTCGTGCTTGTCGCGGGAGCTGGACTACTGGGGATACCGCTAGTGTCCGCCTTCCTGGTGCCGGCTCGGTCGGGGAGGGCAGCCCGCGGCCCGGTGCCGGACGTCGACACCGCGACGCCGGCGGTCGTGCTCAAGCTCGGCGACAACCCGTTCGACCATGGGGGCCTCGGCGCCGCACGAAGCCTCGGCCGGCTCGGCGTGCCGGTGTACGCGGTGGACCGGAGCGCCGGCACACCGCCCCTCGCGTCCCGGTACGTACGTGGCCGCTGGGTGTGGCAGCCCAACGTGGACGACACGGACCAGGTGCGCGAGGGACTGATGCGGCTGGCGGAGCGGATCGGGCGGCCTTCCGTACTCGTCCCCACTGACGACCTGAGCGCGGTCTTCCTCGCGGAGGAGGGTGCAGGACTGCGCCCCTACTTCCTCTTCCCTGACCAGCCGCCGGATCTGCCGCGGCGAGTCATCGACAAGTACACGCTCTTCTCGCTCTGCCGGGACCTGGACGTGCCCTGTGTCGCGACGGAGCTGGTCCGGTCGGTCGAGGAGGCTGAGGAGTTCGCCGCTCGGGTGGGGTTCCCACTCCTCGTCAAGGTGCGTGTGCCCTGGCATAGCCCGGACCGCGGACCGGTCCGGCGGACGACGATCGTCTGCTCGGGACCCGAGCTCGCCGCGGTCTTCACCCACGTGAGCGCCGAGGACGGCATGCTGGTGCAGGAGCACATCCCGGGCGGCGCTGGTCACGACTGGTTCTTCCACGGCTACTGCGACGGCGCCTCGCGGTGTCGGCCTGCCTTCACCGGCGTCAAGGAACGGTCCTACCCTGCCCATGCCGGCCCCACGGCCTTGGGCCGTGCCGCGACGAACCCCGAGCTCGTGGCCGAGGTCCGGGACCTGCTGGCGCGCCTGTCCTACCGCGGAATCCTCGACATCGACATCCGCCTGGACCCTCGTGACAACCGCTACAAGCTGTTGGACTTCAACCCGCGTCTGGGAGCGCAGTCCCGAGTGTTCCGTGACTCCGCGGGCGTGGACGTCGCGGTCGCTGCGCACCTGGACCTGACCGGTCGGCCGGTGCCCCCCGTTGATCAGATCGACGGCCGGGTGTTCCTCGTGGAGAACTACGACGTGCCCGCCTCGTTCGACTACTGGCGCCGCGGCGAGCTGGATCCCCGTCGGTGGCTGAGCTCCGTGCGAGACGTCGACGAGCTGGCCTGGTTCGCCTGGGACGACCTACGTCCGTTCGGGCTGATGTGCCGGCGCGTCGGCGGCCGTGCCGGGCGGCGGATGCTTGCCAGGTACGGCCGCGCGCGTCAGCCGTTCGCCCCGCATCAGCTGACCGCGGAGTAGATGTCCTCCAGACGGCGCAGATGCTCATCCGGTGCGTGCTCGCTCTCGACGTACGCGCGCGCCCGCCGTCCCATCGCGAAGGCCATGTCTGGATCGCTGAGCAGCGCCTCCAGGGCGTCGGCGAACGCGTCCGGTCGGTTGGGGACGACTGTGCCGCGCTCGCCGTCCCCGACGAGCTCCGGCAGGCCGCCGAGAGCGGTCGCGACCACCGGTACGCCGCACGCGAATGCTTCGAGCACCGCGATGGGCTGGTTCTCGTGGCAACGCGAAGGCAGTACCGCGACTGCGCTCCGGATCAGGAGGTCGAGCACGGCCGGCTTCGGCAGATGGCCGTGGAACCGCACCCGGCCCGGCGCAACCGCGTCGGCTTGTCGCTGCAACGCCGCCAGCGTGGGCCCCGTGCCCAACACGTGCAGGACGGTCCCGGGCAGTCGACCGACCGCGTCGAGGAGCGTGTCGACCCCCTTCTCGTGGCTCAGCCGGCCGACGTAGATGAGGTCGCGTCCCGGCTGGTCCGCTGGTTTCACGCTGGCTGAGTCGATGAAGTTGCCGACGACGGACAACCGATCGGGGAAGACGCCGGCGCGGGTCATCACATCCGCGCAGAACCGGCTCGGGCAGATGAAGGCCGGTATCGACGCGTAGGCGCCGGTCGCCCGGTGCGTGACCGACTCGACCGCCAGCAGCGTGCTTGCCGCGAGGGATCCGTCCTTGCACCGGCGCCTCACCGGGCTGAGCAACGATCCACCGACGCAGGCGTCGCAGACGTGCCCGTGGTCGAGCAGCAGGTACGACGGGCAGGCGAGCTTGTAGTCGTGCAGCGTCATCACGGCCGGAACACCGGCCTCGGCGATCGGGCCGAGAACCGACGGCGAGAGCTGGTGGTAGATGTTGTGGAGGTGCACGATGTCCGGGGAGAACTCACGGATCACGCGACGCATGCCGCTCCGGCTCGCCGACGAGTACAGCATCCGCCCCGCGACCCTCGTGCGTGCCGCGATGCCTCGTGGCGGCGGTTCGAGGTCGATCTGGGACGGGAAGTGAGCCGCGTACGGCAACGACGGGTTCTGCGGATGCGCCATGCCGAAGAACGTCACTTCGTGTCCGGCGCGTTCTTGCATCTCGGCCAGGTCGAACAGGTAGGCCTCGGCGCCGCCCCGGCGGTACAGGAACTTGTTCACGTGGAGGATGCGCATCTCGACTCCCACCACTGCTTGCCGAGCAGCCCGAACGCCGCTGGCCCCCGCTGCGGCTCCACGACGTACCTCCGCAGCTCGAACGTCGGCGTCTCCGGTGCGTTCCGCCCTCCGTGCGTCGTCCACGCGCCCTCGAAGCCCGCGTCGCGCGCGGCGGCGATCGTGTCGTCGTCGTAGTCGGCGCCCTTGCCGTTGGGGTAGGCGAGATGGCGTACCGGCACCTGCAGGTTGTCCTCGAGGTCGCGACGGGACCGGACGAGGTCGGCGCGCTGGGCTGCCCCGTCCTCCCTGGACAGGATGTCGTGCGCCGAGCTGTGCGAGCCGATCTCGAAGCCCATCCGCGCGAGCTCTGCTGCGCCGGTCCAGTCGAGGAACATGTCGTGTCCAGGAGGTGAGCCCGCGGGACGGCACCTCTCCCGGAGCTCCTCGATCGCCGCACTGCGCGCTGCAGAGCTGCGCTTCTTGAGCAGCTCCGCGACAGTGCCGGACGCGCGCCTGCGCTCCGCCTCCGTCCTCAGGGGCAGCACTGCGCCCTCGAACTCGAACGAGGTCGCACGAGCGCAGCGGCACACCCACGCGACGACCTCCCACCAGGACGACGTGGTGCCGTCCAGCAGGCCCGGTACGAGGAAGAAGGTCGCAGGCAGCCCGAGCTGCCGCAGCATCGGGACTGCGACGTCCAAGCTGTCCCGGTACCCGTCGTCGAAGGTGAGCGCGACAGCGCGCCGAGGCAGCGGTCTACCGGCAGCGAGAGCGTGCGCAGCTCGCTCCAGCGGCACGACGTTGGCCGCCCGACGACAGAAGGCCAGCTGGCGGGCGAGCCCCTGCGCCCCTGCACCGGGTGACGCGGGGAAGCACCACGTCGGGTGCACGTTGTGCCAGGTCAGGACGAGCAGGCGGCTGCTCATGCCTGTCCCCTGGGCCTCAGCACGGCCAGCGTCCTGTTCGTCAGCATCCGGACGACCAGCCGGTCCTCGGTGCGGCGGTGCAGGACGGCAATGGCGAGCGCGTACGTCGCACCGAGCGTCGCGGCACCGATCACGAGTCGGGCGGCACCGGAGAACGGATGTGTCGCGACCAACGCGGTACTGCCGGCGACAGCAGTGGCCAGCACGGTCCGCAGCTGCGCCGGCGCGAACGGGCCCATCCGCATGAGCAGCCACACCTGCACGAGTCGCGCGGCGTTGCCCACCGTCAAGGAGACCGCCCACGCGACTGCCGCGCCGAGGATCCCGTAGAGCGGGATGAGGACGAGGTTGAGCGCGACGTTGAGCGCGAGGGTCACGCTGTTGTCGACGAGGTTCCACGCCGGTCGGCCCGACATCGTGAGCATCATCCCGCCCGGGCCGGTGGCCACGTGGACGATCTGTCCGACGACGAGGACCATCGTCACGGTGACCGCCGTGGTGGAGGAGAACCCCGGACCGAACAACGACAGCAGCTCGGCGGGGAACGCGAGCAGCAAGGCGAACGCCGGCAGCGAGAGCACCAGGTTCCAGCCCGTCACCACGTAGTAGGCGTGCCGGAGCTCCGCGTCGAGGCCGCGCTCGTACAGGTCGGTGATGCGAGGGCTGAACGCCTGCGTGACGGCCGGCATCGCGAAGGTCGCGAGCACGACGATCTTGGTGGCGACGGTGTAGACCCCCACGTCGGCGCTGCTGCTCAGCGCACCGAGGATGAGCGTGTCCGCCCACACCAGGCCGGTGGTGGCGAGCCAGGCGGTGCCGCTCACGGCCGAGAAGGCGATGAGGGCACGCGGCTCGTAACGTGGCACCCCGGTCAGGGGTCGCAGGTGACGGCGTAGCGCCCGGAGCGCGAGGAGTGCCGCCACGGTGCTGCTCGCGACGAGCGCCACCATCGCGCCGTTCAACCCGACGCCGACCAGTACCAGGCCCGTCGTCAGGCCCAGCCGCAGGACCGGCTCGAGCACCAGCTTGATCGCCGCCCGCGCGCGCATCCGGCGGAACCCGACGGTGATCACGAGCGCAGCCTCGGTCAGCGCAGCCGCGGGCAGTGCCACCGCCACGAGGCGCAGCGGCGTGACGAGACCGGCGTCGTGGAAGACATGGTGGGCCACGACGTCGGCGAAGGCGAACAGCGGTGCGGCGAGCAGCACGGAGCACACCAGGGTCCCACCCACCGCCAACCGCGCCGTGCCGCGCACCGCCCCGTCGTCGCTGTTGGTCAGGTGCATGGCCACGAACCGGCTGGCTCCGGCGCTGAAGGGCAGCCCGGCCACCGCGACGAGCACCGTGAGGAGCGCGTACGCCTGGGCGTACCTGCCGAGCGAGGCAGCACCCAGCTGCCACGACAGGACCGCGATGATCGCGACGAGCACCACCTTGGTGCAGATGGCGCCGGCGAGGTTCAGGCTCGCTCCCCTGGCCATGGGCATGATCTGCCCTCCGAGCGCGACGCGGTCCATGCAACGAGAGAGCGCCGCGCGCCGTACGCTGATACTGGGAGACTGTGAACCCGTCGCAGTATCACCGGGCCGGTCCTGCGCCTCTCTCCCTGTATGCGGACCTCATCTACCTTCAGCAGGCAGGCCGCCCGGACGCGGCGGCGTAATCGACGGCGAGTGGTGGGGGCAGCCAGCCTCTGCCTGTTCCTGGCGGGAGCGCTGGCAACGGCGCCGGCGGCCCAGGCGGCCACGTTGGCCTTCAGCGACGACTTCCAGGACGGCAACGCGAACGGCTGGACCGCACGGACCGGCCCCTGGCAGGTGTGCCAGCCGCCCGGGCAGGACCTCGCCTTCTGCGTGAGCGACAGCGCCGCGTATCCGAAGACCTTCGCGAACCCCGCAGGTGCCGGGAACTGGGCTGACTACAGCGTCGAGGCCACCGTCGAGGTCACGGGCATCGATGGTGGCATCGCGATCATCGGCCGTGCCGTGGACAACAACCACTTCTACATGCTCCAGCTCAAGCAGTACCGGAGGACCCACGGGTGGTTCATCCACCGCAGGGATGGCGCCGGCGGCGGTTGGGTCGACCTCGCGTTCGGCCAGTACCCGTGGGTGGCGAACCAGCAGTATCGGCTGAGGCTCGACATGCAGGGCAGCCTGCTCACAGCAGCCATCTCCACCGACGGCGGCGCGACCTACACGACGCTCGGCAGCGTCCACGACTCGACGTACACCCACGGTCGAATCGGAGTGCGGGCCTGGGACACCACCGCCTACGTCGACGACGTGAAGGTGTACACCACGCCCTAGGCCCGCGTCCCGGGCCTCCTACGCGCCCGCGCTCACGGTGGCTCGGGGCAGTTCGCCTTGAGCTGGAGGTCGAACTCTGCCGCGGCCGCCGGGTCGTCGCCGAACTCGTCGTGCTCGACGAAGCACGCGCCCATGTCGACTGCACGCCGCACGGCGTCGTGGACCACGAACCCGCGCGCTCGGAGTTTGAGCCCGCCCTCGGTCTGAAAGCCCTTCGGCGGAGGCAGCGAGGCCATCCAGCACCACATCGGGCTGGTCCCGGCGAGCGGTCCACCGTCCGAACAGCCTTCGTCGCCGCCCAGGCCGTTGTTCTGGAGCACGAGCTTGGCGCCGTAGCGCGATCGCAGCTGCTCGAGCAGAGCACGCTGCTTCGCCCACGACGGTTGCATCCCCGATGGAGCGCCGTCCGGACCGACCACCAGTTGCCACACCCCATGCGTGGCAAGGGAGATCCTGGTCGAGGTGAACGCCGCGTCCATGATCTCCACGCTCCGCTCCAAGCACGCCTGATCGCTCTCCGGGTTGAGCCCTGCGTCCCAGAGTGCCTTGTTGGCGGCCGGGTTGTGGCCGCTCCTGATGAACGGCTCGGCCCATGTCGTCGTGCAGGCCGAGTTGACGACGTCCAGGATCCGGGGATCGTCGTCGTACCGGCGGGCCACCTCCGCCATCAGTCGCTCGTACGCCGCCAGGAACTCGTCGGTCCAGAAGCGGGGGACGCACGCGGCGATCTGGCTGCTGGGCGCCTCGATTTCGACGCAGCCGCCGCCGAGCTCCGTGGCCCACTCCGGCGCCATCCGGCCCGCGAGGATGCGCAGCCGGAACGCATGGTCGGGCCGCTCGCGCAGTGCGGCATCGACGCGGTCCCATCCGGGCCCGGAGAACTCCCCCGGCAGGGGCTCGAAGTCGGCCCAGGCGCCGCCGACCACTGAGTGATCGATCGCGTCGAAGCCCGGTTGCGGCTCCCCGGTGAAGTAGAGCCCGGCTCCCATCGGCTTCAGCGTCCCGTCCGAGCGGGTGGGCGCGCCCGCGGGTTCCCGGGCCGCGGTGCAGCCGGAGATCAACGCCAGCCAGAGCACGACCGCGAGCGCTTCCAGCAGGCCTCGACGGGCGGCTGCCGACATCGCCTCATGGGCCGGTCCGTACGCCGACTCGCGCTCGCTCCTCGTCCTTCCCCGCACCTAGACCTCCCGTGCGGTCGCCTCGTGCTCCGGCGTCGGTGCGCTGGGCCCTCGGCGGAGCACCGCACTCGCCGCGGCGGCGAACGTGACGAAGTACCACAGCTGGGCGACACCGTTGATCTTGTTGGAGGCCACGCTGGTGAGGGCCAGGGCCACCGCACAGCCGAGGTAGCCGACCGCGATCGCACGGTCCAACGTGCCTGGCGGCGCCTTCCGCACGGCGCCCAACCCGAGGCGGATCAGCAGGACGATGACGGCGAGGTACACCAGCAGACCGAGCACTCCGGTCTCGACGTAGGCGCGCAGGTAGTCGTTGTGCGGCTGCTTGCCCTCCTGGGTGAGGTGCGACGTCATGCCGTACCCGACGCCGGTAGCCGGGTTCCTGTCCGCGAGATGGGCGATCTCCGACCAGTACGACAGTCGCCACGCCAGCGAGTTGCCGGCGTGGGCCGACCCCTGCGCGGCGTACGTCGACGAAGCCGCGACGGCGCCCAGCCGGTCGGACAGCGTGGGTACGATCATGACGGCGAGCCCGAGGACCGTCCCCACCCAGAGCAGCAGCCGTCTGCTCTGCCTGATCCCCACCACGATGAGCCCGAAGAGCACGCCCAGCAGCGCGGCGAGGGTGTAGGTGAGGACGAGGCAGACCGCGCACGCGGCGAGCAGCAGCGACAGCCCGGCTCGGATCCGGCCCGGTGTGTGCGAGAAGACGGCGACGCCCATGATGATCAGCAGCATCAGGTAGGCGCCGAACGCGTTCGACTGCGCGAACGTACCGACGAGTCTCGTGACGTCTCCCTTGACCTCGACGGGCGGGTTGCCGGTCACATGACCGGCGACCGTGTAGGCGATCGGGAAGATCGCTGAGCAGAAGACGACCACCAGAGCGCGACGCATCATCCTCGGATCGACCATGAGCTGCTCGAGCACGGCGAACATCAGCACGATGGCAAGCAGCCGCATGACGCTGGTCAGGCTCATCTGCGGATTCACGGCACCTGGGACGCTGACGAGGCTCACGCACACCAGCGCCACCAGCGCTGTACGCAGTCGCGAACCCGGCAACCCGCCCCGTTGCCTGTAGGCCACGACGAGCCACAGTGCGGCCGCGGCGATGAAGAAGACCCCCACGATCGTCGACGGGGTCAACAGCCGCGAGCCGGCGCCCGGCGAGAGTTGGAACGCGTCGATGCTGGCGCGGATCAGGAGCATCAGCAGCACGAACACCGCGAACCGGGCGAGCGCTATCGCGCCGATGATGATCCCCGCGCAGACGACGACGGGCACCAACGCGAGGAGCGTCGATCGACCTGCGATGCCAACAGCAGTGAGTGCCGCGGCGATGCCGCAACACACGGCTGCGGCCGTGGTGGCGACCGTCACCGAAACGCGACCCCCGCTCAGCGGCAGTGTCGTGTCGCTCACTTCGCTGCTCTCGGACGATCCGGCGGCATCGGCCTGCGAGCCGAGCTCACCCCGACCGTCTTGGGCGTGGGCCTGCGCTTCACGTCCTCACGCGGTGTCGGCGCGCCGGCCGCGGCGGTCGCGGGCGCCTTCGCCGGGAACTCGCGCTCCACGTCCTCCCGCGGCGCCGGCGCGCCAGCCGCGGCCGTCGCGGGCGCCTTCGCCGGAGACCCGCGCTTCACCTCCTCCCGCGGCGCCGGCTCACCAGCCGCGGCCGTCGCCGGCGCCTTCGCCGGAGACCCGCGCTTCACCTCCTCACGCGGCGCCGGCCTGCCGGCCGCCTCCGACGCGGGCGCACTGACACGAGACCTGCGCTTCACGTCCCCACGCGGCGTCCGCCCACCAGCCGCGGCCGCCGCCGGCGCCCCGACCGGGGACTCGTGGCGCAGCTGCAGGCGGTTGCGAGTTGTCGCGGCACGCCGCTGGGCGATCAGCTCGAGGAGGGCGACGAGCGCGATGGCCAGGAAGACGCCGACCGCGGCAGCGGGAAGCACGGTCATCACGATGAGACGACCAAGCGGGATCTTCTTGACAGCCGGCGCCTGCACCTGGTTCGGGTCGGCGGCTGCGAGCTGCGCCTGAGCCTGCGCCAGCACCTGCTGGCTCGTCGTGAGAGCGCCCATGGCGGCCTGCTGCTGGGCGAGCAGGTCCGCCTGCTCGGTGGTGAGGGGCGCCAGCTGGGCAGCCCTGCTCCTGAGCTTGGTGAGCTTCTGGGAGAGCACGTCCGCGCTTCCGGCCAGACCCTCGGCCGCGTATCGCGCCTCGTCGTTCTCGAGCGCCGTGATCTGCGCCGTCAGCGTCTCGTACTGCTCGGAGAGGGGCAGGTTGCCGTGCTTCCCGGCGAACGCGGCGAGGGCGGCGTTCGCGTCGTGCACCGAGTCCTTGGCCGCGTCGACGGCAGCTTGGGCGGATGGGACCTGGCTGCCGAACATGGCCGTCAGCGTCTGCCTCGCCACTGCGGCCGCAACCAGACCTGTCGTGGACGAGTCACTGTTGGTGTAGGTGAGCGCGACCACGGAGCTGGAGCCCACCTGCTCCATGCTCAGCCCGTCCTGTAGGTCCCCCACGCTCACGTCCGTCTCCTCCGCCACGGCGTCCTGCACCTCGGGTGAGGACGCCAGCGCGACGAAGTTGCCTGCGAACTGGCTTGCCCCCTGCGCTGGGTACGTGCCGTACTGGCTGCCCATCAACGACGGCGCCGACACGTGGACGGCGGCGACGGACGGCCGAGGGGTCACCAGGACGTAGGCGAGGGCGAGCTCTGACGCCAGGAGCGGAACTCCCGCCAGGACCCACAGATTGCGCCTCGCGATCCGCAGGTAGTCGACGATCTCCACAATTCTCCCTCTTCAAGGCTCGCACACGTGTCCCTCAAGGAGAAGAGGCCGCGAAACGGCGGTCAGATACGCCGTATCTGAGCGGAGTTCGGCCTGCTCCTATCCGGCGAGAGGAGGTCTGATGATTGTCAACCCGCGCAACGGCAGCTTCCCGGCTCTGCAGCGGCGTCGCCGGCCGACGAGTGACGGGGAACGTCCGCTGCGGATAGCGATGATCGGACAGAAGGGCCTCCCCGCGACGCATGGCGGCGTGGAGCGACATGTCGAGGAGATCGGTGCCCGCCTCGCCGACCTGGGTGACGACGTCACCGTCTACTGCCGCTCCAGCTACACGGGACGTTGGGGCGACGGGCATGGAGGCGGGGTCGACGGCGTTGCCACGGACGGGACCTACCGTGGCATGCACCTGCGTCCTGTGGCTGCGCTCGGGACCAAGCACCTGGACGCCATCACGCACAGCGCGGCATCGACTGCCGCGGCGATGCACATGCACGCCGACATCGTGCACTACCACGCTCTCGGGCCGGGCCTCCTCGCGCCGGCACCGCGGATGCTGTCTCGCGCGGGGGTCGTGCTGACGGTGCATGGGCTGGACAACGAACGGTCGAAGTGGAGCGGGGCGGCACGTGCTGCTCTGGGCGCCGCGCACTGGATGAGCGCACGCGTGCCGGACGTGACCGTCGCGGTGTCACACGCGCTCGTCGAGCACTACGCGCACGAGTTCGGCAGGGAGGCCGTGTACGTGCCGAACGGCGTCGTACCCCGGTCACCCTGCCCGTCGGGTGCTGCTCTGGCGCAGTACGGGCTCCGGCCCGGAGGATACCTGCTCTTCGTCGGACGGCTCGTGCCGGAGAAGGCCGCGGATCTCCTGATCCGCGCGTACCGACGTGTCCCGGGCGGCCTGCGGCTCGTGATCGCCGGAGGCTCCTCGTTCACCGACGACTACGTCGCCTCGCTCCACCGACTCGCCCGGCGGGACCAGCGGGTGGTGCTTTCCGGGTATGTCTACGGCGACCGGCTGGCGGAGCTGTACTCGAACGCCGCAGCCTTCGTCCTCCCCTCGAACCTCGAGGGCATGGCGCTCACCCTGCTCGAGGCGGTCTCCTATGGCCTGCCCGTCGTCGCCAGCGACATCGCGCCGAACCGGGAGATCGCCGGCGAGCAGGCGGGTTACCGGCTGTTCCGCACTGGGGACGAGGAGGCCTTGGCCGCAGCACTCCTGCGGGTGCTGGCGGGCGGCCAGGCGGAGCGTGCGGCCGCGGCGCGGCTTCGCGAACGCGTGCTCGCCGACTACTGCTGGGACACGGCCGCCCGACAGATGCGCGAGATCTACCTCGAGCTCGTCCGTGAGCCGGCGACCTCGCGCCGTGCTGTTCACCTGAGTGTGGGCGGATGACGTGGTCGAGACCCTCTTCATCGTGGGACCACCTCGGTCAGGCACGTCACTGCTCTACAAGGCACTGTGCCTCCACCCGGACGTGGCGTACCTGTCGAACTGGGTTCGTCGCTTCCCCGCCCTGCCTGCACTCGGTGTGCTCAACCGCATTCCGCCGATCCTGCCGACGATGCGCCGGGAGGCGTGGTTCGGGGACGGCACGAACGCCTACGTGTACGGCAGCCCGAGGTCGGCGGTGCGTCGCGCGTTTCCCGCGCCGGTGGAGGGAGAGCCAGTCTTCACCCGCTGCGGGATCGACGCTGTACCCGGCGGCTGTCTGCCAGGCAGTACCCCGGACCTGGACCGACTGCGGCGCACGTTCCACGTGGTCAGCACCGCAGCGGGTGGGCGGGTGCTCATCAGCAAGCGGATCGCGCACAACTTGCGCATCCCGCTGCTCGCCAGTGCCTTTGAGTCGGCCAAGTTCGTGTACCTGGTGCGCGACGGCAGGGCGGTTGCCCACTCCTTGTCACGTGTGGACTGGTGGCTCGACTCCGAGGTGTGGTGGCAACGGACGACGCCGCGAGCGTGGGCCGAGCACGGCGGGGATCCCTGGACGTTGTGCGCCCGGCACTGGGTGGAAGAGGTTCGCGCAGTAGAGGACGGTCTCTCCCATGTGCCGAGCGAGCAACGCATGGAACTGCGGTACGAGGACATGATGGCCGACCCGCTGGCCGTCCTCGGACGCGTTGCCGACTTCGGTGACCTGCCAGTCAGCTCGGTCTGGCGGGACGAGCTGGACAGGTTGCAGTTCCCGGACCGCAACAAGACCTGGCTCTCCGCGATGGACGACGGCGTGGTGTCGCGCGTCACCCAGCTGCAGCAGCCGCTTCTCGCCCGGTACGGATACGAGTAGGCAAGCGACCTCAGGCGCGAACGGCTCATCGTCCGCTCTGCTGCCACGAGCCCGCCGCGACGACACAAGGGCCGGGAACGAGAAGCCCCTGACCCGCCTTCCGCAGGTCAGGGGCGTTCTCTCGGTCGGGCTGACAGGATTTGAACCTGCGACCCCTTGACCCCCAGTCAAGTGCGCTACCAAGCTGCGCCACAGCCCGAGTGCCCCCGGCACGAGGCCCGCGGAGCGAGGGGAACACTACCGCAGGCCCGGCACGGGCACGGAATCGACCCGCCCGCGGACGCGATGCCGCCGGTCGGCGGGTCCCGACGGGCCGGTCGCGGTAGTCCGAGCGGGCCATTTGCAGCCGTTCGCCGCCGCCGCAACCGCCCACCGCCCCACGATGGGTCATCGACCTGTGGGGGTGGACGTGTCACCGATGCCGCACCGAGCGGGCCTGGTGGCGGCCGTCATCGCGGCTGCTGCCGGGCTCGGAGCGACCGCGCCGCGCGCCGACGCCGCGCCCGAGGTCGCCGTACGTGAGGACGCGCGGACCGCGGAGGCCGTCCGGCTCGCGCTGCAGCTGAGTGAGCGGCAGCGCACGCTCCTCGCGCTCAACCGCCGCGCCGACGCACACGACCGGGCGCTCGTCGGGCGGCAGGCCGTCCTCGCCACCTACGGCTACACCGGTGACCCCGACCGGGCGCGCACGGTGCTGCCCCTGGCGTCGTACCGGCTGTCGGCGGGCTTCGGCCTGACCGGCCCGCTGTGGGAGGCCGAGCACGGGGGCCAGGACTTCGGCGCGGCGGCGGGCGAGCCGATCGTCGCGGTGGCCGCCGGCGTGGTCACCGAGGTGGCCGACGCCGGGCCGTACGGGCTGCGGACGATCGTCACGCTCCCCGACGGCACCGAGATCTGGTACTGCCACCAGAGCGACGCCACCGTCACGACCGGCCAGTCCGTCGCGGTCGCCGACGTGATCGGCAGCGTCGGCTCGAGCGGCAACTCCACCGGGCCGCACCTGCACCTCGAGGTACGACCCGCGGGCGGCAGCCCCGTCGACCCGGCCGACTGGCTGCGGGCCGAGGGGCTCACGCCCTGACGCGGCGGGCCGCGACGGTCAGCGCTTGCGCTTCTCGCGCGGCTTCTGCTGGATGACGATCGGGGTGCCGACGAAGCCGAACTCCTCGCGCAGCCTCCGCTCGATGAAGCGCTCGTAGGCGGCGTCGAGCTTGCCGGTCGTGAACAGCACGAAGGTCGGCGGAGCCGTCGACGGCTGGGTGGCGAACAGGATCTTGGGCTGCTTGCCGCTGCGCACGGGGTGCGGGTGCTCCGAGACGAGGCGGCCGAGGAAGGTGTTCAGCGCACCGGTGCCGACGCGGGTCTCCCAGCCTTCGAGGGCCTTGTCGATGGCCGGCACCAGCCGGTCCACGTGCCAGCCGGTCCGGGCGGTGAAGTTGATGCGCGGCGCCCACCGCACCTGCACGAGGTCACGCTCGATCTCGCGCTCGAGGTAGTAGCGGCGCTCCTCGTCGACGAGGTCCCACTTGTTGAAGGCGATGACCATCGCGCGGCCGGCGTCGCGGATGGTCTGGATGATCCGCATGTCCTGCTCGGAGACGGTCTGGCTGGCGTCGAGCACCAGGACGGCGACCTCGGCCCGGTCGATCGCGGTGGTGGTCCGCAGCGAGGCGTAGTACTCGTGGCCCGACGCCTGGTTGACCCGCTTGCGGATCCCCGCGGTGTCGATGAAGCGCCAGGTGCGGTCGCCGAGGGTGATCAGCTCGTCGACCGGGTCCACGGTGGTGCCGGCTGCGTTGTCGACGACGACCCGGTCCTCCTTGGCCAGCATGTTCAGCAGGGACGACTTGCCCACGTTGGGCTTGCCCACGATCGCGATGCGGCGCGGTCCCCCGACCTCGTCGAAGCTCTCCGCAGGCGTCTCGGGCAGGGCCTCGAGGATCGCGTCGAGCATGTCGCCGGAGCCCCGGCCGTGCAGCGCGGACACCGCGAACGGCTCCCCGAGCCCGAGGTTCCACAAGCCGTGGGCCTCGGCCTCGGTGCGCTGGTCGTCGACCTTGTTGGCGGCCAGGACGACCGGCTTGCCGGACTTGCGCAGGATGCGGACGACCGCCTCGTCGGAGTCGGTGATCCCGACGGTCGCGTCCACCACGAACAGCACCGCGTCGGCGAGCGAGACGGCGACCTCGGCCTGGGCGGCGATGCGCTCGGCGAGTCCGCGGGCGTCGGGGTCCCAGCCGCCGGTGTCGACGACGGTGAAGGCCCGGCCGTTCCAGTTGGCGTCGTAGGAGACGCGGTCGCGGGTGACGCCGGGCCGGTCCTCGACGACCGCCTCGCGGCGTCCGATGATCCGGTTGACCAGCGTGGACTTGCCGACGTTGGGCCGGCCGACGACCGCCAGGACGGGGGTCGGGCCGGTCGGGTCCTCGGCGCCGGCGGGACCGCCGGCGGACGGCGACTCGACGCGTGCGGCGTCGTGCTCAGTCATGGTGCTCACAGCTCTCTGGAAGGCTCGACGAGCCCGGTGTCGGGGTCGTCCTGGGATTGTCCCGCAGGAAGGGGCCCGGGCAAGGATCGGCGCGTGTCGGCCAGCGCTCGGGCCAGCTCGGACAGCATGTGCCCCTTGAGCAACACCGAGGTGGCGGCGACGTGTTCCCGCGTGCGCGGCCAGGGCTGCTGTGTCGTCCGCCACGGCTCACCGACGACCACGTCGATCTGCGCGCCGCGAGGCGGGAGCGCGCCGAGACCCCCGCCCGGCGGGCGGGTGCCGACCAGCGTCACCGGCACGACCGGCGCGCCGGTGACCAGGGCCAGGTAGGCCGCACCGTGGTGGAACCGGTGCAGCTCGCCGTCGCCGCGCCTGCCCTCGGGGAAGATGCCCAGCACTCCCCCGTCGCGGAGCACGCGCAGCGACGAGCGGACCGCACCCGGGTCGGGGTGGAACCGGTCCAGCGGGATCTGCCCCGTGCGCCGCAGGAGGCCGGCGAGCGGTCCGGCGAACATCTCCGCCTTGGTCAGCGCGTGCACCGCTCGCGGCGCGACGACCGCGAGGAGGGGGCCGTCCACGACGCCGAGGTGGTTGGCGGCCAGGATCACCCCGCCCGTCGCCGGCAACCGTTCCGCGTGGTGCACCTGCACCCGCCAGAGCCGGCGGACCAGCCAGGCGCCCACGGGCCGGACCGCGCGGAGCGGGCGGGTCGGCGGGTGCGCGTCGGCGCTCGCCGGGAGCTCCGCACGCGTCACGCCCGGCCAGCCTCCGACGCGAGGCCGACGATGCGGTCGATGACCTCCGCGAGCGTCAGGTGGGTGCTGTCGACGTGCACGGCGCCCTCGGCCACCGTCAGCGGCGCCGTCGCCCGGCCGGAGTCGATCCGGTCGCGCTCGAGGAGCGACTGCTGCGTGCTGGCGACGTCGGTGCCGCCCTGCTCGGCCGTACGCCGCTGGGCGCGCGCGTCGGGGTCGGCGCTCAGGTACACCTTCACCTCGGCCTGGGGCCACACCACCGAGCCGATGTCGCGACCCTCGACGACGATGCCGCCGTCACCGATGACCTCGCGCTGGAGGGCGAGCAGGCGGGCCCGCACCTCGGGGACGACGCTCACGGGGCTCACGGCTGCCGTCACGTCCTCCCCGCGGATGGCCACCGACACGTCCTCGCCGTCCACGGTGATGGTCGGGGCGAGCGGGTCGGTGCCGGACTCGATCGCCGGCCGGTGCGCGACGGCGGCGACCGCCGCCTCGTCGCGGACGTCGACGCCCTCGCGCAGCAGCCACCAGGTGAGCGCCCGGAACATGGCGCCGGTGTCGAGGTAGCGCAGGCCGAGGCGCTCGGCGACCCCTCGCGAGGTGCTCGACTTGCCGGAGCCGGACGTGCCGTCGACGGCGATGACGAGGGACGGGGTGTCGGCGTGGGTCACGGGCGAGAAGATTACCGGTGGGTCGTCCACCCGCGGGACTCCAGCGCCGCCAGCAGCCGCTCCGCGCTCCCCCGCTCGACGACCAGCTCGGTCAGGCCCACCGGACGTGCCGGGTCGTGGTCGATGCGCACGTCCTCGATGTTGACGCCGATCTCGCCGGCGTCGCCGAAGAGGCGCGCCAGCTCCCCGGGGTGGTCCGGGACGGCCACGAAGACCGACCGGGTCGGCCGGGCGGGGCCGCCGTGCTTGCCAGGGATCGCCGCGGTGCCGGCGTTGCCCCGGGTGAGGATCTCGACGAGGCCGGTCCCCGCGCCCGCGGCCACAGCCGCCATCAGGGCGTCGAGGTCCGAGCGCACCTCGCCCAGCAGGTCGAGCACGGCCTCGCTGTTGGCACCCAGGATCTGCTGCCACAGCGCCGGGTCGCTGGCGGCCACGCGCGTGACGTCGCGCACGCCCTGCCCCGACAACGCGAGGTGCTCGGCCGGTGCCGCTGCGAGGCGACCGGCGACCAGCACCGCGGCGAGGTGCGGCAGGTGGGAGGTGCGGGCCACCGCCCGGTCGTGCTCGGCGGGGTCCATCCGCAGCGGCGCGGCGCCGCACTCGAGCACGAGCGCCTCGACCAGCCCCACCGCGTCGGGCGACGACGACGGGTGCGGGGTGATCGCCCACGGACGCCCGTCGAACAGCGCGGCGCTGGCAGCCAGCGGGCCGGAGCGCTCGCTGCCCGCCATGGGGTGGGACCCGACGTACCGGACGAGCTCCGTCGGGCCGACCCGGGCGGACACCGCCGCGAGCGGGGCCGCCTTGACGCTGCCGACGTCGGTGACGACCGCGTCGGTGCGGCCGAGCGCGTCGACGACGGCGTCGGCCACGGCCGCGGGCGGCACGGCCACGACGACGAGCTGCGGCCGGTCGGTCGACGCCACCGCCCGGCCGGCACCGAGCCCGTGGGCGGTGCGCACGTTCTCGGCGGAGGTGTCGCGCAGCACGACCTCCATGCCGAGGCGGCTGCAGACCAGCGCGATCGACGTGCCGATCAGGCCGGCGCCGACGACCTCGACCGGCCCGACGAGCGCGGGCAGGTCATCCTCAGTCATGGCTGGTCGTCCGCGCGAGGTCCCGGCGCAGGTTGGCGGCGCCGTGGAGGTAGGCGTGGGTGATGTCCGAGCGCGCGAGGTCGGTCTCGACGTGCGCCATCAACCGCACGACGCGCGGCATGGACCCCTCGATCTCCAGCTCGCGGGCGCAGACCAGAGGGACGTCGGAGAAGCCGAGCTGGCGCGCAGCGTACGCGGGGAACTCGCTGGTCAGGTCGCTGGTCGCGGTGAAGATGATCGAGATGAAGTCGTCGACCTCGAGGCCGTTGGCCTCCATCACGTCGGTGACCAGCTCCGCCACCCGGTCCAACATGTGCTCGCGGGTGTCCACCTCGAGCTGGGTCGCCCCGCGCACTGCCCTCACTGCCACGGCCACGAGCCTACGGGCTCGCCGGCTCAGAGCCGCGCGCTGTCCATCAGCTCGCCGAGCTCGGCGACCGTGAGCTCGCGCATCTCCCCCGAGCGCAGCCGGGCGAGGGTGATCGGACCGATCTGCGTGCGGGTCAGCCGACGGACCGGGTGCCCCACGTGGGCCAGCAGACGTCGCACGATCCGGTTGCGCCCCTCGTGGATGGTGAGCTCGACGATGGAGCGCTGGCTGCCCTCGCGGCGCGGGTCGCCCCCGACGACGCGCGCGTGGGTCACCGTGACCGGACCGTCGTCGAGCGTGACGCCGGCGAGGAGCTGGCGGACGGTGCGCACGTGCACCTCGCCCTCGACCTCGGCGACGTACGTCTTGTCCACCTCGTGCGAGGGGTGAGCGAGGTGCTGGGCGAAGTCGCCGTCGTTGGTGAGGATGATGAGGCCCTCGGTGTCGGTGTCGAGGCGACCGACGTGGAAGAGCCGCTCGGGCCGGTCGGCGACCAGGTCGCCCAGCGTGCGCCGCCCCTCGGGGTCCGACATCGTCGAGACCACCCCGCGCGGCTTGTTGAGCACGAGGTAGACCTTGTCGCTGATCGGCGGCAGCCGCTTGCCGTCGACCCGGATCACGGCGGTGCGCGGGTCGACCTTGGTGCCGAGCCGGGTGACGACCTCGCCGTCCACCTCGACGAGGCCGTCGAGCATCAGCTCCTCGCACTTGCGGCGGCTCGCGACGCCGGACTGGGCGAGGAGCTTCTGCAGGCGGATGAGCCCGTCATCGTCGGTGTCCGGACGCTGCGAGGCCGGCTGGTCGTTGTCGGGTGCGTCGTGGGGCCTCATGCGATCTCCGTCCCGCCGTCGGGCTCGGTGCCGGCACCGCTGTGCGGGGACGGGTGGTGTCCGTCCCGGGTCGGCGCCGCCGGGGACGACGACGGAGCTTCGGCGCGGGCGCGCCCGGGCACCGGCTCGGTGGCTGCGGGCGCGTCGAGGGCCGCGACGCTCGCGAGCTCGTCCTCGAGGTCGTCCATGTCGGGGAGGTACGGCGCCAGCTCGGGCAGCTCCTCGAGGGAGGTGATCCCGATGCGCTCGAGGAAGTACGACGTCGTCCGGTACAGGTTCGCCCCGCTCTGCTCGTCCTGGCCGGCCTCCTCCACCAGCCCGCGGCTCAGCAGCGTGCGCATGACGCCGTCGACGTTCACGCCGCGGATCGCGGACACCCGCGCCCGGGAGACGGGCTGCTTGTAGGCGACGACGGACAGCGTCTCGAGCGCCGCCTGGGTGAGGCGGGCCTGCTGGCCGTCGAGGACGAAGGCCTCCACGACCCCGGCGAGCTCGGGGCGGGAGTAGAAGCGCCAGCCCCCGGCCACCGCACGCAGGTCGAACCCGCGGCCCTGCGCGGTGTACTCCGCGGCGAGCGCCTCCAGCGCTGCCGCGACCTCGTCCACCGGGTGCCCCACGACCGAGGCCAGCCGGACGGTGCTGAGGGGCTCGTCGGAGACCATGAGGATCGCCTCGAGGGCAGGACGCAGCTCGACCACGGCGACGGCCAGGGTGTCGATGTGCTGGTCGGCGTCCTCGTGCGCCAGCGGTGCGTCGACCTCGGCCTCGCGGGACGGGTCGGGCTGCTCGGTCACTGGTCCTCCTCGGGCTCGCCGGCGGTCGCCGGCGGCGTACGTGCCTGTCCATCTTCGTCCTCCGGCGCCGCGCCGTCGAACTCGTCGGTGATCTCGACGTCGCCCTCCTCGGCGCCGGTCCAGCGCACCGTCAGCTCCCCCAGCGGGGTCACCTGGTCGAAGGACACGGCACCTTCGCGGAAGAGCTCGAGCAGCGAGAGGAAGCGCGCGACCGTGGTGAGCCGGTCGGGTGAGTCCCCACACAGGGCGCGGAACGTCATCGTGCCGCCGCGGCGCAGCCGGTCGACCACGAGCTGGGCCTGCTCGCGGACGCTGACCCTGGCGGCGTGGATGTGCTGCAGCGACACCTCGAGCATCGGCTTGGGCTCCATCGCCTTCGCCGCCAGCTGCGCGAACTGCTCGAGGCCGATGCCGATCAGCACCTCCGGCAGGAGCGAGGCGAAGCGCTCCTCGAGACCGACCGCGCGGGCGTGGCGCCGCGACTCCGCCGCGAGCCGCTCCTCCAGCACCGAGGCCACCTGCTTGAAGGCCCGGTACTGCAGGAGCCGGGCGAACAGCAGGTCGCGCGCCTCCAGCAGTGCGAGGTCCTCCTCGTCCTCGACGTCGCCCTGGGGCAGCAGGCGGGCGGCCTTGAGGTCGAGCAGCGTCGCTGCGACGACGAGGAACGACGTGGTCTGCTCGAGGTCCCAGGCGTTGCCGAGGTTCTTCACGTGCGCGATGAACTCGTCGGTGACCTGCGACAGCGCCACCTCGGTGATGTCGAGCTTGTGCTTGGCGATGAGCCCGAGCAGCAGGTCGAACGGTCCCTCGAAGTTGTCCAGGCGCACGGCGAACGCCGGAGCGTCGCTGCCCGGTTCGAGCGGGGCGTCGGCGGGACCGGTGACGAGTCGGGGTGCGGGGCTCACTCGTCGAGCAGCCGCTGCACCAGCGCGCTGTCCGCGCCGCGGGTCTCCAGGTCGGCCAGCACGAGGGCCAGCGCCTCGCGCACCAGCCTGCCCCGGTCGACGGCCAGGCCGTGCGAGCGACGCAGGGTCAGCCGGGCGTGCTCGATGTCGAGGAGCTCGTCGGAGGTGACGTAGACCGTCATCTTCTCGTCGTGGCGGACCCGGCCGCTCGGCCTGCGGGGCCCGGCAGGCTCAGCGGCGTCGGCGACCGCGCGCACCCGCCGCGATCGCTGCCCGCCGGCCGACGACCCGGCCTCGCTCGCGCCGGCCGCACCGGCCGCGCCCGAGGCGTCGCTGCCGCCGCCGGCGTCGGTCGGGTCGACGGTTGGCCGGAACAGGTCGTCCGCGGCCGGCATGCTCACTCGGCGGGCCATCGGGTCAACACCTCCTTGGCGAGCTGGCGGTACGCCTCGGCGCCGGTCGAGGACGAGGCGTACGACGTGATCGGCTCGCCCGCGACCGTCGCGTCGGAGAACTTGACCGTCCGGCGGATGACGGTGTGGAACACCTTGTCGCCCCAGGCGGACACGAGGCGCTCCATGACCTCACGGCTGTGGAGCGTCCGTCCGTCGAACATCGTCCCGAGCACGCCGTCGATCTCGAGCTTCGGGTTGAGCCGCTCGCGGACCTTGTCGATGGTCGTCTTGAGCAGCGCCACGCCACGCAGGGCGAAGTACTCGCACTCCAGCGGGACGATGACCCCGTCGGAGGCGGTCAGCGCGTTGACCGTGAGCAGGCCCAGCGAGGGCTGGCAGTCGATGAGGACGACGTCGTACCGGTCCAGCGCCGGCGCCAGCACCCGCTGGAGGGTCTGCTCGCGGGCCACCTCGTGCACCAGCTGCACCTCGGCGGCCGAGAGGTCGATGTTGGAGGGCAGCAGGTCCATGCCCGGGATCCCGGACGGCACCACGACGTCGTCGAGGGTGACCTCGCGGTCCATGAGCAGGTTGTAGATGGTCAGGTCCATATCGTGCGGGTTCAGGCCGAGGCCGACCGACAGCGACCCCTGCGGGTCGAAGTCGACGAGCAGCACCCTCCGTCCGAACTCGGCCAGCGAGGCACCGAGGTTGATGGTGGTCGTGGTCTTGCCCACGCCGCCCTTCTGGTTGCACATCGCGATCACCCGCGCGCGTCCGTGCTCGGCCACCGGGCCCGGCTCGGGGAAGACCGGCATCGGCCGCCCGGTCGGGCCGAGCGCGACGTCGGCGGCAGGGCCGGCGGACGGGCTCTCGAGGGGGCGTTCGAAGGGGATCGGCTGGGTCACGGTGTGCTCGTCTCGAGGCGTCGGGCGGGGCTGGGCGGCTGGATCCGGCTGCGGTGGTCGCACGAGGGGTGGCATCTCGTGGGCGCTGCCGCCGTCCGGACCGGGGAGTCCCGCACCGCTCATGTGTCAGCTCCTTCGCGCTCGCGCACGCATCGATTCCAGGCACCGATTGGACCATGCCGAGGGCCGCCGGCTTTGTCGACACGTCGACAGTTCCGCGACCGATTTCGCGCCAGCTCCAGGGCGCGCGGCCGAGTGGGCGCACACCTCTCGTCCCGCCCCGACGGCCGGCCGGACCTGGGCGCAGCGCCGCACGCGCAGCGCAGCGCAGCGGCGAACACCGCACTGCGGCGGCGCCGGGTACGTGCGCGCGCGAGACGACTGGCCCCGAGGGCCGCCGCGGGGTGCAGTCGGTCAGCTGACCCGGGTGCACCCGTCGAGCCGCAGCGCCCGCGCGACGGCCGCCTCGTAGGCGTCGAGGTCCCGCACTCCCCGCTCCCAACTGTCCAGCCACATGCTGGTGGCCTCCTCCGGGGTCAGCTGGCCCAGGCGCAGCATGTCCATGTGGTGGATGTGCTCCCTCCACGTGCCGACCGACACCTGGGCCGCGGTGAGGGCGTCCATCGCCGCCTGCACGTCCCGCGCACACCCCGGGAGCTCCTCGGCGCCGGGGGCCAGCAGTCCGGGAGTCGGGCAGTCGACGCCTTCTTGGCGCGCCTCTGCCACGGCGGCGTCGAACGCTCGCACGCGTCGTTGGGCGCCGAGCCGCGTCCTCTCCCAGAACTCCGTAGCCTGCTGCAGGGTGATCTCGCCGAGCACCAGCTTGTTCATCGCCCCGACGTGCACGGCCCACTGGTCGAGCGCGGGCTGGGCCGCCTCGAGGGGGTTGCGAAGCGACTGCTCGGCACTGACGCAGCGCGAGAGCCGGGTAGCGACGGTGCGGACGGTCGGATCGGTCGCCTCAGCCTCTCCCTGGACCTCCGCCGACACGGACTCGGCGTCCGCGGTCGGCGCCGGGTCGTCGCTTCCTCCGGTGAGGGCGCTCCAGATCAGCACCAGGGCCACGGTGGTGGCCACGCCGACGAGACCCGCAGCGACGAGTGCCCCGCGGCTCGTGCCGCCGGCTGGAGTAGTCCAGCCGTCCTCTGCCGTGTCGCCGTCGCGCCACTCGTCGGACGACGTCGCTCCGGCTGGGTCCGCACCGGCGCCGTCGTAGGCCTCGTCGGGGTCGCGCGCTTCGTCGTGCTCGTAGACCTCGTCCTGCTCGTCGTGCTGGCGGTCGTCCTGCTCGTCGCGCATGCCTGTCACCCCCGGAGAGCGGTCGTCTCCTCGCACGCTACGTCCCAGTTCCGCCCTCCGCTCCCCCAAAATCGGGGACGTCGGACCTCCGAGGACCGGCGCGGAGAGAGGGCTGGGGCGCCCGGCGTGGCGATCAGCCGAGACGTCTCATGGCGACCGTCGCGAGCACGAGCTCGCCGGCCTCGTCGGTCGCGTCGCAGTCGACGACGGCCTCGATGACCCAGTCGTGGTGCCCCTCGGGGTCGTGGAGGGTCTGGCGTACGTCGCGCAGCCGCGCCGTCGTGCCGTCCTCGGCGCCGACGGCCTCGCCGGTCCGCTCCTCCCCCACGACCAGCAGGTCGGGGCCGCGGGCGTCGGCGTCGGTCAGGACCGTGTCGTGCTCGGCGTAGTAGTCCTCCAGGGCGGCGTCCCACACGGAGCGGCCGACGACGACCCGGCGAGGCGGGTCGGTGCGGTCGGCAGCGGCGCGCTCGAGACGGACCAGCCCGTCGAGGTCGTCGCGTGCGACGGCCTCGACGCGCGCCCACATCGCGTTGCGGAGCATGACGCGGAAGGGCCGCTCCTGCCGGGAGAGGGGCCGCGGCGGGGGCGGCGGCTCGTGGTGCGCGACCGCACTGGGTGCGTGGTCGGGGTCCGACAACGCCTCCCACTCGTCCAGCAGCGAGGAGTCGGTCTGCCGCACGGTCTCGCCCAGCCACTCGATCACGTCGTCGACCTCGGGTGAGCGGTGCGCCTCCGGCACCGTCTGCCTCAGGGTGCGGTAGGCGTCGGTGAGGTAGCGCAGCACGAGTCCCTCGGAGCGGGCCAGCTGGTAGCGACCGACGAAGTCGGTGAACCCCATGCCGTCCTCCCACATCTCGCGCACGACCGACTTCGGCCCGAGGGCGTCGTCGGGAAGCCACGGGTGGGTCTCGCGGTAGGTGGCGTAGAGGGCCTCGAGGAGCTCGCGCAGCGGCTGCGGCCAGGTGATCTCCTCCAGCAGCGCCATCCGTTCGTCGTACTCGAGGCCGTCGGCCTTCATCTCGGCGATCGCCGCGCCGCGGGCGGCGTGCTGCTGGGCCATCAGGATCTGGCGCGGCGCCTCGAGGACGGCCTCCACCACCGAGACCACGTCGAGGCCGTACGTCTCGGACTCCGGGTCGAGCACGTCGAAGGCGGCCAGCGCGAAGTGCGCCAGCGGCTGGTTGAGCGCGAAGTCCTCGGGCAGGTCGAGGGTCAGCACATAGCGCCGGCCGTGCTCGTCGGGCTCGTCGAGGCGGGTGATGATGCCGGTGCGGACGAGGGACCGCGCGAGCCGCAGCGCGCGACGGGCCAGGCGCGCGCGGCCGCGGGGGTCCTCGTGGTTGTCGGTGGTCAGCCGGCGCATCACCGCGAACGCGTCCTCCTCGCGGGAGACGACGTTGACCAGCATCGCGTTGTCCACCTTCATCCGGCTCGTCAACCGCTCCGGCACACCGGCGACCAGCTTGTCGAAGGTCTGCTCGGTCCACACGACCGTGCCCTCGGGCGCCTTCTTGAGCTGCGCCTTGGACTTCTTCCTCCCGGCCGCGACACGCGCCGCCGCCTTGGCCTTGGCCTGCTCGTTCTCGATGACGTGCTCCGGCGCCTGGACCACGACGTACCCCGCGGTGTCGTAGCCGGCACGCCCGGCCCGGCCGGCGATCTGCTGGAACTCCCGCGTCCGCAGCACCCGCTGCCTGTTCCCGTCGAACTTCGCGAGGCCGGTGAAGAGCACCGTGCGGATCGGCACGTTGATGCCGACCCCCAGCGTGTCGGTGCCGCAGATGATCCGCAGCAGCCCGGCCTGGGCGAGCGTCTCGACCAGCCGGCGGTACTTCGGCAGCATGCCCGCGTGGTGGACGCCGATCCCGTTGCGCACCAGCCGCGACAGGGTCTTGCCGAAGCCGGCACCGAAGCGGAACGCACCGATCCGCTCGGCGATCGCGTCCTTGTCGACCTTGGCAGGCGGGTGCCGCAGGAGGTTGGTGGCGTGCTCGACCGCGGCCGCCTGCGTGAAGTGCACGACGTAGACCGGGTCCTGACCCGTGACGACGAGCTCCTCGAGGGTGTCGTCCAGCGGCTCCATCGACCAGCGGAAGCTCAACGGCACGGGGCGCTCGGCGTCGTCGACGACAGCGGTGTCCCGCCCCGTGCGCCGCAACAGGTCCTCAATGAAGAACGAGACGTCACCCAGGGTGGCCGACATCAGCAGGAACTGCGCGTCCACGAGCTCGAGCAGCGGCACCTGCCAGGCCCACCCGCGGTCGCCCTCGGAGTAGAAGTGGAACTCGTCCATCACGACGAGCCCCACGTCGGCCGAGCGGCCCTCGCGCAGCGCGATGTTGGCGAGCACCTCCGCGGTGCAGCAGATGATCGGGGCGTCCGGGTTGACCGCGGCGTCACCGGTGAGCATCCCGACGTTGTCGGCCCCGAAGACCTCGATGAGCGCGAAGAACTTCTCGCTCACCAGCGCCTTGATGGGGGCGGTGTAGAAGCTGACCTCGTCGCGGGCCATCGCGGCCACGTGCGCCCCGATGGCGACCAGCGACTTGCCGGACCCGGTCGGCGTCGCCAGGACCACGTGGTTGCCGCCGAGCAGCTCGATCACGGCCTCGTCCTGGTGCGGGTAGAGGTCGAGCCCCTGGTCGCTCACCCAGCCGGTGAAGGCGTCGTACACCGCGTCCGGGTCGGCGCCTGTGGGGACCCTCGTGTCGAGGCGCGCTGCAGCCGGCATGCGTCGATCCAACCACCCGCCGGTCCCAGGCGCGGAGGCGGCGCGCAACCGCCGGCTCGACGACCACGACCGCGGGCCCGGGCGGTGGTCACCCCTGCGCCCGCGGGTGGGCCGTCGCGAAGACCTCCCGCAGGTTGTCGACGGTGACCAGCGTGTAGACCTGCGTCGTGGTGACCGACGCGTGGCCGAGCAGCTCCTGCACCACGCGCACGTCCGCGCCACCGTCGAGGAGGTGCGTGGCGAAGGAGTGGCGCAGCGTGTGGGGCGACACCGACGCCGTCACGCCGGCCCGCTCGGCGGCCTTCACCAGCACCGCCCAGGCGCTCTGCCGCGAGAGCCGGCCGCCGCGCGAGTTGAGGAACATCGCCGGCCCCCCGCGGCCGGTCCCGACGAGGTCGGGGCGGGCGCGGGTCAGGTACGCCGCCACGGCCTCGCGGGCGTACCCGCCGACCGGGACGAGCCGCTCCTTGCCGCCCTTGCCGCTCAGCAGGACGGTGCCGTCGACCGGGTCGAGGTCGTCGACGTCGAGGCCGACCGCCTCGGAGATCCGTGCGCCCGTGCCGTAGAGCAGCTCCAGCAGCGCCCGGTCGCGCAGCGCGAGCGGCGTGTCCGGGGCCCCGGCCGCGTCGAGGATCGCCTCGACGTCCGCGAGCGGCAGGGCCTTGGGAAGCCGCTTGGCCGGCGTCGGCGGCTTCACCGCGGCAGCCGGGTCGGCCGCGGCGAGGCCGTCGGACACGGCGAACTTGTGGAAGCCTCGTACGGCCACGACCGTCCGCGCGGCCGACGTCGCGCTCAGCGGCGGGTGTGCCTCGCCGCCCTCTCGCAGGCTCACGAGGAAGGCCGCCACCGTCGCCTCGCTGACCGCGTCGAGGTCGTCGATCCCCTGGGAGGCCAGGAACTCGGCGTAGCGGCCGAGGTCACGGGTGTAGGAGCTGAGCGTGTTGGCAGCGAGGCCGCGCTCGACCGCGAGGTGGTCGAGGTACGTGCGCACGGCCCGGCCCAGCGCCACCCCCGAGGTCATCCGGCGCTCAGCCCAGGACGGTGTCGAGGCCCACCGACTCGATGCCGACCGCCTCGCCGACGGGAGCGTTGGTCAGCTGTCCCGCGTGGGTGTTGAGGCCGAGCGCGAGGCTCCTGTCGTCGCGCAGCGCCTGCTCCCAGCCCTTGTCGGCCAGCGCCACGGCATAGGGCAGCGTCGCGTTCGTGAGCGCGTACGTCGAGGTGTTGGGCACCGCCCCGGGCATGTTGGCCACGCAGTAGAACACCGAGTCGTGGACCTCGTAGGTCGGGTCGTCGTGGGTGGTGGCGTGGGAGTCCTCGAAGCAGCCGCCCTGGTCGATCGCGATGTCGACGAGCACCGAGCCCGGCTTCATCCGCGACACGAGGTCGTTGCTGACCAGCTTCGGCGCGGCCGCGCCCGGGATCAGCACCGCGCCGATCACCATGTCGGCCTCCATGACCTGCTGCTCGATGGCGAGCTTCGACGACGCCAGGCCGTGCACCCGGTTGTTGTAGCGCCAGAACGACATGCGCAGCTTGTCGAGGTCGGTGTCGAGCAGGGTCACGTCGGCGCCCATGCCGAGGGCGATGTTGGCGGCGTTCTGGCCCGACACACCGGCTCCGATGATGACGACCTTGGCGTTGGCGACCCCGCCGACGCCGCCCATCAGCACGCCGCGGCCGCCGTTGGCCTTGAGCAGGGCGTGGGCGCCGACCTGGGGCGCGAGGCAGCCGGCGACCTCCGACATCGGGTAGAGCAGCGGCAGCCCGCCCGAGGGCAGCTGCACGGTCTCGTACGCGATGGCGGTGACCTTGCGCGCCATCAGCTCCTCGGTCAGCGGCTTGTCGGCGGCGAGGTGGAGGTAGGTGAAGAGGGTCTGGCCCTCCCGCATCCGGTCGTACTCCTCGGCGATCGGCTCCTTGACCTTCAGCACCATGTCGGCGGTGCCCCACACGTCGTCGGCCGTGTCGAGCATCGTGGCGCCCGCGGCGACGTACTCCTCGTCGGGGATGAGCGAGCCGGCGCCCGCCGTCGCCTGCACGAACACCTCGTGACCGTGCTGGACCAGCTCGTGCACGCCGATGGGGGTCAGGGCCACGCGGTACTCGCGGTTCTTGACTTCCTTGGGTACGCCGACCTTCATGCCTTGCTCCTCAGGGGTCAGGGGGCCACCACGGTGTGGCTCGCCTCACAGCGGGAGCGAGACTACTCCCGGCGGCGCCTACCCCGCCTCCAGGGTGCCGCGCTGCCGGTGCACCTCGTAGGCGAGCACCGCCTGCACCAGCGGACCCTGCCGCACCCGGCCCTCCAGCACGGCGTCGAGCAGGTCGGCCATGGGCACCCAGAAGTGCTCCATCTCGGCCTCCTCGTGGCGCATCTCGAAGTCCCCGCGCGGCGCGTGGGTGAGGCCACGGGCGAGGAAGATCTCGTGGACCTCGTCGGTGATCCCGGCACTGGCGTACGTGCTCAGCAGCGGCCGCCAGTGCGCGGCCTCGAGCTCGACCTCCTCGCGCAGCTCGCGCTTCGCCGTCTCCACGGCCGGCTCGTCCCCGGCGTCGCGCAGCCCGGCGGGGAGCTCGACGAACTCGTGCTGGGTGGTGTGGCGGTACTGCCGCAGGCAGACCACCCGCTCCTCCTCGTCGACCGCCAGGACGACGACGGCGCCGGGGTGCTCGAGGCTGAGCCGGGTGAACTGCTCGGAGTGCCCGGGGCGGGTGATCCGGTCCTCCCGGAGGGCGACGACCCAGTCGTCGCGGTGCAGGTCGCGGCTGGACACGACCGGCCACGACATCGGCCGGTCGGCGATCGGTGCGGCGGGGCGGTCCTCGTGCGCATCGGGCATGCCTCGAACGCTAGCGAATGGACACGATGAGTACGGTCGCCCCTATGACGTTGTCGACCCTCACCAAGTCCGAAGCCGCCGCGCGGTCCTCGCTCCTCGAGGTCCAGCGCTACGACATCGCCGTCGACATGACCGGCCTGCTCGAGGACGAGGTGTGGTCGTCGGTGAGCACGATCGCCTTCACCTGCTCCGAGCCCGGCGCCACGACCTTCGTCGACGTCGCCATGGACGTCAGGAGCGCGACGCTCAATGGTCAGCCGGTCGACGTCTCCGCGGCCGCCGACGGCCGCCTGCCGCTGCCCCCGCTGTCGGCCGACAACGTCCTGGTCGTCGAGGCCAGCACCACCAACACCGGCACCGGTGAGGGCATCCTCCGCACGGTCGACCCCACCGACAAGCTGGTCTACGTGTGGACCAGCCTCGAGCCCGACGAGGCACGGCGCGTGTGGGCGTGCTTCGACCAGCCCGACCTCAAGGCGCCGCACCGCTTCGTCGTCACCGCCCCCTCGTCGTGGCTGGTGACCTCCAACGGCGCGCCGGAGTCGGTCGAGGACGCCGACGCGGCCGACGCGCGGGTGTGGACCTTCCCCGACACCCCCCGCCTGTCGACGTACGTCGTCGTGGTCAACGCCGGTCCCTTCCACGAGGTGCGCCGACGGCACGACGGCCACGACCTCGGGTTCTACTGCCGCCAGTCGCTCGCGCCCGTGCTGGAACGCGACGTCGACGAGCTCGTGACGCTGACCCGGCAGGGCCTGGCCTTCTTCGGGGAGCGCTTCGGCTTCCCGTTCCCCCAGGAGCGCTACGACCAGGTCTTCGTGCCCAACCTCGGCGGTGCGATGGAGAACTGGGGGTGCGTGACCTACGGCGACGGCCAGCTGTTCCGCACTCCCCCGACGCACGCCCAGCGTGCGGTGCGCGCCGAGTTCGTCCTGCACGAGATGGCCCACATGTGGTTCGGCGACCTGGTGACGATGCAGTGGTGGGACGACCTCTGGCTCAACGAGGCCTTCGCGTCGTGGGCGGCCAACTGGGGCATGGCCCGCGCGACCGAGTTCACCGAGCAGTGGGCGACGTTCCTCGCCGCGTCCAAGCGCACCGCGTACGAGATGGACATGAGCCCGGCGCGGCACCCCATCCGCAGCGACGTCCCGGACGTGTCGGCCGCGATGTCCAACTTCGACGCGATCACCTACGTCAAGGGCCAGAGCGTCCTGCACCAGCTCGTCGCCTACATCGGCGAGGAGGCCTTCGTGGAGGGCCTGCGTGACTACTTCAGCCGCTACGCCTACGCCAACACCCGGCTCGACGACCTCATGGACTGCTACTCCCGCGCGGCCGGCCGCGACCTGTCCGCGTGGACGAGGGCGTGGCTCGACGAGGCGGGCACCGACGTCATCTCGCTGGTGGGCGACGAGCTCGTGGTGGAGCCCGCCGACGACCAGGAGCCGCGCCCGCACCGGCTCGACGTCGCCGTGTTCGACACCTCCGGCGAGGACCTCGTCCCCGTGGGCCGCACGTCGCACGAGGTCGCGGGCCGGCGGACCCCGGTCGACCTGCCCGCCGGGGGGCTTCGCCTGGTGAACGCCGGCGACCACACCTTCGCCGCGGTGAAGCCCGATCCCGCGTCGCTGACCGCGATGCTCGAGCGGGTGCAGCAGCTGGCGGACCCGCTCGACCGGGCGCTCGTCGCGGCCACGGCGGGGCAGCTCCTGCTGCTCGGCGACGTGGCGCCGCGCGACGTCGCCGCCTCGCTCACCCGTGCGCTGTCCACCGAGACCAGCCCCGCGCTCGTCGAGCCGTTCCTCGCGCAGGCCCTGCAGGTCGCGGACCGCTGGGCGCCCGCCCCGGAGTCCCCCGGCCTGCTCAGCACCCTGGCTGACGCCGTCGTCGGGCTCGTGGAGCTGACCGACGCCAAGCAGGCCGCGCTGCGCACGCTCGCCGCGTCGGCGTCCACCGAGGCGCACTGGTCGGTGCTCGAGGCCGCTGCGGAGCAGGCGACCGACCTCGACCTCGCGTGGCGGATGGCCGTGCGGCGCTCCGAGCTCGGTGACTACGACGAGGACGCGGTGGCTCGGCTGCTCGAGTCCGACCCCGATCCCGACGCCGGCATGCGCCGCCTGGCGGTCCTCGCGGCGCACCCGAGCGTGGAGGCCAAGGAGGAGGTGTGGCGGGCGTTCTTCGTCGACTACGCCGTGCCCGCCAGCCGCGAGACGCTCGTGCTCGGCTCGACGTTCTGGCGCCCGCGCCAGGCCGAGCTGCTCGCGCCGTTCGCGCACCGCTACCTCGAGGAGCTGCACACGCTCAAGGGCGGCCTGCTCAACCAGGGCCTGACCATCCGGGCGATGTACCCGCTCGGTGCCGGCGACGAGGACTTCCTCGCCGCCGCCGAGGCAGCCGCCGAGGACACCCGGCTCATGGCCTACGCGCGCAACCAGCTGCGGTCGAACTCGTTCGTGCTCGGCCGCATCCTCAGGGCGCGCCGGCTCTGACCCGGCTCCGACCCAGGTCCTAAGCCGGGGACGTCAGTCCTCGGCGGCGTCGTCGCGGCGGCGCAGCCCCGACTCGTCGAGAGGGAAGCGCTCGGAGCGCTGCCGCTCGATGGCGGCACCGACGAGACCGGCGAACAGCGGGTGCGGTCGGGTCGGGCGCGAGCGGAGCTCGGGGTGGGCCTGCGTGGCGACGTAGTAGGGGTGCACGTCGGCCGGCAGCTCGACGAACTCCACCAGCCCCAGCTCGGGGTTGACGCCGGAGAACACCAGGCCCGCCCGGGCGAGCGTCTCGCGGTAGGCGTCGTTGAACTCGTAGCGGTGGCGGTGCCGTTCCTCGATGGTGGCCGCGCCGTACGTCGCCCGCACCACGCTGCCCTCGGCGAGGTCGGCCTTCTGCAGGCCCAGCCGCATCGTGCCGCCCAGGTCGCCCGCGCCCTCGACGTACTTCTTCTGCTCCTCGATCGTGGCGATGACCGGCTCGACGGTGTCGGGGTCGAACTCGGTCGACCCCGCCTTCGTCAGCCCGGCGACGTTGCGGGCGTACTCGATCACCATGCACTGCAGCCCCAGGCACAGCCCGAGCGTCGGGATGCCGTGCGTGCGGGTGTAGTGCAGGGCGCCGAGCTTGCCCTCGATGCCGCGCACCCCGAAGCCGCCGGGCACCAGCACCGCGTCGACGTCCGAGAGGTGCCTGGCCGCGCCCGCCTCGGTCTGGCACTCGTCGGAGGCGACCCAGCGGATGTGGACCTTGGCGTCGTGGGCGAAGCCGCCCGCGCGCAGCGCCTCGCTGACGGAGAGGTAGGCGTCGGGCAGGTCGATGTACTTGCCGACCAGCGCGACCGTGACGTCCTCGGTGGGGTGGTGCACGCGGCGGAGCAGGTCGTCCCAGTCGGTCCAGTCGACGTCGCGGAACGGCAGGTCGAGGCGGCGCACCACGTAGGCGTCGAGGCCCTCGCGGTGCAGCACCTTGGGGATGTCGTAGATCGACGGGGCGTCCGCGGCGGTGACGACCGCCTCGTCGTCGACGTCGCACATCAGCGCGATCTTGCGCTTGATGCCCTCGGGCAGCTCGCGGTCCGCACGGCACACGATCGCGTCGGGCTGGATGCCGATCGAGCGGAGCGCGGCGACGGAGTGCTGCGTGGGCTTGGTCTTCAGCTCACCGGACGGGCCGATGTAGGGCACCAGCGAGACGTGGATGAAGAAGCAGTTGTCCCGGCCGATCTCGTGGCGGGTCTGCCGCGCCGCCTCGAGGAACGGCAGCGACTCGATGTCGCCGACCGTCCCGCCGACCTCGGTGATCACCACGTCGATGTCGGGCCCGCCCATCGCGAGGATGCGGTCCTTGATCTCGTTGGTGATGTGCGGGATCACCTGCACGGTGTCCCCGAGGTAGTCGCCCCGCCGCTCCTTGGCGATCACCCGGGAGTACACCTGACCGGTGGTGACGTTGGCGACCTGGTTGAGGTCGGTGTCGAGGAACCGCTCGTAGTGACCGATGTCGAGGTCGGTCTCCGCGCCGTCGTTGGTCACGAAGACCTCGCCGTGCTGGAACGGGTTCATCGTGCCGGGATCCACGTTGAGGTAGGGATCCAGCTTCTGCATGGTCACGCGCAGTCCGCGCGCCTTCAGCAGGTTGCCCAGGCTGGAGGCGGTGAGCCCCTTGCCGAGGGAGGAGGCGACGCCCCCGGTCACGAATACGTGCTTGGTCGGCGTACGGCTCTTCACGGACTTCGATCCTACCCGAGGGGGACGGGTCCGTCGGCACCCGCCGCACCGAAGGCGCCGCCCTGGGTGCTGAGCGAGCGCTGCAGGAGGAGCGTCGTGGCGATCCGGCCGGCCACGGTGTCGACGCCGTCGAGGGTGGCCACCCCCGCGGTGGCCGGGTCGGCCCGGAAGCGGGTCAGCTGCCCGGACCGGCCGTCCTGGGTCGTCCCGGCGACGACCACCCCGAGGGCCTGGGCGCCCAGACCCTGGGCGAGTCCGGCGAGGATCGCGTCGGACCCCTCGTCACCGGCGTCCGTCCCGAGGACCACCAGCACGAGCGGCGAGCGCTGCGGGACCTCGTCGGGCCCCTCGACCAGGCCGGCGCCGGTGACCGCGTCGAGCACGGCGCGGGCCTTGCCGTTGACCTCCTGGCCCTCGGGCTCCTTCGTGGCGATCGCGAGGCCGAGCAGCTGCCCGACCCGGTCGTACGTCGACGCGTCGGGGGCGACGTCGCCGTCGGCCTGCTGGGTGAGCAGCTGGCTGCCGAGCGTGTCGACCAGCGACTTCTGGCCGGGGTCCACGATGTCCTCGGTGAGGTCGTAGCGAGCGCTGACGGTCCCGCCTGCGGCCTCGACCTGCCCGGCGAGCGCCGTGACGACCTGCTCGTCGGCGCCGGGGACCGTCACGAGGGCGACGGAGCGCTCGGCGAGCCGGTCCGCGACGACCGACGGGCCGAGGGTGGAGACGAAGCTCTCGGTGTAGTCGGTGCCCGAGCGGTCCTCGGCGGGCGGAGCGTCGGTGTCGCTCCGGGAGGTCGCGACCGTCGCTCCGACGTCGGAGAGCGGACCGCCGCCGAGCACGATCCCGGCGGCCAGCGCGAGGAAGACGGCGACGATGGTCAGGACGTGGTGGCGCAGGGTGATCACGGGAGGATTCCTCGGACGTTGTCGATCAGGTCGGACGTGGTGCGGGTGACGGCCGGCGAGGCCTCGTCGACCCACTGCTGGCCGGCCGGGGTCACGCTGACGGCCGCCGCAAGGGTGAGCACGCCCGCCGCGAGCGCGCCGGCCAGGTGGCGCGGGCGCACCGCGCCGTCGTACAGGCGCGGCACGGCGGCGGCGTCGACGAGGTCGGGGCCGAGCTTGAGGCGGGTCAGGAACGTGCTGGCGAGGCCGGCGCGGCGTCGGTCGAGGAACTCGTGGAGGGTCGCGTGCATCCCGACGCCGACGATCAGGGACGCCTCGCGCGCCGAGGCGAGCAGCAGGGCGGCGTCCTCGGTGGTCGCGGTGGTCTCGAAGCGCAGGGGACGGATGCCGAGCCGCTCGAACTGCTCGGTGGCGCTGCGGGGGGCGCCGCGCTCGACGAGGACGACCACGTCGCGTGCCTTGCGCAGCACCGACGCGGCCGGCAGGTCGTCGGTGCCCCCGGTCACGACGACCACGTCGGGCCGGTGCCCGGCGCCGGCGAGGGCGTCGGCTCCCCGGTCGACGCCGACGAGCACCGGACGCTGCTCGCGGACGAACGCCTTGATGCCGCGCAGCTCCTGCTCCCAGCCGTGGGAGCGCACCGCCACGACGACCGGTCGCCCGGCCATCTCGGTGGCGGTCTGCGGCACCCCGTGCCCGTGCAGCAGCAGGTCCTGCTCGCGCCGGAGGAACTCGGTGCTGTTGTGGGTGAAGCTCTCGAGCTGGGCGGCGAGGCCGGAGCGCGCCTTGTCCATCTCGGAGCGGACCAGGTCGGGTGTGAGCTCGCGGGCTGGCGCGACCAGCGTGTCCCCCGCGTGCACCACTCCCCCGTCGATGCGGAGGCGGGTGCCGTCCTTGACCCGGTCGAAGATCTCGGGGCCGGCGCTGTCGACGACGACGACACCCGCGTCGACGAGGAGTCGTGGCCCCAGGTTGGGGTACCGGCCCGAGATCATCGGGCCGGCGTTGACCACCGCGACGACGCCGGCGTCGACGAGCGCCTGGGCGGTGTCGCGGTCCATGTCGAGGTGGTCGAGGACCGCGACGTCACCGGCGCGCACACGACCGAGGACGCTGGCCGTGCGGCGGTGGATCCGGGCGGGGCCCTGGACGCCGGGGCGGCCGGGGGCTGGGCGGGAGCGGACTGCGAACTTCATGACCGCGCCATGGTCTCAGCCGCGACCCCGCCCCTCGGGGAGGCACGCCCGCTCGGGCGCGGCGGCGTCGAGCAGCTCCCGGGCGTGCGCCCGGGCGCTGTCGGAGTCCTCGACGCCGGCGAGCATCCGCGACAGCTCGCGCTCGCGGTCCTCCTCGGACAGGGCGACCAGCCCGGAGGTGGTCACCGAACCGTCGCTCGCCTTGTGGACCACGACGTGGCGGTCGGCGTACGCCGCGACCTGCGGCAGATGGGTCACGACCAGGACCTGGGAGGTACGGGCCAGCGCGGCCAGCCGCCGGCCGACCTCGATCGCCGCCCTGCCGCCGACACCGGCGTCGACCTCGTCGAACACGAACGTCGGCACCGACCCGGTCTCGGCCAGCGACACCTCGAGCGCGAGCATCACCCGCGAGAGCTCGCCGCCCGACGCGCCCTTGTGCAGCGGCCGCGGGTCGGCGCCCGTGTTGGCGGCGAGGAGGAGCTCCACGTCGTCGACGCCGTGCGCGCTGGCCCGGACCCAGCGGCCGTCGACGAGCAGCTGCGGACCCGCCGGCACCTCCGGGGCGGGGGTCTCCTGCTGGGTCACCGCGACCGTGACGACGGCATGGGGCATCGCGAGCGAGGTGAGCTCGTCGCTGACGGCTGCGCCGAGCCGCTCCGCGGCTGCGGCGCGCTGCCGCGACAAGGTCGACGCCAGGTCACCCAGCTCGGCCCGCAGCCGGTCGCGCCGCGCCTGGAGCTCGCTGATCCGGCCGTCGGTGTCCTCGAGGTCGAGCAGACGCTTGGCGCCCTCCTCGGCCCAGGCCAGCACCTCGTCGATCGTCTCGCCGTACTTCCGGGTCAGCGCGGTGAGCGCCGCCCGCCGCTCCGACACGGCCGCCAGGCGGGCCGGGTCGGTCTCCAGCGAGGCGGCGTAGGAGGCCACGTCGCCGGCCACGTCGACCAGCAGGTGGCCGAGCTCGGCGAGCCGGTCGGCGAGCTCGCCGGCCGCGGCGTCGTGCTCGCGCACGCCGTCGAGGGCCTGGCGGGCGGCACTGGTGGTGCCCAGCGCGTCGGTCGAGCCGTCCTCGCTCGACAGGGCCTCGCGCGCGGTCTCGGCGGCGGTGCGGAGCGTGTCGGCGAACCCGAGCCGGGTCTCCTCCGCGGCGAGCTCGGCGTCCTCGCCCGGTCGCGGGTCGACCGCCTCGACCTCGCCGAGCCCGAACCTGAGCTGGTCGGCCTCGCGCGCCCGCTCGCGCGCCGAGCCCACGACCTCGGCGAGCGTGCGCTCGGTCGCGGCCAGCTCGGCCCACCGGTGGCCGTAGGCCGCCGCCGTCTCGGCGAGCGCCGCGCCACCGAAGCGGTCCAGGGCGGCGCGCTGCGCCCCGGGCCTGAGCAGCCGGTGCTGGTCCGACTGGCCGTGCACCGCCACCAGCGGCTCGGCCACCTCGGCCAGCGTGGTCACCGGCACCGACGCCCCACCGACCCACGCGCGCGAGCGGCCCTGCGCCGCCACGTTGCGCGCCAGCACGACGCCGCCGTCCTCGACCTCGCCCCCAACCTGCTCGACCGCCTCCCGGAACCCGGTGAGGGAGCCGGTCGCCACCACGCCCTCGACCCGCGCCTGCCGGGCGCCCGAGCGCACGGCACCCGAGTCGGCCCGGCCGCCGAGCAACAGGCCCAACGCGGTGACGACCATCGTCTTGCCCGCGCCGGTCTCGCCGGTGATGACCGTGAGACCGGGCCCGAGCTCCAGCGTGGACGACTCGATGACGCCGAGCTGGCTGATGCGCAGCTCCTCAAGCATCGCTCTCCCCTCCGTCGCGGCGCCGGCGCTCGGCGGCGCCCCGCCAGCCCTCGACCGGCAGGTCGAACTTCGCGACCAGGCGGTCGGTGAACGGCGCCTGCTGCAGGCGCGCGAGCCGCACCGGACGGGCCCCGCGGCGCACCTCGATGCGCGCGCCGGGCGGGAGGTCGACCGTACGGCGGCCGTCGCACCAGAGCACGCCGGACCCCTCGGTGTTGGACAGCACCTCGACGGCGAGCACCGAGGTCGGGGCCACCACCATCGGCCGCGCGAACAGCGCGTGCGCACTCAGCGGCACCATCAGCAGCGCCTCGACCTCGGGCCACACGACCGGTCCGCCGGCACTGAAGTTGTAGGCGGTCGAGCCCGTCGGGGTCGCGCACACGACGCCGTCGCAGCCCCACCTCGAGAGCGGACGGCCGTCGACCTCCACGACCACCTCGAGCATCCGCTCGCGGGCGGCCTTCTCCACGCTCGCCTCGTTGAGCGCGAAGGTCGCGAACTTCTCGTCGTTGCCGACCAGCACCCGCACGTCCAGGGTCAGCCGGTCCTCGGCGGTGTAGTCGCGGTCGACGATCGAGCTGATCGTGGAGTCCACGTGGTCCTGCTCGGCCTCGGCCAGGAACCCGACGTGGCCCAGGTTCACGCCCAGCAACGGGGTGCTGGTCTCGCGCGTCAGCTCCGCGGCCCGCAGGATCGACCCGTCGCCGCCGATGACCAGCACCAGCTCGCAACCCTCCCCGGGGGCGTCGTCGTGCCGCGTGACCTCCAGGAGCCCGTCGCACGGCTCGAGGCCGAGGTCGGCCGCCTCGTCCTCGAGCAGCCGGACGGCGATGCCTTGGGTGGTGAGTGCCTGCACGCAGGCCCGCGCGACGTCACGTGCGTCCGTCCGACCGGTGTGCGCGAGCACGAGGACGCGCCGCGGGGGGCTCTGGGTGGTCACTGCTCCACCCTCTCACCCGCCACCCCCAGCGAGGCGGCGCGCTCGACCTCGGCGCGCACGTCTGCCGCCCCGATGTGCGCCGGGCCGCGGCGCAGCAGCAGGAAGAACTCCACGTTGCCGGAGGGTCCCGGGAGCGGGCTCACCGTCACCGCCACCGCGCCCCACCCGCGCTGGGCGGCGAGCTCGGCCACCGTCGTGACGGCCTCGGCGCGCAGGCCCAGGTCGCGCACGACACCGCCCTTCCCGACCCGGTCCTTGCCGACCTCGAACTGCGGCTTCACCATCAGCGCCAGCTCGCCGTCGGGACGGGTCAAGGACAGCAGGGGGTCGAGCACCAGGGCAAGGGAGATGAACGAGAGGTCGCCGACCACCAGGTCCACGGGCTCCCCCACGACGTCGAGGGTGAGCTCGCGGATGTTGGTCCGGTCGTGCACCTGCACCCGGTCGTCGCTCTGCAGCGACCATGCGAGCTGTCCGTAGCCGACGTCGACGGCGACGACCTCGCGCGCACCGGCCCGCAGCAGCACATCGGTGAACCCGCCCGTCGACGCGCCGGCATCGAGGCAGCGCTTGCCCTCGACGCGCAGGCCGTGGGCGGCGAAGGCCTCGAGGGCGCCGGCGAGCTTGTGCCCGCCGCGCGACACGTAGTCCACCGTCGTCGGGTCCTCGCGCACCACGATGGCCACATCGGTCGTGACCCCGGTCGCCGGCTTGGTCGCCGGTGCGCCCGAGACGCTCACCCTGCCGGCCGCCACCAGCTCGCTGGCGTGCTCGCGCGAGCGCGCGAGGCCACGACGGACGAGCTCCTGGTCCAGGCGCAGTCGTCTCGGCGGCACGACGGCTCAGGCGTCCTGGTCGGCGCCCGACCCCGGGCGCGCCGCGTCGGGGCGGGCGTCGAGCGCGCGCCGCAGCTCCTCGTGGGCCCGCTCGAACACCGCGACGTGGTCGCCGACCGGCGCGTCCACGACGGACGAGACCTCGGCGAGCACCCGGTCCACCGCCTCGACGCCCGTGGGCTCGTGGTCGACCGGACGGGGACCGGAGCCGCCCACGGTGTCGGCCGCGCCCGCACCGGCGGCGGCAGCGCCCCCGGAACCGACAGGGCCCGCCCCCTCGGCGTACGTCGACTCGTCGCGGTCGTCCATGGCGGCGAGCCTACTCGGCGCCCAGCGTCCGCACCGGTGCGGGCGGAGTCGTGTCGGAGACGTCGGCCGGCGTCCCGGTGGCGTCGAGGTGCAGCCAGCACGCGGTCACCGCGACCCGCCACCAGTCGGCGTCGTCGCCGTCACCGGTGACGTGGAGGCGGCCCGTCTCGACCCTTCCGTTCCACCCACCGAGCCGGACGTCGCGGTCGACGACCGTGGGGACCGGGTGCGGCTCGAAGAGCCCCTCGAGCGTCGGCGACAGGTGGGTCGGCCTCAGCCCGGGAGCGGCCGCGGCGAGCTCCTCCAGCCACGTCACTCCGGTGAGCACGAGCAGCGACGGGATCCCGACCGCGTGCGCGCCCTGGATGTCGGTGTCGAGGCGGTCGCCGACCATGATCGGCCGCTCGCCGCCGACGCGCCGGACCGTCTCCTCCATGAGGGGCCGCTCCGGCTTGCCGGCGACCGTGGCCGCGACGCCGGCGAAGCCGGTGATCGCCCGGACGAGCACACCGTGGCCCGGCGCGAGGCCGTCGGGCGTCGGAACCGTGAAGTCTGCGTTGCTGGCCACGTAGGGCAACCCGTTGCGCACGAGCGTCGCCACCCGCATGATGTCGCGCCACCGGACGTCGGGGCCGTAGCCGCTCGCCACCGCGACAGCACCGTCGGCGTCCGTGACCGGTTCGAGGCCCGCGTCGACTAGCGCGACGCGCAGCCCTTCGCCGCCGAGCACGAGCACCCTCGCGCCTGCGCCGTGCTGCTCGGCGAGCAGACGGGCGGCGGCCTGCGCCGACGTCACCACGTCGCTCGCCGTCGCCTCGACGCCCACGCCGCGGAGCTTTCGCGCCACCTGGGCAGGGGTGCGCGAGGCGTTGTTGGTCACGAACGCGACGTGCCGGCCGGTGCGCCGGATGCGGTCGATGCGCTCACCCACGCCGTCGACGGCGTGACCGCCGACGTAGACGACCCCGTCGAGGTCGAACATGACCAGGTCGTGCGCCTGCACGAGAGGGGTCGTGGACTCCTCGAGCATGCTCCACCCCTTCCCGGACCGTGACGAGCGTCCCCCTACGATGCTCCGATGGACTCCACCGTCGTGCCGCCCTACGTGGCGAAGCCGCTGGAGCTCCTCCCGTTCCGCGCGCTGATGCTCGCTCCGGCGCGCGTGGGTGACCCGGCTTCCGCCCGGGCCCTTGCGCGACCCTACCGCGACGTCGCCGCGCGGCTGACGCAGTGGATCGAGCGCGGCCTCGCGAGCGCGGACAGCGCGCCTGCCCTCTACCTGCACGAGTACACGTCCGGCGGGCTGACGGTGCGTGGTCTCGTCGGCGCGCTGCGGGTGTCGGCGCGCGCGGAGACCCTCGCTGACCGAGCGGTGTGGCCGCACGAGGCGATCCACCCGGAGCAGGCCGGCGAGCTCGCCGACCGCATGCTCCAGATGGAGCTGAACCCGGCGCCGATCCTGCTCGTGCACGACGGACCGCAGGGCCTCCGCGACATCGTCGCGCAGGTGGCTCGCACGGCGCCGGACTGGCGCTTCCTCGACCGCACCGGTCAGCGGCAGCGCATCTGGGCGATCCGCGACGACGCGCTGATCGCCACGGTCTGCGACCTGCTGGCCCAGACCCGCTGCCTGCTCGCCGACGGGCACCACCGCTACGCCGCCTACCTGCGCCTGCAGCAGCAGCACCCGGGCACCGCCTGGGACGCCGGTCTCGCCATGCTGGTCGACCAGCGCGACACACCGCTCTTCCTCGGCGCGATCCACCGCACGCTGCCCGGCACCTCCGTCGACGAGCTGACGTCGGCGGCGGAGGGGGCTGGCGCGGTCGTGGCGGCGCAGGACCGCCACGAGGCGTTGAACGCGCTCGACAGCACGCACCTGGTGATCACCGACGGCGACACCTGGCGCACGGTGGAACCGCTCGAGCTGGAGCGCGAGGCCGCCGTGTCCTGGCTCCATCACCGGGTCCTGGCCGGTCTCGCCGTGCCGGTCACCCGCATCCAGCACCACCACAGCGTCGAGGAGGCGCTCGAGGCTGCGTCGCCCACCGCGCCGGCGGTGCTCCTGCCCAGCCCCGACTTCGAGCAGGTGCGCGCACTCGTCGAGTCCGGCGGGCTGCTGCCAGAGAAGGCCACGTCCTTCCAGCCCAAGCCCAGCCTGGGCGTCATGATGCGGCCGATGAACGACGCATGATCCTCGCGGCGGTCGCCTCGACCTCGACGCGGGAGCGAGTCGCTCCGGCCGCCTGGTAGAAGCGACAGCGCACGGCGCCGGTCACCTCCACCAGGTCCCCCGCGCGCCAGGTGGCGATGCTGCGACGCAGCCGGGCGGCCCAGGCGGTGCAAGGCACCGAGTCCACCCTGCGTGCCGCGGAACCACTGGCCGGCCCGCTTGCGCGCGGGTCCGCCGATCCCTTCGCCGCGGCGCCACGCGGCACCGAGATCCGGAACGTCACGAGCGTGTCGCCGCTCGGCAGCTCGACCGTCGTCGGCTCGCCGCTGATCCGGCCCACCAGTCGTACCTCGTTGGCGACGACGTCGGCATCGTCGTCTCTGCTGTCCTGTGTCTTCGTCACAGTGCACCTCCTGCGACGACCCTCGTCGTCGGGTGCGACAGCCGCGCCCGCGACGGCCCGGCGCCTGGGGAGGACGCCGGCAGACGGTGCCCTGTGGACGGCTGATGGCCATGGGCCACCAGCGGCTGGTCGCGGGAAACGCAGAAGTGGGGCCACCCGAAGGTGACCCCACTTCCACAATGTATGTCCGGCGGCGTCCTACTCTCCCACAACCTCTCGGTTGCAGTACCATCGGCGCTGAAAGGCTTAACTTCCGGGTTCGGTATG